>CBINIP010000017.1:0-95911 GCA_966250805.1 uncultured Pontibacter sp. | reverse complement strand
TTCCTTGAGCTTTTCATACTCTCTATAATCATCAAATTCGTATTCTTCTTTATCTCTAAATCTATCCCAGTCAATCTTGAGGAATGTCTCATACATTTCATTTGTATATTTCTGAGTTAGAGAAGAAAATAAAGGATGTGAAACTTCGTGTTGCTTACACCATCTTATGAAGTTTTGAACATAATTACAATGCTCAAATACTTCCACTTTTAAATGGGTATTAATAATATTAATCAAAAAAGGGATATCGAATTTTATTAGCTCTTTATTAACTCTAGGCCCTATACTTGTATATTTTTCCAGTAAGTTAAGTGAATCAGAAGGGTAGCTATCGAAACTTTGCATAATTACACTCCACATTCTTTTTCGAAACAGGCGAACCGAATCTACATTTGGGATGGTATAATGGTACCAATAGATTGAGTTTTTTCTTCCCGCTTTAGTATGCTCGAATGTAAATCCAAGATAGGTTTTAGCTAGCTCATAAAAGGCACTACTGTAAAGGGTATCATTGTTTTTCAACCCATCTGATAGGTTCTGTAATAAGACATGTTGCCGTTCAAAATCTAAGTATTCATCCTCCTGATCAAATGTAAGTTCCTGCTTAATTTTGTTTAAAAGTTCTCCTAAGTATTTGGGTTTTTTTTTAACAAACTCAAAAGCTAAGTCAATAACATCTTTTAATCTTTCGTGAAATCTCAAAAAGTGTCCTAAGAGTTCAATTATATCATTCCTTTTGTAACTAAAGTTATTTTCATCATAATTACTATCAAAAGTCGAACAAGCAGCTAGTGGAAGTGATTCAACATAATTATAAATGAAATTGAGTGTTTCCTCTTGCAAGTAATACCAGAAGGTTGACAAAAACTTAAAAGCTATGTCCTCTTCTAATTCAATAGTTTTCCAATAGCTCTTTAGTGCTGGTCGTATTTTGTCCATAACATTCCTCGGTCCAAATGTATTGTTGGCAGGAATTATACAGTCTTTAAAACGACTAGTATTAGAGTTAAAATAGGTTTGCAAGAGTACTTGAAAAGAAAGTAAACTGTCCTTTACAAAAGACCTATAGAAAAAGTAGTTAGATAGGTTCTGCTCAGGAATTTTTACGTGCTCAAACTGTATTTCAACTAATTCCAGCTTTTCTAACTTGTCTATTGATGCAATAAAGTCGGAATATTCTATTTCAAATTTTCTAAGAATGGATGTGGTTAGTTCCCGGTCTTTATAAGGTAAAGTGTAAAAGAACGCAATGAGGCCGAGGCATTTAATGTTAATTGGTTTTGCAAATTCGCCATCATCTTTGACAAATGTGGAGAAGTAGTTCTCGAACAAACTACTTACATCAGCCAATGCATAAATATCTTGCTTTGCTTTGGCAAGCGATGCAGCCATAATTGCAAGACGGGGATTGCCATCAGCAATTCGCACGACTTCATTATGATATTTTTGATTAAGTATTGCAAACGGTTCTGCCTTGATTATATCTACAATCTGTTCATCAGAAAGCTTTGTTAGATCAATTCTTTTTGGAGAGAACTCGTTACAAAGAATTTGTATATCTTGATAAGCATAATCTCTAACAGTAATTATAACCTTAAGTGTACCTTTACTAAATGATTTGTAAAAGCCTACAATCTGGCTGAAAGCATCTATACGATTTGCATCATCAACGAAAAGTAGATAGTCCTTCTCTTGATCAAAATATTGATACAGATCATCTAGTAATGTGTAGTTTTTATAACTTACACAGTATGCTTCGAAATTCGAATTATCCTTTAGGAAGCTCTTAATGCCTTCAAGTGCCAATTTAGATTTTCCTACTCCAGGGGCGCCAGTAAGAATTGTAAAGTTGTGGCTTTGAATTGATTGTTTAAACTCTTCTAGCTCTACTTCACGATGTACAAATGTATTATCAAGAGGTGTTGAAATACCTCTTGATGCTTTGTTATACTCAAATAAGAATTTCTCTACTGAAACAATCTGTCCAGTATCAATGGGAAGACCTAGATACTCGTGAGATAAGTCGCGATGATTTAAATGAAGCTCAATAGCGAGGGCATCAAGCGTGTATATAGTTAAGGCTATTCTTGTATTAGCTAATAAGCTCTTTATTGCATTGACTTCACTTGTATTCAAGTTAAAGTTTATGCATATAATTATTTCTGCTATTTGTTTTAATGGGATTCCTGTCTTTGTTGGATTAATACATTTCTTTACATCCTCAATAAGCTTTTGAACTCCAGCAGTAGTATTAGTCGAATATTCTACAAATATGAACTTCCCATTCGGGAGTAATAAAAATGTATCGGGTGTTCCTTTTATCGTTTTTTGTTTACCACTCTGGCTTCCTGTTCTAGAAAAAGCAGCATAGTTGTTACTCCGTAAAACAAGAAAACTGTCACAAAGCTCTTGAAATACAGCTGGATTTATAGAGGATAACGCTTGTTCAATAATTTGAAGCCTACTCATTTTAATATTGAAAGATTAGTTACTTCCCTTCTAATCATCTCTTGTAAGTTATTGTAATCTGAATATATAAGGAAACGTTTTGATTTTATATCAACAGGTAGTTTTTCAGGTTCCTTTGCAATCAAAATCACAGGTTTATCCAAAGCTTGAGCAATTCCTAACTCGTAAAGTACGTTAGGGTTTCTGCCGTTTAAATTGGCAATGATTAACCGTGCCTTAACTATTAATTTTAACATCTCAGGGAATATATCTCCTGTAAAGAATTTCTCGTCACCTCTAACACATTTATAGCCAGCGTTTGTGCAAGCCTCTCTTATGACATTGTAATCTTCACGATATCGATCATTGAAAGGCGTAAGCACAAAAATTAACCGGCTATCTACTATAAGATCATTTTCTACAATCCCATTTGCTTTCAAAAACTCAGAGTAATAGGTTGTACTACTATTAGATAGTGGGTTTTTATTTTCAAGGTATTCGTTTCGAAGCAGAAGATGGTTTACATCTTTCCACCGTTCTTCTGTTTGAACAAGTCTATCATTTAAATTATACATCTGTAGCTCTACAGAATTTCTGATGCTCTCTAAAATTGCTTTGTTAGCATCATAGTCATATTGACTTTTCTTCATTTTTGAATAAAGAAAAGCTACAAATAGTGTAACCACTAAGCTTATGATAGCAATCAAAAATATTTCCAAGGTACTTTGTTCCATTACTTTAGTTCTGTGGTAATTTGTGTAGACTTATCTGATGAATTGATTATGGTTTGAGTGCCATAAATAAGTTTGATAGATTCACGGATGCTATAGCTCGCTACAAAGAAATTTAGAGAAAAAAGCAATATCCAAAATTGATTCTTCTTCATGAACAAGTTTAGAGAAAATCGCCACAAAGAGACAATAATTATGGTCACTAAGATACCGAGCAGACAGTAAGATAAACCTAGTGACTGATCATTTACTTTGGAAATGGTGAACGCAACCACAAAGGATAATGCTAGCAAAACAATATCAACAGGAAGTTCACACATTGATTGAAGAGCAGTAGCAGTGTCCCAACTTCTGCCAATAAAAAGTTTCAAAAGAAATCCGATGGCCAGTAGAACAAACGGAATAAAAACTTCTAAATCCATTCTTTCATATTAGTTAAACTGTAATAAAAGCGAGAAACAGTTGGCAAGTTATTTATTTAGATAGGCTGTGTGCAAATTGTGTGCACATAAAAAAAGCACTTACAAGTTTTACCCTATAAGTGCTTGATTTTCAAGTGATCCCGTTTGGATTCGAACCAAAGACCTACTGCTTAGAAGGCAGTTGCTCTATCCAGCTGAGCTACGAGACCATTGCTACGGTTAGTTACCGTATCCCTTAAATGAAAAATTTCGGAATTGCTTCCGAAATTTTTAGTCGGGGTGGCAGGATTCGAACCTACGACCTCCACATCCCAAATGTGGCGCGATACCGGGCTACGCTACACCCCGAACTATTTGCTTTCAACTTCATTTTCACTCTTTCAAGTGGCCCTGCCGTTGATTGCGATGCAAAAGTAAGCGAAGATTTTAAATAGTCAAAATTTAATTTAAAAATTTTTCGCTTGCGGAGAGAGGGGGATTCGAACCCCCGGTACCGTTTCCAGTACGGCAGTTTAGCAAACTGCTGGTTTCAGCCACTCACCCATCTCTCCGGGTATCTTCCTGCTAAAGATGATGCAAACATACGACATTCTATCAGAACGCACAATAGCTACTCTAATAATTTACCTCATTTTACTTCTTAAAAAAACAGTTTTAATCTTTCAGCAAAACATAAGTAATTGATAATATTAAGTTTGCTGCATTGTAATTTTTTGAAAAAATTTTACCAGAAGTATAAAATCTGTAGCCACCGGCATAACATTATAGTTTTGACAGTTCGTTTTTACCCCCTCTCAAAGTATAAGCCGAAAGATTTACCTGCCAAAGTACAGGCTGCTTTAGTATATTTGCTTTTAGGTGGTGCAATTTTTAGTCAGGCACCCGTTACTCTAACACATGAATTGGTACCAGACCCTAACCCTGCTCGAGATACTTTTCGGCGCCCTGTTTGTGGTGCTATACTTCGGGTATTTGCTGCGGGTACGCAGGGTTGCTAGCTTTTTCAAGCAACGCCCCCATGCCATCTGGGTAAAATTTGTGCTGCGCCATATTTATGTTGCTCTCCTGATCATTTCTATACTTGGCCCCTCTTTCGGTGCCATGAAAAAGGAGATCAAAACTATAGGAAAGGACCTGTACATTGCAGTAGATCTTTCAGGATCTATGGATGCTACTGATGTGCAGCCGTCGCGACTGAACAAAGCCAAAAACGAAATACTGCGCCTAATCAACCGCTTTAACTCTGACCGTATCGGGCTTATAATATTCTCTGATGAGGCCTTTATTCAGAGCCCACTCACCTACGACCAGAACGCTCTGCAACTTTATACTCAGACTTTAAATACAGGCCTGATGCCGAGTTCCGGCACCAGTTATACACCTGTTCTGCAACTCGTGCTCGATAAGTTTAAGCAGCAGCAGTCTGTTTTACAGGCCGAAGAGCAGAAGGCACGTATACTGGTTCTGATCAGTGATGGGGAAGATTTCGGAGAAGAACAGGAACAACTGGCTGAGCAGTTGCGCGAGCAAAACATACGGGTATTTACGCTAGGTATAGGCACCACTGAAGGCAGCAGGATTCCCGAAGGCCGTGGCTACAAACAAGATCAGGAAGGTAAAACCATTATAACTCAGCTAAACCCCGACGGACTTACCCAATTGGCTGAGCTTACCGAGGGGCAGTATTTTGAGGTAAATGAGCGGGTGAGCGAAGTTAGCAAACTTATCAGCGCTATTAATAACATTGAAGGCGAGTTGCGCGAAAGCAAAACCGTAGATGTAACCGCCAACAAGTATATTTACCCGCTTGCAATGGCGCTGTTCCTGATCGTGCTGGATGTATTATTAACTATAAAGATCATCCGGATATGAAGCCTTCTCTCCTACTTATTTTCCTGGTTAGCCTGCTTACCGGAGGTATAAAAACGATCACGAAGGTTAATCAATATGCCCAGGATGGCGCTGCTGCATACCAACAAAAAGAGTATGCAAAAGCTATTACAGCTTACGAATACCTCCTCAACAACCTGGAACTACAGGACGACCAGGTACGACTGAACCTTGCCCATACTTGCTTCGAGGCAGGCCTGCTCGATCAGGCCCAGCAATATTACCGCCTGCTGGCCGATAACCCATCGGAACACATGCGCGCCATTGCTCATTTGCAATTGGGCCACATTAGCGCTACTAAAAAGAAGTATAAACAGGCTCTCTCTCTGTTCAAAAATGCCTTGATAGCTGAACCTGGAAACGAAGAGGCACGCTACAACTATGAGCTACTGAAAAAATACTTGGAACTGCATCCTGAAAAAGCGGAAGACGAAGAGCAACCAGATGAGCTTCCGGGTCCGCATGATCAGCAACCTATTGATACCCTGCAACCACCAACCGGGGAACAGGAGCCCCAACCTAAGAAGAACCCCGATAACCAGGGCGACCAGGAAGACGAGGTAGAGACCGGTCAGGATGAGGAGACTGACAAAGGCACGTCAGAAAAGAATTCGCCACAGGGTAATGAAGATAATAATAACAGCACCAACAAACCGGATCAGGGCAACCAGGAGCGTGAACAGAAAACCGGCAGAGATGAAGGCGGCACGAAAGGCCTGAACCAGAACAGCGAACCTGATCCGAAACAAAATCTTCGCAGTACCTCTGAAAACATCAGCGAGAAGGATGAACACGCACGTACGCAGCGCAGCCGTTTGCAGCAAATGAACATCAGTCCGGAGAAGGCAAAAATGCTGTTAGATGCCATGCGCAGTGCAGAGCTTCAGTACATCCAGCAGTTGCCTAAAAAATCCACAACCAAACCCGACCCGTCTAAACCGGACTGGTAAGCCTGCGCTGGCAAAGCAAGTATAAACCCTGAACAGGGTGCGGTAATGCAACAGCTACAACTTTCCTTTATTTTCTATTCACTGCCATCATGAAATTCATACTTGCATAAAACAAACCAATTGGTTTATTTTGAGTAAAGATATACTATGGAGATTACAAGCAAAGCAGAACGGACCCGCCAGCTGATAGTTGAGAGATCGGCACATCTTTTTAATACAAAAGGATTTGCAGGCACCTCTATGCAGGATATCATGCTGGCAACAGGTTTAACCAAAGGCGGCATCTACGGGCATTTCCAGAGTAAAGAAGAAATTGCGATAGAAGCTTTTGAGCATGCTTCGGGTCAGGTAATCAGGCTTCTGGGAGAGAAAGTTTCTGCACATAGTTCCGCTACAGACAAGCTTAATGCTCTGCTCAATTTTTATAGATTATACTTTGTGTCCCCTCCAATTAAGGGCGGCTGCCCTGTTTTAAACACATCCGTAGAAGCCGATGATACTAACCCGCTGCTTCGGGCCAGTGTGGTAAAAGTGCTGAACAAGCTGCATAAATCTATTGCAGGTATAGTTAAACAGGGCATTGCAGCAGGCGAGTTTAAAGCAACATTCAACCCGGAACGCTTTGCTATCTTAATGGTAAGTATGATTGAAGGAGGACTTATGGTATCAGGGGCGTACGGCGATCCGAAGTATCTGAATACGGTGCTGGACCAACTACATCAGCTGATAGAACAGGAACGCATTTAAAAATTTTTAGCCTAAAATAAACCGATTGGTCTTTTAACTATAAAATAATGGAAACACTAAAAGAAAAAGTACTGGAAAGCAAAGCGCTGGTCCGCTTTGAAGATTGCGACCCTTTCGGGCACCTGAACAATGGCCGCTACATTGATTATTACCTGAACGCACGCGAAGACCAACTGCGCGACAACTATAACCTGGACATCTATGCCATGGCCAAAACAACAGGCAAAGCATGGGTGGTTACATCTAACCAGATAGCATACCTGCGCGAGGTAAAGTTTATGGAAACAGTAACTATAAAAACTATGCTGCGCTGGTTCACCGATACCGACCTGATGATGGAAGGCCAGTTGGTTGACACAGAAACCGGCACTATAAAATCTGTTATCTGGACCCGCTTTACTTATATCGACATCCGCAAAGGTGGTAAATCGACGCACAGCGAGGAGCTGATGCAGCTATTTAGTGAAGTGGCTTTGGTTGGCGAAGGCAAGGAAGAAGCTTACTTTGAAGACAGGGTAAAAGAGCTGCGATCGCTGGCTGTGGCCGCACTCAAGTAATTGAGCAGGAGTACCAGATTCCGGAGGACTTATAGTTCGCACTTACATTTTATACTTTGAATTACTTACAAATACAGAACAATAATGATACCTTTGCGCTCCGCTTCGCGAACCTACTCCATCTTATAGAATTATGAAAAATGAGTTACGTAAAGTGCTTGATGTATTGGCACTTGCAGAAAAATTAAAATTTGAATTAAGACACAGCTGGCTGTCGAGTGGCAGGCAGGAAAGTGTTGCAGAACATACCTGGCGCATGGCCCTGATGGGCGTATTGCTGGAGCCATACCTGGACCAGGAAATTGATACTACCCGCATGCTGAAAATGGTGATCGTGCATGACCTTGTAGAGGCAGAAGCGGGCGACATACCAGCCTTTAATATTACCAGCGATGATATAAAAGCGCTGAAACAGGAAAAGGAAGTACAGGCCATAGAAAGCTTGCGCTCTCAGCTTGGCTGCGCCATTGGCCAGCATATTTACGAGCTATGGTACGAATTCGAGGAGAAACAGACCTACGAAGCCAAGGTAGCCAACGCCCTAGATAAACTGGAAGTACAGATTCAGCATAACCACGCCGATATTTCTACATGGCTGGAAATAGAGCAGGAATTCGTGTTCCTGATGGGCAAGCATACGGGCTTTGACTCGTGCCTGGAGCTTTTCAGAGACTTGATCGAGGAAGATGCTGTGAAGAAAATGGAGGCAGCCGGCATTTGTACAGAAAGTGTAAAAGCACGCATGGCAGCCAAAGTGCTATCTTTGAACTAACACTTTATCATCTCAGGTTCTTCTGAAGGATAATCAGATAAAAACAGAAGTCCCGGTTTTAACAGCCGGGGCTTCTGTTTTATAGTTTAATATCGGGGTTGTGAGCCACTTCCAGCACAAAGCCATTGGGGTCCCGGAAATCTACGGTATAATATGTGGCATCGTAATGGGGCATTTCCTGCGGGCCACGAATCACATCAGCATTTATGCTGTTCAGCCACTCCCCTACTTGGTCTACAACGTCGCGGCTTGTTGCATGAAAACAGATATGACGCACGCCCAGGCTATCATGAAAAGCTACCGGCATTTCTTTAAAGTATACCTCGTGGTTGCCACAACTATAGGAGGTGCGTGTCAGCTCGTACCAACCAATCATCGGGAAAAGGCGGCTGTAAAACTTAAGTGATTCCTCCAGGTCTTTAACCCAGAATTCCAGGTGATTGATGCCTGGCCCATACTTGTAGCTCATAGTTTTGTGGTTTTGTAGCAAAACGCGAAAGTATAAATTTCAGAACAAAACCAGATCATTTCCTATACTTACACATTATTTAACGAGAAAGTAACTATGGGATCAGAAGAGCATTACCAGCGGCTTGAGCATTTATACCATCAGGCTAACATTCAGCAATTCTTTAGTAGCAGCGTGATAAAAGTAAGTGACAGTCGCGCCGAAATTACCTTGCCTGCTGATAGCAAGTATAACCACGGAGCCAATGCCATACACGGTGCTGTATATTTTAAACTTCTGGATGATGCGGCCTATTTTGCTGTGGCATCGCAGGTGCGCGATGTATTTATAGTTACCTCTTCTTTTCAGATAAACCTGCTCAGGCCGGTTACTGGCGGTACATTAAAAGCTGTTGGCACAGTGCGCTCCAAAGCTAAAAACTTATTTATAGCCGAAGCCACCCTTTACAACGACAAAGGCAAAGAAGTAGCTTTTGGCACCGGTCAGTTTATGAAAACCAGCCAACCGCTTAGCAGCCTTGCAGGGTATCAGGAAAGTTAGAGAGTCTCTGAATTTTAGGTTGTAGCAGTAGCTATTACAACTTCTTCTGCTGGAGAATCTTTCATTTTAACCCATTGCTTATTGGTAACAGCTACTGTAGTTAGTATCGCTATGGACGAAATTACAGGAAGCAGACCTATAGGGTTAAGCGGGAAAATAGGCAGGCTTAATGCAATGATCAGCCAACTAACCTGTTTCAGCGTTGTCCTAGATTTGTACCCACGGCTCAAATGCTTGATTTTAGCTAGCTGCGCAATACTTAAAAGTATAAATCCTACTCCCATCAACAGCAGCGAATAAAAGTAAAAGGAGTACACAAACGTGCCCACCAGCATTGATTTAATATTAACTATAAGCACTGCAATTGTGTGGGCTATCCAGTTAAGTAAGCACCAAAACCCGGCAAAACTCATTACAAATAGTGGCAATCTTTTCACAGCTGTTTCACGCGTGCGATAAAGAAAACCAGATACGAACCAGCCGCTAAGTATAGCAAGCACAACAAGACCAGAATCGATCAGAGCAGTATTTTCCATAGCTTATTGAGTGGGATAAATAATAGATTTCCGAAGTTATCACAAACCTTATTATCTATAAAATTTTAAATAAAAGATTAGTTAAGGTATGTTTTATACAAGTAAGTGAACAAAAAAGGGAGCAAGTATAAACCTGCTCCCTTTCTGTTGATATGCTTAAGTATAAACTATTCTGTGGCTTCGCCGGCAACTTCCGGTTCTACTAGTTCAAAGCCATACTCTTTTCCTTTAACGGCTGTTGGCACGCCTTTCTTCATCCATACTGGCATTGGTTTGCCTTTCAGGTAATAATCGAAAAACTGCGATAAGCGCACCGAAAGGTCTTTGCGGTTTTTACGCTGTACCAGGTTGTGATCTTCTCCGTTGTAAACCAGCATCCAAACCGGCTTGTTCAGGCGGCGCAGGGCCATAAAGTACTCAATGCCCTGGTACCAAGGCACAGCACCGTCCTGGTCGTTGTGCATGATCAGAAGCGGTGTCTGAACGCGATCTGCAAAGAACAGCGGAGAGTTCTCAATAAACTGCATCGGTTTTTCCCACAGCGTGCCACCAATACGGCTTTGTGTGCGCTCGTACTGGAACTGACGGCTCAGACCTGTACCCCAACGGATTCCACCATATGCACTTGTCATGTTAGACACCGGCGCACCGGCCATGGCAGCTTTAAACATATTGGTGCGGGTAACCATGTAAGCGATCTGGTAACCACCCCAGCTCTGGCCTTGCAGCGCCATGTTCGTTTCATCTACAAAACCTTGTGCTACCAAACTCTGCACACCTGGTATAATGCAGTCCATGGCACTCTCGCCTGGGTAACCGTTTGTGTATACAATATCCGGTACAAACACCAGGTAATCGTTGCTTACAAAGTATGGGATGTTGATGGTAGAGGCACTCGGAGCTGGTGCACGATAACTGTACAAGCCATCAGAAGAACGCTCGTAGAAGTATACCAGCATCGGGTACTTTTTCTTCGGATCGAAGTTCTCCGGCTTAAACAGCAAACCTTCCAGCGGCACACCGTCCGTAGATTTCCAGTTTACCAACTCTACATTACCCCACAGGTACTCGCTCATCTGCGGGTTGGCGTTGCTCAGCTTCTCAGCTTTGGCAAGGTTTGTGTCAGCCACGTAGATATCAGTAAACTCTCGGAAGTTGCCTTTGCGGTAAGTTACTCTGCCATCGTTCTTTGCTTTTTTCAGGCTGATGTAAGAGTGCGGCGTCATCACCAGTTTTTCCGGCTTTGCAGTTTTGTTCACGTAATCGCGGAAGAAACCATTGGTTTTATCTGCGTAGCTGAAAGCAGATAAGTATAGAGCTGCGTTTGCAGGTATAAATTTCTCTTCCTCATCAAGCGGCTCGTAGCGCAGGCGAAGGTTGTTGGCACGGCCATATCCATCGGTAAGGTTTACAGGTGCTTTCTTGCCGCTCGGGTCTAGTTGCCAGATGTCGTGCTTATCAAACACCAGCAGGTAACTGTCTTTCTCAACCCAACCTGCCAAGCCATACTCCGAAGGCAGCATTGGCATATCGTTGGTTTCGTCGTAGAAAGCAACTTTTGTCTTTTTGGTCAGGTTTAGCTTAGCACCGTTTTTAGTAGAAAGTGAGTGCCAGCTGCTGTCCAGGGGCTCATACCAGAAAACATACTGCCCCATCGGTGATAGGCGCGGCTCTCCTCTCGTCTCGCTTAAAATCTGCTTGCGCGTGCCTTTTTTCAGGTCGATCAGGAAAGCATCTTTCTTAGTTGGTGTATCATAGCCAATGGTCATTTTATACTTCTCATCGCTCACACCCAGTGCTACATCGCTCTGGCTGTTGGCATCCAGGAAAACATCCGGCACCTCAAGCGTGGCCAGCTGGCGCATTTTCTTATCCTTGAAGTCGTACATGGCCAGGAACGAGCGCTTCAGTGTACGGTCGAGCTGCTTAAGCTGCATTGGCTGGATGAGCGGGTCTTTGTAAGTCCAGATATCGAGGCTTACTTTTTCTTCTTCCAGTTTGGTAGTGTCTTTTTCGTAGCGGGTTGGGCGCGGGAACGTACCGAAGAACAGGCGCTTGCCATCTTCAGAAAACTTCAGGTTGCCATGCTCGCTCACCATCCAGTCTTTAGGCATGCCTTTACTTATAGTATCGGCCAGCACACGTGCTTTGTTCTCTTTCTTTGTCCAGTAGTTCAGGTTAAAGTAACGGATGTCGGCACCTACGGTATCCATAGTGGCTACGTAGGCAAATTGTTCTCCTGCTTTGTCGGCACTCAGGCCTTTGTAGGTAACCTTACCGGAATCGATAGGCATTACTTTCTGGTCTGCTATACTGAAGGCATAAACACCGGCTTTGTGCAGCGAGTCCAGCTCATCTTTTGCAAAGTATAGCATGTTGCCTTTTTCTGAAATGATATAGTCTACAACGCGCGGGAAGCGGTGCTCCTGCCCTGTTTGCAGGTTGCGCAGTACCAGTTCAGTTCCTTCCGATTTTTTGGTTTTGCCTTTAGCTGATGATTTTGCAGCAGGCTTTGCTTCTGTTTCAGACTTCTTAGTTTCGTCTGTTGCAGTTGCTTCTTTCTTGGCAAGCGCAGCTTTCTCCAATTGGTAAGCCAACCAGTTGCCGCCCTCTTTCGGTAGTTTAAACGACTTCACATTCGGCACCTTTACCACCTTCATGTTATCCAGGGCAAGTATAGCCAGCGAATCTTTCGGCAGATCATCGGCCTTTTTCTTCTTCAGTTTAAGCTGGCGCACCTTGTTATACTCCGGCTTTATCTGGAAAACGGCATAGCGGCTGTCGGTGGTGAATTGTGCTTTATAGCCGCGGCTATACTTTGCCATGGCATTGTTCACATAGTTTTTGATGTACAGTTCACCATCGCCTTCCTGCGGGTTCACGTTGAAGAGCACGTACTTGCCGTTGTCAGAGATCTTATCGCCCTCTATGTTTTTCCAGCTGTCGTACACATCGTGCGTGAGCGGTTTTTTGCCTCTCTGCTGCTGCGCAAAGCTGTGGTTAAGGCCAGCGCCGCAGAGAGCCATCAACAATAAAAGTTTTTTCATTGAGTGAGGTAATTTACTTATAGTTTAGGTTGTTATAGTGTTGCTGATTAGTTGCTTCTAATCTAACTATAAAAATTCTGAGCTTCATAATTCTATAGAAATACAACCATAAAACATAGCTTAAGTACAAGCTTATGTAGCAACATTAATGGCTGCGCATCGGTAAAAGGCTCCCAAAGAGGTAAATAACCAACTATAAAGATTGCTGAACATCAGCCACTATATTGCCTAACAAACGTTTGGTTTTGAACCTAAATCCTGATAATTTCACACAATAAAATCAATAGAACATATTTCAATGCAAACGAAAGAAGTATATATCATCTCGGCTGTCCGTACACCGATTGGCAGCTTTGGCGGCGCTTTGTCCAGCCTTTCTGCTACTGACCTGGGTGCGGCTGCTATCAAAGGAGCTGTAGAAAGAGCCGGCATCGATAAAGAGTTGGTGCAGGAAGTTATCATGGGTAACGTACTGTCAGCAAACGTTGGTCAGGCTCCTGCGCGACAGGCTGCTGTTAAAGCTGGACTTGGCTATAATGTAGAGTGTACTACTGTAAATAAAGTATGTGCTTCGGGTACAAAAGCCATCATGTTTGCAGCGCAGGCCATTATGCTGGGCCACAAAGATGTGGTAGTAGCTGGTGGTATGGAGAGCATGAGCAACGTACCTTATTACCTTGATAAAGCTCGTTTCGGCGCGAAGATGGGCCACGGCCAGATGACTGACGGCTTGATCAAAGACGGCCTGTGGGATGTTTACAACGACTTCCATATGGGTAATGCTGCCGAGAACACTGCCCGCGAAATGAAGATCACACGCGAAATGCAGGACGAGTATGCTATAAACTCATACAAGAAAGTAGCTGCTGCTGCCGAGGCTGGTCTGCTTAAAGATGAAGTTATTCCGGTTGAAATTCCGCAGCGTGGCAAAGACCCGATTGTGGTTACAGAGGACGAAGAATTCAGAAAAGTTAACTTCGATAAAATACCTGGCCTGAAGCCTGTATTTGATAAAGCCGGTACAGTAACTGCTGCCAACGCCTCTACACTGAACGATGGTGCTGCAGCTGTATTACTGATGAGCCGCGAGAGAGCAGAAGAACTTGGCGTGAAGCCAATCGCAAAAATCCGTGGCTTTGCTGATGCTGAGCAGGACCCGATCTGGTTTACGACTTCACCTGCTTTGGCTATACCTAAGGCGCTTAAAAATGCAGGTGTAACACCTGAGGAAGTAGATTTCTATGAAATAAACGAAGCGTTCTCAGTGGTTTCACTGGCTAACAACCAGAAACTTGGCCTGGAAGGTGGTAACGTAAACGTGTTTGGTGGTGCTGTATCGCTTGGTCACCCGCTAGGCGCATCTGGTGCCCGTATTGTTACTACGCTATGCAACGTGCTTGATAAAAAAGGTGGTAAAATTGGTGTAACCGGTATCTGTAATGGTGGCGGTGGCGCCTCTGCCCTCGTAATCGAGAAACTATAGTTTGCCACAAGGCATACATTTTGCAGGAAGCCTTACGTTAACCCGTAAGGCTTCTTTTTTATACCTATGCCTGCACATTAAACTGTTTTCTATACTTTTAGTGTTTATCTATACTAAAGAAACAAATGTCGTTAGAAACTGAATTAGCTAAATTCTGGGACTGGGCCAAGATGACTCCTGCCACCTACAACGAAGAAAGAGGTTTAGGCGAGTGGGAGATGGAATATCCGGGTTGGGAAGAACTCTATAAAGCTGCAGACGAGGTAATAGAACTTCTGAATAAAGAGTTTAACCACGACCTGGCACAGCAGTTGGTTTACGCCTTAGCCATAGACAATGAATCCGGTACTATACTTCAGAAAGTAGATGATAAGCTGGAATCTAAGCTCAGGTTTGTAAGAAAGGCTATTTTCTCAGATCAGCCGCAGGCACGTTGGCAGATTGCAGAATTGCTTGGCAACACAGAAGTGGAAGACCGGGAGAAATTACTGGTTAACCTGATCAACCGCGACAAAGAAAAGTATGTTATCAGGAGGGCTTTAATGAGCTTGGAAAAAGTAAACCATACCAAGGCAGCTGAGTTTGCCAAAGGCTATTTAAAAGACCCGGACCCGTTTATGAAACTGGTAGCGAAAGAGATCATTAAAAAGAAAGTATAAACTTATACTTCACGCATTGCATTCTATACTTATGTATAAATTATTTTCATTGCTGCTTACCTTCTCGCTGGTAAGTATAATTGCCCTGGGGCAAACCCAGAAAGTAACCACCTACCACGACGAAGCCCATACATCGGTTAAGGAAGTATACTTCATCACCCCCGATTCTGCTATAGTTGGCTACTACAACCGCTACTACCCTACCGGCGAGCGTGAGGCTTTTGCCAAGTTTGTAGACGGGAAAAAAGACAGTGTTTTTACTGAGTTCTACCCTAGTGGCAAACCAAAACTACAGGTAACCTATAAGCAGGATGTAAAGCAGGGACCTTTTAAAGCCTACCACCCCGATGGTCGCCTGTTGCAGGAAGGCAGCTACGAGAACGACAAACAAAGCAGCGTTTTTAAAACATTTTACCCCGACGGCACCATACGCAAAGAGACCAGCTTTGTAAACGGCTTTCCGGAAGGACTTGTGAAGGAGTATTACCCAACAGGCAAGGTTAAATCTGAAATCTACTACAAGAACAGCCAGCAGAATGGTCCTGCCAAAACCTACTATGCCAACGGCCAGCTTGAAAGCGAAGCCAACTATAACAACGGCATGCTCGAAGGCTCCTACAAAACATATTTTGATAACGGTCAGCTTGAGACTGAGGTAGTAAACGTAGCCGGCCAGAAGAACGGCAGCTTTAAAAGCTATTACCGCAGTGGCAAGCTCAGCACCGAAGGCAGTTTTGCTGCCGGTAAAATGCATGGCCCATCCAAATCATACTATGAGAGCGGAAAGCCCCGCAGCATTATAAACTACCGCAACGGGCAGGTTAGCGGCACCGGCCAGTACTTCTATGAAGACGGAAAACTTAAGGAAGAAATAACCAGCAGCGGCAACGGCGAAGACACCAAAACCACTCGCTATTACCCATCTGGCAATGTGCAGGCCGAGGAGCAACTAAAAGACAAAAAGAAGCACGGCAACTGGAAAACATACTTTGATGCGCCCGGCAAGAAAGTACAGGTTTCTGAAAACTATGCGGCTGACAAACTGGTTGGCGAGCGATTGACGTACCACGAGAACGGCCAGGTAAAAGAGAAGTATAAGTATGAAGATGGCAAAATTGTTGGCCTTAGTTATGCTTACTACCCATCTGGTAAACTACGCTCCGAAACCAACCATAAAGACGGCCTAAGATTCGGGCCTTACAAGCAGTACTTCGAAAGCGGCAAAACAGAAGTGTTAGGCCAGTTCCGAAACAACCGCGAAACCGGCACCTGGAAGTACCACGACGAGAACGGCAAGATCCTGAAAACCCGCCTCTACCGCAATGGTGAGGTACTGGAAGAAAAAGTGAAATAACGTTGTAGTTAATTACATAAAACAAAAGCCCCTGCTGAAGTAAGCAGGGGCTTTTATTTTATGTATAGCTTTAGCTATATTAAACTTAAGTCTTATTCCTTTTAGCTACTAGATTTGGTGGTATAAACGGAATAGGGTTTCGTTTATACAGTAGTTAGTAGTAAATAGAAGTTATGGATTTTAAAATAAATTATAATCAATTAGTTAAAAGAAAGAGTGGAGATAAAATAACTTATCAAGAACTTTTGATAACTCAGGAATGGCAAACAAAAAGAAAAGATATAATTAGCCGTGATTGTAACAAATGTCAAATATGTAATAATGAAGCGACAGAATCTATAAAGGGTAAACATTATAGGAAATTGTCTGAGGATGAAATAAAAGCTTACAAGGGAAAAAATATAATTAGAGAAACTGAAATAAAAAGAGAATTTGAGGCTATTCTAAATCGTAAGATAGATGGACCTTTTATTAAATGTGCAATACCAGTCAGTATACTTACAGACCGACCAATAATTCCTCATGTTCATCACAGATATTACATACAGGGCAAATTGCCTTGGGAATATGAACCAGAATGTTTTGTTACTGTTTGCCAAGACTGTCATTTTAATATCCATAAAGAACAGGATTTACCAGTATATCAAGACGAGGAAAGGACCATTAAACTTAGATTAACTACCTGCGACAGATGTTATGGTGCAGGCATCTTTCCAGAATATAGCCATATTCAAAATGGGGTTTGTTTTCTTTGTAACGGTGCAAAGTATCTTGAACTAATTTAAAAATATAAACTACTATCAAGACATATAAGTCATACTTCGGCTACGCCTCGTTTGCCTTCTATACAAACCGTTACCTCCTATACAAGTAGACCACTTCACCCGACATGACAAATGACAAATGACCAATTACACATCCTAACCAAATCCGAAGCAACCACAATGGAGTTAACACCTGAACAACGTGAAGAACTACTCAGCTTATTAAAAACACGATTCGAGAAAAACATGCAGCGCCACGAAGGACTTGAGTGGGCTAAACTGCAAGCCAGGCTGGAAGCGAATGCTGAAAAACTTTGGTCGTTGCATGAAATGGAAAGAACCGGCGGAGAACCGGATGTAGTTGGCTATGATGAAACAACTGGCGAGTACATTTTCTACGACTGCTCAGCCGAAAGCCCCAAAGGACGCAGAAGTGTTTGCTACGATCGTGAAGCCCAGGAATCAAGAAAAGAACATCGGCCGGAAAATAATGCTATAGATATGGCTGCAAACATGGGCGTTGAGATTTTAACAGAAGAGCAATACCGCGAATTACAGAAGCTTGGCAATTTCGATATGAAAACATCTAGCTGGCTGAAAACACCTTCTGATATCAGAGCACTCGGTGGTGCCATTTTTGCCGACTTCCGATACGGTAAAGTCTTTGTGTATCACAACGGCGCACAATCTTACTATGCTGCACGGTCATTTCGTGGTTCGCTCAAGGTTTAATAACAGGACCTTAAAAGGATAACCTATTAAGGATTTTCCAGTTAATTATACTTCGCTGCCATACCTTAAACTGTTTCATATTTCATAAAGAAACTCATTCATGGATTTTAGCTTGCGACCCTGGAAAACCTCCGATCTGAATAGCCTGGTGAAGTATGCTGACAACTATCAGGTTGCCAAAAACATGACGAACCAGTTTCCGCACCCCTATACCCGCGAGGCTGGAGAAGCGTTTATAGCACATGCTACCAAAGAGCAACCATACAACATCCTGGCAATAGAAGTTAATGGCGAAGCAGCCGGCGGCATAGGTATACATCCCCTAGCAGATATTATGTGCAAGAATGCAGAAATGGGTTATTGGCTGGCAGAACCATACTGGGGCAAGGGTATCATCACAAACGCTATAAAGCAAATGGTAGAGTATGGTTTCAGGAACTGGGACATCAACCGCATTTTTGCAAGACCATTCGGTACCAACATAGGTTCACAAAGAGCACTCGAAAAAGCTGGGTTTATACTGGAAGCCCACTTTAAAGAAACTTTTTACAAAAACGACGAACTCCTGGACGAACTGGTCTATGCCTTCAGGCGCAACAAAGTATAACTAGCAGCTATACTTTAATTTCTATACTGCCCACCCTTCTTTTCTCCTGACAGCTGGAAATTACTATCTTCGCTCTCTTACTATCACTAGTTGTGTTGCCCCTATGAAAAATATATTACCCATACTTTCTATCGCTTTTCTATTAACCTCCTGTAACTGTGAGCAGCAGATAATTGGAACTGTGCTAGATAAAGACACGAATAAACCGATCCGGGATGTGTATGTGCACGAACAAGGCAATACGAGCCTTGGCGAATTCACAACTGAAAAAGGGCAGTTTAAGCTGGTTAGTGAAGCCACTAAAATACTGGGCTGTCCGGGTATGGATGTTACCCTAAACAAAGATGGGTATAAAACAACAACTGTGTCGGTGCCCAACGCTGCTCCTAAAACCCTTTATATGGAAAAGCTAAAGCGTTAAGCTATACTTCAGGCAAACGAATCAGGCCTTCAGATTTTTGTTTTTATTGCCAAAAAGTTATCTTTCTCTGTAAAATCTCACCTTATGCACAGAAGAAACTTTTTGAAGAACAGCTCACTTGCCAGCTTGTCCTTGTCTACACTTTTTCTCAGCTCTTGTGGCACAACAGTTACAGAACAAAGCGAGGAAAAAGCAACAACTGAAAACACCCCCTCTGCCTTTGCACTCAGCGAAGCAACTATAGGCGAACTGCAGCAGAAAATGGAGCGCGGCGATTATACCTCACGTGCCATTACCAAACTATACTTGGATCGCATCGAAGCCATTGACAAAAATGGCCCTAAACTAAATGCGGTAATAGAAGTAAACCCCGATGCGCTAAATATAGCCGAGGCAATGGATGCTGAGCGAAAAGCAGGGAAAGTACGTGGCCCGCTTCACGGTATTCCGGTTCTGATAAAGGACAACATAGATACTGCTGATAAAATGGACACCACAGCAGGTTCGCTGGCACTGGTTGGCAACAAAGCTGCCAAAGATGCCTTTATAGTTGCACGCCTACGCGAATCCGGTGCGGTGTTGCTGGGTAAAACGAACTTAAGCGAGTGGGCCAATTTCCGCTCTACAAGGTCTGCCAGTGGTTGGAGCAGTCGCGGCGGCCAGAACAAAAACCCATACATACTCGACCGTACACCTTGTGGCTCAAGCTCTGGCTCAGGCGTTGCTGTGTCAGCTAACCTTTGTGCTGTAGCTATTGGCACCGAAACTGATGGTTCTATTGTTTGCCCTGCCTCGGTAAATGGTCTGGTAGGTATAAAACCAACGGTAGGCTTGCTCAGTCGTTCGGGCATCATACCTATCTCCCATACTCAGGACACCGCCGGCCCAATGGCCCGCACAGTTCGCGATGCCGCCATACTTTTAAGCGCACTTACTGGTGTTGATCCGGCAGATGCCGTTACAAAAGAAAGCACCGGCAAAATACAGCCCGACTATACTAAGTTTTTAGATGCAAATGGCTTGCAAGGCAAACGCATTGGTATTGAAAAATCTTTCCTGAAAGGCCACGAAGGTATTGACCAGCTGTTGCAGAAAGCACTGGAGCAACTTAAAGCAAAAGGCGCTACTATTGTGGAAGTGGAGATCATGAACAAGATCAATGAGCTATCTGCCACAGAATTTAAAGTGCTGCAGTATGAGTTTAAAGATGGCGTAAACAAATACCTGGCTTCGCATAACGCTCCGGTTAAATCACTGAAAGAGGTGATCGAATTCAACAAGAAGAATGCTGATAAAGCCATGCCATACTTTAAGCAGGAAATTCTGGAGACATCTGAAGCGCTCGGCGACCTGAACAGCAAGGAGTATAAAGATGCGCTGCAAAAGAACCTGACCACTGCCCGCAATGCTATCAACACGATCATGAAGGAGAACAAATTGGATGCTATTTCTGGCCCTACCTACGGCCCGTCGTGGTGCATTGATCTTGTAAACGGTGACTCTTTTTCAGGCTATGGTTTATCAACACCTGCAGCCATTTCAGGTTACCCGCACATTACCGTACCAATGGGCATGGTATATGGCTTACCGATTGGCTTATCTTTCTTCGGTGGTGCCTATACAGAACCTCAGCTGATAAGTATAGCTTATGCTTATGAGCAGGCATCTAACAACAGGGTTGCCCCTACTTTCCAGAAAACTACCAATCCGCTGTAACAGCAATTATTAATCGTCTGTCAAAGCTCCGGTACTATCGTGCCGGGGCTTTGATCAGCGGGTATCCAGCTTTATAAAGTAATTATCTGCTCTCAGGCTGTTTTAGGTTTGCTTGCCGTTGCTATGTTGTATTCTTGTAGAAGTTTAGGGGGAACAGGCGGCATTGTAATATACTTCCTTTTCAGCAGCCATGTTTCTTTCAGCAAGCTATAAGGGGAAAACCCACAACTTTTACAGCCTTTCAGCGAAGGAATATTATCTATTTTAACAAATGTTATCACTTCTGATGATCCGATATCAGTAGCTTTTTCGGCAATCTGACACATAGCATCGGGCATTATTCCCAGTCCACGATAAGCAGGATGCATATAAGCCCCCTCTAAAAGTGCCTCGTTAGATCTTAACTGTGGGAATAGTCCTTTAAAAGTAGTAAGTATTTTGGCGTTATCGGATGGGCCTACGAGCCACTGCATGTAGCACGGCTTATCATCTTCAGTAACTGCAACATAGCAGGTCTGTAGGTTACTGTCTACGAGTTTGCGCTGGTAGTTTATTTGCTTGGCCTCTTTTTCGGTCAAGCCGCTTATGTCTAATAGGTATGCCAGATCCCGCTCTTCTAAAGGCCGAACAGTAATATTAATCTTTGCTTTAGGGTTCTGAAAATCATCAACCAGGTACCTCTTTAAGCCATACCAATATCTTGTTGAATAGATCTTTCTTTTGGCAGCAATTGAGTAAATCCGGTTATTTAATAACTGCCACGCATCACTTACATTTCCATCTGCCAGGAGCCCCCAACCCTTTCTGAGCTTTCCATAAACATCGTTCCTCTTGATTACTGCCTCTCCCATATCCAAACAAAGCTAAAATAAAAAAATTAGTATAATTTAAATACGAAACAGGACTTATTTAGCACAAATAAAAGCTCTTTTTAAAGTATAAAGTATACCTTTTCTGATTGAACCCAATAAAAGTTTAGTTAACGTCTTACCTGAACATCTCCTGTTATATCTGTTTGCAGTTCCAAGTATAGCTCTGTCTACTTAAGCAGAGCAGTATATCCAGTTAAATTTTACATGGCATTATCTGGCCAAAAGAAGCAACACAGGATTTAAGTTTGCAGCCTTTTCCTTTCTCAACAAATTAACACAAACGATTTTTCCACATAAACACATCAGCAGCTTAAGCAGTTAACAAATTATCCACCAAAACAACCCAATTCTTTGTTTTTAATTCCTAAATCTTCAATTTACCTTCGTAATCTAAACACGAGTACCATGACGCAAAACGGACTGAATGAAGGCATCCGCAATGACTGGACGCCGGAAGAAATAAAAGCTATTTATTACAAGCCCGTACTGGAGCTGATAGTTGAAGCAGCCAATGTGCACAAGCAACACCAGGCTACTGGCGAAGTGCAGGTATGTACTTTGTTATCGGTTAAAACAGGTGGCTGCCCTGAAGATTGTGCTTATTGCCCGCAGGCGGCTCGCTTCCATACCGATGTGGAGGTGCATAAGCTATTAACCCAGGAGCAGGTACTTTCTGCGGCACAGCGTGCGAAAGATGGCGGTTCTACCCGTTTCTGTATGGGTGCTGCCTGGCGCGAGGTACGCGACAACCGCGACTTCGACAAGGTGCTGGACATGGTAAAAGGCGTAAATGATATGGGCCTTGAAGTTTGCTGTACCCTGGGTATGGTGAACGAGTACCAGGCAGAGAAGCTGAAAGAAGCAGGTCTGTATGCCTATAACCACAACCTTGATACTTCAGAAGAGAACTATAATAACATCATCACCACCCGTACTTACGACGACCGCCTGAACACAATAGATAACGTGCGCAAGGCTGGTATTTCAGTATGTTCTGGTGGTATAATCGGTTTGGGCGAGACAGACGAAGACCGCATTGGCATGTTGCATACGCTGTCTACTATGGTGCAGCACCCGGAGTCTGTTCCGGTTAATGCCCTGGTTCCTGTTAAAGGTACGCCATTGGAAAATCAGCCGTTAGTAACAGTTTGGGAAATGGTGCGCATGATCGCAACGGCTCGTATCCTGATGCCAAAAACGATGGTGCGTCTATCAGCTGGCCGCGAGCGCATGAGCGTAACAGATCAGGCACTTTGCTTCCTGGCTGGTGCAAACTCCATCTTCACAGGCGAAAAACTGCTGACAACCCCTAACCCGGATTTCGACGCAGACAAAGCCATGTTCGACCTGCTGGGCCTGACGCCTCGCAAATCTTTTAAAGAAGAAGTACAGCACGTTTGTTCTTAGACTTAAGATACAAGACGCAGGACACAAGACTATTATAAAATAGATTGTACATTATCTGAACAAGTCTAAAATCTTGTGTCTTATGTCTGAAATCCATAAAAGATTGCAGCAGAAGTTGGAGGAACGGGCGGCGCAGGGGAACCTGCGTGTGCTTAAAACTACCACCGGCCTTATCGACTTCTGCTCTAATGATTACCTCGGCCTTGCTCGCTCAGAAGAGTTACGTGCGCTCATTAAAAAGGAAGAGGAGAAGTATAAAGCACTGCCATTGGGGGCAACAGGCTCCCGTTTGCTGTCGGGCAACCACCTGCTGTTCGAGGAACTGGAAAGTATAATTGCTGCTTACCACAAAGGCGAGGCAGCACTGCTTTTTAACTCCGGCTATACAGCTAATGTGGGCTTGCTATCGTCGCTGCCGCAGCGTGGCGATACCGTGTTTTACGACGAGGCAAGTCATGCCTCCATGAAGGACGGTCTGCGCCTGAGTTTTGCCAAAACGTATTCTTTCCGCCATAACAGCGTGGAGGATCTAAGGCATAAACTAAAGCATGCTACCGGGCAGGTATACGTGGTAGTAGAATCGATTTACTCTATGGATGGCGACAAAGCCCCTTTAGAGGAACTGGCTCAGTTATGTAACGAGCATTCAATAGCTTTAATTGTAGACGAGGCCCATGCCGTGGGTCTTTATGGTGAGAAAGGCGAAGGCCTGACCGTAGCTTTAGGGCTGCAGGAGCAGGTGTTTGCGCAGATTATAACCTATGGCAAAGCCATGGGCTGCCACGGAGCTGCCGTTGTGGGGCCAAAGGTCTTGCGCGATTTTCTCATCAACTACAGTCGCGCTTTTATTTATACCACAGGTTTGCCAACGCATGCGCTGGTGTCCCTGAAGTGTGCCTATACTTTGCTGCCCAATCTTACTCCAGAAAGGGAACGGGCAAAAAAGCTGGCGCACCTGTTGTACCAGAAGCTGAACAAACTTAGCGGCATACGCTGCACCCCGGAGAACAGTGTTATACTTTCTGTTTTCCTGCAACAGCCCCAGCACCTGAAAAAACTGGCGGCTGCGCTGCAACAAGATACTTATGATGTGCGCCCCGTGCTGTCGCCCACAGTGCCGAAAGGTACCGAGCGGCTTCGCGTGATCGTGCATGCTTTTAATACAGAAGAAGAAATTGAGGGCCTCGCGCAGGCCATAGCCAAAGGTACATGAAACAATATTTTGTAACAGGCATCGGAACGGACGTAGGCAAAACAGTTGCCGCAGCCATACTTACCGAAGCACTGAAAGCTGATTACTGGAAACCCGTACAGGCGGGTGGCCTTGACTTTACCGACACAGACATGGTTAAGAGTCTGGTTTCGAATGAACGCTCTGTTTTTCACCCGGAAGCCTATCGCCTGAAGATGGCGGCATCGCCACACAAGGCTGCGGCAGCAGAGGGTATTGAGATAGATGTGCATGGGCTTAAGCTACCTGAAACACAGAACAACCTGATCGTAGAAGGTGCAGGCGGACTGATGGTACCCCTGAACAAGCGCTACCTGGTACTGGACCTGGTGCAGCAGTTGGGGCTGGAGGTTATACTTGTATCCAGAAATTATCTGGGAAGTATAAACCATACGTTGCTTACAGCTGAGGTGCTGCGTTACCGTAAAATTCCGGTTGCCGGTATCATTTTCAACGGCGAAGAAAATCCAACTTCCGAAGATTTTATTATCAAGTATACAGGTCTTCGTCGTTTGCCATCTATACGCCAGGAAGCTGATTTCTGCCAGGATGCCGTTGCTGAATATGCTAAAACATTTGAAGGGTACCTATAAAAGAAAGCTATCGAAGAGACTCTACAATAAAATCAATTCGCTTATAGTTTAATTTATAGCACCTGCTTATTGCAGGGCCGATTTATACTCAGATATGGAGACACAAATCTCTGTCATTCTGTAAAGAAACTTGGTAAAAGGAGGATAAGCTTTCGCTACAGGCCCACAAGATCCTTTCAGGATGACAAGAAGGAGAGAATGAAACGACTCTGCCCTAGTGTAGCAATAAAGCTACAGAGGAGGGGCAGGTATATATTTATACTTAGTCGGATTTATGAACAGAGAAAATCTGCTTAACGCTCTCTCGCTGACCCTTACTAAAGCTAAAGTACAGGAGTTAGCAGATTTAGCCGGTAAAGCAGAATTTTCAGTTCATGACCTGCTGCAGCTTTGTTTTCTGAAAGAGAAACCGGCCCTTGCTTTTCGGTCAGCTTGGGTGCTGGAGCATGTTGCGGCACAATATCCGGAGCTTTTCCTGCCCTGCTTTCCGGAATTTATAAAACGTCTGCCAGAGCAGGATAATCTGAGTTGCCAGCGCCATTTTACAAAAATTCTCATGCTCTTTACAGGTCCGAAGGCTTTGCCACAATACAACGTGGCATGGGCGGCGGTGCCAGATCACGAGGCCGTAGTTGAGGTTGTGTTTGAGTGGTTGATAAATCCTGCTACGCCTGTAGCTGTGCGCGTAAACTGCCTCGACATCCTGCTGCACCTTTCCGATGAGTTTCCGTGGGTAAGAGAAGAGCTGCAGGCTCAGACCGAATTTTTCCTGAAAAACGGCTCTCCTGCTATGCTGAGCCGGGGCCGGAAAATCCTAAGCAAGGCCCAAAAAAGAACTTTCTAAACAATTAGCTTTACATTCCTCCGCAAAAAGCTTTTCCTTTGCTGCTGAAAAGCCACCTGTGATGTGGCTGCTTTCATCATTTTATACCTGATATTATCTTACCATGATAGCTGAAACCACAGACTTAGCACAACGAGATAATGCTGTAATCTGGCACCCTTATACGCAGATGAAAACGGCTGCGCTGCCTATACCTATAGTTCGGGGCGAAGAGGCGATGCTGTTCGCAGAAGACGGTAAAAGCTATATTGATGCTGTGTCGTCGTGGTGGGTGAACCTGCACGGCCACGCACACCCTTACATTGCACAGAAGGTGGCAGAGCAGCTACAGACACTGGAGCACGTTATTTTTGCCGGCTTCACACATCCGGCTGCTGTTACTTTTGCGGAGCGCCTGATCTCAATTTTGCCCCAAGGCCAGAGTCGCATTTTCTATTCTGATAACGGTTCTACAGCTGTGGAAGTAGCCCTGAAGATGGCGATCCAATACTGGGAAAACGTAGGCACACCTAAAAAGAAGATCATCGCCTTCCGCGACAGCTACCACGGCGACACGTTCGGAGCGATGTCGGTAAGTGCACGAAGCGCTTTTACAGCTCCTTTCTGGCCATACTTGTTCGAACCTCTTTTTATTGATGTGCCTGTACCGGGCAACGAAGAAGAAACTATAAAACAACTCGAAGCATTTGCCCTAGCCGGTGATGTAGCCGCTTTTATTTACGAACCTTTGGTGCTGGGCACAGCCGGCATGGTAATGTATAGCCCGGAGGTACTGGACAAGCTTCTGGAAATCTGCCAGCAGCACCACATACTTACCATTGCCGATGAAGTGATGACAGGCTTTGGCCGCACCGGCCGCACCTTTGCCAGCGATTACCTGCAGCATAAGCCAGATATGGTTACCCTTTCCAAAGGATTAACTGGCGGTACCATGGCACTAGGTGTAACATCCTGTTCAAAAAAGATCTATAACGCCTTTCTGCACGAAGACAAAAGCAAGACCTTCTTCCACGGCCATAGTTACACAGCCAATCCTATCGCCTGCGCTGCCGGCCTGGCAAGCATGGACCTGCTATTGCAACCGGAAACACAACAAAGTATAAACCGCATCTGCAGCAGCCACACCACATTTGCCCAAAGTATGAAAGCGTTGCCTAAAATAAAGGAAGTTCGCCAGCAGGGCACCATTTTGGCCGTTGAGTTCGAAGTTGGCGGTACCTCCTACTTCAGCAACCTCCGTGATACGCTGTATAATTTTGCGCTGAAGCAGGGCGTTATACTTCGTCCGCTGGGCAATATCATCTACATCATTGCACCTTATTGTATCACAGATCAGCAGCTCGATAAAGTATACCAGGTTATACTTGGCATGCACGAGCTGGTAGCGACTAAATAAATTAATTGACACAGGCCAGGCAACATATTGTAATCAGGGGCACGGGCATCATCTGTCCGCTTGGCCATGATGCAGCTACGGTTAACGCGGCATACGCAAGTGGTAAGCCTGCTTTTCAGACCGTACAGCATAACAGTAAACCTACGCCTGTTGCCGCCTTACCTGCCAGTGCTGAAGAAGAGCTGCAAAAGCTTATCAGATCTAACCCCAACTATAAACAACTGGACAGATCGGTACTGCTGGCAATTTATGCGGCAAGGCAGGCTGCAAACGAAGCAGGTTGGTTACAAAACGATGCGCCAGCTTCAGATGATCTTGCTGTTAATATCGGTTCTTCGCGCGGGGCTACAGGCTTGTTTGAGCATCATCATGATTTCTACCAGCAAAACCAAAGTGGCCATACTTTACCGGGCGCCTCTCCTACTACCACGCTTGGCAATTTATCCAGTTGGGTGGCGCATGCCGTTAATGCCGGTGGAGCCCAGATCAGCCACTCTATTACCTGCAGCACCGCCTTAATGGCTATTGCCAATGCCGCAGCCTGGCTACGGGCAGGTATGGCGCAACGTTTCCTGGCAGGTGGCACCGAAGCACCTCTCACTCCCTTCACCATTGCCCAGATGAAATCGGTGGGTATTTACTCCACGCTTGCCGATTCGCCTTACCCTTGCCAGCCTTATACTTTAGGTAAACAGAACACCTTTGTGCTTGGCGAGGGTGCTGCTGTTTTTGCGCTTGAACTGGCCGAGGAAAGCTCCCTTAAGAAAGGCGACATAATAGTAGAAGCTGTTGGTCTGGGCTTCGAAAAGATTGTGAGCAAAACCGGCATTACGGCAGAAGGAATAAACTTTCAGAAAGCCATGCGACACGCGCTTTCACAGCTCCCGCAACAAGACCAGGCTATTGATGCCATTATCACCCACACCCCTGGCACCAGGGCCGGCGACAGTGCTGAACTGCAAGCCATTGCTGCTGTATTTGGTAATAAAGATATACCGGTAACTACAAACAAGTGGATGCTTGGCCATACGTTAGGTGCCTCCGGGGCCCTTAGTCTGCAGTATGGCATATATCTTCTGTTATCCGAAAGTATAACAGAGCCAGCTTACTCAACTAAAAAAAGTTTTTCTAAGCAAAATCCTATCAACCGTGTTCTCATAAATGCAGCTGGCTTCGGAGGAAACGCTGCTTGTATCTCCCTTAAAATTATACTCTAATTTATTCCTTAACTCCTGTCCTTCAACTTACTGAAGCCTTTCCAGTCTTCCCTTTATCCAATCCTTACCTAGACTCCTTGTAACTTATTTTATTTCTTATTCAGATAAAAACAAACATATTACCTACCTTATAATTATAGCATTTCGACTTTTTTTTTGAATTAAACATTAAATATTATTCTTACTATATATTATATTTGGTTTGGCTCTTATAGTTTTACCATTTATAACTTATATATCCATGACATTCAATTATACTTATTCATAGATAAGCAATAACATCTTTTTCATCCTCCATTAATTTACTCTTCTAAACTCATTGTTACTCCCGTGAAAACTTCATTCAAGTTCTTGCTTCGCTTTTCATTTATCATTGTTTCGATTCTAGTGTTAGAACCAGCATTAGCACAAACTATTACCGTTCAGCCAACGGATCAATTCATTTGCCAAGCTGGTGAATCTGTAAATTTTACTGCAACAGTAAAAAAAGATAAAGGGCAGGGTAACATTTTATCAACAAATTGGCAGATAAATAAAAATGATGGCAATGATTGGGTTGATTTAACCACTCCTATTAATCAACCTAATAGAGCGGATGATACTTACATTATAACTTACTCAATTCCTTCAGCAACCTCCTCTGATCTTAATTATCTATACCGTGCAGCTTTCAAAGAAGGTAGTTCTGATATTGTATATTCAGCATCTGTTAAAATTATAAATTCCACTCCTCCTGTAACTACCACTTCTGGAGATACTCGTACTGGCTCAGGTGTTGTTACACTTAAAGCATCAGGTGCACCGATTGGTGGAAGTTATAAATGGTACACTGTTTCAACTGGAGGAACTGCAATTGCTGGAGAAACTGGATCCATCTACTCTCCAACTTTGACAGCAAATTCAACTGTTACAACTACAACATTTTATGTATCAGCAGTATACGGCAATTGCGAAGGACCAAGATCAGCAGTAACAGCGACAGTATATCCTGAATCATCTCCTATTATTGCGAATGATGTTATTACCAATATGTTATTAATATCGAGTAATGATGGGCAAAAAGCTATAGATGGGCTCAGTGCATCTTATCCAGAGAATACTACTTCAATACCATATACAGCATCTTATACAATAGTTACATTACCTGCACCTGCCCAAGGCATATTATACGTTAACGGTTCAGCAGCAACTGCAAACCAAGTGATAACTACTGCTCAGGCAAAACAACTAACTTTTGATCCTGCTCCTACTTTCTACGGAACTGCATCATTCACTTTCAAAGCATCAGATAATCAAGGAAAAATTAGTTCTAACACTGCTACATATAGTATTCCAGTAAATGCCGCACCTGTGGCCAATAATGTTTCATCAGGGAATATCCCAATTAGTAACAATACTAGAGTAGTAATACCAATCTTGAATGCTACCGATGCTGATGGAAATATTACAAGCTATACTATTGTTAGTTTACCTTCAAACGCAACTACTCGTATAGGTGACCTCTTTTTAACTCCTTCTGGAGGTACAGCATTAACTGTTGGTCAAATTATCACTACCAACCAGCTTTATTATGAACCTACAAATACCAATAATACAGCTACACGTACTTTTACTTATCGTGCAACAGATAATAAAGGAGTTATTTCAAATACAGCGACTTACTCATTGTTTATAAACTCTACTCCTCCCCCTACCGCAAATGCTGTAACGGCAGAAACCATATCTAATTCAGTAACTAATGCTATGAGTATTAAAACCCTAAGTGCGACTGGAGGAACATCAAGCTATACCTATACAATCACAAGCTTACCTGCTTCAACTACAGGTACCCTTTACTACTTAAACAATATAATTACCCTTACTAGCGGTTCTTACACTCTACCAGCAGGAGGAGAAGCAAATTTACGTTTCGCTCCTAATTCTTCTTATTCAGGTATAACCACTTTCACCTATACAGCAACAAGTACAAATGGTACATCCCCAAATGCCACCTATACCATTCCGGTAACTTATGCACCAGTTGCAAATAATGTTACTTCAATAGTCGACCCAAATACTTCAGTAACTATTGTACCGCTAGCACCATTATCTGCCACTGATCAGGACGGAAGTATTACAAGCTTCATAATTAAAACATTACCTACTAATGGCTTATTAAAACTTTATAATAATAATGTTACAGTTAATCAAACATTAACCCCACTTGAGGCAAGGGAGCTAAAATTTGAAAAGTATCCAACTTTTAGTGACCCTGTAACATTTACTTATACCGCTAAAGATAATATGGGGGTTGAGTCCCCAAGCCAAGCAACATTTACGATAAAGAAAAGTCCTTACCCACTTCCAGTAACCCTGGTTAAATTCACAGCTCAGGCGGCTAAGGGTGGTATAGAACTTAACTGGGCAACTGCCTCAGAAATAAACAACGATTACTTTGCTATCGAGCAGAGCCAGAACGGTCACAACTTTGAGCAGATAGGGAAGGTAACGGGCGCCGGCAACAGCAATACCCGCATTAACTATACTTATCTAGATGCTGCTGCCCCACAAGGTACAATATACTACCGCCTGAAGCAGGTAGACTACAATGGCAAGTTTGAATACAGCAACATTGTAGCCGTTACGCTTAAGCAGGTCAGTGCACAAGATACTAAAGCCTACCCTAATCCATTTACAAAGAACATGCATGTAGTTATACCTGTAGCAGAAGATGGCATTGTAGAAATACAGCTGCAAAACACCAATGGGAAGAAAGTTTACAGCTACACGAAAATGCTTAAGCGAGGAACCCATGAGATCGGTCTGCCACTGGAGCATCTTAGCAGAGGCATCTATATTGTTAGAATAACTGGGGATAACCTCAACCAATCGTTGAAGGTGATGAAAACAAAATAAGTATAGGCAACTATACAGTAGCAAAGGCCGCCTTTTATTGGTGGCCTTTTTCATTTTATATCTCTACATAAGTTATAAAATGCACTGCCATATCTAGCCGCTTCACATAAATTACTACAGCATCTGATAGTTCTCTTATTAGCTAACTCTGCTTGCAACTTTTTCCATGTTCTAACACTACATATATTATAATATACCAAGTTTCGTCATTATTATAACACGCTGCATATGTCCCATTCTTGGAAAAAACTTTCCCTTTAGCAGAAAAAACTATCCATAACCTAAGGTTCTTACTCCAAATATAAAACGCTATATTTTAATTTAATCACGCTAAGTGTAAAGCATTTAACCTATAGATGCTCCTTCACCCGCACTAAATAGAATAATATCAACAACAGGCATAGCTTTAGCAATAATACAGGCAATACTAAAGCTCAGATTTTACCCATTCTGCACTTTAGAAAGAAATTATAAAATAAGTCTCAACGATTGGTATTGCTTGTCCTGATGAGGTCGGTTAGTTTAAAAAGTACTTTCAAGTTTATAGTTGCAGCTATACTTACTGTTTACAGTTTTGTGGCTCATGCACAAACACCGGGGCTTATTTATAAAATTGCTGTAAATGGCGGCAACAAAGTTTTAGATCCGAACGGGGATGGGTATGTTTCTAAAACTGCTTTAGGTTTTCAACTGGTAAACGGCAACCGCCTAGATGAAGGACCTGAATACAGTGAAATCCCATACCGCCCATTTCCGGTATATATGGATGAGCCTCTTGCCGATTTAAAAACTGGTGGTAGCTATGGCCATACCGATTTTGCCCCTAAAGTGTATGCAAACGGTAAGTTAGTAGGCTCTCCTATGGCATCATACTTTGACGGCCGTAACTTCCTTTTCCGAATTCGGCTTGCCGGGCAATCCTCAGCATCAAAAGGCTATAGCATCTTAATAGACACTGATGGTAAATTTGATGGTAGTGCTCCGAATCCAGGATTTGAATTTGAAGTATTGTTGGCTACAAATTTTGATGTACGGGTAATAGATCACCGGACAAATAAGAGCGGGGATGACATCATCTTTGCTGGTTCGGTAGACCAGTATTCTCAAAAAGCTATAGCCGGCTCAACTGGTAACGGAGATCCAGACTACTTCTATGATTTCTATGTGCCGATGACCGCCTTCAAAGGTGCTATCACTGAAGCTTCTTCTCTTAGAATGACTGGTGTAACTATAACAAGTGCTAAAAGCGGCATCTTTGGTGTAACTTCAGATATCGGTGGTATAGATGACCGAAAAGTGCAAGGTACTGTTGTTGATGCTTGGAAATCTATCATTAACAACACACCTCTTTCGACACCAACAGACATAAAAGATACAGGTTTTACTCCTGTAGCTGCTTTTGCTCCCACAGTTAATTCGCCTTTGTATGTAGGTGGTACATTTATTAGCGGAGCCTCTACGGAACCAGAAGGCTCAAAAGTTTATGTATATCAAAGTTCTCAGTTAATTGATTCAACTACTGTAGGAGCAGATGGTTCCTGGAAAATAAGTATACGTTCAAATTTACTAGTACTGGATAGAATAGTTACTGCCAAAGTTAAGCCATCATCTAAATCTTTATCCCCTTCTTCTGCTGGCATAGTGGTTGCGGCAGGAGTTTGTAGTACAACTCCACCAGTTATAACAGGGGCAACAAATGCAAATAAGGGATTACAAGGTACTACCTCAGTTGCGGGAGTAATAAAGCTTTATAGTGTAGGGAGTAGTACACCAATTTATACTTCTTCAGCTCTTGCTGCAGGAGCAACTTGGAGTTATGAATTTGGAGGCCAAGGGGGCTCATTAACATCAGGCACCTATTATGCAACCGTAACAGAAACCAATAGCTGTGAATCAGGTTGGTCAAATCAAGCATGTGTAATTAGCAGCGGCAATGGAGCCGGCAATATTACCATTACAATTCCAGTAGCTCCTCAAATTACAAATCACACACTTACAGCTTCATCACTAACTATTACCGGAACAGCACCTAGTAGTACAAATATTATTATAAGCCGGAATGGTGTACAGCTTGGCTCAACCACATCAAATGGTTCTGGTGCATGGACTTTTACTTATAATGATTTACGGAATCTGGCAGTTGGTGACTACATATACGCCAACACTCAAATAACCTCTCCATGCACCGCAATTTCTGCAAGATCAAATGCTTTCACAATAACCGGAACTTCATCGGCTCCCGTAATTACCGGCACATATTGTGGGCCTACAAGAATTGTTAAAGGAAAATCTACGGAAGCAGCAGGTACTGTAATAAAAGTATATGTAAACGGTACAGAAGTAGGCTCAACCACAGTTGATGCATTTGAAACCTGGACTGCAGCTATAGCTGAACGCACTTCTGGCACGATAACGGCCACTGCTACTGCTTTTAACAAAACCATTAGCGTTCCATCGATTGGTGTTCCCATTAGCATGCTTTACGATGCAGCTAACTTAGCGATTACTGGTGACGAAAATAACAAAACAATCTTCGAAGGCACTACGAGCGTAAGAGGGACTGCTCCAAATGGTGCACTAATTACATTATTTATTAGCGGATCTGAGTATGTAGATAAGGATGGCAAAGCGATAACTCAGATTGCTACCGGCGGTGGTTTTATATTTAATAACATTTCACCTTTTGAAATATATGCCGGCGCTAAGTTAACAGTTACAGCAAGTGACCCAACCGCACCTAATGCTTGTTCGAGCACTCATTCAACTCCTGTAACTGTTCAGTGTAACCCGGTTAACACAGGCATGACAGCAAGCTTTACAGAGGAGAAATACTGCCCACGTACCCCAGCATATATAAAGTTATCATCCTCTCAAGGTGGCGTTATTTACAACATCTACAAGAAGAACTCAGATGGGATCTCCTATTCTCCTTTTGGCCCTTCGGTACTAGGTACAGGTGCAGCTATTACTTTACAATCAGATCCTGTTTTTGCAGATCCTGTAACAGGTGCAGCTCCAATTTTACTAGTCAGAACGATTAAGGTTGGAGCAGATTGTCAGTTTCCGGTTGGTGGCGACATGACAGTAGGCTTATATCCTGAAGTACCGAAGGCTTTCACTGTAAATGCTTCTATCAGTAGCTCCGCCTGCCCTAATGTACCAGTAACCATAACGGTAGAAAAAGCAGATACGCAACACTCTTTCCAGCTTATAAATAACACAACAAAAGAGAAGTTAACTGATGCTATAGTTCTTACTGCTAACGGCACCCTGAGCTTCCCGGCACAGAATGTTACTAAAACCACTGAGTATGGCGTTGTGATAAGGAGTTTAATTACAGGCTGCTCTACTGAGAACACAATATTAAAAACTGTAACAGTTACTGGTGGCCCAGATGTATCCAGAGCAGTTACTATTAGTAATACAAATGTGTGTGTAAATGGCACTGCTACTATATCTGTGGCTACTGAGAGTGGATATACATACAAAGTGTTCAGGAAAGGTACGACTAATCAGATCGGGGCCAACCTAATAGGCGATGGCACTACTAAATCTGTAACTACAGGTGCATTGGCTGCAGGAACCTACACATACCAAGTACAGGTAAGCGCCACTAGTACTAGCACAAGTACATGTAATACGTACCTAACTAAGGAAGTTACTGTGCAGGTATCGAATGGAGTTGTTGCTTCGGCAGGCTCTGCACAAACAGTGTGCAGTAGCACTTACCTAAACGGTAACGATCCAGGATTTGGCACTGGTCTCTGGACACTTGTATCAAAACCGGCCACAGCACTGGACACACCGAAATTTAAGGATGCAACAAAATATAATACAGAAGTAATAAACCTTGAATCCGGAACATATGTTTTTAACTGGGCAGTTACATCTTTATGCAATAATTCAACTACTAACAGCCAGGTAACTATAACTGTAAATTGTCCTTCAGAGTACAGTGTCAGCACTAATAAACTGGTTACAGAATACATCAATGGTGAAAATATTGCTACTGCATCAGATACTGAAGGTATAAAATCTGTACAGCTATTGTCAGGCTCTCTGCCAACAGGCACTAAACTAAATACCACGAATGGTATTATTACCGTTGACAGAGCAACTAGTCTTATAGCTAATATAAACTATAACTTCACGATCAGAGTAATAGATCAAAAAGACCAGATTACTGATCTTCCACTTTCCATAAGATTTTACAGTCCAACAGTTCGCCCTGTCGATATTGCTCCCCTACCAGTCGAGCTACTATACTTCACAGGAAACAGAAATGGCAGTACTGTTATACTAAAATGGGCTACGGCATCTGAAAAGAACAACGATAAGTTTATCATCGAGCGCAGTACCAATGGCAAAACGTTCGAAGCTATTGGCCATGTAAACGGCCAGGGCGATAGCCATATAACAACAGCTTATACTTTCACAGATAAATCAACAGCGGCCAACAAACTGTACTACCGCCTGAAGCAGGTAGACTTTGACGGCACTTACACCTACAGCAAAATCGTTTCAATCATGGGAAATACGTTAATGAGCCAGCCGGTTATGGTCGCTTATCCAAACCCTTCCAAAGGTATGAGCACGGCTATACTTACGGTAGAAACAGCCAGTAATTCGACCATTACGCTTTTCGATCTTCAGAACCGTGTAGTACAGCAACAGGAGCTATACATGGAGCAGGGCATCGTAGAGTTTCCTGTTGATCTGAGAAATGCTGCATCCGGAATTTATATCCTGAAAGTACAAACAGGCAACCAGACCTTCCAGACCAAGATCGTTAAGAGCAACTAATCCTGAACTTAATAAAGAAGCTTATGCTCCTGAAAAGCTCTGCTGTGAAAGGCTGATAATTAACAACCTTATACTCAACTAAATCAATCTACTTTGCCAGAAGCCGGAATAATTTCCGGCTTTTGCTTTTTATTAGCTAACCTACCGCATTTAAGAAAAGGATATCCTGTAATACTGCCTGCTTTTTATTAATTTTGCAGCTTAACTCGATTTAATTTTTTAGTCGCTTAAATGAAAATTCTAAAATTCGGCGGAACCTCTGTGGGGTCGGCCGAGCGGATGAAGGCACTTGTGAAACTGATTCACAATGATGAGCCTAAAATTGTAGTGCTCTCGGCTATGTCGGGCACTACCAACCAGCTGGTACAAATAGCTGAGAAGCTGTACCAGAATCTCAACAATGAGGCTAATACGCTGATAGATGCGCTGCATGATAAATATAAACAGGTTGTAGAAGAGCTCTACACCACACCAGCTAAAAGTAAACAGGCCCTGGAGCTGCTCCAGAACCATTTTGATTACATTAGAGCATTTACGCAGGACCTTTTCACTATTCACGAAGAGCGTGCTATACTGGCACAAGGCGAATTGCTTTCTACTGCCCTTTTCCAGTTATACCTGGAGGAGCAAAGTATAAATTCTGTATTACTGCCTGCCCTCAACTTCATGAAGATTGATGAAAACGAGGAGCCAGATGCGGAGTACATCGCCAAGAACCTGAGAACGGAGTTGGAGAAGTATAGCGGCACCAACCTGTTCATCACGCAGGGCTACATCTGCCGCAATGCTTTCGGCGAGATAGATAACCTGAAGCGCGGTGGTTCTGATTATTCTGCTTCGCTTATTGGTGCTGCTATAGATGCTACCGAGATCCAGATCTGGACCGACATCGATGGCATGCATAACAACGATCCGCGCATTGTTAAAAACACTTACCCTATTGCGGAGCTTTCTTTTGACGAGGCTGCCGAGCTTGCATACTTTGGTGCGAAGATTCTGCACCCGAGCAGTGTATTGCCGGCCAAGCAAAAGAATATCCCGGTACGTCTGCTTAACACGATGCAACCTGAAGCAAAAGGCACCATTATAACTGCCGAAAGCACAGGTGGAAGTATAAAAGCAGTAGCTGCCAAAGATGATATCACAGCTATTAAAATAAAGTCTGGCCGAATGCTGCTGGCTTATGGTTTCCTGCGCAGCGTGTTCGAGGTTTTCGAAAGGTATAAAACGCCGATCGATATGATCACAACTTCGGAGGTGGCTGTGTCGCTTACCATTGATAATGACAAACACCTGAACGAGATTGTGGCAGAGCTAAGTGAAGTAGGTCAGGTGGAAGTAGACCGAAACCAGACCATCATCTGTATCGTGGGTGATTTCCTGGAAGAACGCCGCGGCTCAGGTCTGAAAATTTTTGAATCATTGAAAGATATTCCGCTTCGCATGATCTCTTACGGCGGAAGCAAAAACAACATCAGCGTACTTATTAACACTCAAGATAAAGTAAATGCCCTCACAGCGCTGAACGAAGGCATTTTTGAAAGGAGCAACCACAATGCTTAAGGCTTCTATCGGGGAGTTGCAGCAACACCCTACCCCACTGTATGTATACAACATAGACCTGCTGCGCCAGACACTGCAAAAAGCACAGCAGGAGGCTGCTAAGTATAACTATCAGGTACACTATGCCCTGAAAGCAAATGCCAACGCACCTATACTTGCCGAAATGTTGCAGGCTGGCTTTGGTGCCGACTGCGTAAGCGGCAACGAGGTGAAGCGTGCGATCGAACACGGTTTTAAACCGGACCATGTAGTATTTGCCGGTGTTGGTAAATCAGATAGCGAGATAAACTACGCACTTGATCAGGATATATTCTGCTTTAACTGCGAGTCGAGCCACGAGCTGATCGTGCTGAACGAGCTGGCTGAAAAGAAAGATAAAAAAGCCCGTATTGCCCTGCGCATCAACCCGAATGTAAATGCCAACACGCACAAGTATATCACTACCGGCCTTGAGGAGAATAAATTCGGTATTAACTCTTGGGAACTGCAGGATGTGCTGGCGCTGCTTAAAACACTGCCAAACCTTGAGCTGATCGGTATACATTTTCACATTGGCTCTCAGATCACAGATCTTTCAGTTTTCAAAAACCTATGCACACGGGTAAATGAGTTTCAGGAGTGGTTTGTAGCCCAGAATATTCAGCTGGAGCACATTAACGTTGGCGGCGGCCTGGGTGTAGATTATTACCATCCGGAGCAAAACCTGATACCTGATTTCGAATCATACTTTGGCTTGTTCAACCAGTTCCTGGAACTGCGCCCTGGCCAGCAGGTGCACTTCGAACTAGGCCGTGCTTTGGTGGCTCAGTGCGGTACACTTATTTCTAAAGTGCTATACATCAAGAAAGGTATAACTACCAATTTTGCCATACTTGATGCCGGTATGACAGAGCTTATCCGCCCTGCATTGTACCAGTCTTACCACAAGATCGAGAATCTGACCAGCACTGCCGCTGAAGAGCGTTATGATGTAGTTGGCCCGATCTGCGAATCTTCGGATTGCTTTGGCAAAGCGGTAATGCTGCCGGAAACCAGTCGTGGCGACCTGATAGCTATTCATACTGCCGGAGCTTATGGCGAGGTAATGGCCTCAGGCTACAACCTTCGCGAAAAAGCATCTGCTATTTACCTGAACCAGTAATTACATTTTAGTTATAAAACAAAAAGCCGCTCTTAATCAGGAGCGGCTTTTTGTTTTCAGCCTGTAAATGGTTTACATACTAAAATTTAGCAGTTCTGGATCTGCGCATAGACCCAGCATTGGCATCATCTAATGCTACTACAAAATCAGGTTCAGCACTTTGTACTTCGCCTTGAATTTGCAGCAGGTTGGCCAGTTCCAGTGCATTGCCTTTAGAATTCTTATCAACACGCACCAGGTATGTCAGTTCATCCAGCGGCATTACCACGGCAGCGCCAGCCGATGCAACTATACTTCGTAATCTCTGAAGATCGCCGGATTGCTTAAGCGTTACAATAAGCTCGTTGCCTATACCTAACAACTGGGAACCATCCTGGAAAAACGGTGCAGCGTAACGTATACTTTCGTTTTGCTGCAGCAGTTTAATGGCTTGTTCCACCTGCGAACAGCTCAGGCCATTAACCAGTTCTAAAGCATAAAGTCTGGCAGAATTAGTAGCGGTTGCATTGCCAAGGCTTTTTACAAAACCGTAATTTGCAAGCACTGCTGTTTGTTCTGCAACGGAGAGTTTTTCATCGAACGCCACGAGAACCTGTCGGGTATTTACCGCACCCAGGTTTTTAGCTTTACCACCATAGTTGTAAGTATAGTTGGTGCAGGGGGTATAGTTACCATCCTGCAATTGGTTCAGCAATTTAGGGTCGAAGCGCACATTGCGAATAGGCGAGGCAGAATCATGGTCGCATGCTGCTAAAAAGCACAGGGCGAAGATGCTGCCGAGCAGGGGTAAAAGAATCTTCATAATCGTACATTATTAATAGCTCGTTCTGATACTACTTGTACGTTATGCGTTCAATAACAGCTATATAAACTCCTATCTATTATTGCAATAAAAGCATAAAAAGCAGCTACTCCTTACTTACCTCCTATTCGGCTATAAATTTTGGCCGTTTACTAAAAGTATAATAATTGAGTCGCAGGTTTTACGTTACCAGAGATTGCACCGACAAGTATGACCAAACCCCTGACTGATAAACATATACAAATACCGCCAACTCTATTATATTAAGCAGCCACTTCCACTCCTGATCTTATACTTGCTGCAGCTATTTCTAAGTCTTCATACTTCAGCTGATCTGGTACATGCACCACAAAAGCACCTGCCTTCTCCAACTCGCTTTGGTAAAGCAGCAGGTCGCTGGATTTTATACTTCCGACATAAGCTTTTTCTATACCTGGTAATGGACTTACCTGTTGCCAGGGTAGCCCAGGAAGAGTTGTACTTGCTCTTAAGTATACCTGCACCATTTCAGCACCTGAGGTTACCGGCTTTTGATCACTCAACTTTGCATAGCTATACTTGTAACCAGAGAGAGCTGCCACCACATCGGCCCAGACAGCAGAACCAGTTGGGTGGCTGCCGGCGCCGCGGCCTTTCAAAAACTGGTTACCGGCAAAACTCGCCTGCAACTGAACGCCATTAAATTCAGCATCTACAAAGTATAGGTCGTTAGTAAGCGGCACAAAAGTTGGCAGCACCTGCAGTTGCAAAGTTCCTGCCTCGGTTAACTTGGCACTAGCTACTAATTTAAGCTTTGCCCCAAGCGCCTTTGCCAGTTCCATATCCTCTTCCTTCACATGTTGTATCCCAAACCGAAACACTTCGGAAGGGTGCACAACGACGCCAAAAGCATGTGCCGCAATAATGCAAAGCTTATTCAGTGCATCTACGCCTTCTACATCAAGCGCAGGATCTGCTTCCGCAAAACCAAGTACCTGCGCCTGGCTCAATGCTTCTTTATAACTTATACTTTCAGCATCCAGCTTGCTCAGGATATAGTTAGACGAGCCATTCAGAATTCCGCTGACTTCCTGCAACTGCTCCGCCCCATAGTATGACTCCAGCGTGCGAAGTATAGGAATACTGCCACACACCGAGGCCTCGTACAGCAACACACCTTTATACTTCAGCTGCAACTCTACTAATTCCGGCAGGTGCTCAGCAATCATTTTTTTGTTAGCTGATACGATCGTTTTTCCTGCTGTAAGCGCTTGCCGTACTATCAGCCAAGCTTCATCTGCATCGCTGATGAGTTCTGCAAACAGATCTATACTTTCGTCCTGCAGCAGGTCTTGCGGATTATAGGTAAAAGCCGTTGCCGGTAAACTGCGGGATTTCTCTCTATCCTTCACACAGATGCCTGCCACCTCCAGCCCAAGTTGCGGGTTAGCCTGCAATACATCGTAAAGTCCTTGACCAACGCAGCCAAAGCCAAAAATACCAATGCGCTTATGCGCTTTCTTGTTTTTCATAGTTTGGTTCGGTTACTAATTCTGATTCATAGAAGTTTGAGATTGCCTCTGCCAGTTGTGCCGTTTCAACCAGAAAACCATCGTGCCCGAAATCAGACTTTATCAGATGGAAGTATGAGCCCGGCACATGTGCATGCAGAAAGCGTTGTTCCTCCACCGGGAAAAGCAGGTCGGTATCTACACCAACAAAAAGTGATTTAGCTTTCAGGTGCGCCAGTGCTTTTTCTACTCCTCCCCTGCCACGACCAATGTTGTGCGAATCCATAGCTTTGGAGAGCAACCAGTAAGTATAGGCATTAAAGCGATTGGCCAGTTTCTCGCCCTGGTATACCTGGTAAGAGGCAGCCCTGAAATTATCAGTGATGCTGTTGCCCGGCTCCTGCTGCGTAGCGGCGTAACCATTGTAGTGGCGGTAAGAAAGCATGGCGATGGCACGTGCCGTTTTAAGCCCTTCCAGTCCGGCTGTGTTGGTATCAGTTTCCCAGGTCGGGTCCTGGCGGATAGCCATACGCTGGCTCTCGTTAAAGGCAATTCCCCACGGCGAGTGTCTGGCATTGGAAGCAACATGAATTAACCGCTCAAAAACTTGCGGCTCCTGCAAAGCCCACTCCAGCGCCTGCTGACCTCCCAATGATCCTCCTATTAAGGTATGCACCTGCTCCAGCCCAAGCTCCTGCCGCAACAGATCGAAAGCTGCTACTATATCGCGATTGGTTAGCTGCGGGAAAGTATGGAAGTATGGCTTCAGTGTTTCAGGGTTTAACGATAAAGGGCCAGTAGAACCATAGCACCCACCCAACGTGTTAGCGCAAACTACAAACCAGTCGTTTGGGTCGTATAGTTTGCCTTCTCCGAATAAACCGCCCCACCAATCCGTGAATTCAGAATTGCCTGTAAGGGCATGGCATACCCACACAACGTTATCGCGTTGGGAGTTAAGGCGGCCAAAGGTTGTGTAGGCAAGCTGGAAGCCGGGCAGTGTTGCCCCTGACTCCAGTTTAAATGCCTGTTGGTAATGAAATGTGCTATGTTCTGGCATGGTTGTGTTTAGTTCAGGATGGCTTCGCCTTGCAGTTCTTTAACTTTAGCAAAAGCCTGTTCAAAATCTGCTTTAATATCATCGATGTGCTCGATACCGGCTGAAACGCGCAGCAAAGTTGGCTCTACGCCTGCGTTCTTCTGCTCTGCTTCGCTCAGCTGTTGGTGTGTTGTAGAAGCCGGATGGATGATGAGTGTTTTGGCATCGCCTACGTTAGCCAGGTGGCTTACCAGTTGCAGGCTGTTCACAAACTTTTCTGTTTCCTGCTTATCGCCTTTCAGCTTAAAGGAAAGTACGCCACCAAAGCCACGCTTCAGGTATTTTTTAGCCAGGTTGTGGTATTTGCTGGATGGCAAACCCGGGTAATTAACACTCTCCACCAACTCATGCTGCTCCAGCCACTCGGCTAAAGCCAATGCATTTTGCACTGTTCTATCCACACGCAACGATAGTGTCTCTAAACCTTGAATGAGCAGGAAAGAGTTGAACGGACTCAGCGATGGACCAAAATCACGAAGCCCCTCTACCCTTGCCCGGATAGCAAAAGCGATGTTGCCAAAAGGTCCATCTGCACCAAAAACTTCCCAGAAATTCAGTCCATGGTATCCTTCAGACGGTTCAGAGAATTGTGGAAACTTTCCATTGCCCCAGTTAAAGTTACCACCATCTATGATCACGCCACCCACGCTGGTACCATGCCCGCCAATCCATTTGGTTGCAGATTCTACTACTACGTTAGCACCATGCTCCAGCGGTCGGAAAAGGTAACCTCCAGCACCAAAGGTATTATCCACTATCAGCGGAATATCATACTTACGGGCCAGTGCTGCTATACTTTCAAAATCCGGTATGTTGAAGCGCGGGTTGCCAATGGTTTCTACATAAATGGCTTTGGTATTGTCGTCGATCAGTTTTTCATAGCTTGTAACATCATCGCTGTCAGCAAAACGGGCCTCAATTCCCAGTCTTTTAAAAGAAACCTTAAACTGGTTAAACGTACCGCCATACAGGAAACTGGTAGATACAAAGTTATCGCCTGCCTGCAGGATGTTTGTTAGCGCCAGGAACTGCGCCGCCTGCCCCGATGCTGTTGCCACTGCTGCCACACCACCTTCCAGTGCCGCAATGCGTTTTTCAAACACATCGGTAGTGGGGTTCATGATGCGGGTATAAATGTTGCCGAACTCCTTCAGTGCAAACAGGTTTGCCCCATGCTCAGCATTTTTAAAGGCGTAAGAGGATGTCTGGTAAATTGGTACAGCGCGCGACTGTGTAGTTGGGTCTATTTCCTGGCCGGCATGCAGCTGTAATGTTTCGAAATGCAATGTATTAGACATAGTTGTTCTGATTAAAGGATAAAAAAATAGATAGTATAGTTTGATTTAAGATTCCTGAGAAAGCACGAATGCAAATGCCCAAGCTACAGACAAGCGTCTGCGACAAAGCATAAAAATTTAAAATGCGGGATTTACTGGCTGGTTAACAGCAACAGCAACAACAGCCCATGGCAGGCATGGACATAGACATCGAACCGAAAGAGACAGCATGCGCAGGTAGCGGCAGGTTTACTGACGGCGAATAAATAAAATACGGTTGTTGTGTTGGCTTAATTCCCTTTTTCATCTTGTTATCAATTTATATGCATCCGGGTGTTTCTCCGGATTCAGGAATTAGCACCTTAACCACGGTGGTTAGGTTGCTAGCGTTTCACAGAGCCTGTCTCTCCACGCTTCTTTATAAATCAACAACCACAAGGGATCATTGACTTGATGCTGCAATATTAAAGGACGCAGAAGTATAATGCAAATTATTTTTACAAATAATTATTCCTTTAGAAAATAAACCAAACAGTTAAAACTGAAATTCAGCAACTTAACACCTTGTAAAACTCACATTATCAGTAGACCAGTTTGCTTAAACAGGAAAAGTATAATTATTTAGCTTAAACATGTTGCAAGGCTACCTGTTGCAAGTATAAAGCTGCTCTTAAAGCCTTAAATAAAAGACTATGAAAATACTCCTGACCGGAGCTAACGGCTACATCGGAAAACGACTGCTTCCGCTGCTTATAGAGCAACAGCACGAGGTAGTTTGTATGGTGCGCGACCCGCGCCGTTTTGATGTTCCGGAAACATTAAAAGCGAAAGTACAGGTAGTAAAAGGCGATCTGCTGCAACCGGAAACTCTGCATAACTTACCCCAGAACATTGATGCGGCCTATTACTTGGTGCACTCCATGGGTTCGGGCGGTGACAGCTTTGGCGAGTCTGAAGAAACATCGGCTAAAAACTTTGTAGCTTACCTGAATACAACTACAGCGCAGCAAATTATTTATCTAAGCGGCATCTCAAATGATAAGAATCTTTCCAGACATTTAACGTCTAGAAAACATGTAGAGGATGTATTGGATACAGCCGCAGCAGCCTTAACTGTCCTGAGGGCCGCAATAATTATTGGCTCCGGCAGCGCTTCCTTCGAGATCATCCGCGACCTGGTAGAAAAGCTGCCTGTAATGATAACGCCAAAGTGGCTAAACTCTAAATGCCAGCCAATTGCCATACGTGATGTACTCTTTTACCTGACGGCCGTTCTGGGCCATAAAACCTGCTATGAGCGCCGCTTCGAAATTGGAGGACCGGATGTACTGACTTACAAACAGATGCTGGAACAACTAGCGGAAGTGAGGCACCTGGAGCGTTACATTTTAACTATACCTGTACTTACTCCGCGCCTCTCTTCATACTGGCTATACTTTGTAACCAGCACCAGTTATGCCATTGCCCGCAGCCTGGTAGAGAGCCTGCGCAACGATGTGGTGGTAAAGGATTACACTATAGATCAGATTATACCCCACCAATGCCTGAACTATAAAGACTCATTAAAACTTGCCTTCTCAAAGATCGAGCAGAACGCTGTGGTATCCAGTTGGAAAGATGCTTTGGTTAGTGGCACTATGCCGCTTAACTATATGGATTTTGTGCAGATACCGGAATATGGCGTGCTCACTGATAAGAAGAGGATGAAGTTCAGCAGAGATCCGGATGAAGTGATGGCAAACATCTGGAGCATTGGCGGTAAGCGGGGCTGGTATAAAACGGATTTCCTGTGGGACATTCGTGGATTTCTGGATAAAATGGTTGGCGGTGTTGGTTTAAGGCGTGGCCGCAGAAGCCCCGACGAGGTACATGCCGGTGATACCATTGATTTCTGGCGTGTGCTGCTGGCAGATAAGAAAAGCCGCCGCCTCCTGCTGTATGCCGAGATGAAGTTACCAGGAGAAGCATGGCTGCAGTTCAGGATATGCGAAGAACCAGATGGTAATTATCTGGAGCAACTGGCAGCGTTCAGGCCTGCCGGTTTATTGGGCAGGTTATACTGGTATGTGCTGGTGCCGTTCCACTTTATCATCTTCGGGGGCATGATCCGCAACATTATTGAGTATAAACCGCAACAAAAAAGTGAAAATATACTGATTAACGAATATTCCCCTTAATGTGCAAAGTATAGGCCTTATAGTATAAAACCAAAACATATGAGGCTAAGTATACTGCAACATTGTTTTAGAGCTATATAAAACTGCTTCTGAACTACAGTTTTTAACTTAATCTCTAATTATTTTTCACCCTCTAAAATATAATTAACTTTGCCCGTCTATAACCCTACAGACTACATGGAGGCCATAAAAGAAACAAATTTCTCCTTCGCCGGCCAAACCGGTTTTTACAGAGGCAAAGTACGTGATGTTTATTACTTTGAAGATACAATTGCACTAGTTGCTACAGATCGTATCTCCGCCTTCGATGTGGTGCTTCCGCGTGCCATACCTTATAAGGGCCAGGTGCTTAACCAGATTGCCAGCCTTAACCTTAAAGCTACTTCCGACATAGTTCCGAACTGGGTATTATCTACCCCAGACCCGAATGTTACCATCGGTTACCGTTGCGAACCTTTTAAGGTAGAAATGGTGATCAGAGGTTATCTTGCCGGCCATGCATGGCGTGAGTACAAAGCTGGTAAACGCACCATCTGCGGTGTTACATTGCCTGATGGGCTGAAAGAAAACGATAAACTTCCGGAGCCAATTATTACGCCTACAACCAAGGCTGCCGAAGGGCACGACGAAGACATATCGCGCGAAGAAATTTTAGCACAAGGCATTGTATTTAAAGAAGATTATATTAAATTAGAGCATTATACTCGTGCTCTTTTCGCCCGAGGCACCGAGCTGGCACAGCAACGCGGCCTGATTTTAGTAGATACAAAGTATGAGTTTGGTAAGTATAACGGCCAGGTTTACCTGATCGATGAAATACATACACCCGACTCATCCCGTTATTTTTATAGCGAAGGTTATGCAAAGCGCCAGGAACTAGGTGAGCCGCAAAAACAGTTATCGAAAGAATTTGTGCGACAGTGGCTGATCGAGAATGGTTTCCAGGGCAAAGAAGGACAGACTATACCTGAAATGACCGATGACGTAGTAAACCGCATTTCGGAACGCTACATTGAGTTATTCGAGGTATTCACTGGACAAAATTTCATTAAAGAAGATTATAATAACGTGCTGCAGCGCATTGAGCAGCAGATAGAAGAAAACATTTTTAACGCCAAACATTACGATAGTTAAAGTAGATTTTGGTACATTCGCGTTTAAATCCTTACTGGTAGATCTATGAAGTACACGATTGATAAGAAAGAAAACTACACAATTATCACGATAGATGAGAAGAAGTTGGACACTTCTATTGCACCGGACCTTAAGTCTGAGTTCGTGAAATTGAATGCCGAAGGGATCACCAACCTGATTCTTGACCTAAATAACGTTAAATATACTGACTCATCCGGTCTTAGCTCTATATTGATCGCTAACAGACTTTGTAACTCATCTAACGGCTTGCTTATACTTACCAGCCTGCAGGATCATGTGATGAAGCTTATTACGATCTCTAAACTGGAGTCAGTTCTAAACATTCTTCCAACTGTAGAAGAGGCTATTGACCGTGTTTTTTTGCACGAGATAGAGCAGGACTTAACTAACAAGGAAGACTAATAAGTACTGCCTGAGGTGGATTTCGAACTCAGAATACTAGGAAGTTCGTCGGCCACACCTTCGGCAAACAGACACCATACAGCCCAATTACTCACTATTGGCAACCAGTATCACCTGATTGACTGTGGTGAGGGCACGCAAATGCAGCTGATGCTTTACAAGATAAAGCACCAGCGCATTTGCAATATTTACATAAGCCACCTGCATGGCGACCATTACTTTGGGCTTGCCGGCCTTTTGTCTACCATGCACCTGCAGGGCAGGCAACTCCCCCTCCACCTTTTCGGCCCTCCCGGCCTCTCCGAAATCTTATCGTTGCAATTTAAGTACTCCGGCACAAACCTGAGCTTTAAGCTTATTTTCCATGAGCTGGATACTACCTGCTACAAAAAGATTTACGAAGACAGGCAGATAACCGTGCATACCATACCTATGGAGCACCGCGTACCTTGCTGCGGATTCTTATTTCGGGAAAAGCCAAAACCTCGCCCGCTGGTAAAAGAAAAGCTGCCTTCGTTCCTGACACCGCCGCAATTGGTGCGCCTGAAGTGGGGAGAAGACATTAAAAATGAGCAGGGAGATGTTATAGTATACAACGCTGATGTGACTATGGAGCCCAAGCGCAGCCGCAGCTATGCCTACTGCGCCGATAGCCGCTACAAACCATCGCTGCTGCCCTACCTGCGCCACATAGACCTGCTCTACCACGAGGCAACCTTTACCGATGAGATGCGCGAACGTGCCAACTATACGTTCCATAGCACTGCCCGACAAGCTGCAGAACTTGCCGCTGCCGCACAGGTACGCCACCTGCTCATCGGCCACTTCTCTGTCCGCTACAAAGACCTGACACCGCTGCTGTTTGAAGCACAGGAAGTATTCCCTAAAACAGACCTTGCCACAGAAGGAAGTATTTTCTGCATCAGGGATAACTAAAAGTATAGCAGGACTACAGCTATGCTATTAAGCTGTAGCAACTACAAAGAATCTTCCTTGTTTAATAGTTATACTTACTCAACCTTAAAAATGAAGTATAAGCTGCTCCCATTGCTCACTATAGCTGGCTGTTTGTTGATAAGATGCAATCATAAAACCAAACCTGCTGCTAACCAGCTATCTAACACAACCGAAACTGTTAGTTCCGGTTGTTATACTTACACCACTCCTAAAGACACCGTACTGCTACTGCTCAACCACAATGATGGAGTTGTTACAGGCGATCTGATCTACAATTACTTTGAGAAAGATAAGAACACCGGCACTATTAAGGGCAGGTTTAACGGCGATACACTTTTTGCTGATTATACTTTCATGTCGGAAAGTGTAGAATCTGTAAGAGAAGTAGCTTTTCTGAAGAGGGGTAACTCGTTTCAGGAAGGTTTTGGAGAAGTTACCGAGCAATCCGGAAAAATGGTTTTCAAGAACAAAAGCCGATTGAACTTTAACAATAATGCATTTCTAACTAAAGGTAACTGCAAGCAGAGTGAGCATGGTTGCTACACTGACTTTGGCTATACCTGGTCAGGTATGTTAAAAGCCTGTGTGCTGCTTACAGAAGTGGCCACTCGCCTAGCTCCTACCGATGCGAACATACAAGAGTCAGCTTACATTATTTTCTCTGATGACCAGCAAAAGGTAGAACTATACTTACCAGGCACAACAGCACCTGTTTTACTGTTGAGAAAAGGAACGGAAGACAACCATTACTGGGAAAACAAAGACCTGAAGCTATACCCTTGGAAAGGCTATGTTCTGAAACAAAACGGCAAGAATTTATACTTTGGCCAATAGCTGCTACATCATCCGGTTTAACTAGATTTATTCTTATTAGCAGTTACCTGACAATTTTATACTTCCCAGGTATAAAGAGGCTACATCTTAAGTAGGGTTTTATACTTCAGCCAATTGTGTTTACTTTGCCGGAGCACAAACCTACTATACTTCCGGCAACAGAACATAATTTCAGCTGGCATAATTTATATGGCTACAATCACTACTTCCGAAAAAAAGCGAACACACCTGTTTCTTGCGCTCAGCGGTATTTTTATTGCCAATGCTTTGCTTGCGGAGCTTATCGGGGTAAAGATATTTTCTGCCGAGGCACTTTTAGGCTTATCGGGAGCGCAGATAGGTGTGATGGGCGCCAAGTATGATTTTAACCTTACAGCCGGGGTTATAATATGGCCTGTTGTGTTCATTACTACCGATATCATTAACGAGTATTTTGGCAAGGAAGGCGTTAAGAAAGTTAGTATACTTACCGTTATACTTATACTTTATGCGTTCCTTGTAATAACGATTGTTACAGGCCTGCCTCCCGCACAGTTCTGGGTAGAGCTTAACAGTAAAGATCCTCAGGGCAATCCTTTCAACATTGACTTTGCTTTTAACTCCATATACCGTCAGGGACTGGGCATCATTATAGGGTCGGTGGTTGCTTTTCTGGTATCGCAGTTCCTGGATGCCACTGTTTTCCATTGGTTGCGCCACTATACAGGCAGCAGAATGATCTGGCTTCGTGCTACAGGATCTACGCTTGTCTCGCAGCTGATTGATAGCGTGGTGGTGCTTTTTGTAGCTTTTTACCTGTTTGGCAACTGGTCTTTAGGGTTGGTAATGTCGGTTGCGTTCATCAACTACATCTATAAATTTACCATTGCCATTGTACTTACACCGGTTCTGTACCTGGCGCATTATATTATTGATGGTTACCTGGGCCACCGACAGGCCGAAGCCCTTGCCGAAGAAGCCGCTGTAGATTAGGCTCGAAAAAATTTCAAAGTTTATACACTAAACTATTGTAAGCTTAAAAATTTAATATACCTTTGCCCCCCGCAAAAGGAAATTATGCCTGCACACTTAGCACATACACAAATATTTATTACCGGGTACGTCCTCCACGACCTGTAGGAGATCCCTTTTACCAATCTTAGAGGTTGCTAAGGCCTCGTGCATTCACATTTTTTCACATTTTATTTCCCGGAACAACTATGTTCAGAGGAGTAGCTATGGTTTTTCTCGGAGCTTGCAGCTTCGGAATACTCTCGACTTTTGTAAAACTAGCATATAAAGAAGGCTTTACCTTGGGTGATGTAACAGGCACTCAGGTATTTTTTGGGTTGATTTTTCTTTGGGTGATCGTGCTGTTGCGCCAGCTGCTGGGCAGCAAAAGCAACGGCGCTTCATTCGGAGAAAAGCTGAAACTCGTTGCAATGGGCACCACTACAGGTTTGGTAAGCATTTTTTATTACAAATGCGTGCAAACTATACCTGCCTCTATTGCTATACTTTTATTGATGCAGTTTACCTGGATGAGCCTGCTGATAGAGGCCATCATGAAGCGTAAATTGCCAACATTGTCTCAGGTAGGTACTGTGCTGCTGATATTGCTCGGCACTGCTTTGGCTGGCCGCCTTTTCTCCGATTCTATCCCGAACTTCGACTGGCAAGGTATTGGCTTTGGTTTACTGGCTGCCTTCTGCTATACTTTATTTCTAACTATAAATGGATCGGCAGGCAACAACCTGCACCCTAGTACCAAAAGCGCTCTTTTACTTACAGGTGCTTGTATACTGGTTTTCTCAGTATTTCCGCCTGAGTTTCTGATAAATGGTGCACTTGCTAAAGGACTCTGGAAGTGGGGAATTGTACTTTCGGTTTTCGGTACGGTTATTCCGCCACTATTCTTCTCTTATGGCATTCCGCGCATTGGTCTTGGGCTTAGTGCTATACTTAGTGCTGCAGAGCTTCCGGTTGCTGTAATGATGTCAAGCATAGTATTACAAGAGGAAGTATGGCCGGTGCAATGGTTTGGTGTAGCACTTATACTTGCAGCTATAGTTCTTTCGAACCTGCATTCTATCCGCAAAAAGAAACAAGCAGATCAGTTAATAATAGCATAATATGATTATAAATAAGGGTTAATAAAGATTTTGGGTTGATTTTAGTGAGATGGCCGGGCAGTATTGTCTGGTCATTTTGCTTTTATAGCCCTATTTATTTCGAAGTATAAATCACAATAAATCTCCGGCTTGTATGGTTAATAAATCAGGCAGTAGACTTCAGAAAGCATTGGCAGGATATTGGCTGTTGAAGAAGCTAAAGGTACTGTTCTACAAACTTTAACCGTTACAAAAGCATGAAAACAATCACCTTTTTTTTATTAGTAGCTTTACTTCTGCTAGGCTATTCATCTTCGGCACAATCAACTTACGAGGCCTGGCTGAAATCTGCAGGCAAGAAGAATCAGAAAACTGCTACAACTAAAACAGCATCCAAAGAATCCGCTTCTACTACTAATAGCAAGACTGCTGCAACTCCGGCAGGTACATATTCCGGCACTATACCTTGCGCCGATTGCCAGGGAATATTAATGGAGCTTTCGATCAAAGGCACACATAAAGACCAGAATCGGACTTTTATACTTAAGCAAACCTACCTGGGCAAGCCGGAAGGTAAAAATACTTTTACCAGCAGCGGCAAATGGTTCCTGGCCAAAGGCAACAAGCAAGACCCTAATGCCTCTGTTCTGCAACTGATACCTAAAGGTAATTTTGAACCGATTTACCTGCTGCAGTCTGGCAACACTGAGCTGAAGATGCTGGACCGACAGCAGAACGTGATTAAAAGCAAGCAGAACTATAGCCTGCTGAAGCGTTAAGCATAACCCGATATTTGTATGCAGTAAGGTGGCCGGGTTTTCGGTAATTTGCGTTATTTTGCAGCCTGAAACACAAAACTACCAACCATGGCACGTTACCTTACTGGAATCCAGAGCACAGGCAGGCCTCATTTGGGCAACCTGTTAGGCGCTATTATTCCTGCCGTAGAGTTATCTAAAACCACAGAGCAGGAATCGCTATACTTTATAGCTGATTTGCACTCGCTAACCACCATCCGCGATGCGGAAGTGCTGCGACACAACACATATTCTGTGGCTGCTGCCTGGCTTGCTTTTGGGTTTGATACAGACAAAAACATTTTCTACCGCCAATCGGATGTGCCGATGGTTACTGAATTATCTTGGTACCTGAGCTGCTTTGCTCCATTCCCGATGCTGGCAAACGCTCACTCGTTCAAAGATAAATCAAGTCGTCGTGGCTTAGCTGATGTTAATGCAGGTCTGTTTACCTACCCTGTGCTTATGGCTGCCGACATCCTGATGTATGACGCCAACTTTGTACCTGTAGGTAAAGATCAGATCCAGCACCTTGAAATTACCCGCGACCTTGCCAGCAGTTTCAACCACATTTACGGTGATACATTTGTTTTGCCTGAAGCCAAAACCGACGAGACTGTAATGACAGTACCAGGTATAAACGGTGAAAAGATGAGCAAGTCTTATGGCAACATCATCGATATTTTTGAAGCAGATAAACCGCTGCGCAAAACTATCATGAGCATTGTTACGGACAGCACGCCACTTGAGGAGCCGAAAAACCCGGATGACGATACAACTTTCAAACTCTATAGTTTACTGGCTACTCCTGAAAACGTAGAAGCCATGCGCAACAACTACCTGAACGGCGGTTATGGTTATGGCCACGCCAAACAGGCATTGTATGAGCTGATCATTACTAAGTATGCAAAAGAGCGCGAGCTGTTCAACTACTACATGAACAACCTGCCGGAAATAGACAAAAAGCTGCACGAAGGTGCTGAAAAAGCAAAAGCCATAGCCAGGCCAGTACTAGAGCGGGTTCGCCAGAAGCTGGGCTACTAAGTTTATACTTGCTGATACAAGCAGAAGGGGTAGCTGGTTTCTCAGCTGCCCCTTCTGCTTGTATACTTTAGAAGTTTTAAGGTGCTTTTTTACAAACTACAGCTTAAGAAATCCTATTTCTGATCCACTTGATTTGCCCGTTGTGGTTTGACTCGTGTTCACAGACATGAAACCACTTGCAATAATTGTTAGTTGGCCCCCAGGACCATGATCTGTCAACTTTCATCAGCTAGTTGTCATCTCGCCGCTTAAGCTCAGCTAAAGTCTTTTCGCGGGTTTCGCCTAGTGTGTTCAGATAAAAATTCAGGCTATAACCTTTAATTTTTCTCCGGGCTTCCTCACCAAGACTCAAAGGTATCTCCCACTCTTCTTTTGATTTATCTTTCCAGCTTTCCCATTTTTTGCCTTCAAATGTATTAAGCTGATAAAACTTTTCCACCGCCGCCAGGTGAAGCAACATGGCTCCTATAGTATTGGCCTTTGCATCATGCAGGTAATCAAGCTGCTCAACGGTCAGATTCTGCACAGAGTTAAGAACAGTATGGCGCATCCAATCCATCATAGATACCAGTGTACCTATGTGCGGCGCAAAGCCAGCCCTTGGACCAACAATGTTTAATTCGTTCTCCACCGTAGTAATCCCAGTACCAGTTTGTGGTATAGCACTAAAAACAATACCTGCAACAGCAACTGCCGCCCCTTTCATAAAACCTCTGCGATCAGAGAAATCAAACACCCCATTCATACTTAATCTTTTACGAAAATGGTATAAGACTATACACTTCTGATCAATACATCTTTATCAAACTGAACTATACTTCAGCAGACACAAAAAAATTGCCGCACCCGCCTATGCTAAGCATTGGCAAGTGCGGCAAGTATAAACAGAGCAACCTATGCGGCTACTGCTCTTGATTACTGATATTTGTTAACAGATCACTGTAAAGCTTTATTCTGCAGTCCAGAGTTCGCGCTGCTGGTCGCCAATCAGCACTACAAAGCGAGCCGGGTTAGCAACAAGTAAAAGGCGCATCTCAACTCCCGGAAAAGAATCAGACTCGATCCAGACACCTTCTTTTTCGCCGTTTGCGCTGATGTGGTTGCCGTTCAGTGAGCTGGCCAGGTAAGCTGTAGGCAGCAAAATGTCTGCATCAGACTTTAGTTTGCCATGCACATCTTCCAGCACATCCTCTAACTCATCGCCAAACTCCTCGTTAAAATCATCTTCAAGGTCGTGCAGTTCTTCTTCAATATCATCATAGCGTGCGTCGTTATAATCAAGAGAGTTAAGTTCTTCTTTCTTCTTGATGATAGCAACTAATGAGCTGTTTAAGGCGGTAGCGTTCATAGCGTGTGTGCGTTATTTTTTACAAAATTGAAATTATGTGCCAGTATTTGCAAGTAAACGCCATGATAATTTACAAAGTCAGATTTCGATTTTGTTAAAACATCAAAAGCTGTATTTTTACGGATATTACAATATAAACTATAAACAAAGCTATGCCAACAGATATTTTGCCATTAAATGGTACCGACCATATCGAGTTTTATGTGGGCAATGCCAAGCAGGCCGCACACTTTTACCAAACAGCATTCGGCTTTAAGTTGGTTGCCTATGCAGGCCCTGAAACAGGTGTTCGCGACCGTGCTTCTTATGTGCTGGTGCAGGATAAGATCCGATTTGTTTTAACTACCGGCATCAGCCCTGAATCTGATATTGCGCAGCACGTGCACCTGCATGGCGATGGCGTTAAGGTGCTTGCCCTTTGGGTTGATGATGCTGAAAAAGCCTTTTACGACACAGTTGCCCGTGGTGCAAAACCAGCTCAAGAGCCAACCACGCTTACAGATGAGTTTGGCGAAGTAAGAGTATCTGCTATCCATACCTATGGCGACACGATCCATAAATTTGTTGAGCGTAGCAACTACACTGGTGCGTTTATGCCTGGTTATGTAGCGCGTAAATCTACGTTAGAGATTGAGACTGTTGGCCTAAAGTATGTAGACCACTGCGTTGGCAACGTAGAACTTGGCAGAATGAACGAGTGGGTGAAGTTCTATGAAGATGTAATGGGCTTCAAACTTCTCCTTACTTTCGATGATAACGACATCAGCACCGAGTATACTGCCCTTATGTCTAAGGTAGTATCTAACGGTAACGGTTATATCAAATTCCCTATCAACGAGCCGGCAGAAGGTAAAAAGAAATCTCAGATAGACGAGTACCTGGAGTTTTACCGTGGCCCTGGCGTACAGCACATTGCAGTTGCCACCGATAACATCCTGCATACTGTAGAAGAATTGCGCCGCCGTGGTGTTGAGTTCCTGAACGTACCGGTAACTTATTACGAAGACCTGTATGAGCGTGTAGGTAACATCGATGAAGACATGGAAGACCTGAAAAAGCTGAACCTGCTTGTTGACCGTGATGATGAAGGCTACCTGCTGCAGATATTCACTAAACCAGTGGAAGACCGGCCAACTGTGTTCTTCGAAATAATTCAACGCAAAGGCGCCCGCTCTTTCGGTAAAGGTAACTTTAAAGCTTTGTTCGAAGCTATTGAGCGCGAACAGGCCCTGCGCGGTAACCTTTAAGAGCAGAACAAAGTATAGCCCGTTGTAAAACGGCACTAAATTAATTTATCTTGATATTTCTATATCACACCAGTTCTTCCTGAAGTGCCAGCGGCACAGCAAGGGCTGGTGTGATTTTTTGTCCCTGCGCACATGGAAACATTACAACAAGAACCACAACAGACTATGTTAGAAACAGCTATACAACAAAAAGTTGATTCCTGGCTTACAGGCAACTACGACGAAGAAACCAAATCAGAAATAAAAAGCTTGCTGGAGCGCAATGAGACAGAAGCTCTTTCTGATGCATTTTACAAAGACCTTGAGTTCGGAACGGGCGGCTTGCGCGGCATTATGGGTGCAGGCAGCAATCGCATGAACCGTTATACTTTAGGTATGGCAACCCAAGGCCTTTGCAACTACCTGAAGCAGAACTTCCCTGACCAGCAGGTAAAAGTGGCTATTGCCCACGACAGCCGTAATAATTCTGATGTTTTTGCGCGCATCTCCGCTGATATTTTCTCGGCCAACGGCATCAAAGTATACTTATTCGAGGCACTGCGCCCTACCCCACAGCTATCGTTCGCTATCCGCCATTTAGGTTGCCAGAGCGGCGTTGTGGTTACGGCATCGCATAACCCGAAGGAGTATAACGGCTACAAAGTATACTGGAACGATGGCGCACAGGTAACCGCCCCGCACGACAAGAACATCATTACGGAGGTAAATAAGATCACTTCTATTGATGAAGTGAAGTTCGAATCAAATCCAGATAACATCGAAATGATAGGCGCTGAGCTAGATGAGGCTTATATCAACAAAGTAGTTGGCTTATCTATTTCTCAGGATGCCATTAAAAAGCAGCACGACCTGAAAATTGTATACACGCCTCTGCATGGTACAGGTATAACTTTAGTGCCGCAGGTGCTGGAACGTTTTGGCTTCACGAACATCAATATTGTTGATGAGCAGGCAGAACCAAACGGTAACTTCCCTACTGTAGTTTACCCTAACCCGGAAGAGAAGGAAGCCATGACACTGGCACTTAAAAAAGCAGCTGAGATTGATGCCGACATCGTACTTGCTACCGACCCGGATTCTGATCGTGTAGGTATTGCCGTTAAAAATCCGAAAGGTGAGTTTGTACTGCTTAATGGTAACCAGACAGGTGCTCTTCTAATCAATTACCTACTGTTGGCATGGCAGAAAGCCGGCAAGCTTACAGGCAAAGAGTTCGTGGTAAAAACCATCGTAACAACCGACCTGATCAAGAAAATTGCCGACAGCTACAACGTAACCATGTATGAAACACTTACTGGCTTTAAGTACATTGCTGAAAAAATACGCGAGGTAGAAGGCAAGGAAACCTATATTGGCGGTGGCGAAGAAAGCTACGGCTACATGATCGGCGACTTTGTTCGTGATAAAGACGGGATTTCGGCTTGCGCCCTTATTGCAGAAATGGCTGCCGTTGCAAAAGACAGAGGCCAGAGCCTGTACGAAATGATGGTGGAGATGTACACCAAGTATGGCTTCTATAAAGAGGAACTGGTATCGTTCACCAAAAAAGGTCAGCGCGGCGCCGAAGAGATACAGCAGATGATGGCCGATATGCGTGCCAATCCTCCTCAAACTATAGCTGGTTCTAGAGTGGTAGAAGTAAGCGACTACAAGCTGAGTACACGCAAAAATATGGTTACCGGCGAAGAGTCTAAACTGGACCTGGAAAGCTCAAACGTGTTGCAGTACATGACCGAAGATGGTAGCAAAATTTCGGCCCGTCCGTCTGGTACAGAGCCTAAGATCAAGTTTTACATCAGCGTTAATGAGCCACTGAGCTCTGCTTCTGAAGCCGATGCTACCGAGCAAAAACTGAATCAGAAAATAGAGCAGATACTAACAGACCTGAAACTGAGATAGTAGTAATTTATACTTTGTTTGATGGCTAATTTGCTGAAGCTTATACTTCGGGCAGATTAGCCATTAAGCATTTATACAGGTACCTTTGCACGTAAAGGCTCAAGCTAATTTATACTTATGAACGATTCATTTGCTACTATAAGTGAAGTAATCCGGCACCGTCGCACCACCAAACCGCCTAAAATGAACGGCCAGCGCATTCCGGATGAACAAATCAGGCAACTACTTGAACTGGCAGACTGGGCACCCACACACGGGCACACAGAGCCCTGGCGCTTTATAGTTTATGCCAGAGATAAAGTACAAGACTTTTGCCGCTCCCATGCCGAACTATACAGGCAACAGACCGATCCTGAAAAATTCACCGATGAAAAGTATAAAAAGCTCCTGCACATGGGCGACAAAGCTTCTCATATAGTAGTGGCTTACATGCAGCGCGGCAACCTGACTAAAATTCCGGTACTCGAGGAAATTGCAGCTACAGCCTGTGCTATACAGAATATACTTTTAGGAGCATCAGCTTTAGGCATTGCCAGCTATTGGGGCTCAGGTGGCATGGCCTACCACCCGTCAATGAAAAACATGCTCCAGCTCCGCGAAGAAGATATTGTACTGGGAGTTTTATACTTTGGCTATTCTGATAACCCGGCACACGCAGGTAAAAGAACTACTCCTTTAGAAGAGAAAGTGAAGTGGGTTAATTGATTATCCAACTGCCCCTTCTTGCTAAGGAGGGGAGTTTGAAGGTTCTTTGCAAATTCTAAGCTTCGATTTCAACTTCTTTGCTTTAATTGAGCTTTCGCTTAGCCGGCAGGGCCTCACTTTTCTCCTTGATGAGAAAAGTGAGCAAAAGAATCAAGACACTTCGAAACCCGCTGAACGCTCAAACATCGAATCGTCAATAGGTGCACCTGGTTGAGGCCGTTGCTTTGTAGTTTAAGTATAAACACCCCTGTAGTCCCCTCAAGGGGACAGTCGGTTCTAGTTCCACAGCTGCTGGCTATCGAAGTTGATATCAGTCCTTGAGTTGAGCGCCTTGTGCATGTTGCGGTGCCCAAAGGGCAGCCGGAGCAGAGCGCAGGCAGCTTCAGGCACACCGCGCGATGCCAAAGGACGAGGCCCCGCGGGCTTGGAGCGAACCAAAGTCGACTATAAAACAATCAGCAAGTAAGACTGAGGATGAACAGCAACCATACAAGTATATCCAACTTGCCGCCTTGTGGCTTCAAGCTTTGCTTCAGACATCTCAATCATTTGGCAATATCAAAAAACAGAAAGCCGCTGACAACGAAGTACAGCGGCTTTCCCAACTTTGGCTATAGTTGAAATTTATACTTTAGAACGGAGGCTCTTCATCAAAATTAGATGCAGGGAAACCGCCACCAGAACCACCATCATTCATGCGGCTGCCTAAACGTATGGCACCTGGTGTTTCAGCATCAAAAGTACTGTTAGGTAAGGCGTTGAACGAGCTCATACCGTCACCACCAAAATCGTTATCAAGGTTTGTAAACTTGGTATACTTACCAATAAATTTAAGTGGCACTGTTTCAAGAGAACCATTACGGTGCTTAGCTATAATTACCTCACCTACACCAGCAGTCGGGTTACCCATTTCGTCTTCCGTAATTCCGTAGTACTCCGGACGATACAGGAAGCAAACCATATCGGCATCCTGCTCAATAGATCCCGATTCACGAAGGTCAGATAGCTGCGGACGCTTGTCACCACCACGGGTTTCCACAGCACGGCTAAGCTGCGACAGGGCAATTACCGGTACACTAAGCTCTTTTGCCAGCATCTTCAGTGCCCGCGAAATAGAGGCAATTTCCTGTTCACGGTTACCGCTGCTCTTACCATCGGCGTTACCGCTCATCAACTGCAGGTAGTCAATGATGATCATCTGAATATCGTACTGCGCCTTTAAACGGCGGCACTTGGTACGCAACTCACGTATCGAAAGACCTGGGGTATCATCAATAAAAATTGGAGCTTCGGTTAGCTTAGAGATCTTATGGTTCAGTTGTGCCCACTCATACTCTTCCAGGCTTCCTTTTTTGATCTTCTCAGAATCGAGCTCGGCTTCAGAAGAAATAAGACGGTTAACCAGCTGCAACGACGACATCTCGAGTGAGAAAATAGCAACACCCTTTCTGAAATCTACAGCTGCGTTGCGAAGGCATGAAAGTACGAATGCCGTTTTACCCATCGCAGGGCGTGCAGCAAGTATAATAAGGTCGGAAGGTTGCCAGCCAGAGGTAACACGGTCCAAGGCAGTAAGGCCGCTTGGCACACCTGTTAAACCATCCGTCTGCTTACGCTTTTCTTCCAGTTCCTTTAATGCCTGGTGCATCAACGAGCGCATGTCATCGAAGTTCTTACGGATGTTTGATTCCGATACTTCATATAGCTTGGCCTCTGTCTTATCAAGCAGTTCGAAAACGTCAGTTGTATCTTCGAAAGCGCTGGAAAGTACTTCGGAAGAAATAGAGATCAGGTCGCGCTTAATGGAGTTTTCCGTGATGATACGGGCGTGATACTCGATGTTGGCAGCCGAGTTAACGCGCATGGTAAGCTGCGTTACATAATAAGCTCCGCCTGCCAACTCCAGCTCCCCGCTTGAGCGCAGCTCCTGCGTTACTGTCAGAATATCGATTGGCTCAGACTTATCGAACAGCGCAAGTATAGCCTTAAAAATTCGCTGGTGCGCCTCTTTGTAAAAGCTTTGCGGGCGCAAAATATCAATTACAGTTGTCAGGGCGTCTTTTTCCAGCATCAGAGCGCCTAATACGGCCTCTTCCAGATCCAGTGCTTGCGGGGGCTTTTTACCCAATTCCGACACAGCTGGCGCTTTCTTGTTCCAGTTGTTGCGGTTGGCCGTTGGCCGCACGTTCATTTTCATCTCCTCCATAAGCACAAATTTAAAAAGTAAGCCTTCCAAGTAATCCACAAAATACAGAAGATATCCACATATTAGCGTATAGCTATTTTTATTTAATTAAGGAATTACAATATTTGTCGGTTTGCTAACAAACTAGCAGCAATATGGAGAAGAAGGAATTTAAGCGCATCCACCTGATCGCGGTTGGAGGAAGCATAATGCACAACCTTGCATTAGCTTTACATGATAAAGGGTTGAATATCAGTGGTTCTGATGACGAAATTTTTGAGCCGGCAAAAAGCAGATTAGCTGCTGCAGGCATTCTTCCGGAGCAGGAAGGTTGGTTCCCGGAAAAAATTACACCTGAAACCGACGCTGTTATACTTGGCATGCACGCCCGCCCCGACAACCCGGAACTGAAGCGAGCCCAGGAACTTAACATACCCATTTATTCTTTCCCGGAGTTCATTTACGAGCAAAGCAAGGATAAACAGCGCATTGTAATAGGTGGCAGCCACGGCAAAACCTCTATCACTTCCATCATCATGCACGTGCTTAAGCACACCGGCCGTGATTTTGATTACGCTGTAGGCGCCCAGTTGGAAGGCTTTGACCGCATGGTGAAACTCACAGAAGAGGCCCCGATCATTATTATTGAAGGCGACGAGTATTTATCAGACCCGATAAAGAGAATACCAAAGTTCCACCTATACCACCACCACATAGGTGTAATCAGCGGCATCAGTTGGGATCATATCAACGTTTTCCCAGACCCTGAAATGTACCGCGACCAGTTCCGCATTTTTGCAGAAATGACACCAAAAGCCGGTGTGCTGATTTACGACCAGGATGATGAGCAGGTACAATTGGTATCTGTACCGCGTAACCCAGCTGATGTAACTTACATTGGCTACACAGCACACGACCACACCATCCGGAATGGTAAAACTATACTTCACACGAAGAAAGAAGGTGATATAGAGATTCCGCTTTTCGGAGAGCATAACCTGCGCAATATCAGTGCTGCCAAAGAGGTTTGTAAGAAGATTGGTATAAAAGCCCATGACTTTTACGAAGCACTGCGCACATTTAAAGGTGCAGCCAAGCGCCTTGAAAAATTAGGAGAAAACGAGCATACGGTTATTTTCCGTGACTTTGCCCATGCTCCATCTAAAGTACGCGCTACTACGGCAGCAGTCAAAAAACAATTTCCGCAGCGCCAACTGGTAGCTTGCCTGGAGCTACATACTTTCAGTAGCCTTAACAAGAACTTTTTGCCACAATATGCAGGTGCCCTTGATACAGCAGATGAGCCTATTGTATATTTCAACCCCAAAACGATAGAGCACAAGCGCATGGAAATGCTGACAGAAGCACAGCTAAAGGAAGCATTCAGGAACCCGCGTCTGCAGGTGTTCACAGATTCTGAGGCACTGACTAACTACTTAAAAAGCCGCAACTGGAGCAACTCGAACCTGTTGCTGATGAGCTCGGGCAACTATAATAACCTGGATCTGGGAGCGCTTTCGAAGGCGGTTCTATAACATTTATACTTCACAGCTATGAAACTGAACCTGAAGCGTCCCATCGTATTCTTCGACCTGGAAACAACCGGCACCGACATCTGCAAAGACCGTATTGTGGAGATCAGCGTGCTGAAAATTAAACCGGATGGCGAAGAGATCCTGAAGACACGCCGTATCAACCCTACTATTCCAATTCCGTTGGAGTCGAGTTTGATACACAAGATCTACGACGAGGACGTTAAAGACTGCCCTACTTTTAACCAGATCGCAAAAGACCTGGATCAGTTTCTGAAAGGTTGTGACCTGGGTGGTTATAATCTGGTTCGCTTCGATATTCCGTTGCTGGCCGAGGAGTTTCTACGCTCAGGTATAGATTTTGACATTGACAACCGACATGTAGTGGATGTGTGCCGGGTTTTCCATATGATGGAGCAGCGTACTTTATCAGCTGCCTATAAATTTTATTGCGATAAATCGCTGGACAACGCACACAGCGCTGAAGCCGATACGATTGCAACTTACCAGATACTGATGGCACAGCTGGACCGTTACCAGAACACGCCATTGGAAACCAAGGAAGGTATAGAAGAATATCCGGTTCAGAACGACATGTCACAGCTGCACAAGTTCACGTTCCAGAAAACCGCCGACCTTTCGGGGCGTATAGTTTATAACAATGCCGGGCAGGAGGTCTTCAACTTTGGCAAGTATAAAAATGTGTCGGTAGAGGATGTGCTGAAAAAAGAACCCAGCTACTACGACTGGATGATGAAAGGTGAGTTTCCGCTCTACACTAAAAAGATCCTTACCCGCATCCGCTTGCGCAACATGAAAGTATCCTAAACCTATACTTCAGTAAAAACAAAAGGGCCGCCAGATTTATACCTGACGGCCCTTTTGTTTTATAGTTGTACAGCCTTAAGGTTTGGGTCTTGGCTTTTCGTTTTGCCGGCTGTTGCTTAGCCTTACACCTTTTAAAAGCTGGTTTTGCTGGCTTACCGTATGCTCACAGTTAGTTCCTGGCGTACGGCTGGAACACTCGCAACCAACTATCTTGTTGCCTACAAAAGTAAAGTAACAGAAGTCGCAGCCATGTGATGCCTGGCAAATATGTTTAGCACCTTTGCTGCTTAAGTATAAGCTGTTATCAGACGACACATCCAGTTCCAGCGCCATCGATTGAAAAGAGCCGTTTCTGATGCCAAGGCCAACCAGGTAGTAAGCGGGTTTATCATCTTTGGTTTCCTGTACCTTCCGTATCATTACCTTATCAACCACGGTACCGTTGCCAAACTCCCTTATAAAGGGCTGCATGAGCTCTTCGCGCGGCACAATGTAATCCACACTATCAAAAACAACCTGCGCCAGTAGTTGCCCGTCATATTTTTCAACCGGCACCTCCCCTTCTGCTGCTTCCGGGTCTTCACTTTCTTCAGGGAAAGACTCGCGGCGTGTACATGCTGCTGCAACAATAACCAAGAGTAACAACATGAAAACAGAACGGCCCAGGGCTGATACTTTAGAACAGCTGCTGGCAAGGGTGCTTTTAGACATATATGGGTTAGGTTCGTTTACTTTCTATAGTACTGCATCGCCTCCGGCATGTGCCTCTTCAGATCGTTCTGTCGAGTACCAGCGCTTGGGTGCGTAGATAAGAATTCAGGTGGTGCCTGTCCTCCGGATTTTGCTTCCATACGCTGCCAGAACGGTACAGCCTCCTGCGGGTTATAACCTGCCATGGCCATAAATATCAGGCCTAATCTATCAGCTTCGCTCTCCTGGTTACGGCCATACTTAAGCACCCCTAGTCCTGAACCAACACCATAAGCAGCCATAATTAGATTTTGAGCTACACCAGGCTGAGAACCAGCAAGTGCAGAAAGCGTTTGGCCACCGAACTGCTGGGCCAGCTGAAGGCTCATACGCTCGTTACCATGTTTGGCGATGGCGTGTGCAATCTCGTGTCCCATTACGACAGCAAGGCCTGTTTCGTTTTGTGCAACTGGTAATATTCCGGTATAAACTACGGTTTTTCCGCCAGCCATTGCCCAAGCGTTTACCTGGTCATCCTGTATCAGGTTAAATTCCCACTGGTAACCTTCCAGCATATCCGACATGTTGTTCTGAGCCATATATTGCTCAACGGCACGCTGTATGCGCTGCCCGGCGCGTTTTACCATGGCAGTAGCCTTGGCATCTCTGGATAGTTTGTTCTCTTTCAGAAACTGGTCGTAGGCATCGTAGCTAAGTTGCTGCATCTGCGCATCCGATACCAGGTTCAGCTGTCTGCGACCTGTAATGGGTACTGTAGTACATGACACCATCATCACAACAGCTATCGAAAATGAAATAATCTTCTTGTACATGATCTTAAAGTTTAATGGCTTCTAAATCCTGATTCAAATTTTGAACCAATTTTTATAAAACCAAATGTAAGTATAAACTAAATTAGCGGAATCCTATACTTCAGCAGCATCTTTAAAGGCTACACCCTCAGTATCAGCCACTAACAATAGTGCAATTATTCCAATCAGGTATACGGCGCCAGTATTATAAAATGTTGTGCAATGCAGCCTGCAATAAATGCGGCCATACGCTGTTTTAAATATAGTGGCAGCCAATTTGTAAACTTTCTGCAGCCTTTGCGTATGATGCCATTTGCCTGAGTATATTTTAATTCCCATTTTTTCTGTACAAAAAGGATAGAAAGCCTATTTTTGAGAAACAGAATTTCTAACACACCCTAAATGAAAATAGTAGCCATCGGCCGCAACTACGCCGACCACATAGCTGAGCTTAAAAATGAAGTACCTGAAGAGCCTGTAATCTTCTTTAAACCCGACACTGCCGTACTTCGCAACAACGAGCCTTTTTACTACCCGGAGTATAGCCATGACATTCACCACGAAGTAGAGCTGATTCTGCGCATTTGCAGAGAGGGGAAAAACATTGATAAAAAGTTTGCCGGCAAGTACTACGATGCCATAGGCTTAGGTATAGATTTTACTGCCCGCGACCTGCAGGCAAAAGCCAAAGCAAAAGGTCTGCCCTGGACACTGGCCAAAGGCTTTAACGGCTCTGCCCCTGTTTCTGAGTTTCTGCCACTGATCGAGTTCCCGGACCTGGGTAACATCAACTTCAGATTGGAAGTGAATGGAGTTACCAAGCAGGAAGGCAACTCAGGTATGATGCTGCATAACTTTGATTCCATCATATCATACATCTCGCGTTTTATCACGCTGAAAACAGGCGATATTATTTTTACGGGTACGCCGGCAGGTGTTGGCCCGGTACAGCTTGGCGATAGGTTAGAAGGGTATATTGAAGCTAAAAAACTTTTGGATTTTGAAATTAAGTAAGCACCTTTCTGTTTTTATACTTACAGTATTTACCAGCCTGGGGGTAGTTGCACAATCTATGCCCCAGACAGGCTATTTCATGTTCCCAATTAAGCCGGGCGAGCGCAATTACCTTTCCGGTTCTATGGGCGAGATTCGCTCTAACCACTTCCATGGCGGTATTGATATTAAAACCGACCAGCGCGAAGGTTTGCAGGTTTTTGCCTCTGCAGATGGTTATGTATCTCGGGTAAAAGCATCTACCTATGGCTACGGAAACATTGTTTACATAACACACCCAAACGGCCTGGTAACTACTTACGCACACTTGCTTTCGTTTTACGAGCCGCTTGCTAACCACATACTTCAGAAACAGTACGAGAAGAAGACCTTTGAAATTGAGCTTTTCCCGGAGCCGAACATGTTCCCGGTAAAACGCGGCCAAGCAATTGGTCTTTCGGGCAATACCGGTGGTTCTGGCGGCCCGCACCTTCACTTCGAAATTCGCGATAAGGAAGACCGTCTGTACAACCCGCTCAAGTATGGCTTTGCCGAAATTATAGATAACATTGCACCGGATATCTTTAGCCTTGGCGTAATGCCTCTTAGCATCCATTCACGCATCAACAAAGAGTTCAGTCGTGCCGAGTACCGCACAAAGCAGGATGGCAACAACTTCACAATAGCCGACACTGTTTATGCCAATGGCCTTATTGGATTGGAGATACAGACTACCGACCGCTATGATGGCGCTACCAACAGGAATGGCACACAGGAAGTAACGGTTTTTGTAAATAACAAACCGATTTACAACCACCTCATCGACCAGGTTCCATTTGAACTGTCGCGGCAGGTATCACAGCACATAAACTATGGCATGTATAAGCGCTATGGCCGTACATTCCAGAAATGCTTTGTAGACTATGGCAACGATCTACCACTATACACAGCGCCTGAAAACCGTGGCCGCATGACGGTGCACCCCGACTCTACTTACCAGGTTCGTATAGTTGCCAAAGATTCTTACAACAACGCCTCTACTCTTAGCTTTATAGTACAGGGCCAGAAGCCAGGCTTTACCAAGACGCTTTCTACAACTGTAAAGAAACCACAGGTAACGTACGAGGTTCTCGGAAACATACTGAAAATAAATGCCACCGATACATCCAGCACACCACTGAACGTGGAGCTGTTCATGGGCGGCAAACGCTACGACTTAGCCCCTAGCTATACTAAGAACTCAACCTCAGTTGGGCTATACGACCTGCGCGCCGGCATTCCGGATTCTATCGGTTTCTGCGGATCATCGAGCAAACTGAACTTCCAGCAGATAGTGCCTCCAACCCAGGATTTTAACTTTAAGAACAGCTTTGTTGATGTGAAATTCAATAAGGAAACCCTTTACGACACCTTATACCTGGAGACAAACTTAAAAGGTAATGTATATACTATAGGCGATTATTACACGCCCCTACACAAAGCCATGCAGGTTACCATTACACCTGAAAAACAGCCAGTTGATAAGTCTAAAGCTGCAGTATACTTTCTGGGGCTTGGCCGCGGCCGTGGTTATGTGGGCGGCAACTGGCAAGGTAACAGCATCACGTTCTCGTCTAAAAATATGGGCAAGTTCCAGGTACTGGAAGATGTTAAGGCACCAACTATAAGACTGCTGAGCAAAAACAAAGATCAGATCAAGTTCAAGATCTATGATGATCTTTCGGGCATCAACTCGTTTAATGCATTTATAAACGGGCAGTGGTTACTTATGAAGTATGAGCATAAATCTGCTACAATATGGTCTGAGAAATTAGATAAAAGCATACCTTTGTCGGGAGAAGTGATTTTGAAGGTAAAAGACATAGCTGGTAACGAAGCTACTTTTACCACCACCATCTAACCGACACATGGAACTGAACATAGGCGACAAAGCCCCTGCGTTTGAAGGAAAAGACCAGAACGGCAACACCATTAAGCTCAGCGACTACCAGGGCAAAAAAGTAATTTTATACTTTTACCCAAAGGATAATACTTCCGGCTGCACAGCCCAGGCCTGCAACCTCCGCGACAACTACTCAGACCTGCAACAGCAGGGCTACGAAGTTATCGGGGTCAGCACTGACAGCGAGAAATCTCACCAGGGCTTCATCAGCAAGTATGAGCTGCCTTTCAGGCTAATTGCAGATACTGATAAGAAGATTGTAGAGCAGTACGGGGTATGGAAGGAAAAATCAATGTACGGGCGAAAGTACATGGGCACCATGCGCTATACGTTTGTAATAGATGAGAACGGCGTGATACAGGATATCATCACCAAGGTTAAGACCGCCGACCACGCTAACCAGATACTGAGCAAATAACCAGAAGCGCAGCTGTCCACACGGGCGGCTGCGTTTTTCGTATAGTAAGATCACAATTCATAGTTTTATAGTTTTAAATTCATAATCAACCAAAGTGAACCCACACAACAAGAGCACTGAAGAACTGAAAGAGATCGCATCGCAGGTGCGCCGCGACATCGTGCGTATGGTACACGCCGTAAATTCTGGTCACCCGGGCGGCTCGCTCGGCTGCACCGATTTCCTGGTGTCGCTGTACTTCCGCGTGATGAACCACAACCCTGAGTTTAACATGAACGGCAACGGCGAAGACCTGTTCTTCCTGTCTAACGGCCACATTTCGCCGGTATGGTACAGTGTGCTGGCACGTGCCGGTTATTTTGATGTAGCAGAACTGGCAACATTCCGCAAGCTTAACTCAAGGCTTCAGGGCCACCCAGCTACCGAAGAAGGTTTGCCAGGTATCCGTGTAGCATCAGGCTCGCTTGGCCAGGGCTTATCGGTTGCGGCAGGTGCTGCACAGGTTAAAAAGCTGAACAACGACCCTAACCTGGTTTATGTGCTGATGGGTGACGGTGAGCTGGAAGAAGGACAAGTATGGGAAGCTGCCATGTATGCAGCTCACCACAAAATCGATAACCTGATCGCAACTGTAGACTTGAACGGTCAGCAGATCGATGGCTCTACTGAGGAAGTAATGTCGTTGGGTAACCTGCGTGCTAAGTTCGAAGCTTTCGGATGGCTTGTGCTGGATGCTGATGGTAACGATTTCGGCTCTATCATTCCTGCACTGGAGAAAGCAAAAGCTGAAACTGGCAAAGGTAAACCGGTAATGATCCTGATGAACACTGAAATGGGCTTTGGTGTAGATTACATGATGGGCTCGCACAAGTGGCATGGCGTTGCTCCTAACGACGAGCAGCTTGAGATTGCGCTTCAGCAGTTGTCTGTAAAAGAAGCTTCAGATTATTAATAAGTTTTGTTGCTTCCCGGCTTAAGATCCGGCAGGCGTTATACTTCCTGTTTTTAACATGTTGGCTCACCGGCGAAGATTATACTTTATACTTTGCATGTTGCTGTTTTTAACAGCAAGTGGGGCAGCTATTGGCCAGGAAAAAAAGCCGCAGCCAAAAATCCGGATCCTTTTTCTGCTCGATGCTTCGGGTAGTATGCTGGCAAAATGGGAGAACAGCGACCGTATGACGGTTGCCAAAGACCTGTTGGCTAATCTTGTAGACTCGCTGGCACAGTACCAGAATCTGGAAGTTGCTTTGCGTGTGTATGGGCACCAGTTTGGCCGTGAGCGCAACGACTGTAAAGACACAAGACTGGAAGTACCTTTTGCTGCCAAAAACGCTGAGCCGATAAAGAAAAAGCTGCAGCAGATAATACCGAGAGGCAACACACCTATCACGTATTCGCTGCTGCAATCGGCTGGAGATTTTCCAACGGATGCTAAAACTCGAAACGTGATCATCCTAATAACAGATGGCCTCGAATCGTGTGGTGGCGACCCTTGTGAAACCTCGTTGGCTTTACAGAAGAAGCGTATATTCCTGCGCCCTTTTGTAATAGGTATAGGTATAGAGCCTGAGTATGAAAAGCAACTCAACTGTATTGGCCAGTACTTTAACGCAGCCAATATCAAGACATTCCAGAATGTTTTGAAGGAAATTGTTACCCAGACGCTAAGCGCTACTACCGTGCGCGTAGACATTGAAGATGAGCAGGGCAAGGCGATCCAGAGCAACGTGAACATGACGTTCCTGAACGCGCTTACCGGCGAACCTGAATACAACTATGTGCACTACCTGGGCAGCAACGGCAAAAGCGATATGCTGGACATTGATGCACTGCTGCCTTATGACTTGGTAGTAAATACTATACCGCCGGTGATAGAGCGCAACCTGAACATCATACCTGGCAAGCACAATGTGTTTACAGTAAAGGCGCCGCAGGGCGAGCTATACTTACGTCAGGACGGGCCTCTGCCTTATGGCAGGCTCGATGCTATTGTCAGGTTGCAGGATAAGGATCGCACGCTGAATGTACAGTCTTTCGGCAGCAGGCAAAAGTACCTGGCAGGCAAGTATGACCTTGAGCTTCTTACGTTGCCACGCATACACATGCGCAATGTTGAGATAAAACAAGGCCAGACGAACACGATCACGATCCCTACTCCGGGGCAGCTATCTATACCTTCTGATATGGAGGGTTATGGCAGCATTTATACTTTGGAGGAAGACGGATCGCAGCGCTGGCTTTACAACCTGCCCGAGAAAAGCAGCAAAACAGTACTGGCCCTGCAGCCAGGCAAGTATAGATTAGTTTACCGCATGAAAGCAGCCCAGGCGAGTAAATTTACTGATGTGCAGGATTTTACAATAAGAGGGGGCGCAACAACAACTGTAAAAATTTTTAACAGATAATAGAATTGAGCATGTTGCAGAACTAAGCTACAGCATGCATTTTATACTTCTGACCTTTAAGAGATAACCATAAAAATGAAAGACTTTCCTTACACAGAGAAAAAAGACACACGTTCCGGTTTCGGGGCAGGTTTGCTGGAGTTAGGCCGCACTAACCCTGATGTAGTAGCCCTGTGTGCCGACTTAACAGGCTCGCTTAAAATGGATGCTTTCCAGAAGGAGTTTCCGGAGCGCTTTTTCCAGGTAGGTATTGCCGAAGCCAACATGATGGGTCTTGCTGCTGGTATGACCATTGGCGGTAAAATTCCATTTACTGGTACATTTGCCAACTTCTCTACCGGCCGCGTTTACGACCAGATCCGTCAGTCTATCGCTTATTCAGGCAAAAACGTAAAAATCTGTGCATCTCACGCAGGCTTAACACTGGGGGAGGATGGTGCTACCCACCAGATCCTGGAAGACATCGGCATGATGAAAATGCTGCCGCACATGACCGTTATCAACCCTTGCGACTTTAACCAGACTAAGGCTGCTACCATTGCCATTGCTGAGCACGAAGGTCCGGTATACCTGCGCTTCGGTCGCCCGGCTGTACCTAACTTCACTCCTGCCGATCAAAAATTTGAAATTGGCAAAGCACTGATGCTGAACGAAGGTACTGATGTAACTATATTTGCTACCGGCCACTTGGTTTGGAAAGCTATACTTGCAGGCAAGATTCTGGAAGAAAAAGGCATCAACGCCGAGATCATCAACATCCATACTATTAAGCCTATCGATGCAGAAGCTATACTTAAGTCTGCTGCTAAAACAGGCTGCGTGGTAACTGCCGAAGAGCACAACCGTTTTGGTGGCTTAGGCGATGCTGTAGCGCAGGTGCTGATCACGAACACTCCTGTTCCGCAAGAGTTTGTGGCAGTAAACGATAGTTTCGGCGAATCTGGTACGCCAGATCAGCTAATGGAAAAGTATGGCCTTACTGAAAACGACATTGTAGCTGCCGCTGAGCGCGCTATCAGCAGAAAAAAAGCTTAACAGTGATCAGTTAACAATAAACAGTTAACATACCAAATAGAGGCTGGAGCACTTGCGCTGCAGCCTCTATTTTTATAAAGTCTCTACTATTTTACTGCTCCCTGCTTACTGTTAACTATAAAGTGGAAGACAAAGAGCTATTAGAGAAATTCGCAAACCCCGAAAGCCGTAACCTGGCCTTTAACCAACTTGTAAGGAAGTACCAGCAAAAAATATACTGGCACATCCGCAAGATGGTGATCGACCATGAAGATGCTGATGACCTTACCCAGGAGGTTTTTATCAAAGTCTGGAAGAACCTAGAAAATTTCCGGCAGGATGCCCAGCTTTATACCTGGCTTTATCGTATTGCCACAAACGAGTGTTTGACCTTTCTGTCAAGCAAAAAAAGAAAGTTCTTTCTGCCCATAAACGATGTGGCTTCTGAACTTGCTGAAAAGATTGACTCCTCCCCTGACATTGCCGGCGACGAAATACAGATTAAGCTACAGAAGGCCCTGCTGCGCCTGCCTGATAAACAGCGCCTTGTATTCAACATGAAGTATTATGACGAGATGAAGTATGAGGAGATGTCTGAGATACTGGGCACTTCGGTAGGTGCTTTAAAAGCATCTTACCACCACGCTGTAAAAAAAATTGAGGAATTTCTTAAACAGGATTAAACTTTAGCTACCCGGCTACATCTAACACACAGAGAAGCACAGCATGAACAAAGATTTTAAACTAAGCGATATACCAAAGCACAACATTTACCAGGTGCCCGACGGTTACTTCGACCGCCTGCCAATGCGTGTGATGGAGCGTACTGCAGCTACTGCTACAGGTAGCCATGTGCCCGTTTATACTTCGCTTTGGCAAGCCCTGCAACTGGCTGTTGCACCGCTTATACTTCTGCTGGTTTTTACAGGCGTTTACTTCCTGAGCACTCCTCCGCAACATGCCGATGATGCCAAGGTTGCCCATTTACCAGATCAGGAAATTGTAGACTACCTAACAACCTACGCCAAAATAGAAACAACAGACCTCGCTGATCTTTCTGTTGCAGAAAGAGATATGACGTCAGACTTTTTAAATATAAGCCCTACTGTGGCTGAAAGCGAGTTAGAATATTACCAGCTTAACGAAGAACCTTTTTAATTCACCCATGAAACGTCTTTTTATACTTGCCCTGTTTTCCATCATATTTTTTGCTGGAACCACGGCCTCTGCACAAACCTCTCAGGACGACCGCCGCGAGAACATAGAGAGTGCCAAGGTAGCTTTTATGACTGATAAGATGGATCTGTCACCAGAGCAGTCGCAGAAGTTCTGGCCAATCTACAACGAGTACGAAACCAAGCGAAGAGAGCTTACCAAATCGTATCGTGGCGGCTACCGCCAAAACGTTGATGAGCTAAGCGAGCAGGAGGCAAAAGCCCGTATAGAACGTATGTTTGATGTGCGTGAGCAGGAACTGCAACTTGAGCGTGAATATGCAGCAAAATTTCAGCGCGTGATATCGAACAGGCAGCTTATTAAATTTTACCGCGCCGAACGCGACTTTACAAAACTGCTGATCAAGAAGCTGGAAGCACGACGAAATAATCAGTAATCATACTCCCTCAATATTTAAAAGGCCCTGCTCTATAGCAGGGCCTTTTAGTTTATCAGTACACCAGTTCTACTTCTGATTTATACTTTGCTCAAAGTCTGCAGCTTTAACTTCAGGAGTAGTGATGGTTTTGCCAGGTATATCAGGTATACAAATCTGACATACAGGTCTAAACAAAATAGCCCTGACTTACAGGAGCCAGGGCTATAGTATATCAGCAAATAAGTTAAGGTATAGCCTTATACGGCTTCCATCAGAAAATTAATGTCATCACCTGGCTGAAATTCCATTGGTTTTTGGCCCTGCAGGAAAATACGTGCCGTAAGCGGCCCCTTCAATGTTATTTTATCGCCGGTAATGCGTAGCATGCTGCCTTCGCGCAATCCTACTACAGGCTGCCTGTTATGGTTATGGAATTCCAGTATGCGTGTTTCGCGCGTTTCGCCCATATGCGTTGAGCCTTCTATTGGGTCCTGGTAGTGTGGGTTCAGGTTAAATGGCACCAATTGCAGCGCATCAAAAGATTTCGGGAACACGATAGGCATATCGTTAGTAGTACCTATAGTTTTACCTGCCACGTTGCTGCCTGCGCTTGTGCCCATATACGGCATACCTTTTTCTACACGGTTGCGGATCAGCTCAATAAGTTTATTGGCATACAGGTTCTTGAGCAGCAGAAAAGTATTGCCACCGCCTATAAAAATGGCTTCGGCTTCGTTTACGGCTGTTACAGGGTCTTTAGCTTCGTGTATACCTGTTACTGATACTCCCCATTTGGCAAACGTATCGCGAACTATAGCTGTATACTCGCTGTGAGAGATGCTGCCCGGGCGAGCGTAAGGTATAAACAGGATGCTGCTTTTTCCTTTTAGCAGGTCTTTCACTTCCTCCTGGGCATGCTCCAGGTAGCCGGTACCGTAGGTGGTAGAGGTGCTTATTAAAAGTATATTTTTGCTCATAGTATAGTCTTTCTTATCCCAAAGGTAGGAAAGATGGGGGTAAAAGCGAGTACCAAAAGATCAAATTACAAAGCTGCCTGTCCAGGCCTCAGCGTATAACCTTATCTCTCATTCAGTTTTTATTTTAAGCCTTATGGTTTCCAGATATGGCTCCAGTGCGGTGTGGCTTGTAAGGGCACGCACCAGGCCTATACTTTTCAGATCATATAAAAACCAGAGCTCAACATAAAAATCGTACAACCAGTAAAGGTCGATTTTGCACCAGCCCCGGATGCGATGATGTAGGTAATGTCCCTGGGTTAAAGCCAGCTCGGCCTGTAACTTCGGGGGTAAATCGTTGAATTCTTCTGCGCTAATCATTTTAAATCAGTACTACACGTTGCCAACAGAGCATGAAAAAAGGCTGCCGAGGCAGCCCTTATCATAACGTAAATATCCTGTTTAAGATTTTAGTTAAGGTGCAAAGTGTACAATTCGAAGCGCTGTGAAGCAAAGCTCCAGTGCGATGATGATGGATGAATTTCAACGCCATCCTCATCCATGATTGTAATTGCAAACCCGTCGCCCTGATTCAAAGGCTCTGTGAAATGCTTCACCGGGTATACCTTTCCTTCTTCAATCCACTCATCCGGTTCAAAAGCCGGCAAAGACGCATCTACACACTTTGCATAAACCGCCATATGGCTCGGGGGTACAAATAAATTTACCATGATTCAATAACGTTTTCAGAAAGATAAATAATTCCTGCAGAACAGAAACGAGACACTAAAAAATAAATTTTACCGGCCTCTGATTTATACTTCGCAAAAAGCGTGCCCTTTACCAAAAGTGCTTTATTATACACTTAACCCACCGCTCTGGGTCAGGTACAATCTACAAAAAAGTATAAAAATTAAAGTGCAATTTTCTTCGATACAACACATCACCTATTTGCTATACTACTGATTATTAACTATATTAGGTTTTACTAATAAAGTAAATCTACATTTCTGATGTGGCGTGCCTATAAGTATAGCTGTTGGTACGGCCACTAAATTTCCGGCGAATTATGATTTGTTGTAACAGCCACTTTGTCCGGTACTCCGTAGTTTAAAGATTAATGATCGATTTTCCATTCAACCACAGCTTAACATATGGAGGCAACAGAAAATAATAACCTCACCGGCACCAAGCACACGTTTGCTGTGGCGCCCGGAGTCTGGGGAGTTAAAACAGTTTTCGTAAACCTTTACCTGGTTTGCGAGCCCGATGGATCGTGGGCGCTGGTAGATACCGGCGTATATGGCTCCGCACCTAAAATAAAGAAGGCTGTTGAAGAAGTGTTTGGCAAGTATATGCCACCTAAGGCTATTCTGCTAACGCACGGCCACTTCGACCATATTGGTGCTGTTAAAGAACTTGCTGCCGAATGGGGCGTGCCTGTTTATGCCCACCCGCTCGAGATGCCATACCTGACGGGCCGCTCCAGCTATCCGCCACCAGACCCAAGCGTAGGAGGCGGCGGTATGGCTTATATGTCGTTCCTGTACCCCAAAAAGCCGATAAATATTTCGGACCATGTTGAGCTGCTGCCCGAAGATGGAACTGTACCTGGTTTGCCAAGCTGGCGCTGGCTGCATACGCCCGGACACACAGCCGGCCATGTTTCGTTTTTCAGGGAGGAAGATAAACTGGTTATTGCCGGTGATGCTTTCATAACCCGGCACGGAGAATCTATGATGGCAGTTATGTCGCAGAAGCGAGAAGTTCATGGGCCGCCGCAATATTATACTTCTGACTGGGCCGCTGCACACCACTCTGTAGAAAAACTGGCTGCTCTTAACCCACAGATTGCCGCCACCGGCCATGGTTTACCTATGCGCGGCAGTGACCTGCAGTGGCAACTGGATGAACTGGTAAAGAACTTCTGGACTGATGCTGTGCCTGCGCATGGCCGCTATGTAAACGAGCCTGCCATTGTTGATGAGTTGGGTGTAATATCGGTGCCACCGCCTGCAGAAAGTGCTGTGCCTAAAGTACTGGCTGCCGCGGGTGTAGTGGCCGCAGCCGGACTTGCCATCTGGGCGATAAACCGTCGTAATGGCGCTAACGGCAAAGTGAGAAGGTATAAGCCGGACGAAAGACCTGTATTCCGGAACCGACCGGTAAAAAGCACTCCTGCAACCGCAGACATTAATTATGATGATCCACAGGCGCACACGAACAATTATCCATAAAAATAAAAGGCCGGAAGCTACAACTTCCGGCCTTTTATTTTTAGATCAATCCTTTTTATGGTTGGCCCTTCCTGAGCCGCTCTTTTTACCGCCACCATCGTGCTTATTAACAGTAGCCCATGCCCTTTTCTCAGCTTCCTCTTTGCTTACGCCACGTTTTTCGTAGCTCTCCTCAATGTGTTCTGCCTGTCTTTTTTGCTTATCTGTGTAAGCTGATTTATCTCCTTGTGGCATTATTACCTCCTTTTCTGGTTCAACATTATAGGAAAAAAGCTTCCGCCATTCCTTTCCAGTAATACGTCAGAAACTAAAGTTAAGTCTTGTTATGGCTAGCAGCATACTTTTAAAGTATAAGCTATCCAGAGGATCTTTTAGCCATTGTTGGTGTTTTCACCAACAATCTAGAAGCAGCCGGTATTAATTTACTGGTGAGAACACGCAGCAAGGGCTATAGGTTACATCAGTAACGGTGACCCTAAGCAGGTTCTTTATCTTTTGCAGAAAGAAAAAGCCCTTAGTGGCATTTATTATGATAAGTAGTATTCAATTTACACCCTAAATTTGCTAACTAAAGTATACCTGTTCCCAAAGTGGTCAAATATAAAGTATAGATAAAAAAGCGCCACAGCACATAAGTATGCTGTGGCGCTTTTTGTAAGCGGTCTATCTACTTTTAGTCCAGCTTGAAGTATACTTTAAAGGTTGACCCTTTTCCTACTTCGCTCTCTACCTCAATCCTGTCGCCTGAATTTTCGAGAATTCTTTTTACAATGTATAAACCCACGCCCGAGCCTTCTACATGCTGGTGCATGCGCTTGAACATCGAGAAGATCTTTGGTTGCTGGCTTTGCTCTATTCCCAAACCGTTATCGCTTACCGTAAGCAAGAGCTCATGTGGCTGCACTAGTTCAGTCTTAACTATAACTTCAGGCTTTTTATCCGGCGAAGCATATTTTATAGCGTTAGTGATAAGGTTATACAGCACACTTCGGAGGTTCTTGCGCGAGTACTTCAACATTTTGTGCTCGTCGAATTCCGCTTTAAGTGTAACTCCTGAAACATTCATTACTTCGCCCAGGCTTTCAGCTATATCTTCGTACAGTTCCGGCAGGTTAATTTCTTCTACCACTGTACTATCCTGCTCTACTTTGGTAATTTCGGTAAGGTCGCTGATTACCTTGCGCAGTCTTCCAATGGAATGGTCGACGCGGTCTAAAATCTCCTGGTGTTGCGTTGTGCTTTCGCCCAGATCATCTTTCAGTAATGTCACCAGCCCTTCCAGGTTAGAGATAGGCGCTTTCAGATCGTGCGAAGCTGTGTAAATGAAGTTATCGAGGTCTGTGTTTATCTTCAGAAGCTCTTTGTTCTTGCGCATCAACTCCTCGTTCTTCTTCCTTTCGGATAAGTCCCTGGTAATTTTAGTAAAGCCCAGCAAACGGTTATCTTCGTTATAAACAGCCGTAATTACCACGTTCACCCAAATGGCAGTACCATCTTTGCGTATTCGCCAGCCTTCGTCTTCAAAGCGGCCATTTTTTTTAGCCTGCTCCAACTCGTACTGCGGAAAACCATTTTCTATTGCCTCGCGGCTGTAGAATTTAGAAAAGTGCTTGCCTATTACCTCGCTTGCTTTATAACCCTTTATTCTTTCGGCACCTGCATTCCAGGTCGCGATATAGCCATCTGGGCTGAGCATGTAAATGGCATAATCTTTAACGCTGTCTATCAGCAGCCTGGCTTTTTCTTCGCTCTCACGCAGCTCTTCGTTTGCCCGGTACAGCTGTTCTTCCAAACGCTTTTTTTCAGTAAGGTCGCGGGTGATTTTAGAAAAGCCTATAAGTTCCTTTTTCTCGTTGTAAACAGCCGTAATAACTACGTTAGCAAAAAAGGTGCTGCCGTCTTTTCGGTAGCGCAAGCCTTCATCTTCAAAGCGACCCACTTTCTTGGCCTGCTCCAACTCGTACAGCGGGAAACCAGTTTTAACAGCTTCACGGCTATAGAACTTAGAAAAGTGTTTGCCAATAATCTCACTGGCCTTATACCCTTTAATTCTTTCGGCGCCTTCGTTCCAGGTGGCAACGTTACCGGCAGGATCAAGCATAAAGATGGCGTAGTCTTTTACACCTTCTACCATCAGCCTGAAACGCTCCTCGCTCTCTTTCAGCTCATCAATTGTCCGGTACAGGTCATCCTCTGATTTTTTCCTGAGCGAAAGGTCGCGGGTAATTTTAGAGAAACCGACAAGCTCCTGGTCGCTATTATACATGGGGGTGATAATAACGTTTGCCCAGAACGTGCTGCCGTCTCTTTTCACGCGCCAGCCTTCGTCTTCAAATCTGCCGCTTTTTATAGCCTCCTGCAATTCATACTGCGGATAGTTAGATTCTATAGCATCCTGGGTATAGAAAACTGAAAAATGCTGGCCAATAATTTCATCAGCTGTATATCCTTTTAACTTCTGAGCACCCTGGTTCCAGGTAATGATCTCCCCATTCGGGTTAAGCATAAAAATGCCATAATCATTTATGCCATCAACAAGAAGTTTATAGCTTTTTTCTTCCTGTGGGTTAAAGGCAACACTTTCTAATGCTGGCCCAGGTACTTCTGTTTCGTTACTCATAGCTCTGAAAACTCTTGATTTCTGCAGCACGCAGAAAGACTTTTACTAATACTCTAAATATTGTAAAAGCGTTATATTGTAAATTTTAAAATATTTTACTAGAGGCTAACCATAATGCATCGCCTTCAATTTAATTGAACTTTAGCAGGCATTAAAATTCTAACCCTATCATCACCAAGCAATCCTGCTACACAAGAAGCAAACAATTTTCCAGCAAAGGGTTATGATTAGTTTCTGCTACTCCTAAAGCAACTATTGCAGTTATAGGCGATAAAAGCTGGGAGCTAAACTCTGATTCTTTATATGATTAAAGTTTAAACACTAACACATTAAAGGCTAAAATAAGTCCTGAACCCTTAGAAAACAATTAATTAGGCTATACTTTACAAGCGCCATTTTATTTACTACCAGCTGCACAGCCAAATTGCACTTGTTTATAGCTGATTCTGTTACACAAGCCAGGTATAAATATCTTTAAAAGACAAATGCTTACCTTTGCAGTATGGTATCATTAAGGCAATTATTTCTGCAGCATCAGGCGCAAACATCCGATTTTCCGCTGATGCTGGAGATAGAGAAGGCAGAAGGAATTTACATGTATGGCAGCAACGGCCAGCGCTACATAGACCTGATCTCGGGCATTGGCGTTAGCAACGTAGGCCACCGCCATCCTAAAGTATTACAGGCTATACACGAGCAGTTGGATAAGTACATGCACCTGATGGTTTACGGCGAATTTGTGCAGGGACCTCAGGTTCAGTTGTCGTATGCGCTAAGCACTACGCTGCCACCAAAATTGAACAACACATACCTGCTTAACTCGGGTGCCGAGGCTGTGGAAGGGGCACTTAAACTTGCCAAGCGTTATACAGGCCGTACCGAACTTATATCGTGCTACAATGCCTACCACGGCTCTACACAGGGAGCGCTTTCCATGAACGGCAGCGAAAGCTTCAAGAATGCCTTTAGGCCGCTGCTGCCTGATGTGCGCCACATCCGCTACAACGTTGCCGAAGACCTGGAGCAGATTACAGAACGCACTGCCGCCGTACTTATAGAAACCGTTCAGGGCGAAGCCGGCGTGCGTGTACCACAAAACGATTACCTGAAAAAGCTGCGCGAGCGCTGTACCCAAACCGGCACCCTGCTTATACTTGATGAGATACAGTGCGGCTTTGGCCGTACCGGTACCTTCTGGGCTTTTGAGCAGTTTGGCATTGAGCCGGATATACTTGTGTGCGCCAAGGGTATGGGTGGCGGTATGCCTATTGGTGCCTTCATTGCGCCTCAGGAAATAATGGCTGCTTTCAAAACCGATCCTATACTTGGGCACTGTACTACATTTGGTGGCCACCCGGTCAGTTGTGCGGCATCGTTAGCTACGCTTCAGGTTATCCTGGAGGAAAAACTGACGGTTGGCGTTAAAGAAAAAGCAGAACTAATCAAAGAGCTGCTGGTACACCCGCGCATCAGGGAAATAAGAAACTGCGGCCTGATGATGGCTGTAGAGTTCGAGTCGTTTGAGGTGCTGAAGGCGGTAATTGACAGAGCTATACTTAATGGCGTGCTAACCGACTGGTTCCTGTTCTGCGACAACTCTATGCGCATTGCCCCTCCCCTAACCATTACCGAAGACCAGATACGCGAATCGTGCGAGGTTATACTTCGCTCTATTGATGAAGCTTTAAGCTAAAAGCTGAGCCCGAAAAATTGTATCAGGCACAGGCAGATGAAATTTTTTCTGTTTGAGTAAGTAGAAAATAGCAGAATCTGTAATCGTACGCGGCAACAGTACGTAAAAGCCCCCAACTATACTACCAAAGTATAGCCGGAAACTTGCAACGCTTTTATGGAAATAGCCATTGTGCTGATCTTGCTGCTGGTTGCGGTGGTGCTTTTCGCCACCGAGAAACTTGGCGTGGAGATGGTGACGCTGATCATGCTCATCATACTTACCTCGCTCCGCATTATTACGCCAGAAGAGGCCTTTGCCGGTTTCAGCAGCGACTTTATCATCATTATTGCCTCTATCTTTATACTTAGCGCGGCTCTCGACGAAACCGGTATACTTGATTTTGTTGTAGTACGGCTTGTGCGGCTGGCACGGCACAGCTCCAATCTTATGCTGCTGATGGTGATGCTGATATCTGGTACGGTATCGGCGTTCATGAACAACACCACTGTAACGGCTATGTTTCTAACGCCGCTCATCAGCTTGTCCAAACGCATTAACAAGAGCCCGTCTAAGTTACTGATGCCGCTGGCTTATGCATCTATACTTGGCGGTACCTGCACGCTTATAGGCACTTCTACCAACGTGGCAGTAAGCGGATACATTGCAAAAGTTGGCTTACCTCCCGTAGGGCTTTTCGAAATATCGGGTATAGGTTTCGTTATTTTCCTGATAGGTATTGCTTACATGATGACGATAGGGCAACGGGTACTGCCAAGTAACGACGACCAGCAACTTACCGAAGAGTATAAACTGCAGAAATACCTTACCGAAATTGTTGTGATGCCGGATTCTCCTTTAGCTGGACAGCTGGCTTTTGCATCAGACCTTACAACACTTAATTTCCGCCTGCTCAACATTATCCGGGGTAAAGAAAACTTCCTACCCGACTTTCGCACGCGCATTGCGCCCAACGATATCCTGCTGGTAGAAGGCGACCTTGACAACCTGATGAAGGTGAAAGAAACCAAAGGTATCGAGATAATGGCTGACGTAATAGTAGAGCAGGACCTTGTAACGGATGGCATCCGGCTGGCAGAGCTTCTGATCACGCGGCAGTCTAACCTGATCAACCGTACTATTAAAGAGGTAAACTTTCTGCAGCGTTACGGGCTGGTGGTAATTGCTGTTTCCCGGCACGGCGAGACCCTGCGCACTAAAATAGGAAGTATACGCCTGCAACTCGGCGACCTGCTTTTGGTGCAAGGTTCATCTGAGCGGCTGGAGCAGTTAAGATCATCGCCTAATGTGGCCGTACTGGATGAGTTTGCACCCGTTCTGTTCAAAAAAAGAAAAGGCCTGATTACTATCTCCTGCTTTATTGCAGCCATAGTTGCCGGCACTACAGGTGTAATTCCGTTATCCATTGCCTTTTTGCTGGCGGCCATTGCTACCATACTGCTACGCTGCATTGATACTGAAAAGGCCTATGGTGCTATAGACTGGCGCCTGCTTATACTTATTGGCGGCATGACGGCTTTTGGTACCGCCATGGAAAACTCCGGTGCTGCCGATTACCTTGCCCGCAGCATTGTAGACCTGATGGGCGGTTTAGGAAAAATGGGCATTCTGGCAGGTTTTGTTATACTTACAGTTCTGCTCACCCAGCCTATGTCTAACGCAGCGGCGGCCCTGGTAATAGTACCTGTTGCCTTGCGCACGGCCACCGAACTAGGCTCAGACCCCAGAAGCTTTGCCATAGCTATCATGCTGGCGGCATCCGTATCGCTGGTTACTCCTTTCGAGCCTTCGTGTATACTTGTTTACAGCCCTGGCAAGTACCGCTTTTCAGATTTCATAAAGATTGGGGCTCCGCTTACGCTGCTGCTTGTAATAGTTATACTTGTGATGGTACCCATTATCTGGCCTATGTAACAGCGGGCTTTAGTACAGAGTAAACAAGTATAAATATGCCTTGTTATGAAAAATTTTCTGTTAGGAATGGCTGCATTGCTGCTTTTAAGCTGCTCACCTAAAAACGAAGATGTGACTATGGAGCAGGCTGCTCCAGCGCAGGCAGAAGAAGCCGTAGACTCTGCAGCTAACACCACGTTAGACGGAACAGCCACAGCACAAACCTACGATAGCCCGACTACATCTATACCGCAGCCGGCCATGCAGTTGCTGGCTCAGAAGTATAAAGGCTGGGAAGAGCCAACATTGTCGAAGGCTGCTTTAGATTCCGCCGCTAAGCACGAACAAGGGCCGCTTATTGTAAGAGGTGACTTCAACGGTGATACGCTGCAGGATTATGCTTTCCAGATACAACACAAAGATAATGTCGTAGCCCTGGCCACACTTCAGATAAATGGCAACTGGCAAATGTATGAGTTAACCCGCGAGAGGCTCTCCAACGAAAATGGTAATCTTCAAAGTATATATCACCTGTATCTGCTGAAAGCCGGAGCCAACTTAACTGATCAAAGCAAAACCAGCAACGATGCAGTAGCCATAGGCAAAGGCACCACCGCTGTAGCTTTTATGTTCGATAACGGGAAATTCAGGGAGTTGCGATTAAAGTAGTAAGGAAGGATTACCCACACTTAGAGTTAGCTTTTTCTAACGTTGCAGCAGGGTTGGCAGAAAGTATAAAAAGGTTACCAAAGCAACAGCCCCCACCAAACCTGAACTCAGAACAAACTTGCACCATTTAGCAGCATATACTTTATCGGCGGTTGTAATTCGGATATAATTCAGGTTGAGGTTAAGCATAAATACGCCTATAGCCAGCAGAAAACTGGCAAACCAGAAAAACATCACTCTGAAAATAAAGGTAAGCGGCAGGTTATTATTTAATTCATGCATAACAGCCATGTCGTGAATCAGGAACCAAAGCGCCAGTATTACCAGCAGGCACCCATACATCACAATCACATAGCTGTTAAGCACACGTACTTTGCGCATAGTTTGGTTTAAGAATTTAGATAAGATTGTGCTTCCTGCTTTATATGCTCGCGGGAGAGACCATCTTTAACTCCGATCGATATCTTACGCACCAGCACACCAACTATGGTTTTGTTAAAGCCTAATTTGGCAGCCATGTGGGTACAAAAATTCATTTCATTCTCGTCTATAATACCATCAGCCAGCATCATTTCCACCAAGTCATAGATCTGGTCAAACCTTTCGGAGTCGTTGGTTGGCAGCTGCAGCTCAGTTTTTTTTGGATTAGAAAGCAGGTTGCGTATTTCAGAGGCTTTTAAGCCATGTCGTTTGCCTATCGATATGATGAAATTCATTTCATTGGGGTCTACATGGCCATCTACTTTCGCCAATGCCCCCAACGTGGTGATATGGCTTTTTAATTTTTTTGTTTCTTCACTCTCAAAAAAACTAAACATACTTTGCCTCTGGTTAAGATAATCCTTTAATTAGTTTCCGGACTGGCTACAAGCCGGCCATAATGTGTTAATCTTTGTGTAGCATGCTAACCGGTAGACTTTTTCAGCGGGTTGTGCCATGCAGCTTTACATACGGTTTTTACTATTTTAGAGCCATGCTTTGCCATCTTTTTTTAAAAAACAGCAAAAATACCTTCTGCAAGTGCTTTGAGATAGTATAAATAGCACAACGGCACAATCATTTTTGGAAATGCTAAGGTATAAGCTTTAAATTTGAATCTTAATTTACTCTATAACTACTCCAGTATGAAGAAAATCGGAGTTTTTACTTCCGGCGGCGATTCGCCAGGCATGAATGCTTGTATAAGAGCAGTGGTACGCAGTGCAATTTACCACGGCCTTGAAATATATGGTATCAGAAGAGGCTATAATGGCATGATCAAGGGAGAGATCAGCCGGCTGGAATCTTCTGCTGTAAGTAACATTATACAGAAAGGCGGCACTATACTTAAGTCGGCGCGCAGCAAAGACTTCATGACCAAAGAAGGCCGCCAGGCAGCTTACGACCAACTGCAGAAATTTGGTATTGAAGGGCTGATTGCCATTGGCGGCGACGGCACTTTTACAGGCGCCAACAAATTTTATGAAGAGTTTGGCGTACCTACCCTGGGCGCACCCGGCACTATAGATAACGACCTTTATGGCACAGATTATACCATTGGCTACGATACAGCTGTAAACACAGCCCTTGATGCAATTGATAAAATTCGCGACACAGCCGATAGCCACGAGCGCGTTTTCTTTGTGGAAGTAATGGGCCGTGACTCTGGTTACATTGCTATACCATGTGCTATTGGGGGTGGTGCCGAGATTGTTATGATCCCGGAAACAAAGACTTCTATCACAAACGTAATTGATGCTCTGAGTGCTGGCTGGGCCCGTTCGAAGACATCGTTTATAGTTATTGTTGCCGAAGGCGACGAAGAAGGAAATGCTACCGAGATTGCTGCCAAAGTAAAAGAGGCTCTGCCACAGATGGATGCCCGCGTAACTATACTTGGACACGTGCAGCGTGGGGGTGCCCCAACGGCAGCCGACCGATTATTAGCAAGCCGCCTGGGCATTGCCTGTGTTGAGGGATTGATAGCAGGGCGTACTTGCGAAATGGCGGGAATCGTGAATTCTGAGCTTGTTTATACTCCTTTTACAGACACTATTACAAAACAGAAGTGCATTAACCCTAATTTCATCGAGATGGTTAATGTACTGTCTACTTAAGTTTTTACCTGTTCTTTATCTGCTCGTCTATAAACGCAGTCAGCTCCTGCCACTGCGACGGGTGGAACCAGGTATAATCCGGGAATTTATGGAACCAGGTAAGCTGGCGTTTGGCATACCTGCGGCTGTTGCGCTTTAAAAGGCGCACAGCTTCCTCCCAATCATACTTTCCTTCCAGGTAATCAAATATTTCTTTGTAACCTACTGTCTGTAAAGCATTGTGCTGCCGGTACGGGTACAGGTCCTTTACTTCCTGCAGAAGGCCTTGTTCCAACATCAGGTCCATACGCTGGTCTATTCGCTGGTATAGTTCGGCGCGGTCGCGGTTTAGGCCTATTTTGATAATGTTAAAAGGCCGCTCCTGTGTCTGGCTTTTCCGGAAAGAAGAGTATGGCTGCCCGCTCGAAAGACAGACTTCCAGCGCCCTTACCACCCGTTGCGGATTTGCCTGATCTACCTGCTCAAAGTATACAGGATCGAGCTTCTGTAACTGATCCAGCAATGGCTGTAATCCTTTTTCTTCAGCAGTTCTGGTAAGCTCTTCTCTTATAGCAGGGTCAGTTTCGGGCATTTCGTCCATGCCTTCACACACGGCACGCACATACAAACCAGAGCCACCCGTAAGTATAACCACATCCTTTTCCTTGAAAAGATCCTCAAGCAACTGCAACACATCCTGCTCATAAACGCCAGCGTTATACTCCTCGGTTATGCTGTGCGAATCTATAAAATGGTGCTTTATACCTTGTTGCTCTTCAGGGCTTGGTTTTGCCGTTCCTACAGACATTTCCCTGAAAAACTGCCGGGAATCGGCTGAGATAATCTCCGTATGGTAATGCTTAGCCAGTTGCACGCACAAGTCTGTTTTACCTACTGCAGTTGGCCCCACAACCACTACCAAATGTTTATCTGATCTTTTATCTTCCATACTTTATTTGCCCTGGCTAAAGCTGATTTATACTTAAGCTGCTGCTTGCTCGATCAGTAAATAAATCCAATTCATACTTCTTTCACATGTTAAATATTTCCATCTGTAGGTTATATTTTTCAGAAGAAGTAGCACAAACGTAATAGATTTATTGTTAAACGGATGTCTGTACAGCACTCACGCTAAATTTTTGCTAAATTATGCCTTTAATCGTAAACTTTGTGCGGAAGAGCTGCTTGTATAGGCACTGTATCCACGAAATTTAGACTTCTAACGTAATGCCATACATACCTAAGAGGCAATCAGCTAACCCCTACAAACAGCAGGCAGATACGCTGCTGCAATTGCTGGGGCAATTAGCAAAATCTAATACCGGTTTGCTTGTGGCTTTGCCATCCGGCGAGGTGCTGACTTCTAATTCGCTGTCTTCAGATTTTTTCCCGTCTGGTGCACCCGAGCAAGGCCAGCAGTTGGAGCAGCTTTTGGGCGTAAACCTTGAGGTGGCGCTTAAGCAACTGCAGGAGCAGAAAACCTTCTCCGCAGAAGCTACAACAGCAGGCAGGTATACAAATTACCGCTATAACCTGCGCCAGGTACAGTTCCAGGATGTTACATTTATATACGCTGAGCTGATAGCGCCTGAGCATGCTGCCACTACCATGGTGCCATTTGACAGCGACAGCTACCACAGTGTTTTTGAAAACAGCACCGAGCCTCTTTTTATACTTGACAGCGAAGGCAACTTTATAGACTTAAACCGAACTGCCCTTGCCCTTGTAGACCAGCAGAAGGAAGACCTGTTAGGCAAATCTGTTTTGCGGAACTTTGGCCTGAACCTTTTTGAACGTGTTGCCCTGAAAGGCCAGCTCCATCAGGCGTTAGCCGGTAATCCGCAGAAGTTTGAATGGTGGCTGTACGAGAAAAGCAAAGAGCTGCTACCGGTAGAGATATCACTTCAGCGCGGAACATTCAATGGGCAGGAAGCTATTTTCGGCTCAGCCAGAAACCTGTATGAAGCCGCCGGCGCAGAACAGAACGTGCGTTTCCGTAACCACCAGCTCGAGTTTGTTAACCACCTGATCACAAACCTGTCTACATCTGAGAGCAAGCTGGAGGTACTGAAGGATACGCTGGATGAATTATTGAACAAGACAGATATTACCGGAGGCTGCGTTTATACTTACACTCCTTCCGAAGAGAAAGGAACCCTTGCTTACTCTAACGGCGACGTAGAAGCTAACCGACTGCCTACCGAGCTGCAGGTACAACAGGACCTGATAAGGCAATTACAAACCCCTGACAGGCGCCGGGCATATACCGAGATCTGCAAAATGCTGGAACAGCACATTGCCTGCAAACTGGCAGTTGTACCTATTTTTTCTTCCGGCGAGCCGATTGCTTTTATACTTGTATGGTCTAACAGCAGCAACAAGATAACGCAGTCTTTCCTGTCTCTGCTCGATTTTATTGGCGGCGCCATAGGCAACTACATTGAGCGCCACGAGCTGATGCAGCAGCTGTCCCACACCGAAGACAAGTATAAAATGCTCTTCGAGAACTCTTACGATGCCATACTCCTGTTTAAGGATGGCATTGTAGTGGACTGTAACGAGAAAGCAACTCAGTTTTTCAGATGCAAGCGCGAAGACCTGGTTGGGCGCGCTCCTGTAGATTATTCGCCGGAATACCAGCCCGATGGCATGCTCTCTACCGAAAAAACTGAGCAGATAATGAAACAGGTGCTGGAAACCGGCAAACCTTTTACGTTTGAGTGGAAGAACTGCCGCAAAGACGGGACTTTGTTTGATGCCGAGATAAACGTAAACCGTGTTCTTATTGATGGGGAATACTACATCCAGGCATTTAAGCGCGATATAACCCAGCGCAAGCAGATGCAGCTTGCCCGCCGCCGCGAAGAAGTGGCTAACGAGTCTATGGAGCGCTTCCGTAACTTCCTGGAGAAAGTAAACATCATTTACTACAGCACAGATATTCACGGCAACCTGGTGTACGCAAATGATTACTTCCTGAAATACATAGAGTACACCCGCGAAGAGGCCATCGGCAAGAACTTTTATGAACTGCTGGTACCTGAAGCCGACCGCGCCCATCGCATGCACGATTACTACAGATCGCTGGAAACACGCCAGCTGAATGCATATTATGAGCGCGATGTAGTTACCAAATCGGGGCAGCTGAAGACAATGCGCTGGAACTGCATGTTTGAGTATGGCCCTGACGGCGAACTGAAAGGTGTTACCAGTGTTGGTAAAGACATGACCGACAAGCGCATTGCCATGGAGGCACTGAAGGATAACAAACTACGTCTTCAGGACCTTTTCGACAATGCACATGACCTTATCCAGAACATCTCGGTAGATAATAAATTTATCTTCGTGAACCGTGCCTGGAAAGAACGCCTTGGTTACACTGACCACGATATTGAATCGCTTACGCTGAACGACATTGTGCACCCTTACTACAAGGCCAAGCTGATTTACCAGTTGCGCAATCTGTACAAAGGCGAAAATGTAAATAAGATAGAAACGGTATTCCTGACCAAGGCAGGCAAGCCTGTGCACCTGATCGGAAGTATAACCTGCAGCTGGCAGGACGGTCGCCCTGTGGCCACCCGTGCCATACTCCACGATATTACGGATCGTATAAAAGCGGAACGCCTTCAGAAAGTATACTATAGTATAGCTAACCTCGCCATCAGTAGTAAAGACCTGAACTCGCTTTACAGCGCTATACACCGCGAGCTGAGCAAGATCATCGAAACCAGAAACATATACATTGCCCTTTGCGACAACGACCACAAGTACCTGCACTTTGTATACCTGGTAGACCAGTTTATTGATAAATCTGCCAGGGGTAACGTATACCGTCCTTTCTCTAAAGGGCTTTCAGAATTCATCATTCGGACAGGTAAACCGCTTTTCATGCAGAAGGCAGAACTGCTGGAGCTGGCTGAAAGAGAGCACCTGAGTGTACAGGTTGCTATGCCAGAGGTTATACTTTGCTCGCCGCTTGCTATCGGCGACAGAATTATCGGTGCCATTACCCTGCAGGATTACCAGAACCCTGATGCCTATGTGCACACCGATATCGAGATACTGCATTTTATCTCAAACCAGGTGGCCCTGGCCATTGAGCGTAAGCGCAACGAGGAGCAGATTAACAACCAGAACGCACGCCTGAACGCGATCTTCGAAAGTGGTACGCACCACATGTGGTCGTTGAACAGGAACTATGAGCTTACCTCTTTCAACCGGAATTTTGCCACTACTTTCCTGAACCGCAGCGGCAAAGAGCTTGTGCCGTTTACACGCGTGAACGAAGAGCACATTATGTCGGTGCATGAGAACGGCTTCGACTTCTGGAATGAGAAGTATAGTAGAGTATTTGAAGGAGTACCACAGCACTTTGAAGTATACCTGCCTAGCACTGGAAGCTGGCGCGAAGTATACCTGAACCCGATCTACCTAGAAGATGGCACCTTTGAAGAGATCTCAGGCATTGCCCTCGACATTACTGATAAGAAGAGATCTGAGCTGGCCCTGGTACAGAACGAGGAGAAATTCCGACGTATTTTCGAATCGTTCCAGGATGTATACTACCGTACTTCCCTGGACGGCACTATACAGCTTGTAAGCCCATCGGTTTATGATCTGTTAGGCTATCATGAAAATGAGCTGCTGGGTAGAAACACTTTGGAGCTTTATGCAAATCCTGCAGCAAGAGAGGCGATCAAGAACCGTGTTTTAACGGAGGAAAGTATAAGGGATATTGAGCTTGAAATGATCGATAAAAATGGTACCATAGTAACCGTTATACTTGACTCGCGCCTGGTGTATGATGATGAAGGAAACCCTCAGGCACTGGAAGGTGTGCTGCGCGATGTATCGGAACTGAAGCGCACGCAGATTGCCCTTATCAAAGCGAAGGAAGAAGCCGAAAACCTGCTGGAGGTAAAAACACAGTTCCTGGCCAACATGAGCCACGAGCTCCGTACGCCAATGAACGGTATCATAGGCATGATAGACCTTCTTAATCAGATCGTTACGGATACAGAGCAGCGCGAGTACATAGATACGCTCCGTAAATCATCGGATGCCCTGTTAACTATACTTAACGATATTCTGGACCTTTCGAAAATGCAGGCTGGCAAACTGGTGCTGCATGAAAGTAGCATAGACCTGCACGACTCGCTGGGCAAGATACACTCTTTGTTCAGTAACCGCGCGCATCAGAAAGACCTTACCTTTACGTACCATGTAGCGCCGGATACGCCTCGTTACATACTTACAGATGAAACACGCTTCCTGCAGATACTTTCTAACCTTACCTCAAATGCCATTAAGTTTACCAATGCCGGCGAGGTAACTATAAAAGTTAGCAGCACTCTATTGCAGAACGATGAATACATGCTGCACGTGCGCGTGAAGGACTCTGGTATAGGTATCACGCCTGAAGATCAGCAACTGCTGTTCACTGATTTTACGCAACTTGATAACTCATCTACCAAAACTTTTGGTGGAACAGGTCTGGGCTTATCTATATCCAGACAGCTGACCAAAATGCTGGGCGGCGACATTGGTGTAGAATCGGAGCCCGGCTGTGGCAGTACCTTCTGGTTCAACATCAGAGTTAGAGTAGCTAACCAGCAGGAAGTAGAGGCACATCTGCATCAGCAAACCCTGCTGAACGCCGAGGTAGAAGTGCTTGATAACAGCCCGTATGTGTTGCTTGTAGATGATAACCAGATAAACCAGAAAGTAGCTGAAAAGCTACTGGAGCGTTTAGGTTGTCGGGTTAACATTGCTTCTAATGGTTTTGAGGCTATCGAGAAGGCTACTACTAATAACTATAACATCATCTTTATGGATATACAGATGCCGGAGATGGATGGAGTTACGGCTACACAGCATATTAAGGAACAACTAGGTGAAGCTTGCCCTCCTATTGTGGCCATGACAGCATACTCAATGAAAGATGATGGCGAGAAGTTTATGAGCCAGGGTATGGATGACTACATCTCGAAACCGGTTAAGAGCAACGACCTGCATGCGGTAATTACCAAATGGGAAGACAGAAGCTGGTATGGCGATAAGGAAGCTGAAACCACCGAAGCAGACGTTGCAGAAACTACCGGCGCTAAGCAAAATGTTATAGATGAAGAAGTTGTAGAGCAGCTTAAGCAAATTGGCGGCGACGAATTTGCCAGACAACTGTACGAAGATTTTGAAAACGAAGCGGCAGAATTGCTGGATGAGGCCAAAAAAGCACTACAGGTACAACATTACAACAGTATTTTAAGTACATTGCATCAGCTAAAAGGAACTGGGTTTACCCTGGGCATCAATCAGCTTGCAGAACTGGCAAAACAGCTTGAGCACGATATCAAGCAGGATAAGCTGGAGAGCGTTGATGATAATTTCTCCAAGTTGCTGGAGCAGTACGAACACTACCGTAAAGCTTACAAAGAATTAATTATTTAATCCATTCTTATGGCAGAGAACAAAACCATACTAATCGCAGAAGACAGTTCTGTGATTCTTAACCTGACGAAGAAAATCCTGGAGCTCCAGAAGTACAAGATCCTTACTGCCAAGAACGGCGGCGAGGTTATGAAACAAGTTGGCAGCACCAAGATTGATGTGATCCTGATGGACCTGAACATACCTGTAAAAAGCGGTATGGAATGCACAAAAGAAATTCGCGCGAACGAAGACAAGCAGATCGCCAATATTCCGATCATTGCTGTAACAGGTAACGCGAACAACTATAGCATGGAAGATTTTAAAGAGGCCGGCATCAATGCTTACCTGCCAAAGCCACTTGATTTCGATATGCTGGTACAAACCGTAAAACAGTATACGGCTGAGTAAATGGAGTTGAAGTACACCCGCCCTTTCTTAGCAAAGCTGGAGGATATATTTGCGGAGTCGGATTTTGTACTTCGTTACGAAAAGGGCAACTTTAAGGCTGGCTACTGTGTGCTGAAAGACATGAAAGTAGCCGTCGTAAATAAATATTTTAGTCTGGAAGGTAAGATAAACTGCCTTTACGACATTCTGCGTACCATTTCTGTGGATGAGAGCCGCCTGAGCGACAAGACCAGGCAGTTCTACCTCGATATCCGTAACCAAGAAAAGGACAATTGAAAGTAACATTTTTAGGCACGGGCACTTCGCAGGGCGTACCAGTTATTGGTTGTTCCTGCGAAGTGTGCCGCTCTGTCGATTACCGCGATAAACGGTTGCGCGTTTCTGTGCACCTGGAGGTAGACGGCAAAAGTATAATCATAGATTCCGGTCCTGATTTTAGGCAGCAGGTATTACGTGAGCGTATCCGCCGCCTGGATGCTTTGGTGTTTACGCATGAGCATAAAGATCACACCGCCGGCCTCGATGATATCCGTGCCTACAACTTCTCCCAGAACAAAGACATGCCCCTCTACGGTGAGGAGCGCGTACTTGAGCAACTGAAACGTGAGTATGCCTATATCTTTTCTGGGGTGCAGTACCCGGGCATTCCGCGCGTAGAGCTCTACCCTATCACAGAAACCCCTTTTGAAGTGGAAGGTATACTTTTTATACCTATCAGGGTAAAACATTACAAGCTCCCGATCTTCGGCTACCGTGTTGGCGATTTCACGTATATCACCGATGCCAACTATATCTCAGAAGAAGAAAAAGAAAAGATAAAAGGATCTAAGGTGGTAGTGCTGAATGCGCTGCGAATGGAGCCTCATATTTCTCATTTCTCTTTACAGGAGGCCATAGAACTTTTGCAGGAGCTTAAACCTGAACGGGCTTACCTTACACACATCAGCCATCTGCTGGGCCAGCACCGCGAGGTAGAGCCGGAGTTACCTGATTTTATACATCTGGCCTATGATGGCCTGCAGATCGAAGTATAAGTGCATCAGAATTACTATTTCATCAAGCAACTGTCTGCCCAACTGCAGCCCATACTTACCGGCATGCAGGTAATAACCTGTTTCAGCCAGAACAAGGATGAACTTATACTTGGTTTTGCCACCGAAAACCGTGAGTTCTACATCAGGGCAATGCTTACCTCTCATTTCTCGGCTTTATCTTTTCCGGCTGAGTTTAAAAGAGCACGCATGAATACGGTAGAGCTGCTGAAGCCGATGCTGGGCCAGACAGTACAGAACGTAGTGCAGCACCGGAATGAGCGCAGCTTTTATTTGGAGCTGTCTAACAACATGCTATTGTTATTCAAGCTTTTTGGCAATCGTTCTAACATAGTTCTTTACCAAGATGGAGAAGCCATTGATCTTTTCCATAAGAAATTCAGCAGCGACCTGGAGCTGGACCCATTGCAAATGGACCGCCCGCTACCGCAAAACTTTGCTGCCTTTTCAGCTGCTGAAGGAAACCTGAAAAAGATCTACCCTACTTTCGGTGACCTTCCTGCTTTATACTTAGAGAACCAGCATTATACTTCCCAGCCCCTTGAGCAGAAATGGGAAATGGTGCAGGACCTTCTTGAGCAGTTGGATAACCCCGAAGCATACTTTATTACTAAGCTTAACGGCAAGTTACGGCTCTCGCTGTTGCCGCTGGGCGATGTACAGCAGACGTACGACAATGCACTGGAAGCTCTTAACGCCTACACACGCACCTACCTCTCCGAAACCGGTTTTAGCCAGCAGTATGAGCAGGCCAAACAGCAACTCTCAAAAAAACTGAATGGTACGCAAACTGTTCTGGAGCAATCGGAAGCTAAGCTGAAAGAGCTAAAGTATAACCGCTCCTACTCCCAGACTGCCGATGTAATTATGGCTAACCTGTCTGCCATTCCGGCCAGAGCAACTGAGGTAGAACTGTACGATTTTTACACCGACCAGAACCGCCTGATCAGGCTTAAAGCAGACGAAACGCCACAGCGGTTTGCAGAGCGACTTTACCGCAAGGCAAAAAACCAGCATGTAGAGGTGCGCCAGCTCGAAGAAAAGGTTGAACGCAAACTGGAAGAGGTTATCGTGCTGGAAAGCGCATTGCAGGCTTTGGAAGAAGTAAAAGATTACAAAGCGCTTAAAGTATACTTACGGGAGTATGCCCACCTGCTAACAAGCAAAAAGCAGGTGCAACAGGAAGCACCTTTCCGTTTATTTGAAACTGAAGGCTTTAAAATACTTGTTGGCAAGAGTGCCAAAAATAACGATGAGCTTACCCAGCGCCATACTTTTAAAGATGATCTCTGGCTGCATGCAAAAGATGTTTCTGGCTCACATGTGGTTATCAAGTATCAGGCTGGCAAAACTATACCTACTACTGTATTAGAGAAAGCAGCCCAACTAGCTGCCTACTACTCTAAGCGCAAAAACGATTCGCTCTGCCCTGTGCTTTACACGCCTAAAAAATACGTTCGCAAAGCCAAAGGCGCCGCCCCGGGAGCAGTTATTGTAGAAAGAGAAAAAGTGTTACTGGTAAAGCCTGAAAATCCTTTTGAAAGAAAAGTATAGGTAGAGTCTGTTTTACTGATTCGCTTGTTCTGGAGTGGCTGATATTATGCATTTTAAGGCCACAAGTGATAACCAAACTTAGCCCCTTAAAGCTTCGCTCTTTAGTTCGAACTCTAGTTCATGAAAGTTTAAGTTAAGCCTTTATCTTCATTAATATTCAACCACTCTTAACCTCTTCTGGAATAAGGAGAGGAGCTAGAAGATTTTTTGCAAACGGTAAGCCCCTATTTCAACTTCTTTGCTTCGAGTCAGCATTCGCCTCGCCGGCTAGGCCTTACTTTTCTCCTTGATGAGAAAGTCTAAAAGGGACCCCTGCACCCCTGTAAGCAAAAGAATTTAGACTATTCGTTTCTCGAGGGCTCCTACCCCCACTCGCTGAACGCTCAAACATCGAATCGTCATCTGTGCACTTGGCTGAAGATGCTGCTTTGTAGCTTTTAAAACTGTCCCCTTAAGGGGACCATAGGGGTGTTAAAGGCAGGTGAAGAACATCCAGCTGTAATTTGAAATTATACCGGCTGATGTAGACACCCCTTCCCCCCTTCAAAGGGGGACTTAGCTGAAGTTGCATAGCAGGGAGCTATCGAATCTGTTTCCAGTCCTTGGGTTGAGCGCCTATGCGAGTTTTTCCGGTATCGCGACAGCGATATTGCGACCGGAGGGTAGCAAAGGAAAAGCTCCCAGCGCGATGCCCGAGGACGAGCCCTCGCGGGCTTGAGCGCACCAAAGTAAACTATAAAACTGTAGGTAAGTAAAGCTCTCAGGATAACAGGCAACTATGGAAATATAGCCTGCTTACCAGGAGAACATACTTTCAATCTCTAAGATTTCTCGTTGTACTCGAAATGACAGCTATAAGATAAAAAGTATAAAAACAACAAAGCCAGCTTAAAAGCTGGCTTTGTTACTGTTAAGTGCGCACGGGGAGATTCGAACTCCCACACCCGAAGGCACCACCCCCTCAAGATGGCGTGTCTACCAGTTTCACCACGTGCGCTGGTAAAATGTGGTTGCAAAAGTAACGAGCGCTTCTGATATATGCAACAGCTATTATAGCTCCAATCAAACTAAAAAACGCTACTTATTGCGGGAGATTATACCTGATTCCGATAAAGGTTCTGCGGCCCTGCAAGGGAGCAAAATTATACTCGGTATCAAAAGTATAATTGTTAGGGTTATCCACTGTAACGTGTTTATCAAAAGGATCGAATGGGCGCATGAGCGGGTGTTTGGGCAGAAAATTGAAAATGTTCTTTACACCCCCGTATACTTCCAGTCCCCCGGGTAATACTTTAGTTAATTGTAAATTCTGCAACGTAAACCACGGCGACTGATCTGGCCGGAAATCATTCTCCTGCACAGGCAGGTGCATAGGTCCTTTTATACTTCCGGTGTAGTCTAGGGTAAGGCCGTATTTCTTGAATTGGTAAGATGCTGCAAAGGTGGAGGAAAATGCAGGCGCATGAAGTTGCGGCTTTCTTACTTTGCTTCCATCTGCTGCATTTTCCACCTGATAAACATCCATCAATGTTAGCCCGGCATTAACCCGAAGCGGAAAGGTGAAAGCCAACTCAGCATCGAGGGCAACGCCTTTGGAAATAGCATGGCCACTCAGGTTGTCGTAGATGATCTTGTTGTTATCGGTCAGGAAATCGGCTACAATTTTGTTTGTGAAATAAGTATAAAAAGCTGTTCCCTCCAGTTCCAGGTAGCCGCCATTCAGGTTAATGTAGCGCTGATAATTAAGGCTGGCATTGTAGGATTTTTCGGGTTTAA
>CBINIP010000016.1:0-114736 GCA_966250805.1 uncultured Pontibacter sp. | reverse complement strand
AATCGTTGTGGTTGGTCACGCAGAAGTCAACGGGTAGGCAGTGGCGGGCGTCCACCGTCGCCTGCACGTTATAGGCTACTTCGGTGATGGTGTTGCGGATGATCATCTGCCGGCTCTCCGGATCCGAAACAGAGACCTGGTCCTCACCCGAGTCATGGAGCTGTTGCAGGAGCTTAAGGTAATACTCGCGCCGCAGCGCATGGCGGGCCATGGCCTCGAGCAACTGTTCTGCCTGGCAGGCCTCGTCTGTCTGCGCCAGGGCCAGTTGGCACTCCGAGAGACGCTGTTCGATGTAGAGAAGGTGGCGGGCGATCTTGCCCCGGTTGTAGTTGTTCTTCTTCGAGTTCTGCGCCCGCAGTTTGGTAGAGTCTCCAGCCAGTAACTCTCCGCCGATCAGGCTCAGGTGCCGTGCCATCCGGACGGTGGAACGGAATACTTTCGTGATGGCTTTACTATTGTTCTTCCGGAAATTGGCGATCGTGTTATGGTCAGGCGTGAGCTGGCCCAAAAGCCACATTACCTCCAGATTACGGTGGCATTCCCGCTCCAGGCAGCGCGAAGAGCGGATGCGGTTCAGGTAGCCGTAGATAAGCAGCTTGAGCAAAACTGTTGGATGGTAAGCGGGGCGGCCGTGCTCTGAGAAGGCAGTGCGGAAGCCCAGCTTTTCAAGTGGCAGCGAATCGACAAAGGCATCGATCAACCGCACTTCGTTGTCTGGCCAGATCAGCTCTTCCAAACTGGCACCGCCGCAGGGCGGCGCATCGCGGCCAGAGGCGTGTATAAACTTCATAGCGCAAGTAGACTGGTACATTCATGTGTAGCTACTTAGGCTGCTGAAAGTTGCAAAGGCACGAAGTTATTAGACAGTCTGACGTTGCTAGACAAAGGTTTGCTGGAGCGTACAATAATGGAAAACCCCAATAGCCCATTGCAGCAGTATGTTGTTACGAAGCTGGGTAGAGAGGCGTTAAGCCACATAATGGAGAGTAGATAAGGGGGACTTTGTAAGCATGGCTTCACGGAGACCTCGCAAAGGTAATTGCCTGCGCCTCAAGAGACAGGGAATAGATTATAACGAATATCTCTGGCATTACCCGAGTTAAGAGGATGAAACTGAGAAGCTTTTCCCTGATGTGGTCTGGAACGGGAATGGCGAACAATTTCCCGCCTCTTCATTTTCTGCTTTGTGTTTATTGTCTATGCCCAATATTGGCTTATTTACTCCTCGCAGCTCTCACAGTTCAGTTAAAAAAACTGGAAGTTCGAGCGCGCTGAGGGAGAGCGTCAGTGGATGGGTACGCTGCATACGAGTGTCGTAAAAGGTAGGGAAGTACTCTGAGTAGTATGGAGGACAAACTTTTTACTTTCTCAATTTGATGATTGTGAAATAAAGCGGTAAATTTGTTTAAAGGAAACACTAGAATCCTCAGTAGGAGGAAAATTCGGGTGACCGCTGTATTTAAGAGTTATAAGTAATTGATAATAAACGCATAGTGGCTTGGGTTCGAATCCCTTCCTCTCTGCAAAAACAAAAAAGCCTTGTAAGTTAATAGCTTACAAGGCTTTTTTGTTTTTAGATACTTCAGCTTTTTTCCATGTAGGGCTGCCAGTTGACAATGAGCACCTTCTCGTCAGGCAGCAACAGGTAGCCATAGTCATAGCAGAAGTGGTAGGTATTGCCTTTGCTGGTGCGGTAGAGGTGGGTGAAGTGCCTGAAATCAAAACCGGTCGCCTGTAGCACTTCACGCCGAAGCGTTGTTTTACCTTCCGGGCTAACAAGCTTTAATAAACTACGGTTTTTGCGTAGAATAGCATTTATTTTTTGAATTACCACTTCGCTGGTCTTCTCTCTCTTCTTTGCATTGTTAAACAGAAACCTGCACTGGTCTGAGCAAAAGCGCTTATCTATTCTGCCAATGATCTCTCCATTACAACTGGGGCACTGCCTGGCTGTATGTTTCATTACCCGTGTTATTACCCGAGTATATCCGTTTATACTCGGGTAATAACACGGGTAGAAGCTTTAAAGGTTTTAATTTCAGGTTTTTAGCACCGTTATGATACATACAAGGAACAATACAGCCCCGGTAGTTTACCTGAATAACCTGGATCACGAAGGAAAGCAGTTTATTCGCCTGTGGTATAAGCCAGATCACCGTATTACAAAACAGCTGAAGGACAGCGTGGTAGCGAAATACAGCAAAACCTACAAATGCTATGTAATGCACAAAACACCGGAAGCGATTGAACTGCTGCACAAGCACTTTCAGGGAATAGCATTGGTAGAGACCCGCTACATGAACAGGCCTAAAAGACTACGCCCACCGATGGGCGCCGTGGTAACGTCTGGTAGCCTGCAGTCGGAGCCGCTGGCAAAACAGCCAGAGCTTCCTGTTATCAGACTCCAGCCGTTGCTGCATGCCGGGAAAACCCTGATACAAGTCTCGTTTCCTTATAACGAAAATATTTACAGAACCCTGGCAAGCAGCTCAAGTTGCAGATGGCTGCCAGCGGCTAAGTGCTTTACTGTGAGCGCAGAGGCCATAGCCCTGCACCAGTTACTAGATGATGTACAGGGCACAGCCCAGGTATGGCTGAGCAATACGATGCATATCCGGGATATGGGCATATTGCGCCGCCTATGGGAACAAAACTATAGTAAAGCAACTGATTATATAACATGCCCCCTGCCCTACCTTGAAAAGCTTTACCTGCTTAATTATTCCCTGACTACCATCCGGACTTACCACAGCCTGTTGCTGCGCTTTTTTAACGGGCACCGCCAACAAGGCCTGACTACCATTAATGCTTTTGGCACTCATGAAATAAATGAATACCACCGTCAGATGATACAGAGCCAGAAATACTCTTTTTCGCTCATTAATCAAAGTATCAACGCTGTTAAGTTTTATTACCACCGGGTACTGGGCAGGCACAACCTGGACCTGAGCCAGGTAGAGCGGCCCGAAAAACCAGCCAGGCTGCCAACTGTACTCAGCAAAGAAGAAGTTAAAAGAATACTGCAGGCAACTGAAAATCTTAAACACCGGTGCATGCTGCAGTTGCTTTATTCGGGCGGGCTACGCATTAGCGAGGTTATAAACCTGAAGCTCACCGATGTGCAATCAGGAAGAAACGTGTTGCTGATACGTGGTGGCAAAGGACAAAAAGATCGCACCACACTGCTTTCGCAAAAACTGCTGGAAAGCTTGCGAGCATACTATAAACAGTACAAGCCTAAAGTTTGGCTTTTTGAAGGGCAAACAGGCGGGCAATACACGGTAGAGAGTTTGCGTAATGTTTTTAGAGCGGCTAAAGATAAAGCAGCCGTTAAGACAAAAGCCACACCGCATACGCTACGCCACTCTTTTGCCACACACCTGCTGGAACAAGGCACAGATTTAAGGTACATACAGACATTGCTAGGGCATAGAAGCAGCAAAACGACAGAAATTTATACCCATGTAACAAGCTATGCATTAGATAAAATCACGAGCCCATTTGACAATTTGTAGTAAAGCCCTATATTAGTTAAACTATATGAAAGGCAAATGCGATGCCGCAAAGCTCAAAAAGATGAGCAAACATATACAAAACCACCTTCGCATATAAGGCGGATAACAGTCATAGTGACGTATACACAGTAGTTGGCAGTAGTTGAGTAAATAAACTAAAGTCTTTACACATGATAGGTGATTTCTTGGCATACGATATAGCAACAAGTACATTGAAATACACTTATGAAGGTTCTACTTACTCAATTCATGTTCAGAATCTTGTAGCTGCTCAACTTTATCCAGAGTATAGCTTGATAATAACGGCAACACAAAACGGAGAACAGGAAGAACTACGGGGATATTCAATATCAGGAGAGTTGGCATTCAAACAACCTGCACCTGAGCATTATAAGTTCTGGTACCTAGGAAATGACTTAAGAATAGCCTTTACCGAGAAAGATGAATATGCAGAGAAATCAGGAAGAAGTGGTTGGTGGTTTAAGATAAATCCATTGGACGGAAGTTTAGAAAAAGACTGTTGGGCTTATTGATGAACGAAAGTTTAAAGCGAATTAGAACAATTTCTGCCAACAAAGTATAGCAGTAAGGCTTGCTGACGCAGCGCCTCTGCTACACGAGACGTTAGCGGTGATAAAGTAACAATAAAAGAAAATGCTAAAAAGAGGAGTAACCCTCGTTATACTTGTGTTAGAAGTTTTTATTCTTCTTGTCTTTTTATACTTATCAATGGGTAAGGGTGCAGGAAATACAAGTAACATTAAGAAGTATGGCAAATCTTTTAATTTGGATAGAGCTTCTGTAGGTATTCCTGCTATTGAAGAAAATTGGAATGTACATGAATCTGATTCAAATTATGTCTTTTGGAGTAATTCAAAGAGAAAGGTTACTACTACTGAACCCATGCACCTCCATAAAACAGGTAAGTTTATCAATGGTAAGCTGGTTTATGAAAAAGATGCTTTCCATTATGAAACGAAAGGTGATACAGCTTACAGGTTGTTAGTGGAAGCTTATTTAGATAGTAACTATCAAATTGAAAGTTTGGCTTTTGATTTAATTACCTACCATAAAGGTCAATATCCACCTACTGTAAGCGAATACATAAGTTGGGACCAAGCAGATAGTTTATTAAACAAGTGGGGGTTTCGAAATCTATATCAACATCAAAGTAACTGAAAAAAGAAAAGAACTATTCCCGCTAACAAGGTATATACAATACCCTTGCTCCGCTGCGGGCTTTGTATACACAAGACGTTAGCAGCAGATAAGTTTATAAGGCAATAGTGAATTGCAAAGACTTTACTAATGGATACTTTTTTTGGACAGCATATAGTAATGACGAAAGGCATTCTGCTATTAATAAATTAAAAAAACATTGTTTCGAAGTATGGAGACATAGTAGATACAATGCTTTTCTCTGACATCTCTTTAAACTTAAAAATTGAAATTTAGGAGTTAAAAATCGATGAGTTGTATAATGACTTGAGCGATAATATGACGATAGACAATTTTGAATACCTGAACTCAAAGTTCAGGAAAGAAAGAATAATCTTTTTGAAAATCACATTTAATAAGGGAACAGGTAACTTAAAAATTGAGGTTCCTTCTGTACCTGGCTAGCAAAATTTGAGAAAAAGTAAAGTAGTAATGTAGCCCAAACCGCTAAAGCAAACATCCAAAAATAGCGTTTCAGTGGCAAGAAGATGCTGTTTGGCAGAGAGAAAGTTTGCCGCTCTCAGAGGTCAGGAGCCGAAGAAAACGTGAATAATTCAGAACCATTTTCTCCGGATATATTAGTAAGAGCCTTGTAAGTACATTTCTTACAAGGCTTTTTCTTTTTCCGGATCATCTTCTTAGCCTCCTTGTAAAGAAGTAGTTCAGGCATCATACTTTATACTTCCGATTCCTGCTTTATACTTTGCCATTAAAGCCCCTCGCACACATTATAGTTGTAAGTATGTAACCTTCAAGCCCGTGTGGTGTATTTATAGAAATTTATAAAGTATAACTATGAAAGCAAGCCACATGGAGCGTATGTCATACACAAACCTCTATGTGGCTTTCCTTTTTAGCATTACATGCCAAAGCAGACTGAAAACAACTTCAGACAACTGCTGTTGCTAACTATAAACTTTGATTAGTCTGAGCCGGGTAAGCAGAGAGTGAGACACCAAACTATAAAGCTGAACATAAACTATGAAACAAATTAAAACAAAAGGCTACGGAGCTACCAGTGCTCTTTTCAAGAAACTAAAACCCATCAACTTTAAGCGCAAAGCACCAAAAGAAGACGAAGTTCTGATCGATATCTTGTATACCGGTGTTTGCCATTCTGATCTGCACCAGGTTCGTAACGACTGGAACAACACTGTATACCCATGCGTGCCCGGCCACGAAATAATTGGCAAAGTGGTAGAAGTAGGCAGCGGGGTTACAAAGTTTAAACTGGGAGATATAGTTGGAGTAGGGTGCATGATTGATTCCTGCGGTGAGTGTTTTTCATGCAAACAAGGTGATGAGCAATACTGCGAAGGTCCGGTAAGCTGGACCGCAACCTATAACGGGTATATGAAACCTGACGGCAGTGGCTACAACACTTTTGGCGGATATTCTACCAATATAGTTGTAAAAGAGTCTTTTGTACTTAAGATACCGATTGCGCTGGATATAAAAGCTGCTGCACCAATCCTGTGTGCCGGTGTTACTACTTATTCGCCCTTAAAACACTGGAAAGTAAAGCACGGCGATAAAGTAGGAGTTGTTGGTCTTGGTGGATTGGGGCACATGGCCGTAATGCTGGCCAAAGCCATGGGAGCCGAAGTAACTGTTTTCACTACCTCAAAAGATAAAATGGATGATGCTTTGGAGATGGGAGCCCATGAGGTGGTATTATCAACTGATAAGAAGGCGATGGCAAAACAGGAACTATCATTTGATATTATCCTGAATACGATCCCGGACGCTTACGACATCAACCTGTATGTAAAGCTCCTGAAGCGCGATGCACCTCTAGTTGCTGTAGGGGTGTTAACACCTTTCAAAAAAGCAACCAATAACATGGAGGTGGTTCTGCATCGCAGGTTAGTTACAGGCTCGCTTATTGGCAGTATAAAGGAAACACAGGAAGTGCTGGATTTCTGTGCCAAACATGCTATTCTGCCCGAAGTAGAGGTAATTGCAATGCAGGATATAAACGAAGCTTTTGAAAAGATGCAGAAGAAGGAGGTCCGCTACCGCTATGTGATTGACATGCAGACACTGAAGGAAGTTGTTTAAGTCAATGCTAAATCAGTAAAGCCATAAGTATAAAGCCTGCAGGTGCTCGATCTGCAGGCTTTTTTATGTTCGCTCCTAAATGTAAAGTAATTACCTGATCTGCCATTTCAGAAGCTATACTTATACTTCACCTATAGTCATGCTTGGAATCTTTTAGGGAAAAATTCCATATTTTGGAAAAGGGAGAAAGGTTTATCCTGTAGGATCTATTAAGTTAAATTTTAGATAGATTTCAGGCAGGTGATACTCTATGTCTTAACTGACACAGAAACAATAGCTTGAGGCAATGCATAAACTTCTCCGGTTTTTTGAGGTCAGAATGAGGAAGCTTATGGTATATTTTTTTCTGGTAAAGTATAAAAACATAAAGAACGGAATCAGAAATAGTTCTTAACTGAGGCAATCTTTTTAGAAAGTATAATCGTGGCAGCAATAGATTTAAAGTATGCAGGAGCGGCTTTTTATACTAAAATTAGTGTTTAAAAACTCGGTTACTGCTATAGTTAGCAATGGCTATAGATTACTGCCGCGGCATTAATGCATAATACATGTAACCACATAAATTGAACACACTACTGACTTAAGTCATCACCGAATTAGATAATGAATGAGAAGCACATAGCTTATTTGGAAGAACAGATATTAAAGACACTTTCAAATGCGAACTATGCTTTCTTTGAATTACGTATGCAAAGCGCATACACAGGAGGATTAGAAGAGGAGGATTTTGAAGAAGGTAGCAGCAGGACTAAATTCGAAGGTTTAGTTAAAAAATTATGTAAGTTGTTTGTGGTTTATTTTGAATGTAAAGCACTTACATCTTACCTCGCTGACTTTAAAAAAGAAGTTCTTCCAATAGTAGAAGAGAAATCTATACTGTATAACTCGGAGATTTCAGAAGAGACCGGAGACGAGACGAGCACCGTTATCGGGTTGCTTTGGCTGTATTTAACTCCTTTCGAATTTGCCCACGGCAATATGCATGAGGTGTTATCTGTTTATTCTGGCGTTCACAACCTTACCAGAATTCTGACTAAATCTCAGCCTATACTTAGTCGTTCAGGAGTGAAACCAGTTTCTAAATCGGAGCTGTTCGACATCCTGAGGATATTTTGATGTTACTAACTTCCGAATAAAAATCACTTCCTGAACTATTGTTCTGGTATAATTATGGTTAGAGAGGTTAGATATAAAGCCCAAGCTTTTTTCTGATGTTGGCTTAGAGTTTTAGAATATTTAATAAAGTATAAGTTATACTTCGAAGCACAGTAACAGCCTGAAATTTTGAAGAATAGCAGAAAAGGGCTTAAATTACATAGCTAATCCACAATTTTTACGCATGAGCAACACAAAATCCAAACACCCTAAAGGATTATACTATTTATTCTTCTCTGAGATGTGGGAGCGCTTTGGCTTCTACCTGATGCTGGCTATTTTCTTCCTGTACATGATTGATGCACAGAATGGCGGCCTTGGTATTTCCAAAGAAAATGCTTCTGATATCTTTGGTACATTTATCGCATTTGTATATTTAACACCATTTGTTGGTGGTTTGCTTGCCGACCGAGTGCTGGGCTACAGGCTGTCTATTTCTATTGGCGGTATACTTATGGCCATTGGCTACATGGGGCTGGCATTACCCGGAGACCTGGCAATGGTTATATCCCTTGGCCTGATCATTATTGGTAACGGTTTTTTTAAGCCAAACATTTCTACGTTGCTGGGCGGTTTATACTCTAAGCCTGAGTACCAGGAGCAAAAAGATACAGGCTATAACATCTTCTACATGGGTATAAACGTGGGAGCTTTTATTGCGCCTTTCGTGGCCTCTTACCTGCGCAACAACTATGGCTGGGGCTATGCATTTGCTGCTGCCGGCGTAGGTATGTTGCTGGGTGTACTTATTTTCTGGATCGGTAACAAACATTATAAAGAAGCTGATGTACTGAAACCTGCTGCTGCCAACGATATGCCGCTTGCGCGTATTTTCAGCATTGTTATTCTGCCTGCAGTTATTGCCGGTGTGTTAGGCTGGGTACTTATACCTGGTAACGTGTTCGGCTCCGATTCTACCGATGCATTCATTTTTGGCGCTATTCCGATCATGGTGTTCTATGGCTCCCTTTGGGCAAGAGCATCTTCAGAAGATAAAAAACCTATTGCTGCACTACTTTCTATTTTTGCAGTAGTTATTGTTTTCTGGGCGATCTTTAAGCAGAATGGTACTGCCCTTACTACCTGGGCCGAATATTACACCGACCGCGAAATGGTAGATGCGCTCAAAGGCCCTGCCGGAGCTATTGGCATGGTGCAGGAGGTAGACAACAGCACAGCTACTGTTCCGGATTATGATCAGAACTTCCGTGCCCGTACCGATGCTGAAGGAAAGGTTATCACAAAAGAAGGTGTATCGCCATACCTGAACAACCTGCCGGAATCTAACTGGCCTGAAGAAGGACGTCCGCTCTCGCTGATATCAACAGAGCTTTTTCAGTCAATCAACCCATTCTTTGTGATTATACTTACACCGCTTGTGGTGTGGTTTTTCGCCTTCCTGCGCAAGCGTGGCAAAGAGCCGTCTACGCCGGCTAAAATTATGTGGGGCCTGGTAATTACAGCCATGAGCACGCTGGTTATGGTAGGTGCTGTTTATGCAGGTATGAACGGTGCCGAGAAAAGCTCTGCCATGTGGCTGGTTGGTTCTTATGCCGTAATCACGATAGGAGAGTTGTTCCTGAGCCCGATGGGTCTGTCGCTGGTTTCTAAGCTGAGCCCGCCGCGCCTGACTGCCCTGATGATGGGTGGATGGTTCCTGGCAACATCTATTGGTAACAAGCTATCGGGTGTGCTGGCCAGTATGTGGGATAAATACGATCATAAAGCACTGTTCTTCCTGGTAAACTGCATTGGTTCGCTGTTGGCAGCGTTTGCTATTTTTCTGATGCTGAAGTGGCTTCGCCAGATTGTACTGGCGCATACCGGTAAAAATTAATTACCATAGCATACTATAAATATAAAGCCTGCCAGTGATTTCGCTGGCAGGCTTTTTTATGGCTGGAGTATCGTCTGGTAAAGTATAATGTAGCTCCTGAAGCTTAACAACTATAAAATGACAAATGCCCTGCAGAGCTAACTACAGGGCAACTTGACTAATCTAAACACAAACAATCTACACTTTATACTATCTATTCTATCTCTTCCGGTTTATCAGAAGAACCTTAACGCCACAACTTAATAGCGGATGCAGGCAATAGTACAAACAGCCTGCTGGCTATCTGATTTGCCGACAAAGTAGTCGCCGATAAATATACCTGCACCATTGCTAACGGCATCAGCACCGTCAGTATAGGTAACTACGTCTCCGTCTATAGTAGAGAAATCTGTTCCCTCTTCTTCTAGAATATCAACTTTTGTGTTGCTGTATAAAGGAAGACAGCTATTAGCATAGCTGATCTCAGCTTTGTAAATAAAGTTAGCATTCATAGCGATCATAGGGCAGTAGGGTTAGGTTTTAAGCGTGAACAATGTTACAAACGATAAGTGATATCAAACAGGAATATTAAGAACTAAAAGTAACATGGCGGTATCACTGTCATGTTTTGCAATAGATCTCCTGCTTTGGATAAGTATAAAGTATAAGTTGCTTATGAATAGTGTATTCAGAAAATGTTTCTTGTGTAGAGAGTTGTTAAATAAGGATTATAAATCCTGAAAAGTAACGTAAACTTAGCGTTTCCGCTGCTGCATTGCCCACATTATATAATAGCTGCAGGTTTGTAAAGAGAGCACAGTAACGGTTAAAAGTATACCCGGGAACACGACCAGCCACCAGGCGGAAGTATTTGAACGGATGCCTGAAATAATACCTCCCCAACTGATAAAAGGTCCGGAAGCCCCTACACCTAAGAAAGATAAAGTAGACTCAAGAGCAAGTATACCTGCAAGTCCAAACACAAATGTTACCAGAACCGGCGATACTATGTTAGGCAATGCATGGCGCAGAATCAGCTCAAACTCCGAAACACCTAGGCTGGTAGCAGCTTCGAAGTATGGCAGTTGTTTAACGCGCAGCATCTCGGCGCGGGCCATGCGCGCAGTTTCTGTCCAGGTGGTAAGTATAAGTATAGCCGCCAGTACAATCACCGACGGAGGCGCAAAAGCTGCGAGAACAAGTATAAAAATTAGCTTAGGTATACTTGTAAACAGCTCTATAAGCCGCATCACCAGCCAATCAAGCGGAACGGAAGCAGCCTGCTGCAGAATGTTCAGTCGCCTGCAAAGAGGTATAACCAGCACAAAAAGTATAGCGATAAGGGCAGTTAAAATGAGTAGACTCATCAGCCATGCTTCTGTGCCGAGCTTAAGCGAAAGCACATGCAGCGGTACATATAAGGCATAGTATAAAAAGGCACCTATAGTTATTATAGCTACTATTACACCTGCCCAACTCACTTTAAACTTATTATCACCAAAATAACCTGCAGCAGCGCCAAGTATAAGCCCAAGCACAGAGGTTAAGATCATGACCGGAAAACTGATGAAAAGTGCTGTACGCGCTCCGTATAGGCTGCTCACAAGCACATCGCGCCCAAGCGCATCAGTGCCAAGAATATGCCGATTCGGGAAAGCATCTGTAGCAAAAGGAGGCTGAAATACATACTTCAGGTCGAGCTCGTTTGGGCTGTATGGCAAGGAAAGTACGGGCAGCAGCATTGCTATAAGAAAGAACAGCAGCAGGTAAACAGCAGCCAATTTAAAAGCCAGCTTTTTCTTCCAGAGCATCCGTATATCGGTCAGCAGTAATTTCATCTGGCGCTACTTAATCTGATGCGAGGATCTGCTTTACTATAAAGTACATCAGCCAGCAGGTGCGACAGCATTTTAAATACAGCAACCAACAGCACTATTGCAACTAAAACCGGGTAATCGCGGGCCTGTACCGACTCTACAAGTAAACGACCAATGCCTGGTATAGCAAAAATTGTTTCAATAACTATAGTTCCTGCAACAAGGGCCGGTAGAAAATCGGATAAAAGTGTAATTACAGGTAGCAGGGCATTTCGCAGCAGGTGCTTCCGGATTACTTTTCTTGCAGATAAACCTTTAGCACGTGCTGTGCGGGCATAGTCAGTATGGGAAGTATCGGCAAGAGCGCGGTACAGCTGGTTTGTTAGGTAGGGGAGATAAGCAGTGGTTAGGCAAAGTATAGGCAGTGCCAGGTAAGGCAATTGCTGCATCAAAACCTGTAGCCAGTTCTGCTGTGCCGTTTCAAAATAGCCGAGCCCGAAAACCGGTAACAGCTGCAGGAAAACCGGGCTTGCCAGCAGCACCATCAGCAACAGGCTAAGTACGAAAAGCGGAATGCTATCCAGAAAGTATAGCAAAGACATCAGAGCCTTTTGCAGCTTTGTTTCCTGGCGTTGTACCAACAGTATACTTACTTCAAAAGCTATCAGAAAAGCTGCGGCTATACTTATGATCAGTATCCAGAAAGTAGAAGTAACGGCCTCTGAAATCTTTTCTGACACAGGCTTGCTGTCGCGGTATGAGTTGCCAAGATCACCCTTTATAAGGTTCTTCATCCAACGGTGGTATTGATTATTAGTGCCATACCAGCGAAGCGTAGGCAGTAAAAAACCATAAGCTGGCTGCAACTGTGCTAAGGCTTTGGCTTCTAGTTTCACTTCAGTTACCAAAGCACCGGTTTCAGGAGTATTTTTCAGTTGATCGAGCTTACCTGTTGCTGCAAGTATAGCCTCTTTGTCTGTGGCCGAGAAAAGGGGAGCGATAAGGTGTTGCTCAGGCTCAGATACCCGCTGGCGAAGTTGTTTTATACTTGTGTAGTATGAAGCTACAGAAGGCCAGTTTCCATAGTTCCATATTAGAGTTTGCAGTAGTTTTCTGTCTGTTTCCGGTGTTATTTTATAAAGTGTATCTGGCTCAACGGATGCACTTATACCAAAGTAGAAAAGCGGCAGTTGCTGGCCTGTTCGGTTAAGATAATCCTGGTAAGCGGCTGCGCGGGCAGTGGCAGAGCCCGTAGCATAGTAGCCTGTGCTTTGCAAAATCTTTTCAGAACCGGATGTTCCGGGCAAGGCTTTGCTAAGCAGGAACACCAGCGTAACTATAAGCCATAGCGCAGGCAGTATCAGCAACAGGCGTTTTAACAGGTAAAGCACCATGCCTGTATTTATTTTGCTTTTAATGTAAAAGCGCTAACATCGTAATTAGGCATTAACCCCGACACTTTGGTATTGGCAAAACGCTTATGTATAGCTATGCGGTCTTTCAGGTAATAAAGAGAAATAAAGGCAGCTTCTTCGTGCAGAATCTCCTGCAATCTTTTAAGGTATGTTGCCTTCTCTTGTGTTGTGGCTGCCTGGTTAACCAGATCCAGCACTTTATCGCTTTCCGGTGTGCCGAAACCAGTAAAGTTTATGCCGCCTTGTCCGGCATAGGAAGTATGAAACAGTGGCTTGAAGTTAAACACGAACGGGTTACCGTTCAGCGATCGGATCACCATTTCGAAATTATGTTCACGAAGTTGCTGGCTTAGTATGGTGCCCTCCAAAGCCCGTAATGTGACTGGTATACCAATTTTAGCTGCACTCTGCTTAAAAATAGCTGCTGTATTCTCATAGATAGTATTACCGGCTCTGTAGTTTATCTCTATGCTAAGTTTCTCTCTTTTGCCTCCGGATTTTTTATACCAGCCATCGTTCTCTTTAACCCAACCGGCAGCCGTCAGCAGTTCAGTAGCTTTTTGTGTGCTGTAAGTATAGGGCTGAAGCTTAGAATGGTAAAATTCTTTAACATTAGGAGGTACAGGTCCAACTGTTCTGGTGGCATAGTTCTCCTGTGTTACGGACATCAGATTTTCTACGTCGAGCAGGTGTGCAATAGCTTGGCGAGTGCGTTTATCAGAGAACTTTGGCAGGCGGCTGTTGAGCCCGGTATACACGAACTCATAAGAATCTGGTGTGTATAGTTCGTACTCCTGAAGAAATCCCTGATCTTTCTTTAACTGATTAAATTCCGATACAGGTACACCTTCCAGTACATCAAGTTGCTTATTTTTTAATGCCAACAAGGCGGTAACATGCTCCGGAATAACATGAAAACTGATGCGTTCCGGGTTGGCTGTTAAATGGCTAACCTTCGGATCGAGGTTGTTAGCCCACCAGTTCTGTTTGCGCTTTAATGTAAGGTGCTGGCCCGATACCCAGTTATCTAATTCGTAGCCACCGCTCCCTTTCAGGAAATCTTTATTCTGGGCAAAATCAGCGCTGTTGAAACGAGTAGCAAACTCCTGTAGCTGTTTGTTCTGGAGTAATTCCTGCGAGTTGGAATTTAAAAGGCTGATGGAGAATTGTTTGAGCAATCCCTTCGGGTCGAAGAGGTATTCAGGAAGTATAAAGAAGTCGCCCGTCAGGAGCTCCATTTCAGGTGCAAAGCCACTGCAGACAAAAGTAACCTTGCGGTTGTTAGAGCTGTCTAACTTGATGTCATTAATAAATTCAACCTGCGGTTTCAGGCCTTCATTATTGATCAGAGGTGCCTTCAGCAGTTTCAGGCTAAACACTACATCCCGGGCAGTAACAGGGGTTCCGTTAGCCCAACGTGCTTCTTCCCTGATTTCATAAGTGAACAGGGTGAGGGAATCCTGCTTGGTTATTACCGGCATTTCAGCTGCCAGAAAAGGCTTCAGTTCAGCATCGGCCATATCGGCACCCACCAAACTCTGGAACAACAGATTTATGATCTGCAGCGCACCGGAGCTATTATAGCTGACAGGATTTAATGTTCCAGGGTCTGCTTCCAGCCTCACACGAACCTGGTCAGGCTGGCGCTGAGGCTGGGAGCAGAAACTCAGGAAGAATAAAATATTTATAAGCAGTAGAGCGTGTTTTCGCATCTTAATCAACCTCTGGCTATAGTTGCTGAGGCAAGATAGGGAAAATGCTTTATAGCTTAAAGTAGTATATTAATTATTAGGATCTTCTGTTGTTTCAGCAACACCTGGGTTCGTCCAATTACCAACACCACCAAATGTTTGCATTGTTTCATCAGAAGTTGTGGTTGTTGTAGTTTCTGCTCCTTTTTCTTTAGATGAAGTATTTGTTGTACCTCCGTTCAAAACAACAAGTTGAATAAGGATTGAGATAATGAAAGAAACCATAGCTGTAAATTTTATATTAGATGTTATAGACCGATGTATTTATAGCACAAAGATGAGGGTATAGGTGCTGGTTAAAAAGGAAAATGATACTTATAAAGTAACTATTATTCTATAAAGTTTAGCTTAAAAGATGCTTAGAATTTTTGGAATAATCTTGTTAATTATAAATATATGCTATTATATTTATACATTAGGATAATCAAAAGTAACTTTTGATGAAATGTTACTTTTTACAAAGTAAATCATAGTATTTGCTTGAAGTAAAGGAAATATTACTTGAAAGGTAACACTGGGTAAATGCTTCAAGTAAAGCTTTGGATTCCTGTAATATCATGATTGTGAATTGTTAAGTCAAAAGAATCATTGGAAGAGATAGTAAAATTATCTAAAATAGTAACGCTAAACCTTAAGCCGAATTCTATTTTACCTCAACTAGAATCTGTTGTAAAAGGCAAAGAAAAATTACTCCTAAGTAACATTAGAGCTGGAGTTTATAGTTGTGAGCAAGACGCAGCAGAAGATATCTATAATTCTACTCCCAATGATACTCGTTATAAGATGTTAAAATCTAGGCTTAAAAAAAAGCTCCTAGACTATCTTTTCTTTATTGATGTATCTAATTCGTCACAAAATGATGAAATAGTATGTCTTGACTTTCTACATCATGCACGGGTACTGATTTTGAAAGGTGAATATGATATATCCCTTCGCTTGCTAAATAAAGCACATGCTTTAGCAAAAGAGAATGATTTTACAGACATTATAATTGACTGCCTAGAGTATAAGAGTCTGTATTATATGCACAAAGGATTAGGGAAGCTTTTAGACGAGAACCTTAACCAGTTGGTAGAGTTGAGAAACATAAAAAGCTATGAGAGCCAGTCTGTTGCAATTTATCAAAGAGCCCGATTGAACTTGACTAAATCAATTTCTTCTCGAACAAAATACTTAACAGAGTTAGGTAAAATAATTGTAGAACTGGAACTGCTCTGGAAAGAAACAAAAACATTTATAACGTTCGAAAATTATTACATGCTTTATGTGTGGTATCACGAGTTGATAGGTGATTTCAAAAAGAACATCGAAATAACTAAAGAAAGCTATAAGATGCTTCTTGAGGAGCGAATCAATAAAAAGAGGTTTAATGAGAGGTTCAATGAGTATGTTTTGGTCTATTCATTGCTAAGAGAGAAAGATTTTCATAAAGGGCTTAAGTATGCAGAACTGTTTCTGGAAAACTTTAATAGCGATGACCACAACTGGTTCGCTTTTATGGAAAACTATTTCTTATTGGCAATGCACTCCCGGCAGTACGAACTAGCAGAGGTACTTATTGATAAAGTTTTTTCGAATCCATCGTACTCAATTGTATCTCGAACAGCAAAGGAGCGGTGGAATCTGTTTAAAACATATCTGAGTTTTATTGCACCTGTTCGGGGTACTTTCAAGGAGTTTAATTATCAAACATTTATCACATCAGTACCAGAGTACAGCAAAGATAAACAAGGATTTAATGTTGCTATACTTATCCTTCAGTTTGTGCACTTCTTAAGAAAACAGGATGCTGAAGGATTATTATACAGAATCGAGAGCCTTAGAAAATACATGTTAGTGCATTTAAAGAATTCTTACAGCTTAAGAAGTAAAATTTTTCTCAAACTGTTGATGCTTACTGTAACAAGTGATTTCGATGTAGAGAAATGTAAAAGTAAAGGGGAAAAGTTTTTACAAAAATTGGTTGAAACTCCGGCACCTGGCGATGCTTATGCAGAGATTGAGATTATTCCATATGAACATCTATGGGAACTTATTCTTCTAATATTAGAAAAATATAAAGTTAAGTAATTTAACATATATTTGATAAGGTATCATATACCGGATACAGGACTTATGGAGGAACTACAGCGGCTTATAAATATTATTGAAAGATATAACACAAAGGCTGTTTTAATTGATTTTAATGATGGCAAAAATTACGAAAGCCGCTATTACAACCTAGTAAAGCAGAATGAGGTAAGCAGTGATCTAGATGCGGCTAAGGTACTCTACGATTCTGATGGTAAGGTGCTTCCGACTAGCTACAGAATGTTAAAGTCACGTCTTAAGAAGAAGCTTTATACTCACTTACATCTTGTTTCGCTAAACGACATAAGTGCTAACCCATCCAGAATTTTGGAGCATGAATTACAAAGTCTATTATATGAAGGCAAACTACTTTTTATACTTTCCGAGCTAGAACTATCGAACAAAGTTTTAGAAAAAGCTATACGACAGGCCAAAGAATATGAGTTTAATGACATCATACTTCAAGGGTTGGAAGCTAAGAGAAGAATAGACATCTACAAACAGGATAAAGTATCTTTTGATAAACTGAATAAGGAAATTAAACATTATAAGAATTTAGTCTTCCTAGAAAAAGATGCTGAGGATCTTTTCAGCGAAATAAAATTTAACTTAAACTTTCAGGTATCAAGAAAAGAAGCGTCATTACTTCAATTACCTGACAAAATAGCTGAAATAAAAAGGCTGTGGTTGAAGTCTAAATCCTATAAAATATTTGAACATTATATATTACTTCAAAACCATTATCTTGAGCTAACAGGCAATTATAAAGAACTCTTAAAATTTTGTCTGGAAGTTGAGAAAATGCATCTTAACAAGGAAGTAAATTATAGAAGATTTGATATTCAGCTTAATGTTTTTGTAAAGTTATACGCTTACCTAAGGACTGGAAGGCTGGAGGAAGGTATAAAGCTTGCTGAAGCAAATTTATACTTGATTTCCCCATCAGATGTTAACTGGTTTGCATATCTAGAAAACTATTTCCTGTTGGCGATGCACTCACAGAACTTTACGCTGGCAGAAAAACTTATCACTGATGTTTATGAGAGTCCCTATTATTATGTTCAATCTGCTTTAAGCAAAGAACGATGGGCGCTAATGCGGGCTTTTTTATCCATTGTAACACAAGGCAGACTTACGAAAGATGATAAGGAGGCGCTGGATAATGCTACAATGGTATCGAAGGATAAGCAGGGCTTTAATGTTTTTCTGCTGGTGCTGGAGTTTATCGAGCTACTGAACAATGAGGTAGAGGAGGAGGCAGAGTTATTAATAGAACGCTACCGGAAGTATATTGATAAATACCTGAGAGGGGATATGCCGGAGAGGGCACGACTTTTTTTGCGTTTCATGATCCTGATACTAAAGGAGAATTACTCATACCTGCAGGTTGTCTCAAAGTCGACAAGTATGCATGAAAAGCTTAAAGCTACCACCCCCCCAGGTGAGGCCTACGCAGAAGTTGAGATTGTACCCTACGAGCATCTGTGGGAACTTATACTTTCTATACTTAAAGAGAAATCCGGTTTAGATGCGGAGTAGTCCTGTATCGGGATTAGTACTAAGTATAAATTTGGCGGTTGCTGTAGCATAGGAGTTTAGTTTTTTACTAAATTTCAGGATGCAAAAAAACGATCCTACCGTTACAAGAGCCTGGTGCTTTTACGACTGGGCAAATTCTGTATATTCACTTGTTATTACATCCACCATCTTCCCGATCTACTTTAGTGCCGTTGCGCAAAAGCCTGATGGTACAGATGTGGTTAACTTTCTGGGGTTTGAGTTAGTGAGCTCTGTGCTGTTCTCTTATGCTATTTCAGCCGCTTTCCTGATCATTGCCTGCCTTAGCCCCATTCTGACAGCTATTGCCGATTACAGCGGGCGCAAGAAGTTTTTTCTCAAGTTCTTTTGCTACCTTGGGTCGTTTTCTTGCGCCGGCTTATACTTCTTCACAGCCGAAACATTTACGCTATCAGTTATACTTTTTATACTTGCCAGTATAGGGTTTAGTGGTAGTATAGTGTTTTATAATGCCTACTTACCCGAAATTGCTACGGAAGATCAGTATGACCGCCTGAGTGCTAGAGGCTTTTCGATGGGTTATATTGGGAGTGTGCTGCTGCTGGTGTTTAACCTGGCCATGATTATGAAACCGGAATTTTTCGGGATTGCTGCAGATAATAAAAGCCTGCCACCTCGTATTGCTTTCCTGAGCACCGGCATCTGGTGGTTTGGTTTTGCTCAATATACTTTCTTTCATCTGCCGGAGAACGTGTACCACCGGAGAGCAAAAGGTAACTGGCTGTTTAATGGTTTTAAAGAGCTACAGAAAGTCTGGGCACAGGCACAGGAATTACCCATGCTGAAGCGCTACCTGCTGGCATACTTTTTCTACAACATGGGCGTGCAGACGGTAATGTATGTGGCCACAATTTTTGGTATAGAAGAGCTTAAACTACCTGATGATGCCCTGATTCTGACCATTTTAATCATCCAGCTAGTGGCTGTGGCGGGTGCTTATGGCTTTGCAGCTATATCTAATAAGTATGGTAACATAAGTGCGCTGGTAATTGGCGTTATGATCTGGATAGGCATTTGCGTAGCCGCTTATTTCACAGAAAGCGCTTTGCAGTTTTATATACTAGCGGCCGTAGTAGGTACTGTTATGGGCGGTATTCAATCCATGTCCCGATCCACATACTCCAAGCTGATTCCTGCTAACACCATAGACCATGCTTCTTTTTTCAGCTTTTATGATGTAACAGAGAAAGTGTCTATTGTTTTAGGAACGATGGCTTATGGCCTGATCGCTCAACTTACTGGCTCTATGCGCTATAGTATATTAGCGCTTATTACCTTTTTCGCGCTTGGCCTGGTGTTCCTGTTTATGGTTAAGGGCAAGAAAACGTTGAACCCGCAGGCTGAAGTTGCTATCAGGTAAACCATCAAAAACAGATGTAAGTATAAACAAAAACGGCTGCAGATTCTGCAGCCGTTTTTGTTTATCTGATAAATCCGGAGCTGTTATTTCTTATAAACCAGCTTCCCGTTTACATAAGTTCTCAGCACCTGAACACCACGCATTTCTTCGGGTTTTATAGTTAGCAGGTCTTTATCTACAAGTATAAAATCAGCGAATTTACCTGTCTCTATACTTCCTTTTTCATTTTCTTCAAAGTTAGCTTTGGCTGCCCAGATCGTCATGCCACGCAGTGCTTCTTCGCGCGACAAGGCATTCTCCATCTGGAAACCGCCGTCAGGGTAATTCTTCGCATCTTGGCGCGCTACCGCTGCATGGAAAGTATAAAACGGATTAATATCCTCTACCGGGAAATCGCTGCCCAGCGGAATATAGCCGTTCTGCTGCATCAGTTCTTTGAAAGGATAGGCATGTTTGATACGCTCGTTACCTAAACGATCTCCTGCCCAGTACATATCAGAAGTAGCGTGTGTTGGCTGCACAGATGGGATAATGCTATACTTGCCAAACTTAGCCATATCAGTCGGATTGATGATCTGAGCATGTTCAATTCTCCAGCGCTTATCGTTCTTCTCTTTCAGGAGACCACCGTAAATATCCAGTAGCAAACGGTTAGCAGAGTCGCCGATCGCATGGGTGTTCATCTGGAAGCCGTGCTGGTAAAGTTTAGCTGCAATGTCTCTGAACTCCTGCTCAGAAGCTAACAAAAAACCATAGTGGCCTGCACGGTCGTGGTAAGGTTTTAGCAGGTTTGCACCTCTCGATCCCAGCGCACCATCAGCATAAATCTTGAAAGAGCGGACATTCAGGCGGTCTGTTTTATACAAACCGTTCTTGAAGTAGTAGTCCTGGTTTTCCTGGTTAGGGTTAAGCATAGCGTAAACGCGCATTTGCAGGTCGCCGCTTTTGTGCATGGCATCCATCAGGTCTACTGTCTGCTTATCAAGGCCGGCATCTACCACAGTAGTTAGGCCAACAGCAAAGCAATTCTGTTCCGCATTTGCTAGTGCCTGTCGCTTTTCAGCATCGCTTGCCTCCGGTATTTTAGAAGTTACCAGATCAACTGCGTTGTCGATCAGGATACCTGTCATTTTGCCGTTCTTCACCTCAACAAGGCCACCTACAAGTTTGGTGCTAGGTGTAACGCCAGCCAGGTCAAGTGCTTTCTGGTTGGCAAGTGCAGCGTGGCCATCTATGCGTGTAAGTATAATTGGCGTGTTCGGGAAGAGCTTATCAAGCGTATCTTTGGCCGGAAATTCCTTTACAGCCCAATCATTCTGATCCCAGCCACGGCCAGTGATCCAGGCTGCATTCGGGTACTTTTCGCGCTGTTCCGTTACCTTCTGCACTACCTCTTTAAACGACTCTGTACCTACCAGGTCAGCAGATTGCAGGGCAAGGCCATAGCGGTAGAAGTGGGAGTGTGCATCAATAAGACCCGGAAGTATAGTTTTACCTTCGGCATCTACCTGTTCAGTGGCAGTATACTTTTTTCGGATATCCTCAGAAGTACCGGTTTCCAGTATTTTACCATCTTTTACAGCAAAAGCCTCAGCCTTTTCGAAGTTGCTGTTTACCGTGTATACATTACCGTTATACACGATCAGGTCTGCTTCCTGGCTGCTGGTTTTGGTGCCGGTGCAGCTGCTAAAAAGGGTGCCACCAAGTATAAGGGCGGCTGCAAGGGTGCGTAAGTTTTTGGTCATGTTCAAGGGGTTACTCAAAGCGCATGTGTTTTACAGATTCTCCGGAGTTAATGAGCTCCAGCAAAGAGTCTATACCTATACTCAGGTGTTTCTCTACATAGTTCGAGGTAACCAGTTTGTCGCTTTCAGATGTTTTAACACCTTCCGGCACCATCGGGTTATCAGAAACCAGCAGTAGCGCACCGTGAGGAATTTCGTTAATGAAACCTACCGTAAAGATAGTAGCAGTTTCCATATCAACACCCATCGCACGGATCTGGCGCAGGTATTCCTTAAACTCTTCGTCGTGCTCCCAAACGCGGCGGTTTGTAGTATAAACTGTACCGGTCCAGTAATCCATTTCATGTTTTTTGATCATGGAAGAAACGGCGCGCTGCAATCGGAACGAAGGAAGCGCCGGAATTTCAGGTGGAAGGTAATCATCAGAGGTACCCTCGCCACGGATGGCAGCAATAGGAAGTATAAGGTCTCCCAACTGTGTTTTCTTCTTCAGGCCACCGCATTTGCCCAGGAACAAAGCTGCTTTTGGTTTTACAGCCGATAACAGGTCCATTACGGTTGCTGCCATCGGGCTACCCATGCCAAAGTTAATGATGGTGATGTTGTTAGCCGTAGCGGTCTGCATGGGTTTATCTAACCCTCTTATCTCTACGCCAAACCTGTCGGCAAACATTTTTACATAGTTTATAAAATTGGTAAGCAGGATATACTCTCCAAATTCATCTAAAGGCACGCCCGTGTAGCGCGGGAGCCAGTTGTTTACAATTTCTTCTTTCGTCTTCATGTAACTAGTATAATTAGATACCTGCACTAAGTATAGCTGCAAGTATAAATGAGTAAATTTGCAGCATGGATACGCTGAACCTGCCGCCATTTGAGTACAAACTTAAACAATCAGAATCTAATTCGCTGATATTTGATGCACTGCGCCGCAAATACGTGCCTTTAACACCGGAAGAGTGGGTGAGGCAGCATTTCCTGCATTATCTGCTAAACCAGTTGCGGTACCCTAAAAGCCTGATCAGTGTAGAAAGGGGCACTACCTATAACAGGCTCCAGAAGCGAACCGATATCTGTATTTACAATAACCTGGGGCAACCGCACCTGTTGGTCGAGTGCAAAGCCGCATACGTGCCTATTACGCAGGAAGTCGTAAAACAGGTATCAACCTATAACCAGGTGCTGCAGGCAAAGTATGTGGCCATAACCAACGGGCTGCAGCATTTTTGCTGGGAGGTAGATTTCGAAACCCGCAAGTATACGCCGCTCCAGGAGATTCCGCTATACACGCGGGAAGTATAAATTTTGTTATTCTGTCTTTTTCCAGAAGTACAGGTCATTGTTCACTAACCCATTCCGGTAATACTGCACATAGGCTTTCAGTTGCTGTTCTTGCTTAATTTTTTGTGCGGCAGGAGAGAGGTCAGGGAAAGTATAAAAGTTTACCTTATCATCCGGCGTCAGTTCTGTTACGCCATTTTGCTGCACCATAAAGTAAGAGTTGCCATTGTAGAAAATAGCGCGCCCGGCACTGGCCGTATCCAGAACTGATGTACCGAAAGGCAAAGCTAAGTCTGTAGAAATGTTCAGGTAATCTACCACGGTAGGGAAGATATCAGCCTGCTGTGTTACTCGTTCCGGATCTATACTTTTAAACTGCTTGCCAGGGTGGAAGAGGAGCAGCGGCACACGGTAATTTCCAAGCTCATTCTGATAATCCGGATTCGAACTCATCTGGGTATGGTCGGCGGTAAGTATAAACAGCGTGTTGTTGTACCAGGGCTGTTTTGCGGCTGCTTTAATGAACTGGTGCAATGCGTAATCGGCGTAGCCAATAGATTCATGTATCTCCAGGTTCCCTTTCGGGAATTTGCCTTTATACTTCGCCGGAACCGTGTAAGGCTGGTGCGAGCTTAAAGTGAATACTGTAGCTGCAAACGGTTGCTCAATGTTAGTTATTTGCTTTGCTACATACTGTAAGTATGGCTCATCAAAAATGCCCCATTGGCCGTCAAAATCTTTGTCTTTTAGCTCGGCAGGGTATTCATCAAGTCCATAATAAGAGTCAATGCCAGCCAGTTTAGAGAAGTTATTAAAGCCCATAGTACCGTTAGCTGCCCCATGGAAAAACGCTGTTTTATAGCCTGCCTGCTGGAGCACAGATCCCAAACCATGAAGTGTATTGGTCTGGTAAGCTGATGTGATATAAGGCGACTGCATCAGCGAGGGCAGGCCGGCCAGTACCGATGGCAGAGCCTCTATCGATTTGCGGCCGTTAGCAAAGTTGTTTCTGAAAAGAATGCCCTTTGTCGCCAGCGAATCGAAGTATGGCGTGTAGCCTTTGCCATTGTTCAGGGCACCAACATACTCTGATGAGAAACTTTCCAGTATAATAATAACTACATTTTCCTTTAGTTGTGGCTCCTGTGGATTTTTATACTTCTCAGGATCGAACTTCAGTGCCTGTTGTAACGCCTGTTTATCAGTGAAATAATTTTTTTCTTCAAGCTTTTGCTGGCCTATACTTTTAATAAAGGTAAAAGGGCTGTTCAGGGTGAGGTGACCAAGTGCGGCAGGCTGAAGTATAAAAGCATGGCTCGTGCGCAGTGGTTTTAGCTGAATACCGCCCCTGATGGTAAGTACAGCCAGTGCCGCAACCAATAGCAAGCGCAGGTAACGCAGCACATAAGAAAGCTGTCGGGCAGGCTCCGTTGTTGTTCTAGGGTACACTTTTACCAAAGCCGCAACCAGAAGTATAAAACCTAAGCCCAGGTACCAGTAGTAACTTGCCAATTGACCCAACTGGTTTGCAATGTCACCTGTTATAGTAAAGATCTCGTTGCTCGATCTGCGGCCAATGAATTTAAAGAACTCCACATCTACCAGCGCCAGGGCTATAAAAGGCACATTGGTAAGTATAAAAAGCCAGAGCAATGCACGTTGAAAGGTTGTGCTTCCGGGGTTCTGATGTGGAAATAACGAGAGAAGTATAAAAGGAATATTAATGATCGTGAGAGCTGCTAAATCAAAACGTAAGCCATGTGCAAAGGCAAGTATAGTCTGGCTAAAGTCAGCTTCTGCAAAGGTGCTATAGTTGAAAAGGTAAAAAACCAGCCGCAGCACCATGTAAAGGCCTAAGAGTAGCCCCAGCCTGCGCAGCATCAGTTTAAAATCGTGATCGAACATCAATATTGTTGTAAGGGTGAGCTTATACTTTAAGTATAGCTAAGTATAAAACCTTCTGTTATGGCAAGGAAGTTCATCCATTGCCTGCCTCAAAATAAAGGCGCCTTTCTGACATTGTCAAAAAGGCGCCTCTTATAAGTTGATAAGCTAATGCTTACAGTACAGACTCAACAGGAGTATATTCCAGGTTGAAAGCTTCTGCTACACCTTTGTACACTACTTTGCCGTTTACAACGTTCAAGCCAAGCTTCAACTCATTGCTGTCGGCGCAGGCTTGTTTCCAGCCTTTATTGGCAAGCTGCACTGCGTAAGGTAATGTAGCATTGGTAAGCGCCTGCGTAGATGTGAACGGAACAGCACCTGGCATGTTAGCCACGCAGTAGTGAACCACATCATCAATAATGAAAGTCGGGTTCTCGTGTGTAGTTGGCTTACAAGTCTCGATGCAACCACCCTGGTCAACGGCAACGTCAACAAGTACAGTGCCTGGCTTCATCAGCTTCAGCATGTCGCGTGTGATCAGGTGAGGAGCCTTAGCGCCCGGAATCAATACGGCACCAATGATCAGGTCGTGCGTCTGCACAAGCTCACGGATAACATACCCGTTTGACATTTGTGTTTTAACGTTTGCAGGAAGTACATCATCCAGGTAACGCAGACGAGCAAGGTTTGTATCCAGGATCGTAACATCGGCACCCATGCCGGCAGCCATTTTAGCAGCGTTTGTACCTACTACACCACCACCAAGCACCAATACTTTAGCAGGCTGAACACCTGGTACACCACCTAAAAGTATACCACGGCCTTTTAATGGTTTCTCCAGGTATTTAGCACCTTCCTGGATAGACATACGGCCAGCAACCTCTGACATTGGAACCAGCAGAGGCAGGCTTCTGTCAGGGCGCTCTACTGTTTCGTACGCAAGGCAAACTGCTTTACGCTCGATCATAGCATGTGTAAGCGGCTCGTAAGAAGCAAAGTGGAAATAAGTAAAGAGTAGCTGATTTTCTTTGATCAGGTTGTACTCTGACTCAATTGGCTCTTTTACTTTGATGATCATCTCAGCAATGCCGTAAACCTCCTCTATAGTAGGAAGGATAGTAGCACCAGCTTTTGTATAATCTTCGTCAGCATAGCCACTGCCTTCACCGGCAGAAGCCTGTACATAAACGGTATGGCCGTTACGTACCAGTTCATTAACACCTGCAGGAGTTGCACCTACGCGGTTTTCGTTATTCTTGATTTCCTTTGGAACACCAATAATCATGTCGTTCTAAGTTTAGTTTGGGAAAAGCTGCGCAAATATACCTAAACAAACATTAATAAAAAGAACAAATGCAACAAGGTTTAAAAGCCTTGCACTTAGACCGAAAATTGCACCGGATAATTAGTCGAAACAGGAAGTGGGAGGGTATAAAATGAAAAAAGGCAGCGATAAAATCACTGCCATTAGTACAAAATAAAACTATGAAAAAAACTATCTGAAAGGTACCGGCTGTGAGCCCTCCCTTAACATATTTTTTGAAGTCAGACTCTCTACAACATTTGCCTTAAGCGTTAGTTTGAGGTCTGGCATTATAATATCGTTTGAAAGTATAGTTACTACTTCGTTTTGCTCTCTTAACACAGTAGGCACGTAGGTTAGTTCCAAAGTTGCCTGCTGCCCTGGTTTTAATGCCGGAACAGAAACTTTATAGCTTACGCAGTTGCACACCGACTTTATTACCTGTATTACCAGGTCCTGCCGACCTGTGTTTTTTATAGTGAATTTAGCAACAGCTTTTTGTCCTTTTTCAAGTTTACCAAAGCTGTGAGAAGTAACTCCAACTGCCAAACGCGGCGAGTTCGCCTTTTGTTCCTGAGTATAACTAGTTTTTAAATCTTTTGGGCCAACCTCACCTTTTATAAAGATAACTTTAGAAGGCGTAGCCGCATTAGATGTAATAGATATAGACTTATGGAACGGTCCCGGACGGCCAACTGTGTTGTAAATTGCCTTAATTACACCTGTTTTGCCAGGCAAAATAGGGTCTTTAGTCCAGTCAGGGGTAGTGCAACCACAAGATGGCTGAACATTGGCAATTACTACAGGCTGGTTGCCTACATTTTTTACTTTAAACTCGTATGTAGCCTGTACGCCCTCGGCAACAGTACCGAAATCGTGCGTTTCTTTTTCGAATTGTAATTCGCCCTGCGCATTAGCTGTAAAACCTGCAAGCAAAAGGCACAGTAACAAAATAGGGTAAAGTTTTATTTTCATATAAATAGACCTTGAAAACAATATTTAAACACGCCCGGCGTAGCTGAGCAAAACAAAGATACAAAATCTTTTTACAAAACAACAGGTATCTACAACTATGCCAATGTGTACAAAACAGGCCTAAATTTGAATTTAGGCTAATGTTCTGTACTTTTGATTAAAAATATACTTATAGCTTATAGTGAAAAACATGCAGACTGCTGAAGCATCTATAACACAAAAACTAAGTACAGAAGACATCCTCAATGATTACAGAATTGGTTGGGAAAGCCGTCAGGCCAGCTTAGCCGGTCGTAAAGAGGTGTTTATGGGGAAAGCCAAGTTCGGTATTTTCGGCGATGGCAAGGAAGTGGCGCAGCTGGCAATGGCCAGATTTTTTATGCCTGGCGATTTTCGCTCGGGATACTACCGCGACCAGACCTTTATGTTTGCCATTGGCGAACTAACGCTGCAGCAATATTTTGCACAACTATACGCGCACACCGATGTAGAGGCGGAGCCTTCAACAGCCGGCCGTGCCATGAACGGACACTTCGGTACCCGCCTTCTTGACGAGGAAGGTAACTGGAAGAACCTGAGCGAACTGAAAAACTCAAGCTCTGATATATCGCCTACGGCCTCGCAAATGCCACGCCTTGTAGGTTTGGCTTACGCTTCTAAACTATACCGCCAGAACCCTGCCCTGAAAGGCATGACCCAGTTTTCGGTTAACGGCAACGAGGTAGCCTTCGGAACAATTGGTAACGCATCAACTTCTGAAGGCATGTTCTTCGAGGCGGTAAATGCGGCCGGCGTGCTGCAGGTTCCAATGCTGGTTTCTGTTTGGGATGATGGCTACGGGATTTCGGTTCCGGCTGAGTACCAGACTACCAAAGGAAGCATTTCTGAGATTCTGGCAGGTTTCCAGCGTAACGGCGAGAACGAGCAGGGATATGAGATATTCAAAGTTAAAGGCTGGGATTATGCTGCCCTTTGCGAGACTTACGAAGCAGCAGTGCGTGTTTGCCGTGAGCAGCATGTGCCGGTTTTGGTACACGTTGAAGAAGTAACACAGCCGCAAGGCCACTCTACTTCTGGTTCGCACGAGCGCTACAAATCTAAAGAGCGTCTGGAGTGGGAAGCGGAGTACGACTGCCTGAAGAAAATGCGTGAATGGATACTGGATAATGAAATTGCTACGGCGCAGCAGTTAGACCAGATCGAAAATGAAGCTAAAGATGCCGTAAAAGTAGCCCGTGGCAATGCATGGAACGCTTTTGCTGATGCCATCAAAGCTGATCACGAAGAGGCGTTAAAATTGTTAGATAACCTGGCAGCAGCCAGCGAGCATATTACCGAGGTTGCAACTATAACCGAAGAGCTTCGCAAAGTATCTACTCCTATCCGCAGCGATGCAGTTAGAGCAGTACGCAAAGCACTACGTTACGTGCGCGACGAGCGCAACCAGGCAAAACGCGAACTGGTAGGCTGGTTAGAGCAAGCAATGGGTGAAAATGCCGATCGTTTTAACTCGTATCTGTACAGCCAGTCAGAAGAGGCCGCCCTGCTTGTAGAAGAAGTGAAGCCGGAGTATGATGAGAATTCTCCGTTGGTTGATGCCCGTGAGGTTCTGCAAGCCTGCTTCGATTCTATACTTGCCCGCGACCCACGTGTATTTGCCATTGGCGAAGACGTTGGTAAAATTGGTGACGTGAACCAGGCATTTGCAGGTTTGCAGGAGAAACATGGCGAGCTGCGCGTAACCGATACAGGTATCCGTGAGTGTACGATTGTAGGTCAGGGTATAGGGGCTGCACTTCGTGGCCTACGACCGATCACAGAAATCCAGTACCTGGATTACTTGCTGTATGCAATTCAGATCCTGTCAGATGATGTTGCAAGCTTGCAGTACCGTACCAAAGGTGGCCAGAAAGCGCCGCTGATTGTCCGGACACGCGGTCACCGCCTGGAGGGTATCTGGCATTCAGGTTCTCCAATTGGTATGATCCTGCACAGCATCAGAGGTATGCATGTGCTGGTACCACGCGATATGACTCAGGCAGCAGGTTTCTATAACACTATGCTGAAGTCTGATGAGCCTGCACTTATTATCGAGTGTCTGAACGGTTACCGCCTGAAAGAGCGCATCCCTAGCAATATTGCAGAGTTTACAGTTCCGCTTGGTAAGCCGGAAATCCTGAGAGAAGGTACCGACATTACCATCGTAACTTATGGCTCTATGTGCCGCATTGTAATGGAGGCTGCCAAACAACTGGAAGAATTCGGTATTTCAGCTGAGGTTATCGATGTGCAGTCGCTGCTGCCGTTCGATTTAGAACACATGATCACGGATTCTATTAAGAAAACCAACCGTGTGTTGTTTGCTGACGAAGACGTGCCTGGTGGCGCAACAGCCTACATGATGCAGCAAGTGGTAGACGAGCAGGGCGCGTGGCGTTACCTGGATTCTAAGCCGCAGTGCCTGTCAGCACATGCGCACCGTCCTCCATACTCATCAGACGGAGATTACTTCTCTAAACCAAACGCAGAAGATGTGTTCGAGTTGGTTTACGAGATCATGAACGAAGCTGATCCGGAAGCTTACCCTACGATATACTAATTACTATAAAGTATAAACCATAAAAAAGGCCCTGCAACTTTAATAGCTGCAGGGCCTTTTTTATGGTTTATAGGTTGCTATTCCTGAAATAAGGTTACTTCGTCGGTTACCACCACATTGCTTTTGTTCGGGGTTGGCAGGGTGCGGTCGTAAATATAGATCTCGAACTTAAGGGTATTGCCGTTATCGAAGAGCGGGAGGTCCTGGGTCAGCTCCATTTTATACCTGATCTCCCCCTCAAGCGGCTCTACACGCTCATCCGTAGACAACCTCGGGAAACGGCCACTCTTATCAAAGCCAGCTACCGGGAACTGGTATTCAACAAAAGCAAAGCTTCCATCAGGTTGTTGTTCCTTTCTCAGGAACTTAACTATAAAGTTGTTATAGTACGGCGATCCAAAGTTAAATGGCTCCTGTTTGTCTTCAAGTATAGTGGCAGAAAGGCCAAGGTTGCCATCTCCATCCTTAAAGCCTATCACAAATACAAGTGTATCTGTAGGCATACCGTCTTTTATGTAACTAAATTTCTCGATGCGCTTAAACTCTATCTCTGGGGTATCCGGATAGTTAGGCGCTTTGCGGCATGAACTGAAAGCCAGCATCAGTAACAGAAGGGCTGCAGTATACTTTAGCATGTACTTCATGGAAGGATATCAGAAAATGAAGCTAAATTTACTAATTCAAACGGATAGATATAGGATTTGTTATTAATTTATTTGGATGGAATTTAAAGCCCGGCATATACAGCAACTGGTTCATGGCCAAGAATTTAATTTTGAAGAACTAGCACTGGAGCTATTCCGGTACCAGGCACAGCATAATGCAGTATATAAAGAGTATCTGAAGCTTTTGCGTGTGCAACCCGTGCAAGTAAAGGATCTGCGACAAATTCCGTTTCTGCCGATCGAATTTTTTAAGACGCACCAGGTAGTTACCAATACATTTGAGCCCGAGATTACTTTTTACAGCAGCGGCACTACCCAGCAAACGCGCAGCAGGCACTTTGTAGCCAGCTTAGCGTGGTATAACCAGGTTACTGAAAACATCTTCAACCAGTTTTATGGCTCACTGCAGGATTATGTGGTGCTGGCTTTGCTGCCTTCTTATTTGGAGCAGGGAGGATCGTCGTTGGTGGCTATGGTAGATTATTTTGTGAAGCGAACAGGGCAGGAGGAGGAAGGATTTTACCTGCACAACCACGGAAAGCTGTTGCAGTCTTTAAAGCATGCCCGGCAGCGGGGTAAAAAGGTGTTACTGATTGGCGTATCTTACGCGTTGCTTGATTGGGCTGATGATCTGAAAGGGCGTGAAGACTTTTCGGGAGTTACCATTATGGAAACAGGCGGTATGAAAGGCCGGCGCAGGGAAATGATTCGGGAGGAACTGCATGCCCAGCTGATGAAAGGTTTTGGTGTATCTGGTATCCACTCAGAGTATGGTATGACGGAACTACTGTCGCAAGGGTATTCTTTAGGAGATGGGATTTTTCATCCGGGTTATACTATGCGCGTACTGCTCCGCGACTTGAACGATCCGTTTGACATGAGCCCTGACTTACGCTCCGGAGGTATCAATGTCATAGACCTGGCTAATGTAGATTCCTGTGCTTTTATTGAAACCAAAGACATCGGCAGAATGCATGAAAACTATACTTTTGAAGTTCTTGGCCGTTTTGATAACTCCGACATCAGGGGCTGCAATTTGCTTGTCGTTCAGTAAAGGATAAGTATAGCTTATAGACTATAAAGGCTCCTGCAGGTGTTACAGGAGCCTGTATAGTTTTGATTTAAGATACCACCGGTCGGGCAAATGCTTTGGCGTCTTCCAGTGTAATTTCGTTTCCGCTCATAATTACAAGACGCTCTACCACGTTTCGCAGCTCCCGCACATTGCCTCGCCAGTCAAGCCCCTGCAGGTACTCCAAAGCATCCTGAGTTATGGTTTTAGGCTTATTGCCGTAATCGTTGGCAATATCGTTCAGGAACTTAGTTACCAGGTCCGGAATATCTTCGCGGCGCTCGTTCAGCGGAGGCACATGTATAAGTATAACACCCAGGCGGTGATACAAGTCTTCACGGAAGTTCTTGGCCTCGATCTCCTCCAGCAGGTTCTTATTAGTTGCTGCCAGCACCCGCACATCTACCTGAATATCTTTGTCGCCGCCTACGCGCGTAATGCGGTGTTCCTGCAGCGCACGCAGTACTTTAGCTTGGGCAGATAAGCTCATATCGCCTACCTCATCCAGGAACAAAGTACCGCCGTTGGCCTGCTCAAATTTACCGATACGCTGCTTTACCGCCGATGTAAAAGAGCCTTTCTCGTGGCCAAACAATTCACTCTCGATCAGCTCGCTTGGTATAGCGGCGCAGTTTACCTCTATTAAAGGGCCATTGGCGCGGTTGCTGTGCTCGTGTATGGCACGTGCCACCAGCTCTTTACCTGATCCGTTAGGGCCCGTAATAAGCACACGGGCATCGGTAGGGGCTACTTTTTCTATAGCTTGTTTTACGCGGCCAAGTGCTTCTGAAGTTCCCACCATCTCATAAGTCTTCGAGATCTTCTTTTTCAGGATCTTTGTTTCTGTTACGAGGTTGGCCTTATCCAGGGCATTGCGCACAGTTACCAGCAGACGGTTCAGATCCGGTGGTTTCTGCAGGAAATCGTAGGCTCCTTTTTTAGTGGCTTCAACGGCTGTATCTATGGTTCCGTGTGCCGAAATCATGATAAAGGGTGTGTCCGGAGTTATTTCCATGGCTTTCTCCAGCACCTCAATGCCGTCCATGCCGGGCATTTTGATATCGCAGAGCACAACATCATACTTGGATTTACTCAGGTGCTGAAGGCCTTTGGCTCCATCCTCTGCCTCATCCACAGTATAATTCTCGAACTCCAGAATCTCCTTTAAGGTGCTGCGGATAGCCCGCTCGTCATCTATGATCAGGATTTTGGGCATATATAATGCGTTATGATTTTTTGATAAGTATAAACATTTAGCAGGCGCCAGTCAAGCGGTTGCAGCACTTGTACGTCTGAAACAAAGATAAAGCTATACTTCTGTTAGCCTTGCAGGCGGCAAATAAAAAAGCACCGCCTTGTGGGCAGTGCTCTCTCAGGTATAATTTATACTTTGTTTTAGTCAAACGTTACCACGCTGTATAGTTCAGGCTCCAGGAACGGTCCGCCAGGGTAGTTGGCTGTATAGTCGAAGTTCATCCATAGCTCGCCGTTTGTTTCGTGGTAGTGTATCTTGCCACCGCTTACTTCGTCAGGGAACAGGGTGCGCACGGCCTCGCTTACTTTATCCAGGTCATCCACAGTGCCTACTTTAACCTCGGTATACATGTGGCTTTCTGATATGATCACGCGGGCCTCGCCACCTACAGCCATTACCGACGATGCCATAAGTATAGCATAATCATCGCAGTCGCCAGCCAGCAGGTCTATACTTTCGATAGGGGCAGAGTAGTAATCAGAATTACGCGGATCGTTCACATATTTCCAGTTTATGCGGATGTGCTTGAACAGCGAAAAGTAACGGGCCAGCTTGTTATACTTGCTATAATACTCGCCGTTGAAATAGCGCGTTGAGTTCTCTACTGCAAATTCGCGTACCTGCGGGTGCGTAGGCTGCATGGCATTTTTCACACGACGTTCCTGGAAATATGTACCTTTAACCGGCTTAAAGTATGATACGTTGTTCGGGTTATTGGTCATACTTACCAGCGCGGCATTATAGTCGTTGTACAGGCTGTCCATCGAGTAGTTCGAGCTGTTAAAGGCTGTCATGCCCAGCAGCGTAAAAAACATCAACACTATTAGTTTGCGACTATACTTTGTTACGATAATAGAAATGGTAGTAGCTATTATCACGCACAGCAGAAAGGTCATTTCATACTTTATAAAGCTGACCTGCGGCATGTAAAAGTTTATCAGTATAGCCATCGGGAAAACGATGATGATCTGAATAAACCGGACTACAAAGTTTTTAAGATGCGAGAGTTGTAGGAACTGCGTCATATTCTCCATTTTTTGGGTGTTGGCGCCAAAGCCTTCAGGCTCTAAATAAGTAGCATTTGCTACTGTACTTATGCTAACGCAAACACCGGGCCTTTTGCTCCATCCTGCTAAAATTTTTTTAGGATTTTTCAGGGTCTGATCTTGCTCTTAAGTTCGTGATATTTTTTATATTTAAAAAGATATTTTTAGTAAATGCTCGCTTAAAGTATGAACGCGCTGTTGCATCGGGTTTGTATAGCTACAGCCTGTGTTAAACTGGTGTGGTAATTACTTTATACTTTACCTGATTTTGCACCTAAACCTATATAAAACTATGAAATGTAAAGCCTTGGCAGCCATTGCGTTGCTGCTGTTTTTGTCTTCATCTAATTTAACAATTGCCCAGAATCTTAAGCGTCGGGCTTTTCTGGGTGTGCAGACAAGTTCTGTTTCCGATTCGCTTGCGAAAGCCCTTAAGTTGCCATCTGCTGCTGGTGCTTTGGTTGTGCGCGTTATCCCGAACAGTACGGCTGCAGCACTTAAACTACAGCCCAATGATGTTGTGCTCTCACTTAACAATAAGCCTGTAAAGGATGCACAGGAGCTGGTGGCCCTGGCAAGGCAGCTTCAGGTAGGGCAGGGGCTTACACTTTCTGTGCTCAGGAATGGCAAAAAAATAAAGCCTAAAGGTAAAGTACAGCCAATGCCACAGGAAACAGCTGTAAGTGCTGATGTGATCTATGATGAGGTGGCTTTGCCAGGTGGCGGATATGTGCGCTCCATTATTAAAAAGCCGAAAGGCAAAGGCAAATTCCCGACCGTGTTCTTTATGCAAGGCTATAACTGCGGCAGCATAGATAATCTGTCCGAAGATGACACGCAACGGAAGCTTATGGATGGGCTGCTGGCAAAAGGCTACCTTATCTACCGCATCGATAAGCCTGGCACTGGCGATACCCAGGGCACAAAACCATGCTCTGAAATAACTTATCAGGAAGAAGTAGATGCCTTTAAAGCCGCACTTAAAAAGCTTAAGACCTACGATGCCGTAGATACCGAAAACATTTTCCTGTTCGGGCACTCGCTTGGTGGTAACACTGCCCCTTTGATTGCAGCTGAAGAGAAAGTGAAAGGTATAATTACGTATGGTGCTGCGGCCCTGCCATGGTTCGAGTATCTGGTAGACCTTTACCGCGAGCAGCGCCCCTTATATGGTTTAGATTATGTGCAGGTAGAGGAGGATATGAAATCGCTGATTCCGTTGCTGTACGAGCTGATGATCCAGAAAAAATCTCCGGAAGAGCTTGCCCAAAACCCAAAGTATAAAACCCTGCTTCAGCAAAACTTTGATTACGATGGCAACGGCCACCTGTTTGCACGCAACTATAAAGTGCTGCAACAACTGCAGGATATTCATTTTAATAAAGCGTTGAAGGAATCTCAGGCCTATACTTTAGCCATTTACGGCGAGGCCGATGTGCAGGCGCTGGATGCTGAAGGTGCCAGAATGATAGCCGATGTAGTAAACAGCTACCAGCCTGGTAAAGGAGAATTCCACTTTTTGCCACGCACCGACCATGGTTTTGTAGAAGTAGGCACCAAAGCTGATTATTTGCGCCTGCAGGCAGAGGGTAAGTATGATGCTTTTGCATCAGCGCACTTTAACCGGAAACTGGTGGAATTGCTGGATAACTGGATGAAAGACAAATTGAAGAAAGCCTGATTTGAGCTTCTCTAAATATATAAAGCTGTTACTGCTGCTCTGCCTGTTCTTAAGTATGAGCGGCAGTAATCAGCACATGGTGTCAGAAGACGTACGTCTTGAGCAGGTACTCAAAGCCTTTGCACAGGATTACCGGGAACTGGGCTTAACAGGTCGTTCACTAAGCTATGCTGATAACCTGCAGCGCATACAGGAGAAAGTCGGGCTTGAGAAACAGCGATCTCTTTTTGAACAGGCGGCCCTTACCGCTCAAAGTATACAGGAGGCAGAACTGTCACCGAAACAGCGCTTATACTTTAAGCAGTGGCTTTACGAAATTGCCCTGAACCAGCAGCGTATTGCCTTGGAGCTAAAGTATGTAGCAGCCAGGGCTAAGGTTACGCACGATGGTTTGCTGCAACAGCATCTGGGCAAAGAGTGGTACCGTTATTTCCTGAAAGAATTCCTGAGCCTAGATATTTCGCCTGAAGAGCTGAAAGCCTTTGGTTTGCAGGAAGTGCAAAAGGTGCAGCGCGAAATTGCCCGTGTACAGAGCCAGATGGGTTATGCGCAAAACAGCTCTGGGTTTTATACTTCGCTGCAGCAGCCTAGTTACTTTTTAACTAATGAGGAGGCTATCATTCAAGCTTATGATAAAAAGTATAAAATCATACTTCAGCACCTGCCCAAACTGTTTTCAGTTACAGATGTACCTGCGCTATACTTCTCAAAAGTGACCAACGCCGATGAAAACACACCGCCGGGAATTTATTCGAGCAATGCGCGTACTTTCTATTTCAACTTCTATGGCCAGCGCCACAACACCCGCTCTATGGATTTCCTGCTTATACATGAAGGCGTTCCGGGGCACCATTACCAGTCAAGTATAAATGCAGAAGTTCGTAGTCAGAATCCTTTGGGCGAGCTGTTCTGGTACTTTGCATACGCTGAGGGCTGGGCAGCATATTGCGAAGAACTTAGCCATGAACTTGGGCTTTACACAATGCCGCAGGACTATCTAGGGAAACTGGAGTGGGACCTGGTACGCTCGGCACGAGTGGTAATGGATGTAGGCTTAAACTACGAAGGCTGGACCAAAGAGCATGCGCTTGCTTTCTGGAAACAGCACATCCCGAACCAGGACGATATTGCTATGCGCGAAATAGACCGTATGCTGCGTTGGCCTGTACAGGTGCATACTTATAAAGTTGGGGCCGATTTTATACTTAAGCAAAGGCGCCAGGCTGAACAGGAGAAAGGTTTTGAAGTGCGGCAGTTTCATGAGCAGTTCCTGGAGAACGGGCCGTTACCGCTAGGGGTTATCAACAATAACTGAATTTTGAATAACTGAATGACTGAATAAGATGCTTTGTTAAGATTTATTCGGTCATTCAGTTACTCAATCCTTCAAAATTAACTTACTGATACTGTATATATAGTGGCGTTGGCTCCAGGGCTAATACTTCTGCAGGTGTCATGAGGCGAGGACTGTTGCGCAGGTCGTTTTTATAGAATAATTTGAAGCCTGTAAACTGTACCGGTTCTTTCTGGATGTAGCGGCGGTAAGTATCTTTTTTTAAGGCATGGTGTCCCCAGCCATCCATGTGCATTACAACCTGTACTTCCGGTCTGAGTTCTATGTTCTGTGTGTTCGTGATCATGCGCTGCGTAAAACGGTGCACAATAAGCAACTTAGGAGGAACATTGTGCGCCTTCACCAGATCAGCTAAAAACTCAGTAGCATAGTTTATATCTACGGCATCGAAAGTGCCAATGCTGCGGCCCGGCACACCACCATTTTTCATCGAAAACTCGGCATCTATACCTAAATGCACGTTTGGTAACTGCAGAAATGGAGCAAGGCGCGGTAGCTCTTCCTGCAGCGTACTACGGCCTACCTGCACATCAAGAAAAACCAGCGCATCGCGCTTCTTCGCCATTTCAATAACACCATTTATCATTTTGTCTGTCATGCGCAGGCGGTACTTTTCGCCTCTGCCGGGGTGGCCCTGTGCCGTAACAACTATAACATGCAGGGCAGGCTGCACCGGCGTAAGCGAATCGGCTTTGCTCCAGTTGGCTACTTCTTCATCCAGCTTTGCCAGCATCTGCTCTTCCGGCAGTTCGCCTAAAATGCCCATGCGTTTAGATAGCGGGTTACCATAAAAAGCTAGTATGCGCTTGTTTGGCAAAACAGCACCTGGCAGTGGCTCTGGGCCAGGGTAATTCCATTTTGTTGAAGCAGTATCGGCTACAGTTACTACCGGGGTGGTTATACTTTCAGCGCTGTCAGTAGCTGATAGGGGAGCTGTTGCTGGCTGCTCTATTGGGTGTGCCGTTAGTTGTTGTACTTCGCGCTCCTGGGTACAGGCGTTTGTCAGTAATAAGAGACCTGACAAGGCTATAGTTCTGGCAGCAGAAACAGGTAAGGCAGTATAGTATTTTGTTAAGCAGGTAAATGTTTTTCCGTTAACAGCCTGACCTGAAGGCTGTTGCTTTTTAAGCGTACGCGTAAGCAAATTCATGAAGTAAGTATAAGAGTATTGCAGAGCTTAAAATAGGAAATATTCCTGAATATTAGCTCTATCAGATACTACTTCTTAGTGAAATATTTTAGTGGTGCGTGTAGTGGCGTTTCAGCCATTGGCTAAGCCCTGTCAGGCCCGGGAAAAGTACACGTTCTGTAATATTTGCCTGGTCCAGCTTATCCCTGATCTCCCATTTCAGCTCCGCCGGAATTATTACCCGAAAGTATAGATCAGGATGGTTTTGAAGCCATTTACCCATCTCGGCCCTTACACTAGACATCATTGAAAACAAAGCATACTGGTGCACAATACGGGCATCAAGCGATGGTGGCTCGAGGAACAACACGAACGGATCTTCCTGAAACTCATCCAGCTCTTTTAAAGAAGAACATACAGCCTGAAGCGCATCGGCTGTAAAAACATTGAAGCCTTCTGCCTCAATCGCGTTCTTCAGGGGCTTTGGCAGGAACTCGTTCGATTTAACATAATTAATGCACCATACAACTCCATCCTCATCATACTTAGAAAGGTCTTGTGTAGCAAAATGCAACGCTACGTAAGGGGAGTAGGTCCAGTCGAGCAAGCGGGTGGGTAAGCCGTGGTGCTGGGCAACAGCCAGCCAGTTCCAGACGGAATCGCCGGGAGAGGCGTTACTATGCGCATACTTTTTAAAATTGCGCAAAATGTGCGGCTCCAGGTCGCCGTACTGGCTACCCAGTCGGGTTATACTGGTGCTAAGGTCAAAGTTTTTGTTCCAGTTGCCCCTGTATACATACGACGACCGGAAACGCCCTAATTGCTCATCCCAGCTATGTTCAAAAAGTGCCGTATGTACTTCTACCCAGCTTTTTGCTACTATGTCTTTTCCTGCTTCCATGTTTTGTATTACTGCTGTCTGAAGGTTGCGGGTGGCTACAGCATATTACTAACATTGCCGGCATAGGTTACGGTTAATTTATACTTGCCTGTGCACACACCTCTGGTTGTTCTAGCGCTCATATACTACTGCTTCTATAGTTGCATATACTAATGGAATTGTATTTTAATTATGAATGAATATGATTTAATTTATAACAAGCTTCTGTTGCCTGTCGTAGGATTTAGGTATGTGCAACTAAAACCGAAACAAACTTATGTTTTATCACGACAAGAAACTACAGTATAAAGTACGGGTAGAGAAGCCAAACCCCAATTTTGCGCGCATGTTGCAGCAAGCTATAGGCGGCATAGAAGGCGAAATGCGGGTATGTTTCCAATACTTATTTCAATCCTGGAACTCGCGCGGGCCACAAAAGTACCGCGATATGCTGCTGGAGACAGGTACCGAAGAGATAGCCCATATCGAGATGCTGGCTACAGCCGTAGCACTTAACCTGGAGGGTGCTCCGCTATCGTTGAAAGAAGACATGGCCAAGGATAAAATGGTTGGCGCTGTAATGGGTGGCATGAACCCGCAACATGTGCTTTCGGCAGGGCTTGGTGCCATGGCAGTGGATAGCAATGGTAATCCTTTCAACGGCTCCTGGGTGGTAAGCAGCGGCAACCTGGCTGCCGATATGTATGCCAACGTAATGGCCGAATCTACCGGCCGTTTGCTGGCAACCCGCCTTTGGGAGGCCACCGATGACCCGGGCATGAAAGATATGCTGTCCTTCCTGATTGCCCGCGATACCATGCACCAGAACCAGTGGCTGGCTGTGCTGGAAGAGCTTGGCGGACTGCAAGGTGTGCATCCAATCCCGAACAGCTTCCCGCAGGCTTCAGAGAACCAGCAGTTCAACTATACTTTTGTTTCTACCAATATAGATGGCAAGTCCCAGGCAGAAGGTCGCTGGTCATCAGGTCCGTCAATGGATGGTAAAGGCGAGTTCAATCTCGAGAAAGCTACACCGCAAGGTGGCGAGCCTAAACTTTCGCCACCAGATCCGAGAGGTCACGCGCAGGTAGAACAAATGGACGGGCAGGCCGGTATTTTGAATAAAATGAAAGGAATAGTATAAAGTTTAGTTTTTGTGTTTTACAGTTGAAGCGGGAGCAAGCGCATGGTTTGCTCCCGCCTCTCTTTTAGAACAAGCCCAATTGCTTACCTGCTTTTGTGCAGAAGTGGCTATAGTTGTAGGGTTTTATGCTTCGGCCTGCCATATACTTTTGCAGGCTCATTTTAAACAGCATTGCTATAGTTTGCGCAAACTGTCCTTCGCCGCGCATGCGGGTGCCGAAGCGGCTATCGTTTAGCTGCCCGCCGTGGCAACTGGCAATCTGGCTGAGCACTTTTTGGGCTTTGTCGGGATAAGCCTGCTGTATCCAGTCTTCAAAAATAGGGCCTATGCTGCCGTTGAGCCGCACTATAGTATAAGCTGCGTTGCTGGCACCTGCTTCTGCTGCGGCTTTAACTATCGCTGGTATTTCAGAGTCGTTCAGGCCCGGTATAATGGGCGCCACCATTACGTTTACAGGTATACCGGCTGCGCTTAATTGCCTTACCACCTCCAGACGTTTTGCTGCCGATGCGGTGCGTGGCTCAAGTTTCTGTCTTAGTTTTTCATCTAAAGTGGTAATGCTGATGCTTACGTGTACCAGGTCCAGTTTGCTCAGTTGTGTCAGCAAGTCGAGGTCTCGGAGGATGAGCGCATTTTTGGTGATGATACTGACTGGGTGCCGGTATTGCAGGAGTACCTCCAGTATTTTTCTAGTAAGCTGTTTTTTTGCTTCGATTGGCTGATAGCAATCGGTGTTACCTGCCAGCATAATAGGCATTACTTTCCAGCTTGGCTTTTCAAGTTGCTGCGCTAATATTTCTGCGGCATTTTCTTTTATGATGATCTTGCGCTCGAAATCCAGCCCGGCGCCATAGCCCCAATACTGGTGTGAGTTGCGGGCATAGCAATAAATACACCCGTGTTCGCAGCCCTGGTAAGGGTTCATAGAATAAGATAGCCCCAGATCCGGACTGTCTATCTGGTTTACGATCTTTTTTGGATACTCTTTAAAGAACTCCGTTTTGGAGTTGGAAAGCATCGGCTCGTCCAGCCCTTCTATATGTTCGGCTACGTATTCTTGTTTCAGGTAGGGGTTAGCGGGGTTATACTGTGCACCTCGTCCCTTCAAATATTCTTCTGCTTTCATGGTTATGGTTTTGTTTCTGGAGTAATCCTACATGTTCCGTCATTTCGAACACAGCGAGAAATCTTATACTTACAACTAAAATTTATGCTTTTAGCTTCGGCCTATACTTACTAGCCAGCAAGCCTTAGCTGCGTAGCTGCTTTTCTTCCTCAGTCTTACCTGCCTATTGTTTTATAGTATACTTTGGCTCGCTCCAAGCCCGCGAGGCCTCGTCCTTTGGTATCGCGCTGGGAGCTTTTGTTTTGCTCCTGACGTCGCAATGCCGCTCGCGCGTCACCACAAAAACTCGCATAGGCGCTCAACCCAAGGACTGGGATCTAGTTCGATAGCATGTGTCTATGGGGCTAGAACCAACTGTCCCCTTGAGGACAAGTGAGAACGCGAGTTCGAAGCTTGCGAGCACAGCTCAATAGGGGTGTAAAACAGTAGCTACAAAGCAACGACTTCAGCCAGGTGCACCCATTGACGATTCGATGTTTGAGCGTTCAGCGAGTGGGGGTAGGGGCCCTCGATAAGCGAAGCGTCTTGATTTTTTGCTTACAGGGGTGCAGGGGCCCCTTTTAGGCTTTTTATCAAGAAAAAGTAAGACCTGCCGGCGAGGCGAAAAGCTGGCAAAGAGCAACAAACCTAAATCAATACTATAGATGCTGATCAGAGCTGGCGAAATGCTGTGACTGCTTAACTATACTATCCCCACTCCAACCCCTAATAACTCCTTAAACTTAGTAGTATAACACGGCGACTTCTTCTCGCATTTTAGCTGCCAGGGGCGGGTGGTGCCCTGGGCAGCGCAGGTAACTGCATCGCGGCCCCAGTTGCTGTTAAGCTTGTCTAAAACCTGCATCAGGCGCTGGTGCTTGTCACGGTCTATGGTATCGAGCAAGGAGGCCTGTACCTGGTTTTGTGGCCGCAGCTCTGACACAATCACACCACTCTTTTTATACTTGTAGCCTTCGCGGAAGAGCGCCAGCAGGGCCAGGTTGGCGTAGTGCAGCAGCTCCAGCGTGCTGTTGCTGGCAGTGGGCAAGGCAATGGTTTTGCTGTTGAAGTATTGCGGCTCGTCGCGGAACTGGTTTGTCTGCAGAAACACGGTGATGGCGCCAGCGCAGCTTTTTTGTCTACGCAATTTAGCTGCACAGCGCGAAGCATAGTTGGCGGTGGCCTCCTGCAGTTCTGATAAGCTGGTAATAGGATGGCCAAAAGAGCGCGAAGTGCAGATGTTCTGCTTATTGGGCGCTACCAGTTCCAGGTCCTGACAAGGTTCGCCACGTAGTTCCCGCACGGTACGCAGGCCTACTACCGTCATGTTCTTTTTTATAAAAGCATCAGAGGCATTGCGTAGGTCCAGCGCAGTATGTATACCAAAACCAGCCAGTTTTTGCGCATAGCGCCTACCGATGCCCCATACATCACCAACTTCGGTGCGCCGCAAGGCTTCTTCTATATGTCGCTCATCTGTAAGCACCAGAACACCATTAGCCTTTTTAGATTTTTTGGATAAACGGTTTGCCAGTTTGGCCAGCGTTTTGGTAGGAGCCACACCCACCGAAACAGGTATTCCTGTCCAGGCTCTTACTGTTTCGCGCATTTCCTGAGCATACTGGTTCAGATCACGGCCGTAGAAGTTGCCCAGGTCCAGGAAAGCTTCGTCAATAGAATATACTTCCAGATTAGGGGTAAACTGTGCCAGCGTCTGCATCACCCTTGCCGACATATCGCCATATAAAGTATAGTTGCTGCTGAACACATGTACCCCATGCTGCTCTATTACTTCTCTGGCTTTGAAGGCCGGTTCGCCCATTTGTATGCCCAATGCTTTGGCCTCGTTGGAGCGGGCAATGATGCAGCCATCGTTATTAGAGAGCACTACAATGGGTTTATTTTCCAGCTTCGGGTCGAAGACGCGTTCACAGGATGCGTAGAAGTTGTTGCAGTCTACTAAGGCGAAAAGGTTGGTCATGGCTGTCCGTTAATTTTGTGCAGCGACCATACCACCACGCCCCACGGTTTAAAATCCATTTCTTCTGTCAGCTCCAGCGGTGCATACTGCTCGTTGGCAGGCATCAGGTATAGTTTGCCTTTCAGGCGCACAAGCTGTTTTACAGTAAACTCTCCGTCTACCACACCTATAATAACATGGCCTTCGGCTGGTTTTATCGAACGGTCTACTACCAGTATATCGCCATCGTGCAGGCGGGCATCCCGCATCGAGTCGCCGCGCACCCGCACCAGGTAGGTGGCTGTCGGGTTCCTGATGAGCACGCTTTGCAGGTTTATCCGGTCTTCGAGGTAATCATCGGCAGGCGACGGAAAGCCGGCAGCCACATAAGGCATGCTCAGGGGTAGTTCTATCTGGTCAAACTCGTGCAACGGCAGCACCTCAAAAGGATGCGGCAAGTTGATAGGGTGGTTGTAAAGTATATCTTCCATAGTTTCTCTTTTCTGTAACATAAGCCAAATATAGCTTTTGCTAATATATGTAGCAATTTATACTAATTATTTTAGCTATTTGTTTTTAAAACATAGCGTAACAAGCTGACATTGCGCTAGTAAATGATGTAAGAAAATCAGCGAAAACTATGCAGGCAGTTATTTTTTGTGGGATACAGGGCAGCGGCAAGTCTACTTTTTATAAGGAAAACTTTTTTAACACGCACGTGCGCATTAGTATGGATTTGCTGCGTACCCGCAACCGCGAGAACCTTTTACTGCAGGCCTGCCTTAGTACCCAGATGCGTTTTGTAGTAGACAACACCAATCCCACTGTTGCAGAGCGGCAGAAGTATATTGAACTGGCAAAAGCGGCTAAGTATGAAGTAGTAGGCTATTTTTTCGAGACAGGTATAAAAGAGGCATTAACGCGCAACAGCCAGCGTAGCGGCAGGTTTCTGGTGCCTGAAAAAGGCGTATTCGGTACACTTAAACGTCTGCAAAAGCCTGCTTTAGCCGAAGGGTTTGATGTGCTGTACCTGGTGCGCCTGCTGCCCGATGGGAGCTACGATATCAGGCAGGTACAACCGGACTACCTCCCTGGAACATAGGCTGATCTTGCACTTGTATGGCTTCTTATCTGCTGATAATCAGTATATTTTAATTTAAGAATTCGGTGTTTATACGGAGCCAGTATCCGTGTGGGGTTGGTGTCTGTTCCCGAAAGGCATGCGTTTAAGGTATTTGTGGTAGTAAGGCTTTTGCACTGCTGCCGCTGGAAATCTTATTTAACTACTTAATTAATGAAGCTATGAGAGAAGTAAAAGTTTGGGGTTGGAGAATGCTTGTTTTGCTAATGCCCTTAGCCGCGTTTACAGCCTGCGACGACGATGATGATGACAATGATTCAGGTAGATTAACCTCATCAGAATTTGTGCAACGCGCTGCTGCCAGCGATATGTTTGAAATTGAAACAGGTAACCAGGCCGTACAAAAGTCTACTTTACAGGAGGTTCGGGATTTCGGTCAGGAAATAGTAAACGACCATACAGCGTCGAGTACTGTGCTTAAGACACTTGCCACTGCCAAAAACATTACAGTACCTACCACCTTGCCACAGGATAAAGCAGCTATTCGCGACCGCCTGGCTGGCAAAACCGGAACTGCCTTCGACAAAGATTTTGCAGATGTGCAGGTGCAGGCCCACCAGGAAGCAGTAGATCTTTACGAAGAAGCGTCTGAAGAATTAGAAGACGAAGAATTACAGGCTTTTGCAGAACAAACCCTGCCTGTGCTGCGCATGCACTTACAACATGCGCAAGAGCTTAAAACTATAACTGACCAACTATAGTTTAGATATACCATAGATCTGAAGGAACACCCGCTAAGTATAGCGGGTGTTTTTATTTCAGGCATACCTACTGCAAGTCCGGAATTATACTTCTTCTAAAAGCTGGTTTAACTACAAAGAGCAGCTTTTATATTTAGCCAAATCTTCCCAAATGCTTACCTTTGGATACAGGTGAAAAACCTTATTTTTGGAAAATTTTACTTTAGATGATACAGCGCAGCACCCGGCTCGATGCGGTTCATTACGAACTATGCGGGCCAATATACGAGCAGGCAAAGCAACTGGAACAGCAGGGGCATAGCATAACAAAACTGAACATCGGCAACCCGACACCTTTTGGTTTTACAGCATCCGATGAGGTAATACAAAGTGTAGTGGCTAACCTGCACCCGGCGCAAGGCTACTCCGACCACAAAGGCATACTGGCAGCCCGCGAGGCGATCCGGAATTACTATACCGGCAAAGGCATTCACGGCATCCATACAGATGATATTTCGATAGGCAACGGCGTAAGCGAGCTTATACTTCATGCAGTGCAGGGCCTGCTGAACGATGGCGACGAAGTGCTGGTGCCTTCACCGGATTACCCGCTATGGACGGCAGCCGTGCGCTTTTCGGGTGGCAAAGCCGTGCATTACCTCTGCGACGAAGCCTCAGATTGGAACCCCGACCTGAAGGACATCCGGAGCAAGATCTCGAGCCGCACCAAAGCCATTGTCATCATCAACCCGAACAACCCGACAGGTGCCGTTTATACCCCGGAACTACTGCAGGAACTGGTGCAACTGGCAGCACAGCACAACCTGGTAGTTTTCTCGGATGAGATCTACGATAAGATCCTTTACGACGACACCAAACATTACCCGACTGCCACATTTTCTGATGAAATCCTGACCGTTACTTTTAGCGGCTTGTCTAAGAACTACCTGGCGGCAGGTTTCCGTGCCGGCTGGATGGTGGTAAGTGGCAATAAGGCAAAGGCAGCTTCTTATATAGATGGATTGAACACGCTGGCCAGTCTGCGGGTATGCAGCAACGTGCCGGCGCAGTATGCCATAAAAGTTGCTCTGGAAGGGCACCAAAGTATAAACGACCTGGTACTGCCAACCGGCCGCCTGCGACAGCAGCGCGACATTTGCTACGAAAAGCTGACCTCTATACCTGGTATTACCTGCGTTAAGCCGAAAGGTGCTTTTTACCTCTTCCCGAAGATCGATGTGAAGAAGTATAACATACAGGACGACCAGCAATTTGTACTTGACTTCCTGCGCGAGCAGCACGTACTGCTGGTGCAGGGCAGTGGCTTTAACTGGCAGCAGCCCGACCACTTCCGCATTGTGTACCTGCCGGAGCTACAGGAGCTAAGCCAAACAATGGACAAGCTAAGCCTGTTTCTGAGTACGTACCAGCAGAATGTGCCAGTGCACGGGGAGCTGGCACAAGTATAAGTATAGCCCTGCCCCTTTTAAGGATTTACCTCCTTGGAGGGGCAGGGGAGTTTCATTCTGAAATCTGGCGCCACAAATCTCTGTCATTCTGTTAAGAAACTTGGTAAAAGGGAGTTTAAGATTTCGCTACAGGCGGGGGTAGGGGCCCTCTTAAACAAGAGCCTTACAGGATGAAAAAAAGTACAGAATGAAACGACTCTGCCTTCACGGGGGGGTAAAAGTCATACCTCATACTTGAAATTAAAGTATAAGTATACTTGCCCGATCTACAGGAAAAAAACAGCACACCGCCACACACGAACCGACAGATGAAACTATACTTCCGATTTGCCTTTATCCTTTTCGTACTGGCCGCCTGCACCGGGAAAAAAGAAACCACGCAGCCGGTGGTGGCAGATATATCGGAATCGGTGTATGCGTCGGGGGTGGTGAAGAGCCGGAACCAGCACCAGGTTTTCCCGACGGTAAGCGGTATTATACAGCAGATATTGGTAACCGAAGGCGATGTGGTGAAAAAGGGAACCCCCCTGGTTAGGCTGGACAACGAAGCTGCACGCTTAAACACTGAAAATGCCCGCATTGCCGCCGAATATGCCCGTGTAAGCGCCAACACTGAGAAATTAAAAGAAGCACGGGAAGCGATAGATCTGGCACAAAGCAGAATGCAAACCGACTCTATGCTGCTGGTAAGGCAACGCAACCTGTGGGCAAGTCAGATCGGCACACGCGTAGAGCTAGAGCAGCGGGAGCTCAACTATAAAAACTCTGTTACAGCTTACCGCTCTGCCAGGCTTCGCTACAACGATCTTAAAAAGCAGCTCGAATTTGCAGCTCGTCAGTCCCAGAAAAACCTGGAGATCAGCAGAACAGTATCTGACGACTACACAGTTAAAAGCGAAACCAACGGCAAAGTATACAGTGTTCTGAGAGAAGAAGGGGAGCTGGTGAGTCCGCAGACGCCGGTGGCTATAGTAGGCGATGCCAATGAGTTTATACTGGAGCTGCAGGTAGATGAATACGACATTGCCCGTGTAAAACCGGGACAAAAGGTGCTGCTGAACCTGGATAGCTACAAAGGGCAGGTGTTTGAGGGTAAAGTATACAAGGTGAATCCGGCCATGAACGAGCGTACGCGCTCTTTTATAGTGGAAGCTAGTTTTGTAACCGCACCGCCGGCGCTTTACCCGAACCTTACTACCGAAGCCAACATCGTTATTCAGGCTAAAAAGAACGCACTACTCATTCCCCGCGAATACCTGATAGACGGCTCGTTCGTGATGACGGAAAAGGGCGAAAAAATACAGGTAAAAACCGGCCTCAGGGACTACCAGAAAGTTGAGATTTTGGATGGACTGACAAAGGATGATGTGATCGTAAAACCGGCGCAATGAACGCAAAGCTAATTTACGGAATAGCCAAATCGCTGCTGCTGGCCCGGTTGGGGCAAACGCTGATAGCTGCTGTGGGCGTTACGTTCAGCATTGCTATGTTCATCACGCTGCTCAGTTTTATGAATGGCCTTAACGACCTACTCGACGGCCTCATTTTGAACCGCACTCCGCACGTGCGCCTCTATAACCAGATTAAGCCCAGCGAGAATCAACCCGTAAACGCTGCCCCCGAGTTCCAGGATTCCTATAACTTCATCAGCTCAGTAAAATCAGGTATAACCCGGCAGGAGATCTACAACAGCGGGCCAATTATACAGGCAGTTAAAAACGACCCACGGGTGTTGGGTGTGGCGCCAAAATTAAATACACAGGTATTTTTCAACGAAGGCACCATTGATATTTCCGGCACCATCAGCGGCATAGAAGTAGAAGAGGAGATGCGCCTGTATAACTTCGGAGATTACGTAACCACCGGCCGTGCCATTGACGTGCAAAACGTGGCAAACAGCATTATACTTGGTAAAGGTTTGGCCGACATACTGACAGCCGACATCGGTGATGTGGTGCAGGTAACAACCGTGCAGGGCGAACGCTTTTCCTTAAAAGTGGTGGGCTATTTCCAGTCTGGCATCCAGGAGATTGATAAAGTGCAGAGTTACGCTTCTATCACTACCACGCAAAAGTTGTTGGGCAAGCCCTCAAATTATATCACCGATATCCAGGTAAAGCTCCACGACCTGGACATAGCCCCGGCAGTAGCAAAGGAGTATGCGCAGCTTTTCAACGTCGATGCCGAAGACATTCAGACGGCCAACGCTCAGTTCGATACAGGTAGCAATATCAGGTCTATTATTTCGTATGCGGTGGGCATTACCTTACTTGTGGTGGCAGGCTTTGGTATCTTTAACATCCTGAACATGATGATCTATGAGAAGATGGATTCTATTGCCATCCTGAAAGCTACCGGTTTTTCAGGCCGCGACGTGAACATGGTCTTCCTGGTGATTGCCTTAAGTATAGGTCTTTTTGGCGGTACGGTCGGGCTGATATTTGGCTTTATCTTCTCTGTTATCATCGATAACATTCCGTTTAACACGGCTGCGCTGCCAACTATAACAACATACCCGGTAAATTATAGTCCTGTATTTTATTTTATTGGTGGGTTTTTCTCGCTCATCACCACGTATTTTGCAGGTTTCTTTCCGGCCCGCAAAGCCAGTAAAGTAGATCCGGTAGAAATCATTAGAGGCAAGTAACAATGCAGAATATCATACTGGAGGCAAGGCACATCAACAAGGAGTTTCACGATCCGGTAACGGTGCAGGTGTTACACGATATCACCTTTTCTGTAAATAAAGGAGAGTTTGTATCTGTTATCGGCAAGTCGGGCTGTGGTAAATCTACGTTGCTGTACATTCTCTCTACTATGGATACCAATTACACCGGCGAACTGCTGATCGATAACGAACTGATGACCGGCAGGAGCGATAAAGAGCTGGCCCATGTCCGCAACGAGAAGATCGGTTTCGTGTTCCAGTTTCATTACCTGCTCAACGAGTTTTCGGTGCTGCGGAACGTAATGTTGCCTGGTTTAAAACTGGGCAGGTATAACGAGCAGGAAGTGGAGCACCGGGCCATAGAGCGTCTGAAGATATTAGGTATAGAACACCTGGCAACGAAAGAAGCTTACCGCATATCGGGTGGCGAGAAACAGCGCGTAGCCATTGCCCGAGCCCTCATAAACGACCCGCACATTATTATGGGCGACGAACCTACTGGAAACCTTGATACAAAGAACAGCGAGCACGTTTTCGAAATATTCAAAGAACTGGCCGAAGTGCATAACCAAACCCTGCTCATCGTTACCCACGACCAAAGCTTTGCCGAACGCAGCGGCCGCATCATCGAAATGGAAGATGGTCGGATCATCAGGCATTAGCTGATTGCTTAAACTATAATTAGTAATTATATACAGTTTACTATATTAGATGAATTAACTTGTTGCACATATCAGTACAAAACAATCAATCTAAAGTTAACTGCATGAGGCTATTTATACTTTTTATCTACGTGCTGTTATTTTCTTCAGAAGGGTATACGCAGGCGCTCCCAATGAAAGTATTGCTAAAACTTCAGAAGATGGAGCAGGCAGATATTCATAAAAAACTCTCAAGCAAAGGTTGGAGTTTCCTTTCAAATGCAGAACCAGATTCAAAGATTTTGGGAAAGGCGGTGTGGGCTTTCAATCCTTCCGGCGAAGGAGCAGAGGCTTGGGTTATACTTTACTATAGCGATACAACTCCCAACCGTATTCTATATAATATTACAGAAGGGAAATCAATCAGTAAGATTCGCAAAAAGCTGAAGCGAGGAAGGATGACCGTGATTGATGAAGGAGACTCACTGGAAAGAATAGATTATGTAAAGCATTACATTGATTATGCGGATGATGTATACGTAATGCGGTTCTTTACTTATAAACAGCCGAACTACTACGGAATAAAAATCTTCAGGAAAGAAGATTACGAGAAGGCGAAAGTTAATAATCGGTTGTAAATACTAAGTTATCATACTTTCCAAAACAATAACACCCATCTCTAATTCTGTTTGTGATTAATTTATACTTTACATTTTAATTATGAGATAATAAAGCATTTTACTGAACAAAAGCCCGCAGGGTAAAGTCTAGTCAATAATTCTCTACACTTAAAAAGTAACAAATATTTTGATCTTAATTTATTGCGGAACGTAAGGCTTTATATAGCTTTGGGGTTATATTAAAATAGATTTATATTGTTTAATCTTGTTTAATTACTATGTCTAAACAATAAATCTTTCCATATAAAACTGCATGAATAAAGGCCTTGGCAATCTTTTTAAGATAGTTCAAAAAGAAAAACGAACTATTATAGGTCTAATGTCAGGTACATCACTAGATGGGCTCGATATAGCACTTTGCGAATTCTCCGGACACGGAACCCAAACCCGGATGACTTTGCGGGAATTCGCCACCATGCCATACACCTCAGATTTTAAACAGGAAGTTAAAGCTATCTTCTCTAAGCGCCAGATAGACCTCGAGAAGGTATGCCTGATGAATGCCTATATCGGCAATTTCCATGCAGATCTTATAAATTCCTGTTTGCAGAAGTGGGACATAAAAAACACAGAAGTTGATATAATCGCGAGTCATGGCCAAACGATCTACCATGCTCCGGCTTCTCAGCATATGATAAATGGCATGCCGAATGCAACGTTGCAGATTGGTGATGGCGATCATATAGCCGTTAGAACAGGCGTTATCACCCTAAGCGATTTCAGGCAGAAACATATAGCAGCTGGTGGCGAAGGAGCTCCTCTGGCGGTGTATGGCGATTATCTTCTCTTTTCTAAAGAAGGGCAAAACCGGATTATGCTGAACATTGGCGGCATTGCCAATTTTACTTTCCTGCCCGGCGATCTGGATACCACAAAAATATTTTCAACTGATGTTGGGCCGGGAAATACATTGATGGATGCCTACGTTCAGGCACATTTTCCGGGTAATTATTATGATGCCGATTCTGCCATTGCCGTAAAAGGGAAATATAGTCCTGCATTGGTAGCTGCTTTACTGGATAATCTATTCTTCAGCCATGATTTTCCTAAAACAACAGGTCCTGAGTTGTTTAACCTGGCATACCTGGAGCAGGCACAGATTAAATCCAGTACAACACAGCTTACCCCTGAAGACGTGATGGCCAGCCTGAACCGTTTCTCGGCAATAGGAATCTGCGATGCCTTAACCAAATCCCTTAAAGGAGAAAGGTTCGAAATATTTCTAAGTGGTGGCGGAATGCATAATCCATTATTGATTCAGAACATCAAAGAACTGCTACCAGATACTGTAATAAGAGACACAGCAGGATTAGGAGTTTCTCCTGATGCAAAAGAAGCGGTGTTGTTTGCTACACTTGCTAATGAATGCTTAACAGGAAACAAGATTGATTTCGGCCCGGGGCAAAGACGTGTACCATCGGTGCACATGGGTAAGATAAGCTTGCCTGAGTAAGATTTGAATTCTATAAACTGTTTAAATTATACTTATCTATGAGAAAAATTTACTCATTGGGGTTGCCCAACTTAAAGGCAACACTCATCTGGATGCTGATGATGGCTCTTATAAGCCAGATAGCTTTTGCCCAAAATACGCGTTACACAATTTTGGGTACTGTAACCGATGCGCGTACCAAAAGTCCTTTGCCGGGGGTTGTTGTTAAATTTCAGAATAGTAACAACGCAACGGCCACAGATGCAAATGGTAAGTATAGCTTAACAGCAAATTTACCAGCAGGCACCTACCAGCTTACATTCTCATACATCGGTTTTAAGCCCGAGAGCAGGTCTGTGGTTTTAGGTACATCTTCTACACTTAACCTGGATGCTCAAATAAGCGAAGACATCGTAGGTTTGGATGAAGTAGTAGTAACCGGTACCTCTGTTGCAACTAGTAAAAAACAACTTGGTAATGCCATTTCTACAGTTTCGGCAGCATCTCTGCAAAACAGCGTAGCCACCTCCGTAGACCAGGCTCTGTCCGGTAAAGTGGCAGGTGCCCAGATATCTCAAAATTCGGGTAATCCAGCCGGTGGTATCAGTGTGCGCTTACGTGGTACCAGTACAGTAGTAGGTTCAGGAGACCCTTTGTATATTGTAGATGGAGTTATTATTAACAATAGTTCTCCAGAGTTGATCGACCTGGGTGGCTATGCACAAAACCGTTTAGTAGATATCAACCCGAATGATATTGAGCGTATCGAGATCATTAAAGGTGCAGCTGCAGCGGCAATATATGGCTCACGGGCAAGCAATGGTGTTGTGCAGATATTTACTAAACGTGGTAAAGAGGGCAAGCCTCAAATTTCAGCTTCTACCCAATTTAGAATAAGCGAAGTGCGCAAAACGCTGGATTATAATGATTACCCTTTCCGGTTTGTTAATACCGATCCTGCCGACCTTACTCAGGAGCCTGTGCAGCGCTACGATTACCAGGATAAAATTTTCCGTACAGCCTATGGTACTGAAAACAACGTTTCAGTGTCTGGGGGTAGTGCCAATACTCAGTATTTCATGAGCGGTAATTTTCTGAGTAACCAAGGTATAATTGATGGCTCGAGCTTTAACAGAGGAGGCGCAAGATTACGCATTGATCAGACACTAAATGATTGGCTTTCTGTTTCTTTAGGTGCAAATTACGTGCTTAGTACAAGTGAGGAAATACCAAATGGGGGATTGCTTGAGACATATGGTGCGCTAACAGGCTTTATTTTTAGTAATAATTTCATTAACCCTGATCCTGTAAACGGAATTTATCCATCAACTGCACCAACATCTATACTTAGAAGAACAAATCCGCTGGAGGCTATCAACCGCTTCGACTTCCGTCAGAGAACAAACCGCTTTATAGGTGATTTTCAGGTGATGCTTACGCCAATTAACAACCTGAACATTAACTATACTTTAGGGTATGATAATTCTACTCAGATTGCTACAGGTTTTATACCGGTTCGCAACACTACACCTTCTTATGATGCTGGTTATTCACGTCGTGCAGACAGAACATCGTACTTGTTAAACAATGACCTGAATGCATCTTATAAGGCTACTTTGGCTAATTGGTTAGAATCAACAACAGGAATTGGTGCTACAGCTCAACTTGAGAAGAATTATTTTACCAGCATTACAGCTACTCAACTTGGTCCAATAGCAGAGGTCACTTCTAACGGTGCTACCATTGTGACTGGCGAATCAAGAGCTGATATTAACATACTTGGTTTCTTTGCTCAGCAAACTTTTGGTATCGGTGACCGACTTTTCCTAACAGGTGCCGGACGTTATGACGTTTCTTCTGTGTTTGGCGAAGATAACAGATGGCAGTTTTACCCAAAAGTTAGCGGTAGCTACCTGATCTCAAATGAAAAGTTCTGGCAGAACCTGTCTACTATAGTTCCTATACTGAAATTGAGAGCATCTTATGGCCAGGCGGGTAACTTAACAGCGATCGGTGCATACGACCGTTACACAAACTATAATCCTGTATCGTTGCCAGGTCTTCCGGGTGTTATTCCTTCTACACTGTTAGGAAACTCAGGTATAAAGCCCGAAAGACAAACGGAAACAGAATTAGGTGCGGATATGAGCCTCCTGAAAGGCAGACTTGGTTTAGAGTTCTCTTACTATCATAAAGATGTAAAAGACCTGCTCTTATTTATTGGCCTAACGCCATCATCAGGTTTCCTGAACCAGTACGCCAACGTGGGATCCATGACAAACAAAGGTTTTGAGCTAATGGTAACCGGGGCTCCGATAGAAAAGGAAAATTTAAAATGGACCTCAACCATAATCTACTCCAGAAACAAAAACGAAGTAAATGATATTCCAGGAGGTGTAGTTGCTTTCCCTGGTGGTTTCGGGCAGGTTGCCGCCGTAAACGGATATCCTATCGGTGCTTTTTATAGTACTTATTTCGCCCGCAATCCGGATGGCTCTCTACTGCTAAACCCTGCAGGATTACCACAAGCCGAACGTGTAGGTCGTAACCCTGAAACAGGTCAGCCTGCCGGCGCTACAAAGCCTAAAGTAATCGGCGATCCTAACCCAGACTGGACAGGATCCTGGACAAATGAATTAACCGTTGGTAAAGGGCTATCATTCCGAACCCAGTTTGATGCTGCTTATGGCTTTGATGTATTCAATTTTACCCGCCGAGTTGGTGAGCGCGACCTTTATGGAGGTCTGGCAGGTTATGAGCCGGAACTAAGAGGAGAGGTGCCAAAAGGTACATCTGCAGCTCTGTTTGGTATTTTTGAAAACTATATTGAAGATGGCTCCTACATTAAGCTGAGAGAACTTTCTGTGTCTTATGATTTTAAAGCTCCTTTCCTGAATAACAACAACGTGAGAGTTAGCCTTGCGGGCCGCAATCTGTTCTCAATAGATGATTATAGCGGTTATGACCCGGAGGTGAACGCAGCAGGACAGACAACGGCAGTTCGTGGCTTTGACTTTGTGGAGGTGCCGATACCAAGAACCTATGCATTAGGTGTAACTGTATCGCTTTAATCTTCTTTACTTCAAATGATAATTTACATGAAAAATATAGCTTCATATTTAAAAATAGGTGTACTGTCGGGGTGTCTCTTGCTTACGAGCAGCTGCGATTTAGATATTCCTAACCCGAATGCTGCAAGTGACAGCGAAGTACTTACGTCACGTGACGGTATCATAGCGCTAAGTGTAGGTTTAAGGCAATTTTACTCTACCGCCGGAGTTGAGGCTGCCTATTTGTATACAGGAGTTACAGGCCGAGAGATGAAAGGCGTAGCTACTTTTACTAACGTGCTCGAGTTAGAAGCAGGTGGTACAGCACTGCCTACTTTCAATGGCAACATTTTAGGCTTATGGTCCAGGATGCAGCGCACAATGAGTATGAGCGAGCAGATCCTTGAGAATGCTCCAAATATTCCCGAACTGACAGGAGGAACATTAAGCGGTATACTAGCACACGCACATTTATTTAATGCTATGGCATTAGGTACCCTTGCAACTTCTTTTGAACAGGCAAATATCCAGACAAGTACAACTGAAAAAGTAACTTTCAGGCCGAGAGCCGAAGTGTTGGCAGCAGCAATTGCTTATTTAAATGAAGCAATTGCATTGCTTGATGCTACACCGGTTTCGCAAGAATTTACTACACTTGTAACAGGAACAGCTTTCGACCTGAAGAACACACTGTATGCTTACAATGCAAGGTATAATCTATATGCAGGCAACTATACGGCAGCTCTTGCCAATGCAAATCTTGTAGACCTGTCAAAGAAGTCAGAGTACTTGTACAGTACTTTAACTCCTAACCCTATTTACAATAACATTTTTATACTTAAATATTTCAGACCACGCGATAATTTCGGTTTACCGGCAGGTTTGTTCGAAGAAGGAGATGCGCGTGAAAATTTCTATATGACTGACCCGAGCGCAGTAGTAAACGGCGACCCTGTAAGAACATTGAAAGGCTTTTTTGATACACAGACTTCAAGTATACCAGTATACTTACCCGATGAAATAAAGCTGATAAAAGCCGAAGCTATACTTCGTAGCAATGGTTCAGTTGATGAGGCTTTGGCGTTGATAAACGAGGTAAGAACGCAGACAGCAGGTGATATTTTTGGTGTTAATGCGGCATTACCGGCTTATAGCGGTCCGGTTACACCGGAAGCTCTTTTACTGGAAGTATACAAGCAACGTTCTGCTGAGCTATACTTAACAGGACAGAAGTGGGAAGACAGTCGTCGCTTTAACCGCCCGTCACCGCCGGACGTAACAGCGGAACGAAACAGGAACTTCTACCCTTATCCTGATCAGGAAAGATTGAATAACCCTAATACCCCTGCTGATCCAGCTATTTAAGTAAGATACTGACTAGTAAAAAAGAGCCTCCTGATTTGATTACAGGAGGCTCTTTGTATTAATAAAACTCCCATCTCAGCTTCTTCGTGTAACAAGTTTATACTTTACCTTTTAACTATGAAAGCAAGAAGCATTTTACTGAACGAGCGCCCGCAGGGCATGCCTACCGATAATACCTTTAAATTCACAGAAGAAGAACTGCCCGGACTGCAGGAGGGACAGGTACTGCTGAAAGCGCTTTATATTTCTGTTGACCCTTATATGCGGGGGCGCATGAGTGATGCAAAATCTTATGTGCCACCCTACAAACTGCACGAACCTATAACTGGTGGCGCTGTGGCTGAGGTAATGGATAGCCGAAACAGCCAGTTGCCGCAGGGCACGGTGGTAGTCGGTAATTTACCCTGGCAAACCTACACCATCTCTAACGGCAAAGGCCTTATACCTGTAGACCCGAACCTGGCACCGCTAAGCTACCACCTAGGTATACTGGGCATGCCTGGGCTCACGGCCTATTGCGGTTTGCTTTTTATCGGTGACCCAAAGCCTGGTGAGACGGTGGTGGTATCCGGAGCGGCAGGAGCAGTGGGTACGGTGGTAGGGCAGATCGCAAAAATAAAAGGCTGCCATGTGGTAGGCATTGCCGGCTCCGACGAAAAGATCAATTACCTGAAACAGGACTTGGGCTTTGACGAGGCCATCAACTATAAAACTACCGGCAACATACAGGAAGCCCTGGCCGCTGCGTGCACCAATGGTGTGGATGTATACTTCGACAACGTAGGCGGCGAGATATCAGACGCAGTTTATAGTTTGCTCAACAACTTTGCACGCATTGCCATTTGCGGCCAGATATCTTTTTATAACGCTACAAAGCCTCCTATGGGTCCGCGTGTAGAGCCTATATTGCTCAAAACCAAGTCGCTGATGAAAGGCTTTATAGTAGGCGACTATGCCGAAAGGTTTGGAGAAGCTGCATCGGGGCTGGCAGGTTGGCTAAAAGAAGGTAAATTGCAGTACGAAGAGAGCATTGTAGAAGGCTTCGACCAGTTGCCGCACGCGTTCCTGGGTTTGTTTAAGGGCGAAAACATAGGCAAACAGCTCGTAAAAGTGGCTGACTACAGCGGCGGAAACCGTTCCTGAAGTATAGCTTATACTTTAAGCGTAACTTTTGCAAAACTCCTGCTTTAACTTGAGGTAAGGATCAGCACAACCATACATTAGCATAAATTAAGTACATGAACAATTTCAAATTTTATAACCCGGTTAAGATCATTTTTGGTAAAGGCGAAATAAAAGCCGTTGCCGACGAAATACCTGCTAACGCCCGCGTCCTGATGACGTACGGTGGCGGCAGCATTAAGAAGAACGGCGTTTACGAGCAGGTGATGGATGCTCTGAAGAACCATAAGGTGGTTGAGTTCAGTGGTATAGAGCCAAACCCACGCTACGAAACCTGTATGAAAGCCGTAGAACTGGCAAAGGCCGAAAACATTGATTTTATACTTGCAGTAGGAGGTGGCTCCGTGATAGATGCTACTAAACTTATCGCGGCGGCTATTCCGTTCGAAGGCGAAGAGCACTGGGACATACTTTCCAAGAAAACGCCGGTAAAGCATGCGCTGCCTTTTGGTGTAGTACTTACGCTGCCAGCAACAGGCTCCGAAATGAACTCCGGCTCTGTTATCACGCGCGAAGAGACTAGAGAAAAGCTGAGCTTCGGTAGCCCGTTCACTTTCCCTAAATTCTCAGTACTTGACCCGGAAACCTGCTATACCTTACCGCCGCGCCAGCTGAGCAATGGTATAGTAGATGCCTTCACACACGTGTTGGAGCAATACCTGACTTACCCTATAAATGCGCCGTTGCAGGATCGTATGGCCGAATCTATACTTATTACCCTGAAAGAGGAAGGTCCGAAAGTGCTGGCTAACCCACAGGATTATGATGCGATGGCCAACTTTATGTGGTGCGCCACCATGGCCCTGAACGGTGTGATCAGGGTAGGGGTGCCGACCGACTGGGCCACGCATATGATCGGGCACGAGCTTACCGCCCTGCACGGCATAGACCATGCCCGTACGCTGGCCATAGTGCTGCCATCGCTGATGCGCTACAAACGCGAAAATAAGCGTGAAAAGCTGCTGCAGTTTGGCGAGCGCGTTTGGGGTGTAAACCAGGGCAGCGAAGACGAGCGAATAGAGGCTACCGTGCAGGCCACTGTAAACTTCTTCGAGTCGCTGGACATCCGTACCAGGCTGAAAGATTACGATGTAGACAAGCAGACTATTCAAGAAATAGTGGACCGTCTTGAAAAACGTGGCGTGAAGAACCTGGGCGAGCACGCTGATATCCAGGTAAGCGATGTAGAGCAGATCCTGACGATGAGCCTGTAAGTATAGTTTTTAATAGCAACAGGGCCTGCCGGAGCAATAGCTTTGGCAGGCCCTGTCGTTTTTGGCTATAGTGTTAGCTTGTTATATTAATATTTATACTTGTCTGATGTTGTTTCATTAAATATGTGGTTGTTTGTAAGATATTGATTTAAAGATTATTGTATTTAGCGCATCATGCTCGCAAGTTGAATGAATAGATTATTTGGTGAAATTTCCAAACGTAATAGACAGATTGCCGTTATACCTATTGACGGAGCCAGAGAAAGAGATAGAAGGGAGGCGCTCCGTCAACTATAGCCGCCCTAAAGAATTCGTATTACTATGGAAAAATTTGCCTTTATTAGTAAACAGTTGCTCATATTACTTGTGTCTTTTGTCGCAGTATCTGATACAGACCATGCCAGAAGGAAGTATAGCTAAGCACACATCAGGAATAAAAATATTTTATAATAATTGGAGCAGGCATCTATCTAAAAAATAGGTGCCTGCTTTTTTTATAAAGTATTGTAATACAGTATTGTATCTATGTTGTGCCGTAAAATGCAATTATAATTTATACACAGGTTTGTGTTTATATTAACTGCTCGGGAAGAAGTATAAAGCATAAAAAGTATGCATGCTGAACTAATTGGGCTGAAAAATAATTAATCTAAAAGCTGCTTATAAGTAAAAACACCTTTGAATATAGCGAGAAGCAGCTTTGTAAATTTTTTAGAACAGAAGCTTGTGTTTTAATAGTGCTGCGCTTAAATTGCACTATCCTGTTTTAGAAAAGGTTTAAGTATTTAAAAACTAAACTGTTTTATTGTGGCTGGTATAATCAAAGAAAGAGATAATGTGGGGGCTGAAACAAGCTGTGGCATGCTTCTTGGTTATAACGGTTTAACCTTAACTTTTAGCCAATGCTAGATATTATCAACTTCATCGCGCTTTCTGGTATTTTTAACATTCTTTTCTTCTGGTATGCATCTACCAAGATGAAGTCTAAGCCAGATCCGGTGAAAACGCTTATAGTATCTTTTGTCTTTTCTATTCCGCTTAGCTTCCTCCTGATTGGTGTATACACTACCATGCTGATCTACGCTGCCAAAACTGGTGCCAGCGAAGATGCCATGTGGGAATACCTGGAGCAGGAAGAGTTGCAGTAATCTGCTCTTCCCTCATTTCGCTTTCTAGAAGTATAATTACCTGCTGTAATGGTATAGGCGCATGCTGCCTGTTTAACTATAGATCAGCTTATTAATTTCAGGTAGTTGCGGTTAATGAGCCTTATTGCAGCATAACGATTTGCCGTAGATTCATTTTCCAGCTTAAATACTCCTCTTGGGTAAATATACCCGCATATTCTTCTAGCCACACACCATATCCCATATCCTGATACTAGGCTTGTCCTGGTGCAAATACCAGCGCACATCAATATTCATTTCGCAATAGATCCCGTAAAGTGCTGATAATAAAGCAGCGGACGTTCCTGTGCTTAAGCAAAACAGTATAGCCATTGCCAGAGATGCTAAAGTATAAAGTGTGCATCAACTGTTTTAAAGATAGGATGGCATACTCAGGTTGTTAATACTACTATAAGATAAGCAGCCGAGGAAGTAATCTTTTTCAGCAAGTTGCAGGTACTGCAATTTGTTATACAAGATGCTTTTAAAATAATCCAATTAAAGAGTTGCCTGCAAGCATTCTGGCAACCTCCGGAAAGGTCAATTCACCACTTTAAAAAGTGCCTTTTGTGGTTTGTACGTAGCCGTTTGCTTAAATTAAGTATTTATTACATACCATGTTACGCGCCTTTTAAATGTAATCGTCGTAAAAGTATTGGTATAAACAAAATTATAACAGCTATGAAAAAGAACAAAACTTCAATACTGGCGATTGCTTCTATCTGCTTCTCGTTAGGACTTGCTTCGTGCGGTGGCGACAAAGGAGGAGGTGAGGCTGAAACCGGTACAGGTACAGGTACGGAAGAAACAACTGGTACTACAACAGATACCTCCGGAGCAATGGGTAACGAAGGAATGGGCACAGACACTGCAACCATGGGAACTGATACCGCTGGTACAACAACCGGTGGCGGCACAACAGCCGGAACTACAACTGGTACTACAAGCGGAACAACTGCAGGTACTACCATGGGCACTACTTCAGGCACAACAACTGGTGGTACTACCGGAACTACTACAAGAGGTACAACATCCGGTACCACTTCTGGTACAACTACCAGAGGTACAACAAGCGGTACTACTTCTGGTACTACTACTATGGGTACAACTTCAGGTACTACCTCAGGAACAACAACTGGTACAACCAGTGGAACAACTACAACCGGTACAACTACAGGCGGTTCTACATCTGGTACAACTACTGGAGGAAGCACAACCGGTGGCTCAACTACAGGCTCACATTAATTTCTAATATAAACTAAAAACAAGAAAAACGGCATTAGCCGTTTTTCTTGTTTTATAGCTATACCTACAGCTACCAAAAGAAAAAGCCAGGTAATATTGCCTGGCTTTTTCATGAAGTATAAATTGCTTAGTGGCTTCCGGCGCTGCTGCCCATATCCTGGCCACCATCCTGCACATCGGCACTGCCGCGGCTACCGCTTTTCTGCGATGGTGCACCGCCAACTTCGCCTCTCATGATCTTGTCCTGTGATACATCTTCTCCTTCAACGGGATGGATGTTGGGTACTTTATTACCCTCGTTTATAGTCTTGTTAACGTTCTCGTTCTTCAGTTTATCTTTATCTCTTTCGTTCGATTTCATGGTAATATGTATTTAAGTAATAAATGCGCGGCCATCATCAGGCGTTGCGATAAAAATTAATATCTGTCGTAGTCTGGGTTCATGCCAAACTCATCTGGCGGACCATAACGGTGCGGGCGATTTTGCATGCGGCCAGAAAGCGGATCGAAATGACGTGAACGCTCTTGCTGGCTGTAATAATCGCCGTCGTAGCCAAAGCTTAACGATCCTGCAGTGTTACCATATCGCTCACGTCCCCAGTCGTTATACCTGTCGTTGTAGCGGTCACGGTTCCAGTCGCGTTCACTTCTGTAACCCTGTCTTTCCTCATCGCCAAATCGGGTGCCGTAGCCTCCGCTGTGTGGTCTGTACTGCTCATCGCGGTCTCTCCTGAAGCGGTTGTCCTGATCATAGTTTTGATCTAAGTTACTATGCACTCTGTCGAGCTCGCTTCTGCTTACATCCTCATGACGCATGCCACCTGTTCGGTTGTATATATAATCGCCACCTTGCTGTTCGTCCGGGCGTCTGCTCCTGTCGAAACCACTGTATGTTGTCTGGTTGTGGTGGTTACTATCTGTATCCAGCCTGTAAGCTCCCCTGAATACACTAGGGTCTAATGGCTGATCGTCTCCGCGGTAATGGTTGCGGTAGTCGGTGTATCCTGTTCTGCTATACCAATCGTTTCCTTCCATAGCTCAAATCATCTTTAGTTGTTTCTTTTAAACGGGCGAATGCTGCTGAGGTTTAGCTGCTTAATTGTACTGGTATTATAAAGCAACCTAACCCAAAGGTGCTTACCAGCCGTAAAAAAGGTACAAACTATAAGTAATAAGCTATGAGACACGAGAATGATAATTACCGCGACAGCCGGGACGAGAGGGAGCCACGCTGGCTACATGATCAGGAACACGGACAAAACTCCCGCCGTGGAAATTATACTGTAGATTCGAATTTTAACCTGGGATATGGCGCTGCCTATGACAAAGACTATGGCGATCAGCGCACTTTCAATACAAATGCCGAGCAAGGTCACATGTATCCGGAAGGACGTTTTCAGCCGGGTGGAGCACAGTATGCAGGCGAAGATTACAGCCGCAGTGGCCGTCAGAGCCAGAACAATCCGTTAGGCGTAACGCATGTTGGCAACCGCTATAATTCGGGCCGCCACTACGATAGCCGCGTAGATTACAGTAACCGGGACTATGAGAACATGCGTCACAACCCACGCCCGTCAGAACGTTATGGCATGCCTGACGAGCGCTTCGGGCATGATGTAAGCCGTAGCCGCGACGACAACTATATGGGGCATTCTTCACGCGGAGATTATGAATCGTACCGCCGTTACGAGCAACCTAACCGAAGATATGATAATGACTATCGTGGTGGTTTTAACAGCAGAAACTACAGTGATGAGGGACGGCCACATTACGGAGAAGATACAAGCTATAGTAACCTGGAAAGATGGCAGGGCAGAAGCGACCAGCGCCGCGACCGCTACAGCGATGACCGGGGCAACCGCTAAGGCCTTAGCCATTTATCAAGTATAAATAACACATGTGATTGCTGCAGCACCTGGTAACTCCGGGTGCTGCAGCCTTAAACTGATGATAAACAATGAGAAATTATAGAGATAACAGAGAACAGAACGACGAAGGCAGCTATGGCAGGCGCCAGTGGCGCCACGAGCAGGAAGCCATGCACAACCGCCACCGAGGCGAGTATGAAGGCGAGCGCGGATACATAGAAGATGGTGACCGTATGCAGCGCGGGTACCGAATGGAGCCAAATTACCACGAAAGGGAAGACAGCCGTGGCGGTAGAAGAGAGGATTATTACAACACCATGTATGAGACCAGCAACATCTATGGCATACCTCGCCAAGAAGATTATGGTTTGCCACATGGTGCCGAAAACGATGCTGACCGTGTGCACCTGTACCCTTTAAACGAAGGACCATACGGGCACCAGCGGGCACATTACCGTTATACTCAGGGGTACAACCCTAACTATGATAACCCGGAAGAAGGCGATCAATACCGTAACTTTGATAGCCGCGGCAACTTTGGCTACCGCCATGATGCATCGTATGGCAACCAGGATGAGTTCCGTGATTTTGGCGATGACCATTATGGCCCAGCCGACAGAACCGGCAACTGGTAAAAATTAAAATTGTATACTTATCAGGGTGCTTACGTATAAGTGCCTATACATTAGTATTAAATTTCCATCTGAGAAAGGCCGCAACTCCAGTTGCGGCTTTTTTTGTGCCGGCATTTCCGGTGCTATACGCAGCGCAGTTTTGCAGCTTTGCTAAAAAACATTGGCTTAGCAGGCGCAGGTTTCACTCTTCTCTGGGCACGATAGTGATTTTACCGTCTTTCTCCAGAATTGCATACTTTATCTGCTCCATGTTCTTAAGGCCCTGTAGTTCCCTTGCCGCTTCCATTATATCACTTTCATCAATCCGGGATTTTTTCATGCGGTCCTTCAGCATTTTGCCGTTATCAATAACTATCAGCGGAACACCATCAAGCGCCTTGTCTATACCTGTATAGCGCTGCTTTAACAGCGACATGCCAATATCCAGAACAAGCAGGGTAGTGATCAGCAAAAAGCCGTTTGTGATGGAGAAATCATCGGCCAGCAAAGCCTGTTGTGTAGTTTCTGAGATAATAAGCAGCAGAACAAAATCGAAAACAGTGGCTTCGTTCAGAGTTCTCTTGCCACTCACCCTGAAAATGAGCATCAGGAAGAAGTATATAACTACACCACGTATAACAGAATCCATGTGTTTAAGGCTTAGGGATACACAAACTGAGACAGGTTTAGCTGGGTATTACTGTTAGCTATAGTTATATGCAGGCTGCCAGATTTCTGGGGTTTCAGGTAAAATGCCAGTAGGGCTTGTTCTGCCTCTTTTTCAAAAGTATAAATTATGCTTTCATCAGTTACGTGCACTAGCTCAGGCTCCGGTACTACTTGCTCTACCCGTACTTTCTCGTAAAACTCTTTGCTAAAGCGCACCTGGTTCTCCTGGCCATAAAGCCTTACCTGCAAATTGGCCGGAGCTTCGCGCCGCAGAAACCGCTCATACTTCACTTCGATGCCTGCGGCCTTACTGCCTGCTGTCTGATCGTTTATAGTTGCAATGCCACCGCGCCCGGTAAAGCCAAGCAATGCTGCCAGTACAAACAATAGCATAAATAACCAGCCGGTACGCTCAAAGGCCCAGGTGCGGCGCTCTAATACCAGGTCCTCATCAATATCAAGCTCCTGATTGTGCTTTTTCATACTTTATACAGCTAATTATAGCCGTTAAACGCATTTATAGCTATATAGTTTTGTACTGCTATAATTGGTAACCATTGATCTAGTACCGTCGCTTTAAATAAAAAAAGCCACTGCACAAAGCAGTGGCTTTTCACTTATACTTAAAGTATAAATTATGCTTTTATAGTAGGAGCAGGCGCATCTTCTGAAACAGGCTGGTTTAGTAGCTTGCTGTTCTTGCGGCCATAAAGGAAGTAGATTGCAATACCAATTACCATCCAGATGATAAGTCGCATCCAGGTATCAAAGCCAAGGTTAACCATCATGTAACCGCAGATCAGGATACCTAAAATAGGGATAAGCGGAACGAAAGGGGTCTTGAACGGACGGTTAAGCTCAGGACTGGTACGGCGCAGCATGATGATACCACCACACACGATTATGAAAGCCAGCAATGTACCAATACTTACCAGCTCACCCAGCAAACCAATAGGGAAAATACCTGCAATAACAGCTGCAACAACACCCGTAATAATGGTAGCAACGTGCGGAGTGCCATAGCGTGGGTGCACTTTACCAAAGAAACCTGGTAACAAACCATCACGAGACATCGCAAAGAAAATACGTGGCTGGCCCATAAGCATTACCAGCACCACCGATGCCAGACCTGCCACTGCACCAATACCTGTAAAGAAGTATAACCACTTAAGGGCAGGGCCTGCAGCAGTAAGCGCCACCAGTACAGGATCCGGCACGTTCAGGTTCTCGTAAGAAGTAAGGCCAGTAAGTACAAGCGACATCAACACGTAAAGTAAAGTACAGATACCAAGAGAAACCAACATACCTATAGGCATGTCGCGCTGTGGGTTTTTAGCTTCCTGGGCAGCAGTACTAACGGCATCAAAACCGATATAAGAGAAGAAAACAATAGCAGCACCCTGCACAATACCACTCCAACCGAAGCGTGTGCTACCATTCGGAAGGATTTCTTTTTCAGGGATGAATGGAGTCCAGTTTTCAGCATTTACGTACTGGAAGCCGAAAAGAATTACCAGCAATACGATAGATATCTTAACAACTACAATCAGGTTGTTAAGCTTTGCAGATTCCTGTATACCCACTACCAGCAGGCCGGTAAGTATAAGTATAAGCACTACAGCCGGTAAGTTAATAAATGTACCAGTTGTGGTGATAGAGGTGCCATCATAAGCCAGAGGTGCACTTGCCACAACATCAGGTATGTGTATACCTAACGATTTGATAAGGCTTACAAAGTTACCGCTCCAGCCAACTGCTACTGTAGCCGCACTGAAAAGGTACTCCAGGATAAGGTCCCAGCCAATAATCCAGGCAATGAACTCTCCCAACGTAGCGTAGCCGTAAGTATAAGCACTACCAGCCACCGGTATCATAGAGGCGAACTCGGCGTAGCAAAGACCTGCAAATAAACAGCCCAGGCCAGCAATAATAAACGAAAACACGATAGCCGGACCTGCCGCGTTGGCAGCAGCCGTACCTGTAAGTACGAAAATACCGGCACCAATAATGGCCCCGATGCCCAGCATGGTCAGGTTAGTGGCCGAGAGAGTTCGTTTAAGGGTGTGTTCGCCGCTCTCAGATTCCCTTATGAGCTTTGAGACAGATTTTGTCGCAAAAATGTTTTTTGACATAAAAGTTTAGTTTAGTGAAGGTGTTTGGTGTTAGAATGAGTAATGTTTAGTAGCCTGCACATAAAAAATGTACAGGCTATAGTATGCCTATAAATGAATAAATGTAATAATTAATTACACTTATTTGCAAGAAAGCTTAAGTAAAACTAAGGGGCGTTCGGAAGAATCCGGGAGCAGCAGATTGCTGATGAAGGGGAATGAAAAGTTATGCGTAGTGGCTTACCGATAGTAAGTAAGGCAGCATAAAAGAGCACCAGAACTGGCAGACACCAATCAGGTAATAAGGAGGCTTCCTGTTCCTCTGTCTTTTCTACCCAGGCGGTAGCTTCTTCGAAAGAGGCAGGAGAAACAAATTTGTCGGTACCGGCAGTTGCAGCAGAGGCAGAGGTTACCGTAGTTGTTGCCGGGCGTTGGTTAGTATTATTAGTAAAAGGCGGAAAGCATAGCAAGATCAGCCACAAACTCATGGCTACGACCATTGCTATGCTTTCCGCCTTTTTCATTTACAAATGCTATTTTTTATCCGGAACAGATGCGAAGGTTGGGTGCAATTTACTGTGGCGGTAGCCGTAGAAGAAGTAAATAATCAACCCAAGAACCAACCATGCCAGGAAGCGGCTCCAGTTCGTGATTCCCAGCTCTGTCATCAGGTATAAGTTAGTAAGCAGGCCCAGCACCGGAATAAGTGACAGGCTACGAGTAAAGCTCAGGTACAGCATTGCTATTGTAACAAGTATAAAACCTATCAGCGGCAGTTTGTGCTGGAACACTTCCCAACCAGATTCCTCACCATCTGTCATGCTGAAGAATTTGGCTATACCTTCCTGGTTGTAAATATACAGCAAAACTAGGCAGATCAGCACCAGCAGCGGCAGCACATATTTTGCATTAATGTAAGGTACACGGAAGCCTTTTCCAACAGGTACCTCATGCTTTTCCTGCTGAATAAGTATACCACCACATACCAACACAAAGGCAAACAGTGTACCTATACTTGTCAGGTCAGTTACTTCGGTAAGGTTCATGAAAAGAGCCGGAACCGCTACCACAAAACCTGTAACTATAGTTGCGAACCAAGGTGTTTTATGTTTCGGGTGAATGTCGGAGAATATTTTTGGTAACAGACCATCGCGGCTCATACTCATCCAGATGCGTGGCTGTCCGTACTGGAACACCAGAAGTACGCTGGCCATAGCCACGATCGCACTAACAGCCACAATACCAGCAATTACATCCAGGTTAACTCTTGAGAAAACATAAGCTAACGGGTCGCCTACAGCAAGTTCAGAGTAAGGAACCATACCTGTAAGTACAAGAGCCAGAATTACATAAAGCGTAGTACAGATCACCAACGACCAGATCATAGCACGCGGCAGGTCGCGCTGTGGGTTCTCGCATTCCTCTGCTGTTGTAGAGATGGCATCAAAACCAATGTAGGCAAAGAATACCGCCGAAACACCTTTCAGAATACCGGAAATACCGTTTGGTGCAAAAGGGCTCCAGTTATCAGGATTCACGTAGAAAGCACCTACTGCAATCACAATAAATATAACCACCATTTTCAGAACCACCAGCAGGTTAGCTGTACGCTTAGATTCTTTTATACCTACATAAACCAGGTATGTGATAAGAACCGTAATGGCAAGTGCAGGGATGTCCGCTACCAGCCTGATACTACCGATAGCCGGGGCATTTTGCCAGGCCAGGTATGCTTGCTGCAGGTTTGATGGAAGCGAGGAAAGTGCAGTACCCTGTGCCAGCTGTGCTGTTACTTCAGCATACCCTCTGGAGGCACTCAGGAAGTCCATGGTCAGGTACTCTGGTATGTTCATGCCAAGCCCGCTCATTAAAGCAGTAAAGTAATCAGACCATGAAATAGCTACGGCAATGTTACCTATAGCGTACTCCATGAGCAAATCCCAGCCAATTATCCAGGCAATAAGCTCGCCGAAAGAGGCATAAGCATAAGTATAGGCACTTCCGGCTACCGGAATGGTAGAGGCAAATTGGGCATAGCAAAGAGCAGAGAAACCGCAGGCGATAGCAGTAAATATAAACAGCATGGATACACCCGGGCCTCCGGCAGCACTGGCGTTACCAATTGTACTGAAAATACCGGCACCTATGATTGCGGCAATACCAAAAGAGATTAAGTCGCGTAGTCGGAGGGTGCGTACAAGGTTGGTGCCCTGTATGTGTGCATCGTCTTTGTAATCATTGAGGAGCGCAGTCGCGCTCTTGCGGCGGCGTAAACTTTGTAGTAGTTTGTTCATGTAAAGGTGCTGTTAACCAGCTACTTGTTTCTATTTTAAGGATCGCTTAAAATGCTGCTATTCCGTCTTCTGCATTAAGCTCTCTTGCTAAATCCATCAGATATAGTATACAAAAGATATAGCAAGATAGTAATAGATGCGGAAAAACTTATGAAAAACCGCTAAAAAAGCTTTAAAAAGATAGTTTTGTAAACTTTGCCGGTATACGTAAATATAAAATGCAGCAGTAATTTCATAGCTAAAAATCCTGCTGCATTTTCTACTCAGGCTACAGATTTAGTTTCTTTAAATCTGTTAAACCGGAATCCGTTTTAATTGCGGCGCCTGTACAGGCGCAATTACCAGAGGCACCTTTTCAACTTTAACGGAGCTGGTATCCAGGCCAAACCATTTGCTTTCGGAGCTGGTATATTGCTTAATGTAGAAGTATAGCTCCATAATCAGGCGCTCCTTAAACGGAAGGTCGTTCTCGTAAGACAGAAATTTTTCGAGTACAACGAAACGGAAGTCGCCGATAAGGTTCTGCCTGTTAAGCGAGGTGTAACGGCTGGTAATATCTACTTCGCCGTTAGAAACAAGCTCTTCTACCACTTTTCTGAAGAACAGGTTAATGCGCTGCTCTACCCTGAAACCAAGTTTAAAGTCGATTCGGATTACAGCCTCTTCATCCAGCTTGCGCACTTTGTACTCCATAGTATAAGGTTCATCGGTAGTATCAACGTGCACAAACCAGTAGATATCGGCGCGTTTCGGGCGTTTCTGGAATATAGAATAGATAACCTTCGATTCAATTTCCTTATGCTTTGGTGCGCTCGTCATGAACACCAGGTGCGTGGTATACTTTGGTATGGTTTCGTCGGCGCTGAGTTCTTTAAGAGCAGGTATGTAATCGCGCAGGCGCACATATTCTGTTAAGTCGCGCTTGATGTAGAAAGCCTTTATCCAGGTATACATTACGGCAATCAAACTGAAACCTATCAGTAACGATACCCAGCCACCATGCGGGAACTTGCTCAGGTTAGCTACCAGGAACGATGCCTCTATACTGAGGTATACCCCCAGGAAAAGCACCACCAGCAGGCGCCATTTATACTTTACATACAGGTAATAGCTAAGCAGGATTGAGGTTGAGAGCATGGCCACCGTGATAGATAAACCATAAGCAGCCTCCATGTGCTCAGACTCACGGAAATATAGCACCACACCCACACAGCCTAACCAAAGCATCTTGTTTATACTTGGCACATACAGCTGGCCTTTCAGGTTGGTAGGGTATACCAGTTTTACCCGTGGCCATAGGTTAAGCCGGATAGCTTCGCTGATAAGTGTAAAGGAACCGCTGATTAAAGCCTGGCTGGCAATAATGGCAGCAATAGTGGCAATGCCAATACCAAAAAGCAGGAACCAGCTCGGCATAATGGCATAGAAAGGATTTTGCGTTAGTCTGCTGCCGGCATGCGACATGAGCCACGCACCCTGCCCAAAGTAGTTGAGCAGCAAACAGGTTTTTACAAATGTCCAGCTGAAGCGGATATTTGCTTTACCGCAGTGGCCCAGATCCGAGTACAGCGCCTCGGCACCCGTGGTACACAGGAATACAGCACCTAATAGCCAGAAGCCGCCAGGGTAGTTTACCAGCATTTCGTAAGCATAACGCGGGTTCACAGCAGCCAGAATTTCAGGATGATGTACCAACGACAGCAAACCTAAGCCACCCAGCATGGTAAACCAAAGCAACATGATTGGTCCGAAAGCCTTGCCTACTATCTCTGTTCCAAAGTTTTGCATCATGAACAGCAGTGTAAGTATAGCTATCACGATAGGAACTGTAGGGATGGATGGATTCAGAATACGCAAACCCTCAATTGCCGAAGAAACCGATATGGGTGGTGTAATAATACCGTCTGCCAGCAAAGCGCAGCCCCCCAGCATGGCAGGAACTACAAGCCACTTTGCACGGCGGCGTATCAAAGTATAAAGCGAGAAAATACCACCCTCACCATTGTTATCAGCCTGCAGGGTAAGTATAACATACTTTATGGTAGTTTGCAGCGTCAGTGTCCAGACAACGCAGGATATGCCGCCATAAACCAGTGTTTCATTAATAACTGCCCCTCCAATAATGGCTTTCATTACGTAAAGGGGCGAGGTGCCGATGTCGCCATAAATAATGCCAAGCGAGATCAGCAAGCCGGCAGTAGAAACTGCACTGGCGTTTTGTTTAATACTCATTCAGGTGTTGTAAATTTATTTTACTTGCGCCATAACAGTACTTACCGGTGGTAAAGTTTAGTTTGGCTATACTTCAGTTATCTAATTTTTAGAAGCGAACTTCTGTTTTAAGATGCCCCATACAGGCGGCACCAACGACAAGCCAATAATGGCCAGAACCAGAAAAGAAAAGTTCTTTTTAACAGCCGGCATATTGCCAAAAGTATAGCCGATCAGGGTGAAGAACAGAACCCATGCCAATGCGCCTGCAATGTTAAAGTATATGAACCTGCGGTAGTGCATTTTGCCAACGCCAGCCACAAATGGGGCAAACGTTCGCACAATAGGTATAAACCGTGCATATATAATGGTTCGACCACCATAGCGCTCGTAGAACTGCTGTGTTTTATCAAGGTGCTTTCGGCTCAGGAACCAATAGTTTCGCAAATACACTTTATCCCCAAGCTTATACCCGGTAAAGTAATTAAAGCTATCGCCCAGAATGGCAGCTGCACACATTAACAGGATCAAGAAGAACAGGTTAAGGTTTGATGATGGCACAGCTGCCAGAGCACCTAGTGCAAACAACAGCGAGTCACCGGGCAAAAAAGGTGTAACAATCAGGCCTGTTTCGCAAAACACGATCAGGAAAAGAAACAGGTAAATCCAGGTCTTGTATTCCTGCAGCAGTTCAACCAGGTGAACATCAATGTGCAGAATGAAATCTATCAGGTATTGGAACAGCTCCATTAACTATAAGCTTTCTTCAGGTAGATGATAAGTGACGCTGCTAAACAGGAGAGAGCAATCCCATAATTGGAAAGCTGCTGCAGCCTTTTTCTAAAAAAGAGAAAGAGGTTTGAAGTAAGTATGTCTTAAGGCCCTTTGGGTTGATAATCCCGGAAGCTAGCTGCAGAAAATCCTTTTGGGCCTGAATAATGGCCTGCCGCCTTTGATACAGTAACAAGCTGGAAGTGCTGAATAAAAGTATGCTTAGGCTGAAGTATAAAAAAGGCCTGTTCCTCTACTGTAAGCACACCTTCTGACAGGAGCACCTGCTCTGCAGAAGTGGCAAGTATAGCCTGGGTATCAAAGTTTAAAGTATAACCTGCTTGTATGGGTATAAGGGAAGTATGCGAGGCGCCAGCCTTGGCTTCCGGTAAAAATGCCAACACCATAAGGCTCAGCACCAAAAGCAAGATTCCTGTTGTTCTCATCAAATTTCCTTCAACCCAATTTTTGGAGCGGCAAAGGAAAAGCGTAAAAGAATTGAAAGCAACAATTCAGGCTAAATTATTTGTGGCACAGTTACTTGAGGGATAATGGCAGGTATAAAAACAAAAACCGGAGACAGTTTTCCTGCCTCCGGTTTTGCTAAATATGCTGTTTAAATGACTAAAGCAGTCTGTATAGCTTGTCTTTCAAACCTGAAGAAGCCTCTACCAATGGTAACCTCACAGCTGCAGTGCTTACGCCAAAGCGCTCCAGAACAGCTTTAACACCTACCGGGTTGCTCTCTTCGTACATCAGTGGGTTGATGTCCACAAAATCGAACAACAGATCGGAGGCAGCTGCAAAGTTATGCTCCAGGGCCAGCTGTATCATACGGCTGAATTTTTCCGGGAAAGCGTTTGCCAGAACTGAAATCACACCAACAGCTCCGAATGTGATCATTGGCAGCGTTAAAAGGTCGTCGCCGCTGATCAGCAGGAAGTCGGCAGGTTTGTGCTTGGCAATGTGCATGCACTGCTCCAGGTTGCCAGATGCCTCTTTTATACCTATGATGTTGTTGTGTAACGCCAGCTTAAGGGTAGTGTCGGAGGTTACGTTGCTGCCTGTGCGGCCAGGTACATTGTAAAGTATAACCGGAACAGGAGACGCATCAGCCACTTGCACGTAGTGCTGGTAAATTCCCTGCTGCGATGGTTTGTTATAGTATGGGCTTACCGAAAGTATAGCTGTTATGCCATTCAGGTCGGTAGAAGCTATTGTCTCGATGACATGCTGTGTGTTGTTGCCACCAATGCCGTAAACCAATGGAACACGGCCGTTTACATGCTTCTTGATAAAGCTCAGTATTTCAGCCTTCTCAGCAGTGGTAGTGGTTACAGACTCAGCTGTAGTGCCATTCACTACCAGGTAATTAACGCCGCCTTCAATCGTGAAGTCCAGCAGCCTGCGTAGTGCATCGTAATCCACGGCAAGCTCTTTTGTAAAAGGTGTAACCAGGGCTACACCGGTGCCTTTTAAAGTATCTTGTATCATCTCAGGAATAATCTACCACGAAGTACGAACTATGAATTGTTTTCTGCAAGTATAGCCGCTGTTAATCTTTGTATCCGCGCGCCGCTGTTACTGTATGTTGTTTTCCTCCACCCACTTCAGAAAATGGTCTTTGTATACTTCGCCAATAGGGATTTCCTTGTTCCCGATGCGTATACGGCTTTTCTCAATGCTGTCTATCTTCTGCAGTGCAACTATAAACGAGCGGTGCACCCTCAGGAACTTGGTTTCCGGCAGCTTTTCCATCATCTTGTTCATCGAAAGCAGCGTGATGATCTTCTGGTCTTTCGTCTGGATGATGATGTAATCTTTCAGGCCTTCAATCCAGAGTATATCCCTGAAATCAACCCTGATGGTTTTGTAATCGGCCTTAACGAACATAAAATCGTGCTCGGCTGCGGGTGCCGCAAGGGGTGTTGCCGGGACTTCTGTTGGTTTAGGGTTTCGCTGCAAACGTTCCTGTGCCTTTGTAACGGCCTTCAGAAATCTATCAAAAGGAATCGGTTTCAGGAGGTAATCCACTGCATCGTGGTTAAAGCCTTCCAGTGCATAATCCGGGTAAGCAGTGGTAAAGATAATGAGCGGCTGGTTTTTGAGGATGTTCAGAAACTGAATACCCGTAAGCTCAGGCATTTCAATATCCAGGAACATCAGGTCGATCTTTTCATCCTGCAGTACCTGCATGGCCTCGGTAGCGCTTGAGCAGGTTTTTACAAGCTGCAGAAAAGGCAGTTTACTAATGTAACTTTCAATAATATCCAGGGCCAGAGGTTCATCATCAACGGCGAGGCAGCGAATGGTCATAGTTTCAGCGGTTAATAGTATAGTTTTAGCGTAGCGTAGAAAGTGTTCTCTCTCTCCTCCAGAGTAAGCTCATGCTTATTGGCGTACAGCAAGTTAAGTCTCCTGCGCAGGTTTTGCAAGCCTATGCCGCCATACTCTCTTTTTTTATGGGTACTGGTATTGTTTATCGTACTAAAGAGCAGATAATCGGCACCAACTGACAGGTTAATGCTGATGCCTTTTTCGTTTTTGCTTACCAGCCCATGCTTAAAAGCGTTTTCTACCAGCGTCATCAGCATCATCGGTGCAATCTGCTTTCCGTCGAGCTCGCCCTGAACATCGAATTTTATACCTGTTTGTTCGCGCAGGCGCAGTTTCTGCAGATCTATAAAATTCTGCAGATGGTCTACTTCTTTTTGCAGGCTTACCAATGTATCGTTGCTTTCATACAACATGTAACGCATCAGCAACGAAAGCTTCATGATAGCATCCGGCGTTTCCGGCGACTGCTTGTAGGCCAGCGAGTAAATATTGTTGAGCGTGTTAAAGAGGAAATGCGGGTTTACCTGCGATTTTAAGTATGCCAGTTCAGCCATCAGCTTCTGGTTCTCAAGCTCTTTGTTGCGTCGCTCGTTCCGGATATAGTTACCTGTTACTTTAAGTGCCGAACTGATGAAAACCGTAACCAGGCCCCCTAATACATATTGCAGCAGGCGCTCATAGCTGTACAAGGTTTTCATTTCAGGGTTAAACTGCCTGAAAACGTAAAAATCAAGCGGCGAGCGTATAAGTGCTATAGCCAGAAGTGTAGCCAGAACAGCAGCTATGTAACCAATAATGCGGTTTTTGGCCAGGAACTTTGGTATCAGCACATACCAGTTAAAGTAAAAGATAAGCAGCTGAACCCCTAGGCCGATAGAAACATCGAATACTTTGGCTACCGACAGCGCTCTGTTCGACTGCAGGTAATAAAATATCCAGGCTCCGAATATCAGCCAGCCTACCACATGAAGGGCAACTTGATATCTCTTTTTCATAGGAACCTCGTGTAAAGGAAGGGTAGTAGTGCTCACAAATCCGGCTTTGGGTAAAGTATAAAAGCAGCAAGGGCAAAGTATAGCCTGGCCACATTTACACTTAAAGATAAACAAAGTATAGCATTTTAATGTGGTGCAGTTGCTAACTCTATACAAAGTACTGAAATGTAGCTATAAATACACCATTTTAAAGGATAAACTATACTTCGGCCTGCAATCCGGAATTGGTCTAGATTTTAAAGCGGTTGGTATAATTGGTTTTCAGGAGTGGTGAAAATTTATTCCATTTGTGAGGCAAAACACGAAATGCCTTTCCAAACTGTGAAACAAAACACACGCTGTAGCCTCCGACCTTATATCGGGCTACTGCAGTCTTAAAGTTTTGCTCTATATTATCTGAATTGTTTGTTGTTTATTTAAGGAAAAAGAGCCAGCTGTTTTACAGCTGGCTCTCTTATTTTCTAGGAGATCATCTCCAGGAACTGATCTTCTGAAAGTATGGGAACATTAAGTTTGGTAGCTTTCTCCAGTTTAGAAGGACCCATTTTTTCGCCGGCCACCAGGTAGTTGAGTTTAGCTGAAATAGAGCTTACCACTTTGCCACCATGGCTGATGATAAGTTGCTGCAACTCGTCGCGGCTTATACTTTGGAATACACCGGAGATGACAAACGTCTGGCCGGCCAGTTTATCGCTCTGCATTTCCGGCTGCATGTTCTCCGATTTAAACTTCAGCCCCGAAGCCTGCAGGCGTTCCAGTAAAACTATATGCTCCGGATTTACAAAGTACTCTTTTACAGAGTTGGCAATGCGTTCTCCGATCTCATTAACGGCAATAAGTTCTTCGAACGTGGCACCTTGTAAAGCAGCCATATCCGGGAAAGTCTCGGCAAGCTTCTTCGCCACGGTGCTGCCTACAAAACGAATACCTAAGGCAAACAGCACACGCTCAAAAGGTGTTTCCTTTGATTTCTCAATGCTTCGGAGGATGTTGTTGGCCGATTTTTCGCCCATGCGCTCCAGGTTCACCAATTGTTCAAACTGCAGGTCGTAAATATCAGCGACATTGCGCACAAAACCGGCATTGTAAAGCTGCTCAAGCGTTTTAGGGCCCAGCTCATCAATGTTCATGGCTTTGCGGCTAATGAAATGCTCCAGTTTAGCCAGTATCTGTGGCGCGCAGCTTTTCTCATTAGGGCAGTAAAAGTTTGCTTCTCCCTCAACACGCACTAAAGGGGTATGGCAGGCAGGGCATTCGGTTGGGTAAACTATAGGCTGGCTGTCGGCAGGGCGTTTTGCAAAGTCTACACCGGTAATTTTAGGAATGATCTCACCGCCTTTTTCTACAAAAACAATGTCGCCCAGGCGCAGGTCCAGGCGCTGAATTTCGTTGGCATTGTGTACAGAAGCACGTTTTACCACCGTTCCGGCCAGCAATACCGGCTGTAGCAAGGCAACAGGCGTAACGGCACCGGTACGGCCCACCTGGTACTGTATGCCCAGCAACTGGGTGGCAGCGCTCATGGCTGGATATTTATAAGCGATGGCCCAGCGCGGGCTTTTGGCTGTATAGCCTAATTCTTCCTGTAAGGCATAGCTGTTTACTTTCACCACCACACCATCGGTAGCAATTGGCAGCTCGAAGCGGCGCTTTTCCCACTCGTTTATGTAAGCCAGCACCCCTTCAATAGATTCGCACTTACGCCAGGTGTCCGATACTTTAAAGCCCCATTTCTGGATGGCCTGTAAGCTTTCGGAGTGTGTATCAAACGGGTTTGGCGAGCACTGGAAACCATAAGAAAAGCAACCCAGCTTGCGGCTGGCCACTACCGAAGAATCCTGCTGTTTCAGGGTGCCGGATGCGGCATTGCGTGGGTTGGCCAGTAGCTGTTCTCCGGCTTCTTCACGCTCGAGGTTCAGTTGGTCGAACACCTGCAAAGGCATAAAAACTTCGCCGCGTACTTCAAACTGATTCGGGTAATCCTGGCCATGCAACTGCAAAGGCACATCGCGTATTGTTCTTACATTGGAGGTAATATCGTCGCCGCGTGTTCCGTCGCCACGGGTAGCACCCTGCACAAACTCACCGTTCTCATACGTCAGGCTGATGGCCACACCATCAAATTTCTGCTCACACACATATTCTACATCATCGCCTACGGCTTTGCGCACACGTTTGTCAAACTCACGCAGGTCTTCCTCAGAGTACGTGTTGCTCAGCGACAGCATCGGGTATTTGTGGAAAACTGTTTTAAAGGATTTGGTAACGGTACCGCCCACGCGCTGGGTAGGAGAGTTCGGATGGCGAAACTCCGGGAATTTTTCTTCCAGGGCATGCAGGCGCTCCAGCATCATATCAAATTCATAGTCTGATACTTCTGAAACACTGTTCTGGTAGTACTGGTAGTTAAGGTAATTTAAACGCTGGGTGAGTTCCTGTATTTCGGTTGCCGGGTCTTTCTCTGGTGCCATCATGTTGTGTGTTATACTTCTGTAAAAATATTAAAACAAGCCACGCGCGCAAAGTATAGTTTATACTTTAGCTGTGCTTGTGCAAGTATAGCCTTTGTTCTCTGACTGATAAAAAATAAAAGGCTGCCCCTGAAAGCAGCCTTTACTGTAAGTATAGCAATTCTGTTACTTAACTATAACGCCATCGGCCACAAATAGCAGTTGTTCTTTTGGCTGAGTAATTGCATTTATTTCGGCTGATGATTTTCCGGCATCTTCGGCGTAGTGGCGCTGGGTCTCAACCGACACTACTTCACGTTTAGCTGTTCCCGTAAAAACCACATTTTTGCCTTTCATATCCTCGATTGGAAGAAAGAAACCATAGTCACGGAAAGTAACTTTCATGGTGCTGTTGTCGTCGAGCTTTACGTCCATCCAGCAACCTTTAGACTGGCAACTTTCTACAACCTCAGCCGATACAGTAGCCTGTACCGAATCTTTGCCCGAAGCCATGGCTTGCAGCTCTGAAGCAGGGATCACATTCACTTCTTCGAAAGCCGCTCCGTAGGTTTTATCAGTTGTAGTAGCCGACTCGCTGGTGGTGGTTTCAGGAGCATCTGCAACAGGTTGTTTAGCCTGGTTACAGGCAGCCATGGTTGCCGCAAACAGCAACAGCATTCTGATGTTTTTCATGTGCGTAGGGGTTGGGTTAGATCAAATCAAATATAGCTAAAATAACGCGTAAGGGAAAGTATAGGCTATAGTTGCAGGAGTGGATAAAGGGCTGTTGCTGTAGAGGTGATAACAGCTTAAACCTCCCTGAATCAGGTAGGTAATTTATACTTGATGCTATGTTCTGACTACTATGCCAAAGTATGGTTTTAAAGCCTGAAAATATAAAAGTTATACTTTGTAGTAAAGTATACTAAAAGTTGATTATCAGTTAATAAAAGGGTTTAAGTGTTATTGAGTAATATTATGTAAATTGAAAAGCGAGTAAGCTGACAGCTATACTTCATTTCACATTAATCCGGCTGTAGCTTCCTTCTCTTTTATAGTCAGAAATCAATATTGAGCACGCCGGAAGTATAATTTCAGTAAGGTATAGCTATAAAGTTGATATTTCCTCTGCCACATACCACATGAAGTATAAGTTTATACTTGTTATTTAATAACACTTCCTTGTGAATCAGGTTTATATGAATAGATGGTTTAAGTATAGGTATAGGTGTTTATTTTCTGCGTAAAACGTATTCGATAGATCGAAAGTGTTGGTTTATACTTCATCTCAGGCGGGCATCAATCCAACGGGCATTGCTGATAGTTACCAGAATACGGCCTGTGAGCATGGGAATGTACTTGGCCGGCACCGCAATGTTCATGTTATCGAAGGTGAGATCGAAGTTGGTGCTGAACATAAGCGAACGCTCATCGGGAGTAAAAAATACCTGGTTGTTCATCTCCTTCAGCTTGCCATGCACAAAAATTCGGATCAGTTTGTCCTGTGCCTGGGCGTATAAGTTGCCTGCGTTTATTTTCTCTATCGGGGCGTCAATTTCTATCTGCAGTTCGGGGAATTTGGCTGTATAAAACAGGTCGTGCAGCATGGATGTAGGTGTGGCGTTATTGGCAGGTACAAAGTTGTCTATTGGCAGTACACATTCAATTCTGTTGGTGTTTTCATTATACCTTACCAGCATCTCCTCTGACCTGTACTCGTAGCTGTTGTCTTTGCCTTCTATTGTTATAAATATGTTGTTGCCACCCGTATAAACAGGTCTGGACTGAGCGTGTGCCTGTGTGTTTAGCAGCAGTAACAGGGCAAGCAGGAGTAGTAGTTTTGGCATAAGATCGAAGTATAAGGTTCTTCTAAATAGTACAATTGTTTTACGTAAGCTACCGCAACCTGATAGCAGGAGTTTCGGCTGTTTTACCTGCAGTTTTTTATACTTCAAAAACATACGTATAAACCTGTAGCAGCCCCATAATTTATTCGCTGTTTTTTACAACTATACAAGAGCTGTACAGGTATATAGTTAAAGTAAAAGAATATATTATTCAATCTAAGTGGCAGTGCCAACTGCTGGTGGTAATGCCAGATAATAGCTTAAAATGGATCCAGACAAAAAGAACAGAGTACACTCCAGACAGGGCTCGGCATTCAGCAATATCGAGAAGATGCACCCTATCCGGATGCTGCTGTACCTGAGTATGATCGGGATCGGGGTTTTGTTCTTTATACTTGTGGTTGCTTTTGCCCGTACAGGAGGCTTTGATTACGAAGGATTTAAATTCCCAAAGTTCTTTAGTATCAGCACCATTCTGTTACTGCTCAGCAGCTACACAATAAGCAAAGTACCCGGTATCTATAAAAAAGATAAACTCAACAAGATGACCCGTTATCTTGGCTTTACGCTTATATTGGGGATACTTTTTATTGGGGCGCAGCTGTTAGGCTGGAACGAGATCTCGGCCTCTGGTGTAAGCTTTACCGGAAAGGCATCTGGTACATACCTTTACCTGATATCGGCGCTGCATATCCTGCACCTGGCGGGAGGCATTATTTTTCTGGCTTTTCTCTTCTTTAAAACAGCCCATGTGGCAGCCGACGGTGTACGCAGCCTTATCTTCATCCGCGATCCTTATCGCCGGCTACAGCTTTCTATGGTAACCAGCTACTGGCATTTTATGGATTTCCTGTGGATAGTCATTTACCTTGTATTCCTGTTTATGGCTTAGTTCACCAGCGTTACACTTCCTTTATACTTGCTGGCACCATAGTCTATCACATAGTAATAAACCCCTGCATTTACATTTTTACCATCCCACTTAAAGTCGTTTTTATTGCTCATATATACTTCTTTGCCCCACCTGTTGTAAATCCTGATGTTTTTAAAGGATGCGGTGCAGAAATCGCTTGGTAGCTGCGGTATTTCAAAATAGTCGTTCAGGCCGTCGCCGTTTGGTGTGAAAATGTTGGGAGGTATATAACTGCTTATTTCCGGAGCTTTTACCTTGAACTCCATCGTTAAGGATGGGGCATTGGGCGGAGCGCAGGCATCTTCGGTAAGTATAAAGTATACTTTTATCACCCCTTTTTCTACGGCAGCGCAATTAGCAACCCAACTAAACAAACCTTCGGCTTTACCGTCGCCGCCGTTGCTGTTAAAGGTCATACCTAATTCCTGCAGGTTAAAGCCATCGCCGGCGCTTTGCAGTGTTAGTTTGTTCAGGTCAATGTCGTCGCCGAAGATTTTAGCTTCAAATGGCTCATTCAGCGCCAGTTCAAAAGTTAGTGCTGTTTTATCTGTGCTGATGTTGGGAGGATGGTTGTTATGAACAGGCCGTACTTCAACAGTTTCTGTTTTGGTAATAGCCTCCCCGCAAACCATAGAGGTAACGGCAAATTCAAGCAGGTGCGATTCCTTTTTCATCGCCTCACAATCAATAGGCCAGCTGAAGGTAGATGTGACAGGGCCAATGCCATTCTTGTTTTCAAAAGTATAGCCAGAAGCGGTGCTGCCGTTCAGTAACTCCAGGCTCACTTCCTGCCGGTCCGGGTCGTTGCCGGTTACTTCAAAAGTAAGTATAGTTCCTTCTGTAACCGTGAAAATACGATCTGGGGTAGAGAGTGAAAGCAGGGGTGGGGCATCGGGAACCGGTTCTATCACAAAGCTCACGCGCAGCGTGTCCTGGCGGGGCAGACTGCAGCCATCATCGCGCACGATCAGGTCGAGTTGGTATACTTTCCCTCCGGTATCAAAGCATTCCTCAAAACAGATCGTAGCTTTAAGAGAATCGGAGGCAGTGCCTGTGTTAACTGAACCGGATGTAGTGCCGCTTAACGTATAGTTACTGTTTGAGAAGTTTACCGGCCTTGCCGCAAGTACAAGAGGCTCATTTTTATCAGAATCTGTAAAAAATATATCGATGCACTTTTCTGCCCCCGCTTTTAACTGTAGTACCTCATTAGCTTTGTAAAAGGCTGTGCCGCCCTGCGCTTTGGCAAGCACAATAGGGCTCTGGTTTGTGGGGCACTCTTTTACCAGAACCTGAAAATCACGGCGTACTTCGCCCATCTTTTTGCCGTTCCTGAACTCCTGGCAGCGCACCCCGAAGACATACAACCCTTTGTTGGCCGGCCTCATTATAAGTTGACCAGTCTGTGCATCAATCCGGATAGAAGGCGAGCCCGTTATCTGGTTATCGCGGCTAAAGCCTGGCTGCCACATAATTTCAGCGTAAGGAGCAGGCAAGGGCAGAGGAGCACGGTTATCAAGCGCAATAGAAGCATGGCCGTTGAAGGGTGTAACCATGTCATAAACAAGCGAATCGCCGTCGTCATCTGTGCCGGCAAAGTCGTAATAAAACAGCTCGTTTACGCAGGCATAGTCGCTAAGCGGTGGGAACAACCGGGGAGAAGAGTTCTTGAAAAAAGTGCCGTTCTTTACTACTGCCGGAAACTCCATGTAAAAAGCCTGAGCTGCATCTTCAGGCCTGACAATATTGTTAATGGTGCGGTTGCGGCAGCAGCGTTCCCAGGCAATGTAGTAGCCTTGCTCGTGGGTATAGCGGTTTTGCTCAAGTACAATGTTGCCTGCATACACGATCTTCTTGGTGCTTAATTCCCCTGTAGTACACTCTATGTTGGTATAGTTTACCATTGTTTCTGAAGCATAGGGCAGTAGCTGCTCCAGCATAAGGCGGTTGGTGCCTTTCTCGAATATACGAATAGCTGCAAAATCGTCCTGCGCAAGCGGATCGCCGTTCACGTTGTCGAAGTATAAATTCATGATAAGCCTGTAGGTGTTCCCTCTCAGGTGTTGCAACTCAAACTCGCCGCCTACAATGTGTGTGGCGCGTGCTTTTATACTTGTAACCAGCAGGACGAAGATAAAGAGTAGACGTAGCCGCATACGCGCTAAAGCTAGTGGTAAAGCTTTTGATTATAACCATATTTAAAATTAATTAAACACAATTACATAAATGGCTTACGTGTTACTTTTCAGCTTTGTTGTTTAGCTTTCTCTCGTTTGGTCGCAGCACTTTCTCCAGCAATTCATCAAATGGTAATGGTTTGCTGAAGTATGGATCGGAGTAAGGATTGGCAGCGAAGCGGATGTAACCCGGGCGTTTGTTAATTTTTATATAATCCAGCTGCACGTTGCCATACAGTTGGTTGCATAAGTCTGTACCAGGCAGATCGGAGGCTGGTGGGGTAAGCAGGTAGCGTTCCGAAATTTCTGTATAACGTTCGTGCCGGATTTTGTGCTTATTGGCGCTGTGCAACGTATAACTCTGTTGCTGAACGCGTTGTTTTAAAAGGTCGAAGAAGAACGAAAAATTATCCGGGCCTATGGCACGATCATAATAAAAAATAATGCCCTGGTGGCCTTCTTCTTTTAAAATATGAACACGGTACTGACTTGGTAGCGAAGCTTTTAAATAATGGTAAGACTTGAAGAAAGGCCCTGTCCAGTTAAGATATACCTGTGCCTGCAACCACAGCTCAAAGTCAGTTTTATACTTTTGAGTGCGCTCGAGGTGGTTGCAAGATGCAGATGTTCTGCTTAAACCCAACAATCGGTTCAGAAATTCGTTAAACGGCATTTAAATATTTACATCTAAAACACACAGGCTGCAAAATGGTTTATAGCGTAAGTGTTTTTTAATGTTGGCGCACCTTCCGCGCAGTAAGTATAAAATAAAATTAACTATATTAAGTTTAAATAGGCTGATCTGTTGTACCGGGCTTAGCTCCGTAATGCCGGGTACTGCACTCAATGTATAAGTCTTGGGTTTTAACCTCTAACCAACATGCTGACACAAGAATTAGAATTAAAGCGAAAACTGTTGCAGGAATGCTCCAAGCTGCTGACAACGCAAATGAATGCCGCAAAAGCAGCTATGGACGAAGCACAGGAGAGTGCCAACGAGCACCAGGGGGCTATCGAAGATAAATTTGAATCGTTTAGAGAGGCCTGCCAGATACAGCGCGACATGTATGCCCGCCAGTTAGATGAACTGATGACCACCATGGGGGTACTACGCCGCATTAACGCCACCAAAATGAACAACGAGATATCAATGGGGGCTGTGGTGATGACCGAACTTCAGAATTATTTTATTGGCGTAAGCTTGGGAGAGATAAAAATAGAAGGGGAATCTTTTTATGCAATTTCAGGAATGTCGCCGCTATATAAGGCCATGGCCGGCAAGACAACAGGCGATACTTTTGAGTTTAGAGGTAACACTTACAAAATATTACAAGTTTTCTAGTTGATATTCTGATATTTAGTAAAGTTATACTTGGAATAACACCATAACCTTTACACGTGATTTAGAGTTTATATACTTGTAAAGGGTTAGAAAAGGCAGAGGTTAGCGATATTGCTAACCTCTGTTTCTTTTACCACCAGTTGGTACTATTTATCTGCTGGCTTCAGTTTGCTTTACTCTCGTCCAGTTCTGCGATCTTCCTATCAAAGAAATACCGATATAGCCTTTTACCTCCATCTTGTCTTTGCTGTGCATTTTCATGTAGCAGGAGTAAGTTTTACCGCTTTCTGGGTCATAGATAGTGCCATTTTCCCATTTGTTATCGCCATCATACTCAAAGCCTTTTAAAAATTCCAGACCGATCAACGGGCGACTCTGAAGTTTCTTGTCAGGGTTATTGTCGTCCATTTTTGGTTTGCCGTTACGCAGCGGTTCTTTCAGCGAAATAATTTTACCGCAAAGCTTATTACTGCCGCATTGGTAAATTTCAAATCTCGCCTTGCCTTCTTCGTTTGTCCAAACGCCCAACGGCGACAGCTTTTGCGCCCACGCACAAGTGGAGAACAGCATCAGCACTAAAAGGGTAAAAAGACTCTTTTTCATGATAGGATAGTTGTGTGATAAGATACGTAACGAAATATAAGTATAAATGCTAACATTTCATATAAGGCAGGTGCAAATAATATATTAGTTGATAGCAGAGGCTGGTTTTATTGCATCCAGTGTTGTAGCCGAAAAAAAAATTATCTATCTGTTCACATAGTGCAGATAGCCTATGTTTAGCAGGTTTCAGTGATCAGTACAATTCATATGTCTGTGAATTAATAAGTTATGCTTGCTGTGCTTTAATGAGTGTGCTTAACAGCAATAGGGTAATTCTGAAAGACGCCTCAATGCCTTAGAAAAAGATAAAATAAAGTACCAACTATTGTGAACTTATACTCGTTATTTTAACTTTATAGAACAGTAGCGAGTGCTACGGCTCTGATAGAAAAAGCTGGCACAACATACAGTGCAGTTTCAGAGTGTATGTCGGATCAAAGAGAAAGGAGGTGCTATGTCTAATCCATCAGTCGTCTTAGTAAGCCCAGGTAATAGTATTCACTCTAACGGTGATCTGGCTTAGTAAGCAGTAAACACTACTGCTTTCGCAGTTAGTATTACCTTTGGTCTTTATTGATGGTGCGTCTGAACAACAGGGTGCCGCTTGTTAAGATTAAGAAGGATTTATTGATGCCTGATGTGGCCTTAGGGTTACATCAGGCATTTTCTTTTTAAGGCTTTACAGATCGTCTTTATAGATGGTTTTATTGTTCAGCCTGCGTTCCTGCACAAAAGTACCTATGTAAAAAGCAACGGCTACAAAGCAGCTTAAGCTCATTATAATCAGCAAAATATCTGTGGTACTGAAATTTCCGTCAGTGAAACTAAGGCGGGTGGAAAGAGCTATACCGTAAAGCAGGGTAAGGGCAGTAACTGTGTTGAAAACAAACCGGTTGTGCCTGTGCAGGTGGTAAGAACATGCTAACAGCAAAAGACCAAAAGCAGGAGCTAGCATACCGGTAACAGGTTGCTCAATTTCGGAGAAATAGCCAATCAGTCCGGCAATTATCAGTACTAAGCCGTTAATGGAGTTTATGATGTAGGGGTGTGCCATAGCCTGTACAATTGTTTGTAATTCACAACTCTAACTATGTACGGGCAAGGTGCCAAAGTGTGAACAGGCTAAAGCTTATACTTACAGAATCCTCCTGATCTGCAGGAAGCGCTCTTCGTAGCCGGTGCCTTCTACTTTGCTTATCTTAACCCCACCATTAGACGAGGAGTGAACAAACGAAATGGTATCGCCGGGAGAGGAAATAACTATACCTACATGGCCGGGTTCGCGCACGCTTTCATTGGTGCCGGTAAATATTACAAGGTCTCCGGGGCGGGCATTACTACGAACTACATGCTGGCCTTCCAGTGCCTGTAACGACGAGCCATGTGGCACGTCTATATTATGTTTATCAAAAACGTGCGTAATAAATCCGGAACAGTCAAAGCCATCAGGCGTTATGCCTGCATATTGGTAAGGGCTACCTATAAGACTTAGCGCATAATCAACTATAATGTCGCTTTTGGCACCTGCAGCAGGTTCAGCCTCTTTGCCATAATTATAACTCACTGCAGTATAAGAACTGGCATCAGGTATAGTTGCTGTTGGTGCAGTTGCTGCATCATCCGGCTCCAGCAACAGCATAGACCCCACAAAAAGCAACGGCGACGACACAAATAAGATTATCTTTTTCATAGCTCATAGTTGTATAGTTCCTGTACCGTTCTGACAATATCGTGCCAGAAAGTATATAAGCTGTTGGTTTTCTGGGTGTAGGAGTAGTTTTTAATACACGTCTGTTAGCTAGCTTACATTCTTTAACAGGCTTTTAACCAGAAATAGTTTACTTTCTTCTGATAAACCTTCGTCAGCATTTAAGTGCCACTTACCATTATTTCAGAAAAAGCAATAATTATGTGTTATAAAAGTTAAAATAAATATAAAAATTTCATAATTTTGTAGATAATTAAGTGAGAATAAGATGCAGGTGTTTAAATCAGATTCTTTGAATATTTCTTATGACGAGACGCAGGACAGGCTTTTTCTGCAATGTCATGGTGAAATAAACTCTAATGAGTTCAGGGAGGGGCACCTGCAGGCGTTACGTTTCGCAAGAGAACACCAGGTAAAACAGTGGTTGCTTGATTTTAGGGAGATAGGTCAGCTGAACGATGAAGAGGAAACATGGGTACAGGTGCAGCTTTTTCCGCAGATCATGATGTCGCTGGGTACGGACAACTATGTAGCCATAGTTGTAGATGACAGTTGCTACCAGAAAATGCTGAGCGAAGCTGGTAATTACGGCCTTCAGAGCTACAATTCTTTCATTATATTCAACACCTTCAATGACCTGGAGGCCGCTAAGCAATGGCTCAGAAGCCATGCTGTTCCTCATTGAGTATAACTTATCATATCCTTCAGTTTATAACCTTGCTTGTGCATGGGATTTTGAAAAGCAGGCTAATTGTTGTAAAATGCCAAAGCTTTAACCAAATCTAAACGCACAATGCTTAAACGAAAGCACCTTAAACACACATTCCTCTTATTCTTTTTCCTATACTTCTGCAATGCAGCCGCTGTATTGGCAGCCGAGATAAAGTATACACTCTCTATGCCGGAACCACACACCCACTACTTTGAAGTAGAAATGGAGGTGCAGGGAGCCCGTAAAAAGTACATCGATTTTAAAATGCCGGTTTGGGCTCCGGGCTCATACCTGGTGCGCGAGTTTTCTAAGAACGTAGAGGGCTTTGAAGCCACCGACAAATCCGGTAAGGCTGTTCGTGCTGAAAAGACCAGCAAAAACACATGGCGCGTGTACAGCAACAAAGCCGACCTGGTACGGGTGAAGTATAAAGTATATGCCTTTGAAATGTCTGTAAGAACCAGCTTCCTGGATGCTTCTCATGGTTATGTAAACGGAACGAGCATGTTCATGTATCCTGATGGTTACCAGAAGGAAGACGGAACACTTGTTGTAAAGCCGTACAATGGCTGGAGCAAAGTATCTACAGGCCTTAAGAGCACTGGCAACTTTACTTACACTTTTCCTAACTACGATATCTTGGCAGACTCTCCGCTGGAAATTGGTAACCACGAGGTGCTACAGTTTACTGCCAAGGGTGTTCCTCATGAGATTGCAATGTATGGCGAAGGAAACTATGATCCGGAGCGCCTTACTGCCGATATGAAAAAGATCACGGAAGAGGCCATAACCGTTATGGGTGAGCTTCCTGTAGATCGTTATGTATTTATCGTGCATAATCTGCAGCGTGGCGGCGGCGGTCTGGAGCACCTTAACTCAACTACCCTGCAAACTACCCGTTGGAGCTATGGCACCGAAAGCGGCTATACTGGTTTTCTTAGCTTAGTAGCACACGAGTATTTCCACCTCTGGAACGTGAAACGTCTGCGTCCTTACCCACTGGGGCCATTTAATTATGATGAGGAGAACTATACTACCATGCTTTGGGTATCGGAAGGTATCACCAGCTATTACGACGACCTGATCACACGCCGTGCAGGTATGATGACGCCGCAGCGCTACCTGGATGTAGTGGCCGGAAGTATAAGCTCAGTAGAAAACACACCAGGTAACAAAGTGCAGACTGTAAGCGAAAGCAGCTTCGATGCCTGGATCAAGTACTACCGCCGCAACGAAAACTCAAACAACGCTGAAGTGTCTTACTATACTAAAGGTGGTGTAATGGGCCAGTTGCTGAACATGGAGATCATGAAGAGCACAAAAGGCGAGAAATCGCTGGACGATGCGATGCGTTACATGTATAATAAGTATTATAAAAAACTGGACCGCGGCTATACTGAAAAAGAATTCCGGGAGGCTGTTGAGCTTACTGCTGGCAAGAAGATGGATGCCTTCTTCCGCGACTACATTAACGGCACTAAAACACCCGATTACAACAGTTATTTCGAAGCTGCAGGTCTGAGACTGGTAAATGTAAACGAAGGTTCTAAAGAAGCTAGCTGGGGTGCTACCACATCACAGTCAGGCGGACGAGTTGTTATTACAGGTGTGGCAAGGGGAACAAGTGCCTGGAACGGCGGCCTTAACGTGAACGATGAAATTATTGCCGTAGATGGCTATCGTGCTGAGGGTGATGTGAAAAACATGATTGCCGGACGCCCTGTTGGCGAGAAAGTACAGGTATTGGTTAGCCGCGACGGCAAACTTATAACGCTTGAAATACCGCTTGTGCAGGATACGAATGTGCGTTATCGTTTTGAGCAGGTAGAGAACCCAACAGAATTACAGCAGAAGATCTACAAGAAATGGCTTAAGATTTCTAATGCCTAAGTATAGCAAAGTATAAAGTTGAAAAGGGAGCTCTGGTTATCAGAGCTCCCTTTTTTTATTCTAGCTTAAAAGAAGCATTTACTACGGCCGTTATCTCTTTTTCAATAGAAGAAACATCGTTCACCCCATAGTCAGACACTATATTGGAATTTACGGGCGTTATCTGCAGCACGCCCATTCTTGCATTGGAAATAGGGCCGAGGCTGCTGCCGGTGGCGCTGGCTATCTTCTGCGCCCTATTCAAGGCATCTTTTGCCGCATCAGCCTGAATTTCTATTTTAATATCTGCCAGTTTAGAGTAATAATACTCCGGAGGGAAAACTGCGAAGTTAACCCCCTGATTAACCAGCGAAGTAATGTCCAGCGAAATGCGCTTGATCTTGGCAACATCATTTGACTTTACCTCAATCTGCTGGTTTGCATTATACTCCAGTATCCTGTTTGTCTGGAAGCCCTGGCTGGTGTGCTCGTAGATAGGGTTAAGGTTTATGGTGTTCTGGTTTATACTTTTCTCATCAAAACCCTGCTGCTTCAGGTAAGCGAAAAGCGTTGGGCGCTGGGCTTGCAAAAGCTTGTAAGCTTCTTCGGCGGTGGCTCCGGTAGCCTGTAAATTGCCACGCATTATGCCTATGTCAGAGTTAATGATCCTTTTGGCAGAGCCGGTAACAGTTATAGTTTGATTTGCTTTTGCGCGCCTGCTCCAGAAGCCGGCCAAGATTATGGTAGACAACACTAAACTGATACCTAATATAAGAGCGGGCAGCAGCAGGTAATTCTTATTGTTCATAGTTTAAGGTTGGGCAGGTTAAGTTAATGTTTATACGTTAAGTTATATATTTTAGTAAGAACTGCAGATGTTGCCCGAATAATATTTTTTTAAATTAGTATAGTTATATGTGTGAGTGCAAATAAGGCAGATTTCTAATACCCAGAGATAGAGGACAGGTTTTAACTTGACAAATTATTTCAGAATCAATATATTTATAACATTGAATATTTAGCTGACCACAGATATATGGTAGTGTATCAAACATCATATGTTACAATTACACATTGCACTGAAACAGATGCTATACTTATTGCATGGTTAAAAAAGCCAGGTACACACGCCTTTACAGCAGCCTATCTGGCAGGATTGGAATACATCAAAAGCCACCCGTACATTAAGCTCTACTGCACCGACCTTACACAAAGCGGTGGTTTTGACATAGAGCAGGAATCTTGGTTGAATTCAGAATATTACTCTCAGGTATACAAAGTCGTCAGGGATGACATCTATGCGGCAGTAGTTTTTTCAGAAGAGCATTTTAAAGCGCTGATCAGCAACTATCACGCTACGCCTTACACTTCTAGCAACAACTTTATTCATTTCAATTATTTTACAGACCAGCAGGAAGGCCTGACGTGGCTGAAGGATATAAGTAAAGGCCAACAAGCTGCTATACTGCAACCTATCGGCCTTTGCCAGAACTAAAGTATAAGCAAACAAGCATCAAGGGAAAATACCCAGGGCCTCATAACTTACGCCTATTTTTTCTATGGCAGACAGAAAAGCAGCTGTACGCATATCAGGTATACCTTTCTGTTTCATTACTTCCCTTATCTCATGGTAAGCATTAATCATAGTGTCTTCCAGGCCAGATCTTACCATTTTAATTTCATCTGCACCTTGCGTTAACATTGCTCTTTCCTGTGCTGTAAGGCTCTTACCCGAGGCCGATTCTATGGCATTGACTATACGTTTGTAACTTGCTTCTTCGGCGCGTTTACCCATGCGGCCAAAGCGCACATTTGATAAATTCTTAAGCCACTCGAAGTAAGAAACCGTAACACCGCCGGCATTCAGGTACAGGTCTGGCAGAATGACGATTCCGTTGGAGAGCAAAATTTTCTCGGCATCTCCGGTAACCGGGCCGTTAGCACCTTCTGCAATAATTTTAGCTTTGATATTGGCTGCGTTAGCCTGTGTGATCTGGTTTTCAAGCGCGGCAGGTATAAGTATATCGCACTCTTCCTCTAGCAGCAGGCTAGAGTTCTCAAAGTTTTTAGCATTCTTATAGTTCAGGATCGAGCCTGTCTCGTTGCGGTGTTTGAATACATCCTGTACATCAAGCCCGTTAGGATCATAAATACCGCCTTCGCGCTCCGCTATACCTATAATCAGGCCACCGTCCTGCTGGCAGAAGTAGGCTGCATGGTAGCCAACGTTACCAAGCCCCTGCACAATAATGCGTTGGCCTTGAAGGGTGTTGCCAGTTATGCCTGTATTTTTCAGAAGCTCCTGATCGCCTAATGCCTCTCTTATGCCATAGTACACTCCCAGGCCTGTAGCCTCAGCACGACCTCTAATGCCTCCCTGTCCAACCGGTTTGCCAGTTACACACCCTAAGCCGTTGGTTTCACCAAACTTCATTGCCAGGTAGGTGTCAGCAATCCAGGCCATTTCACGGCTGCCGGTACCATAGTCCGGGGCAGGCACATCCATACCAGGGCCAATTAAGTTTTTCTTAATAAGTTCGGCAGCGTAGCGCCTGGTAACTCTTTCCAGTGTTTTAACAGAGCTTGTTCTCGGGTTGATTTTTACGCCACCTTTAGCACCACCAAACGGCACATCTACAACAGCACATTTAAATGTCATTAAAGTGGCAAGGGCTTTTACTTCATCTTCATCAACCTGCATGCTATACCTGATGCCACCTTTAGAGGGTAGTTTATGGTGACTATGCTGTACACGTATCCCTTCAATCACCTCAATGCGTCCATCTATTTCAACCGGAAAAGATACTTTATATACACTGTTGCAGACTTTTATCTGAGCCAGTATGCCTGGATCGAGGCGGGAGTAACTGGCAGCATGGTCAAAGTACTGATGTACACTATCCAGGAATTTTTTCCCCTCGTTGTGGTTCTGTGCCATACGTAGTATTTTTTGAATGAATAAAGATTCGTTTTTAGAACGGTTCTGACATAGTTTTGTTCGAATAGCAATACCCTTATATATTTCTTTTAACTAACAGAAATACAGAGCAGCTACCGCTTTAGAATTGTTGGTGTAACACTGATGATGAGGCGAGAACCTTTTACAATTTAAAATATTCAAATATTCCTTGATTATAAACTATTTCGTGCTCATATTTGCTCTCCGAATATAATACTAAGCATGTTGTACCTGTACAGATCCAAGAGCTACGCTAACAGGTGTTGTAAGTATAAATTCTAATCCATGGTTGTTGAAACTAAAACGGTTAAAGCTGTTGCAGATGCAGATGCAAATGCACTTGCTTTTCCCCCGACTGAACTAACGTACGCTGATAAGGTGCATGCAACTTACGATGCTGGCAGTAATATGCTTTTCGTGGAATGGCAGGGCGAAGTGGATACCGAAGAAGTTAAGGCAGGTTACCAGCAGATTCTGGAAATGGCGCAGCACTTCAGGCCAAACAGGTGGGTATTAGATCTTCGTAACCGTGAAACTATAAAACGGGAAGACCAGCGATGGGTAATAAAGAATATCTTCTCACGGGCACTTCAGTTACTGGAATGCGACATTTTTGTAGCCATTGTTGTTCCAGTTTATTTCTTTCATACGCTTGTAAATGAGCTTGATGGAGATGAGCTGATGTATGAAGATAATTTCATGATCATTAACCATTACATGTATAAAGAGGAGGGACTGCGCTGGCTGGAAAGTATACAGGATGCCGTTCCGGAACAGATATAGTATAAAAAGAAAAGCCAGACGTTATGTCTGGCTTTTCTTTTTATGTTGTGCTGATTATTTCACAGAAATCAGTTCTACATCAAAAATAAGAGTAGCGTTTGGTCCTATAACATCGCCTGCACCCTGCGTACCATATGCCAGGTTAGAAGGTATGAAAAGGCGCCACTTAGAACCTTCTTTCATCAGTTGCAGTGCTTCCGTCCAGCCGGCAATTACGCCATTAACCGGGAAAGTAGCAGGCTGATTGCGCTCATAAGAAGAGTCGAATACAGTACCATCGATCAATGTACCGTGGTAGTGTGTTGTAACCTGATCAGTGCTGGAAGGTGTTTTGCCTGTTCCTTCCTGCAACACCTGGTACTGTAAGCCACTAGGCAATGTTTTAACGCCTTCTTTTCCTTTGTTCTCAGCTAAGAATGCTTCGCCAGCTTTCTTGTTCTCTGCTGCCTGTGCGCCTTGCTTCTGGCCCATTTCCTGCTGCAGTGCCATCATAGCCTGCTGTACATCGCTAGAAGACAGAGAAGATGGCTGCCCTGCGATTACTTCTTTTAAACCTTGCATAAAAGGCTCTGCTTCTATATCAATACCTTGCTTTTTAAGGTTAGAAGCCATGTCGCGGCCAATAATGTAGCTGATCTTGTCTTTCAGGTCTTTTAATTCCATTCGTTTTAAATTTAGCACCAGCATAGGGTGCTGTAAGTTGATTAATTGCGTAGCCGGTTGGCTTTTGCTACAAAACTACACATTTACATCTGAACGGAAAGTATAACTTAGAGTTACCGGCTGCCTTTAGATCGGCTATTAATATGCGGAGACGGCTTTTCTGCAGTGATGAAAGGGAAATAAACTATGGTTAACTAGCGGCGTCTATAAAGCAGGAACGGGCACTCTGTAATCAAAACAGAATGCCCGTTCTTGGTATGATGCTAAAACTTGTATTACAAGTATAAATGATAGTCTTCTTCAGATAGATCTATTGTGATGTTGCTTGGCGTTAGCAATTCTTTCATGATAAAGCCAAAAGTAGTGCCCAGTAGGAACAGTGAGGATATAGCTGATATACGTTTCATGTGCTTTGGAGATAGAGGAGTTGAACTATGTGACTTAACGTGTAGTCTTACCTAAAGTTACTCCTTAATATTATTATATTTTAAAGTTATAGTTAAGTATTTGTTATATACCATTCATAACAAAAAAGGAGCCAGTTTTCACCGGCTCCTTTTTTGTTAGTTTATACTTTGAAAGTATAGCTTACATATTCCTGCGGTATTGTCCGCCAACCTCAAACAGGGCATTGGTGATCTGACCCAGTGAGCAGTATTTCACCGTCTCCATCATCTCTTCAAAGATGTTGCCGTTGTTGATCGCCACCTGCTGGATGCGTTTCAGCATTTCTGCAGATTTATCCGCATTGCGCTGGTGCAACGACTGTAGCATCGAGATCTGGTATTGCTTCTCTTCTTCGGTAGCACGAATAACTTCCTGTGGAATAACAGTAGGAGAGCCCTGCGAAGAAAGGAAAGTGTTTACACCAATGATCGGGTACTCACCGGTATGCTTTAAGGTTTCGTAGTATAAGCTTTCCTCCTGAATCTTACCGCGCTGGTACATGGTTTCCATTGCACCCAGTACACCGCCACGTTCTGTGATACGGTCGAACTCTGCTAATACAGCTTCTTCTACCAGGTCGGTCAGCTCTTCGATGATAAATGATCCCTGTAGTGGGTTCTCGTTCTTCGCAAGTCCCAGCTCACGGTTGATGATCAGCTGAATAGCCATCGCGCGACGAACAGAAGCTTCGGTTGGTGTCGTAATCGCCTCGTCGTAAGCATTCGTGTGCAGCGAGTTACAGTTGTCGTAGATCGCATACAGCGCCTGCAGCGTCGTACGGATATCGTTGAAGTCAATTTCCTGTGCGTGCAGCGAACGGCCAGAAGTTTGGATGTGGTACTTCAGCATCTGTGAACGGGCATCGGCATTATACTTGTGCTTCATCGCCTTCGCCCAAATACGGCGCGCCACACGACCGATTACCGCATACTCCGGATCTATACCGTTTGAGAAGAAGAAGCTCAGGTTAGGAGCAAACTTGTTGATGTCCATGCCGCGGCTCACGTAGTACTCTACAAACGTGAAGCCATTGGCCAGCGTGAAGGCAAGCTGCGAGATTGGGTTAGCACCTGCCTCTGCAATGTGGTAACCCGAAATAGACACCGAATAGAAGTTACGTACGTTCTTGTTGATGAAGTACTGCTGCACGTCACCCATCAAACGAAGCGAGAACTCAGTAGAGAAAATACAGGTATTCTGTGCCTGGTCTTCTTTCAGGATATCGGCCTGCACAGTACCACGCACTGCTGCAAGCGTACGTGTCTTGATCGGCTCGTATACTTCAGCTGGTAGTACCTGGTCGCCAGTTACACCCAATAGCATTAAACCTAAACCGTCATTGCCTTTTGGCAGCTCGCCCTGATATCTTGGGCGTTCAACACCTTTTTCTTTATAGATAGCGTCGATCTTCGCGTTTACTTCCTCTTCCAGACCGTTCTCTTTAATGTAGAGCTCACACTGCTGGTCGATGGCCGCGTTCATAAAGAAGCCGGTAAGTATAGCAGCCGGACCGTTGATGGTCATCGAAACCGAGGTCATCGGGTCGGCCAGGTTGAAGCCAGAGTATAGTTTCTTGGCATCATCCAGGCAGCAAATGCTCACACCCGAGTTACCAATTTTGCCATAAATGTCCGGTCTGAAATCAGGGTCTTCGCCGTATAGTGTTACCGAATCAAACGCTGTAGAAAGACGTTTGGCAGGCATACCTAAGCTCACGTAATGGAAGCGACGGTTCGTACGCTCCGGACCACCTTCACCGGCAAACATACGGGTCGGGTCTTCGCCTTCGCGCTTGAACGGGAACACACCCGCTGTGTATGGGAATTCACCCGGCACGTTCTCCTGCAGGTTCCACTTCAGCAAGTCGCCCCAAGCCTCGTAGCGTGGTGTTGCAACCTTTGGTATCTGTAAGTGAGAAAGCGATTCGGTATGCGTCTTTATCTTGAGCTCCTTGTCGCGTACTTTGAACACGTAGAACTCATTTTTATAAGCCTGAACTTTGTCCTTCCAGTTCTCGAGTATCTTCTTGTTCTGTCCGTCCAGGCTCAGCGAAACTTCCGCATAAGCTTCTTCCAATTGTTTTACCAATCTGTCTTTATCCGCAATTTCTATACTTTGAACTGCCTCGATAGACTTTTTGATGCCGTATAGTTTCTGGGCAACTTCCGCCTGGTCTTTGCTCCACTTGTCGTAGTTGCGGATGGTCTCAGAGATTTCAGACAAGTAACGGGTACGGGCAGGAGGAATGATGTATACTTTCTCCGACATCTCCTGCGACGTGTGCAGGTTAGAGTTGAACTCTACACCCGTTTTCTCTTGAATCTTGGCCATCACCGCACGGTACAGGCGGTTCATGCCCGGGTCGTTGAACTGCGAAGCAATGGTGCCGAACACCGGAATCTCGTCGTCGTTCACATCCCACAGCTGATGATTGCGCTTGTACTGTTTCTTCACATCACGTATCGCGTCCAGCGCACCACGCTTATCGAATTTGTTCAGAGCAATCACATCAGCAAAGTCGAGCATATCAATCTTCTCGAGCTGGGTGGCGGCACCGTACTCCGGCGTCATCACATACAGGCTCATGTCTGAGTGCTCAATGATCTCGGTATCTGACTGACCAATACCAGATGTTTCCAGGATGATCAGGTCAAAATCAGCTGCCTTCACAATATCCACGGCATCCTGCACATACTTGCTCAGGGCCAGGTTGCTTTGGCGGGTTGCCAGCGATCGCATGTAAACTCTCTCGTTCGAGATCGAGTTCATACGTATCCTGTCACCTAATAAAGCACCACCGGTTTTACGCTTCGATGGGTCTACTGAAATGATAGCGATCTTCTTATCCGGGAAGTCCAGCAGGAAGCGGCGCACCAGCTCATCTACCAACGATGATTTACCGGCACCACCTGTACCAGTTATACCTAATACCGGAGTTTTAACTTCTTTCGCCTGCTCTTTAACTGAGTCAAGTATAGCTCTTGCTTCTTCCGGGAAGTTCTCGGCAGCAGAGATAAGCTTGGCAATTGCCTTAGGGTCTTTTTCTCTCAAATGCTTTACCTCACCGTTCAGGTTATTGCCTGTCGGGAAGTCGCATTTCTGCAGCATGTCGTTGATCATACCCTGCAGGCCCATCGCACGGCCGTCATCCGGAGAATAAATTCTGGCGATACCGTAAGCGTGCAGTTCCTCTATCTCAGATGGAAGTATAACGCCACCACCGCCACCGAAGATGCGAATATGGCCGCAGCCGCGTTCTTTGAGAAGGTCGTACATGTACTTAAAGTACTCGAGGTGACCACCCTGGTAAGAAGTAATCGCAATAGCCTGCGCATCTTCCTGAATGGCGCAGTCCACGATCTCCTGCACCGAACGGTTATGGCCTAAGTGTATCACTTCCGCGCCCGAAGCCTGAATGATACGACGCATAATATTAATAGAAGCGTCGTGGCCGTCGAACAAGGAAGCCGCTGTCACGATACGAATATGATTGACAGGCTTATATGGTTCTACTTTAGTAAGTTGCATATTTTACTAACAAGATTTTGTCAAATTTGATGCGAATATAGCAAAATTTAAGCATTGATCTTTTGCAAGCCGAATGACCTGTATACCTATAGTTTAAATCTATAGCTTCAGTAAGCTTAGCATATCATTTAATACTATATTGGATTATCTGTCTTATTATCAATGTTAGCCTGATGCTCTTCCATTCGATCCATCACTTTTTCAGGGGCTACATTCCTGGTAAGTTCATCAAACTCAGGGTCGTGCGCTTCCTCTATATCCATTTTATGTGCAATAGCTCTTACCAATTTGATCAGGTGCGTAACTTCATGTTCCGCCAACAGGCTTACCTGCAGGTCCAGTTCGGCGCGTTTATCAGCCTGGGCCGACATACGATTCTGGCTAATCAGCACAAAAGTTGAAAGAAAAATAGCTTCTACCGATGCTATCATGGCAAGTACGACAAAAGTAGGGTCAAATGGTTTGATGCCAATCCAGCCAAGGTTCCAGATCACCCACAGACCATAAACAACCAAGTGAATGTATACATAGGCCATACTTCCGGCAAATCGGGTAATGGAATCAGCAACTTTATCCTGTGTTTTCCGCTCTCGGGCTTCCTGTTCTTTGCGTTCCAGTAAAGCTCTGATATTGCGTTCTACGACCTTCGTCATCCTGCTGGAGTGGTCCGGAACAGTGTTTTTATCTTGAATTGTGTTCATGTAATTATAGAGTATAGCATTTGTATACGTCGTAAAAGCTTTAACGAAAAAGCTATTTCGTATAGTTATAGCAGATCTAGTAGCAGGCAGGTCAATATAGTCCCTAATTGCCAATCAAGTTGTCTGAAAAGCACCGGTTTCGGCCTGAGTTATACTTGTAAACTATAAATCTTGCTTACATAAGCTGCAACAAAGCCAATTCTTCTTAACTTTGTTCTTCGTATAGATATTTATGAAGAACATCCGCAATTTCTGTATCATCGCCCACATTGACCACGGTAAAAGTACCCTGGCCGACCGCCTGCTGGAGTTTACCCAGACAGTGGCAGAGCGCGAGATGCAAAACCAGCTGCTCGATAACATGGACCTGGAGCGCGAGCGTGGCATTACTATTAAGAGCCACGCCATCCAGATGAACTACCATTACAAGGGAGAAGATTACGTGCTGAACCTGATAGACACACCAGGCCACGTAGACTTTTCTTATGAAGTATCCCGTTCCATTGCTGCCTGCGAGGGTGCACTTTTGATCGTGGATTCATCACAAGGTATAGAGGCGCAGACCATTTCTAACTTATACTTGGCAATTGGTTCTGACCTTGAAATTATACCTGTACTTAACAAGATAGACCTGCCGCACGCAATGCCGGAAGAAGTTTCTGATCAGATCATCGACCTGATCGGCTGCGACAGAGAAGACATTATTCATGCTTCAGGTAAAGCTGGTATCGGTATAGAAGATATCTTAAACGCCATCTGCGAGCGTATTCCTGCTCCAAAAGGGGACCCTGAGGCACCTCTTCAGGCACTTATCTTCGACTCAGTTTTCAACTCCTACAGAGGTATTGAAGTATACTTCCGAATCTATAACGGTACTCTGAGAAAAGGGGAGAAGGTAAAGTTCATTAACACGGGCAAAACTTACGAAGCCGATGAGATTGGTGTACTGAAACTGAACCAGGAACCACGTAACGAAATGGCTGCCGGTAATGTGGGTTATCTTATCTCAGGTATCAAGAATGCCAAAGAAGTAAAAGTAGGTGATACTATTACGCACGTTGATCGTCCGGCTGAAGGCATTCAGGGTTTTGAGGACGTGAAGCCGATGGTATTTGCTGGTATTTACCCGGTTGAAACAAGCGAATACGAGGAACTGCGTGCCTCTATGGAGAAACTGCAACTGAACGATGCTTCGCTTGTGTGGGAACCAGAGACATCTGCGGCACTTGGTTTTGGTTTCCGGTGCGGTTTCTTAGGAATGCTGCACATGGAAATTGTGCAGGAGCGCCTGGAGCGTGAGTTCGACATGACCGTAATCACGACGGTACCGTCGGTTCAGTTCCATGCCTATACTACCAAGAATGATCTGATTAAGGTGAATGCGCCTTCTGAGATGCCGGAGCCGAACTATATCGACCACATCGAGGAGCCTTTCATTAAAGCGCAGATCATCTCTAAAGCTGAGTATGTTGGTCCGATCATTACGCTTTGTATGGAGAAGCGCGGTATCCTGAAAAACCAGACTTACCTGACCAGTGACCGTGTAGAGCTTTCGTTCGAAATGCCGCTGGCCGAGATCGTATTTGATTTTTTTGATAAACTGAAGACTATTTCGCGTGGTTATGCTTCGCTTGACTATGAATTGATAGGTTTCAGAGCATCAAACATGGTGAAGCTGGACGTGATGCTGAATGGCGAGAAAGTGGATGCACTTTCAGCTATAGTTCACCGCGATAAAGCTTACGAGTGGGGCAAGCGCCTGTGCGAAAAGCTGCGCGAGTTGCTGCCTCGCCAGATGTTCGAGATCGCGATTCAGGCTGCTATTGGCCAGAAGATCATTGCCAGAGAAACGGTAAAAGCCCTGCGCAAGAACGTATTGGCCAAGTGCTACGGCGGTGATATTTCGCGTAAACGTAAGCTTCTCGAGAAACAGAAAAAAGGTAAGAAACGCATGCGCCAGGTAGGCAACGTGGAAATTCCGCAAGAAGCCTTCTTAGCCGTGCTTAAACTCGACTAAAGTATAACAAGCCCCGACGTGCCCCTGCGCGCCGGGGCTTGTGGCTTAATAACCCTGCTGCAATAAACCACAGTTTTGTACGCCGATATAACTATAAAAGCCCGCTGCTACGACCCCGCCAGGGTTGAAACTATACTTCTGGAACATGAAGCAGAGTATGTAGGCTTAGATGTGCAGACGGATACCTACTACGAAACAGACTATGGTAAACTAAAGCACCGACAGGGTAATATCGAGAATGTGCTCATACACTACAACCGGAAGATCACTGGAGAAGCAAAACAGACAGAAGTATTACTTTACCTGAAGAACCCCGGCTTAGAAACTATAAACCAGATATGCGGAAGCCAGAAGGTGCTGGCGCAGGTAAAAAAGCTCAGAAAGATCTTCTTTATTGAAAACGTTAAGTTTCATATCGATTTCCTGGAAGATCTGGGGCATTTCATTGAAATAGAAGCGATTGATCTGGATGGTTCTCTTGGTACGGCCATACTACGACATCAATGTAATTATTATAAAGAACTTCTGCAGATTGAAGAGGACGATCTTGTTACCAGCGCCTATACTGATTTAATACAACATTCATAATTCGTAATTCATCATTTATAATTTAAATAACCTATGATCCTGCTCGACGGTAAAAAAACATCCGAAGCTATCCAACAAGAAATTGCTAATGAAGTTAATGACATAAAAGCCAATGGCGGTAAAGTGCCACACCTGGCGGCTATACTTGTCGGAAATGATGGCGGATCGGTTACGTATGTTACCAATAAAGTTCTGGCCTGTGAAAAAGTAGGTTTCGAATCTTCATTGATCCGCTACGAGGATGATGTGACTGAAGAAGAGCTGCTTGCTAAAATTCAGGAACTGAACGCGGATGATGAGGTGGATGGGTTTATAGTGCAGCTACCTTTGCCAAAGCACATAAATACCCAGAAAGTGCTGGAAGCTGTTGATCCGAAGAAAGATGTGGATGGGTTTCATCCCGTGAATGTAGGCCGTATGGTGGCTGGTTTGTCTTCGTTTTTGCCTGCTACACCTGCCGGTATACTTCAGTTGCTGGAGCGTTACCAGATCGAAACCAACGGCAAGCACTGCGTAGTTATCGGGCGCAGCAACATTGTAGGATCACCAATGAGTATACTGATGGCTAAAGCCGCTTACCCGGGTAACGCCACTGTTACGCTCTGTCACCGCAATACAGTAGATCTAGCTTATTATACACGCCAGGCCGATATTATAGTTGCAGCAGTTGGTCTGCCAGGCCTTGTAACAGCAGACATGGTAAAAGAAGGAGCTGTAGTAATTGATGTTGGTACTACCCGTGTTCCGGATGCAACCCGTAAGTCTGGCTACAGACTGCGTGGGGACGTGGACTTTGACAACGTAGCACCAAAGTGTAGCTACATTACGCCAGTACCAGGCGGTGTTGGTCCACTAACTATAGCTATGCTTCTGAAGAATACGCTAAAAGCTGCCAAGCGCGAAGTATACGCGTAGGTATAAGTTGAGTATATAAAGCCTCATAGTATTTATAGAAATGCTGTGAGGCTTTTTGTTTAAAAGGGAGCAGCTATACTTTCATAAAAAAGTAGAAGGGACTTAATGATTCTTAGTCAAAGGTATTTCTCCTCCTCAACTTCTATACTTTGAATTAGCTTTCGCCTCGCCGGCGGGGCCTTCCTTTTTTCTTGATAAAAAAGGAAGCAAAAAATCAATACTATTCTAAACTCGCTGAACGCTCAAACATCGAATCGTCAGTCGGTGCACCGGGTTGAGGCCGTTGCTCTGTAGTTCAGGTATAAACATCCCCCCGCACCCCCTTCAAAGGGGGAGTTGGTTCCAGCTCCGTAGAAGCTAGCTATCGAACCTGTTTCCAGTCCTTGGGTTGAGCGCCTTGTGCATGTTGCGGTGCCACGACAGTGGCAGCCCGCAGCGGAGCGAGGAGCAGTTTCAGGCACACAGCGCGATGCCAAAGGACGAGCCCTCGCGGGCTTGGAGCGAGCCAAAGCTTGAAATGAAACGAACAGCAAGTAAAACTGAGGAAGAAAAGCAGCTAAGGAGTAAAAGACCCTCCAACTGATAAGTAAAAACCTTAATTCCTAAAACTCACCCTACTTATTCTTCATCTCTAACCTTTAAAGGAACAGAACCCACTATAAACCTTGTTGCAATTTTACTAACTTTGCAAGTTCGGCGCGGATTATACTCTAAAAGTATAGTTCTCCCTATAATTATAAAGAAAGGTTCCTGCATAAGTAGCAGAATGAGCCAGAGAGATACAATTTTGGAATCAACAAAAACATACAAAACAGCTTCTATACATACAGTTCCTAAAGACGGAAGCGAACTGCCGCTGATGGAAGCTTTTTATACTATACAAGGTGAGGGAGCTAACACAGGCGTTGCCGCTTATTTCATTCGTTTAGGTGGTTGCGATGTGGGCTGCCATTGGTGCGATGTAAAAGAAAGCTGGGATGCTGAATTGCATCCTTTAACGCCGGTGGAAGAGATTGTAGAAACAGCCACTGCTTTTCCTGGTAAAACGGTGGTAATTACAGGCGGTGAGCCTTTACTTTACAACCTGAACCCGCTTACCTCGCAGTTGCAGCAGCAAGGCATCAGAACCATGATCGAAACATCGGGTGCTTACCCTGTAAGTGGGTCGTGGGATTGGGTGTGCCTGTCGCCTAAAAAGTTTAAAGCGCCTCATCCTTCAGTGTATCCGTTTGCTGATGAGCTTAAAGTGATTATATTTAACAAAAGCGATTTTGCCTGGGCCGAAGAGCATGCTGCGCTGGTAGGGGAGAACTGTAAGCTGTACCTGCAGCCAGAGTGGAGCAAGTCGAACCAATTAACGCCGCTTATAGTAGAATACGTGAAAAATAATCCGAAATGGCGTGTGTCGTTGCAGACGCACAAGTATATGGACATCCCTTAAGAATCTATGTATAAAAAACTGCTTTTTACTTTATTCCTGATCTTTGGTGCCACTACGTTAAGCTTTGCCCAGAACCGACAGTTAACAACCACCTCCAAAAAAGCAGAGAATTTATACTACAAAGCCGATGAGTATGCCCGTGCCCGCGACTTTAACCGGGCATTGAGTGCACTGGCTGATGCTACCCAAAAAGATCCCAATTTTGCAGAGGCTTATATTAAGGCGGCTAACCTGCACAAGATGATGGGAAACAAGGCAGGTACTTTTGAGCAGCTGCAGAAAGGGCTGAAACTGCTGCCGTTCAGCCCCGCCTATGCCAACGAGTATTATAACCTGGCTGAGTTATACTTTGATCAGGGAGAATATGCCGCTGCTCGTGAGCACTATGAGCTATACCTGAAGGCTAAACCTAAAAACAATAAACTGGTAGCGTATGCACAGCAGCAGATAAAAGCTACTGAGTTTGCCGCAGAGGCAGTTAAAAAACCGGTTAATTTTAAGCCGGTAAGGTTGGCAGAATCTGTTAATCAGTTTGGCCTGCAATATTTCCCTTATACCACAGCAGATCAGCAGTTTTTTATTTATACTGCACGCGCCGGCATTCGCCCGGACCAGGACGAAAATATCTACATCAGCCAGAAAAAGAATGGTGAATGGCAGGCACCTGTATCTATTTCAGAAGCTATAAACTCACCGGCTAACGAAGGCGCTGCCACAATTGCCGGTGATGGTAAAACACTTGTTTTTACATCCTGTAACCGCCCCGACAGCCAGGGCGATTGCGATCTTTATATCTCCTTTAAAACCGGCAGCGAGTGGAGCAAGCCCCAAAACATGGGTAACACTGTCAACTCAAAGGCCTGGGATTCGCAACCAAGCTTATCTGCCGATGGCCGTACTTTATACTTTACCTCTACCCGTGGCGGTGGCATAGGCAAGGAGGATGTATGGGTATCGTATCTCAACCAGGATGGATCGTGGCAAAAGCCTGTAAACGTAGGTGAACCCATCAACACAACAGGACGTGATATGGCTCCTTTTATACACGTAAGCGGCTCCACTTTATACTTTGTAAGCGATGGCCACCCGGGTATGGGAGGGCTTGATGTATTTATGGCATCGCTGGAGCAGAATAAGAAATGGTCTGCACCAAAGAACATGGGCTTTCCTCTGAATACGCATGCCGATGAAGGCTCTCTTTTTATAGCGCCTGACAATAAAACCGGCTATTATTCGCGTCAGCATGGCTTTGATGCCGGCAATGTAACTATACAGCTTTATAGTTTCGAAGTGCCTGAAGTATGGAAAAGTAAAACGAACAGCACGTATGCCCAAGGCCGGGTGTTTGATGCCGAAACCAGAAAGCCACTAGCCGGGCTGGTTCAGCTTTACGATGTGGTAGCCGACACGCTGCAGCAGCAGGTTAAATCTGACAGGTTAACCGGTGAGTATACGGTCGTGCTTACAGAGGGCAAACAGTATGCGCTTTATGTAAGTGCGCCAAAGTATATGCTCAACAGTATCAGCTTCGATTATACTTCTGAAAAATCGCTCACGCCGGTTGCCTTGGATGTTTACCTGAAACCAATTAAATCAGGAGCTGCTATAGTTCTTAACAACCTGTTTTTCGATACGAATAAGTATAGCCTGGAGAAGAAATCTAAAACGGAGCTGGATAAGCTGATCGCGTTCATGCGCCAGAATGCAGGAGTAAGTATCGAGATATCCGGACATACAGACGATGTCGGTTCTGATGCGGCTAACCAGCTGCTATCGGAGCGGAGAGCCAGATCTGTAGTAGAATACCTAACCAGCAATGGCATAGCTAAAAACAGGATCAGCTTTAAAGGCTACAGCGAAACAAAACCAATGAAGCCTAACACTTCTGATGAAAACCGCCAGCTAAACCGCCGAATCGAGATGCGGGTATTGTAATTTAATTTAAGCAGTTCCTGAGTGACTGCACTTAAAGTATAAGCTATAAAACAAAAGCGCCGGCTACATTTACTGCAGCCGGCGCTTTTGTTACTTCTATTATTATTTACTATCTCTGCTCGATAGAAACGTAATCACGTTCTGTTTCGCCAGTATAGATCTGACGCGGACGGCCGATCGGCTCTTTCTGCTCACGCATCTCTTTCCACTGAGCGATCCAACCTGGCAGACGACCAAGGGCAAACATCACTGTGAACATATCAGTTGGGATACCCAATGCACGGTAAATGATACCAGAGTAGAAATCTACGTTAGGGTACAGCTTACGCTCTACAAAGTAAGGATCTGTAAGCGCTGCTTCTTCCAGTTCTTTTGCAATGTTCAGAATAGGATCGTTGATACCAAGAGCAGCTAATACATCGTCAGCTGTTTTCTTGATAATCGTAGCGCGTGGATCGAAGTTTTTGTACACTCGGTGACCGAAGCCCATCAGACGGAAAGGATCGTCTTTGTCTTTCGCTTTCGCGATATACTTCTTAGAGTCGCCACCGTCAGCTTTAATAGCTTCCAGCATCTCGATAACAGCCTGGTTAGCACCACCGTGCAGCGGGCCCCATAGTGCGTTGATACCAGCAGAAACTGAAGAGTAAAGGCTTGCATTGGCAGAACCTACAAGGCGAACGGTAGAGGTAGAGCAGTTTTGCTCGTGGTCAGCGTGCAGGATCAGAAGCTTGTTAAGAGCATCTACTACAACAGGATTGATCTCATACTCCTCAGTTGGGTATGCGAACATCATGTGCAGGAAGTTAGAGCAGTAATCCAGTTTGTTTTTTGGATAGTTAACCGGATGCCCGATAGAGTTTTTATATGACCAGGCAGCGATAGTAGAGATCTTAGCCATCAGTCGGATGATGGAAAGATCAACTTCTTCTGTAGTCTGGTTCGGGTTAAGCGACTCTGGGTAAAAAGCAGTAAGTGAGCTAACCAGCGCCGACAGGATGCCCATCGGGTGAGCAGTAGATGGGAAACCATCCAGGATCTTACGCATATCTTCGTTTACAAGCGTATGCATTTTGATCTTGTTGCTGAAATCATCCAGCTCCTGCTGCGTAGGCAGTTTACCGTATATAAGCAGATAAGCTACTTCAATAAAGTTAGACTTTTCAGCCAGCTGCTCAATCGGATAGCCTCTGTAGCTAAGTATACCTTTTTCGCCATCAAGGAAAGTGATAGCACTCTTTGTAGCGCCTGTATTTTTATAACCTGAATCAAGCGTAATGTAACCACTCTCGCCTCTCAGGTTAGAAATATCGATTGCTTTTTCATCTTCAGTACCTACTACTACCGGTAGTTTGTAGGATTTACCATCTAAAATTATTTCAGCGAAATCTGACATGTGTATCTTTTTTAATGTCCGTTTTTTGTGTCTCTTAAGGAAGCGAAATTATGTAAAAATGTTATAAAAAGAAATCAGCTTTTACTATATAAATAAAATTAATAATTGCGTAAAGCTGGTGCATTTCGCCTGGCTTTGTGTATAAACGGCTGTAGCTAAAAAAGTTTATTAATCCGGCTATAGTTTTCGTTTAAGTATACTTGTCGTAACTATTTAATTAACATAGCAGAGCTGCGGCAGATCATCAGTGAATTTACTTCTTCACCGTAGTTAACCAGGTATAGCAGGATCTCAATAGGGGAACTCAGAAGGGTATAGAATCAAAAAGGGTTCCTGCAGATGAGGAACCCTTTTTGTGTGAAAATATGGTATTTTCAACTTTTAGCCATGCTTTTATACGGAGCAGGTTTTGGCAAGGTTACAGCTGTTTCAAAAATTTTTTAATTTTTTTTCAGTTGCAGAATTTTCCAATGGCCGGCCTTAGTTATGGCTTTAGTTGATGAGTAGTTTATAGATAATAAAGTATAAACTACTGTTGCACCGGTGCCTGATGCGCATAGTTGCTCAAGTCTATCATATCATCGAATAGATCCACATCTGCCCAGGCGCTTTTAGAAAGTATAACCTGACGAAGTATTGCGTTCAACTCTTCGTTAATGAGATGAGGAGCCCTGTTATCCCTGGTATTGGCTAGTACAGCAAAACTATATTCGTCGTTTAGCCTGGTAAGTACAGTAGAGGTGCCCGGTAAAGAACCTGTGTGTGACCAGTTCTGGAAACCGAAATAGTTTGTGTCAAGCAAAGTCGGCGAAATAAAATCAGGCTTATTGCTATTACGGTCTATGCGTACCATCAGGCGAAGCAGGTCAGAAGCAGTAGCCAGCCAACCTCCGTGTGCATCCATGCGAGGCAGGTTGTAAGCATAAGGGTCCCATTCGGTCTGGTAATAGGTTACCTCATTCGGGTCGCGTTCTGCCAGCGTGCTGCCAGCAAGTTTCATATCGGTAATACCAGCCGGATGCAGTATCTCTTCCTCCACAAAACGGGTGTAGCTCATGCCACTTGCTTTCTCGATAACTCTGCCTAATACAGAATATCCAAAGTTAGAATAAGCATAAGTAGTGCCCGGAATATAGGCTAACGGACGGTGCAGCACTACATCTTCTATAATTTGATGGTGGCTTCTGGAAGGATCAGAGAACATCGGATCATCCGGGTTATCAGCCCAGCCAGACTTATGATCCAGCAGGTTTTTTACTGTAATACGGTTGATATCAGAATGTGCAGGAACAGGGCCATATTCGTTTAAAATACCGGCAGCACCAAACACTTTTTCATCTAATGATAGTTTGCCATCCTGAACCAGTTTAAGCACAGCTACCGCTGTTATAGGTTTAGAAATACTGGCAATGCGGAACAGGCTTGATGTACTTACGGCCTCATTATATTCTTTGCTGGCCAAACCATAGCCTTTTGCAAATACCAGCTTTTCGTTTTTTACAATGGCTACCGATAAGCCGGGTATGTTGTAGCGCTGCATCAGGCCTTGTAAACTGGCATCTAGCTCCGGAAACGCGGTTGAAAACTCAACCTTCATGTTTACCGCCTGCCCTTCATCCGATACAACCTGGTATACTACCGGCCTTGCAAAATTATTGACGGTGCTGCTGCTTACCTGTTCCTTATTATCTACATACAGCTTGGTTTTGACAGAGCCTGTAGAGAAGGTGGCAACCAGCTTATCAAGCGGCGTATGCTCCGGTAGCTGCACTGCTATTTTATTGCCGGTTATAATTGCGATTAAATCGCCAGGCAGGGCAGGATTGTTGGCCTTTAAAAAGCTGAATGAAGTAAGTCCCTTTGTAAGAGTAGTAGGGCGGGGAGTTACGGCGAAGGCAACATCATCTTTCTGGCAGCTATACAAGAATAGCAGCAGAAAGATTATCATTAATCTTCCGTATTTCATTAAAAATAAATTTGGCTAAAAGTTGAAATTTAATGAGCTGGGGTTATTTCATAAACTATGAATGTTTAAATAATCCGGAAGTATGGAAGAAAGTATAAATAATCATAAAGTATAAATTATTGTTTTGCACTATTGTACGGTTCTGGTACTCTTTACCAAAACCTTATACAGCAAAGTTAAGCAGTAGCTACGTATAATAAAATACCAATAATTGTACTATTATTATAAAATATGCTTAATTATTATGAAATTTTTGTTCTTTGTGAAGATGTTGGGAGGATTGATATAATATAGTTTAACCTCTATAAAACTATATTATAATTGATTTTGATGCAATAAAATGAAGATGATCTATATTGATTGAGGTTTAAAATGTGCTATTGGTGAAGTAGTGGCGTTGTTGAGAAAGTATAAAATAAAGACAAAGAGAATAGTTGCAGGAAAGAGGGAAGATAGTTGCTTAAGCAGTAGCATATACCTGATGTTATACCTTGGAGGTAAGGTGTTGATCTACTGGGGATTGTTGAGAATAGGGAGGGTATAAAAACAAAAAGGGCCCTGCAATGAGGAACCCTTTTTGTGTGAAAATATGGTATTTTCAACTTTTAGCCATGCTTTTATACGGGGCAGGTTTTGGCAAGGTTACAGCTGTTTCAAAATTTTTTAATTTTTTTTCAGTTGCTCAAATCCATGGTGCCTGCTAACGTGTAGTAAGTATAACTGACCCGTTTGCCGGCTTATTCGTAGCTGTTCTTTTTCTTATCCTGCTTTGCAGCCTTCTTTTCCTTTGCTGTTTTAGCGGGTTTCTTCTTTGCTTCTTTTTTAGCGTCCTGTGACTTTGCCATTGTAGTAGTTTATAATTTGTTATGTTTCGGTTTGGTATGCATTGTACTACACAGCAATTTCTTTAGTTGCTGTAATAGAGTGTTTTAATGTATTAATTTATACTTTCTTACGCGCCTGCTATGCTTACCATGGTTGATGCGATTCATCGTCAGGTGAAAGGTTGTTCTTAGTGAATCCGCTCTGCGGTTTATAGCTGGTGTTACGGCCTTCCAGATGATCTATCATGTCCTGGTGAAGCTTTATCTTGTCAAGCTTCAGAAACTCTTCCCATAGTAGCTGGTCACGCTCCGACATCCTGTCAATCAGGTCCTGTAGCTCTAAGCCCTGGTCCTGTTGCTGCAGTTGCTTTATATGAGGGTCAGAGTCAACAATGCGTTGTATCATGATCCGGAAGTAGGTGTTCAGCTCCAGGTATCTGTCCTCATCCCATTCTGCTAGGTTTATTTTTTCCATTGCGGCTATACTTGGTATTGTATAGTTTACTTCTTTTCCCGGTTATTGTTATTGATGGACTTTGATGATAAAGGATATCTGGCTCCTAATTAACTACAAATTAAATCATTTTAGAGGTAAAGTGTTAGTATAAATCACATACATGCGAGCATTTGATAATATAAATAAATATTTGTAATATTTTATGTATTCCATGTGTTTTCTTACGTATAATATCTTCTGAGACAGGTTTGTATCAGCAATAGTATAATGCAAACTGTTACCTATCAATGAATTTGATTGTGGTTAAAGTATCGGTTTAGTGATAAGTTATAAGTGGTGGTTAGAGCTCCCCTTCTTGCTGCTTATTCATTTGCTTAAATTCTTCAGGAATTAATATCGGTATGGACAGAAAACAATTTATCAGAAAATTAGGAGTAGGAACAGGAGCAATATTTTTTGTTACCTGCATAGGTGCCTGCTCCAGCTCCGATTCAGATGATCCTAATCCTAATCCAAACCCACCTCCTGGGCCAGGTAAGCTGGATTTTACGTTTGATGTTACCACAGATTCGAACCTCCAGGCCAATGGCTGGACAGTAAGAAACGGTGCTATAATTGCTAAATCAGGTACGGGGTATGTCGCTTATGATTCCAGTTGCCCGCATCAGGGAAATGTATTAACCTTTAATGCTTCTAATAATACCTTTCCTTGTTCTCAGCAGGGGCCAGACCATGGTTCAGTTTTTGATATCAACGGTTCCAGGATCAGAGGGCCGGCAACTTCTAACTTAAGAAAGTATAATACTACACTAACAGGTAATAACTTAAGAGTATTTGCGTCATGACTCGCACGCTCGTGGCCTGTTTGCTTCTGTGGTGCATCGGGTTAAAAGTCTATGCTCAGGATGACCTGATGGCTCTTGCTATGGATAGCAGCAATGCTGAAAGATTTGCTTTGCCTGCTTTTAAAAGTACCAGGATCATTAATGGACAATCTGTACAGACAGTAGGAAAAAACAACCTCCACTTTATTATCTCGCACCGCTTCGATAGGCTGAACAGAGGGTCTTATGAGTTCTTCGGACTAGATGCAGCTATTATCCGACTGGGGCTGGAATATGGAATAACTGATGATCTGACCATCGGAATAGGCAGAAGCAGTTATTTTAAGACCTATGATGCTTTTGGTAAGTATAGATTTCTGAAACAAACTACCGATAACAGCATACCGGTAACGATAGCTGCCTTAGGAACTATCAATATCAGAACACAGAAATTAATACCACCTGAGTCGTTATCAGGTTCAGATAAATTAACTTATACAGCACAACTGCTTCTTGCCAGGCGCTTTTCCAATAGCTTCTCATTACAACTTAGCCCTACGTACCTCTACCGGGAGCGGCCCGAACCGATAGTTGATAATAAGAGTGTGTTTGCTTTAGGCATAGCAGGTAGCTATAAACTAACAAAGCGCATCGCTTTTAATGCAGAGTACTTTTATACTTTCCCTGACCAGATTGATGATATCTACAATAATGTTTTGTCTGTTGGTTTTGATATAGAAACAGGCGGCCACGTTTTTCAGCTCCACTTCACCAACTCTTATGGCATGACAGAACGCTATTTTATCACAGAGACTATAGATAGCTGGGGAGAAGGAGATATTCATTTTGGCTTTAACATTACCAGAACTTTTTATTTAGGTAAGAAACCGCCAACTGCTAAAGCCTGGTAATATGATGAAGGCTGTACTTTTTATTATCCTCCTGATTCAGCCTTATGCAGGTATTGCCCAGCAGAAGCTTTGGTCTGCCTCTGCTGGTAATGTCGTTTTCTTCTCTGAGGCACCTCTTGAAGATATAAGCGCAGAAAACAAAAAGGCTGTTTCTCTTATAAATACTGCCACAAACGAAATAGTGGTGCGGGTACCGATTGATAAGTTCGAGTTTCCGAACAAACTGATGCAGTCGCACTTTAATGAGAATTTCCTGGAATCGGATAAATACCCGGATGCGACATTTAAAGGTAAGATCAATGAAAGTATAAACTGGGCTCAACCTGGTAACTATCCTGCTTCAGCCACCGGTGTCTTAACCATACATGGCAGAAGTATGAACAGAACTATAAAAGGAAGTATAGCTATTGCCGGAAACACCATTCAACTGGATTCGAAATTTGCAGTGCTGTTAGTAGATCATAACATCGAAATTCCTACGCTTGTATTTAATAAAATAGCAGAAGAGATTGCCGTAACCTGCCAGTTTATTTACACGCCATATCAGAAAAAATAACTCCTTAAGCATTTCTGTCTAAAACCACTTCACCATATAGATTAACAAATTTAGTAAACTGTAATTTGTTAATTATTGAACTATATAGTAAAATGTATATAGTTACTAATGGGGGTGTTATTGTAACATAAACAGGTGGTTAAAGCGGTTTTAATAGATATAGTATATTAATAATCAATAAATAATCTAAGTTTAAGTAGGTGGTTAGATGTTACTTTTTATAGAGTTTATTCCTGTGAAATGATAGTATTATTTCTTCTCTTTAGAAAATATTATCTCACCTTAAACTCATTAATCATGAAGAAAGACTTTATTACAGCAGGAAAGTCTGCTGTTGCTATGGCAATCTTGTCTGCTGCTGTACTTACAGGCTGCGAAAAAGAATCTGTGCTGGAAGACAAAGAGTTTGCGACTTCAATGGAATCGGAAGCTGTCGCTGCAGGTAAGCAGAACTTTGTACCGAACGAAGTACTTGTTAAGTTTAAAGCAGGGGTATCAGAAGAGGCCAGAGCTGCTGCATTAGCCCGAATCAGCGGTAATGTTAAAGAAAGAATCCTTACAAAAGTAATGGAGCGCTTTGGTGATAAGCAAGGCCTGATGCTGGTACATACGCCTATGGCAGCGCTTGAAGCACTCAGCAAATTAAAAGGCGCAGCCGAGATCGAATTCGCAGAGCCTAACTACATCTATACGCACGCTGCTACTTCTACCGATACTTATTTCACCAACGGCTCTCTGTGGGGTATGTATGGCGATGCTTCTTCGCCGGCAAACCAGTATGGCAGCCAGGCTGCTGAAGCATGGGCAGGTGGCAACACTGGCTCAAAATCAGTAGTGGTAGGTATAATTGATGAAGGTATACAGTATACGCACCCTGAACTTGCCGGGCAAGTATGGACCAATCCTTACGATCCGGTGGATGGTGTAGATAACGACGGAAACGGATACATTGATGACACCCATGGCTGGGACTTTGATGGCAACGACAACGAAGTATACGATGGTGGTAGCAGAGGTAGCCTGGATGACCACGGCACGCACGTAGCAGGCACCATAGGCGCTAAAAACGATGGCACCGGTGTAGTAGGGGTTAACTGGGATGTTACCATGATCTCTCTTAAGTTTTTGGGCCGCAGAGGTGGTACTACCGCCAATGCTGTAAAAGCAGTTGATTACCTGACTGACCTGAAGACAAGACATGGTATGAACATCGTAGCCAGCAATAACTCATGGGGTGGTGGCGGCTTTTCGCAGACACTTTATGATGCCGTTAGCCGTGCCAATGCGCAGGAAATACTATTTGTAGCAGCAGCCGGAAACGGTGGCAGCGATGGTGTTGGCGACAACAACGATGCTGTAGCAAGCTATCCATCAAACATGGATCTGCCGAACGTAATTGCAGTGGCGGCTATCACTTCTTCCGGTGCCAAATCTTCATTCTCTAACTACGGCGCTACTACAGTAGATATCGGGGCTCCTGGTTCTGCTATCAACTCAACTACAGCTTATAATACCTATTCCTCTTATAATGGAACTTCTATGGCTACTCCACATGTAACTGGCGGTGTGGCACTGTATGCCGCTTCTCATCCGGGCTCTACGGCAGCAGCTATAAAGAATGCTATCATGAGCAGTGCAATACCTACAGCTTCCCTGTCAGGCAAATGTGTTACAGGTGGCCGTTTAAATGTTAGCGGATTTTAGTATAAGTGTATATAAAGGTGAAAAGCCGTCCCGTTTTCGGGGCGGCTTTTTTTATTAAGGAGACATTAGGTATAAAGCCTTTAGGTAAAGCCATTAAATATCACTCGCTTTCCTGCTTCCTGATCATGTAATCACGCAGGATAGAGCCACTAACATAGCCGAGCGAGACGTAGCAGATGAGCAGTGCAGCGTCTATAATATCAGTCATTTAAATCCAAATCATTAAATATTCAGTAGCAAAGTATAAAATAAGCTGAAGGGGTTAAACCGGCTGTTTATGAACATGTGTGGCGATAAACTCCATCAGGCCCTGTTCAAACAGCTCAACATCCTCCATAGTGTTATAAGGAGCCAGACCGATCCTGATCCAGCCGCCATTTGGCAACACACCCAGCTTTTCGGCCATGGTGGTGGCATAGAAGTGGCCGTCTGCGATGCACATGTTATAGTGCTCGGCAAACCAGCTGCTGACTTCGCGAGGGTTTGCACCAGCCAGGGTAAAAGCAAAGGTAGGTGTCTTTTTAGTACCTGCAGGGGCACGATAAAAACGTACTTCCGGTAACTGGTTCATAAAGTTTTCTAGGCGCTCTGTCAGTTGTTGCTCGTGTTCTTCTATGCGCTGCATACCCGATACCAACCGCTCCCGGCGCGTTTCACCTTCCCCAATGTTCTCGATAAACTTAATTGCCCCGATCAGTCCGGCTATGGCTTCGTGGTTTTGGGTGCCTGTTTCCAGTTTATCCGGTATCTCCTGCGGGGCAGGTTTCAGTTTATATACCTGCAGCTTCTCGAACAGCGATTTCGCTATCACGGCTATACCTATATGTGGCCCGAAAAATTTATAAGCTGAGCAAAGGAGCACATCGCAGCCAAGTTTCTTAAAGTCGATGCTCAGGTGCGGCACCGCATGTACGGCATCAACCACCACCATAGCATTCACCTCTTTGGCCCGGGCGATGATCTTCTCCACGTTGGTAACCGTGCCTGTTACATTAGAAGACAAGCCAACGGCTACCAGCTTTGTTTTTTCAGTGATGACCACATCCAGGTTGTCCAGCTCCAAAGTATAAGTCTCCGGGTTTAGCGGGATGAACTTAACGTTAGCGCCTTTATCTTTAGCCACTGTTACCCACGGGTCCACGTTGGCACGGTGGTCGAGCTCCGTAACTACAACTTCGTCGGCCTCAGTTAAAATCGGACCTAAACTACGGGCTATGGAAAAAGCCAGCGAGGTCATGTTCTGCCCGAAAGCCACTTCTTCAGCGTCGCAGTTCAGTAGGTCGGCTACAGCCTTGCGGCCTTCCAGCAGCAAATTATCGGTGCTGACACTGGTAGGAAAGGCGCCGTGCAAATTGGCCATTCCGCCTGTAATATAAGCCATCATGCCATCTATGGCCGGCTGCGCCATCTGCGTGCCACCAGGCCCATCAAAAAATATAAACGGCTTTTTATTTTCTGCTCCCTTTAACACAGGAAACTCAGCACGTAGCTGCTCTACTGAAAACTGCTTCATAGTTTATAGTGGGGTTATGATGTACAAATTAGGAAATAAGAGTGGTGGTAGCAATAGGTTTTTATACTTAGTTAGTGTTTTTAGAAAGAGCTGCTTTTCCTCATGTCATTTCGAGCTCAGTGAGAAATCTTATGTAGGTTTATAGTTTCAGTTTATACTTTAGGCTGGTAAGCTATACTTCTATAGCTATTCTTAATCCTGGGAGCTTTACTTACCTACTGTCCTATAGTTGGCTTTGATGCGCTCACGGCCGCGGGGCCTCGTCCTGGGGTAGGGGCCCTCGATGAAGGGCATCGCGCTGTGGTGAGTCCTGCCGGGGGTAGGGGCCCCCTTTGACTCGGCTCCGC
>CBINIP010000015.1:0-129644 GCA_966250805.1 uncultured Pontibacter sp. | reverse complement strand
CCTTACCGGGAAGGTAAGAGCAAGATGTATTTTTGTATACAAAAATGGTCCTTCCACTCTGGTCAGGACCGCTGAAGCCTGCCTCGGAACTCGGCGCTTTTTCTTTTCCATGACCACACTACACAAGGCCCATATTTCCCATTCTTAACTAGGTGCGGACCTTTACACGCTGCTAGAAATATGAATCAATCCTGCATGTAAACATTTATAAAATACAATCTTAGGGACTGCTTAAGCTTAGGAGTAGTGGGGCTAAAGCAACACGAAAGGAAGATGAAATCCTGTTATAAAGTGCTAATCACTGGAAGACACGGAAACGCAAAAGTGCGGGGCATTTATTCTGATGCAAAGTTAGCCTTGTGCCCGGACACGGGTACGCTCTCGCCAAGGTAGTCCAAACAAAATGGGTATCCCAAAGGGAGCCCTCCGCATTTTCTTTGGCTCCACCTTGCCCTTTGTCCGGTCCCAGGGCAGGAAGGGCACCATAATCAATTCCCATCAATTAAAAACTACGATTATGGAAAAGACAGCTAAAAAACCAGCACCAGTAGAAGCAGCATCACTTAATAGAGTTGCCGAAGTAAAGCTAACTTACAGATCAAAGGTAAAGCCATCCGATAGGCCTCAGGTAACCAGCTCTTCGGACAGCTACCGTATCCTGAAAGAAACATGGGACACAGGCAAACTGGAATTTGTCGAGCAGTTCAAGGTGCTGCTGCTGAACCGCGCCAACCGTGTGCTGGGTATCTACGAACTCTCCACTGGCGGGGTGGCAGGCACCGTAGCGGATCCCAAACTAATCTTTGTGGCGGCCTTAAAAGGCTGTGCTTCATCCATAATCCTTTGCCACAACCATCCATCGGGCAACACTAAACCCAGTACAGCCGACCTGCAGCTCACTAAGAAGATGAAGCAAGCAGGGGAAGTGCTCGACATCGCCGTGCTGGACCACATCATTCTCACCAGCGAGAGTTATTACTCCTTAGCAGATGAAGGGCTCTTGTAGCCCTTCTTTTTGTTCATGGAATAGGTAGCATGGATTCAGGCATCATTTAGAAAGGCCATTAGTACGAGCAATATAATCATCCATTCTTTTTCCTACGCCCAGCTTTTTCTTCAGTTCATGTTCCTCCAGGTGGTAGAAATCCATGAGTCCTACCTCATACTCTTCTTTTGCCTTGTCTTTCCGGTAGTGCCAATAGGAATTATAAGATCCTACACGTAGCCAGATTTTTATTATTTGCGTGTCTTCTTCAAATCGATGATCAATTTTCTCCACGAAAAAGTTAGAGTTTTCCATATAAGCAGAAAAGAAAGGAAGTGAGATTCCTTCGCCGACTCTGGGTATAACAGGCAGTTGATCAGCCTCCAGTGTCATAAACTTGTCTTTTCGCCATCCCCGGATCAGTAACTCATACCGTACTTTTGAGAATGTAAACAGAGGCCTTGCCTCATGATCTAATATCAGGTCTTGGTAAATAGCTTCAATATACTTCCTGATTTTGCCATATTTCAAGCCGGTTGACTGGGAGAGCTCCTTTATGGATGGCATGGAGGCTTCTTCGTCATAGAACAAGTCCCTGGCGAGAATATCCTTTAGCAGATCTGTATATGCTTTGCCATTTTCTGCAAGTAGCAAAGCTTTCTGTTTCATAGAGCTGATATCCATCAGCATCTCCTTTGTGGACATGCTATCATCTTTCATAAATATTTTGATTACGATTTACATAATGTACATGGAATAGTTATTAGCATTGAATTTACTACTAGTTGCTGCTATTGCCTCATAGATTGTTTCTTGCAATAATTTCGACTACATTAGCTAAGAACTATATTTGGATAATTTTGATTGCAGTTTTAGTGGTTTTAAGAGTAAAACTTACGAGTCAACGTGTTGAATTCGCCTTTCTTTAACCTCGGCTCTAGAGTTATTCAAAACGATACAGAATGGAGAAGATATATTTTATAAGGCACAAATTCAAAGAATTGAGCCCGGAAATAGAGTCCTATTGCAAGGAACACAGTTGTGTGGCTATTCATTTTAACAACGAATTTCATCCTGATTTTTCAGACTATTCCGGAGAGGCACAGGCTGATAAGGGCTTTAAAAGTGCTTTTAATTTGATCTTAAAATTAGGGAGGGAAGGGGGAATTGTAGTTACGGAATACTCCAACACAGAATTCTATATCGGGGAAGTGTTACCTGGTACGAGGATAGAGGGATTTAACTATGGGAAAAAGATCGGGAGTGAAGATGACTTTTACAAAACGTTAAGTTTACAGAACGTCGAGGGACCTTTCTGCTACGCAGACTACCCTTTGGTTTCCGCGTTGCGCCCTCCATTCGTCACTATATGCGGTCTTAATGATTATTCGAGGAATATTATCCTGCACCTGTACAGGAATGTCCCTCTTACCCTGGATGTGATAAATCTACATCCGATGCTGCTGGAGCAGATGTGCGAGGAGTGGCTCCGCTCGGAACTGGCCGATAACTTCAGGATTAAATTTAGTCTCCTTCAAACAGGAAAGACTTTACCAACAATTGATATTTATGCCAGGACTTTTAAGGGCGATGATCTCCTTGTACAAGTCACACATGCCAGGGAAAAGAATAAAGTAATGGATAAAGCAGCCAGATTAGCGGAATACATAGAAAGCAGAAGTAGCGGCAGGCAACCGATCGGGATGTTCTTGGCACCCGCGGAATGTGAAAAATACGTTACAAACTCAAGGCTGACCTTCATCTCTATTGAAAGCGTATTTAACCAGTTGGCAGCTGCCCCAGACTACAAAGAGATGCTGAACAGTATGATCGGCATTCAGGAATGAGAGAAACAATGATTCAATCATCATTAGAAGTAAAACAAGCTATATCCAGCTGTTTTGAGATGGTAGTTTCAGAGTGCAGGCTCATTCTTGCCTCAGAGCTGCACTACCAGGCCATGCTTTACCATCATCTCAGGCACACGGGTGGCATACCTTTCAACCAGCTGGGGATGAATGTGAAAACAACCATTACGAATGTGCAAAATCCCTTTTTGCTCCAGAAATCCTTCTTGCGCAACGCAAAATTTCAAAGTGCAGATATCGAGATAATTCCCGATATCACGGTATTCACTCAGGATATCAACCACGACTGGCGCAGACGCAACTTTGCCAACACTTTGAAGGAAACGGTTTACTCTCTGGAAGTAAAAGCCTCAGAGCGGCACAAGGGACGTCTGCAACAAAAAGAAATTGAGACGGACATCTTGAAACTGGTAGCGCAAAGGGAAGAGACTGAACGGTTATTTAGGAGGCGGATAGGGGTTGGAGTGTTCATCATAGATGTCGCCCCGGACCTTGATGAAAGAATGAAAGCTTCTACTCTAGGTTTCCTGATTGAGCTTGCGAAGGATCAGGAAGTGGACCTGTGGTACTTTAACCAAGAGTCCCAATTGGAAGTTCTTGCCAAGTCAATTTAGCCAGCTAGTCTATATTTAAATTGAGTGAAGATATGCTTCATCTGTATTCAACTCTGTTTGAGTAGGGAAAGTGTTTTTGCCCTTAAAAGTAAGTTACAAACAATATAGTTACCATTGCCTTAGGGATTCATTCTCCGGAAAACATAAATGAAAAATTTACTGATACTCCATCAAGTTCAGGAAACAGACTTACAGCGGTTCATCGACTTCTGGTCGAAGCTTTACCGCTATCCTCGGGAAGATTTATATGACAATACCATTGCCAAAAGCCAGTTTGCTGCTGACGACTTACAGAACCTTTTCACATGGAAGAATGGCATGGATCTTAGCGAAAAAAAGCAGAAGTCACTAGATATAAAAATAAAATCTAAAATCGGGGTGATTAACCAGATGAAGTTACAGGCTGATTTTGAGCTGGAGCGTTTTCAATCCGAATTTAGTGACCTTACAGCTGTTTGGAAGATATTTCTGCTCCATATCATAAAGCCATTGCAGTATCCGATCTATGATCAGCACATCAACAGGGCATATAACTTTGTTCATGAACTGGAGTATCGCCATATTTCGGCAAGCAGCTTAACATGTAAATTAAAAGAGGAGTTTTACTTCAACACCTACCTTGGTTTTATAGGCAACCAAGAGAACATTAACTTAAAGAAGTTGGATGAGGCATTTTTCGCATTCGGACAGTTTCTGGCTACCAATAACAATGCTGTTTTGCTCAATAAATAGTGAAGTTTCATAAACCTGGAGCGTGTATAATTCAAGATGGAGTTGCCTCTGTTTTGACAAGAGGTAGGTAAGTAAATGTCACATAAATTAAATTGAGAATGAACCAGGAAGAGTTCCTGTTGCAGCACCTGACAGAGGACAAGAAATACAAAGAAATATGCGACGAGCATGCTGGCATGACATTGCCTCAACTCAGGGAGTGGTGGGAGTCGGGACAGGAGCTGCGGGCACAGATCAAAAGATCCAATATGCTGTTTGACAGCAAAAAAGGGAAGGAAGAGTTCCGAGAATTTGTGATAGCGGGAAAGCGGGAATTCTTTGCCTGGTTCAGAATGCAGCCTAGAATTTGTGCCTACTGTGGGATAGAGGAACAGAAGCTTCAGAGACTGTTCGATCATACTGTTGGTAACCTCTCAACAAAGAGAAGGCGCGGGAGGTCCCTGGAGCTGGAGCGGAGGGATTCAAAGTCAAATGAGTATTCCGCAAGAAATTGTGTGTTGGCTTGCTACTTCTGCAATAATCACAAGAGTGATATCATCTCGGAAGAGGAGCACAAGCTATACTTTGCTCCCCAGATCAGGAAGTACCTGGAAGACAAATATTCCCAACTACTGGCAGATGGTAATCGATAGAGAAACTGATTTCGTCTACTTCTCCAAGCTCATGGCTTCTGATACGCGCTATAAAGACGCCTATACTAAGGTGTGCACAGTGTTGGAGAAGCACCAGATCAGGCACGGGTTGCTGGAGGGAACAAGGGATATCTGGTGCAGGGACTACATGCCAATCCAGAAAAGCGATGATGAATTTATCCAGTTCAGGTACGAGCCGTCTTACCTGGCAGGTGATCTGTACTTACAGACAGATCCGAAAGTAGCACTGGAACTGAACCATATTCAAGCTAAATACTCTAGAATCAATCTAGATGGTGGAAACGTGGTGAGGTGGAAGGACAGGGTCATCGTCACTGACAGAATTTTTTCTGAGAACCCGTCCTATAATAAGCCTTCTAAACTGGTAAGTGATCTTGAGAAGCTTTTAGAAGCTGAGGTCATCGTAATTCCACAAATAAAGTCTGATATGACAGGGCATGCGGACGGCTTGGTGCGGTTTTACGATAGGAATACGCTTATCGGCAACTGCCAGGAGAAGGAGTACGGGTACTGGAAGAAAGGAATGCAGAATGTATTACGCGCTTATGGTCTAGATTATATTGATTTACCTTTTTTTGATTATAAAGTAAAAGGTAACCCCGAATCTGCTATAGGGTGTTATATGAACTACCTGGAGGTAGGGGACGCGATACTGATGCCTATATTTGAAGTAGATGGGAATAAAGACGAAGAGGCTTTTAAGCTCCTTAATGAAGTTTTCTCAGACAGGATAGTTGATTCTGTCAATATAAACGAAGTGGGCATAAATGGTGGGCTTTTGAATTGTATTAGTTGGAGTGTAAAAGGAACAGCATTATAAAGTATAATTAAACTGACAGCCCTGCTAATTACTTTGAGTTATAAGTATACCACACGTTCTATTATTCAGAGTCTAAGATACTTTTATACAATTTACGAAGATGGAGTTAATCGCTACCCCAACATATTCGGATATTTTTGATGAACCTGCTCCAGATTTAGACTTTCTTCTTAGCTCCATACCTTCAAATACAGTATTAGCGATTGTCTCAATGATAAACGCGCAGCTTTATTTAAACAGGTACGATCATACTACACAGTTTAAAATACTTAACTTACTAATAAGGAGACAGCCACCTTCATTAAGATCCTCAATAATTTCTAGGACGCACAGTGCTCTTGACAGGAGTGAAAAAGGGAAATCCCCATTGTTTACCCCATTGTATAATCTGGAGTTGGTGCACCAAACTCTGGTTAATTATAAGGATTTTTACATAGAGGATACAACGCCAGAGCAGGAGATTAATTTCTTACAAGCTTATTTACTCATTGCACAAAGTATTAATGCCAAATACGCTGGAGTACTTACTAAAAATACTACGTCTGAGGTCGATTATTTCAGGAAGAACACATGGCCAATTCTAATTGAGCAGATTGGGAGCAGCCAGTTGATTAATCCTTTGACCGGAATTATCAAAAGTATCTCATTCTTCAACTTTTTGGAGCATCAGTCTCCATATAAGGTATACGTACAGAACTTTCTGGAAAGGAACCAGAAAAACTCTTCATGGAATTATGTACTTGACCTAATGAATTTAATCAAGCATGGGTGGGAGTCTACTGGTCAAAGCGAGTTTTACACATTTTCATTCAATGGAACTGAAGGTTTTAAAACCTTATTCAAAAACCTGGCCCTAAAACCTGATCTTTATAACAAGAAGTATGCAGACGATAAGAGCAATTATTCAGGCATCAAGGAAAATCCACTCTTTGAATATATTGATAACACCTACCTAATCCTTGACTGGAATTCCCTTGTTAATAAACTACATGAAGGGCTGATTTTCGATTTCTATAAGACATCTGGAATTGCTCAACATGATAAATTTTCAAAGTTTTTAGATTTCAAAAGGTACATTTCTGAAGATGTGATAGAGAAGCATCTTTTTAAAAGAATACTTAATAAATGCTTTAGCAAATGTAATCTGGTATTGCATTTTGATGAACAAAAGTCTTCAGGTCATCCTGATGCTTATGCAAGGTGGGGAAAGCATATTTTCTTGTTCGAAATTAAAGATGCTTTTTTCCCGGCAAAACCTATTAATTCATATAACTACCACCAAATTAAGGAGGCTATTGATGAGAAGTACAATAACCATAAGAAAGGCACCGGGCAATTAATAAAGCAAATTAAGCATTTGATCAAAAGTCCATTTGAAAATAAGAGCTACGAGAGGCTTAGGTTGAAAAAAAGAAATATAGTTGTACATCCGGTCATCATTTATACGGATAGGTCTTTTGAGATGCCTGGCATTGGCTATTACTTAGTGGAAGAATTTAAATCTAAGCTTGATGATGAAAAACTAAAAGATTCTTTTAAAGAAATCAAGGAACTGGCTTTTATAAGTCTAGACTTCTTAATCGAAAATGCAGATCATTTAACACATAATAGTTTACTTGAGATACTAGATAGTTACACACAAGGTGTACGGAAAAGAGAAAATAACTTAGCTAAGTTACCATCCCTGGAGAACTTATTTAAGCTGAATGATTCTTTTGAGCAAGTTGTTGATTCTAAGTTAAAGAAGAGCGTTAATGTTGACAGAAAATATGTGAGAAAAATCTCTGAGATTTTGGGATTAACACAGGGATTAATCTATAAGGTTAATAATTGATTATTACTTCTGATTATTATCACAATGACTAGGCTTCAAACTCATCTTCTCATTTGATTGGTTATACTTTTAAACTTAGAAACAAAGAATGAGCGATGATGTGTACATACTAGGTGCAGGTGCATCATACTAATGTGTCGTTCATTTAATGAGCTATTTTCTAGATGTAGTCGAAAACTTATTTCAAAAGTGAGCTTTTGGGACTTATAAAGAAAAAAATGTTTGTATTATATCTAACCTGTAAACTACAAACCATCCGCTTAAAGGCTAAACTAGACTTTAACAATATAAAATCACTTTTGGTAGCAAATTCGATGGGCATTTTAGTAATAAACATATCTAGTGCTCCATTACTTTATTCGATCAAGGCAAATAATAATTAATAAAAATGGAGATATTATTTATACCAAAAGGTAAAGCTGATGAATTAATGAACCTTTCCATTGATGAATTCGATTCAAAGGAGTTAAATGAAATAAAATCAGAATTAAGAGAAATTGACAAAGATTTTTCTCTTAAGGGAGTCAATCTTGGAGTAGGTGCTGATTGGGTATTGATCCTAGCAGTAATGAATGGAATAACATCCGTTCTTATATTAGGTGATAAGATAGATAAAGGAATTGAAGGGTGGATAAAGATTGGAAAAAGGATAAAAAATATCTTTTCAAAATCAGACAAAGTCTATGTTGATAAAGATGCAGCGAAATTCTTAGCTATCTCATACTTAGCAAATAAGTATAAGATAAGATCCATAGAACTATTGAAGGAATCTGAAATATCAATAAAGGATTTAAGTACATTGCTTAGGGATAGGAACAGTGCTGACTTTATAGCTAAACCCTATAAAGTTTATCTGATGACTTTTGAAGTCAACGAACATATTATAATTATATTAGGAGTTAGGTCAGACGGTCAAGCAAACCTACATTATGAATTTGATAAAAATGAGTTTCTTCCTTTTTAACAAAAGCACATAAGAAAAAGTAATATATACGTGACATGGCAGACTTTGAAAAGGCATTTGAGAAAATAGTAGGCTTCGAAGGAGCTAATCATCATGTTAATTCACCAGCAGAAGTTGACAAGGTGATGCTCTGTTCTAATTGCTTTCAGGATGAAGGTCTACGAATCGATGCAAGGACAATCGGAATAGATAGTGAAGTAGTTTGCCCCAATTGCAATTCTCACGATGGTAGGAAACTCACAAAAGATTTAGTTCATGAACTTTGCTACAGGTTCTTTGTAAGAGGTACAATTCAAAAATTTGAGTATGGTGGCTGTCCATTAATTCAATTTAATGAGCAACATTATAATCAATCAGACATTGATGTTTCACCATGGCTTACAAACGATGTCAATCTTATTGAAAAGGCAGGAAATGTTGGTCTGTTTTATTATGGGCCAAGGTTTTGGATGCTTGGAGAAATCGAACCACTATTATCTCTTCAAGACGAATCAGAAAGAAGTCAAATAATCGAAAATATCTTATCTACTTATCCGGTTCGGAAATTAAATGAGGAGCAATATTTTTACAGGTTAAGATTAAACCCTGGAGTCCCATATGATTTTACTGAATATGATACAGCGCCAAACCAGTTCTTAGGGAAAAACCGATTAGATGACGTAGACTTTCCTGTGTTATACGGTTCGCCTGATTTAGAACTTTGCTTGCATGAATGCCGCACAACAGCCGAAGACGACATATATGCTGCAAAACTGGTCCCTGCTCAAACTTTAAGAGTATTGGATTTGTCTGCACTGATTGACGAAGATAAAACCGAATTTGAAAGTTTAGACATGGCTATACATTTTTTGTTTCTAGCCAGTAAGCATTCTTATCCTATTTGTCGGCAAATCGCATTTGCTGCAAAAGAAAAGGGATTTGATGGGCTTATTTACCCCTCTTATTTTAGTTATTTAAGAACAGGGCATATCCCTTTCGATACCATATATGGGATTTCTATAAGGCGATTTGCTGAGCTAAAACATTATGCTCAATCACAGAGTGTTCCTAATGTAGCCTTATTTGGAAGACCAGTAAAGGAAGAAAAGGTGAAAGTTGAGTGCATCAATAAAATAATTATTAACCAAATCAGATACGATGTAAGTTTTGGGCCGGCTTATCACAAGGCTTATTTAGATGAAGAATTAAATCAACAATCAGACATAAAATGATGATTAAGCCAAAGTAAATAGAGTAGTTACTAATACTATATCTTTTTTTGCTAAAGCTATGCAAGTTGGAATATATCAATACATTACCACAAATTTATAATTAATGTAGATGGGAATAATTGCAATTGTCTTTGTAGATAGACTGTATTTATTCTTGTTTGATTAAGGTTTATATTATAAAAAGATGAGTGACTTTTTTTCTGTTTTAATTCCGAAGAGGTTTTGGAAGTTCTTTACTGAGTTTATACTCTATATGCTGTCTGCTGCTCTTCAGTACTGGAAGATCACATTGGTTCTATATGTTCTCGTAGGCCTTTTAATTTCAACTTTGAAAATTGAGCATGCCACTTGGTATGTTCTAAGTTTTTTGCTGCTTTTTCCTGTTGCTATAGCCACTATCATTCAGTTATCCAGAGACTTTGCAGAAGAACCTATAAGTGAGATTCCTCAGTTTGGGGAGTTGGAGTGCGTTTTTATCTCTGATAAAGATCATTTTGAAGTAAACTTTACCTCTAAGAGTCTATTAGCTAACAGCAAAAGAAGAATTGATTATCTGGCCAATTCTATTTCGATATTTGGAGATGGTTTCTTTAACTATAATTTTATAACCTACCCTAAGTTCTATTACTATCTCATTTCGCCACAACACCTTAATAATCTCATTCAAAAGAAGGTTTCTCAAAACTACCTGTCAATATTACAAGTGACTGTAAATGCCCTAAATTTCAAAGTTGATGTGAAGTTTAATGTCAATGTTGATTTGTACAGCAATGTGAAGCCTTTTCAGGATCTGGAAGAAATATTTTCTAGGGTTGATCTGAGAAGCGAAAAACATTTAGAAGCTTTTATAGAGGATGTAAGCCAATTCTATAAGGCTGTGATAGCTCATGGCTTTTTAGACATGCTATTGAATGGGGAACATTTTGAAAAAGCTCATCAACTAATCGATGAGAACCATAAAATAATTAATAATGCCTTAGTTAGGCTCAGGGAGTATGTATCTGATGAATCTATTCCAAAAGTCAATGAGTTGGAGAAGTTCTGGGAATGTGAGTTTGAAAGATATAGAGGTATAACTTTTGCCTTGTCAGAAAACTTTATTCAAGCTGTTGTGCATCTATTTAAGGCAATTAAGCTTAATCCCTATTATCCATTTAGCGATTATACTGCGTGGAAGGGTGAAACAATAAAGGCTTATGCTATCGAATTATCTTCGTCGTATTCAAAGATATCAGAAGAACTAGAAGATACCGAATTAGATAAGGAAGATGAGTCCGAATGGAAGCAATTAGACTACAATATGCTAAGCCAAGTTTCTAAGCTAGAGTTTCCTGGAGCCGTTTCTTATATTTCACTTATAACAAATATTTTAGAGCAAGCAGAGGCAGAATCCATTAACAAGCTTGTAGAGGAAAAGCTACAGACAAATTTTTGTGAATCACCTATGCAGAATTACATCAGGGGAGAGGTCTTAAAATATTTGCCTAAAGGAACCGAAAAAATAGAAAAGCTCTACATAGATAGGCTGGGTGAGATTATTCAGCAGTTCGAAAAAGTTATCGAAATCGATGATGATTTTCCTCTCATACACAGTAAATATGGAACTATGCTTTTATTCAAAGAATTTTCTCAGGGAACAAACAATTACGATCTTTCAATGATTCACTTCAAAAAAGGGTTAGAGTTCTTCTCAAAGTTTGGCTTTAACATGAAAAACAGAAGTCTTAAAAGCAATACTCCTGTTTTGCAAGCTAACTAATTACTGATGTCCTATCCTTTATGTTTATACCAATTCAGCATGATAACAACTTATCTTAGGATAAGTTGTTATCTCATTTTGGCCCTTGCTTTTTTATTATTTTCGTCATTAAAGACTAAGCTTTTGCCTTAGCATTCTCATATCCTGGCTGACCTTTACGTCAAGCACCTTGGCGTAGTGTTGAGTTGTTTTAATAGAAGTATGGCCCAGCATCTTAGACACGCTCTCCATTGGGACCCCGTTCAGCAACGTAACGGTCGTAGCGAAGGTATGACGGGCGGTGTGGAAGGTGACGGATTTTTGGATGCCGCATACGTCCATGATCTCTTTTAGATAGGCGTTCATTTTCTGGTTGCTGAGCACAGGCAGCAGGCGGTTCTTGTAGATGCACTGCGGATGCTGTTTGTACCTGTCCAAGATCTCACTGGCCGATGGCAGCAGGGGCAGACGGGTAGGGGTGCCGGTCTTTTGCCGTTGGATAGCAAGCCACTGTTCACCGTCGATACCTGTGGTGATGTTTGCTTTGCTTAACTGCTGTACGTCGGTGTAGGCAAGGCCTGTCAGGCAACAGAACAGGAAAATGTCACGCACCTGCGAGAGCCGCTCTGTGACCATTTCCTTGGCTGCGATTTTCTCTAATTCTTCTTCCGTCAGGTAAACCCGCTCCAGTTGCTTTACTTTGCCTTTGTAATGCAGGAAGGGATCACGCTCCATCAGGTCCTGGTGAAGGCATTCACGGACAACTTTCTTCAAGAGCTTCATGTACTTCAATGTAGAGTTGTTCGAGCATGCACAGGTGCTTCTCAAGTAGAAGTCATAATCTGAGACAAAGCGGTAGTCCAGTTGTTTTAAGTCCAGGTCCTTTACACTGTATTTGGTTAAAAGGAACTCCTTTAGGTGGTGTAAGGAAGTTTTGTAGCCCTTCAGGGTAGCTGGTGAGTATTCCGAGCCCAGCAAGGATTCTACACGCTGGTTGTGCTCCTCTAGCGCTTCTAGTAACGTGCAGGTTTTATCCTGCTTGCCCAGGTAGGCGGCCTTTACTTGGTTGGCAGTGGCTTCTTTTCCCTGTTCCAGTAACTGGCGGTGGGCTTCGTAGACTTTCTGCTGGAGCGTTTCCAGGTAAGCGTTCAAGGAAAGTACCGCTTCGCGGGTACCTGTGGCTCTTCCGGCTGATGCATTCCATCGCCAGGGGTCACATTCTCTGGAAGTAGAGATTTCGGCTCTTTTTCCTGCAATAGTGATCCGGAGATAGATGGGGACGGGGCCTGCTGTGTAGTTTCTGGGCTTTTTCAGGTAAAAGATAATACGGATACGCTTGCTCATGGCAGTATGGCTTTAAAGGTTACTGAAATTAGCCTTGCAGCCAGCCGAAAGCAAGATGTACATGGTTTGTACAGCTTGTAAGCCAATGGGTTACGCCGGATTCGGTGAGTAAAGAAAACTGCTTAAAATGACGCACCGAATCGCGCTCCTTTTTATCAGGAAAAGGTGAATGAACCGGTAGGGCCATAAATGCAAAAAGCCTGCAAACACTTGATTTGCAGGCTTTTTGCTAATTTTAGTATGATAACTTGTAGTCCGTAGGGGAATCGAACCCCTGTTGCCAGAATGAAAATCTGGAGTCCTAACCCCTAGACGAACGGACCGTTGTTCCGAATTGTGATGCAAATATAAAGGGTGAATTTATTTCTGCAAAGCCCTCTGGCAAAAATTTCTGCGTTTAAAGTAAAATAAGCTGGTTTTCAGCTGAATAATTTTTCGTGCAGGCGGGCAGTTTGCTTTGTTTAACAAATCATGTCTTCTTGCGTTATACTAAATCTTAATAAACAAAATATAAAAGTATGGCCAGACGAGCACACTATACTGGTGTAACACCCGAAGTATACAGCCAACTAAAAAGCAAGCTACAATCTATGGGGCTGAGCCTTAAGGGAGATAGCGGTAACATAAACGAAAAAGGTGTATCAGCCAGGTACAACTATGATCCGCAGGCAGAGTCGCTGGAGATCGATGACTTATCGGTTGGTTTTCCGGCAAGTATGATGATTAATGCCGACAGCCTGGTGCAACGCATGACACAAATGATAGAGCAATACGGCGGTAAGGCTAATTCATAAAGCTTTTAAATGCAATTGCCCGTATAACAAACAAATTTACTTTTAAACAACGATTGAACTAAATAAGCTATGGAAAACGATAACGTGCAAAACAAAGGCACTGGCAACGGTGGCAGTGGACAGCAGCAGAAAGGACAGGGAAATAAAAAAGGTGGTTCTTCGGAAAGCGCTTTAAAACTGGTACAACCACATGATATGTCTAAGACAGTAGAATCTGCCATGCATGTGATCCAGGGCCGTCACGAGAAATTACCTGAACTACTGCACGATGTAGGGACACTGGTAGTATCAGCAGCCCGAAGATTATCTACAACCCAACTTATACTTGCCGCCGGCGCAGTTACAGTTGGTGCTATTCTGTTAGCCCGCTATGTTGGAGAACAGGATTTCGATTTTGATTTCGACGAAGCTGCTTAAGTAAAGTATAATAGCCTGAACCGGCTGAATAACACCTCCTGCTGCAAGTATAAGTTATACCCAGGCAGGAGGTGTTGTTTTATAGATACCCCCGGTCTTAGTACGTTATACTTAAAAGTATGTATGCGGTCAGCAAAATAAGCTGTACCTTTGCATCAGGTAAGAAAAAAAGAAAATTGCAATAACCAAAACCCGGAGCCGTTGGTATATAAAACCAATAGTATTTGCTCTGTAAAAGAAGATAGTTTTATCTTTGAACCGTTAAAAGATTTAGCCGTGCTGCCATATAGCCACAAACCTATATTTTCTATAGAGCCGTTAACCGGTTTAGTAGCAGCTTCGCATCACGTAGCACTTCGTGATGTGCTGAACGGGTATTGTCTTGATTTTCTAACTACTCCTAAAGATTTTAACAAGTAAGCCGGAAGCTTCCGGCCCCTCCAATTATTGATGCTTCAGATCAGGTAATCAGGTAAAGGATTACTGATAAGAGCATTTAATAAGTTCACAACCTTTCTAAAATCAAACTTTAAAGATCATGTTTAACGCACTTAGCGTGAGGCAACTGCTTGCGCTTGCATTTGCGGCGCTTTATGCCACAGTTATTACACTGGGCTTTTCTAACATTACAATGCTATGGTTACTGGCACTTATAGTACCCTTGCACGTAGTGTACCTCCGAAACATTAAACAAGGGAAACATACTATCCTGCGGAATTACCCGCTTTTGGGGTATTTCCGATATGCTTTTGAAAGTATACGCCCTGAGCTGCGACAGTATTTCTTCGAATCTGACCTCGACGGGAAGCCATTTAGCCGCAGACAGCGCTCTATAGTATACCAGCGTGCTAAAAATGTGCGCCAGACAGTGCCATTTGGTATGCAGAGCAACAGCCAGGAAATAGGTTACGAATGGGTAGCACATGCCATGTTCCCGGCTCACCTGAAATTGGAAGACTTACGCGTAAATGTAGGTAGCAGCCGTTGCAAACAGCCTTACAGCGCCAGTATCTATAATATTTCGGCCATGAGCTACGGCTCTCTGAGCAAGACTGCGGTGCAAGCTCTGAACGGCGGCGCGAAGCTGGATAACTTTGCCCATAACACAGGCGAGGGTGGTATCAGCCCGTTCCACCTGAAGGAGGGGGGCGACCTTATCTGGCAGATTGGCACAGGCTATTTCGGCTGCCGCGATAAGAACGGCAAATTCTCGGAAGAGCTGTTTACCGAGCAGGTAGCTCACCCTAACATCAAAATGGTGGAGATTAAACTGTCGCAGGGGGCCAAACCTGGGCATGGTGGTATACTTCCTGCACCTAAAAATACCCCTGAAATTGCAGCTATCCGAAAAGTTGAGCCTTATACTACAGTTGCCTCGCCGCCATCACACTCAGCTTTTAATGACCAGTTTACCATGTTGCTGTTCATCGAGAAGCTGCGCTTGCTTTCCGGTGGCAAGCCTATAGGTATAAAGCTGTGTATCGGTAACAAGCAGGAGTTCGAGCGACTTTGCCAGGAAATGATGCATAACCAGATCTTCCCGGACTTTATTACTATTGATGGCGCAGAAGGCGGTACAGGTGCAGCACCGCTCGAGTTTACCGATAGCCTGGGTATGCCGTTGTACGATGCGCTTGCCTTCACGCACAGCATGCTTACAAAGTATGGCCTTCGCAACGAAATTAAAGTGTTTGCTGCCGGTAAGATCATCACAGGTATAGATATTATCAAAGCCTTGTCGCTGGGTGCGGATGCATGTTACAGTGCCCGTGGTATGATGTTCGCGTTAGGTTGTATTCAGGCTTTACAGTGCGATTCAGGTCGTTGCCCGGTAGGTATAGCCACGCAGGAAAAGAGCCTTTACTCTGGTCTTGATGTGTCTGATAAGCGCGTAAGGGTGGCCAATTTCCACCGTAATACTATAAAATCAACTCTGGAGCTGATGGAGGCCTGCGGGTTCGCTACGCTGGATGCGATTACGCCGGATAAGGTGTTCAGAAGGGTGGAGCAGAGTAAAACGCTCAGCTTTGAAGAGATCTATTTTAAGCCTACCGATAAAGACACTTCCCGCGAAAAGCTTCTTAAACCTATACTTAACTGACATGAATAAAATATATGTAACCGAAATAGACTACCAGCGTTTGCACGCACTTGTTCAGGTGCAGCGCACGCTGGCCTCTGCCCAGAACATTGATGCACTTTGCAAAGAGCTGAAACGGGCTTCTATAGTAGCTCCTGAAGAGATTCCGGTAGATGTTGTTACCATGAATTCCTTTGTGAGACTTAAGGAAATGAAGAGCGGCAACGTGATGGAAGTTACAGTTGTATACCCTAAAGATGCTGATCTGAACAGTCGCAAGATTTCGGTATTGGCACCTGTAGGTACGGCAATTTTAGGCTGTAAAGTAGGCGAGGAAGTAGAATGGAATACTCCACAGGGCAAGGCGGTTTATAAGATCGAGGAGATCATGTACCAGCCTGAAGCAGCCGGTGATTTTTACCTGTAAAATTATTTTCTTGTTGAAAGCGAAATAGGCACCCTGCTGGTAAGGGTGCCTTTTTTGTTTGCTTAAGTATAAACGCCGTTGCTCTTATACTTATACCTGGCAAAGCTGAGGCTTTGTTTTTGCCCAATAGATCATTTCATCATCGCGGTGAAGTTCTTCCATACCTAGCTTTTGCAGTATTCTGGCGGATGGAATATTGTCTACCAAGCAATTAGCTGTAACCGCCTTTACTTCGCCTGTATTTAAAGCCCAGTTCATCAGGGTTTTTGCAGCTTCAGCGCCATAGCCTTTCTTTTGCTCCTGTTCAATAATGGCATAACCTAAATCAACTTCACCTTCTTTGTTTGGTCTACCCTTAAAGCCTCCATCACCGATAACAGTTTTGCTGGCTTTCAGCACTATCATCCACGATTCGAAGCCGGTTGGCTCAGGCACCAGTTCCAGGTTCCGGATGATCTTTGGTAAAGTATCCAGCGCCTCCTGGTCTGGCCAGTGCTCGGTATTCGTCAGGCCCATATCGATAAGCACCTGCTGGTCACCTTTTAAAATAGAGGTTGCCGATTCTAAGGTAAAAGGTATAAGTAGTAGTCGTTCGGTTTCGATGTTCTCAATTTTCATAGTTTGTTGTTTCTTATGGCACTTTATACTTTAGGTAAAAGTATAAATAAGTTCTGTAGTGCAGCTTCAGTAGTCTCAAGTATAATTTTATCAATAGTTAAAATTTAGCAGAATCGAACTTTATGCCTGCATTAAAGATTAGGCAATAGGGGAGAGAAAATACTATCTTTGCCCCCTCTTAATTAAGATTTATGATTTCAGTTGACGGAGTTACAGTCGAGTTTAACGGTTCGGCACTTTTTAGCAATGTTGCTTTTAACATCAATGAGAACGACAGGATCGCGTTGATGGGTAAGAATGGAGCTGGTAAATCTACCTTGCTCAAGATTATTGCAGGCGTAAATAAACCTACACGCGGCAAAGTATCGGTACCAAAGGATGGCGTGGTTGCTTACCTGCCGCAGCACCTGCTCACCGAAGATAATTGCACTGTGTTTGAGGAAGCATCGAAGGCTTTTGCAAAAGTGCTGGCCATGAAAGCGCAGATGGATGAGCTGAATGCACAGCTCGAAACCCGCACCGACTACGACTCTGACGACTACTATAAACTTATTGAGCAGGTATCGGAGCTTGGCGAAAAGTATTACTCTATAGAAGAAATTAATTTTGATGCTGAAGTAGAGAAAACGTTGAAAGGCCTTGGCTTTAGCCGCGAAGATTTTACACGCCCTACAAATGAGTTCAGCGGCGGGTGGCGCATGCGCATTGAGCTTGCGAAAATTCTGCTTCAAAAGCCAGACCTTATCTTACTCGATGAGCCTACCAACCACCTGGATATTGAATCGATTCAGTGGCTGGAGGATTTCCTGATAAATAATGCAAAGGCTGTGATCGTGATCTCGCACGACAAAACTTTTGTAGACAACATCACGAACCGCACCATTGAGGTTACAATGGGCCGTATCTACGATTACAAGGTTAACTATACCCAATACCTGCAACTGCGCAAAGAGCGCCGCGAACAGCAGCAAAAGCAGTACGACGACCAGCAGAAAGAAATTGCCGAGATCACCGCTTTTATCGAGCGCTTTAAAGGTACTTACTCTAAAACGCTTCAGGTACAATCGAGGGTTAAGATGCTGGAGAAGATGGAACTGGTGGAAGTGGACGAAGTAGATACTTCAGCGCTTAACCTTAAATTCCCGCCTGCGCCACGCTCTGGTAACTACCCGGTTATTGTTGAAGGTTTGACAAAGAAGTATGGCGACCACGTAGTTTTCAACGATGCCTCTATGACCATTGAGCGCGGCGAAAAGATAGCCTTTGTTGGTAAGAACGGCGAGGGTAAATCTACCATGGTAAAAGCCATCATGGGTGAGATAGATTATGAAGGAAAGCTACAGCTGGGCCACAACTGCATGATCGGTTATTTTGCCCAGAACCAGGCTTCGTTGCTGGATGAAGACCTCACAGTTTTCCAGACTATAGATCAGATCGCAGTTGGTGATGTGCGTACCAGAGTGAAAGATTTGTTGGGAGCGTTCATGTTCAGCGGCGATACCATTGAGAAGAAGGTAAAGGTACTTTCTGGTGGCGAGAAAACCCGTCTGGCCATGATCAAGTTGTTGCTGCAACCGGTTAACCTGCTTATCCTGGATGAGCCAACCAACCATCTCGATATCAAAACAAAAGATATCCTCAAAGATGCTTTAAAGGCCTTTGATGGTACTATTATACTTGTATCGCACGACCGCGATTTCCTGGATGGTCTGGCAAACAAAGTATTTGAATTCGGTAATAAGCGGGTGCGCGAGCATTTTGAAGATATAAATGGTTTCCTTCGTAACAAGAAGATGGAAAACCTGCGTGAAATAGAAAAGACAGTAGCAAAATAACTTCTTGCTGCTTAACCAGATGCTGCTTTTGGCAAAGCTTATACTTTAAGTATGAGTACTGCCTGAAGCAGCATTTTATTTATACTTTAGTTGGGTATTACTACTTAACACAAAGCTTTCTGAGCTCGCGCATGGAGCCATAAAACACATTACAATCAACTTTGCCCTCAATTCCCTCTACAGATCCTGCATCGGTGTGCTGCCAGAAGTGTAGCTTTGTTTTGTGGTTAGGAGATATGGCCAGTTTAGGCACCTTGTAGTGTGCGATCCACAACGGATAGCTCTCGAAGTAACCTTCCAGGTGGTCTTTGTAGAACTGGTAGTTAGTATAAATGATTGGTTTGACCCCGTAGGCCTGCTCTACCAGGTTAAGCCAAACCTGTAACTCCTCCCGGAATCTGGTGGCAGACTTAAGACCGCGATGCTCAATATCCAGAACAGGTGGCAGATCGCCTTTCGAAAGTTTTACAGTTGAAATAAAATGGCTGGCTTGTCTTTCAGGGCTTAGCCGGGGCCTGTAGAAATGATAGACACCTTTTATGATACCTGTTTTACCGGCTTCTTCCCAGTTATACCCAAAGGTTTTGTCCGTTAGTTTAGCTCCTTCAGTGGCTTTTATAAAAGCAAAGTTTATTCCGCTATCCTTTACTTTTTGCCAGTTCACCTCCCGCTGGTAATGCGACACATCAATGCCATAAATATCGTGTCCTTCAGGCCAGGTTTCAGCCGGTTTATCAGTAAAAAACTCTACGTACAGGAACAGCATAGCTATGGCAGCCAGAGCACACATCCCTAGCCAGAACCTGAGCGGTACTTCCTGCTGTTTGGGTTTGCGTTGTGCGCGTTTGGGTATAGCTGTTTTTGTAGGCATAGGAGTTTGCAAAGGTATAAGTTTGAGATTATACTTTGCAATGAGGATTGTGCTTCTGCTGGTTTATAAAACAACCAATTTCAACGTTTTTTTATGACCTTCTCCTTCAAGATGTAAAGCATAAGTACCCGATCTTAAATTGGATTTGGTAAGATCATGAGTATAATATCCTGCCTCCTGTATTCCTTCCTGTATTCTTAATACTTCACGACCTGACATGTCCACCACAGAAAGTTTTGTCCTCATACTTCTTCTGACTTCATATTCTATAGTTGCTGAAACATGCATGGGGTTAGGGAATACCCGGTTAAGGGCCAGTGGTGAGTATGGATTTTTAGCCGGAACAGGCCTGTGATACGCATGTTGAAATAAATTTATGCTCTGGTAGTTACCGCCAAGTATCTGCTGCGTTTTCGCACTATCCAGCCCCAGGTGATCCTGAAGTATAGTGGAATATACCTGCCTGTAGTCAAACTGATGAAGCAGGTCGCCGTTTCTGTCAAGGTTACCTAAGTCAGGGTTGGTGCCTATTATGCCGCCGGTTAAAGATTTCCCGATCACAAACAAAGGAGCCGCTGTACCATGGTCCGTGCCCTGGCTTCCGTTCTCAGCCACTCTTCTGCCAAACTCCGAGAAGGTCATCAGCACAACTTTATCGGCTACTCCCAATTGTTCAATATCCTGCTGAAAAGCCGCTACTGCCTCGCTTAGTTGTTTCAGAACATTACCATGTAATTCCAGCTGCTTGGCGTGGGTATCGAAACCAGAAATATTAGCCAGATAAACCGGAGTTTCAAGTCCTCCGGCAATCAGCGATGCTACAATAGCCAGCTGTCGTCCTAAATTAGTTTTAGGATAAGTAACAGTGTTTTTGGCTTTATCGGCAGCCTGTTTTATAGTTGAAGCATAACTAACCGATTGAGTCGAAACCTGCTGAAGAAAGGCTAATTCTGCCCCGGCTATAGTTTGTTCAGGAACATCATCGTCGGTAACGGTTCCGCTAATTAACTGGTAAAAAGTGTTAGGGTTTTCGAACACTACACTCATAGAACCTATAGGGCTCTGCAACAGCATGGATTCTACTGACCCAAGTTGTACAGCCATAGGATGTTTTGGTGGTACTTTTTGGCTATCCGGGTAAACAAGGTCCAGGTAACGCCCGATCCAACCATTATCTATATACTGATCGGCGTGGGAGGCCGACATCCAGATATCAGAAGCCCTGAAGTGAGAACGGTTATGATTCTCATAACCGACACTCTGCACAATATTAAGCTTGCCCTCTTCATACAATCCCTGAAAAGCTGACATTGCCGGATTTAATCCTGTGCTATCTGTTAACCGCACAGCTTCTTCTTTCCGGATGCCTATCTGAGGTCTGAAGTTATAGTAGCGGTTATCTTCAAAAGGGATGACAGTATTAAGCCCGTCGTTGCCACCGCTCATTTGCAGCAGTACAAGTATTTTACCGTTCGTTTGTTCTATGTTAAGAAGAAGAGGGGATGAAAATGCATTTATAGGTATACCACTTATGCCAAATGCCATAGAGCCGCCCAATAGCCCTAAATTCCGGATGAAATCTCTTCTTCTCATACATATATATGTTATTGGTGGAGGTACTCAAACAAGGTTTAAGAACAGCACGAAGAGAAATGCGGATACAAGGCAAATCTCTGGTTATATTAGCAAAGTTGGTATTCCGGTAAGCGCATCAGTACTTTAATAAAGTTTTTGATCCTGGTCTCTGCCATGGGGCTACTTGTAGACCAATCTTCTGGTATGGCTCCTTCGAGTAGAGTATCGAGAAGCATTGTTTTTTTTGATTTGCTGAGGGGATACAGTATTAACTGGCTGGCTACTTCATCTACAAAAGCCTCAGGGTTCTGTGCGCTTTTATAGGTAAGTGCGTAAGTAAGCCCGATTAAGCTGAAACTTATACTTTGTCCGTTTGGCTTTTTGCCGTTAACAAAAGAATCAGTAACTGCATTGCGTACAGGGTAAGTAGCTGAGCTGATCCATTTACGCTGGCCTTCCCAACCCTTAACCCCCGGCGGATTAAACAAGCTTTGTTGCAGTTGAGTTAAAATATCATTCAGATAATTAAAATCAGGATTTTGGAGGTGAAGTGATTTAAGCGTGCCTATCAGAAGCTGAACAGGTGATTTGATCTTAGATCCTATAAACCTGCTCTCATAAAAATGCTCCGATTTGAAAAGAAAGCTCAATACTGGCCTTATTTCATAATTGTTTTTTATTAAAACATCAGCCATCCTTTTCACAAAAACTGTGTCCGGTTTATAGTGCACAAATTCTTTATAGATCTTCGTACAGATATGTTCTGCTGTTTTAGGGTTCTGAAAAATCAGATCTATAAGCGTGTTATGGTCAAAGTTTCTGGTTACCCCAAATATTGTCTTATTCGTGTTGTCGAATAGTTTAGGGTTAAACACGCTGGTAAGCTTGTTTATTTGCCAGCCAGTAAGCGCACGGGCTGCCTCTTTTACATCGGTTTCAGAATAATTGCCTATGCCGATCGTGAAAAGCTCCAATAGCTCCCGTGCATAATTTTCGTTTGGCCTGCTCGTCGTATTGTACATGCCGTCCAGGTAATGTAACATGGCCGGATCAACTGTTACAGCCTTCGTCAGTTCTCTGAAGTTGCCAAAGGCATGCTTTCTGAAGAGGTTATTCTGCCAGTACATACGCTGTGGGTAGTATACTTTGATCATTTCTGAAACAAAGTGATTGTGCCAGAACAACACCATCTTCTCCTGCAGGCTGTTTTTCTCCAGCATCAATTTAGCCCACCAATTGGTAAGTTCTTTTCGCTTAACACCGATAGTAGCAGGGTCAGTTAATGCAGGGTCTTCGTTTATCCATTCTCCAGGAGGTGTGGGTATCTCTACAGGGGCAAGCAGAATGTTGTCTACATAGCTTTCTAATGGCTGCGCCAGTGCGATTGCCAGATCTGCAGTTGTATAACCAAGACTACATCTTGCTAGTAAATGGCGAGCTGTTATATCATTCCATATCGGCATAGCTATATAAATAAGGATTGATACTATTGGTATCAAATTACTATTTATTATGAGTATAGTTATAATAAAAGGTAATTTATTTCGTTAGTAGCTGCTGTTTAAATGTGAAGATAGCTGGATGTGGGGTAGCTACATTTTCAGGGGAATATTTCGATAATGTTGTTGTTGTACCAGTATTCCTGAAGTAGGATACGCGCAATTAATTATTGAAACAAAATATAGGTATTACGTTATAGAAGATGATGAATCACTATTTGAAATACCGTTTTATACTTTACCTTGGTGCAGCTTTTTTAGGCCTGACCAGTTTAAGCTGCGCCTCTAACAACTTTTTCTCCGAATCCCCGCTGGTTGCTGATAAACAAAATTTAAGCAAAGATTATACTTTGCCCGATAGTGTTACGGTACAGGCAGGTAGGCACTATGCACATGGTAAGATCTATAGTTTCTTTCTGGGTAAGCATTACCGCGATGTATGGGCTGCTCCTGTACAGGCAAGAGTGCTTAACCTGAAACAGGAGGGTTTTGAAATTGAAAAAGTGGGAGGCAATTTACAGACGACAAGCTTTACCTTAGTGGATAAAGAAGGCCATAGATTTGCTCTTCGCTCAATTGATAAAGACCCGGCCGCTTCGCTTTCTCCTTTCTTAAAGCATACTATTGCAGCCAGCTTTCTTCGTGATCAGACAGCAGCTCTAAATCCCTATGCGGCTCTGGTTGTTGCCCCTTTGGCTGAGGCAGCAGGTTTGCCTCATGCTAATCCGCATCTTGTATACCTGCCATCTGATTCTGCAACTTTAGGCAAGTATAATTCGGTTGCCGGCGACAAAGTATACCTGCTCGAAGAGAAAATGGATGACAAGTATTGGCTGCGGGATGAATCAGGGAGTATGAGTGACATTGTTAGCTCAAAAAAGCTGCTGAAGAAACGCTTTAAGGATAGCAAGTATCAGGTAGACGGCCTTGCATTTGCCAAAGCCCGGTTGTTCGATCTGCTGCTGAATGACCGTGACAGGCACCAGGGGCAATGGAACTGGGTAGAGTATAAACGAAAAGATCAGGTACTTTATAAACCAATACCAAAAGATAGAGACCAGGCTTTTTATAAATTCGCTCATGGTTTTCTGCCACATCTTTTCGGCAGGGGGCTCAATTATCAGAAGTTCACCGGCTTCCACGACGATTACCGCAACCTGCATGCACTTATGCTGAAAAGCAGATATATAGACCAGCAGTTCCTTTCTGAAGTTACAGAGGCTCAATTCGATTCTATTGCAAAAGATATGCAGCACCGGTTAACCGATGACGTGATTGATAAAGCTGTTCGAATGTTTCCGGAGCCTGTATACAAACTAACCGGTGAAAGAATTGCACAAAGCCTGAAAAGCCGCAGGAATTTATTGCCGGATGTAGCTAACAAGTACTATAAACAATTAGCGAAAGAAGTATGGGTAGTAGGTTCTGATGAAAAAGAAAAGTTTATAGTTGAGCGCCTAGATGATGAGCGTACAGCTGTTTCTATGTTCAGTGCAAAGGATGATCAGCTTATTTACCACCGGATATTCTTCCGGAAAGAAACCCAGGAGATAAAACTATATGGACTTGCTGAAGACGATGAATTTAAGGTAAGCGGGAAGGTGAATAAAGGTATAAGTGTAACTATAGCAGGAGGGATGGGACAAGACGAAATAGAGGATACTTCAGAAGTTGCAGGCTGGCGCAAAATGACCGTAGTACAGGATACTAAAACAGGCAACAAGCTAAAGCTGGGTAAAGAATGCAAAGACGCCACATCAAATAGTATTCATGTTCATATTTTCGATAGGGAAGGATTTTAGACACTATTTACGTGTAATAAAAAAGGCACCTCAGAATTAAGTGAGGTGCCTTTTTTTATTAGTTATACCAGCTTAGTTACCTGGCCATGCATTCCACGGAATGCGGCTAAGTATAAGTACAAGGGCTATACCATAAAAAATAGCGATGCTCTTAAAGCGTTTACCATCTTCTGTCAGGCGTTTAGCACGCGAAAAACCAACCGTGATCAGTACTACCGCGATGATCATAGTTAGCGGGTGTTCCAGTATATAAAGTCTCGAAACAGAATCTTTCATAGCAGCACCTGATGCATTGGCAGCACCCAGCGGCGATACAAAGTATAAAATAATGCCAATCACCCACTGCAGGTGAGCCGGGATAAGACCAAGTAGGCTCAGTTTTCTATCCTTGTCTGTGAAAGGTTTTGTACCGGAAAAACCACCCAGGGCATTGCCTATGCTGATAAGCAGGCCCAGAAGCACCAGATAGGTCAGGTAAGAATGTAAATGCTGTATTCCTGTATACATGTTATAGTTTGGTTTGTATAAGATGTAAATTTAGGATGAATATGCTAAAAATTGCTTCATTAAACTATAATGATTAAAATATATTTCCTTTAAGCTGCACCATAACTTAAACCTTCTGCCAGTAATAGGCTATTAATCATTGTTATTAGGATCTGACTACATGAAGCACGCCTTCGGCAGTAGTGGCGCCTAATACCCTGTTATAGTCTCCGCGTAGTGCTTTCAGGGCGTTGCGTTCAAGATCTATTTCTTTCCGGGTTCTGAATCCCAGTTTTCTTAAAATGGTTAGCGGCGGGCACCAGCCCTGCAAGCCATGCTGCAACAGGAACGACATAACCACGGCAGGCAGAATCAGCCATCGCTTATCTTTTGTCAGGCCAAGTGCCAGGCCCGTTAAAGCAAGTGTGGAGGCATTAACCTCAAGTGCCCGTTCTACTGCCCATTCCTTGTCTAGCTCTTTTATTCTTTCCTCTATAGTTTCCGGGCCTGTATAGCCATAGCGGTTAATATTTTCTATTGTCTGCTTATCAACTTCTCTGTTAGCCTCTTCCGATGTGCTTTGTCTTACCCTGTCTTCTTGCTTATAGTTAGTAGCCATACTTATGGATTTTCTTTACCTATACGATGTAGGGTAGATAGGGATGAGCTCTTTGGTTAGAGAGCAAAACAAGCAGGAAGTATACTATCTTTCTGCAGATTCTATAGCACAGGCTTATTGGATGGTAGGCAATAAGAGTAATAAATTAAACTTACTGCAAGGCAATAATTAAAATCATTTCTGAAAGTAACTAAAGTCACTATACAGCAGCTGCAGTTGGCGTAGCTTTATACCTGAAAACTTAGCGCCATTGTCATAGGCCTGAGCTGCAGCTTATACCTAAGCCTGATGATTCCGGCATAATAAAAGTGATGATGCTTATTACGATTACCAATTTAATTACCTGGGAATGATAGTTACGAATAACAGGCTGCGCCAAGAGATGGTGCACCTGATCAGTAGGTTAAAGAAAATTGAGGCTGTAGACTTGCTGGAGCAGCCGAACCTAATCATCCACGATCTTGATATAGTTGATATAGTGGATATTATACTTGCCGTAGAAAGAAAGTATAACATACTTATTACAGATGATATGCCGGTTTATACGGTAGACGACCTGGTAAGTATAGTTGAGCAGCAGAAGTGTAATAAATTAGCCAGTTGATGATTTTATATAAAAAAAGCCGTTCTGATTTCTCTGAACGGCTTTCTTCTGGGGTATTGTATCTTAGTTATGATTAATCTTGGTTTCTGAATTAATGAGCCTGTTAATGCAAAGGCTCGCGTTTATAAAGCTCTTTAGGGTGGCATAATCATTTGAGCCGTATTCTATACTTGCTACTTCAAAGAAGAAAGAAATCAGCGAACTCATCAGCTCCTCGTTAAGGGGCACATGTTGCTCTATACCTAACTCCTTATCGGCTACCTTAATTAAAAGGCCATCTTTTTTCAGAAATATCCAAAACGATCTTATAAGCCCGTCCTCGACCTGCTTTTCATATCGTTCAAGCGCATTGTTCAGGTTATAAATCATTTATAAGTTTGTTTTGTAGATTTTAAGGTCTTATTTAATAGCAAGATACTTCTTATATTTTTACAATTTTGTAGAAATTATACTGTTTCTTAGGAGTGTTAAGTACTAAAAATATAATAGGTATAAATACGTAGTAGTGTAGCTTGGCTAAGTTATTGCACTGGTAGTTAAAAGCGCCCTAAGTAAAGCTTAGGGCGCTGCTGGAGGATAAAGTATAGCTGTTTTATGATGCAGCCGTACTTGTAGCAGGTGTAGCTCTAAACACCTGGTTCAGATTGATGTATGCTTCGTCAAGGGTAGAAGAAAAATTAAAAGAGTTTTCAAGCTTTAACAGTTTAAGTAGATTCTGCATTTGCTAGTCACAGCCGTAGAGGGTAATGCGCACATTTTTGGACTTCAGGATCAGCAACTGGTTAATAAAACCACTTATACCCATGCTGCTATTGATCAGCTTTCTGATGCCTGCGCAATCCAGCAGTACAAATTTTTCTGCCGTTGCTGGAAGCTTCTCAAGTTCATCGGCAATAGTTTTAAATTCAGTTTCCTCTACGGTTCCCTCAGTCACCAGCAGGTTTAGTCCGTTATAGTTATTTATCGTCAGGTTCATGGCTCTTAAGCTTTAAGATAAAATTGGCAGCAGGCTAAATTACTGCCTACTGTAATTTCTACTATTTTATCTGCTTATATGTTCCTTGGTAAAATACTATATAAGAGTGTTTGGTAGTAAATTCTGTATTTTTTGTGGAGACTACTGAAAGCCAGAGATTTGTACTGATATGTTCTACATCCTGCTCTTATTCACCATACTTTATATAGTAGATTTAATTTGTAGGACTTAACTATTTAGATAAGATATGAAATAGGGATTATTTTATACTTTAACAAGGTAAAAATCATTGCGTGTAAACCCTGAATTAGTCCGATTAAAGTACTAAAGTTGAGGCTTTAGTGCTACAAATTTGCCCATTACCGGTATAAGAGATAAATACATTTGCTGTTTGTCAGGTTATGGCTGGTAGTTGGTTCGGCTGCCAGCCAAGCCTTTACCAGAAAGCGAATTTTATAAATTAATCTCTAATAGAATATATAAAAAAATGAACATTATTGATTTAAGGACAGGCTATATCGTATCGGCATATCCTGACTTTGAGTCTGCGCTTGCAGCCACAGAGGTTTACTGTGGGAGAGGGTTTAAAGTAGCCTATTTAAATGAGGTTGCTTATATACAAGACCCCGAAGTAAAGGATTATGTACTGAAGTACGAAAACAAGGATAAATGCTATTACCATGATTACTTTGCAGCTAGCAATGCTGTTAAAAAACCTAAGGCAACCGAAAGTTTTAAAACAGCTCTGAAATTGCTGGAACAAAAAAATAAACAGAAAGCAAAGTTTGTAATGGTAGTTACACCAAGCACTGCAAAAGGGCGCAGGTACGAAAAACTTAAAAATTGATTGGTTTACTCATAGTTTCTCTGTTGTATAGTGAAAAGGCGCTTATATAGTATAAGTGCCTTTTCTATTTACCCTAATTAAGCACTATAGCTTAACTATATTTTGCATGTAATTTCGATCTGGGTGCCTTTGCCTTCCGAAGATTTAATTTTCATTTTACCTTCAAGCATATCTACACGGTTTTGTATGCTGCTCAAGCCTATTCCTTTAATAGTTTCAAGATCTGAGGAAGCTATACCTTTGCCATTATCTTTTACACTAAGCAGCAGATTATTATCCTCTACATTAATAGCTACGCTGGCCTTTGTAGCGCCCGAGTGTTTCACAATGTTATTCAGCAACTCCTGCACAATGCGGTAAACAGACAAGGCCGTGGTAGAATCCATCTCATGATCAATACCCGTGATCTTCGACTTTATTTCCAGGTTTGAAGTTGTAAAGCGTTTTATACTTTCTTCAACAGCTGTTTTCAGGCCAAAGTCTTTGATCACGGACGGGGTAAGCTCAAAAGAAATATTGCGGGTTATTTTAATAGCCTGCTGCATTAATTCTTCCAGGTTTTTCTTAGTGTTCAGCTTCTCGCTACTCACCGGTAAGCTATCAAGGTTAAGCCTGGCAGCATACAATATCTGGCCAAGGCCGTTGTGCAGTGCTTCAGATAAACGCACGCGTTCCTGTTCCTGCGTTTGCAGTACCGCTTTCATTATCTCGCGCTGCTGTGCAACACGCAGGTTAATATTGGTTTGCTCTGCGTCTTTCTGGTCCTGTATATCGGTAGCGGTGCCTATCCATAAAGTTATCTCGCCTGCTTTGTTGCGTATAGGCACATCCTTTATAATATGCCAGCGATAGGTATTGTCTGCTTTCCGCTTGATACGGGCCTGTGTATTATGTATCTCACCGGTTTGCAGGCTGTGTTTGTATTGTGGAATGATCACCTCCAGGTCTTCCGGGTGAAAGGCTTTTATCCAGCCCCATCCGGCAGATTCTTCTTCTGTCAGGCCGGTATAGTTATACCAGAAGTCGTTAAAAGTGCTGTTCTCACCGTTGGGTTTATTTGTCCAGGTAATATGTGGTATGGCCTCTAGCAGGGTCCGGAATTTTTCGGCATTTATACTTAACTCTTCTTTCTGCTGCTGCAGGGTTTGTTCGTATAGTTTGCGGTCGGTTATGTCGTGCAGGGTAAGTACCAGGCCATCGTCGAACTTAACGGCTACAATATGCAGCCATTGAGGTTTTTCCTGTTTTACCATTGGCAGCTCAGCCTCCATCATTTCACCTGTTTCCACAACGTGTACCAAACGCTCGAAAATGCCATGCTCCAGCAGCTCAGGGTATTCCTTCCAGAGTGTTTTACCTATCAGGTTGCCTTCGGGGTGGTTAAAAAGCCTTTGAGCCCTGTAGTTTAAAATGGTAACCGTAAAATCTGAAATGTGGCGGTTCTTGTTCCGGATTGATTTTAGTGCGATAATGGCATTAGGGGAGCTGTCGAGGATGCCGGCATGCAACAGTTGCAGGGTCTTCAGCTCGTTTATCTGCACAAAAATAATTATGACGCCATCAATTTTCCTGTCCTGGGTTATGTAAGGCAAAATGCGCATCTGGTACCAGATACCATTCTTGTCCTGCACCTCTTTTTCTATGGTATAGGTACTGGATGCTACATGCATTACATCGTCTATAAAATTATCGTACTGCAGGTTGTTCGATAAATGGTAGATAGAGCGGCCTATATCAGATTCTATCAGGTTTATCAGGCGTGTAGCTGCCGGCGTATACTTCCGGATAATGAGCTTACGGTCTACAAATATCTGGCCTATATCGGTGCTGCGGAAGTAGTTGTTCAGGTCATCGTCCAGCTCCATCAGGGCCTTAATCTTATACTGGTGCTCTGCATTTATAGTATGCAGTTCTTCGTTTACAGATTGCAGCTCCTCGTTTGTGCTTTGCAGCTCCTCATTCGAAGATAAGAGCTCTTCGTTCATGCTCTGCAGCTCCTCGTTAGCTGTTTCCAGTTCTTCAACCACGGCCTGCAGGTCGTCTTTGGTATACTGAAGCTCTATTTCAAGCTCCTGTACGCGGTTCTCGTATTGGTTCCCGGTAAATACAAGTTCGTGCTTCTCATCAAGTGGGGTGCGTTGTTCTTCAGAGAACAATACAAGTATATACTTCTGATATAGTTTCTTATCGGAGAAAAAGGGCTTAACTATAATGTTGATGTGGCGAAGGTTATTGCCGTCACGAACCTGCACGTTGTGCGCTACTATCTTTTGCTTATCAATTATGGCTTTACGCAGCATGGTGCCCAGGCTAACAGCAAGGTCCTGTGGCACCAGTTTAAGCAGGTTAAAAGTAAATTGCTGCTCAGGCAGGTCCAGAAAGTTCTTGAACTTGCCGGCGCCGTGCAGCACGTCGTAATGCTCATCAATATAAACGGCGGCAAAACCCGATTCTTCAAGTATAGTTTCACTGAGCTGGTCGCTGAAGCTATGCTGAAGTAATTGTTTGATTGCTGTTTCCCGCTTCAGATTAGGTGCCGGTGCCGTTGTAGGCCTTATGTATTGGTTGTTTTTGGAGAAGGTGGCTGTTAAGCCCAGTGATCTTGCCGGTTCAGTATTCCGGAATATCTTCCATTTTTTACTAACCTCTTCAAAACTTTTGATATTGCCTATACTCTCGCTGGAGCCCAGGAAAAGGTAGCCACCTACCACTAAGGAGTAATGAAACTTGTCGATAACCTTCCTCTGCAGTACAGGGTTCAGGTAAATGAGCATGTTGCGGCAGCTTACCATATCTATTCTGCTGAAAGGAGGATCGTTGATCACATTATGCGGAGCAAAGATCACCATCCTGCGAATGCGCTGGTTGATGCGGAATTTTCCTTCTTCTCTTACAAAACACTCATTCAGCCGCTCTTCCGATACTTCAGTTAAGCTTGCTTCGGGGTAAAGGCCTCTTCCTGCAAATTCCAGTGCTTCACGGTCTATATCAGAGGCAAATATTTTAACTTCTAATGGTTTTTTTATTTTACTCAGATACTCCCATACCAGTATGGCAAGCGAATACGCCTCTTCGCCGGAAGAACAGCCAGCCACCCAGATACGTAGCTGATCATTGTCTTTCTTTTCATTTACCAGCTCCGGAATTACTTTATCTGCAATTACCTGGTAGGCTTCCTTATCCCGGAAAAATTTGGTTACGCCTATCAAAAACTCTTTTCCAAGTTTTTCAGCCTCCTCGGGGTGCAGGTTCAGGTAATCAAGGTAATCTATCAGGCTGTTTATACTTAGTACAGCCATGCGGCGGCTGATACGCCTGATAATGGTTGGCTGCTTATAGTTGCTGAAGTCTATACCGGTGCGATCGTGTACCAGTTCCAGTATCAGGTGAAAGAAAGACTCGGTTTCGCTGTTTAAAAGATGAGCAGCATTACTGATAGGGCCTAACTTAATGAAGTTGTAGATCTCGGCTGGCATCAGCTCTGGTGCAATAACATGGTCAGCAAAGCCCGCTTCTGCCACACTTAAAGGCATGGCATCAAACTTAGCTGTTTCAGGGCTCTGCACCAATACCAGCCCGCCCGCATTTTTAATAGCCTCAGCACCTTTGGTACCATCGTTACCGGTGCCCGAAAGTATAATACCAATGGCATGGTCTTTTTTATCTGCTGCAAGCGATGTAAAAAAAGTATCGATGGTGTTTGTATGGTCGATCTTGGTTTTGGGCTGAAGATGCAGGCGGTTATTTTTTACGGTAAGTATACTTTTATTGGGTATGATATATACTTTGTTTGCTTCTATCGGCATGTTATCTTCGGCAATTACAATCTTTAGTAATGTGAAATGCGATAGAAGCTCCGCCAGGTAACTGCGGTGCACGGGTGATAGGTGCTGTACGATAATATAGGCTACGCTATCCTGAGGTACACTGCTGAACAAAGCCTCCAGGGCCTCCAATCCTCCGGCCGATGCACCGATACCCACCACGCATATATCTTTTTCAGGTTTAGTGGTTTGATTTGGGGCAGCGTTATTGTTCAGGTTTTGTTCGGTTGATTTTGCCATTTATACTTTATTCCTCGCAGCAAGATTCAATTGTATTCTACTCGCCCAATTTACCACTTTTAGGTTGCTTAAGCATGTGCTTCCTGTAATAATGTACTTTATTGTTATTTATTCAGTACTAAATCAGATTACGCTACTTATACGGATTTAGCAAGCTTGCCTTACCACCTTTTTACTCAGCCTTAACTATAACCTAGGCAGCGCGTAAACGAAATGCGGGATATTTATAAATATTTATCGGCATTTTAAAGCATTACAGAGTCACGTTACAGGAAAGGCATGAAGGTTATAGTTATTGGTACATCGGCAGGAGGTATGCAGGCGCTTACAAAGTTGCTATCCTTGCTTCCGGCTGATCTGCAGGCATCTATATTTATAGTTCAACACCTTAGTACCGATTCATCTGCCCCTTTTCTGGTAGACCGGCTAAACCGGTACACTAAACTTACCTGCAATGTAGCCAGTAATCAAATTGCTTACGAGGCAGGCAATGTTTACCTGGCACCCGCCGACCAGCATTTGCTGCTAAAAGGAAAAGAAATGCTGGTGGTAAGAGGCCCGCGCGAAAACCAGTTCCGCCCGGCCATCGACCCCTTGTTTCGCTCTGCCGCTGCCTATCATGGGCAAAACGTTGTAGGTATAATATTAACTGGTTTTATGAACGATGGCGTGCTAGGCATGGAAGCCATTAAGCGCAGTGGCGGCACAACCATTGTGCAGCACCCCGACGATGCAGAATTTTCTCCATTACCTGAAAATGTGATCAGGCAGGTTGCCACCGATTACGTTGTTCCCCTGGACGAGATGGGACCTTTACTTGTGGAACTGGCACAGGAGCCATACCAGGAATCTATTACTGTGCCAACCGATATCTGGCAGGAAGCCCAGATTGCAGAAAGAGTTATGAGCAATAGTGTTATGACCAGCATAGAAGATATGGATAAGGCCGGAACCCGAACGGCTTATAGTTGCCCTGAATGTGGCGGAGCCATCTGGGAGCTTTCACAAAAAGGGTCGCTAAAACGTTTCAGATGTCATTCGGGTCACGCTTTCTCGCAGGAGGCACTGATCCAGAGCATGACGAATACGTTAGAAGAAACGCTCTGGGTAGCACTCCGCACCCTGGAAGAAAGGCGAAATATTCTGCTGCACATGTCAAATAGCGAAAGCAACAAAGGTAACAACCGCTGGGCTTTTATGCAGGAGAACCGGGCCGAAGAAATGAAAGTGCACATTGAGCGGCTAAAAGATCTTTTAGCTAGTTCAGCCAAATCTGATAATGAGCAAATGGGGGAGGTAGGCTGATCTATAAGCTGCTCGGAGAATTAAAGTTTTTCAAATTCCTGGCCGTTACGAGACTACCAATTGTTATAATCAGATAAGGTTCAAGTATAGCTGGTAATTGTATTTCCCTGCTTTTAGACTTTTAGGACCCTTTAGTAACCTACACTTTAAAAAATTTCATAGAATCTTTTTCAATCCTGTTATGTGGTTTACCAAGTCTGTAGATGATGTACTGAAAGAACTTGACGTAAATTTTGAAACAGGACTTTCTGAAGCCGAAGCGCAAAGCAGATTAGAGAAGTATGGGCCTAACAAGTTAAAAGGCAGGAAGCGGAAGAGCGTTTTCCAGATGTTCCTGGAGCAGCTACAGGATTGGCTCATTTATGTATTGTTTGCGGCTGTTATCATTACCCTGTTCATGGGTGAGTACATTGATGCCATCATCATTATCACCGTAATTTTACTTAATGCCATACTTGGCGTAGTGCAGGAGGTTAAGGCAGGCAATGCTATAAAAGCTTTGCAGAAAATGGCGGCTCCAAAAGCCCTTGTGCGTCGCGATGGTGTTGTTAAAGAAGTCGATTCTGAAGTAGTTGTTCCCGGTGATATACTTATACTTGATGCCGGCCGCTTTGTATCTGCTGATATGCGCCTGATTGAAGCTGCCAACCTGCAGATAGAAGAGTCGGCATTAACCGGTGAATCTGTTCCTTCTCATAAAGATGCTTCCGTATTTTTACAAGACCAGCGCACTCCACTTGGTGACCGCGTAAATTCAGCTTTCATGTCTACGCTGGTAACCTCTGGCAGAGGTGTGGGAGTTGTGGTTTCCACCGGTATCAAAACAGAAGTTGGCCAGATTGCACAAAGTATAAACGCTGAAGATGAGACGAAGACGCCACTGGAAATACGCCTGGATGAGTTAGGTAAAATGCTTGGCAAAATGGCTATTGGCGTCTGCCTCCTAATTTTTGGAGTTTCCGTATTGCAGGACCGCGACCTGGTTGATATGTTCCTGATATCTGTTTCGCTGGCTGTAGCCTCTATACCTGAGGGGCTGGCGGCTATAGTTGCCATTGTGCTCTCTATTGGTGTTACCAGCATGTCTAAGCAAAATGCCATCATCAGGAAGCTATCGGCAGTAGAAACATTAGGCTCCGTTAATGTGATTTGTTCTGATAAAACCGGTACGCTTACCCAGAACAAAATGAGGGTGGTAAGGTACTTTAACCTCGACGGAGAAAAAGCAGTTGATAGTGAGCAAGACAAAGTTATTACCGATTCAGACAGATTGCTGGCAAAAGCCATGGTATTATGCTCCGATGCTACCTACGAAAATGGCCAAGGAACCGGTGACCCTACCGAAATTGCTTTGCTGGTTTTCGGGGATGAACTGGGCCTGGACAGGAACAGGCTTGGCATAGAGACCAAACGTGTAGCAGAATTTGCCTTCGATTCAGAGCGTAAACTGATGTCTACATTGATGGAGGAGAATGGGAAGTATACGGTTTATACCAAAGGCGCTATAGATAACCTGCTGAAAATCTCGACACATGTGCTGGAAGGGGGGCAGGTAACACCCATCACAGAGGAACATAAGCAGCAATACTACAGAGCTACCGAATATATGTCGGATAAAGCGTTGCGTACGCTGGGTGCCGCCTGTAAACCGGTAAGTGCTGTGATCGATGCTTCTGAAATGGAAAAAGACCTGATCCTGCTGGGTATGGTAGGCATGATAGATCCGCCAAGGGCAGAGGCTAAGGATTCTGTTGGGAAAGCTAAAACAGCCGGTATTACACCTATCATGATAACCGGCGATCATAAACACACAGCTTATGCCATTGCCCATGAACTGGGTATAGCCGAACACATTAACCAGGCCATTACTGGCTCCGAATTAGACGAATGTAAAGAAGCGGAACTTGAAAAAAGCGTGTCGGATTACCGGGTGTTCGCCCGCGTATCGCCGCAGCATAAGGTACAGATCGTGCGGGCGCTTAAGGCTAACGGCAATATTGTTTCGATGACGGGCGACGGGGTGAACGATGCACCATCTTTAACTACCGCCGACATTGGTGTTGCCATGGGTATTACAGGAACCGACGTATCAAAAGGGGCTGCCGATATGATACTGGCAGATGATAATTTTGCCACTATAGTTGCAGCCATAGAGCAGGGTCGCAACATCTATAACAACATCCGTAAATCTGTACTTTTCCTGCTTACCTGCAACCTGGGCGAAGTTGTAGCCATGTTTATACCGCTTGTTATTGGTTGGCCTGCTCCTCTTATTGCCACCCAACTGCTCTGGATAAACCTGCTCACCGATACTTTACCGGCTGTTGCTTTGGGTATGGAGCCAGGAGACCCTGACATTATGAAGGAAAAGCCCAGAAATCCGGAAGAAAGCTTTTTTGCTGGCGGGGCTGGCTGGCGTGCTTTGGGTGGCGGTTTTCTGATCGGTTTGCTAACTATTATTTCCTTCTGGTATGGGTATTACGAGTATGGTTTCAGCCCATTTACTAAAGATGTGCCTAAAGCTGTAGTTGAAAATGCCCGTACCCTTGCTTTCCTTACTTTGGTAGCCTGCCAGTTATACTACTCGCTAGCAATGCGGCACCCTACAAAATCAATCTTCCAGCTAGGTGTCTTTACTAACAAATACCTTATTGGCGCTATAGTAATTGGTTTGCTGCTGCAGCATATTGTACTGGTTGTGCCGGCAATACGAAATGCTTTTGCCCTTCAGATGATCGATTACAGAGGCTGGATACTGGTAGTTATTTTAGGGCTGTTTCCGCTGCTGATAAACGAGATATTTAAAGTTATACTTCGGGCACGTGCTTAGGTGTTTCTTCTTTGATGGCTTCTGCAAGTAAAGCATCAATAAGTATAACATTTGAGCTGTGCGGAATGGTGTTGCAGGTTACTACTTTGGCAGCGCCGGCAGAGAGTAAAGCTTCGTAGGCACCATCCGCAAATACGGCATGCACGCCAATGCACACGGGTTTTTTAGCAGTCAGTTTTTTCAGGTGCTGCACTGTTTCGATCATCGTATGTGCCGTCGAAATGATGTCGTCTACAAGTACGGGAGTATGGTTTGGGTATCGTTTCATCTCGGGTTGCGATACCTGCACCTGCTCATCGCCAAGGCGCGTTTTCGTAAGAACAAGACTAGGAGCTTCTGCCAGATTTGCCACTTCGTTTACCCATTGCATACTTTCTTCGTCGGGGCCAATAAGTATAGGTTTAGGTACATGTTGCTTCACCCATGCTGCCAGTAAAGGAGCAGCATGCAGTGCACGTGCAGGTATTTCGTAAAGCTCCTGCATGTGGTGGAAACGGTGCAGGTGCGGATCAATGGTGATCAGGCTGACAGCAATGTGTTTGATTAGCCGGGCAAAATAGCGTGAAGTGATGCCTTCGCCAGTTTTAAATTGTTTATCCTGACGCATGTAGGCGAGGTAAGGGGCAACCAGGCAGATTTTAGCTGCGCCCAATTCACGTAAAGTTTGCGACAGCAGGTATAAAGGCAGTATCTTTTCGCCAGGGCGATGCAGAGTGCAAACCAGTATCGCTTCTTTCCCTTTCACATCAGACAGCACACGTACATAAGTTTCTCCATCCGGAAAGTGCCTTATTTCAACCTCGCCATATTCAGCACCGGTTATAGTTGCCAGCGAGCAAGTCAATGTTTCATTACCTGGCAATGAGAAGAATATTTTTGTCATGCTTCCGGATCTATTTGAATGAAGTGGTTGGCGCTGTTCAGGAAATCCAGAGCATAGTTTAACTCCCCCTGCGTTGCCGAATAAATGGTAAATAAAGGCTGTCCAGCCTCTACCTTCGTACCAATTGGCGCAGTAAAGTATATGCCTGAACCCGGCGATTTAGGTGCTCCGGCAAGCTTCGCAACTTTTGCTAGCCTTCGGTTATCTATGGCCGTTACAACACCGCTCGTAGTAGCCACAATATCGTGCCGTAGGGCAGAGGGCTCAGGTTCTCTGAAGCCGCCCTGCGCTTCGCAGATCCGGTAAAATTTATTCAGTGCAGCACCGCTTTCCAGTAGTTGCTGTGCCTGGGCAAGGCCTTTGCCTTTTTCTGCTACACCTGATACTTCGAGCATCATGCAGGCAATTTTCAACGCCCGCTCTTTAAGATCGGCTGGGGCATCGGGTTCGTTACGTAAAACAGAAAGCACATCGCGGGCCTCCAGCGCAGGGCCAATTCCTCGCCCTATTGGCTGCGATCCATCTGTTATCAGCACTTCTACTTCCATGCCAATAGAAAGACCAACAGCTCTGAAGTAATACTCCAGCAGAAAGGCTTCTTCTTTGCTGCGTACTTTAGCTGTATTGCCAACCGGAATATCAATAATAGTATGAGTAGAACCTGCTGCAGCTTTTTTAGAAAGTACAGAAGCAATCATTTGTCCGGCACTGTCTACATCGAGGGCTTTTTCTACATAAATAATTATATCGTCGGCAGGGCTGATCTTAACGGCGCCGCCCCACACCATACAACCTCCTTCTTTCTGCACCACTTCCTGTATCTGTTCCAGCGTCAGGTCAACCGGCGTCATGGTTTCAATTACATCGGCTGTGCCGGCAGGAGAGGTGATAGCCCTGGACGATGTTTTAGGTATAGTTAAGCCAGCCGCGGCTATAATGGGCACAACAATTGGCGTGGTGCGGTTACCCGGAAGTCCGCCAATGCAGTGCTTATCTATGATCATGGGCTTTTGCCAGCTCAGTTTAGTACCCGATTCGATCATGGCTTTTGTAAGGTAGATGACTTCGTCCAGGGCAAGGTTATCGCCAGAGCATGCGGTTACAAAAGCAGCTATCTCAATATGGGAGTAAAAGCCATTTGTGATATCGGAAACGATGTGCTGCAGCGCCTGTTGGTTAAACTTTTTATCGAACATTTTAGCGCGCACGTGGCTGAAGGAAAGTATAGGCCGCAGGTGCGCCACAGTAACCAGATCGCCTTCCTTTGCATGAAGGCTGTTAAAGGCAAATTCCGAGAGCGAGGCTTCGCCATCTTTCAGCAACTCTGAAGTAATAACAACAAGCGTAGCAATTATACTTCTGCTTTGTGTGCTTATAACCACGCGGGTATTGGCAGTAAAACCCTCCGAGCGGCATACCTGCGAATCGTAACGCACAAAGATCATGTTCTCGGTGTGCGTGTCCATTCCTAGTTTACGCAAAGTCAATATGTTGCTGTGGCTGTCAGGCATAGGACTAAACTTTGTAATTTAAACGTTTTTACAGGCTAACAGAAGTATAGGTGTTATACTTTTATACTTTGCTGTGGCCGCAAAGCGCACTCACTTCATTCAGAATATTATCCAGGCGGTTTTGCCTGATGCCGATTTTATGGAGCAATGCCCTATTATCCAGCAGCTCTTTGCAAAGCACCAGGTCCTGGTCCAGTAGTTGTTGCTTCTCGGTATTTGTAAGCGTGGTAAGGCAGGTAAGGGGGTATAATTCATAAGAATTCACGAAATCCTTCAGGCCGCCTTTAGCAGGATAATCCCAACCCATCAGGTGCATGTTCATGCAGGTGGCATACCTAATAGCATCATCTGTAAAACGGGTATTGGTTACTACCCAGCCCTGGTGAAAACGTACTTCAAATTCTTCATCCGTAAGTTGTACTTTCTCAATGTCCTTAAACCTGGAGTGGATGTACATCGGGATCTTTACATCGCTTTTAATGCCGCTCAGGTTATGAAATTTGCATTCGATCATGTAGTTGCGACCGTCTTTTACAGCAACAACATCAACCTCGTGGCGTACACAATGGCCATCTATAAATACCCCGATCCTGGTGCTGTAGCCCTGTGTTTTCAGTATCTCGGATATGAATTTTTCGAAAGGAAACCCACTGGGACCTAACTGCATAATGCCTTGCTTCAGGCTATAGCGTGCAGCTGTTGGTTTCGACAGTTTCTTAAGTATAGAATAAGCCTGACGGTAGATTCTTTTAGTTGGAATGCCTTCGTACAGGGTAGGTTCAAGTTCCCGAAGCACTTCGTTTACCATTGCCGTATCTGCCCCAGACCTTCGGAGAGAAGAAGTTAACTTACGTACAGAAAAAGGTGCTATCTCGCCGGATGATTTAATTACATCCAGTTTCTCCGTGGTAACAGCCATAGTTTATCAGCGTTTATTCTTTCTTCATTCTAGCCTTTATCATTCAAATAAACCAACTATTTACTACTGTCTATGATGACTAACCGTGCATTTGCTTTAGGAATGTAAACTGCCAGTTGATCATATTCTAGGTAAGAGAGCCGGTTCTTTAATGTAAAACTATCTGTTTACGTAAAAAACTATAAGTATAACAATTCGTTATTAAAATATTAATAAACCACTGTGATAGGTCGTCACTTTAGCACATAGTTTTACCCTGTTTCTACAAAAGCACCTGTTAAATGGCTGAGTTCATAAAAATATTCAGAGATATCAGTTACCAGGATATTGGTAAAGTAGGAGGAAAAAATGCCTCGCTTGGAGAAATGTATAACCAACTGAACCCGGCAGGTATACTTGTGCCTAATGGTTACGCCACCACCGCCGAAGCTTACTGGCATTTCCTTGATTACAACAACCTGAGGCATCAGTTACAGGCTATACTTGATATCCTGGATATAACTAACTTCAGCAACTTATCAGGGGTAGGAAGCAAAGTACGGGCACTTATACTGCAGGCTGTAATACCAGACGATATCATTGGTGAAATAGAGAAAGGCTACAACTTCCTGAAAGCTGAATATGGGGAAGAGATTTCGCTTGCAGTACGCAGCAGCGCCACTGCCGAAGATCTGCCCGCAGCCAGTTTTGCCGGTCAGTTGGAAACTTACCTGAACGTATCTGGCTTCAGGAACCTTATTAAAGCCTGCCACCATAGTTACGCTTCGCTGTTTACTGATCGGGCTATTAAGTACAGGGTAGATAACAATTTTGAGCACATGCAAGTGGCTTTGTCGGTGGGTGTGCAGCAGATGGTGCGCTCAGACCTGGCCTCATCCGGCGTTATGTTTACCCTCGATCCTGACACAGGATTCCGTGCTGCAGTGGTAATTTCCGGTTCCTGGGGACTTGGCGAGAATGTAGTGCAGGGAGCAGTAAACACAGATGAGTTTACAGTATTCAAGCCGATGCTCGGAAAGGCTAAACAACCCGTTATTTCGCATAAGCTGGGCAGTAAAGCTAAAACTATGGTATATGCCGAGCATGCGGAAGGTGAGTTGAAAAGCCCTACGGATGCTATTGTTAACCTCGATACACCCCGCGAACGTCAGGATATTTTTGTGCTTCAGGATGAAGAAGTGATTCAACTTGCAGGTTGGGCAGTTAAGATAGAAGAGCATTACCGCCAGCCGATGGATATTGAGTGGGCGAAGGATGGCTTAACCAATCAGCTTTTTATAGTGCAGGCAAGGCCCGAAACAGTGCAGAGCCAGCGCAGGAACCAGGCATTTTTTACAGAATACAAGCTCAAGGGTAAAGGTAAAGTTCTGTGCTCTGGGGTAGGTATCAGCAGCCGTATAGTTTCAGGTATAGCCCGCATACTTACATCACCTACTGAAATAGATAAGCTGCAGCAGGGCGAGGTGCTCGTAACCCATAAAACCGACCCCGACTGGGACCCGATCCTGAAGAAGGCAAGTGCTATAGTTACGAACCAGGGAGGGCGCACCAGTCACGCAGCTATTGTAGCCCGCGAGGTAGGAGCAGTAGGCGTGTTAGGAACCGGCAACGGTACTGAAACTATAAAAGACGGGCAGGAAATTACGGTATCTACAGCAGGTGGCGAGACAGGTTTTGTATATGAGGGCAAACTGGAGTGGGAGGAAATCCGGACAGAACTTGCGAAGCTTGGTAAACCACACACTAAAGCCATGCTTATACTTGGCGATCCTGATCAGGCCTTTAAATACTCCTTCCTGCCAAACGATGGTGTGGGCTTAATGCGCATGGAGTTCATCATCAACAATGCCATACAGATACACCCCATGGCGCTGAAGCATATTGACAAAGTGAAAGACGCCGAAGCACGCAAAAAAATTGAAAGCCTGACACCCAACTACCCAAACAAAGAAGACTATTTTGTAGATAAACTGGCTGAGGCTACTGCCATTATAGCTGCTGCTTTTTACCCGAAAGATGTGATCGTGAGGATGAGCGATTTCAAGTCAAATGAGTATGCGAACCTGGTAGGCGGTAAGCAGTTTGAACCGGATGAGGCAAACCCAATGATCGGTTTCCGGGGTGCATCGCGTTACTACCATCCTTTGTACCAGGAAGGCTTTGAACTTGAGTGCAGGGCCATGAAAAAAGTGCGGGAAGAGATGGGGCTGACCAACGTAAAGCTGATGATCCCATTCTGCAGAACAGTAGACGAGGGAAAAAAGGTGATAGACCTGATGGCTGCTTATGGTTTACAAAGAGGAGCTAACGGGCTTGAGATTTATGTAATGGTGGAGATACCGAGCAATGCGTTGCTGGCTGAGGAATTTGCTAGATACTTCGATGGTTTTTCTATCGGTTCCAATGACCTGACACAGTTAACTCTTGGTGCTGACCGAGACTCAGGTTTGCTAAGCGAAATTTTTACCCCTTTTGATCCGGCCGTTCAGCAGCTAATTGTTACAACGCTGCAGAAAGCAAAAGAAAGCGGAACAAAAACAGGCCTGTGCGGACAGGCTCCCAGCGATTATCCTGAGTATGCTTCTTTCCTGGTGCAGCATGGCATTGACAGTATTTCCTTTAACCCCGATGCTTTTTTCAGGGGAGTAGAAAACATGCTTCGTGCCGAGCAGGAACTTCAGCAAGTCGTAAAGTAAGCCATAGTTTTCAAAGTATGGATAATACTTTCAGCAGTGACAAAGACAAGTATAGCCTGTATACTTAAGTTTATACTTACAGTTAAACCTAATCTTTCAGCATTCTACTAAAGATTTATGGATGCAGATTCTTCGCCAGTTCAGCTGCAGTTTTTAGGTGGTGCCGGTACGGTTACAGGCTCTAAAACGCTGGTAAAAACAGCAAACCATCAGGTACTGATAGACTGCGGTTTGTTTCAGGGGCTAAAGCAGTTGCGTTTGCAAAACTGGAAGCAGCTTCCGCTTAATATAAGTAAGTTAGATGCTGTTATACTTACCCACGGCCACCTCGACCATTGTGGTTACCTTCCTGTACTTGTTCGGAACGGTTATCGCGGACCAATCTATTGCACCATACCCACGCGAGAAGTAACTGAGATTATACTTCGCGACAGCGCCCGCATACAGGAAGAAGATGCCATGCTGGCTAATGAAGGCGGATACTCCATACATACCCCGGCAATGCCACTGTATAACCAGCGAGATGTGGACCGAACGATGCGGCTATTTAAAACCTACAACGACAGGCATTGGATTATACTTAACGATGAGGTCCAATTCTGCTTCCGGAAGAGCGGCCATATACTTGGCTCGGCTTTTATTGAGCTAAAATGCCAGGAGCAGAAGATAGTTTTTACAGGCGACATTGGCAGGAGGAGACCGCTACTGATGGAGCCTCCCGTTTTCATAAATGAAGCGGATTACATTGTGCTGGAGTCTACTTACGGAGACCGTTTGCACAGCCCTATATCGCCTTACCAGGAGTTAGCAGAAGTTATCAATCATACTTACAACAAAGGGGGAGTGCTGGTTATACCTAGCTTTGCGGTAGAGCGTGCACAGGAGTTGTTGCTCATAATCAGTGCGCTGCGCCAGGATAAAAGCATACCTGCCATACCAGTTTTCCTTGATTCGCCGATGGGTATAGATGTGAGCGACCTGTATTTGCATTACCGCGACTGGCACAGCTTGTCTGACAGCGAATGCGCGAGCATGATGCGTGATATTCACATCATCCGGAAAATGGAACACTCACAGCGCATCCTAGATAATGACGAACCTAAGATCATAATAGCTGGCAGCGGTATGGTAACGGGCGGGCGCGTATTGTACCACCTGGAGCGTTTGCTGGGTTCAAGTGCAAATACTGTTCTGCTGGTAGGGTACCAGGCACCTGGTACACGTGGTAACCTGCTGCGTAGTGGTGCCAGCGAGATCAAGATCCATGGAAATTATTACAGTGTTGTGGCCGAAGTAAAGCAGATGGATTCGCTGTCGGCGCACGGCGACCAGGCTGATATACTTTGGTGGCTGAGTTATTTCAGTAAAGCTCCTAAAAAAGTTTTCCTGAACCACGGCGAACCACAGGCAAGTGAGGCGCTCAGGCTAAAAATTACCGACAGCTTTCACTGGCCTGTTACCATAGCCGCGCAGGATGCAACTTATACTTTAGTTTAGCGCCTGATTGGGAAACAGTTACTTCCTTTTGTTTACATAGTCGGGTTTAGAAGATCGTATAAATTGCTTACTGATCTTCTCTTTTGCGTATACCCATTTTCACGTTCCGGATCATCTTGCCAAAAGCTTTGTCTTTCTTCCTGCGTTCTGCCACCGTTGCTTCGAAATGGGCTTTTTCCCGCTCCATTTTGAGGTAATTCTCATAAGAGGCTCTGTCTATTTCTCCGGTCTCTACGGCTGCCAGCACGGCGCAGCCTGCTTCAGTGGTGTGTGTGCAGTCTTTATACTTGCACTCCTGAGCCAGCCTGGTAATTGCATCGAATGTGGTTTCCAGTCCTCCGGTGGTATCGGCTATACCTACTTCCCGCATACCCGGGTTATCGATGAGTATGCCGCCATGCTCCAGTATAACCAGCTCCCGGTGGCTGGTTATGTGCCTGCCTTTGCTGGTGCTCCTGCTGATGGCATCGGTCCGCATAATGGCGCTGCCCGAAAGGTTATTCAGCAACGAAGATTTGCCTACTCCCGATGAGCCCAGCATACAGTAAGTCTTGCCTTTCCTGATGAATACCTGCAGCTCCGTAAAACCGCTCTGCGTCTCGTTGCTCACAGCTAATACCGGAACATCTTTAATGCGGGATTTTATACTTTGAATGATCTCTTCCAGGCGTGTGCTGGCAATCAGATCTGTTTTAGTAAGCACAATTACCGGTTGTACTTTAGATGCGTGGCATATGGTGAGGTAACGCTCCAGCCTGTTCACGTTAAAATCGCGGTCCACGGCCTGCACCAGGAAGGCATAGTCTATGTTGGTTGCGATGACCTGCACCTCACCTGAGCTGCCCACTGCCTGTCTCTTTATAACAGACGACCTGGGAAGTATAGCATGGATGATGGCTAAGCCTGTATCATAGGGGGAGATGGCTACCCAGTCACCAACCGCCGGGAAATCTTCGCGGTTTTTGGCTGTAAAGCGCATGTGGCCGGTTATCTCTGCCTCAAACTCCGCTTCGGCAGTCCTGACGATGTAACGTTCTTTGTGCTCTGTCACCACTCTGCCTACTTCAAAGCCGCTCAGGTTATATTCAAGCAGATACTTTTCAAGCGCCTCGTTAAGCCCCAGGTCTTCCGGTTTCATGGCTTTAATATTTGTGAGTTAAAGTAAGAAGGGCCTATAACTATACTTGATGACTGCTGTCAGAGGTTCAGGTTTGTCATAAAGTATAAAACCAGGTCGTTAATTAGCTGCTGACCTGGTTTTATACTTTAGGTTAAAAATTTTATTACTTCTGATTCTGTTTTTGCCAGGATTCCAGTTCCTTTATCTCTTTTGTCTGCTGATCTATGGTTTTCTGGGCCATCTGTTTCATTTGCGGTGTTTTTGCCTGGTTCAGGAAGGATTTAGCCATTTCGTTGCCCATTTGGTGGTGGTGTATCATCATCTGCGCAAAGTTCTGGTCTACGTTCATGCCGCTCATATCTTTCTGGTGCATCTGCGCCATCATTTTACCCATTGGCTGCATCATTTTAGAAGTAGTGGCAGTGTCGCCTTTGGTTGGTTTATGTGTTTTCGTAAAGTCCTGCAGTTTTTGAATGTCCTGTTTATTTGACTGCATCGTTTTCTGAGCCATTTGCTTCATAGTGCTGTCAGCGCCGTTGGCAATTTCATCTTCAGCCATACGTATAGCACCCTGGTGGTGCATGGTCATCATCTGGGCAAAATCGTAGTCGGGGTCGCCGGTCATTTTGCTTCTCATGCCACGCATTTCCTCCATGTTCTTATGCATGTGCGCCATCATGCCGCTGCCTGCTTCGGTTGCGCCCATTGCTGCTTCGGAAGTTGTATCGGTGGCCGCATCTTCTGCAGTTGTGGCAGTTTGCTCAGTAGTTTTAGAGCCCTGATCGCAGGCCGCAAAAGTAACTGCAAACAGCCCTATACACAGCGGCAGAACTTTATTAATAAATGTCTTTTTCATAGCTATTAATTTGTAGTTGAACAGATCTAACCAATACTATATTTGCTGATTTGTAAGCTAAGTAGTTGTTAGTTAAAATTTACACTTGCTTATCTCAGAATATACGGTTCATGTATAAGTCTGTTTTATAAGTATTTAGTAACAAGCCTATTGCCTGATCTCTCGCCGAAGCAGTTGCGCATTAATAGCTACAATTACTGTACTCAAACTCATTAAAGCAGCCCCCACAGCAGGCGAAACCATTATGCCCTGGTTGTAGAGCACACCTGCTGCCAGCGGAAGCGCGATCACGTTATAGCCGGTGGCCCAGATCAGGTTCTGGATCATTTTGCGGTAGGTGGCCTTGCCAAAAAGTATAAGCGAGGCAATGTCTTGCGGATTGCTCTTTACAAGTATAATGTCGGCGGTTTCGGCGGCTACGTCGGTGCCGGAGCCTACAGCTATACCTACGTCAGCCTGGGCCAGGGCAGGGGCATCGTTTACGCCGTCGCCGGTCATGGCTACAAATTCGCCTTTTGCCTGCAGCTCTTTTACCTTCTCCTGCTTCTGGTGTGGCAGCACATTGGCCAGATAGCCGTCCATCTGCAGTTTGTCGCTCACGCTTTTGGCCACGCGCTCGTTGTCGCCGGTCAGTAGCAGATTTTTTATGCCATTCTCTTTTAGCACCTGTATGGCTCCGGCCGACTCTTCACGAATCTGGTCGCGCATGGTTATGTAGCCCACCGGTTGTCCCTCCACCAAAGTATAAACCACTGTTTCCACGCCTTCTTCAGCAGTACTGGCAGGTACGGCAATGTTATATTCTTTTATATAGTTCGGGCCAACCACTTTCACATCGCGGCCTTCTACTGTACCTTCCAAACCTTTACCCGGCAGGTAATTGAAAGACTGGGAAGGGGGCACGGCTATACCTTCTTCCTTTGCCCTGCGAAGTATACCTTGTGAGATAAAGTGTTCTGAGTTCTGCTCCACACCAGCGGCCAGCCGCAGCATCTCCCGTTCATCTATTGTGTTGTCGAATGTCACGACAGAGGCAATTTCATGAGAGCCTTGGGTAAGGGTACCAGTCTTGTCGAAGATGATAGTGGTGATCTTACGGGAGTTTTCGAAGGCGGTACGGTTACGGATAAGCAAACCGTTGTTGGCAGAAACAGCTGTAGAAATAGCCACCACCAGCGGCACTGCCAGCCCCAGGGCGTGCGGACAAGAAATGACCATAACCGTTACCATACGTTCCAGAGCAAAGGAGAAGTCCTGCCCAAGTATAAGCCACACCGCCAATGTACCAAAACCGGCAAAAAGCGCCACATAAGTTAGCCATTTTGCGGCACGGTCGGCCAGGCGCTGCGTCTCTGATTTAGTTTTTTGCGCTTCCTGCACCAGCGTGATCACTTTGTTCAGGTAACTTTCCTTGCCGGTAAACTCTACCCGCACCCGCAGCGCACCGTTGCCGTTAATGGAACCACCGATCACTTTTTCACCTTTTGTCTTTTTTACCGGTTTGCTTTCGCCAGTCAGCATGCTTACGTTCAGGTGGCTTTCTCCGTCCTCCACCACGCCGTCGGCGGGTACTTTTTCACCCGGTTTCACAAGTATAAGATCCCCTTTCTGCAGGTCTTCTATCCGTACTTTCACGGTTTCAGCATCCCGTATCAGCATGGCTTCGGCTGGCATCATACTTACCAGCAACTCCAGCGCTTTAGAAGCCCCCAGCACCGAGCGCATCTCTATCCAATGGCCCAGCAGCATGATCACGATCAGCGTAGCAAGTTCCCAGAAAAAGTCCATGCCCTCTAAGCCAAAAACAATAGATGTACTGTAGAGATAAGCAACTGTAATGGCAACCCCGATCAGCGTCATCATACCCGGTGAGCCTTTCCTTACCTCCTCTGCCAGGCCTGTTAAAAAAGGCCAGCCACCGTAGAAATAGATGATGGAAGAGAGCACAAAGGCAATATACATGGCGTAAGGCACCTCCAGCGAAAAACCCAGGATATGCTGCACCATCGGGCTAAGTATAATCACAGGTATAGAAAGCACCAGCGATACCCAGAAACGCTTCTTAAAATCTTCGATCATCATGCGGTGATGGTCATGCCCGTGCTCGCCGTGCGGCGGGTGGCCATTTGTATTCTGGTGCATGGCATGCTCGTGGCCGTGCAGCGTTTTTTCCTCCAGGCGTTCGGTTACCTGTTCTTTTTGCTCTTTTGCCTGTTGATGCTGACTATGCTTTCGGTGATGATGTTGGTGATCCATGATTGCTGAATTACTGTATATCTATTTTGAGTAGCCCTTTTTTAAATTGTACCACATTTAATGTTACTAAGTTATCAGTCAGTTGTCTGAGAGATGCTTTCGGCATGGAAATAATTTGTAGTTTTAGCGCAGAATAAACTTTAACTTAACCGCATGAACTCCAGAATCTCCACCAGCTTTTTAGCCTTTATACTTTGTGGCACTTTGTCTTATTGTAACCAACCTGCGGCAGAGCAGGAAACGCCTGTTGCAGATGCAGCACAACACGCCAACCATACTGCTAAAGTGAGTGAAGGTGCCGTAGTGATACAGGAACAAACAGAGCCTGACACATTAAAAGGCAGCCTGAAAGCCGAAGCACATGGTATGGTCGAGAACGCACACCTGACGATCAATTATCATTCACCAGCCGTTCGCGGGCGTAACATCTGGGGTGGACTGGTTGCTTATGACCAGGTATGGGTAACTGGCGCACACTCTGCCACCAGCCTGATAACTGACAAAGACATAACCATAGGAGGGAAGCAACTACCTGCCGGTAAGTATGCGCTATTTACTATTCCGGGTAAGGATGAGTGGACCATCATCATCAACAAGAACTGGGAGCAGCACCTGGCCGACGATTACTCGGAGAAGGAAGATGTATTGCGCTTTACTGTAAAACCTGAAGCAGCAGCGCAGCCACAGGAGCGACTTCGTTACCAGATAGTATCAGAAGCTGACGGAAACGGTGCAGTTGTGATCAGTTGGGAGAAACTGAAGGTAACTTTACCTGTAGCTGCTGTGTAAGAAACTCAACAAAACATTTGATTCAAAAGCCATTCTGATAGCTGTCAGAGTGGCTTTTTGTTTTATAGGTGAACCTGAGTATAGGCATATGGGTATACCCGAACAGGAAGAAATAGGACTTACTTTGCGAAGTCCTATGGGCGTATAATCATACTTTAATACCGATAAAATGGAAAAAGGAAATTATAAGAAGTTTTTGTTAATGCTTGGTGTATCCTTTGTTATCATGTACGGGGTAATGTATCTGAATGCAGATAAATTTGATCATGTTTACCTGAACCTGAACAGGCTGTACATGGCCTTGCTTATGGTGTCGCCTATGGCGCTGGTAATGCTAGGTTTTATGTCGGGCATGTATAGAGATAAAAAACTGAACAGTGTTATTGTTATTACGAGTTTAGTAGTTTTTGGCGGCACACTTTTCATGTTAAGAAAGCAGGCCCTGGTAGATGATAAACAGTTTTTAAAATCTATGATTCCACACCACTCCTCGGCCATATTAGTAAGTCAGGAAGCAACTATAACAGACCCTGAGGTGAAGAAGCTAACGGAGCAGATAATACAATCTCAGGAAAAAGAAATAGCAGAAATGAAAGCAATCCTGAAGCGAATGGAATAGCACCTGACCTAGCAGATATACTTCATTTCTCAACTCCAAATCTTACCTTAATCTTTATCAATTCATATCGAATTATTGTTATATTAGTTGAATGAAGCTAAAGAGCAATAACTATTATATACGCAAATCGCACCGCTACCTGGGGCTTATACTTGGCATACAGTTCCTGTTCTGGACTATTGGCGGCCTGTACTTCAGCTGGAATGATATTGATAAAGTACATGGCGATCATCTGCGGAAAGAAAAGAGGAATTTCTCTGCTTCATTACAAATGGTATCGCCGCAAGTGGTGCTGGAGAATCTTAAAACGAAAACTAAGGTAGATTCTGTACTTTCTGTGCAACTCATAGAAATTGCAGGAGTTCCTGTTTATCAGCTGCGTTATTTTTCCGGTGCTATGGATCATGCCGACCATGAGGCTGGTTCGCATATGCCAGCGCAGCATGGTAATATAAAAGTGCAACTGGCTAAAGCTGAATCCGGTGAGTTTATACCTGCGCTTACCAAAGATCAGGCTGTATTTGTTGCAAAAAGCCAGCTGGCAGACCCTGTAAAAGTAGAGAAAATAGAGTACTTAACAGAAGTAGGAGGACACCACGAGTACCGCGAGAAACCACTGCCAGCTTGGGCCATCTCTTTTAGTCAGCCGGATAACTGCACCGTCTATGTGTCGGCAGAACTTGGTACTTTCCAGGCTATCCGGCACAACCAGTGGCGCCTGTTCGATTTCTTCTGGATGCTGCACACCATGGATTATGAAACCCGCGACAACTTTGGCAACATCCTGTTAAGAGCCTTCTCTGTTTTTGGCCTTTTTACTGTTCTGTCTGGCTTCGTTTTATACTTTGTTTCGTCGCCATATTTCAGAAAGAAGAAAAGGAGAGGGCACCTGGTGCGTTAATTCTCCTGGCCCTTTTACCGATTCCTACTGTGACCTATAACCCTTACCAGGTTGCAGCTATACTTTGCTTCTGCTCAGGTGATGTAAGTGTATGTTGCTGTGTTGGCGGTGGTATTAGCTGCTTCCGTTTGCCCAACTCGTCTAAGTTGATGAACAATGCCAAGCCAGTTGCACCATGATTGTATGTAGGAACTACTGTTAATGGGTTTCGGCCCCAGCGGTTTCGGTGAGACAGGTAAGACAAGTGCGAAGACAATATTCCGATACCTGCCCCCACAAAAACATCCGATTGCCAGTGTTTATTCTTCAGCATCCGGATGGCACCTACACTGGTGGCAATAGTATAAGCACCCACTCCGTACCACTGGCTATGGTGCCTAAGCTCGGTATGAACAATAGATGCAGCCAGAAAAGCCTGAGCCGTATGACCCGATGGCATAGCCTTGTTATCCTCGCCGTTTGGCCGCTCCAGGTTTGTTATCTCCTTTAAACCGAAAACCATGGCAGCCATCAATGCCTCAGCTTTCAGGGTTACCAGAGATGTATTGATCAGATCATTATTGGAGCGAACATTCAGCAGGTTTACGATGGCGAGCTCAACGTAAGGTGCAACAAGTAAAGGGTTATCGAGCCAGGTATCGAAATTTGGCTGCCGCTCCATGATATCTTCACGCACCTCATAGCTGGAGTAAATGCCGTTGCCGCGAATAGTACTAACTCCGTACCCTATAAGTATAGCTGGCACAATGGTAGCTTTAAATAATTTAGACTTGTAGAAGGGCGCTTTAACTGTTGTATCGGTTCGGGGTGTCTGGTACTTTCTGAGCGTGTCAGTTTCCTGTGCCAACAGGCTGTTGCTACACATGCTCAGCACCAGCACCAGGCTTAACCATACTTTTTGAAAATTTCTCATATTCTCCTGATTTTTTAACATGATCAATTTTGATTTTTCCATAGGTTTAAGAACCATATAGCAAGTTGTGTAACACATAAGAGGATACTGTTAGCAACTATAGTCTAATGGTAGAGGCGGGTTCTGTTTGAGAAGGAAGTATAGCCTTCAGTCTATTTTAAGGTAAATCCCCTTACTGTATTTAGGGTTAGGAGAGGGTTTGTCGGGGTCTAAGGCCATTGTGGCGCCTGAAATGTTACTCACATAGTAAGTCTTTTCTTTATTGTTGCCCAGGTTTTTAAGTGCATCTTTAAAAAGCTTTTCGTGCTGCGCCTCGGCCTGCATAGCATAGGTAAAAGATTTTGCCGCATCTTTTAATTTCTCCTTTTTGGCAGTTTTCACAAAGCTTGGGTAAAGGGCTTCTGTTTCCTGTTTTTCCCCTTCAATTGGTTCAACCAGGTTTTCTTTTGTGGTTTTGACGTCAACATCTTCATATACTATTTCTTCCGGCGTTCCACCCAGGTTCTCTATTACCCGCTTGTGATTCTGCATATGTATGGATTCTGATTTAGAAACTGCCCGGAATAGCTTTGCAACCTGATCGTAATTTTCTTCTTCAGCTTTTTGTGCAAACATCCCGTAGCGGCGGGTGGCATTTGCTTCAGCCTGGTAGGCTTTCTGCAGGTTGTCTAATGTTTGGCTGGTTTGGCTCTGGCAATGGCCGCCAGTTATAGTTGCCAATACCAATGATAAAGAGATCACTATAGTTTTCATGGCAGGCGGGATTATAATAGTTATACATTTTATAATTAAACATTAGTCTGCATAAAATAGGTTGTCAGCAGTCTGGTAATTCGTTAAGGGTTAAACCGGTTTAGTAAATGCATTCAGGTTTGAAGTATGGCAGCTAAGGAGCAGAAACTATTTTAACTAGCAGCAGGCGGCATAACTGATAATTTTTTTAAACAGTAATCTATTCTTCCTCCTTGTTTTCCAGCTTCATGAGTAAAGTATAGGCGCCTTTGGTTACGTAGGTCTGTTTTTCGGGCTGCAGGGCCTGGTTGGGTAGTATGGCCGTAAAGCCGTGCTCGGAGTTGCCTGTCTGTGCTTCCAGCATTTCAAACACACTGCTGTCGCGCACTGCAAATACATACTGCTTGCTGCCGTAGCGTACGATGGCATCGTCTGGCAAAGTATAAGCCTGCTTGCTTTGTACTTCTATCTCGGCGTTCATGAACATACCCGGCACCAGCGATGGGTCTTCTTTCTGCAGGTGGCAGTGCACTTCTATGGCGCGGTCGTCGGCAACATTTTTACCGATGTAAATGATCTTTGCCGGGTACTTCTTTTCAGGCTGGTTTGCCCTGTACGCTATTACCTGCTGCCCGATCTCCAGTTTGTCCACGTCTTTTTCAAACACAGTCAGCATCAGGTGCAGGTCGCGCGGGTCTACCAGTTCGAAGAGCACATCGGTTGGCACCACATACTTGCCTACATTCACGTTCACTTTGGTTACATAACCATTGATAGGCGAGTAGAGGCGCAGCGTGCGCGAGAGGTTGCTTTCGGTAAGGCTGTTAGGATTAATGTTGATCATGCGCAGTTTCTCGGAAAGGGCTTTTAACAGCACCTGCTGGCTTCTGTAGTCGGCCTGCGTTTGCTGGTATACTTTGTCGCTGCTTGCTTTGCTCTGGTTCAGGTCGCGCTGGCGTTTGTATTCCTGCTCCAGGTAAGCCAGGCGTGCTTTGGCGGTCAGATAATCCTGCTGCAACTGTATGTATGCCTGGTCTTCCAGCTCTGCCATCAGTTCGCCTTTTTTCAGGTGCATGCCGGGCAGCATTTTAGTCTTTTTCAGGTAGCCGCCCAGCGGCACGCTCACCGATACCAGGTTTTGCGGTGGCGCCTCCATTACACCGTTTACCTGCAGGGCCGTGGCAATGGTTTTAAGCTCCGGTTTGCCTGTTTCTATACTTGCGTTCTTCAGCTGGGCCGGCGTGAGCTGCACCAGTTTGCTTTGCTGTGGTTTTTCCGCTACTGCAGACTCAGTGGGCTTTTCAGAGCTGCAACCTGCAAGTATTAGTATGGCAGAAAGTATAGCAAATGGCTTTTTCATGTTATTAGCGGCTTCCGGTTAGGGCGTTTATTTCCAGTATACTTTGGTTGTAAGTTCTCACGGCGTCGAGGTAATCAGTTTGCAGAGTGATGGCCTGGTTCATGAGCAGTACCCACTCCAGGTAATCGATCTCGCCGCCCCTGAATTGTTCGTCTGCAATTTTGATGATGGACTTGGCATTTGGCAGGGCTGTTTTTTCAAAATAAGTCAGGTTATCAGCTGCCAATTTATGTTGTTCCATAGCTTTTCGCAGTTGTGTTTCCAATGAAATTTTTCCAGCACTATAGGTGTTACGGGCTATTTGTTCCTGTACTTTTGCAGCCTGTATCCGTGACCTCTGTGCCCCAAAAAAGATAGGTATACCTACACCTACTTCAATAGAGGAAAATCGGTCGGATGTAGTATAATCCCGCTCCACACCATCTATCGTCTGAATGCCTTTTATACTTTGGTTATTGTACCCCAGCTGGAGGTCGGGCAGGAGTTGGGCACGTTCGGTTTTAGTTCTGGCCTGACTAACTTCCTGCTGTTGCTGCAGTAGCTGGAGATAAGGGTGTGCCGCCAGTGCAGCCGAATCTTTCAGTATAGTCAGCTCCATTTTAAGCGGACGGGCAGCAGGCAAGTACAACGTATCGGTGTTCAGGAGTTGCTGGAACTGTTGCTTCAATCCGGTTATCTCCTGCTGCAGCTGGCGAAGCTGCTGGCCAACCTGCCCGCGTTGTGTCTGGGCTGTGTTTCTTTCCAGTATATTGCTAGCCCCTTTCTTGAAACGAAGTTCGGCAGTGCGCAAAAACTCGGAGTAAAGGCTGTCGGTGCGGAGCAGTAGTTTCTGCTTTTCTCGGGTAAACAACAGGTCGTAGTATAGTTTCGTTACCTGCCATTGCAGCTCAAAAGCCGACAGTTCTGTCTGGAGGTTGCCTTGTTGCCATTCGTGTTTCAGGAGTTGCTTTTGATGTGCAAACGCTGTCGGGAATTTTATACTTTGCGCAACTCTGAAGCGGGTATCGTTGTAGGCGCTGTTGAACTGGCCATACTCGCCTGTTACTGTTGTTTGCGGAATATCCCAAGCAGTGCCCTGTAGTTTTTGCAGTGAAGCAGCCCGCAGGCGTTCGTTCTGGAGTTGCAGGTTTTGCTGCTGTGCCTTTGCTATCGCATTTTCCAGGGTAATAGGTTGCTGTGCCATAACCATAGTGGGGAGCAAAAGCAGCAGTATAATGCTTACAGGAGTTGCGATAGGTTTTGCTGGTTTTTTCTCATGGTGGCCCACGTTCTCGAACAGGATGTAAAGTGATGGCAGCACGAACAGTGTGAGCAGGGTAGCCACCATCAGGCCACCAATTACCACGGTGGCCAACGGGCGCTGCACTTCGGCACCGGCACCTGTACTTAAGGCCATTGGCAGAAAGCCCATACTTGCCACGCTTGCCGTCATCAATACCGGGCGTAGCCTTGCCTTCGTTCCTTCCAACACGATCTCCTGCAAACTCATGCCACCGGCTGTGCGCAGGCGGTTAAACTCTGCAATCATTACAATACCATTCAGCACGGCCACCCCAAACAGTGCAATAAAACCGACACCGGCTGATATACTGAAAGGCATATCGCGGAGCCAAAGGGCAAAAATGCCGCCTATGGCCGATAAAGGTATAGCCGAGTAAATGAGCAGGCCATAGCGCACCGAGCGAAAAGCAAAGTATAAAAGCAGGAAAATAAGCGCCAGCGAAACAGGCACCGCAACAGTGAGTCGTTGTTTAGCAGCTTCCAGGTTCTCGAATGCGCCGCCATAAACCACATAGTAACCCGGCGGAAGCGTAAGCTGTTGCTCTACTTTCTGCTGCAGTTCATCCACTATACTTTGTACATCGCGCCCGCGCACGTTAAAGCCTACTACTATGCGGCGTTTGGCATCTTCGCGTTGTATCTGGTAAGGGCCTTCCTGCAGCTGCACGTTTGCCAGCAAGTATAAAGGCACCTGCCCTGTAGGAGTTGGCACGAGCAGGTTCTGCACATCTTTCAGGTTCTGGCGCAGCTCCCCCTGAAGGCGCACCACCAGGTCAAAACGTCGTTCGCCTTCAAATACAAGTCCGCTGCTCACGCCAGCAAAAGCTGCATTTACGTTGCGGTTGATGTCTGTTATGTTGGTGCCGTGGCGGGCAATGGCAGCATGGTTATACTTTATCACGATCTGCGGCATACCAGTTACGGTCTCAACATATAAATCGGCGGCGCCTTCTACGGTGGTGGCCAGAGCGCCTAACTGTTGTGCATAATGCGCCAGGGTGTCCAGGTCTTCGCCAAAAATCTTGCAAACCACATCCTGTCTTGCACCTGTCATCAGCTCGTTAAAACGCATTTGCACCGGGTACTGGAAGCCAGCTGTTATGCCCGGCACATCCTGCAGTGCATGACCCATTTTCTCTGCCAGTTCATTAAAAGACTTGGCCGAAGTCCATTCAGCTTTCGGTTTCAGGATCACCATCATGTCGCTTGCCTCGATAGGCATAGGGTCTGTAGGAATTTCGCCGGAGCCTATTTTGGTTACCACTTTCTCTACTTCCGGAAAACGATCTATAAGTATACCTGCAGCCTGTTGGGTAGACCGGATAGTGGTGTTGAGGTTGCTGCCGGTAAGCACGCGCGTATCAACGGCAAAATCACCTTCTTCAAGACTAGGTATAAACTCGCCACCCAGCCTCATCAGCACCAGTATGGCACCAGCAAAAAGTATAACAGCACCGGCAATCACGGCTTTCGGGAAATCAATTACGCGACGCAGATGGCGGGTATAGAAATTCTCTATGCGGCCCATCATGCGGTCGGAGAAGGTAGGATTGTGGCTGATCTTTTTGCTCAGGAACAGCGCACTCATCATGGGCACGTAGGTAACGGAAAGTATAGCAGCACCTATGAGGGCAAAAGTTACCGTCTGCGCCATCGGTTTGAACATTTTGCCTTCAATGCCCTGCAGGGTAAGTATAGGCAGGTAAACTATAAGTATGATGATCTGCCCGAAAATGGCGCTGTTCATCATGCGGCTAGCCGATTGCTGCACCGTATCGTCCATCAGGGCCTGGTCTATGCGGTTGGTGGTGGCAAAGCGCTTGTTGTAGTGGAACGTATGTAGCACGGCTTCCACAATGATCACGGCACCATCCACGATCAGGCCAAAGTCGAGTGCGCCCAAACTCATCAAATTACCGCTCACGCCAAAGGTGTTCATCATGGTAATGGCAAACAGCATGGAGAGCGGAATTACCGAGGCCACGATCAAACCTGCCCTTAAATTTCCCAGGAACAGCACCAGCACAAACACCACGATCAAAGCACCTTCCATCAGGTTTTTCTCCACCGTACTTATGGCGTTGTTTACCATTTTTGTGCGATCCAGAAAGGGCTCTATTACTACGCCTTCCGGAAGTGTTTCTCTTATCTGGGCAATACGCGCCTTTACTTCTTTGATTACCTGGTTGCTGTTGGCGCCTTTCAGCATCATAACGACGGCACCGGCTACTTCGCCCTGGTCGTTATAGGTCATGGCACCGAAGCGGTTTGCATGGCCATAACTTATTTCAGCCACATGACGCAGGTATAAGGGTGTGCCGTTTTCCGTGTTTCTGATGGCTATACCTTCAATGTCTTCTATACTTCCCAGCAGGCCCTCGCTACGGATAAAAAGTACTGCATCGCCTTTGTTGATGTAGGAGCCGCCGGTATTCTGGTTGTTGTTCTCCAGTGCTGTAAAAATGTCGGAAATGGTTATGCCGTAGGATTTGAGGCGGGAGGGATCAACAGCAATCTCGTACTGCTTCAGGTAACCGCCAAAGCTGCTTACATCGGCCACACCGGATACGCCCAGTAACTGCCTTCGAACAATCCAATCCTGGATCGTACGAAGCTCCATAGCATTATACTTGCCTTCGTAGCCTTTTTCTGGCCGCACTACATACTGGTAAATTTCGCCGAGGCCGGTAGTTACAGGGGCAAGTTCAGGGATGCCCACGCCTTCGGGTATCTGCTGTTGCACCGTTTGCAGTCGTTCTGCTACCTGCTGCCGTGCCCAGTATACATCTATACCATCTTCAAAAACAATAGTTACCAGCGACAGGCCAAAACGCGAAAAGCTGCGGATCTCTTTTATGCCGGGTATGTTACTATTAGCCTGCTCTACCGGAAAAGTGACCAGCCGCTCAATGTCCGGCGCACCCAGCGATGGTGCCACAGTAATTACCTGCACCTGGTTGTTGGTAATATCAGGCACTGCATCGATAGGAAGGCGGGTAACGTTGTAGGTGCCCAATATGATCAGCCCTATCACGAAAAGCCCAATGATAAGCTTGTTCTGTATCGAAAAGGAGATGATCTTGTTCAGCATAGCTTCTTAGGTTAGTTCCTTATGAAGTCATCAACTGATGGCCTGAATGAATTTAAAAGTAGTTATAGTTTACTCACATTGGGTTTTAGGTGCTGGTGGTTTAAACAGAAAAAATATACTAACTGACTCAGGTAATAAATAACTCTATATAGCTGCTGTTATAGTTCTATAAATCTGTAACAGGCAGATTTATAATTAATACGATTTAGTTAACATATACTATAAAGTTCGTTCATACTTTTTCTTTTTTCAGTGACAAAAATCACTTTAGATGATGATTCTCATCAAATTTTGAGGGTATATGAGAGTTTGAAACCATAAGTATAGCCTGTACCTTTGTAGTAGATAAAGTTTTATGGCTGAAGGAATTAAATCATCAATAAAATGCAGAGTATGTGGGGAGTGGTCCGAATGGAACCAGCAGCCTGACGATGTTTGCAGGCATTGTGGTGCGCTCCTTTCCGACAGATCTACGCTGAGTGCTGCTGCACGCGAGGCAGAACAGGAAAAGAAAGGCAATGTAGTGGAGATAGGACTGATTGAGATTTATCCTACCGATTCGAAACTGGTTAAATTTTTCAAGCGTATGATTCAGGCAGTACAGCTCACTTTTGTAGCTATACTTTCTTTTATCATCTGGTTTCTTACTTTGCTGGCCGGCTGATGCATTTACTAAAGAACCCGTACTTTTTGCTTGCCAGTTTCTGTTACCTCACCAATCGATTCTTATTTAAACTGATAGGGTTTCAAGACGTTGTGGTCCCATACCTGAACGATCTGCTTTGCCTGCCTGTCGCACTTACGCTTGCACTTTTTCTGCAGCATCAATTATTCCCCGGCGTAGCCAGAAACAGGCTGAACAAGGCGCAGGTTATTTTCTCTTTTTTATACTTCTCGGTTTTCTTTGAAGGGATTTTGCCTGCTTTTTCAGAACGCTATACCCGCGACCTATGGGATATACCTGCCTACGCAGCAGGAGGTATACTTTTCTACTATTTCTGCAATCCCAAAGCTCAGACATTACCCAAAGAGGTCAAGTATACTTTATAGCAAGCCATTCAACTGCGCCTCTACTACCTTGATGTCATCGTTATCAATTGGTTTATGAATAAAGCCCTTCACAAGAGCATACTCTTTTGATTTTGCAGTGTCGGAAATATCCAGCGAGGAGGTAAGTATAAAAATCTGGCATTTCTCCTGTAACTTTTGTTTTACTGGCTCCAACGCCTCCAGAAATTCCCAGCCATTCATCTGAGGCATGTTCAGGTCCAGGAAGATCACATCAGGGTATTCTTCTGTGTCGTTGCCGGTAATGTGATCAAGTGCATCCTCGGCGTTCAGATACGCTTTTACATTATCAGAAAATCTCTCAGCTTTTAAAATATGCTCGGTTAGCATATTACTGATGGGGTCGTCGTCTATCAGGATCGTTTTCATTTTTTTACTGGGGTAGGTAGATCAGGAATTTAGTGCCTGCATCAACATGGCTGCTTACTTCTATTTTTCCGCCCATAGCCTCAACGTGCGTTTTAACCAGGAACAGACCAATGCCACGCCCTTTTATATCTTTATGGAAGCGTTTGTAAAGTTTAAAAACATCGTCGCCTGCTTTTTGCATGTCAAAGCCCAGGCCATTGTCTGTAAAAGAAAGTACTATACCTTTTTCTGGACTGTTGTAGCACTTAACCTTTACCTCCAGCGTCCGCTCCGGCGACCTGTACTTGATAGCATTGGAAAGCAGGTTATAGAAGATACTATAGAGGTAGGCCCGGTTTGTGTTCAGCGAAAGCGACTCATCCATTTCCATAATAACCTGGCCGCCGCAATTTAGCAGCGGCTCCTGCAGGTGAGCGTAAGCTTCCTTAAATACATCTATCAACACAACAGGGCTTTTCTCAAGTATATCCTGCCTGTCTCTAACAGAAAGTATAGTATTTACATCGCGGAGCACAGTATCCATCTGCACTAGGCTCTTTTTGAGGTGGGAGAGGAAAGTACCCAGCACTTTAGAACCATTATCGGCTTTAGTTAAAAGGCTGGCCAGACCTAAAGCGTTGGCAGCCGGGGCACGCAGGTTATGCGATACTATATAAGTGAACTGCTGCAGATCCTTGTTCTGGTGGTACAGGTCCTGGGTCATCTGCTTCAGTTTAATTTCAGATGTTTTGATGTCTGTGATATCGGTCTGAATAACTATAAAACCGGTTACTTGTCCATTCTCATCTTTAACCGGGTTTATATCAAGCGACAGCCATATTTCAGCTTTATCTTTCCGGCAGGCTGCTGCATCGAAACTGGCATTTTCTCCCTTTTCAAGTTTATCCAGCGCTTTTTTGTAAGCTTCTGAGTCGGTTTTTTCATTCTTAAGCAGTTCTTCGGGAGTTTTGCCCACAGCCTCAGAAATGCTGTAACCGGTTAGTTTGGTAAAGCCTTCATTTGCCCATTCTATTCTGTAGTCTTTATCTGTAAGTATAACTCCGTTTGTGGTTTTGTTTGCTACAAGCGAAAGCTTCTCTATTTCCTGCTGTGCTTCTTTTTCTTTTGTTATGTCTGTAGAATAAACAGATATACCTTCATTGGATGGATATATGCCGTACCTGATAGTTACGCCTATCTCCGGGTAACTCTCTTCTACATATTGTGGTTCTTTTGTCTCGGCAGCTTTCAGGCATGTTTTGTATAGCTCCGTTTCATGCGCCTGCGGAAATATTTCGCAAATGTGCGTGCCGATCAGGTCTTCTTTTTTTCTGCCTATATTTTTGGCAAATACAGAGTTTGCATAGGTAATGCGGCAGTCATTATCCAGCGAGAAAAAGGCATCGGTTATACTTTCGAAAATAGAGTTCAGCTTTTTAGCCTGTTTCTGAATGGTATCAAAAGAGCGAACTATAGGCGTAATGTCTTTAGCTATAGTTTGGGCTCCTACAATTTTGCTGTTTACTACTACAGGAAATTTAACAGTATCGAATACTTTATGCTCTTTTGCCTTGGTAACATACTCCAGGTCGAATCGCATGGTGCTGCCCAGCAGGGCTTCCTGCAACGAGCGTTGGTTTACCGTTACCAGCTCAGCCGGCAGAAAAGAGGAGGCAGGTTTGCCTGTAATCTCTCCTGGTTCCAAACCAAAAGCAGTGCAGAAAGCATTGTTAGCTTCCGTTACTATACCGTTGATATCTTCGAAGAAAATAATATCAGGGTTGTTGCTGAATAAAGCTTTATACTTCTGCTCGCTCTCCTCCAGTTTTAGCCTACCTGTTTTGCGTTCTGTAATATCACGTGCTGTAACTACCAGTGCCCTCATTGCAGGGTTCCTTAATTGATTACTAACTATAGCTTCTATCCAGAGCCAGGAGCCATCTGCTTTTTTAAACCTGAAGTCAGCTGGTTTTATAAACTCTTTGTATTCAATTTCCGACCATGCTTCCTGTACCAGTGCCAGGTCTTCGGGGTGTATCAGGCTGAAAGCATTTATTCCCTGTAGCTCTTCGGACTCGTAGCCTAATGTTCTGGTTGTAGAGCCACCTACATAAAGGTAATTACCCTCTTTGTCGAGCAATGCCAGCATATCAGAGCTGTGCTCTATCAGCGCCTGGTATAATTCTTTTTTCTCCAGTATCTGTTTATGAACCTGCTTTGCTTCGTCAGCATAGCGGGCTGCGCAGTACATCAGTCCATCTTTGTCGTACCAGGCTGCAGACCAGCGCAGGCTTACAACTTTACCGCTTTTGTGAATATACCTGTTCTGAAAGCCTTTAACTTTGTTACCCTTTATAATCCTTTTATGCACCTGTAGCGTGGCTTTCCTGTCGTCAGGTAATACAAAATTTATATAGGGCTTGCCTTCCAGTTCTTTAAAATCATAGCCAAGCGTATCTCTGCTAGCCTCGCGTATCTTCACAAAGCGTCCTTTCCGGTCGATGCAGCAGATCAGGTCAGGGGCATATCTCACTTTTTCTTCAGCAAGATCTTTAGCGCCAAAGGGGTTCATAAGGTTGGTTGTTAAGTTTGTGTCGAGTGGTTTACCTTGTCAGGTTCGGGTGCTTAAAATGATAATATACAGTCTAAGTTCCAGGTGTAAATAATACAATAAAGCTGTATGGTTATTGCTTGTAGAGGTTATGTCATAGATCAGAAACAGGTGGCAAAATTTAATGAACTAAAGGTATTTTAGTCCTTTAACGAGAAGCAGAATAGAAATAATTTAATAATACCAACATGATATATAATATAAATCATGTATTTGACAGGGGTTTCAGCAATCCAAATTAGATGTTGATACTAAAAACTAATGTTACAGGTAGTAGTATGAATTGCCTGAATTGTGGTAACACATATAAAGTATAAAGCCGCTGAAACAGTCTTTCAGCGGCTTTATACTTTATCTAAAGTTTGATTAAATCATCAGCTTTCTGCTACATCTCCATTATCTGTCTTTTTCTGCCTAAGCACCAGGTTATCTACGGAGTAGCGGCCGGGGCCAACAACCATAAAGAACAGGAGCAACCCGGTTACTAGCAACGACAGCCATAATTCTGTATTATCGGGGTGCACGCCCCGTTGTGGGTTAACCACCAGCAAAGCACCAACCAGAATAGGTATCTGGCAGAGCAGGGCCAGGCGCGTAAGAACACCGAATGCGATCATCAACCCACCAATTATATGTACAAAGCTGGTAAGCATGGCAGCTTTCCTGGCTGTAAGTATAGTTTGTTCTGAGCTGAAAATATAGAAGACATCGCTGGTATGTTCCAGGAACATGATGCCTTTTACAAACAGGAACAGCCCGAGCAATATCCGCAGGGCATCCATCCAGATAGGGTTGTTTGCACTGTTCACACGCTGGTGATGGTGGAGGTTATGTGTAACATTCATAGCATAAAGATTTTAACCTGTACTATTTCATATTAATATATACGATTAGATAACAGGTGCAGGCCATTATTTTATACTAATTGTTCAGAAGTAGACTTTCAATCTGGCTCCATCAGGAATTATTTTCATCTTAACATACAACTTGAAGTATAGCTTGCTGTTTTTTTATGTTATATGCTGTATATCACGAATATATATATTATTATACCTTCTATTTAATACACTGATTATCCTTCACATCAATAAAAGTATACTTTTTTGTATAGCAATAATGGCCTTTTTCTTTAACAAGTTTTACTACCTTTGCGACCGAATGAACATTCAATAGAGAGTATGAGCGGAAAGGAACAGCTGGCAGATAAGAAAAAAGCCATACTGGAAAGTACATTGGAACTGGTTAAAGAAAACGGTTTTCATGGTACACCTATGAGTATGGTTGCCAAAGAGGCCGGAGTTGCAGCAGGCACTATTTACCATTATTTCGAGAGCAAAGAGCAGCTTATTTGCGAACTCTACAAATATGTGATGGCGCAGGGAATTGCTGTTTTGCAGAATAGCGACGATTCTGCTTTGGCGTATAAAGATCGCTTTTTTTCGGTTTGGATGGGGCTTTACAACTACTACGTTAACAACCCAAACGTGCTGCGTTTCTGGGAGCAGTTTGTGAATTCACCATATAATATTCGAAAAGCAGGAGGGGAGCCTGATGAATTGCAGAAGCAGCTTTACAAATTCTTTGAAGAAGGTATCAAGCTTGGATCTTTGCGGCCAGTAAACCCGGAGGTATTAGGAGTGCTTGTTCATGGGAGCAGCATCAGTACAGCCAAAGTGCACGGGTACGGCAAGATCATACTTTCAGAAACAGACCTTGAGCAAATTGTGCAGATACTATGGGACGGAATGTCGGTGCAATAACCTTTACACAGCTAAGTAGTTGTATACTATTGTGCTCTCTCTGTTGAATTTAGAGCTTAAAAAATTTTACAGGAATGATGTTTAAACATTTACGCAACTTAACATGCATTAACTAAAACTATAGATAAAAAACTGAAGAAGCACTTTATGCCTGTGTGCCCACCATGTACACGAAAGGCAGTAAAAGCAAAATTTATACTTGGTAAAACATGAGAATAGTTAAACAAATAAAGTCACTGCTCTGGGGAGCTTTACTCTACCCCTCAGTGCTGCTGGCGCAAACCAATACGGCCACGCCACCCGATAACCTGACGCTGGAGCAATGCATTGACTATGCCCTAAAGAACCAGGCAGAAGTGAAGCAGGCGCAGATAGATGAACTTATTGGGGAGCATGATATCAAAGCTAATCTGGCAGGTTGGTTTCCGCAGATTGATGCAAGTTATGGCGCCACCCATAACATTAAATTACAGCAACAGCCTTTCGGCGACCAGGTGGTAACGCTGGGGCAAAAGTATACTTCTAACCTGCTGTTAAACGCTGATCAGAAGCTATTCGACAACGACCTTATACTTGCTACCAAGGCGGCCCGTTACAGAAGGCAGCAACTGGACCTTAACCTGGTTGACACCAGGATAAACACCGTTGTAGATGTCAGCAAAGCTTTTTACGATGTGCTGCTGACGCAGGAGCAGATACGGATATTGGACGAAAACCTTGTAAGGCAGGAAAAGCAGTATAACGATGCACGCAGCAGGTTTGAAGTGGGCCTGGTAGATAAAACCGATTACCAGCGCGCTAACATTACCCTGGCCAACATCCGTAGCGACAGGAACCGTGCAAAGGAAGCCATCAAAGCGAAGCAGGCATACCTGAAACAGCTGATGGGTTTCCCGGTTGAGTCGAACCTGAACCTGACCTTCGACTACAATACCATGCAGCAGGAGGTCCTGGTAGATACATCCAAAGTTGTAGACTTTGCCAACCGTGTGGAGCTGCAGCAATTGCAGGCGCAGCGCGAATTACTCAGGCTGAACACCAGCTACAACAAATGGAGCTTTATACCTACGGTTTCGGCTTTCATCAACTATAATTTCCTGTTCTTTAACAACGAGCTTACGCAGCTTTATAGCCAGGAGTATCCTACATCTGCGGTAGGTCTGCGTGCTTCTATTCCAATTTTCCAGGGCACTAAAAGGCTACAGAACCTGAAGATTGCTAGGCTGGAAGAAGACCGTGCCGATATAGATATAGAGAATACCCGCAAAGCCATCAACACACAATACCAGACGGCGCTTGCCAACTATAAAAGCGACCTCTACGAGTGGCAAACAATTAAAAGCAATTTAGAAGCGGCAACGGAAGTATACGACATCATCCGGTTGCAGTACGACCAGGGCATTAAAGCTTATGTAGACCTTATCATAGCTGAGACCGACCTCAGAACTACGCAGCTGAATTACTACAATGCCCTTTACAGCGTGCTCGCCAGCAAGCTGGATTACCAGAGAGCCTTAGGAACCATAGACACTAATAAATAAACGAAAACCAGAATGAACCGCACTATATACTGGCTATCGGCAGCTATCATCTGCCCAATTATACTTACCTCGTGTGGCGGCGATAAAGGTGCCCAGCAACAGCAGAATCCTGCTGCCATGGCAGTGCCTGTTAACGCTGTTGCAGCAACACAGCAAAACGTTACCGGTACCGATGTGTACCCAAGTACAGTAGTTTCACTTAACGAGGTGGAGCTACGCCCGCAGGTATCAGGCTATATTACTCAGATTTTTGTGCAGGACGGCCAGCGTGTAAAAAAAGGCCAGAAGATGTACGAGATCGATATGAGCAAATACCAGGCATCGTTGCAGCAGGCAAGGGCTAACCTGCAAAGCTCCCAGGCAAACCTGGCAAGAGCTCAGAAAGACCTGCAACGCTACGAAACCTTGTTAGAACGCGAAGCTATTGCAAGGCAGCAGGTTGATTATGCCCGCACAGAAGTGGAGACTGCCAGATCGCAGGTTGCTTCGGCGCAGGCACAAGTAAGAAGCGCCTCTACCGATCTTGGTTATGCTGTTATCAATGCGCCTTTTGATGGCGTGATCGGAATTTCAAATGTAAGGGTAGGAGCACAGGTGTCTCCGGGTCAGCCGTTGCTGAACACTATTTCATCTATGGACCCAATAGCAGTGGATTTCGTGATAAACGAGCAGGAAATAGGCCGTTTCACAAATTTCCTGAGCAATCCAAAAGCACAGCCTGATTCTCTTTTTACTATAAGCATGAACAATGGCCAGGTATACCCGCACCCGGGCAAGCTTGTAACAGTTGACAGATCAATTGGCCGACAGTCTGGTACAACTACGGTGCGTGTGCAGTTTCCTAACCCGGAGCGCACGCTTATACCTGGCATGACGGTAGATATGCGTGTGCTGAACCAGGATATAGGGCAGCAGGTGGTTATACCTTTCAAAGCAGTTACCGAGCAACTGGGCGAGTTCTTTGTTTATGTGGTGCAGGGCGACTCTGTAGTGCAGCAGAACGTGCAGTTGGGTACACGTTTCGGAGCTAATATTGTAGTGCGTGATGGTCTGAAAGAAGGTCAGCAGATTGTGGTGGAAGGTATACAGAAGCTACGCCAGGGTGCTAAAGTACAGCTTGGTGCACCGCAGCAACAAGGTGCACAGCCGCAGGCCGCTGCTAAGAAGTAATTAGAGGTTATCTAACTAATGAATTAAGAATGATTTCAGATGTATTTATAAAACGGCCTGTTACCTCCATCGTGATCTCAATCGTGATCGTGCTGGTTGGTATTCTGGCCATGATGAATCTGCCCGTAACCCAGTATCCGGATATCTCTCCGCCTACGGTGTCGGTGTCAGCAAACTATACAGGTTCCGATGCTTTAACAGTAGAGCAAGCCCTGGCCACGCCGGTAGAAACCCAGATCAACGGTACCCCGGGTATGGCTTATATTACCTCTACCAACACCAGCACCGGGCAAATGAACATGAGCGTTACCTTCGAAATTGGTACCGACATAGACATTGCCACACTGGATGTTCAGAACCGCGCAAGTATAGCCGAGCCAAGCTTACCGGAAGAGGTAAGGCGACTGGGTGTTACAGTACGTAAGCGTAATCCATCTATCATGATGGTTATCGGTATTTATTCTCCGAACAGAACGCATGATGTTCAGTACCTGGATAACTATACCAATATTTATGTAAGAGATGCCCTGATGCGTGTAAAGGGGGTAGGTGATATCTTCTCTATTGGCCAGGACTTCAGTATGCGACTTTGGTTGCAGCCTGATAAACTGGCACAGTATAATATTGGTGCAAACGAAGTAACAGCCGCTATTCAGGAGCAAAACCTGCAGGTAGCAGCCGGTACGGTTGGTAGTGCGCCACAGAGTACAAGCCAGGCTTTCCAGTACCCGATCACGGTGCGGGGCAGGCTTCAGACACAGGAAGAGTTCGGCAATATTATAGTTCGTACAAATCCTACGGATGGCTCAGTAGTATACCTGCGCGATATTGCCAGAATAGAGTTCGGTCGTTTCGACTATGGCCGTGCAGCAACTATAAACGGCAACCCGGCAACCATGATGCTGATTTACCAGGCTCCTGGTAGTAACGCTCTTGATACGGCAGAGGGTATTTATGCAGCTCTTGATGAGATGAAGCAATCCTTCCCGGCCGATGTAGATTACATTGTTTCTTTCGAGACAGTATCGGTGGTGCAGGTATCTATAAACGAAGTGGTGCATACGCTGGTAGAGGCGCTTATACTTGTAATTATCGTAGTGTTCCTGTTCCTGCAGAGCTGGCGTGCTACGTTGGTACCAATCCTGGCAATTCCGGTTTCTATCATCGGTACTTTCATTTTCTTCCTGCCACTCGGGTTTACCATCAACACACTTACCTTATTCGGTTTCGTGCTTTCTATCGGTATTGTGGTGGATGATGCCATTGTGGTGGTGGAAGCAGTGCAGCATTATATAGACCATGAACGCTTATCGGCCAAAGAGGCAACGCGCAAAGCAATGAAGGATATTACAGCGCCGGTAATTGCCATTGCACTTATACTTGCCGCCGTGTTTATTCCGGTAGGTTTTATACCTGGTATAGTGGGCCGCCTGTATCAGCAGTTTGCTATTACTATTGCTATTTCGGTTCTTATTTCTGCGTTTGTGGCACTTACGCTAACGCCTGCTCTTTGCTCGCTCATGCTGAAGCCGATGAACGTAAATAAGAACTCCAGAGGGCTTAATAAGTTCTTCTACAAGTTTAACGATTGGTTTGCCCGCACTACAGAATCCTACTCTGTGGGTGTGCGCAAAAGTATAAAAGCTACGCCGCTTGTACTTATACTGCTGGTGTGTGTTTATGTGGGTACCGCAGGCTTGTTTGCTACCAAACCTACAGGCTTTATACCTACAGAAGATGAAGGCCGATTGTTTATATCGGTAGAGTTGCCGGAAGGTGCATCTAAAACCAGAACAGAAGCCATCCTGAAGCAGATAGGAGAGCAGCTTGCTACTGTGCCGGCCGTAAGAAATGCAACAGCTATCTCTGGTCTGAACGCGATCAACTTCTCATTTAAATCGAACAGTGGTACCTTCTTTATTCAGTTGCAGCCATGGGATCAGCGCCAGGAAGAATCGGAGCAACTAGCCGGTGTTATGGCTACGCTCCAGCAGAAGTTCTCGACAATTAAAGAAGCTAATATACTTGTAGTGGCACCTCCGGCTATACCTGGTTTGGGGCAGTCTGGTGGTTTTAGTTTTGTGTTGCAGCAACGTACTGCCGGCGATGTAAAACAACTGGAGCAGGTGATGGGACAGTTCCTGGCCGCAGCCAACCAACGCCCTGAAATTGCCATGGCTTATAGTTTCTTTACAGCTAAAACTCCTGGTTATCATGTAGAGGTAGACCGTGAAAAGGCAAAACGTTTAGGCGTGAATGTGGCGGATATTTATTCTACGATGTCTACCTACATGGGTAGCCGCTACGTGAACGACTTCACACGTTACGGCCGTAACTTCAGGGTAGTAGCCCAGGCCGATACTTCTTTCAGAATGAACATCGATAACCTGAAGCAGTACTATGTGATGAACAGGCAGGGGCAGTCGGTGCCGTTAAGTGCATTGGTTACAACCCAGATAGTAGAAAATGCACCCGTTATTTCGCACTATAACTTGTTCCGCTCGGTAGATATTAACGGTAGCGCGGCACCAGGTTATAGTAGTGGACAGGCACTGCAGGCGCTTGAGGAAGTTGCCGCAGAAGTTCTGCCAGCAGGTTATGGTTACGAATTTACTGGCCTGAGCCGCGAAGAACTGGCAGCAGGTACCAGCACGATTTATATCTTCTCGCTCTCGATCATACTGGTGCTCTTGCTGCTTGCCGCTTTATATGAAAGCTGGTCTGTTCCGTTCTCTATTCTGTTTGCAATTCCGTTAGGTATGTTCGGAGCTATACTTGCTTTAACCCTGTTGCCAAAGCTGGATAACAACGTGTATGCGCAGGTAGGTATGATCACGCTGATTGGTCTGGCTGCTAAAAATGCCATCCTTATAGTGGAGTTTGCTAAGGAGCGCGTAGACCGAGGTATGGAACTTATCGAAGCAACGATAGAGGCTGTTAAGCTGCGTCTGCGCCCGATCATCATGACCTCGCTGGCCTTTATACTTGGTGTGGTTCCGCTGGCAATGGCATCCGGTGCCGGAGCAGTATCACGCCAGACTATAGGCTGGGTAGTTATCGGAGGTATGTTGGCTGCTACATTCCTTGCCATTTTCGTAGTGCCGGTGCTGTATGTAGTTATCACCAGACTAGCATACGGCAAGCAAGGTCTTGCGCAGCTTCGTTCTAATTACAAGGATGAAGATGAAGGCGGTGACCCTGCTTATGTTAACCCGCACGAATAATATTCTGGAAGTATAAAAAAAGCCCCGGCAGTAAATGTCGGGGCTTTTTTTATACATCCGTTACTGTTTTATTTTCTCCTGTAGTCTTTCGATCCAGAAGATCAGGAACAGCGCTATAAGATTCATACCTATAAACTTTTGGCCGATGTCGTTGCCGATGCTGAAGTGGAAGGAAGAAAGCGCTAAGCGGAATTTAAAAATCCAGCCTTCCACCATATCTACACCAACACCTACGCGTAAGCCAGCCACATACTGAAAGCCATAAGCGCCAAACGAAAAGTATATGACCTGCAGCACCTGGTTAATAAGCGAAAGCACAAGGCCGCGCTTCTGATTCCGGAAAAGCATGCGGCCGCAAAGTATAGAAAATACATACAGTCCGCCGGCGAACAGCCCCATGCGTAGTACTTGCTGCGTTACAGCCATCTCTCCGTTAAACATTATCCAAAGTGTAAGGGCAATACCGAGTATACCGCCGGCGATCTGGTAAATAGCAAGTGCTTTGATTTGGGTTTGTATCTTTTTCGTCAAAATAGTAGTGTTAGGGTCAGACGCAACTGCATGTTAAGTATACACCAGAAGCTGCTTTAAAATTTATAGTTGGAATAACCTGATTTATTTCCGGAAATGTTAGATCAGTTTTTTGCTGTAGATATTGCTGATAAGGTCATGATACTTCTCCAGAATTACTTTTCTTTTCAGCTTTAAAGTAGGAGTGAGCTCGCCACCTTCAATAGTCCACTCGTGGGGTAGCAGTACAAATTTCTTTACCTGCTCAACCGGGTTAAAATCTTTGTTATACTTATTGATGGCTTCTGTTATCAGGGCGCGTGCCTGTTTATCTTCTGTAACGGCATGGTCGCCGGGATATGGTTTGCCGTGGTTGGTGTACCACTCTTTCAGAGTCCGGAAAGCAGGAACTATAAGGGCACCAACAAACTTTTCCGATTCACCTACTACCATGATCTGCTCTATCAATGAGCTCTCTACCATCTTGTTCTCTATTGGTTGTGGCGCCACATACTTACCACCACTTGTCTTAAACAGCTCCTTCTTGCGGTCAGTAATCTTCAGGAATTTACCATCTATTAAAGTGCCGATATCACCTGTGTGCAACCAGCCATCAGTTATAACTTCAGCAGTCAGGTCAGGGCGTTTGTAATAACCCATCATAACGTTTGGGCCCTTGCACATGATCTCACCATCTTCGGCAATGCGTACATCCACGCCCGTAAGCGGCGGACCAACAGTGCCAAACATTCGGTTCTTTTCGCTGTACCTGTTACCACTGATAATAGGGGAGGCTTCTGTTAAACCATAACCTTCCTGTATCACAATTTTGGCAGCTGTAAAAATGCGTAATAACCTTACCTGGCAGGCAGCGGCACCCGTAATAATTGCTTTCACTTCTCCGCCCAGTGCTTCTCTCCATTTACTGAAGATTAGTTTATCAGCGAGTGCAAGTTGTGCCTTATATTTAAAGCTGAGTGGCTTGTTGATCTCGTACTGCTCGGCAAGGTCAAGTGCCCAGAAAAACAGCTTCTTTTTAGTTCCTGTAAGCTTATTGCCTTTGGCTACTATTCCTTCATAAATCTTCTCCAGCAGGCGCGGAACCGTGGTGAACATGGTAGGCTTTACCTCGCGCAGGTTCTGAGCTATTTTGTCCATACTTTCGGCATAATACACCGATACGCCACAGTAAAAATAGCAGTAAGTAGCCATGCGCTCAAAGGCATGGTTAAGAGGCAGAAAACTGATGCTACGCTTCTTGAATACACCAATTTCCTTCACTACCTCGGCACTGCTGAACATATTGCTGATGATGTTGCGGTGCGACAGCATTACACCTTTAGGTACGCCGGTTGTGCCCGAAGTATAAAGTATAGTGGCCAGGTCGTTCTCGCCGATAGAGTCACGCAGGGCATCCACTCTTTTAACAGTATCCGGGGCTGCAGCTGTCAGCAGTTCTTCCCAGTGGCTAACACCGTCAACTTCATCAAAAGTATAGATGTGCTCAAGTGTAGGCAGGGATGCACGAAGAGCGCTAATCTTTTTGTAAAGCAATTTATCACCCACAAAAATCATTTTAACGCCGGCATCCTGAAATATAAACTGAAGTTCATTGATATTGATATTAGGATAAACCGGCACCGAAACAGCACCAATCTGCTGGATAGCCAGGTCTGCAATAACCCACTCGGGTCGGTTGCTGCTCAGGATGGCTATTTTATCGCGGCCTTCAGCTGAGTTGTCGCCTTTTGTAACGCCCAGTTTCAGCAACGATGCACTCAGGCAATCCACCAGGTCTTTTACTTCGAGGGTGCTGTACTTTCGCCACTGCTCGTTCACCTTGGCTGCCAACATGTCTTCCAGCGGGAAATTTTCTAATTGATAAGTAAGGCAGTCAAACAACCGCTTTGGCTCGTTCTTCGATACCATATGTGTACTTCTATTCACTTTTGACTGCCTCTTTTATTTATACTTTACTATACGTTTACAGCACGTTTTTAAGAGTCAGAAATAGTAGCTGATAATGTAAATATTTGTGCAAAATTACTGCTTTTCAGCTGAAGTATAAGTGCTGTTAATGTAATTTTGTTTAGCCACGGCTGGCTAAAATAAAAGCCTCAACTATAGTTAGCTGAGGCTTTGTAAGTATAAAGCAAACTACTGACGTGGAGAGATTTTCCAGAGCTCGCCATCAGTCTGATCTGTAACAATATAAAGAGCACCATCCGGCCCTTGTCGCACATCCCGCACACGCTGTCCGCGATCCTTTAACAGGTGCTCTTCGCCGGTTACACGGCCATTCTCAATTTGAAGCCTAACCAGCACCTTATCCTTCATGCCGCCTACGAACATGTTGTTCTGCCACTCCGGAAAAGCACCACCAGTATAAAACTGCGCCCCTGACGGTGCAATAACAGGGTCCCAGTAATAAACCGGATCTTCAAAACCTTCTTTGGTTGTAACTGCATTAGGAACAGGCTTGCCTGAGTATTCTTCCCCGAAAGTAACCAGTGGCCAGCCATAGTTCTTCCCTTTTTCTATCAGGTTAAGCTCATCCCCGCCCTGAGGCCCCATCTCAACAACCCATAGTTTACCTTCCGGGTCAAAAGCAGCTGACTGTACGTTGCGGTGCCCAACCGACCAGATCTCAGGCAAAGCACCAGCCTGGCTCAGGAAGGGGTTATCAGGTGCGGGTTTGCCATCCGGTGTAATGCATATGATCTTGCCCATGTGGCTGTTCATTTGTTGCGCCTGAGGGCGTATCTCCAGGTCTGAGCGCTCGCCCAGCGTAATGTAGAGCATACCATCAGGACCAAATGCAAGCCTTGAACCATAGTGCATTGTACCATTGTAAGTTGGTTTGGCCTGGAATATTACCTTCACCTGCGACAGACTTTTCATATCCTGTGAAAGCACGCCACGTGCAACGCTGGTTGCATTTCCGTTGCCACGGGGTTCTGAGAAACTCCAGTAAATGGTTCTGTCAGTCTGAAAATCAGGGCTTAAAGCTACATCCAGCAAACCTCCCTGCCCGCGTGCATCTACTTTAGGTACACCTGTTATAGGCTGGCTCATTTCTCCTGTTGCAGATACTATTCTTAGCCGCCCTGGCTTTTCTGTTACCAACAGGTTTCCGTTCGGAAGCGGCTCTACTGCCCAGGGTTTTTCAAGCCCTTTAGTTAGTACGGTTACATCAAATGTTGCACCCGATGTAATGGCACAAGCTCTGGTCTGTCCCTCGAAAGTTGGCTTTTGATCGGGAGAATTAGCCTCGCGTGTTTCAAGGGGCTTGCAATCTGTTTGCGTGGTTGCAGTTGGCGGTGGAGGCGTTGGTGGAGCCTGTTCTTCTGTATCTTGCTGCTGCGTCGTAGTTTGCTGTGTGCAGGCACCTGCAAGTATAGCCAGTATGGCAGTCGTGGCTGTAAAGTATCTGGTTCTTTTCATGTTTTGTGGTGGTAATTGAGGAGTTCTGTTTTCTGTTGCTGATGTGCTTAGCTGGTATTACTTTATTGTTCCAATTAATGTTTGGTTATACTTGCTGATTGTGAAGTATATACAGCTGAAGAGCGAAGTTGTTTTAGCTCATTTTTATACTATACTTCCTGATCTATAACTAAGCGTTGGAGTAAGAAATACCATAATGTTCAGCCATAATCCTGAAGAATTCTTCTTTGTTATGGAGCCAGCTGAAATGGCTGCTTCCGGGTATGATGAATGAACTGGCTGTTGGGTACCGTTTTATGACATAGTTAGGGCTGTTGCCATAGTAAATGTCATCGTCGCCGTAGGTGATTGTTATTTTAAAACCTGGGTTCAGTTGCGGTTTAAGTACAGGGTGGAGCAGAATTTCTTTGTTGGTTCTGTTTATAGTTCTTGCCTCTAGATGTTCTGTCATTAACTGAATAAGGTTGGAAACTCCGTAGCCTTTGTTACTACAAATAGAGAACTGTGTGTAGAACTTCCGGTAAGCACTGCTGCTGCCTAATAATCCTGAAGATGTGTTCTTAAGTACAGCTAACCATCCGGATAAAGTAGTTTTATTTCGCATAAACCTGCTTATCTCCCATGACATTTTGGCCCACTGCCAGCCTGTTCCGGATGCAGGGCTACAGCAGAACATACTTTGTAACTTTTGAGGATTTGCCTCTGCATAAAGCTGCGCATACAACCCGCCCCAGGAGTGGCCAAACAAATGAAACTGCTGTAAGCCGAAGTGTTCAGCAATGCGATCGATATCGGAGATATACCGCTGCATGGAGAAGTTACCCGATAGGCAGGGTGATTTTAGGGTGCCGCGCTGGTGAAAGTATAACACCTGGTATTGCTGAGACAAAAAGGCTGCAATTGGCTCTAAAAATTCTGGTACGCCTGGCCCGCCATGAAGAAGTATAACAGTCTCTTTACCTTCGTTTGGAGTGAATGAAGTATAAAGTTTAGCATCTTTGTTTTCTATTATTACCTCCATATTTTGCTTCAAATTTCAGTTAAGACAACTGTTTCATTCGCAGATTTACTTAAACCAGTAATGTTATTATCAGTAATGTTTTTAACTATATTAACTCAGCTCTTCAACCTGATTACAACGCCTTCGTCGCCGCCCAGGCAGAGGTAGTCCTTAACAGTTGTTCTTTCGCGCTCCGGATTGCAGGATACTTCTATAGTGCCCTCGAACTGTAAGTTTTTAGGCTTGAACAGGCAGGTGCGGTGCGTTAGGTTTAATATTATCAGAAACTGTTGTTCACCGGATTTCCTTATGTAAGAAAGCATCTGTTTATCGGAGTTTACCGGCACATAAGCACCGGCATATAAGGCAGGTTCCTGTTGCCGAAACTGTATCAGTTTTCTGTATAAGGCCAGCATAGAGTTTGGCTTGTCCTGCTGAATTTTCACGTTCAAACGTTTCGAATTACTAACTAGCCTTAACCACGGCTTGCCAGTTGTAAATCCTGAGTTGTCGGTATCATCCCACTGCATAGGTGTCCGGGCTGGGTCGCGGCTAAGGTTCAGGTCAGGCATGTTCAGTCCTTGTGGGTCCTGTATTTCATCGGGCGGAATAGGTACATCGCACATACCTATTTCTTCGCCATAATAAATAGTAGGTGTGCCGCGAAGTGTAAGCAACAGCATAGCGGCTACTCTGGCCTGATCGCGTCCAATTCGGCTGGCAATGCGAGGCTGGTCGTGGTTACCTAACACCCAGTTCGGCCATCCGTCTGTTGGCAATGCTCCTTCATATTCGTCTATGGTAAGGGCTAGTTTGGGTGCATACCAGGGCAGGGTTAATAGCTGAAAGTTAAAGGGCAGGTGTGCGCCGCTGTTGTCTGTACCATAATAGGTTACCAGTCGGTGCACCGGCAAGTATATTTCTCCTATCAGGACACGTTCCTCGAATTCATCCGTTACCTGTCGCATCATTCTTACTATATCGTGTACTTCGGGCTGGTCTGTAGAATAGGCCGGGATAAGCTGCTCGTACGTGGCCATGTGTGGCTCGTAATCAGGATTTAGAGGGTTGTCGCGAAGCTGCTCGTCCTTTATCATGTGCCACATTACATCAACCCGGAAACCATCAACTCCTTTTTTGTACCAGAATCGCATCACATCCAGCATAGCTTGCTGTACTTCCGGGTTGCGCCAGTTAAGGTCGGGTTGCTCTTTCAGGAACGCGTGGTAATAGTATTGCTGGGTTTTCTCATCCCATTCCCAGGCGCTGCCGCCAAAAACACTCAGCCAGTTGTTAGGCGCAGAGCCATCAGGTTTGGCATTGCGCCAGATGTACCAGTCTCGCTTCGGGTTGTCTCGTGACGATCGTGACTCCAGGAACCAAGGGTGCTCGTTGGAAGTATGGTTTGGTACCAGGTCAAGTATAAGCTTCATTCCTCGACGGTGCACTTCCTCCAGCAGTTCGTCAAAATCCTGCATACTTCCGAACAGCGGATGTATGGCACAATAGACTGATATATCATACCCATAATCTGCCATAGGAGAGGAGAATACCGGAGATACCCAGATAGCTTCTATACCCAACCATTTCAGATAATCCAGCCGTTGGGTTATACCTTTCAGATCGCCAACTCCGTCGCCGTTACTATCCTGGTAAGACCTTGGGTAAACCTGGTAGATAATCCCTTTCTGCCACCATAAATATTGTTGCTGCTCGTTGGTCATAATATATCTTGTAAAGTATAATCTCTAATAAAGTATGTCTGTTTATAGTTGAAGAGTCTATGTCTTCTGCATTAAATGGCTCAGATCTCCGGTACGGAACCAACGGTAGCCATAGGCATCAAGCGTAATGCGGTGGCTGCCTTTTTCATCGGCAATTATCACATCTTCCACCATTAGGTCAACCAGTTTTTCGGGCTCATCCTTCTCCAGTTTAAGTATAACCTCATGTGCTTTTTCATCGAAGTTGTGAAGTATTACAAGTGAACTGCCTTTCCAGTGGTAATGCATACCCAATACCTGCGGAATGTCTGTTTTAAGTATCTGCCAGTTGCCCCAGCCAATTTCTGTACATTCTTTTCTGAGGCGTATCAGCGTGGTCATCCAGTTAAGTAAGGAGTTGGGCCTGCGTCTCTGATCTTCTACATTTACATGATGGTAAGCATAAGGCCCTTCTGCGATTACAGGGTGCACCAGTTTTTCAGCTTCCGAAAAGCCAGCCTGATGCCCGTTTGTCCATTGCATAGGTGTCCGGACGGCATCACGTTCCGTTAGGCTCAAATCATCGCCCATACCTATCTCGTCACCATAACGAATTACAGGAGTGCCGGGGAGCGAGAACATCAGGCTGTAAGCAAGTTCTGTTTGCTGCCTGTTACCCAGCATAGGGGAAAGCCTCCTGCGTATGCCACGATCGTATAGTTGCATGTGCTTGTCTGGTCCGAAACGCGCAAACACTTTCTGTCGCTCTTCCTCAGATAGTCTGCCAATATCCAGTTCATCGTGGTTGCGTAGAAAATGAGCCCATTGTGAGTTCGGAAAGGAAATGCGGGTTGCTTCCAGTGCTTTTGCCAGACGTTCTGCCTCGCCGGTTGCTAGTGCGAAGAATATGTACTGGTTCACGTAGAAATTAAACATCAGGTGTATGCCATCGCCTTCGTCGCCAAAATACTTACCGCTCTCTTTCGGTAGCACGTTTGCTTCGCCTAAGAGTATAGCATCGCCTTGCCGCCATTGCACAAAGCGTCGCATCTCGCGCAGGTACTCGAACCGTATTTTCTGATTGGTTTTGTCTTTCTTTTGCTCTTCAAGTATAAAGGGCACCGCATCAACCCGGAAACCTGCCACCCCTAACTCAATCCAGAAACCCATGATCCTGCAGATCTCGGCGCGTACCTCGGGGTTATCAATGTTCAGGTCTGGCTGGAATTCATGAAAACGGTGGAAATAGTAGGCTTTAGCTTTTTTGTCGTAAGTCCAGGTTGATTCCTGCACACCCGGAAAAACCATGCCTTCATCCCAGTTCTCAGGCTTTTCTTCAGACCACACATACCAGTCACGGTGCTTGGCATCTTTGCTGCTTCTGGCATTCTGGAACCAGGGGTGCTGGTCGGAAGTATGGTTTACTACCAGGTCAACTATAACTTTAATGCCGCGTTTCCTGGCCTGATGCATAAACTCTACAAAGTTGCCGCTGGAGCCATGGCGCGGGTCAACGCCATAGTAGTCCTGTATATCGTAACCGTTATCTTTGTTGGGCGAAGGCTGAAATGGGGCCAACCAGATAGTGTCTACACCGAGCGCATGCAGGTAATCCATACGACGGCATAAGCCTTCAAAATCACCGGTCCCATCGCCGTTCAGGTCCATAAATGTTTCCAGGTCCAGGCTGTAGATAACAGCGTTTTTGTACCACAGGTCCTCTATCATGTTCTTTTTGCAGTGGTTGAATAATGGGTTTACTCATTCAGGTAGCCTAAAGGTTATTGCTTTTTATGTGGAGGATTTACCTGGTGAGCATATAAATTGAGAAACGACAGGCTATACTGTGGGTAGTTGTGGAAGATTTATACTTATACAGAAGAAAGAAAAAGCCATATATTTCTATAAATTTATGCACCCTATGTTTCCCGGATTAAGTATAGGGGCAATGTTATAAATGTATAATCATCCACATGAAGCACATCTCCCTTAGATCAAGTATACTTTTTTCTTTGTTTGTAATGGGCGCTTGCCAATCGCCGAAGCCCGCTGTCGATACAACTATAAATGCATCAGTAACAGGTAATAAAGCGCTTTACCAGTCAGGTGCATACGCTGTTTACCCCGATAGTATAGTGCAGGGTGATTTTGTAGCGCTTGCATTATCCAGAACAGAACTGACATCTGATTACCAGAGCCCGGCTAATTTAACAATGACCCCAAAGGTGGTTTTTAAGTTTGCCATTAACGGCCGCGATAACGAAATGCAACCCGGTTCAGACCATTATTTTAACTGCATCCCGAACAATGGTGAGTGCCAGACACCTGTCATAACTTTTGGCAAGCAGCTTAAGGATGATACCGAAGTGCCTAAAGATGTATACCTGGCCCCGAACACGCACATGAAAGTGCGCCTCGACATGCGCCCGGTTCTGGAAGCCTTCAAACAGAAGGGAGTTTATACTTCACCTACAGGCGACAAGATCTATAAGGAAGACTTCAAAGGTGTATTTATTGCCGGTGGTACCGACCCGCTAAGCTGGGACTTTGATAACCTGGGCGGTAAAAAAGAAATGCAGCTGCAGGACCCGGATGGCGATGGTATATATGAGATAACCTTGCTGATGAACGAGAACCGCGAGGAGAAACTCACTGCCCAGCAATGGAAGATGTCGCGCAATACGGTCTCTTTCCCGCAGTACGAATCCGATTACCCGATGGCCGATGCGCTGTACAACCTGGCGCTAGAAGAAATGATTAATGCTGTAGAGCCTGACAGCACTTTTAGAACAGGCAAGGAGTGGGCCGGTGTCTGGACGCGCGACATCAGCTATAGTATTATACTTTCGATGGCGCAGCTTCAGCCTAACGTTTCGAAGTATAGCTTAATGCGCAAGGTAAAAGACGGACGCATTGTGCAGGATACCGGAACCGGTGGCGCTTACCCGATCTCTACGGACCGTGTGATCTGGGCAGTGGCTGCCTGGGAAGTATACAAAGCTACCGGCGATGAAAAATGGTTGCGCGATACCTATGCTATCATTAAAAACTCATTGCTGGATGATCAGAAAAATGCATTGAACCCCGAGGCAGGTATGATGCTCGGCGAATCTTCTTTCCTGGATTGGCGTGAGCAAACTTACCCGCGCTGGATGCAACCTGCCGATATTTATGAGTCTGAAAACCTAGGAACCAACGTAGCGCATTACCAGGCTAACATGGTGGCTGCACAAATGGCCGATTTATTGGATGACAAGGAAGCTGCTGCTGATTTCAGGAAGGTTGCCGAAAGTATAAAGCAAGGTATAAACAAGCACCTGTGGCAGGAAGATAAAGGATATTACGGGCAGTACCTCTACGGCCGTAACTATAAAATCTTGTCGCCCAGAGCAGAAGCATTAGGTGAGGCTTTGAGTGTAATTTTTGGCGTAGCAGACGAGGCAAAAAGTAAAACTATAGTTTCTAAAACGCCGGTTTCTGATTTTGGTATTACGAACATTTACCCGCAGATACCAGGCATTCCGCCTTACCATAACAATGCAGTGTGGCCGTTTGTGCAGTCTTACTGGAGCCTTGCAGCAGCAAAAGCCGGCAACGAAAATGCTCTTACCGAAAGTATAAGTGCCATCTATCGCCCGGCTGCCATGTTCCTGACAAACAAAGAGAATTTTGTGGCCTCCAGCGGCGATTATGCCGGTACGCAGGTAAACTCCAGCAACATGCTGTGGAGCCTTGCCGGTAGCCTGAGCATGGTGTACAAAGTATACTTTGGCATGGACTTTACAGCAGATGGCATAGAACTAAAACCATTTGTACCGAAAGCTTTTGCCGGCAACCGTAAGCTAAGTAACTATACTTACAGAAATGCTGTGCTGAACTTCGAGATGAGTGGTTTCGGTAACCAGATCAAAAGTATAACGATGGATGGCAAGCCAATGGAAAAACCTTTCATTCCGGCTAACCTTACAGGTACCCATACTATAAAGATAGAACTGGCAAACAACGAAACAGGCGGGGCAGTTAACCATACAGTAGATTATACTTCGCCGGAAGCACCTAAAGTAACCTATAATTCAGGAAAGTTAAACTGGCCTATAGTTGAAGGTGCAGTAGCATACCAAATTATCCGGAACGGAGTTCCTGCAGAGAAAATACAAAGTACTAGTTTCCCTGTAAATACCGATGCATATGCTGAATACATGGTGCTGGCAATAGATAAAAACGGAGTAACTTCTTTCGGCAGCGAGCCGCTTGTAGTGGTGCCCGAGAAGTATAAACTGGTTTTTGAACTGGAGAAAACTATACCTAAAGCAAAGCTGCCTTACCGCGACTTTTCCGGAGCTGGTTTTATAGAGATCAGCAAGCAGAAAAATAAGGATGTTAAAATAAGTATAACTGTACCTGAAGACGGTGTTTATGCCATTGATTTTCGATACGCCAACGGTAACGGCCCAATCAACACGAGTAACAAAGCAGCCTTAAGAACCCTGAAAGTAGGAGGGGCATTTGCTGGTACTATCGTTTTACCACAGCGCGGCGTAGATGAGTGGAGCAACTGGGGTTTTACCAATGCTGTGAAGGTACCGCTTAAAAAAGGCAAACAAACCATCTCACTTTCATTCGAACCTCATAACGAGAACATGAATGGTGAAGTAAACCAGGCTATGCTGGATTACATGCGGGTGGTGAAGATCAAATAATTGTTCAAGTATAAATTGGAGCCACCAATCGAATTAAGAGTAATTGATTCCAATACTACCTGATTGAAAGTATAAGCCGCACAGTAAATGTCTTGTTTACTGTGCGGCTTTATTTTGTTTTTATTGATAACAATGAATCTGTTTAGATTTTCCGTAACTGGAGTAGTGTAAAGCCATTGTTGGTGTTTTCACTAACATCTAAACTGCGGCGGTCGTTATACTTGTTGGGGAGAACACATAGCAAAGGCTAATAATATCGCTTCTGAAAAAAGCTAAACAAGTTCAATATTTGCATCAGAAAAGGCAATTCAATACTTCGTCTACTAATAAACAATTAGTGATATGTGGGCTGGCTGGAAGTTAAAGTGATAAATAGTAAAAAAAAGGGGAATGCAATTAGGCTCGCATTCCCCTTTTTTATGTATAAGCTTAGATTTAAAGTATAAATAGTGTGTTTCTATAATTTATTTTTTAAAGATTCTGCGCACCAGCACAACAACTTTTTCAATAATAGCTCCCAGGATCAAGCCCCCGATTGCACATGATATAGCTTTAGCTAACCAGGCAAGGGCAGGGACGTCGGCTAAGGCAACCTCTAAATTATGAAGCGCGTGGCTGGTAAAAGGTATACCATGTGCTATAATTTCTGCACCAACCCACAACATGGCTGCTGTGCCCACATAGCTAAGTATTTTCAAAAAGTGAGGCATAAACTTTACAATGCCTTGCCCGAGGCTACGCACTGCACCATGATTATTTTCTTTAGCCATGTGCAGCCCTATATCATCCGCTTTCACTATTAAGCCTACAAATCCATAAACGGCGACTGTAATCATAACACCAACTGCCAACATTACAGCAATCTGGGTAGCAAGTGGTTTATCTGCAACAGTAGAATAAGTTATAGCAACGATTTCGGCAGACAGGATCATATCTGTACGTACAGCACTCTGAATTCTGGTTTTTTCCAGTTCTTCAGGCGTTATTATATTAAGCTCATCTTCCTTACCGATATCTTCATGGTGCTTGCTAAACATGGAGTGCACTTTTTCATAGCCTTCGAAGCACAAGAAAGCACCACCAAGCATAAGTATAGGAGTAATAGCCCAAGGCGCAAAAATACCAAGAAGCAGTGCTGCCGGGCTTAGCAGAAGCAATTTATTGAGCAGCGATTTTTTAGCGATATGGTAGATGATGGAAAGTTCGCGCGAGGGATCAAGACCTACCACATACTTTGGAGTAACGGCAGTGTCGTCTATCACAATACCCGATACTTTACCAGTAGTTTTTGATACCTGAGCCGGAACATCATCCAGGCTGGCCGCACTCACCTTCACAAGGGCAGACACATCATCTAAAAGAGCAAGAAGTCCTGAAGCCATTAATAAGTTTTGTTTAAAGAATATAGTGTTATCAGACAAATGCTACAGGCAAAAGCTTATCTGTAACATATTCTGTAAATATAGTGCTTTCCTTATAGCAATTAAGTTAATCAGGCTCTACCAGTGCAAAATGAGCAAAAAATTTCTCACTTATTTTTTCCTTAACAGGTTCTATTTCCTGATTGGCCTCTTTACGTGTTATCGTAAGTACTTTGTTGCTCACAGAATCAGTACAAAATCTGCTGGCAGGTATACTGTAACACCTGATTCTGGATGTGAAGTACTGAAGGTTTCACATATCTAACTATAAAATTAGAAAGCAACATCTAACAGGAATATCACTTATTGTTTAAGCGGTCGGATACAAACTATATTAAAATTATTATCAAAAATATTAATATCCAGGTTGAGCATCGATATTAGTAATAATACTCTTGTATTATACCTACTTTCAATTATTTTTCATAACGATTTTAGACTTAATCGCTAAACATAAATCTTTTGCTAAATAGCATCGTACCTAGGAAACATATTGCTTGTCAATGAATGTATTGCTTTTCGGTCAAATGGAAATAATGTACTATTTCCTGATATTATCATAGTTATCCTGCTGCTTTGAGCATTAAATATATTTCGCTCTCACCCTATTTATTTGTTTTACTGATTATCCTGCTGATCATTATTTAGACAAATGATTGTGTTTATGATGTCATTTAGTTTATCATGATTTGATATAAGTAACTATAGTTGCTGATCTAGCAAAACTATGACTAAACATATTGTATAATACAAATTTAAACTAATGGCTATGAAAGATCATTTACGCAATTCTGCTTTTAGAACATCTAATTTCTATATAAAGCTATACCTGATAGCTTTAATAGTTATTCTTAGAATTAGTGACTTAGCGGCGCAAAGTGTCCCAAGTTTAAAACTAGGAAGAATTTCAGAGTTTAAAGCACTCTTTGAAACTAGTTCTGAAATGTTGAAAGATAAAACTTCTGAGTATCGAATTAAACAGGAGTTGCCTAACCAGATTCCTTTAAATCTAAAGGTGGAAGTTATCAAAAAGCAAGGATTGGCAGATGTATACTACGGGAAGGTTGAAAATACACCTAATAGCAATTTTTATATAAAGTTTGAAGGGAATAAGGCTGAAGGGGCTATTATTCTTCTTGACCAAAAGAAGTACTATAGTTACTCATCTTCAGTAGATGGTACGATGCTTTTAACCGAAAAGGATATAAATAAAGTTCTTTGTATAGGTTATTCGAAAGCACAGGATGATAGTAATTCGCTTTCAAAAGTACAGGCAACTGTTGCAGCATCTGTTCCATTACTTGAAAGTTTACCCGGGGCAGAAGCAGTGGTATACTTGGATTTTGATGGACAAACAGTAAGTGGAACCATATGGAACCAAGAATATACAAATGGGGAGCCTATAGTGGCAGAACCTTCAAATTTAAGTGAGACTGAAATAATAGAAGTCTGGAAATTAATTAGCGAAGATTTTTTGCCATTTAACCTCAATGTGACTACAAGCGAGGCAGTATTTAATAGTGCGCCAGCCAACAAAAGAATGAAAGTTATTTTTACACCAACTAACTATTTTAATCCAGGTTGGGGTGGCTTAGCTCATGTTGGTTCTTTTACATGGGGAGGGGGAGGTTCTAATTATGGTGAGACACCGTGTTGGGTATGGGCTACCGGGATAACAGGTGCTGGAGAAGCTGGTGCGCATGAAATAGGTCATACCCTTAATTTAATCCATGACGGCAGAATTTTGCCTGATGGCAACAAGGAAGAGTATTATGAAGGGCACAGCTCCTGGGCGCCAATTATGGGTACTGGATATAATAAATTATCTGTTCAATGGAGTAAGGGAGAGTATATCAATGCAAATAATACTGAAGATGATTTGCAGATCATAACAACTAGGAATGGCTTTGGGTACAGGTCAGATGATCATAGTAATAATATCGGAAACGCAACTCCTATAAAATTTAGTACTAATGGCGATGCATCAGCATCGGAAAACAAGGGTATAATTTCTACTACATCTGATGTGGATGTTTTTTCATTCACAACAACTGGGGGGCCAATAAACCTCACTGTCAGTCCGAATCCAGATTATGCAAATCTTGATGTTTTACTTACTTTACGTAATTCTGCTGGTGCTGTAGTTTTAACTCAAGACCCAAGTACTGCAGAAGCGCATATAAATACTAACCTGAAAGCTGGAACTTACTACTTAGTTATAGACGGAACTAAAGGAGATATGGGAGCCAATTCTGATTATGGTTCTTTAGGTGCATATACAATATCAATGAAGGGAGCCAACCAGGCTCCTGTTGTCTCCCTCACTTCACCGGCCAATAATACCACTTTTACGGCTCCGGCCACCATTGCCATAGCGGCCACGGCAACAGATGCAGACGGCACTATATCGAAGGTAGAATTCTACAATGGCAGCACTAAACTTGGCGAAGACACCAACAGCCCCTACAGCTATAGTTGGAGCAATGTTGCGGCCGGCACCTACGCCCTGACTGCTAAAGCCACTGATGACAAAGGAGCTACGACCACTTCTGCTACGGTAAACATAATAGTTAATGCACCCTCTAACACAGCACCTGTTGTATCCATAACTTCACCTGCCAACAACGCCACTTTCACAGCTCCGGCTTCAATCACTATATCTGCCTCAGCCTCCGACGCAGATGGCACTATTGGCAAAGTAGAGTTCTTCAATGGAAACACTAAATTGGGAGAAGACCTGACAAGTCCTTATTCCTATAGCTGGGGAAGCGTTGCGGCCGGCACCTACCAACTGACGGCGCGGGCAGTGGATAATAGCGGTGCCGCAGCTACTTCTGCCCTGATAAACATAACCGTTAACAACCCTACTAATTCAGCACCTGCAGTCAGTATAAATTCACCTGCCAACAACGCCACCTTTTCAGCCCCGGCCAGTATCGCCATATCTGCGAACGCTTCGGATACAGACGGCGCTATAGCGAAGGTTGAGTTCTTTCAGGGCAGCACTAAGCTGGGCGAAGATGTTACGGCTCCCTATACCTACAATTGGACAGGAGTTGCGGCTGGCAACTATGCCCTGACAGCCAAAGCCACCGATGACAAGGGTGCTTCTACGATCTCAGCTGCGGTTAATATTACAGTAGGAGGAGGAGGCAACCAGGCACCAACCGTAACAATCACTTCACCAAGACAAGGGCAAAAATTTACTATTTATCAAAATCCAATTAAACTTGAAGCTATAGCAAATGATGCAGATGGTGAAGTTAAAAAGGTTGAATTTTATGTAGGGGCAATTAAAGTAGGAGAAGATAGAACGGCACCGTATACTTATTCATGGTGGAAGATCAGACCTGGGACCTACTCCATTACAGCCAAAGCCACTGACAATGAAGGGGCTGTTACGACATCTGAAGCGATAGTGGTTGTTATGTCTACGCCTATAGTAAAGAAAAATCTTGCAGCTTCTCAGCAGCATGAAGATGCAAAGGATATACTAGTATATCCTAATCCAGTCAATAACAGTACTACAGTTACCGTAGATTTACCTGAAACTTATCAAGAAGTCAGTTTAATTATTAATGATTTAAGTACAGGTAAGAGAATTTCTAATGATACGTATAGGTCTACTCAGTCTCTGAAGGTAGATATTTCGACTCTTACCCGTGGTGTGTACAGTTTTACTATTATAGCTGAAGGCGAAGTGAGAATCAAAAAGCTTTTTATTTTATAATTTAAAAAACAACGAAAACTGTACACAAAGATCTCATCAAGTAGAGCTTAATAAGCTCTACTTGATGAGATCTTTGTGTACATAATATCAAGGCTTTTTCAAATTTTATAAACAATAGTTATGGATAGATTTGGTTTCATATATTTTTTAGTCTTGATAAGTGCTCTTCTTTGTTGCCAAGAAAGCCCAAAATATACATCTAATGTGGATCGTAATAGTATAACTGTAATTTCGGCAGATACATTAATAATAGGTAAATGGGTTGTCGAGAGTTTGTCAATACCTTCTGTAAGTTTACCCACTTTTTGTAATCATATAAGCAAAGGTGCAATATTTGTTTTTTCTGAGAACGACAGTCTAAATGTTTATCCACGCTCAGGAGTAGAAGCATGTGATGTCTATACTTATAAAGCTAATGACGGAGTAATTCAAGTAGTAAAAGCTGATATGGCAATGCTGATTGAATACAAACACTCACAAAATAACTTATTACTTAGATCAAAATCTTTCTTTAGATGGAAGGCAGAAGATGTTCAGGATAGTTTAGCGTATAGATCTTTATTGGAAGATGGAGTAACAGTATCATTAATCAAGGTAGAGCCTTAAAGCTTATTTGTTTAATTCAAGCTAAGAGCATCAGCCTTTAAATATTGAACTGTTGTTTTAATTGTATGGTATCGATACTTCTTTTGTTGTGTACAGTTGGTCATTTAACTGGTGCTGATTTTTATTGTTGATCTTTTCGTTCTGCAGGTATATGAAATAAGGGCTAATACTACAGCTTATTAATTGCCTAACATATTCACAGAAATGAACTAGAAGGTTTACCAGTTCTTTAGAATCAACTGTCTTATACTTCCTTTAAGCATCACAGCCAACTATTCAATTTGAGCTTAGTTAAATTTGAAGTATATTTAAACTTTAGACCGCTCTTTTTTGAACTCAGCCAATAATAAGCCTATAGTATCAGGATATTAAAGGCTGGAAGGCTGCGTTTTATTTTAAGAATCTTACTGCTTGCACAAACATGCAGCTTGTTTGAACAGTAACGATGCTGCCGCACTCACCTTCACAAGGGCAGACACATCATCTAAAAGAGCAAGAAGTCCTGAAGCCATTAATAAGTTTTGTTTAAAGAATATAGTGTTATCAGACAAATGCTACAGGCAAAAGCTTATCTGTAACATATTCTGTAAATATAGTGCTTTCCTTATAGCAATTAAGTTAATCAGGCTCTACCAGTGCAAAATGAGCAAAAAATTTCTCACTTATTTTTTCCTTAACAGGTTCTATTTCCTGATTGGCCTCTTTACGTGTTATCGTAAGTACTTTGTTGCTCACAGAAACAGTACAAAATTTACAGATGTAACTACAGAAACTCTCTTATACTTCAAACTTCCGTACAAACTATACAATGTATCCCCGAAAGTATAGAATATGAAAGCAGGAAAGATAAAAGTTGCGGCCGTTCAGATGAGCTGTATATTAGGTGACAGAGAAGCTAATTTAAGAAAAGCAGAATCGCTGTTGGAGGAAGCGATAAAAGAGGGAGTAAACCTGGTGGTGCTGCCTGAACTTTTTAACACTGGTTACAGGGTAGAGGAGCGTGATGTTGAAATGGCAGAGCCTATACCCGGGCCTACTGTTCAGTGGATGGAGGTACTCGCCCGCAGGCACAATTTATACCTGGTGGCAGCCATTCTGGAACAGGGACAAAGCAAGGGCTTAGTATATGATACAGCTGTTCTGGTTGGTCCTGAAGGGCTGCTAGGCACTTACCGCAAAACGCACCTGTGGGATGTAGAAAGTGTGCGGTTTACAAAAGGGGAGGAGTTTCCTGTGTTTAATACAGCTATCGGTACTATCGGGCTGCAGATCTGTTATGAAGTAGGTTTTCCGGAGGGAGCACGCGTTCTGACGTTAAAAGGAGCCGACATTATCTTATATCCATCTGCGTTTGGTAAGGCCCGGGAGTATGCATGGAAAATAGCAACCCGCTCTCGTGCGTTGGAAAACGGTGCCTTTGTGATAGCGGCTAACCGAACCGGTACTGAAAAAGAAGTAACCGAGTTTGGTGGAGGCAGCTGTATTGTTAACCCATGGGGTGAGGTAATTTCCGAAGCCAGAAAAGACGACGAGGTAATCATTTCGGAAATAGACCTGCAGGAGGTGATAGATCAGCGGCGAAGACTCCCATACCTGCGCGACATGAACAGGTCTCTTTTTGCCAGAGAGTATAGGTAGAGCGTGTTACCTGAACCAGGCAATTATACCCTGCGTACTCCTATAACCTTGCCAGCCGGTCCGCTGGCAGATCTTGAACCATAAAAACCGAAACACATGGCTAAGAAAGAAATACTTGTTGCGTATGGTATAGATGTAGATGCAGTTGCAGGTTGGCTTGGCTCTTATGGCGGTGAAGATTCTCCGGATGATATTTCCAGGGGCTTGTTCGCCGGCGAGATCGGAACGCCGCGCCTGCTCAAGCTCTTCGACAAGTATAACATTAAAACATCTTGGTTCATACCTGGCCATTCCATCGAAACATTTCCGGAGCAGACACGCATGGTTGTGGATGCCGGCCATGAAATTGGTGTACACGGTTATTCTCACGAGAACCCGATTGCCATGACAGCGCAGCAGGAAGAAGACGTGTTGCTTCGGTGCATAGATCTTGTTACTAAATTCTCAGGGCGCAGGCCAACGGGGTATGTGGCACCATGGTGGGAGTTCTCCAACATTACAAATGAGCTTTTGCTGAAGAACGGCATCAAGTATGACCATAGCCTGATGCACAATGATTTTCATCCATACTATGTGCGGGTAGGTGATAAATGGACTAAAATTGATTATAACCAGCCGGCAGCCAGCTGGATGAAACCGCTGGAACGTGGAGAGGAAACAGACCTTATCGAGATCCCGGCCAACTGGTACCTTGATGATCTGCCACCGATGATGTTCATCAAAAAATCTCCTAACAGCCATGGTTTTGTAAATCCGCGCGATATAGAGCAGATGTGGAAGGATCAGTTTGACTGGGTATATCGCGAATATGATTATGCTGTTTTCCCGATGACCATACACCCAGATGTGAGCGGCAGGCCACAGGTTTTACTGATGCACGAAAGGCTGATAGAATACATTAACAGCCATGAAGGCGTACGCTGGGTAACCTGCGATGAAATGGCCGACGATTTTGCCCGCCGTTTCCCGAGAAATAAATAATCATACTTATGATGATGCAAGGTAATTATACTTACTGATCACAATAAAAAAAGCCTATGTGTGTATTGTGCACAGGCGCCATACTAAAGGTGCACTGGACGGAAAGAAGAACCAATGGCAGCTCGGCAGTACCTGGTGATGACCAGCTGCGTTTTTACCGGAGGGAGCGCCTGCACCGGGCAAGCCTTGCCAATAAGATCCTGTGCCACTACGGGCTGAAGGTGGAGGATTGGAACGGGAGCAAATTTGTACTCTGCGACCGCAAGGGCAGGCAGGAAATAATAGATGATCTTGGTAGCCTTTGGCCTGCTGCAGAAAAACTGGCCGGCTACAAACTGAACCCGCTGGACCCTGCCCTTATTAATAAGTTAAACCCCAATGCCTAACCAGAATAAATTACCGATAACAATTATTACCGGGTTCCTGGGGAGCGGCAAAACTACTTTACTGCAACAAGCCCTCCGGCAACCCGGCATGCACGATATTGCCGTGCTGGTAAATGAATTTGGCAAAGTTGGACTGGACCATCACCTGCTGCAGGTATTCGAAGAGAATACTACTTTATTGGGGGGAGGCTGCATGTGCTGCAATACCCGCGAGGACCTGGTGCAGGGTTTAACTGCCATACTGAACAATGTGGAAAGGGGAGAAGGTAAAAAGGTAATCAAGGTGATGATTGAAACTACTGGTTTAGCTGATCCAGCACCTATCGTTTTTACTGTTCTGTCGCACCCGATGCTGCAACACCACTTTTATATAGAAAACGTGATAGTTACAGTTGATGCTGTTAACGGTCTTTTTCACCTGCACAACCAATCTGAATCTGTAAAACAAGCTCTGGTGGCAGATAAACTCATTATTACCAAAACAGACATAGCAAGCACTTTTGAAACTGAAGAATTGGTAAGCGAGTTAACCGCTCTAAATCCATCAGCAGAAATTCATAAAGCTGTGCATGGGGCTATTGATGCGGCCATACTGTTTAACCCTGCCACTACTGCAAAGGAGCATGCTGTAAGTATAACATCAGAAAGTATAGCTGCAAACAAACATACACAGAATGTCCGTTCTTTATCTGTAACTTTTCAGGAGCCGCTGGACTGGACGGCTTTTGGACTTTGGCTAAGTATGTTGCTGCACGCCGAAGGCGAACACATTATGCGGGTAAAAGGGTTGTTGGATATTGGCGGAACCGGACCAGTGGTGCTGAACGGTGTGCAGCATATTATCCATCCTCCAGACCACCTCGATAAGTGGCCAGCCGGGGAGCGGCAATCCAGCCTCATCTTTATTATGCGATCCATTGAGCCACAGGCTATACTTGATTCGCTTAAAGCTTTTCAGGTTACCTTCAACGAAGAGCATAACTCGCCGTCCATGGAAGTAGCTGTATAGTTTAGGATCATTAAACGGGAGGTGGTAATTTATACATTAGACTAATATAACTAAAGCATTGCCTCTAATTCATACTTCTGGTGTTTGCCATTTATTTCAAGTTCCACAGAGTAGGACAGATGAGTACCTGTCGGAAATTTTTCTGTGTCGGTGTAAGGCGATCTGGCACGGTCCATTAATATAACCCAATCTCCATCATTTATCCTGCGCAGGATCTTTACATCAGCGAGGCAATCTCTTTCAAAGCTGATCTTACGGCCATTATCTGTAAGCTCTACATAAGGTATTCCGTATGGATGATCTGTAGTTATGTTGGTCATTAGGAAATGGTAGCTAATTTAAACTGAATATGCTATAAAGATTGCACTTTATACTTCATGAATATAATTTTTGAATAACGCATGGTATACTTTTTTGTTTGACAATCTGTATAAGGCCAGTCGGTAAGAAAGAACTTTATAAGGATGGCCTCGCTGGGGGTAGGTGTGCTGGATTACAGCAGACTCAAGTCCGAGCGACTGCAGCCGCCTTTCAGCCAATTGGACGTAGGCATCAACAAGAAATGGAATTTCAACCGCATTACCCTTGATCTGTTCTTGGACATAGCCAACTTGCTATCGATCAATACCCCAGGCTTCGACCGGTATACTTTCAAGCGCAACGAAGAGAATACTGGTTTTGCCACCACCGATGGTAACCCGCTGCACACAGACGGCAGCAATGCCATTCCGGTTATACTGGAAAACAACGATGGCGATTTGGTGCCAACTTTAGGCTTTATTGTTGAATTTTAGTAGACCGGGAAGTATAAACCTTAATGGTTATGTATCATTGAAAAACCCTCTTGACTAAGAATTAATCTTAATCAAGAGGGCTCTTTATACTATCCTTCAATTTTGGATAGTTAAATTTCAGGTAAACTAGTTTCTGTTATTTCTCATTCGCTTCCAGCCATTTTCTGGCATTTACGAAAGCTTCCATCCATGGCGATACTTCATCGTGACGGCCTTTCGGGTAGTGTGCCCACTGCCACTGCAGAAGCGATCGCTCGATGTGCGGCATCATCACGAGGTGACGGCCAGTTTCATCGCAGAGCATAGCCGTATTATAGTCAGAACCGTTCGGGCAGGCCGGATACGTGTCGTAGCCATACTTGGACACGATCTGGTATCTGTCTTCCAGGTGAGGGAAGCTAAAGCGACCTTCGCCATGTGATACCCAAACACCCAGCGTACAGCCTGCCAGGCTGGAAAGCATCACCGATTTATTCTCCTGTATGGTAAGGGAGGTAAAGATGCTTTCGTGTTTCTGGCTCACGTTATGGTGCATTTTCGGCTTCTTGTCGTGGTCCATGTTGATCAGGCCAAGCTCTACGAACAACTGGCAACCATTGCAGATACCTACCGATAAGGTGTCTTCACGCTTAAAGAAGTTCTCGATAGCTGTCTTTGCTTTTACGTTGTACATGAATGCACCTGCCCAACCTTTGGCAGAACCCAAAACGTCAGAGTTAGAGAAGCCACCCACCGCACCGATGAAACGGATATCTTCCAGGGTTTCTCTTCCGGAGATCAGGTCCGTCATGTGCACGTCCTTCACGTCGAAGCCTGCCAGGTACATGGCATTGGCCATTTCACGCTCGGAGTTACTTCCTTTTTCTCGGATGATAGCTGCCTTAATTCTTGGCTTAGAAGGATCAATAAAAGGCTTCTTACCATCAAATCCTTCCGGGAATTTATACTTCAGTTCGTGCTTCTTATAGTTGTCGAAACGCTCTTTTGCGCTTACCGGGCCGCTTTGCTTGATGTCCAGCAGGTACGAGGTTTTAAACCAGGTATCGCGTAGCTGGGCAATGTCGAAGCTGTAAACATCGGCACCGTTCTTCAGCTCCAGCATTGCAGAAGATGTAGCTGTACCGATTTTATGGAACAGCACCTGGTTCGCTTCTAAAGTAGCCTCTACGTCTGCCGATGCCTGGAACACTACGCCGATGTTTTCCGCGAAGAGCACTTTCACGCTGTCTTCTTCGCCCAGTGAAGTCAGGTCGATAGTCGCGCCCAGGTTATTGTCGGCAAAGCACATCTCCAGCAGCGTCGTGATCAAACCACCGCTGCCAATATCATGGCCTGCTTCTATTTTACCTTCTTTAATCAAGCCTTGCAGTGTATTGAAGGCATTGCTGAACAGCGTTGCATCGGTAATATCAGGCGTTTCGTTTCCTATTTTGTTTACTATTTGAGCAAAAGAAGATCCGCCTAATTTATAGTCGTCGTTTGACAGGTTGATGTAGTAAATATTACCACCGTCGCGCTGCAACACCGGCTCCACCACCTGGCGAACGTTGCTGCAATTACCTGCCGCAGAAATGATAACGGTACCCGGTGCAATTACCTCATCGTCTTTATACTTCTGCTTCATCGAAAGCGAGTCTTTACCTGTCGGGATGTTAATGCCCAGGGCAATCGCAAAAACCGAGCAGGCTTCTACAGCTTTGTATAGTCGGGCATCTTCGCCTTCGTTCTTCGAAGCCCACATCCAGTTGGCAGAAAGCGATACGCTCTTCAAACCGTCCTTCAATGGAGCCCACACAATGTTCGAGAGTGACTCACCAATTGCGTTGCGGCTACCGGCTGCCGGGTCGATCAGGGCTGAGATAGGAGAGTGGCCAATGGAAGTAGCTATACCTTCTCTGCCCTGGAAGTCCAGTGCCATTACACCGCAGTTGTTCAGTGGCAACTGCAGCGGACCAGCGCACTGCTGCTTCGCTACACGGCCACCCACGCATCGGTCTACTTTATTTGTAAGCCAGTCTTTGCAGGCTACTGCCTCTAATTGCAGCACCTGCTCCAGGTAGTTATGCAGTTGGTTTTTATCGTATGTTACCGGCTGGTAATTTCTCTCAACGGTCTTGTCAGTCATCACCATTTTAGGCGAGCTGCCGAACATGTCGCTCAGCTCCAGGTCCATCGGCTTCTCGCCGGTCGAGGCTGATTGGAATGTAAAGCGGTGATCGCCGGTCACGTCGCCTACGGTATACATAGGGGCACGCTCACGCTCCGCTATCTTTTGCAGAGTGGCAATATCCTCTTCGCCGATCACCAGGCCCATACGCTCCTGAGACTCGTTGCCGATGATCTCTTTGGCCGAAAGGGTAGGGTCGCCTACAGGTAGTTTATCCAGGTCAATTTTACCGCCTGTTTCTTCCACCAGTTCGGAAAGGCAGTTCAGGTGGCCTCCAGCACCATGGTCATGGATAGAAACAATGGCATTATGCTCGCTCTCCACCATACCACGAATGGCGTTAGCGGCGCGTTTTTGCATTTCCGGGTTTGAACGTTGAATCGCATTTAATTCAATGCCTGATCCATGCTCGCCTGTGTCGGCCGAGGATACGGCAGCTCCACCCATACCAATGCGGTAGTTTTCACCTCCCAGAATGACGATCTTGTCACCGGTTTTCGGGTGGCCTTTCTGTGCCTGGCTTGCTTTTCCGTAGCCAACGCCACCGGCCAGCATGATCACTTTGTCGTAGCCCAGTTTTCTTGGTGCCTCCAGTTCATCCGCTTTTTCGTCATGCTCGAAGGTCAGAACAGAACCCGTGATCAGTGGCTGTCCGAATTTATTACCGAAATCAGTAGCTCCGTTAGAGGCTTTGATCAGTATATCCATCGGCGTTTGGTACAACCACTTTCTTTCCTGTGTTGCCTTTTCCCATGGGCGGTCTTTCTCGAGGCGGGATAATGCCGTCATGTAAACGGCGGTACCAGCAAGCGGAAGAGCTCCCTGGCCACCCGCCAGCCTGTCGCGGATCTCTCCTCCGGAACCGGTAGCGGCACCGTTGAAGGGCTCTACGGTTGTCGGGAAGTTGTGCGTTTCTGCTTTGATGGAGATAACCGATTCGAAATCACTTACCTGGTAGTACTCAGGTATATCGGCACGTTTTGGTGCGAACTGCTGCACCACCGGTCCTTTTATAAAGGCCACGTTATCTTTATAGGCCGAAACGATGTCGTTGGGGTTTGCCTCTGATGTTTTACGAATCAGTTTGAACAGAGAAGTAGGCTTCTCTTCGCCGTCGATCACAAACTTACCATTAAAGATCTTATGGCGGCAATGCTCGGAGTTTACCTGCGAGAAGCCGAATACTTCGGAATCGGTCAGTGGTCTGCCCAGTCTTTCAGCCAGCTGGTTTAAGTAGTCTACTTCTTCATCGCTCAGCGACAGGCCTTCCTGCTTGTTATAGGCCGCAATATCGGTAACAGGCTGTACCGGTTCCGGCTGAATATTAATCGTATAGATCTCCTGATCCAAACCGTTATACTTTTGAGAAAGCATGGGGTCGAAATCGGTGAAATCTTCCTCTACTATTTTAAACTCTTCTATCCGGAGAATCCCCTCGATACCCATGTTTTGGGTGATCTCCACGGCATTGGTACTCCAAGGCGTGATCATGGCAGCACGAGGGCCAACAAAAAAGCCACTCAGCGCAGTTTCCTGCTTTAGAGTGGCGTTGCCGAATAACCATTCCAGTTTCTGGATGTCGGTAGTGTTTAGTTCCCCTTTAGATTGCAGGGCGTAAACTGTGTCAGGTTGACTAAAAAAGAAGTGAAGCATGCTTATTTTTCATTTCAAGCCACTAAGGTAGGGTTAAAATTTCAAAAATCGCTTAAATGTGCCTCAGGATGATATTAACTGTAAATTTTTTTTCTAGTTGTGGCGCAAGTATACTTGTGTAAGATTTAAGCTCCGTAGTTAAACTTTAAGCAACTGCCAGTGGTGCTTTCTCTTGAGCCATTTTGTTATACTTGTTGCGGTACTCGATTGGGGTTAATCCGGTGATCTTTTTAAAGATAGTTCGAAAGGCTTTTGTGTCAGTGTAGCCTACATCAAACATTACCTCATTTATGTTTTTTCTGCTGGTTTCGAAACTACGTTTGGCAGCTTCTATCTTTACCCGCTGCATATACTCCAGCACTGAGTTGTTGGTTGCTTTTAGGAAACGGCGTTCAAAACTACGTCGGCCAAGTGCTACTTTATCAGCTAACTGATCTATTGTTATTTTATCGTTGTAATTGCTTTCGATGTATTCCTGAGCTGCTTTTACGGCTAAGTCGTTGTGGTCTTTCTGGCCCTGAAACAAAGCAAAGGCGGCCTGGCTGTTCCGGTCTATATCAATAGCAAAATACTTAGAGGCAAGTATAGCTGTTTCGCGATCAGTATACTTCTCTACTAAGTGCAGCAACAGGTTACAGTAAGAGTTTGCTCCGCCACTGGAGTACAATCGGTTTTCTTCGGTAACTATACTTCCATCTACCACTTCCACATCTGGAAACATTTCCCTGAACTCATTGGCAAAGCCCCAGTGGGTAGAGCACTTCTTGCCAGTGAGCAAACCAGTAGAGGCTAGTAGAAAAGCACCTACACAAAGCGAGGCTACTTCAGCACCATTGATATATTGCTCCATGATCCAGGGCACCAGGTTTTGGTTTGCTGCAACAGCACCTGCCATATCACCAGCCAGTGCAGGTATAATAACCAGGTCCGTCTGCTGCACATCCTTAAGCTCTTTATCAGCATGTACAGTAAAGAGTCCATCGTTAAGTCTGATCTCACTTTTATACCCAACCAGTTGCACCTCAAATAATGGCTGTTTACCTGCTACAGCCAGAAACTGATTTACCGCAGTGAAAAGGTAGCGAGGGTCTGCAATTGCCTGCATTACCGATGATTCGGGTACTAAAATCGATACATTTTTCATATCCCTAATATACGAAAATCTCTGTCGCAAAACGCCCCTCATTTGTCGTTTTTACACAGGATGTTTGTCAGCAGAACCTGCTAAGTTTGTAATGTTGGTATTCAGGTTAAAGAAATATAAATCAGCGCAATACCACCAACTAAAAAAGAAACATAAACTATAGAATTTAACTAAAACAATGAAAATGGAAACAGTAAACAAAACAGCAATTACTATCAGAACTACTGTAAACGCACCTGTAGCCAAAGTATGGAAATACTGGGCAGAGCCGCAACATATTACTAACTGGGCTTTTGCATCAGAAGATTGGCATGCCCCACATGCTGAAAATGATTTGCGCGAAGACGGTAAGTTTAAAACTACGATGGCAGCCAAAGACGGTAACATGAGCTTTGACTTTGAAGGTGTCTATACATCAGTAAAAGATCAGGAATCAATTGAATATACAATTCTGGATGGCAGGAAAGTTAGCATCACATTTACCGACAATAAAGATACAACTGACATAGTTGAGATCTTTGAAGCGGAAGATACTTTCCCGGTGGAAGTACAGCAGGCAGGCTGGCAGGCTATACTTGATAACTTTAAAAAGTATGTGGAAGCACATTAATAACTGTAAACTTTAAAGCTATTAAAGAACATAAGATTACGCCATGTTTATGGTTTAACAATAATGCAGAAGAGGCTGTGAAGTTTTATACTTCTGTTTTCATGGATTCTAAAATTGGAAAGATCTCTTATTATGGTGAAGGTGCACCGCTACCCAAAGGCTCTGTCTTAACAATAATCTTCAACCTTAATGGGCAGGAGTTTATGGCACTTAATGGTGGACCACAATTTACTTTTTCGCCTGCTGTATCTTTTGTGATAAAATGCCAGACACAGGAAGAAATCGATTACTATTGGGAAAAGTTTTCTGCTGATCCGGCAAATGAACAATGTGGCTGGCTACAGGATAAATTTGGTGTGTCGTGGCAGGTTGTGCCAACAGTGTTGGATGAACTGATGAGCTCACAGGAAAAGGAGAAAACAGCACGCGTAATGCAGACCCTTATGCAGATGAAGAAACTTGTTATTTCAGACCTGGTTAGTGCATTCGAGAAAGATGAGCATCAACACATACCTGACCTTCAACGGTAATTGCCGCGAAGCCATGACATTTTACCAGAAATGCCTGGGTGGCGTACTCTCTTTCCAGACGGTCGGAGAGTCGCCGAAGGCTGAGCAACTGCCTGGGCAGATGAAAAATTGTATCATTCATTCTATTTTAATCAATAATGATCTTGTATTGATGGGCTCTGATATGGTGAGTGAAGATGGACTGCGGAAGGGAAATTCAGTTTCTATGTTGCTTAACTGTAATTCCGAAGCAGATACACGAATATTTTATAAAAAATTATCGGAAGGTGGTAAGCAGACACACCCGTTAGAGCATACGCATTGGGGAGCATTATTCGGTAACCTGACAGACAAGTATGGTAATCATTGGTTATTACATTACCAGCCAAATACCAATCCAAAATTGATCAGATAAGATGGTAGAAGTATTTAAAACAAATATTACAGACAGGGCGAGTGCAGCATTAATTCTGGAGGGTTTACATAACAAAATCCCTAATGCTAAAATTAATTTTGACTTAGAAGACTGTGACAATATTCTAAGAGTGGAGGATGATCATGTCAGCATTCAACCTATCATAGAGTTGTTCCAGTCACAGGGCTTTTACTGTAAAGTACTGGAGTAATTAACAAAGCAGAAAACACAATAGAAACCGAAGGGGAATTTATCGAATCATAAAAGCCGCTCCATATGGCATGGAGCGGCTTTTATGTTGCAGTAAGCCAAAAGATAGTACTATCAAACTTTTTGCAAAGAAATCTTAATTCAGAGGAGAACAATAGCATAGTAATGGATGCACAGGAATGAGGTCTGCTAGCTCAACCGGTTTCGATACTCACTAGGTGTAACACCCAAGAGCTTTTTTACATAGCGGGTAAAAAAGGAACGGCTGCCAAATTCCATTTTATCGGCAATTTCTGAAATGTTGAGGTTCTTGTTTTGTAGCAGGATAATGATGCGTTCCTTAGCAAAGCGCTGAATCCATTCGGAGGCAGTAACACCGGATGATTGTTTACAGATCTGGTTAAGGTATTTGGGAGTAATGTTTAACTGATTGCTGTAAAATTGTACTTCACGCTCCGTCATGCAATGCTCCTGTGCCAGTTGCATAAACCGCTCATACAATGTTCCGGTTTGCAGGCTGTGTTTCCGTCTTTCATATTCATTGGCAAAAATGTGCCACATTTCTAGAATAAACAGTTGCATTTGCAAGTGTAGGGCTTCGTCGTAAAACCGATGATCGTTTTCCAGATAGCGTTCATGCAGCCATTTAAAGTTCAAAAGGATTTTCTGCTTGTCAATTTCAGTGTGTATCGTTTTTACAGGATATACCCTTGAATGCAAGATGGCATTGATACTCCAGCCCTGATCGGGAATGTTACTGTTCAAGAAGTCTTTCTCTACTAGCAATGCCGTTGCTTTAAAGCCTTTTGAAAACGTTAAATCCGTCAGACTGCTTTCGGCAAACCAGAATAAAAATTCTCCTTTCCTGCATTCCATCTCCTGGTCATTAAAGGTAAACTTGATGCTACCACGATGACAGTATAAATGGGTATGATACAGCTGTTGGAAATGATCAGGAAAATCATTCCTACTCGATATTTCTGTTAAAATCACTTTCGGTTGCAAATCAGTTATCATTAAAAGTCTAACTGCTAATATAAGTGATATGTGACATTATTGCCGAATAATGTGTAACAATTAAGAAGAAAACCCTCTATACCTTTGTATCATACAAATGATACAACATGCAGTCAACCGATAAAGATATTTTTGAACGCCTGAGAACAGGGGAAATAATCAGCCCTGATGATCCGCAAGGTAGCAGGTTGCGAGAAGCATCTTACGCTACAATGAAGTTGGTTCAGCAGATGAATACTTCCAGTGACCCAGAGGAGATTCGAAAGCTGTTAAGTCAAATCACAGAGAAAGAAATTGATGCGTCAACCGCTGTATTTCCACCCATGTACATCAACTTCGGGAAGAATACTAAAATCGGCAAAAATGTATTCATCAATTTCGGGTGTACCTTTTTGGACCTGGGCGGCATTACCATTGAAGATAATGTGCTGCTGGCGCCGGGCGTGAAATTACTTTCAGAGGGCCATCCGCTTACTCCGGAGAGCAGGCAGTCGCTTGTACCAAAACCCATTCACATCAAGAAGAACGCCTGGATAGGAGCAAATGCAACGATTCTGCAAGGAGTAACCGTGGGAGAAAATTCGGTTGTGGCAGCCGGAGCAGTTGTGTCAAAAGATGTGCCTGCCAATACAATTGTGGGGGGTATTCCAGCAAAAGTCATTAAATCCATTTAACATGAAAAAATTCTTCATCATGCTAATAGCCTTACTGATCAGTGGGCAGGCTATAAGTCAGAATTTAAAACAACAAGGTGTAAATAAGACAAAAGATCAGGATCACTACACCTTTCAATTAAGTGATAAGGTAACGCGCCAAGAAGTTAAATTTAAAAACCGCTTTGGCATTACTGTAGCCGGAGATTTATATATTCCTAAGAAAAGTGGGAATAAAAAACTAGCCGCTTTAATAGTAAGTGGTCCGTTCGGAGCGGTGAAAGAGCAGTCTTCGGGGTTTTACGCAAACGAAATGGCTGCCAGAGGATTTGTAACTTTAGCTTTCGACCCTTCCTTTACAGGCGAAAGTGGTGGAGAAGTCCGCAATGTTGGTTCGCCAGAAATATTTACAGAAGATTTTAGTGCAGCGGTTGACTACCTTGGTTTGCTGCCTTCAGTTGACCGTGATCGCATTGGTGCGATTGGGATTTGTGGTCTGAGCGGTATGGCACTTACAGCTGCCACATCCGATTCACGGATTAAGGCGGTAGCGACGGCTTCTATGTATGATATGTCGCGCAGCATGAGTCGCAGTTATAAAGACAGTTATACAGTAGAACAACGCATACAGGTAATTGATTACCTAAGTCAGCAGCGCTGGACAGATGCCGAAAACGGTACTTATGCAATAGGCTTACATGAAGTTCCTTTTGACAAAGACGGTAAAATAGTAAAAGGAAAGCGGGTGCTTCCTGAAACACTTCCTAAAGAAGCTGACCCTGTATTGGCTGCTTTCTTCGACTATTACCGAACACCACGTGGTTTTCATTCAAGGTCGATCAACTCTACCACAGCGTGGACTGCCACAACTCCCATGTCGTTCTTCAGTTTCCCGATGGCAGCCAATATGGAGATGATCTCGCCACGTCCGGTTATGCTGATTGCAGGAGAAAACGCGCACTCCCGTTACTATTCTGAAGATGTTTATAAGATGGCTTCAGAGCCTAAACAATTGGTAATTGTACCTAATGCAGACCACGTTGATTTGTACGACAGGTTAGATAAAATTCCATTTGATAAATTGACATCATTCTTCAACGAAAACCTGAAGACAGGTAAGTCTGCTCAGGCAGAACAGACTAAGGGGAGTAGTAGTGCAAATAGAAAATAGTAATAAAGGCTAAAAGTATGAGAACATTTTTGATTACAGCCATAACTCTTTACAGCCTGCTACTACTAGCTACAGGCTGTAAAGAGCAAACTGATCAGCAAACAGCTACAACAGCAGTGGAAAGTATCTTTCCGAAAGGTGATTTAGGTCCGGCAGATTACTTTACAGGAAAAGCCTGGAATTATGGTTTGGTTCCTGCAGATTCTACTTATACTACCTTGGTAGGTAACGTATATTTTGAGCCAGGTGCCAGAAGCAACTGGCATATCCATCCAGCTGGCCAAATTTTGATTATTACCGATGGTGTGGGCTACCACCAGATTGAGGGCCAGTCCCGGCAAACCATTAGATAGGGTGATGTAGTAAAATGCCCGCCGAATGTGAAGCATTGGCACGGAGCAAGCCCAGATTCAGGGTTGCAGCAGCTCTACATTGTGCCTAATACGAGGAAGGGTATTGTGCAATGGATGGAGCCCGTAACGGATGAAGTATACAATAACCAGTAAATGTCGTTTAAGAGGGATGACCAGAGCAGGATATGGGGTATAGAGTTTTTCTTCTTTCCTGAAATGTTCGGCCAATAATGTAAACTATATAAACTGGGCTAATAACCAGCTATTAAAGATATCAGCTTAGTTAATATAAAAATTTCGAGCTAAATCTAGATTAGAAAAATTAATAGAAAACGGTACAGTTCCTGGCGCAAAAAAGTAAAATAACTGGCATCAGGTTAACCCAATACTTAATACTAAAAACTATGGATACAATTAGAACAACGGCGGAAGGAGGCACTTCTGCAAAAACAAAAGAAGTAAAGGCATTCGGAACAGAAGCTGCAACGGCACCTTTAGATCAGTTAAATATAAAGAGAAGAATACCGAAGCCACACGATGTAGAGATCGATATTCTGTATTGCGGGGTCTGCCACTCTGATCTGCACACGGCACGGAATGAATGGCATGGTACAACTTATCCCTGTGTACCCGGTCACGAAATAGTTGGCAGAGTCATAAGTGTTGGGGATCATGTTACCAAGTTTAAAGTAGGTGATCTTGCTGCCGTGGGTTGTATGGTAGACAGCTGCCGGGAGTGCGAGTACTGTAGAGAAAGCTTAGAGCAATACTGTGAACAGGGTAACATCCAGACGTATAATTCTCCTGATAAATACCTGGGTACACAAACCTATGGAGGGTATTCAGAAAGTATAGTTGTAGATGAAAGCTTTGTTTTACGGGTACCTGAAAACCTAGATCTGGCAGCTGTAGCGCCTTTGTTGTGTGCAGGTATAACAACTTATTCCCCTCTGAAACATTGGCATGTAGGTCCTGGCCAGAAAGTTGGCGTTGTTGGTTTAGGTGGCTTAGGGCATATGGCGGTTAAAATCGCGAAAGCTATGGGTGCAGATGTTATTGTATTTACCACTTCAACTTCTAAAATAGAAGATGCTAAACGGCTTGGGGCAGATGATGTGGTACTGTCCAAGGATGAAGACCAAATGCAACGTTATGCAGGGAAACTTCATTTCGTCCTGGATGCCGTCTCTGCCCAACACGACATCAACGCCTATCTGAACCTGCTACGGGTTGATGGAACTCTGGCATTGGTAGGAGCACCCGAACATCCGCTTCCGGTAGCCGCGTTCAGCCTAATACCTTCACGCAGAAGCTTCTCCGGGTCTATGATTGGTGGCATTGCTGAAACACAAGAAATGCTGGACTTCTGTGGCAAGCATAATATCGTTTCAGACATCGAGATGATCAATATTCAGCAGATAAATGAAGCGTATGAACGTTTGCTTAAGGGCGATGTGAAGTATCGCTTTGTGATTGATATGGCATCTTTGAAGAAATAAAATTGGCAAAAATATTTATAACAGGCTCAGCCGATGGTCTGGGTCAGTTGGCTGCAAAGGCACTGATTGCTCAGGGCCACCGGGTGGTGCTGCATGCACGTAATGAAAATAGGGGTAAGGAAGCATTAGCTAATGTACCCGGTGCTGAAGGTGTTGTAACAGGCGATCTTAGCAGTTTAGATGAAACAGTGCAGTTAGCATCTAAAGTAAATGAATTGGGTGCATTTGATGCAGTTATCCATAATGCCGGAGTTTATCAAGCATCTGCAAAAGAAGTATTCACCGTAAATACACTTGCTCCTTACATTTTAACATGCCTGATACAAAAACCGAAGAGATTGATCTACCTGAGCTCTGATATGCATTTACAGGGGCATGCAAAACTTGAAAGCTTTACTAAGGGAGGTAGCAACATTACCTATTCTGATTCGAAGTTACATGTGCTGATGCTATGCAAGGCTGTAGCACGGAAATGGCCGGATGTTTATGCTAATGCTGTTAATCCTGGTTGGGTTCCTACTAAAATGGGAGGGAGCGGTGCTCCCGACAATCTTCTAAAAGGATATGAAACACAGGTATGGTTAGCAACAAGCAGCAATGAGATGACAAATGTAAGCGGCCTGTATTTTTATCATCAGAAAGAAAGTGGCTATAACCATGAGGCGGATGAAGTGCAGCTACAGAACAAATTTATGAGCCTTTGCAAAGAGATAACAGGAGTTCCATTTCCAGATTAAGGCTTAATTGCTTTTATGTTAAATTTATGGTAATGAGAATAAGTGATAAAATAACATTTGGAACTAAAAAAGCCGCTCCTTGTATCTGAAGCGGCTTTTTTAGTAGTCTATATGATAGAATTATAGAACTATTATCACAGTGATTTTATGGCTATGCTTGAGTCTTTAAGGTTGGGAAAAGAATAGGAAACTTCTTATTCGACCTTCTTGATCATGTAACTATGTATCATAGAATATAGCATGTGAAAAGTTCAAGGGATGCAGTTAGATTGAGATAAATAAACCTAGTCGAAGCTCATTCGCTTGCTTCCAATTCCTCACTTTGTTAAGTAGTATTCAAATCTCCAGCTATCAACTGACGTATAAAATAAAACTTTAACTTCATAAAATCTCATCACCTGACAACCCTTCCTCTTCTGGATTCAACGGGTTGTAAGACCCATCTGCTTTGATTATTGCTTATCAGGCTATTCAACAAAACAACTATGATAGCAGAAGCAACACCTGTTTCCTTTCTTAAGAACAGCTTACGCGGCAGACTTATTGCGCCACAGGATGTGGAATACGAGACCAGTCGTCGCATCTACAACGGCATGATCGATAAGCATCCCGCCCTAATTGCCCGTTGCCTGGATGAGGCCGATGTGATAGCGGCAGTAAATTATGCCCGGGAAAACAACCTGCTGGTCGCCATCAGGGGTGGCGGTCACAATGGAGCCGGACTTGGGGTATGTGACAACGGCCTTGTCATAGACCTCTCGTTTATGAAAGGCACTCATGTGGACCCGGTGGAAAGGACAGTACGCGTACAGGGAGGCTGCACCCTGGGTGATGTGGACCATGCCACACATGCATTCGGTATGGCTGTGCCGACAGGGATCAATTCGACTACAGGCATTGCAGGACTTACCTTAGGGGGAGGACTCGGCCACCTGACACGCCAATGCGCCCTTACCATTGACAATCTTTTGGAAGCGGATGTGGTTTTAGCCAGCGGACAGTTTTTGAAAGCCAGCGCTGACGAACACCCCGACTTGTTCTGGGCCCTGCGCGGCGGGGGCGGAAACTTCGGCGTAGTTACCTCATTTCTTTTCAAAACTCATTCAGTCAGCACAGTGTTTGCCGGCCCGATGCTATGGGAATTGGAGGACGCGAAAGAAGTATTGCGTTGGTACCACGAGCTTATCAGTAATGCAGCTGATGAAATCAATGGCTTTTTTGCATTTCTTACCGTACCACCCGTTCCACCCTTTCCAGAGCACCTCCACCTGAAAAAAATGTGTGGTGTGGTATGGTGTTACGCGGGTGCTATGGAAGATGCAGAGAAGGTTTTTGAGACTATCCGTAGCTTCAAGAGGCCAGCTTTAGATTTGGTTGGTCCCTTGCCATTACCTGCCTTGCAAAGCATGTTCGACCCGCTGTACCCACCAGGCTTGCAATGGTACTGGAAAGGAGATTATATAAAAGACTTACCAAATGAGGCTATTGACCTGCATATAAAGCATGGTTCTCAGCTACCTAACCTGCTTTCCACCATGCATCTTTACCCGATTAACGGAGCAGCCTCCCGGATTGATAAACATGCCACACCCTGGAACTACCGCGATGCTACCTACGCCATGGTGATTGCCGGAGTTGACCCTGAACCCGGGAACAGAGAGATGATAACCAAATGGGCAAAGGATTACTGGTCAGCCTTGCACCCATATAGCGCTGGGGGCTCCTACATTAACTTTATGATGGAAGAGGGGCAGGACCGGGTGAAGGCAACCTATGGCGACAATTATAAAAGGTTAGCAGAGGTCAAGTCCAAATATGATCCCCACAACTTGTTCAAGGTAAACCAGAATATTTTACCTGCGGTTGTGAACAAAGAGTAAGGTCTGTCCATGTGAATGATGTTTAATTATGGGGTAAATAGTTGTAGGAGTCACATAACAATGTAAAGGGGGAGTTTAGTTGTTGCCTGTATTCTCTGATATGGGAAAGTATGAGAAGAGGTTCAGCCTAAACAGATCCACAAACACATTTGCTGTTGAAAACTTCAAATTTTACTACTACAAACGAAAAAAAGGTATTTATATATTTTATAAAAAAGCCACTTCTTTTAAATGTGAAGTGGCTTTTTTGCTGTAGTAGATTGTAGGAAGGAGTTATCGAACCAAATCTGTAAAGATAGAATAGTTTTGAGCGAATCTTTTAGGTACCAAATGAGGGCATAAGGTTTTACAAATAAGTAATATAGACCTTTAGTTATAATGACGGATGTAGAAGATAGCGGCTAAGCTGCTTTATAATAAGCAAGTATAAAAGCTAGGTTTTAAAGCATAATGGCAACAGGATTTCCAGGTTCATGCTCCTCGACTAAATGCGGTAAACATAATATATTATGTCCTTATCCGTCAGATGCAATTGCTGCAAACACTGATTGAGGTTTCGCTGTTGTCTGCATTTCACTCTTACCACAATCACTAAATAAGCTCAAAGTAAGCACGAGCAAAATAGAAGTCAGCTCAGCCATTCTAAAACTAAACAACACTTCGTCTTACTCGATGGTTTAAGGGGAACAGCGTTTTTGGCTTTTGTGATTTTCCATTTTATAGAGTGGGTACATCTGAATAATTCTTGTTGCTCAATAAAAGATTTCACAGCTAATAACTATATTACTATGAAGAAAGATTAGTTACAAACCTGATAACGAAGCTAAACGCATGTCAGATACAATGAAAAAGAAAAGTAGCCATGTAAAAGTTGGGTTATATGCTGCCATAGTAGTTTTTCTAACCTATACCATGATCTTCGGCTTCAGGAAGTCTTTTACTGTGGCCACTTTCGATGGTATTGAAGTTGCCGGTTACAGCTATAAGACGGTGCTGGTCATCAGCCAGATGTTAGGTTACCTGCTGGCCAAGTTCTACGGCATCAAATATATTTCGGAACTGAAAAGAACAGGCAGGGGGAGCGTGATTCTCCTGCTGACGGGAATCTCTTGGCTAAGCTGGCTTTTTTTCGCCCTTGTGCCGCCCCCTTACAACATTGCTTTTCTTTTTATTAACGGCTTCCCGTTAGGCATGCTTTGGGGGGTGGTCTTCTCTTATGTGGAGGGAAGGCGAAGTACAGATTTCATTGGGGCAACATTGGCGGTAAGCTTCATTTTCGCCTCCGGGTTCGTTAAGTCTGTTGGCGCCTGGCTGATGGTACAGTTTAGCGTATCCGAGTTTTGGGTGCCTTTCTTTACGGGTTTAGTTTTTGCTCTGCCGCTTCTGCTGTTTGTGTATCTGATGGAGAAGATTCCGCCACCCAGTGAAGAAGACATTCAGCTCAGGACAGAGCGCATAGCCATGAGCGAAGAAGACCGCAAAGGCTTTGTAAAAGAGTTTTATGCCGGCATCGCAGTCTGCGTACTTATCTACTGCTTTGCTACTATCTTCCGGGACATACGTGATAATTTCGGTGCAGAAATGTGGAAGGAGCTTGGGTATTTCAATCAACCTGCAATATTTTCAAAAACAGAAACACCCATTACCCTTGTGATCCTGGTTTTGATCGGCAGCATGGTACTCATTAAAAACAACTATAAAGCGCTGCAAACGGCACATGTTTTTATTCTGATAGGATTTACCATTGCTGGGGTTTCCACCTTGTTCTTTACAACCAAATCTATGGAACCCATGTGGTGGATGATGCTTGTCGGGCTTGGCTTGTACATGGTTTACATCCCTTTTAATGCTGTGTTCTTCGACCGGCTGATATCCACTTTTAAGTATACCGGTAACGTAGGCTTCCTGATTTACCTGGCTGACTCGTTTGGATATGTAGGCAGCGTGGGAGTTTTGTTTAGCAAAGAGATCTTTCGGGTACAGTTAAACTGGGTAGCATTCTTTTCTAACAGCGTGATCGGTCTTTCGGCGATTGGTATGCTGCTTACGGCCTTTTCTATGATTTACTTCAGGAGGAAGTATGAAAAGACAATAACCAAAGAATTAGCATCTGCTCAAACTGTCGAAGTATAAGCCTTTCGTACCTCTTCTGATAATAAGCCTCTTGCAATTTCATTGGTATTCACATTCTCAGAAAAAGTAAATAGGTAAAGTATGTTATCACTTTTTTTGATTAGCTGCTCATGATTGTACTTGCCTAGGTGGCAACTAAGGCTAAAGTATGTACTTTGTAGGATGTATTGTTATTTCCATACCAAATTTAAAATTTACACAGTAGCTGGACTGGTAATAATTTATTGAGCTCGTATATAGTTATATCTCTAGACTAAAGTTTAAAGCTATGGCACAGCAGAAGTGGAAATACATAACGATTGCTTTACTCCTTGTAGTGGCGCTGCAATGGTGTAGCCAGCAACAGATTATGACGGCAGAAGGAACGGCTGCAACATCAGAAACGAGTGTTAAAGCTATAAAGCCGATTTTTAGTCCTCCACCGATGCCTGTAGCTCTTAGTTTTGCTGGTGAGCCGGTGCCGCTTCATGTGCCGGATGTGGCAGAGCGATTAGACCGCGAACTGCTGGTTAACTCTTACCTGCATGCAACCACACTACTTGGTTTGAAACGCATGCAGCGCTATGTGCCTGAAATAAAAGCTATGCTAAAGGAAAATAATGTCCCTGAAGACTTTATTTACCTGGCGCTGGCTGAGAGTTTGTTTGGGCATGTTACTTCCCATGCCGGAGCTGCAGGTTTCTGGCAGTTGATGCCTGATACAGCCCGTGGTTATGGTCTGATTGTAAACAGTGAAGTGGATGAACGTTTTCATATGCAAAAAGCCACACTTGCTGCTATCAAGTACCTTAAGAGGGCCAAAGAACGTTTTGGGAGTTGGACAAATGCTGCTGCTTCTTATAACAGAGGTATGGCCGGATTAGCCAATGCACTGGAGCGGCAGGGGGTAAGCTCCTACTACGACCTTTACCTCAACGATGAAACTTCAAAGTATATGTTCAGGATACTGGCCTTGAAAGAAGTGTTAGGAAACCCTCAGAAGTATGGCTTTGAGCTGCCTGAAGAACATGGTTATCAGCTACTGCCATCCCGTGTAGTTAAAATCAATACCACACTTCGTGATCTGCCTGCCTTTGCGCTGGAGCAGGGTACCAACTATAAAACCCTTCGATACTATAATCCCTGGATTAAAGGGTATAAGTTAACTGTGCCACCAGGCAAAGAATTTGAGCTAAAATTGCCAGAAGGTCCAACTGATAGATAAAAATATACGCTTTGGAAAGTTGTAGCTTTAAAAATATTTTAAATTCAGGTTTGAGCAGATATCACTCCAATCCAGCTATTTTGGCGAAATATCAAATATTTCTATAGTAAGAAATACCAATTTTACTACAAAGAAGAAAGATACTAATAACTATAAACATTGGTTCCTGATCACATCAAAGGATTGATTCATTATACTTTCTTAACCCTGAGATCTTCTTGAATGCGTTTGATGAAGCAGTTTCTACTTCTTATTTAGCCACCTGCTGCCGTACTGCCTCAACATCAGCAATTGTTTTTGGGAGCGGCTCGCCAAGTATACGGCTTCCGTTCTCGGTGATCAGCAGGTCATCTTCTATGCGGATACCTCCGAAGTCACGGTAGCTATCCAGCATATCATAGTTGATGAACTGCTGTGCTACCTTGTCATTTCGTCTCAGGTCGATCAGTTCTGGAATAATGTATATGCCAGGCTCTACTGTCAATACAAAGCCAGGTTCCAGCGCACGACCAAGCCGCAGCGACTTCAGCCCGAACTCGGTGCTCTTGCGCAGTTCAGAGGTATAGCCTACATATTGCTCGCCAAGATTTTCCATATCATGCACATCCATGCCCAGCATGTGGCCCAGCCCGCACTGGAAGAACATGGTATGGGCACCTGCCTGTACTGCTTCTTCTGTGTTGCCGCGCATAAGCCCCACCTGTTTTAGGCCATCCACTAACTTACGGCAGGCCAGCAGGTGAATATCTTTGTACAATACTCCCGGTTTAAGTGCAGCAATGGCCGCTTCGTGTGCATCCAATACTACCTGGTAAAGTTCGCGCTGCCTTTCGGTAAACGTAGCACCAACTGGGAATGTGCGAGTCATGTCGCCGGCATAGCCAGTTGCTGTTTGTATACCGGCATCCACGAGCAGCATTTCGCCCTGTTGCAAAGTATTGCCGCGGTAATGGTTGTGCAGTATCTGGCCTTGTGTGGTGCAGATGATCGGGAAGGAAAATTGGTTGTTGGTGGATTCTGCATAGCGCATGGCCTCTGCTGCCACTTCGTATTCTTTCATGCCTTCACGGGCAAACTGCATCACGTTCAGGTGCATGCGCGAAGTATAAGTTACGGCCTGCTCTAAGGCGGCAATTTCAGCATCAGATTTAATAGAGCGCTGCGCCACCACGGCCTGTATCAGTTGAAGGCTTGGCTTCAGTGTAGTTTCTTCTGTCCAGGTTTGTAGTTTAAGCTGGTGCTCCGGGCGGTAAGGTGGCAGGTATTGCAGCTTTTTAGCACCTTTCAGATAGTCTGCAATTTTGTCTGTTGGCAGCACCTTTTGTACCCCCACCTGTTCGGCTAGCGATGCCAGGCTAGGCAATGAGCCTGTCCAGATCACATCATCTATACTTTGTTCAGGCCCGAAAATGATCTCTTCGCCAATATCGATGTTGATGATGCCGGTAAGGTCGGGCTGGTTCAGACCAAAGTAGTAGCGGAACGTGCTGTCCTGATAAAAGGGATACCAGTTGTCTTTATAGTTCATACTGGCTTCCTCGTTGCCCAGGAGAAGGATCAGGCCTTCGCCGAGCTGTTGTTTTAGCTGCTGGCGGCGTAGTTGGTAGGTGCTTGCGTCAAACATGGTAGTGTGGCTAATATGTTTATACTTTTATACTTTTTGTACAGATACTTGCTTCCGGAACTGGCGTGGCGTTGAGCCAAGGGTTTTCAAAAATACCCGGTTAAAGTGCGACAGGTTTGAAAAACCAAAGGAAAATGCTATTCCGGCTATCGTTTGATCGGTGTGCAGCAGCGCGTGGCAGGCGTTGCTTACGCGCAATTCATTCAGAAAAGTAACAAGTGTTTTGCGGGTACGCTCTTTAAAAAAGCGGCAGAAGGCTTCGCGGCTCATATTGGCTACCGAGGCTACTTCTTCCAGGCTTAGCTGCCTGTGGCTTTGCTCTACCAGGAACTGCACTACCTGCTCCATCCGCTTGCCTTCGCGCTCACTCAGGTTGTGCATCTGGTCGTCCAGGGTAAGGCGCTGCAGATTTGCCTGCCGCATAAGTACGTCCACCAACTGCAATGCCCCCAGTACCTTCTCCAGTTTTTCTTTCTGCCTTAACCGTATCACTTGCCGGATAAAAGCATCCGGGTCTGATACGTTTACCTTATAACAGCCGTTCAGATTTTCAAAAAACTCCTTCACTTCCTGCAGCTCTTCAGCAGCCCAGAACTTACCGCCAAAGGCATTAAGGTCGAAGAACACGATGATACCATGGCTTTTCTTGTTGCTCTCACCCTGATAGTAGGCATCGTCGCTGCGGAAGACGTGGGGCACATTGCGGCCCAGCAGGAAAATATCTCCCGGCTCAAAACGGCCAATGTAATCTCCTACAATCAGTTTTCCTTCACCTGCTATTATACAACTCAGCTGTATTTCGGGGTGCTGGTGCAGCTTATCGTAAAAGTATGGCTGGTGGTCCACCTGGTAGCGGATCAGCTCCTTACTCGACTTCGGTATCTTAAAGGGGATAACCTTCATGGTAGTACCATGTTAGCGAATTTATTTATCAATAGCAATAAAACCATCAATATAGTATCAGTACTTACTAATACTGTACAGGATTTTGACTCCCCTGCTGGTTACCTTTGAAATAGAACCAAAATCCTTCTCATCATGATAAACTGGAACGGAGTTTTCCCTGCACTTACAACCAAGTTTCACGCCGACGGCAGCCTCGATTTTGATACCTTTTTCAGGAACGTGGATGCGCAACTGGAAGCCGGTGTGGATGGGATTATACTAGGCGGCACATTGGGTGAAGCCAGTGTTTTACGCACCGAAGAAAAACAGGAGCTTACCCGCAGAACAATTGCCTACATAGCAGGCAGGGTTCCGGTTGTAATGAACATAGCAGAAGGTGCCACACAGGAAGCAGTTTCCCGTGCACGCGAAGCCGAAGAGATGGGAGCAAGCGGCTTGATGCTGCTTCCGCCCATGCGTTACTACTCCGACCACCGTGAAACCGTAGCATATATCGGTGCAGTGGCAGAAAGTACATCACTGCCCATCATGATCTACAACAACCCGGTTGATTACAAGCGCAGCATTACACTGGAGATGTTCGATGAACTGCTGGTGCACGAAAACATCCAGGCTGTGAAGGAATCTACCCGCGACCTGACCAACGTAACCCGCATGCTTAACCGCTACGGCGAACGAATTAAGATACTGTGCGGGGTGGACACACTGGCACTGGAAAGCCTGCTGATGGGAGCACATGGTTGGGTGGCCGGGCTGGTATGTGCCTTCCCGAAAGAAACAATGGCTTTATATAAATTAGCCAAAGCTGGAAGAATACAGGAAGCGCTGGAGATCTACCGTTGGTTTATACCTTTACTGGAACTGGACATTCACCCGAAACTGGTGCAGTACATTAAACTGGCCGAGCAGATGGAAGGCATTGGCACCGAACATGTGCGTGCACCGCGTCTGCCTTTGATTGGTGAAGAACGAGAAGCCATTACCGCCATCATCCAGAAAGGAATTGACACCAGACCGCAATTACCGGTTTTTAAAGAAGAATCCTATGCCCTATAATGAAGCATTAAAGCTCGCTGAACAGGCCTTTGAAGTATACAAGAAAACCACCCCGGCACAGCGGGCAACATTACTACGAACTATAGCCGCAGAGATTGAAGCGTTAGGCGACGAATTGTTAGAAACAGCAAGTCGCGAGAGCAACCTGCCGCTGGCCCGCCTGACAGGCGAGCGGGGGCGTACCTGTAACCAACTGCGCTTGTTTGCCGATGTGGTGGAAGAAGGCTCGTGGGTGGAAGCAACTATAGACACGGCCTTGCCGGATCGCCAGCCTTTGCCACGCCCGGACCTGCGCCGCATGTTGGTGCCGCTTGGCCCGGTGGTAGTATTTGGGGCAAGTAACTTTCCGCTTGCTTTTTCTACAGCAGGCGGCGACTCGGCTTCAGCACTGGCTTCGGGCTGCACGGTAGTATACAAAGAGCACCCGGGACACCCGCAAACATCGCAACTGGTCTACAAAGCTATTACGAAAGCACTACAGAAGTGTGAATTACCGGAAGGTGTGTTTCAGCACGTAAGCGGTGGCGTGGAACTTGGGCAGGAACTGGTGAAGCACCCTGCTACAAAGGCGGTGGCTTTTACAGGCTCCTTCAAAGGCGGCAAAGCTATTTTCGATATGGCAATGCAGCGCGATATTCCTGTTCCGGTATATGCCGAAATGGGAAGTATCAATCCACTGTTTATACTTCCTGATAAGCTGAACCAAGATACGGAACAGCTGGCGCGGCAGGCTGCTGCTTCGGTGCTGTTGGGTTCGGGTCAATTTTGTACTTGCCCGGGTTTGCTATTTGTGCCTGAAGCTGATGCTACATTCAACTTTATGGAAGCTTTGGAAGAAGAACTGAGCCAGGCTGCACCTGCCAAAATGCTGCACGAAGGCATAGCCGGCAACTACTACAAAGGGCTTGATAAAGTGCTGAAAGAGCAGGGAGTGCAGGCTATAGTTCAGCAGGATACGGATGTGCTGGAAGGTCGTGCTGCTCTGGCAAGTACAGATGTAGCCCAGTGGCTGCAGAACCCGGCCTTGCAGGAAGAAATATTTGGGCCGTTTACGCTGGTGGTAAGGTATAAAAATGCAGAAGAACTGCTCGCTGCCGCCAGGGCACTGCAAGGACAACTCACCTGCACACTTTGGGGAACAGAGCATGAGCTGCAGTTACAGCAGGCTTTAGCTGAAGTGTTGCGCGACAAGTGTGGGAGGTTGCTTTTTGATGGTGTACCTACAGGTGTTGAAGTAAGTCACGCCATGACGCACGGCGGCCCGTTCCCGGCCACAACCGACAGCCGTAGCACTTCAGTAGGTGTTTATGCAATCAAACGATTTGCACGACCTGTTACCTACCAGTCGGCACCGCAGGCACTTTTGCCACAGGAGCTTCAGAACGAGAACCGCACCGGCATCTGGCGCACCATCAACGGAAAATTCACCCAAAGCAGCATTAACGAATAAGTATGGCCAGAAAAACATTCTTTTGCATCGATGCCCACACCTGCGGCAACCCGGTGCGCCTCGTGGCAAGCGGCGGACCTGTGCTGCAAGGCCAGAACATGAGCGAAAAGCGCCTGCACTTTTTACGGGAGTACGATTGGATACGAAAAGGGCTGATGTTCGAGCCACGCGGCCACGACATGATGTCGGGAAGCATTTTATACCCGCCCCACGACCCCGAAAATGATGTGGCTGTACTGTACATCGAAACCAGCGGCTGCCTGCCCATGTGCGGCCATGGCACCATTGGCACGGTAACTATAGCGTTGGAAGAAGGCCTGATCACTCCCAAAACACCCGGCCAGCTGCGCCTCGAAACACCAGCTGGCTTAGTGCGCGTGCAGTATACCCAGGAAGGAGACAAGGTAAAATCTGTGAAGCTGACCAATGTGCCTTCGTATCTTGATTCGGAAGATCTGACTGTGGAATGTCCGGAATTGGGTGAACTAAAAGTAGACGTGGCGTATGGCGGTAACTTTTATGCCATCGTAGATCCGCAGGAAAACTTTGCCGGTATGCAGAACTATACTGCAGATAAGCTTATCTCCTGGAGCCGTGTGCTGCGCCAGCGCCTGAACGAGCAGTATACCTTTGTGCACCCCGAAAACCCTAATATCAAAGGCTTATCTCACATTCTCTGGACCGGCGACCCACTGGCTCCTACATCCACAGCACGCAATGCTGTTTTCTATGGCGACAAAGCAATTGACCGTTCACCTTGCGGTACCGGCACATCGGCACGGATGGCGCAGTGGTATGCCAAAGGCAAGCTGAAGGCAGGGCAGAAATTCATTCACGAGAGCATTATCGGTTCTGTATTTACGGGCACCATAGAAGAAGAAACTACCGTTGCAGGCAAACCTGCTATCTATCCGGGCATCGAAGGCTGGGCCATTATCACGGGGCACAACACCATCTTTTTCAATGATGATGATCCTTATGTTCACGGTTTCCAGGTAATCTGATATGAGCAAGGTAACTATAATAGGAGGCGGAATAGTAGGTTTATTTACAGCCTATTATCTCTCAGAAGAAGGTTTTGAAGTAACTCTTCTCGACCAGGGCGACCTGCAGCAAGGTTGCTCCACGGGTAATGCCGGTATGATCGTGCCCAGCCATATCGTGCCACTTGCATCACCGGGTATGATCAGCAAAGGGTTGAAGTGGATGTTTTCATCGACTAGTCCTTTTTACATTCATCCCCGGGTGGACAGGCGTTTGCTGCAATGGTGCCTGCACTTTTACAGGGCATCTACAAAACAGCATGTGGAGCGCAGTATCCCTTACCTAAAAAACCTGAGCCTGCTAAGCAAACGCCTGTACCTGGACTTCGCAGCACAACACCCGGAGTCGCAGATCGGGTTGAAAGAACAGGGACTTCTGATGCTGTACAAGACACCGGAAATGGAGCATGAAGAAACGGAGATGGCCCAACTGGCAAACCTGCATGGGGTAGAAGCAAAGGTGCTTTCCAGGAAGGAGGTACAGGCGCTGGAGCCAAACGTAGAGTTGAACGTGCGCGGTGCTGTTCATTTTACCGGCGATGCTCACCTCGACCCGGCAAAGTTGCATTGTTACATAAAAGAACATCTTGAGAGAAAAGGTGTGCAAATGGTACCGCAGGCACAGGTTCTGAAGTTCGATCAAACCGGCTCACGCATCTCAAAAGTTATCACAACCAAAGGAGATTATACTTCAGATCAGCTTATTATTTGTGCCGGGGCCTGGTCAGGGCAGCTGGCAAATAAGCTGGGTATCTACCTGCCTATGCTATCGGGCAAAGGCTATAGTTTTATGCAGCAGAACCAACCTGCATTGCAGGTACCGGCTATTCTTTGCGAAAGAAAAGTTGCTGTAACGCCTTTTGGTGAGCAGGTTCGTTTTGGCGGCACAATGGAAATTACGTGCACCGATCAAAGTATAAACCAGCAGCGGGTGCGAGGCATCTTCGATTCTATTTCTAACTACTATGCTAACTTCAGCCCAACCTTTCCGGAGCCTGAGAAAGTATGGAGCGGCTTGCGCCCCTGCTCACCGGATGGCTTGCCTTACATTGGTGCGACACAGCGCTGGAGCAATGTATACTTTGGTACAGGCCATAGCATGATGGGTGTAAGTTTGGCGCCAGCAACCGGCAAAGTGCTGGCCGAGCATCTGCTTCATAAAAAGGAACAATTGCTAACCGATGCCTTTTCGCCGGACAGGTACAATTAATGCGAACAGTGATGCAGGCTTGGTTTCAGTCAACTTGTGCAGATTTCTTTGTTCCGGTTTAACTATCTGGAACTGCAGTCAAGTGTACTACAACAGGCAGTATCGTTCAGGTTGCTTCTGTCGTTCGTTAAGGTAGGCATTCAAGTAACAAGAAGTATAGATGTAAATAAATATTAGTTGTAACTTTCTTGCTCCTGGGTAGTCGGTTCAGCCTGTATTTAATAGGACAGACAAGGCCCTCACCTAGTATAACGCGCTACTATCTATAACCTAATTCAAGTATGTACAATCTAAAACTACGAAAACTTTTACTGCAGCTATTGCTGCTGGTCATCTTCTCCTTCAACGCCCTGGCACAAGGCAACCAGCACCGCCAATGGCTCAAGTCCGGCAATGCCTATGTGCAGCACGAGCAGGGGCAGCTGGTAAAGTATAGCATGCCTGATGGTGCCAAAGAAGTTTTTCTGAATCAGGCTGCACTGGTACCAGCTGGCCAGCAGGAGCCGCTAAAGCCGGAAGGGTTTGCCTTTTCAGCAGATGAACAGAAGGTATTGCTCTACACCAACTCCCAGCGCGTGTGGCGCTACAACACCCGGGGCGATTATTGGGTGTATGACCTGCAAAAGAAGACACTTCAGAAATTAGGAGCCGGCAGGCCGGCCTCTTCGCTTATGTTTGCCAAGTTCTCGCCCGATGGAGGTAAAGTGGCCTATGTAAGCGAGCATAACATTTTTGTGGAGGACCTGCAAAACGGCCTGCAAACACAACTCACAAAAGACGGCACCCGCAAGCTCATCAACGGCACCTTTGACTGGGCCTACGAAGAAGAATTCTCCGCCCGCGACGGCTTCCGCTGGAGCCCCGACAGCAGGAAAATTGCCTACTGGCAGCTCGATGCCACAAAGGTTAAAGATTACATTATGTACAACCTGACGGACGATGTATACGCCAAAGTGATTCCGGTGGAATACCCGGTGGCCGGGGAAGCGCCGTCGCCTTATAAGATCGGGGTGGTGGAAATTACCAGTGCCAATACCCGCTGGATGGAAATACCGGGTGATGCGGGCAATACCTACCTGCCCCGCATGGAGTGGGCAGCCAATGCCAATGAGCTGATCGTGCAGCAACTGAGCCGCAAGCAAAACGAGAGCCGGCTCTTCCTGTGCCGGGCCGATAACGGAAAAGTAAACCAGATCTATGCAGAGAAGGATAATGCCTGGATCGATATTCTGCCTACCTGGGACCGCTCGTACAGCTACGGTGGCTGGGACTGGCTAAACGGAGGCAAAGAATTTTTATGGGCAAGTGAGAAGGACGGCTGGCGCCACCTCTACCGCATCAGCCGCAATGGCAAAAAAGAAACGCTGCTAACAAAGGGTAACTACGATGTAATGGAAATTGCCGGAGTTGACGAAAAGGGTGGCTATGTTTATTTTCTGGCCTCACCGGACAATGCTACCCAGCAGTACCTGTACCGCACGCGCCTGAACGGCAAAGGCAGAGCAGAACGTCTTACGCCTGCTTCGCAGCCCGGCACGCATAGTTATACTTTATCACCCAATGCCAGGTATGCCCAGCACCGTTTCTCTAACCACTATACCAAACCGGTAAGCGAATGGGTAGCGTTGCCGCAGCACCAGGCTGTAGGAGGTGAGCCTGCCGTACAAAAAGCTATTGCCAGTGCTGATAAAGCTGCCAGTGGCGTTGAGTTTATCAAAGTAAAAACAGCTGAAGGGGTGGAGATGGATGCCTGGATGGCCAAGCCTGCCAACTTCGACCCGAAAAAGAAATACCCGATCGTATTTTATGTATATTCCGAACCTGCCAGCCAGACGGTTACCGACACCTATGGCGCAGGCCACAACTTTCTCTACAAGGGAAGTATGGCTGAAGATGGTTACATCTATGTCTCGGTAGATAACCGTGGTACGCCGGCTCCGAAAGGCAAAAACTGGCGCAAGAGCATATACCGAAAAGTAGGCCAGCTCAACATTGCTGACCAGGCCGCTGCCGCCCGTGAATTACTCAAACTGCCTTATGTAGATACAGCAAGAGTTGCGGTGTGGGGATGGAGCGGTGGCGGTTCTGCCACGCTTAACCTGCTTTTCCAGTACCCGGAGATCTACAAAACCGGTATTGCGGTAGCGGCCGTAGCCAACCAGCTGACCTACGACAACATTTACCAGGAGCGCTACATGGGCCTTCCGCAGGAAAACCGCGAGGACTTCGTGCAGGGCTCACCCATCACACATGCCAGGAACCTGAAAGGCAACCTGCTTTACATCCACGGCACGGGCGATGATAACGTGCACTACAACAACGCCGAGCAACTGGTAAACGAGCTGATAAAATACAACAAGCAGTTCCAGTTCATGCCCTATCCTAACCGCTCACACAGCATTTCGGAAGGAGAGGGGACTGACGAGCATCTGTCTACGCTGTTTACCAACTTTCTGAGGCAGTACTGCCCGCCAGGAGGCAGGTAGATCCTAGTAGCCCTAGCTGTTGTAAATTCTTATAATATGAGATAATTAGAATGAGTTTCACTGCTACAGACCCAGAGTTACCACAGAATATCATTATTATGATGGACCGGTTCCCGCATTAGATAATACCTCGCTTCCCTCTGCTCTAACTGCGACAGATTTTGCTATGGCTACTTCTGTGACAAGTGTGTATGGCTACGAGTACAGGTTTGTTCCTCCTATAAGGTATGAAAAGATTACATTGGTCGGGCTTCCGCGTCAGCGATGATGTTCACTTGGCTGCCGATGTGATGGCAGGCGCACAGTGGCCTCGAAAGGAGTGCCTTAAACTTACTTTTACATAGGCTATATTTCGGAAAGGGAGATAGCAGAAGTATAAAGCGTGATGCATGAATTAACCAGAAGGCTTTAGCAAGTTCGTTCAGCGGAGGTGCTAAAGCCTAGCTGATTCATATAACTGTGCGTTATACTTTTCACACATGTTGGCTAACAGGCTGTTACCTTTACTTAGATTATTTCACCAGGTTGTTGTACAAACTGTTAATGACCTCTGCCAATGCCAGGTTGTATTCATTTACTTCAGGAGCACTGGTTCCATTTGTGATCACCACAAATCCGTATTGTTCTTTTGGGTGAAAGAACATAGCACTATAAAGTCCGTAGGCATTGCCTGTGTGGCCCACGATGGCCTTACCGGGAATCAGGTTCCTTTCGGTTTTTAGCGCCAGACCGTAGCCATTGTCGGCGATCTTCGCCTGCATCTGCCTGGCGCTCTTCTTCGAAATAATCCGGCTGCCCTTGTACTTGCCCTGGTACATGTGCATGGTCATGTATTTTGCCAGGTCGGTCGCCGAGATCTTCATGCCGCCGGTGGGAGAGAAGATGGGGGTGTTGTAACCCATTTTGTAGTTCTCTATTTCCTGCCGGCGCGGGGCATAGGCCGACGGTGACGGGGAGAAGCTGGCGGAGTCAGGCTTATATTCATAAAGCGTCACAAAGCGGCTGGTGTCAAGTGAGTTTACGTTGTAGCCGCCGTACAGTCCTAGTGGGTCCAGGATGTGGCGCTTTACATAGTGGTCAAAGCGTTCACCGGATAGTTTCTCCAGTATGGTACCGGCCATGTTGAAGCCCAGGTTGCAGTACTCATAGCGGGTGCCGGGTTCATAGTTGTTGTAACAGGCAGCCCAGTTCGGGTTTTTAGCAGGGTCGATAGTATCGAGTGTAAAGTAGCCCTGGCTGTCGTTGATGCTGGAAGTATGCGAAAGCATCATCCGCAGCGTGATAACCTTTTCCGGGTAGCGGGGGTTACGCACCTGAAACCCTACCAGCTGACTGACATCATCATCCAAAGAAAGCTTGCCCGCTTCTATCAATTGCATAAGAGCTGTGACGGTAAAGGACTTCGAAATGGAAGCGATCCTGAAAATGTCTTTGTCAGTTAGCGGAGTCTGTCTTTCGACATCTTTTAGCCCAAAAGACCTGGTATAGACAATATCGCCTTTCTTCACTACGGCAACCGCCAGCCCGACCATGTTGTGCTGCTGCATAATGGCCTGTATGTCTGCTTCTGTTTTCTCTTTCTGTCCGTAGCTGGAGAGGGTGAAGGCTAAAAGTACAAGCGTTGTTATCGTGGCTTTTTTCCAAAGGTTTTTCAGCATAGGAGTTATGGAATGTAGAGTATGAGAAGCCTAAGATAAGCATCTATCAGAGAATATCGTAATCTAACATGCTATGTCTTTTACTGGTAAGATCCTCTAACCAAAATCTAAGTAGCTAGTTAAGTACTCTACTCTATAAAGGCTAATTCCGCTTCGGCAGCACGCATCTGGGGATGTGGAGATTGCTGCCCAGGAGCTGCTGTGTTTTATACTTGCCGACAATTTCAACGACCTTCCCGAGAGCCAAGCTATCGTATAACCCAGCAAGGTTTTCAGCCGCACCTGCCAGAACAACTGCGCCTATACTTTCTCGCAGGACAGTACCAATCGCACCAACAATTTTATCCCCCTAACAAGTAATTACATGCATGTACAATAAAAAGCCTCTGAGCGATAACTGAGATGCTTTCGAGTAGATCAAAGGATGGAATCATCGTATCCTAAGTGCCTGCACCCAGCGCAGGGCGCTGTTATCTTATAGTAAAATTCAAGATAGAGCTATTAAAGAAAGTGGCTGTGCGGCCTGTTGTACTCCTGCTGCCGTTGAAGCATCAAGAAAGTAGAATATACAAACTGCTATCAGTACAATAAGAAGATCTATACCTGTTTAATGCAAACTAAGGTGTCCGATAGCTTGAAGAGATGCAGTGCTTTTACAATACTACCGATATTAACAGCCTGTACACATTACTTTCAGAAGTAGAGTCAGTTGCTCAATTGTGGCTGGCGTAAACGATGGGGATACAGGACAGTTTTATTAAGTTTTTATTTACTTCTAAAATTATATTTTCACTCAACACAATGGCTACCCTTTATCAATTTGGAATTAGCCTAAACAATTGAGAAAAAACATGCATGTTGTACAGGTAAAATAGTTAGATATTAGGTTATTTTGATTTTATGTCATGAAATAAGTGGCATATATACTGCAAAGAACATGACATAAACATTGATGCCTTTTCGATCAATAATAGTGCCCCAGCTGCCTAACTTTGTATGGAAACGATATAACTTATTCAGTAACAAGCAAGTTGTTTTGGGTAAATCAAGGATGTTAAGTGCAAGATAAAATAACTTCTACTACAGTATACATTATTACTGTAATAATAAGTTTATCTAAACCTCAAAACTAACATCCAGGGCAATAGTAGCTGCTGTTAATAATGTCCTGTTTAGCAAACTCTTTAAACTAACTTTTATTGCCTCTAACCAATTAGCTTTTGCATAAAAGGCATTTGTAGCTGTTAACTGGATTAGCAAAAGAATTATAATTATAGTTGAAGTAATCCAGTAGTACAACATGGACAAAGCTTTTCAAAATCCTGAATTTTATTTGTCTTTGTTAGAGCACAGCAACGACCTTATTTCCATTATCGACGAGCATGGGAATTACCAGTTCGTCGGAGGCTCAGTTACAGCTATACTTGGCTACTCCCCTGAAGAAATGGTAGGTAATAACGCTTTTAGCTATATCCATGAGGAAGACCGAGCAGCTTCGGTGGCAGCGCTCAAAAACTCTCTGGGGAATAGGCTTGCCAGGCTTCCCTATTTTAGGTTCAGGCACAAAGCGGGAGGGTGGCGGTGGATGGAATGTACCGTTTCTAATAAGGTCGACAGCTCCTTTATTCGTGGGTATGTTACTAACACCAAGGATATTACAGATAAGATAGAGGAAGAACGGCGCAAACAAAGAGCGCAGGCTCACTATGAGTCCATGTTCTACAATCACCCGGATGCTGTCTTCGAACTAGATCGGAATGGCTGCTTTACTAAAGTCAACAAGGGTGTGTCACAAGTGCTTGGCTACGAGGAAAACCAGATATTAAGTAGTCATTTCAGCAAGTTCGTCCATGAACAACATTTGCCATTGGCCATGGAGGCATTTGTGAGCACAATACAAGGGCAATGCCATTACCTTGAGCTGAAAGTCATAAAGCATGGGGGAGTGAAGGCCTACTTAGGCATTACTGTCATGCCGGTTATAGTGGAAGAAGAAATCGTTAGTATCCAGGGAATAGCTAAGGACATCACGCTTCAGAGAAAGTTGAAGGAGGTGGAAATGGAGCAGGCCGAGCAGCTTAGGAGTATTATGGAGAATGTGCCAGAGTCATTCTTTTCATTAGATCATAACTGGATTCTTACTTATGCTAATGCTCATTATGCGTCTTACATTGGGAAAAACAGGAAGGAGATCATAGGGAAATGCCTTGAGGAGGTATTCCCTGCTGCAGCTAGTCTCACTCAGTTTTACAGTGAATGTGCCAAGGTAATGCGTACTGGACTACCATCTAACTTTGAGGAGTTCATAAGTCATGGGGACGGTAGGAGACTTGCCATGCAGATATTTCCTTCCAGTAAAGGGGTTAGTGTTCATTTTGTTGACATTACAGAAAAGGCAGCAGAGAGAGATAAGCTTGATAAGCTTTCACTAGTGGCAAGTAAAACGACTACTGGAATAGTATTGCTGGACAAATTTGGCAGAATTGAATGGGTAAACAATGCCTTTGAAGAGACTACAGGGTATAGTTTACAGGAAGCTTATTGGCAGTACCCTAGCGATTTGCTCGGAGGGGAGGAGGCAGAGGACCATGTACTATCCAAAATCCGAAAAAAAATGACTAAAGGAAAACCCTTTAAGGGGGAAGTAGTCAACTACTCGAAAAACGGGCAAAAGATACGTTTCAAATTAGAAATAATCCCTGTACTAGGAGAAGACAGTCAACCGGTAAGATTTATCTCCATTCGGTACGATGTTACTGAAATAAGAGGAAAGGAAGAAAAACTGCTTAAAATCACAAGGGATCTCTCCGATCAAATCAAGAACCTTCAGCAGTTCAGTTATATGGTGTCCCATAACCTTAGAGCACCGGCGGCAAACATCCTGGGGCTCGTGGCACTAATAGGCAAGCTTGGTAAAAATACACCAGCTTTTGAGGAGGCTGTCTTAAATCTCGGTAATTGCGCAGACAAGCTAGACGAGGTCATACGGGATATGAATCGGGTCCTTTCGATCAGGGAGCGTGGCTTCCTATTAAAAAAGGAAGAAGTTAACATGCTGGAGGTGTGTGAGGAGGCGTTAAGAGACGTGCTCCCCGAGCTAACGGGAAGTTACCATTATGTGACGCTGAATATTGACAAAAATTTAACTCTTGATTTGAACAGAACCTACCTGGTAGAATCGCTGAAACACCTGTTCTCTAACGCAGTTAAATTCAGGCATACAGACCGTGATTTCAATTTGCAGGTAGACTTACTACAAAAGAAGGGAAAGGCTGAGCTGTCTATCAGGGACAACGGTATTGGTATGGACATCAGCCTGGTAAACAACCATATTTTTCAACTTTACAAGAGGTTCCACCATGGATATGAAGGGAGGGGCGTCGGTCTTTTTTTAGTAAAAACCTACCTGGAGGAGCTTGGCGCGACCATCAATGTTGAGTCAGCGCCAACAAAGGGAACTACTTTTAAAATAAAATTTAAACGCTATGCTTAATAAAGTTTATATCGTGGATGATGATGCAATCTCACTCTTCCTGACTAAGGAGATCGTTGCGTTGCATAACAACAACTGCAGCAGTACATGTTATATGGATGCTGCGCAAGCTTTAAATCAGTTGATTCAGGATGGGCTAGCGAACAATATGCCGGACCTTATCCTGCTAGATCTCAACATGCCATTGATGAATGGATTTGAATTTGTTGACAAGCTTGAATATGTCTGTAAGGGACTGGAAGTTGGGTTTTCTGTCGTCATACTTACCTCTTCTGTGGACGATAAGGATAAGAAACGCAGTATCCAAAGCAATATTATATTTGATTTTATTGAGAAGCCCCTGACGGAGGGCAAATTAAGCCAAATCGTGACAGCGCTATCAAAGCGGAAAAAGCCTTCTTTATAAATAATTTCATAAAGGGGAATTGAATAGAAATTAATTGAACAATGGAGCACACAGTACAAAACTCGAACAGTGGCCTTATGGATGTGCTGTGTCAGTTAGAGAACCTTACCATGACACTATTCCACAATCATCCGGATGCTGTATACCTGCTTGATCTGGAGGGGAAATTTCTAATGGTGAATAAGGTAATCTGCCAGGTGTCGGGTGTGGAGCGGGAGTTGCTGTTAGGTGAAAGTTTCGAGCCGTTAATCCACCCTAGGTACATAGCCACTACAACAGAGAGGTTTACAATGGCCATCAAGGAGGCTCCCCAGCGATACGAGACAGCCGTTATTACGCCAGATGGCATCAAGCACCTGGACGTGACAAATTTCCCACTGAAGTCAGGGGACAAGGTACTGGCCATATTTGGTATTGCCAAAGATATTACCGAGAAGCAACAAAGGGAGGCCGAGCTTCGCGAGCAGAAAGCAATGCTGGAAGTCATGCATGAAGAGGTGGAGATTTTTAGAAAGATGATTGCACATGATCTAAGAAAGCCGGTAGCAAATGCCCTTGGGTTTGCCCGCCTCTTAAACGAGGGAGGAATGGCTGCCGATGCGGAAGCGGAAGTAAAATCATTTTTGCTAAGCTCTGTTGAGTCCTTGGACACAATAGTGCGAGACCTTAATAAGGTGATCACGCTCCGTTTAATGGGAGAGATGGCACAGGAAACGGTGGAAGTGTTGAATGTTATTCATGACATATTAGACTCCTTTGAAAGTGATATACAAAATATAAGGGCCTCTATTTTAGTACAGGTTGATCCAGGACTGCAAATACTTACTGTTAAGGCATACTTTTACAGTATCTTAAGCAACCTCATATCAAATGCTTTAAAGTATCATGCCCAAGATCATTTGCCAAAAATTACCATTAAGGCAAGGCCACTGGAGGGTAATAAGCTGGCTGTAAGTGTTCATGATAATGGCATAGGCATGGATATGTTGACTGTTTCTGATAGCTTGTTTAAAATGAATTCGCGTTTTGCGCCGCATTTAGCCGAAGGAAGCGGCTTGGGTTTGTATATAGTAAACCAACAGGTAAAGCTTTTAAGAGGCACGATAAAAGTAAACAGCAAACCAGGTGTCGGCACTGAGTTCACAGTTTGCTTACCGCTAAATTAACTACTTGTTTATGTTTGAAAAAGTGATGCTGATTGATGATGATGCTTTCTGCAACAGGATGAACACTTTTGTAATAAAACATCAAAAGTTTGCGGAAGTTGTTATGGTTTTTGAATGTGCTATGGAAGCACTGGGTTATCTGAAGCAACAGGAAAGGTTAAATAAAGAAGATGCTTTTCCTGATTTAATACTACTTGACTTGAACATGGGGCATATGAATGGATGGGATTTCCTAGATAATTTTAAATGCTTTCCTGTACAGTTTAAAAACAAAACCAGTATTTACATTTTAACCTCAAGTATTTCCATTGCCGATAAAGAGGCAGCAGCTTTGCGGCCTGAAGTTATCGGTTATCTGGAGAAGCCCCTTTCATCTGATGATTTGAAGATGATAGTTTCGAACATGCCTCAACCTCAGAAGCTTAGCCTGAAATAACAAAGTAAAATGTAGAATCATTTAGCGTGACTACTAGGAAAATCCATTCACCTATTAAGTACATGATTAAAACTCTTATAATTTAAATATGTAATCTTAGAAGATAAAAAAATAACATGAATGTCAATTTTACAGGAAACGTATAATACAGTTCAAATGGCTAATGTAGCTATGTCTGTACTAACAAGAGAGGTTGTAAGAGTCGCAGCTAGTATCCATAGGAGCCAAGCTTTTTTTGAACTGAATTTTTTGGATCATTGATACTGTGCAGTTTACTTCAAATTGGCAAATCTATCAGTACATAAGGGACAAAAGGTTCTCGGCTTAAGTAACCTAGAGAGTTATTTTAGGCATTGTGAAAGTGAAGGATTAATATGAAATCAAATGGCAAAAGTGTTGCTCGTAGATGATTTTGCAGTGGTTCGGGAAGGGCTTAAGAATTTGCTTAGTCGTGAGCCCGGCATTGAAGTGGTGGCGGAAACAGGCAATGGCGGGGAGGTACTCCGGTTAACAGAGAAACACAACGTAGGACTAATTATACTGGACATTAATTTGCCAGGCATGAGTGGGATTGATGTTCTGCAGGAGATAAGGAAACACTTTCCCAAAGTGGCTGTACTGGTTCTGAGTATGCATGCAGATAAAAACTATGCTGTTCGTGCGCTGAAGCTCGGCGCCTCTGCTTATCTTAGGAAAGACATAGCCCCAGAGGAGCTATTGAGAGCGATACGAAGGGTGCTGTCAGGAGGAAAGTACATCACTCCAGAATTGGCTGAATACCTGGCGGATTTTCTGGCTGAAGGTGAATTAACGGAAAGCAGGCATAACATACTGTCTAACCGCGAGTTTGAAGTCATGTGTAAACTTGCTTCCGGGCATACACTCTCGAGCCTGGCCAGGGAGATGAGTATTTCCGTGAGCACCGCCACAACCTATAAAAACAGAATCTATAGGAAGATGGGGTTTGCCTCTTCTTCTGATCTGTTACGTTACTGCCTTGCCCACTACCTGGTGGAGTAGGCATAACTATCTTGGGCATATCCACAATTAAACTTTACTTAAGCTGACAAGCCTGTTATAGGGAGAAACTTAATGTGTTGCGAGGGTTGTTGAGAAATGGTATCGACCAAAAGCAACATCACACTCGAGATAGTATGTTAAAAAATGCCGCTGACTTGCCGGTAGAAGTACTGAAAGCCTTCGAAAAAGTGCCGGACTTATACCTATTCCTTTCCCCTGATCTGATCATTCTCACAGCATCCGATGCTTATCTGCAGGCTACGCTCACCAGCCGTGAGAGCATAGCAGGCAAGTATATGTTCGATGCTTTTCCGGATAACCCTGAGGCTGATGGAGCAAACGCAGTAAAAAACCTGCATGCTTCACTGCAGCAAGTGTTGATTACAAAGAAGGCGCACCGGATGGCCGTTCAGCATTATGATGTGCCAAAGCCAGAGGAGAAGGGAGGAGGGTTTGCCCTCCGTTACTGGCTTCCGTTAAACACGCCTGTACTCAATGAGCAGGGGGAGGTGAGCTATATTATTCATAAGGTTGAGGATGTAACCGCTCTTGTTACCAGCTCACGGCAGGTTGCCTACTATGAGCGAATTACCATGGAAAAACTATGGGAAATAGAAACAAGAAAGAAAATGAAACTCACGCAGGATGAGTACGATATGGATTTTACCCACAAGCTTTTCCGCTTCCTGGATATGTACAGGCTTGCCGTGGACCATACGCCCGACCTCATTACCAGGTGGGACCGGAACCTGAGGCTGGTTTTCGCTAATCCAGCATTGGAAATCAAGACGGGTATCAGCTTAGAGCAGCTGATGGGCAAAACTTCCCTGGAGATGGGGCAGCCTCAAGAAAAGGCAAAGGCCTGGATGGATAAACTGCAGTTAGTACTTGCCACAGGTGAACAAACGGAGCATTATAATTCAGTCAAAACATTTAAAGGGGAGCGGCAGTACTACACACGCTTTATGCCAGAGTTTGACGAGGAAGGCATTGTGGAGCATGTGTTAGGCATTGGCCGCGACATCACAGACCTCAAAAATGCAGAGCTGGACCTAAAGGCAAGCAGAGACCTTTTACAGGCTGTCTTTGACACCTCCAGAGTTGGGATCGCGGTGCTCGAGGCCGACCATGCTGAAGATGGAAAGGCAGCTGACTTTGTCCACCGGCTGGTAAACGAGGAGCTTAAGAAGATGAGCGGCCGTGACCCTCTAGGCGCCAGGCTAAACGAATTATATCCTGATGCGGAGAATACAGAAATCCTTGTTGCCTTTCAAAAAGTTTTTAAAACAGGTTTGGCGGCAGACTTCGAACAACCTTATGGAGATAAATGGTTCAGGTATGTTATCAGCAAACTTGGGGATAGGCTTGTCTATACTGTGGAGGATATTACTAAGCGAAAGCAGGTTGAGCTGAAGCTCCGGGAGGCGCATGCCAGAATTGAAGCTTCCAATACTACCTTTCAGCGCATGCTGGACGGGAGCATTTCCGCGATCTGTCTCCTGGACACAGTACGAGGCGTTGAGGGAGAAATTACAGATTTCGCATTCAAGGGTGCGAATATGGCCTTTGAGAAACTGTGCAAAGTCTCCGTGGAAAAAGTGTTAGGCAAAGGATTGTTGGAGGTGTTCCCAGGCATACGGCAAGTGTTTTTTGATGATTATGTCAGGGTAATTGAGTCTGGTCAGCCCGTGCGCCTGGAACGTTATTATCATGCGGAGGGCCTGGACTTTTGGTTAGATGTTTCTGCCATAAAGAACGGGGACGGCATCATCCTGACTTTCCTTGATATAACCTATAGAAAGGAAGCGGAGAAAGCGCTCCAGAAACAGTTCCAGGTGCTTAAACAGTCCGAGGAAGTCGCACGCATGGGCAGTTGGGAGTATGATGTTACCTCAGGAGCGCTTTATTGGTCGGAAGGGATGTATCACCTATTCGAAATACCAAAAAGCACATCAGTAACTTTAGAGACATTACTGGACTATGCTGCCAATGAGGATAAGCAGCTTGCTAAAAACTTAGTTAATAGTCTGTGTACAGGCAGAAACATCCCTAATGAGGTGGTACTTCGCCTGAATGTATCAGGTCAGGTACTTACCCATAAGGTTAAAATTTTTGTAGTTTGGGAAGGTGATAAACCTTCCAAAGTACTGGGGGTGAATATTGATATTTCAGAGACAAAGCGGCTGGAGCAGGAAAATATGCGCATGCGGTTGGATCAACAAAAAAAACAGCTGCTGACTATACTGGAAACACAAGAGGCGGAGCGGAAAAGAATTTCAGAGGCGCTGCATAACGGCGTCAATCAGCTACTTTTTGCTACTAGATTAAATCTACATGAGGCACAGAATTATTTGCAAAGGGAAAGTATGGAAAGTGCTTCTCTCTCAACGGCGCAGGAACTACTGAATCAGGCAATCAGCGCTACAAGAAGTTCAGCTCATGAGCTTATGCCGGCATCATTAGAGGATTTTGGGTTAAAGGAGGCGCTCAACAATTTGTGTAGTAATTACAGTCAGAGCGCTCTTCAGGTACATTGTGATATTATCGGTTTACAGGGTAGACTGGAGCCACACCTGGAAATTTTACTGTTCCGTGCTTGTCAGGAATTAATCAATAACATTATCAAGCATGCGAAAGCCACGGAAGTGTATATAGTGCTATCGATGCAAAAAGGAAAGATTAAGTTAGAAGTTAGTGATAATGGTATTGGGTTTTCTTATATCTCTGGCAAAACAAGGGGGTTAGGGTTAAGAAATATAAAGGAAAGAGTAAGTTTACTGAATGGTAAATTCACGATTAGAAACAGAGGAAACGGAAAAGGCACCCTTGTAAAGATATTGCTTCCAATTAGCGAT
>CBINIP010000014.1:0-133108 GCA_966250805.1 uncultured Pontibacter sp. | reverse complement strand
GGCTGTTTCTGGTGCACTGAAGCCGTATTTGAGAGACTGAAGGGAGTGAAGCAAGTAGTACCGGGTTATGCAGGAGGCAAAGAACCAAACCCTACTTACCAGCAGGTGAGCAGCGGCAAAACAGGCCACGCCGAAGCAATCCAAATCTTCTATGATCCGCAGGAGGTTACGTATGAGGAGTTGCTCGAAGTTTTTTTTGCTACACACGACCCAACCACCCCCAACCGGCAAGGGCCGGACGTAGGCGAACAATACCGCTCAGTGGTATTTTACCACAACCCGGAGCAGAAAAAATTGGCACAGCATTATATTAACGGGTTAGAAATTGCCGGGGCTTACAAGAACAGGATAGTTACGCAGTTAGTACCCTATACAATGTTTTGGGAAGCTGAAGATTACCACCAGGATTATTATCGACTTAACCCCACAAACCCTTATATAGAGTCTGTAGCACGGCCTAAAGTAAAGAAATTTGAAGATGCCTTCAGGAGCAAGTTGAAGAACCAGTGAGGTCTGTTTTGCAGCTTAACAGGTGCAAAGCAGTTTGGGCAGGAGCAGGTTATCTTTTAATACCTGTACACGTATGTAGCGATACATCTGTTTAACCTAATATACATAAAACTATGGACTTTATTATTAACCTGCTGGTAAGTGCCGGTGTACTTATGCTTATGGCGTATATCATGCCACAAGTACATATCAAAAGCTTCTGGACTGCACTTTGGGTTGCACTTCTGATAGGGTTATTAAATGCAACTGTTGGTTTCCTGATCCGGTTGCCGCTTAATCTTGTTACCTTCTTTTTATTGAGTTTTATTGTGCGACTTATAGTTACCGCCATCATTATAAAGCTGGTAGATAAGCTGGTGCGCAATTTTGAGGTGAAAGGGTTCTGGCCTGCACTTGTAATTGCGGTTGCCCTGGCCATTGCCAGCAGCCTTGTAGACCGCGCTACCCGCGAGGAGGAAATGGAAGAACTTGAAGAAGCCCGTATCGAAATGCCTGTGCAACAACTATACGCTGCTAAATAAGGATACTCTCTGAGCAAAAAAAGCCTGTGTTGCTGTTTGCCAGCTTCACAGGCTTTTTTGTGTTTATGCAGCAGACTCTGTTACAGCACAGGTAATTGTTTCATCTCTTCTTCGCTAAAGATCCTGGACCTGATCAGGAATCTGATACCGAGCGGAATCTCTAATGAAAAGCTTGAGCCACGGCCAGGGGTAACATCCAGGGTAAGCTGCGTGTGCTTCCAGTATTCGTACTGGTCGCGGCTCATGTAGAAGGGGCAACCATGCACATTACCCAACAACACATCGCTGTCGCCAATCTTAAAATCTCCTTCTTCAAAGCACATAGGTTGCGAGCCATCGCAGCAGCCCCCGCTCTGGTGAAACATCAGCGGGCCATACTTTGCGCGCAACTGGTCTATGACCTTTTTCGCTTCTTCGGTTACTTTTACACGTTCTACTTCCATACATCTTTACAAAAAGAATCCCTGCCTATAGTATAAGCAGGGATTAATGATATAAAACAACAAATATTAGAAGAAACCAAGCTTGTTCTTATCATAAGAGATAAGCATGTTCTTTGTCTGGCGATAATGGTTCAGCATCATCTTGTGCGTTTCGCGGCCAAAACCAGATTTCTTATAGCCTCCGAAAGGAGCGTGTGCAGGATATGCGTGGTAGCAGTTCACCCAAACACGGCCTGCCTGTATAGCACGCGGAATTTTATACATTTCGTGTGCATCGCGGGTCCAGAGTCCGGCGCCCAAACCATACAGCGTATCGTTGGCAATGGAAACAGCTTCTTCAGCATTTTTAAAAGTAGTTACCGAAACCACAGGGCCAAAGATCTCTTCCTGGAAAACGCGCATTTTGTTTGTACCCTTAAAGATGGTTGGTTCTATGTAGTAACCCTTCTCCAAGCCGTTATCGAGTTTGGCTATACCGCCACCGCATAGCACTTCTGCACCTTCCTGCTTACCAATATCCATGTAAGACAGGATCTTTTCGAACTGGTCGTTAGAGGCTTGTGCACCCATGGTGGTGTCTTCGGCAAGCGGGTTACCTACTTTTATAGCCTTGGTGCGCTGAATTACACGTTCAATGAAACGGTCGTAAACGCTTTCATGCACCAGTATGCGCGATGGGCAGGTACAGATTTCGCCCTGGTTCAGCGCAAACATCACGGCACCTTCCACGCACTTGTCAAAGAACTCGTCGTCGGCATCAGCTATACTAGGCATAAAAATGTTTGGCGATTTTCCGCCCAACTCCATAGTTACCGGAATCAGGTTTTCAGAAGCATATTGCATGATGAGGCGACCGGTAGTGGTTTCGCCGGTAAAGGCGACTTTGGCTACGCGAGGAGAAGTGGCAAGCGGCTTACCAGCCTCTGGACCAAAGCCTGTAACCACATTCAGTACCCCCGGTGGCAGCAGGTCCTGGATCAACTCTAGCAACACCATTATACTTGTCGGAGTCTGCTCGGCAGGCTTAAGCACTACAGTACAGCCGGCTGCAAGGGCAGGAGCCATTTTCCAGGTAGCCATCAGCAGCGGGAAGTTCCAGGGTATGATCTGGCCAACTACACCAATAGGTTCCTGTAGGTTTATACTTACTGTGTTCTCATCCAGCTCCGAAATTGTGCTTTCATCTGCGCGTATAACGCCTGCAAAATAGCGGAAATGGTCTATACTTAATGGAATGTCGGCGGCGCGTGTTTCGCGGATTGCTTTACCGTTATCTACTGTTTCTACACGGGCCAGGTACTCCAGGTTCTCTTCCATGCGGTTGGCAATGGCCAGGAGAATGTTGCTGCGGGTGGTGGCAGATGTTTTAGACCAGGAAGGGAAGGCCTTGTGGGCAGCATCCAGCGCACGATCTATGTCTTCTTTGGTGCCGCGGGCGGCTTTGGTAAAGGGCTTACCATCAATAGGAGAAATGTTGTCGAAATACTCACCGTTTGCCGGGGCTACCCATTCACCTCCGATAAAGTGCTCATACTTTTCTTTAAAAGTTGGCCGCTCCAGCACGGGCGAAGCCTTTTTCGTTACATCCAAAGTTTCCATAAGGTATATCGGTTATGTTTACTCTGGCAAGTTCAAGAATTACTTTATATAAAACTTGTCCTATTGTATCAAAAAATATATCTATAATATCAGAATAGGGGAGCGGGTTTTTACGTTAAAGGGATATGCGCCCAAATTCTTTTTTACAACCACTGCCTATACACAACGAGGGTTCTATGCTGACCCTTGTCGAAAACAGAACTGCTTATACTTTAAATAGTTGCGAGCTTAATGTTTATGAGACACATGAAGCTGCAGAAAGCGTGGAGCTTGCTTTTAAAGACCTGGTGCTGGCAAGTATGCTCCAGGGGAAGAAAGTGATGCACTTGTTTGGCAAACCCGGCTTTAACTTTCTGCCAGGCGAGTCTGTTATTGTGCCACCAAACGAGGTAATGAAGATAGATTTTCCGGAGGCTACAAAGCAGAACCCCACACAATGTATAGCACTGGCTATATCAGCGGAGCAGATACAGGCAACACTGAACCTGCTGAACGAGCGCTACCCGAAAGTAGAGGAGAGTGCCCAATGGCAGCTAAATGAGCATTATCTGCACCTTGCAAATAACCAGGAGCTGGCAGAGATCATCAACCGCCTGGTGCGGATAAGCGTGCACGATAAATCGAGGGAGAAAGATTTGCTGGCAGATTTTGCCTTACGTGAGTTATTGGTAAGACTGATGCAAACGCAAGCCCGGCACCTGATCGAGGCGAACTATGCCAAGCTGGCTTCCAGTAACAGATTCGCACACGTCATAAAGTATATTAAAGAATGCATCCGGGAGAAGATAGATGTGGAGCAGCTGAGCGATAAAGCATGTATGAGCCGGGCCAACTTTTTCCGGAAGTTTAAAGAAGAGTTCGGCTACACACCCGCGGATTACATTCTGAAAGAACGCATAAAGCTTGCCTGCAGATACCTCCGCAATCCGCAGAATTCAGTAACACAGTCTTGCTACATGGCCGGCTTTCAGAACCTTACATACTTTATTCGAGCCTTCAAGAAGGAGGTAGGTACTACACCTAAGGCATACCAGCAGCAGGCTGTACTGTAACTATGTTAAAATTGCCTGTGTCCATTGTTTATGGTTGCAATTCTCACAGGGCCATTGCAGGTTTTTCTCGTTGTGCAATATGTTACCGCAGTAGGTGCAGGCATAGGTATTTTCAGCTTTCGGAAGTTCTTCCAGAAAATCTTTGTCCCAGTATGGAATAATGGCTAGTCCGGGTCTGGGGTCGTTGTAGGTAAGGTTGGTAAAATTTCCGGTTGTTTCCAGGTAAGCCCTGCGTATGCGGCCCAGGTTGGAAATGCCATTATTTCTGAACTCAGCCAGTAATCTTTCTGGCGTAACGCGGTTCTTTTTCATTACATCCAGTAGCATAATACCATCTTCTACCAGCACACTGATGTCTCCTAAAGCTACATTCTCAAATTTGCTGCTTTTATAAGCATAGTAGGACATAATACGATGTACGCCCACAACTATAAGCGCTATAATAACCGGAGGTAACATGCCGCGGTCCGGAGCCAACATTGGAACGCCAACAGCCGCCGCCAGCGATACCAGCCCGGCAAGTTCGCTGCTGCTAAGTGTAGATGCCATACGCTTGCCCATAAGGCGCATTGAAACCAGCAATATTAGGTAAACAAAGAATATACGAAAAGCTGCTTCTATTAAAAAGCTTGATGGAACTTCTCCCAGAAGTATGCGCATGTAATCAGTGATTTGAATCTCTTCCGGTTTCATAGCTGACTTATTATAATATTGTTAAGAAATGTGTTATCTGAAAGCGCTACTTCTCAATTATACTGTAAGTAAACTTTGAATGCGGTTCAGGCACTGTATCAAGAGCTTTAATCCAGGTGCTGGAGCCGCAACGGTGGCATGAGAACGAGGGTTTTGATTCGCTCTTTTCTACTTTGCCGCAGTTTTGGCAGGCATAGTGGCCATTGCGAGAGGGTTGCGCCTTCAGCAAGCTTTGATCTTGCATGGGCAAAATACTCAGGCCAGGAGATGGATTTTCGTTTTTATACAAACTGAAATAGCCGCATGCTTCCAGGTATAATCTTTTTACCTGGCCTAGTTGCTGCACGTTTTTACACCTTAACTGGGCAAACACCTGCTCGCGAGAGGTCTTTTCCTTTTCCATCTGGTCAAGCATCAGGCAGCCATCAGCCACCAGAAGGGCCATTTTACCCTGTGTTTTCAGCTCTATATTTTTATACTTGAAGGATAATAAGCCCAGACCCCGCTGAAACAGAAGCGTACAAAGTAGAACTACTATACTTGGCAGTAATCCCCGGTCTGGTAGCTGCATTGGCACAGAAATAATTGCCCCCAGCGTAATCATCACTGCCATTTCCATTATGGTTAACTGTGCGCTCATGCGTTTACCCAGGAAGCGGAGCACAACCAGCAATATCAAATAAATAACCAGCGTCCGTAAGAATACTTCCAACATAAATTCCCAGGGTGCATTGCCGATAAGTATACGCTGCCAGTCTCCTAAAAATATTTCTTCTTTTTTCATGCACCTGCTCCTCAATAAAGTCTTTGTCCTTCAGCTATAGATGTTTAGCCTCAGTTTTTACGGTTCTGGTAATTAAGTAGGATGCAGGAAAAATACTGAAAGGAGTAGGGATTAATGCTTAAAAACCAAATGTATAGTGGTTAACCAACCTTCAAGAGGTAAATAAACAACGTAAGGGAGTGATTTAGGATAATGATATTATGTTAATAAGGAAGAAACTAGCTATACTTTATACTTCTTTTTTCCCGGCTGCTTTGCATGGCAATTTCAATGATGCGGATGGTGTTGCGGGCTTGCTCCGGTTTAACCTCGAGTTCTTCCTGGCCAAGTATAGCCTTATAAATATTCTGGTATACACCGCTGTAGTTGCCGGTTTCGCTGGCTATTTTACCTCTGAAAGCTACTCCGTTAATCTCGGTACTCAATACTCCCCATTGGCTCTCTGGCTCGGCGCCCCAGTTAGGAGTAGAGGTAGGGAAGGAGCCTGTTTTAAGAGCGGCCTCCTGTACATCCATGCCATATTTCACAAAAGAACCCTTGTCGCCATGAAGTATAAAATGAGGGCCTGTTTCGCGCACGAGCATACCTGCTTTTAGTATAACTTTAACGGTGCTATAGCAAAGTATAACTTCAAAATAATCAGGGATTTTAGAGTTTTGGCGCTGTGTCCGGATATCGGCGTATACTTCCAGTGGCTCACCGAACAGCACCAATGCCTGATCGATCAGGTGTGTGCCCAGGTCGTATAGTATACCTGCGCCGGGTAAATTTTCTTCTTTCCAGGTATCCGGTTTTATTTCGATACGGAAGCGGTCGAAATGCGCCTCGTATTCTACAATATTACCTAACAGATTGGCATCAAGAACTTTTCGGATAGTTTTAAAATCGCTGTCCCAGCGGCGGTTCTGGTATACGGTAAGTATCTTTTGCTTTTCTTTAGCTAAAGAGATCAATTCATCAGCCTCGGCACTTGTTATAGTGAATGGTTTATCTACCAAAACATGTTTTCCAGCTTGCAAGGCGGCTTTGGCTAAAGTATAATGTGTCGGGTTTGCTGTAGCTATTACAATCAGGTCAATTGTCGCATCTTCGAAAATTTCCTGCTCAGTTGCAACTACAACAGCATCAGGGTAATGTTGCTTTGCATAGTTTATACTTTCCGGCCGGTTCGCTTTGATCTTTCTCAGGTTTAAACCAGCTACAGCTGTAATAAACGGCGCATGAAAAAGCCTGCCAGCCATTCCAAATCCGATCAGGCCAACATGTATAGTTTTTGCCATAGTTAAAAGGAGAGAGGTTCTTCAGAGAAACAGGTAAACTTTTCCATTAGAGATGTTAAGACTATACTTGTAAATGGTTTTAATAACTAAGATAACCAAGGAAAAGGTTGCCTGCTAAGATAAATAAATGGTAACTGCTAAGACTAAAGTATAAAAGACCCTATACAATGCGTACAGGGTTCTTTTATACTTTAAAAGTCAAATAAGTCGCTTAAAAACGATTCTTTCTTTTTATGTGGATGCTTATTTTCGCGTCCATACTTGTCGTAACCGTATCGTTTATAATCTGATTCGTAATTTTCCTTTTTAGAATAATGTTCACCGGAACGTTCCATGATCTTTTCCAGTTCACCGCGATCTAACCAGATTCCGCGGCATTTGGGGCAATAATCGATTTCAACTCCGTTTTTATCGCTCATTAAGAGCGTTTCGTTACAAGCAGGGCATTTCATAGGCTAGTTATTTGTTCAATTTCAATATACTTTAACTACACCTGAAATCCGAATGTACGACAGTTTGGTTAGGCTTAATGATATGTAATAGCGACAGATAGTGTATCCATTAAGACATATAGCACGATTAGTTTAAAGTTGATGTTATTTAACATAAAGTATATTATCAGTGACACTTATTATAGAGATAATTATCCTCGTATATAATCAGTCTTATAATTTATATTATGTTAAGTAATATATAGATTGACCATTAGATGCAGGTTTATCTGGTTTTACCCTGCTTATTAAAACTCACTTTTTTCATTGCGCAACTGCAGACCAACGCTGAATAAAAAAGGAAGGTTATTATAACCTCCCTTTTTTATTATTTATCTGATGTTCAGTAATTACTGCTTGATCTGTTTTGCAACACGATCAGCATCTGTCTTGCGGCCCAGGCGCATGTAAACGCGCTGTAGGTTTTGCAATGTGCTCTGGTCGTTTGGCTGAACTGCAAGCGCTTTCTCGAAGTATGGCAATGATGCTTCATAATGTTTCTTTGCCTGTGCTTCTAAGCCTTTACCTTTTTTCTGGTAAGTTGCATAGTCCATTTTAGCAGCTTTGTTGTTGAACTCGCTGCCTTTGTTGTACTCCAATACACCAAGGTTGTAGTATGCATCAAAGTTGTTTGGATCTACCTCAATTGCTTTTTTGTAGCTGGCATAAGCACCATCAATGTCTTTCTTACGCTCCTGCAGGTTTCCTTTTACTGCATAAAGGCTTGCATTTTTAGGATCAGCAGCAATTGCCTGATCTAATTTAGCCATAGCTTCGTCAGCACGATCGTTTTTCAGGTAGTACTTCAGCTCTTCCTGCATCAGGTACACGCTGTTCGGGTGCTCTTTAAGGCCGGCTGCAAGTGTGTTCAGAACTTCTTCGTCCTTAGCTTCTGTAGTCTGAAGCAACTGTACTTTTGCTTTGTAAACATCTTCAGTTTTGTGGCCCATGCCTATCAGCTTATCATAATATTTGATAGCGCCAGGGTAATCCTGCTTTGCAGCTGAAGCATAAGCAGCATAAAGTACTGCTGTAGTGTCAGTTGGGTTTACTCTTGATGCAAGGTCATACTTAGCAATAGCCTGGTCCCAGTTCTGGCTGTTGTGGAATTCAACCGCCTGGTTCAGCACCTGTCCGTATAGCATGTTAAGGCGCTCTGGTACCTGCTTACCAAACTCACCGTTTTTGCCATCGATCTCAACAGTTTTGTTGAACGACTCTAATACAATTTCAGGAGTTTTATCATCAGTATTCTTACCATAGATCGGGTTGCCGATCATGTCCTGATAGATCACGCCACGATAGAACCAAGTTTTGGCTTTTTCTTTTGTTTTTGGGTGCTCTATAGCCTTATTGATATCAGCCTGTGCTTTGTCTAAAGTACCATTTTTATGGTTTAGAACCGCACTATTAACGGCTGAGTTCTGAGCTGAAGCAACCGAAATGCTTGCGGCGGCCAAGGCTGTCAAAAGTACTTTCTTCATACTTGTTCTAAGAAAAGGTTTGTGTTTATTAATTAAACGTTTGTAAAGTGAAATAAAATTCCAGTTTTATACTACTAAACCTGCTCAGTAGTTTCCGGGTCAATCATATCATCCGGCTGCAGTACATCTTCAGGCTTCAGTTCTGATTCGAGCAGAAGAACTTCTTCTTCATTTTCCATCTCTACCTTAGCCACAGACGATATCTGATCGCCTTCATTCAGTTTTATCAGTCTCACACCCTGCGTGGCTCTGCCAATTACTCTGATATCGGCAACACGCAACCTGATCGTGATACCTGAACGGTTAATGATCATCAAGTCGTCAGAATCAACAACACCCTTTATGGCTACCAGTTTACCGGTTTTTTCTGTAACGTTAAGGGTTTTAACGCCTTTACCGCCACGGTTGGTAATGCGGTACTCGTCTAGTACAGAACGCTTACCGAAGCCATTTTCTGATACTACCAGCAGTTCAGTATTTTCATTCTCTACACAAACCATACCAACAACTCTGTCGTCTGGTCCGGCAAGGGTTACGCCACGCACACCGGCAGCATTACGGCCCATCAGGCGCACCTGGTTCTCATTAAATCTGATAGCCCTACCCGACTCCAGCGCAATTACAATCTCGCTGTTGCCGTTTGTCATCTGCACGTCCAGTAGTCTGTCGCCTTCGTTAATGGTGATAGCGTTAATACCGTTTGTGCGCGGACGAGAATAAGACTCCAGTACAGTTTTCTTAATAGTACCTTGCTCGGTGCAGAATACCAGGTTATGGTTCAGTACAAAATCCTGGTTTTTCAGGTCGTGTACATTTATAACAGCACGTACCTTGTCTTCCTTCTCTATGTTGATCAGGTTCTGGATAGCACGTCCTTTGGTAGTCTTCCCTCCTTCAGGTATTTCGTATACTTTCAGCCAGAACACTTTACCAAATTCTGTGAAGAACAACATGTGGTGGTGCGTGCTGGCGATAAACAGGTGCTCAGTAAAGTCACTTTCTTTAGAAGCTGCCACACCTCTGGAGCCTATGCCACCGCGGCTCTGGCTGCGGTACTCGCTCAGGGATGTACGCTTGATATAACCTTCATGAGAAATGGTAATTACCATGTTCTCTTCAGGTATCATGTCTTCGTAAGATATATCGCCTGTAGATGCTTCGATGCTGGTACGACGCTCATCGCCGTATCGCTCTCTGATCTCTGTAAGCTCGTCTTTGATGATCTGCATGCGCAGTCCTTCGTCGTTCAGTACAGATGTTAGATAATCGATCAGTTTCATGATCTCCTGGTATTCTGCCTGTATCTTATCACGCTCAAGACCAGTCAATCGCTGCAGACGCATATCCAGAATAGCACGGGCCTGAATTTCACTCAGATTGAAACGCTCCATTAAGCCGGTACGGGCAATCTCCGGATCACGCGAAGAACGGATCAGGTTAATTACTTCATCCAGGTTATCCAGGGCAATGAGTAAACCTTCCAGAATGTGGGCACGCTTTCTGGCTTCATCCAGTTCAAACTGCGTTCTGCGAACTACTACTTCGTGTCTGTGCTCGACAAAGTAGTGGATTAGCTCTTTCAGGTTCAGTGTCATTGGACGGCCTTTTACAAGTGCCACGTTGTTTACACCAAACGAAGACTGTAGCTGCGTATACTTATACAGGTTGTTAAGTACAACATTCGGAATAGCATCACGCTTCAGGTCATACACAATGCGCAAACCATCACGGTCAGACTCATCGCGCAGGTCGGCTATACCTTCGATCTTCTTCTCGTTGATCAGGGCAGCTGTTTTTTCGATCATCGAAGCCTTGTTTACCATGTACGGGATCTCCGTAACGATAATCTGCTCCTTACCTGATGGAGTTGTCTCGAAAATAGCACGTCCGCGCATCAGCACACGCCCACGGCCTGTTTCAAATGCTGACTTAACGCCGTCATAACCATAGATGATACCACCTGTCGGGAAATCTGGAGCTTTGATGTAGTTCATCAGCTCCGCTATTGTAATATCGCGGTTATCGATGTAAGCAATGGTACCATTCACTACCTCTGTCAGGTTATGCGGTGCCATGTTAGTTGCCATACCTACTGCGATACCAGAAGTACCGTTCACCAGCAGGTTCGGGAATTTGGCCGGCATCACTGAAGGCTCCTTCAGTGAATCGTCAAAGTTTGGTACAAAATCTACTGTATTCTTATCCAGATCTGCCAGCAGCTCATCGGCAATTCGCTTCAGGCGGGCTTCGGTGTAACGCATAGCTGCCGGTGAGTCGCCGTCTATAGAGCCATAGTTACCCTGGCCATCTACCAGAGGGTAGCGCAACGACCACTCCTGGGCCATACGTACCATGGTATCGTAAACAGAAGCGTCGCCGTGCGGGTGGTACTTACCAAGTACCTCACCTACGATACGGGCAGATTTTTTATACGATTTGTTATAAGATACCCCCAGTTCAGACATACCGTAAAGCACGCGGCGGTGCACAGGCTTAAGGCCATCTCTCACATCGGGTAAGGCTCTGGAAATGATAACAGACATTGAGTAGTCGATGTATGCGCCTCGCATTTCGTCCTCAATGTTTATCGGTATTATTCGTTCGCCTTCTATCATGTTTAAGGTCTAATATGTAATAAAATATGTTATTTACTATATAGTAGGCAAGTTATGCAAAAAAGCCTTCACAGCCTAAGCTACTACTGTTTATTCCTGCTTTTATCGTTGTGGCGGTCAGCTTTCTCCCCTGTTTGTCTGGGCATCTTCTCTCCCATTTTCATGTTCTGTTTCTTGTAAACCGGCACACCTCTGAACTCCTGTTCGCCGTGGCGGTGCAGCATGCGTACCTGGCAGGAATAAATAGGGCAACGAGGTTTACAGGAGTACATTCCAAGGGAGAGCAGAAACAGGCTCAGTAGCAAAAGAGATCTTTGAAGGGCCATGCAATTTTTGTTAAATAAGAGGAGCTTTTCACAAAGCTCCTCTTATTGCCTAATCATACAAAAGTACGCATTTTTACTCTAAAAAACCAGCATTTACACCCATACTTTATACTTGTAAAAGGGCCTGAAATTGCACATTTTTACATCGGGTGAAATCCGTTTATAGTAAAGCCGCCATCTATGGCAAGGCACTGGCCTGTGGTGTAGGCAGATGCCGGCATACAAAGGAAAGCAACGGCTGCTGCCACGTCTTCGGGCTTACCTATTTTGCGCATAGGTGTGCGGCTGATAACATTGTTATAAAACTCAGGATTCTGCAGTACTGTCTCGGCCAGCGGCGTGCTGATGTACCATGGAGCAACTGCATTTACCCGAATGTTAAACTCTGCCCATTCAACTGCCAGGTTACGCGTAAGTTGTACCAGGGCTGCTTTTGTCATGCCATAAACGGCGCCTGTGCGCACATGTATAAGGCCGGCCACCGACGTGACATTGATAATGTTGCCTTGCTCTGATTTTACCAGCATAGGATGCAGTAGGCGGCAAAGCTCAAATGCTGAACGAAGGTTGGTATTAAGTATAAAATCGTACTCCTCTGTCGTATAAGCTGTGGCAGGTTTGCGGATGTTAGTGCCCACATTGTTTACCAGCACATCCAGGCGGTCCCATTTCTGCTGTACTGCCACTACCAAAGCTGCTCTGCCTTCCGTGGTGCTTACATCGGCTGCCAGTATGCTTAACCCTTCCGGATGCTGCTGCAGGAGTTGCTGTAAGTCGGCTTCTTTTCGGGCTACTGCCAATACCTCGGCACCCAGCGCTAAAAATTCCTTTACAACGGCTTCACCTATACCTTTAGAGCCCCCTGTTACTACTGCTTTGAGTCCGGTAAGCGACCATCTGTTTTGCTGTGTGTTCATGTTATGTTTCGAGTATTGTATTTTAGTGCAAATTAATATGTAACTATTTTCTCCTATATTTAAATAAAGCTTTAAATTAGGTATTATTTTAAATCCTTAAAATAGCTAAACCCAATACTCCTGATGAACCTGAAATTAGCCCTTTGTACAATGCTTACGTTTGCTGCTCCCGTTTATTTTGCAAATGCCCAGACCAGCACACCCAGTGGCTTGGAAGCTCAACGAAATCTTGACGACTTGGCTTCAGGCAAGGTTCATGGCCATGTAAGGACATATGATAACAGGTACTCAGGCATCAAGGGCTCGCCTTTCTTTTTAGAAGGCTGGGGTACAGCAACCCTAGTCATAAACTCAAACCTGAAGTATGAAAAAGTAGCCCTAAAGTATAATGTTTATGATAACAACCTGCTATACAAAAAAGCTGACGGAACTGTGATGGAACTGAATGCAAACAGCATCGACCATTTTATACTTCAGGATAGCCTGGGACTTAAAAAGTATACTTTTAAACGTTTACCTGAGCTGGCTGTGCTGGATAAAAAAGCGGGTGAAAGATTTAATGCTGTGTTGCACGAGGGGAATAAAACAAAGCTGCTGTTAAGCCCTGCAAAATCGATGCTGAAGGCAGATTACAAAGGCGGTTACAGCGCTGGCCGTACGCACGACGAGTTGCTGACAGAAAATGTATACTACCTGGTAAAATCTGACAAAAGTGTAGCCAAAGTTAAACTAAACAAGAAATCGTTGCTGAAGGCGCTGGAGAATGAGCAGCAGAAAGTACAGGCGTTTATGGCGAAGGAAAAAATTGATGCCGGTACCGAAGATGGCTGGTTAAAGACCCTGCTTTTCTACGAGAGTCTGTAAATGATTGACAAAATAAAAGCACCTCCAGAGGTGCTTTTATTTTTAATCTTTATTCCCGGCAATACGGTTTAAGTACGTATGAAAGTATGTTTTATCGGGTTTGGGCCGGTAATTTATTTCCCTGAAGTGCAGCTTTTTGTTTTCGTCCTGCCATACATGGTAAACAAAAACATAGCGCCCGCCGCCTTTGCGCCAGCCGTCAAATTGCCCAAAACGCAAATCATTAATGTAAATGCCTGTGTCAGCTTTTTCTACAGTATAATAGCCTTTGGTAATTTGCAGTAGTCGCTGCATTTTGGGCTCGTGCAGGTATGGTTTTAACAGGTGCTTGTTGCGTGCATCAAAGTCATACTTTATACTTTCCTCCTTATCCAGCAAAGAATAAAAGCCTGTGTAATAGCCGTTTTCATCTTCAGCAGTTACAGCCCAAAGTAATGTGTTCATGGGTGTAGGTTTGCTGATGAAGGAAGTATAGTTTATCCCCTGCTTACGCAGGCTGTGCTCAAAGGCGGCATCGGCTCTGCTCTTGGCTACAAATGAAAAAACTATATATAAAGAACTGATGATTAAGCCGGTGTAGTTAAGTATAGTTCGTTTGCGATTGGCAGAACTATAAAATGCAGCTGCGCCTACAAAGCCCAAAAACGGAACAGTATAAAGCGGATCTACGACAAAGACATTATAAAAGGCTACGCCATAGTTGCTGAATGGCCAGAAAAGCTGTGTTCCCCAGGTGGTAAAACTATCCAGTATGGCATGGGTGGTAAAGCCCAGGAAAAACAATAATGTCCAGTCGCGCACACTAGCCGTTTGGTTTTTGTACAGCCTCCGGAGCAGCCACCCAAGTATAGGCGACATCACAACTGCAAACAAAAAAGAATGTGTTACAGACCTATGGAAACTCAGCTGTTCTACCATGTCCAGCCACGGGTTCAGCAGTATGTCCAGGTCAGGTATAGTGCCGGCAATAGCTCCCCATAACAAAGCTTTATTCCCGATTTTACGACCACAAACGGCCTCACCCACCGATGCGCCCAGCACTATTTGAGTTAAAGAATCCATAACACAAATTTACAACAAAACCTTTGGCTCCATACTATAAGCAAAGTACAGAGCCAAAGGTTTCGCCTGATTTATACCTGGTTACTTAATGATAGGCATGCGCTTAAACTCTTTTGTTCTGTCGAAAAGGTAACGGAAGGTGGCATGCGTTTTATAGATACGGCCGCCGATCTGCTCTACCAGGTGCATCATTTTAGGGTTAAAATCGCCTATCCAGTTCATCTGCAGATCCTTGTAAGGTATACTTGGATTGCTTTGAACTACTTTGCCAGCTTCTACAATCATGGCAGCCTCAACGCCTTTGCTTTGGTGTTCCGGTGTTATACCAAATACAATGCCGTACATGGTGGTACAGGCCCCTCTCCAGCGGTGGTAGATAAATTTCAGCTTGCCCCAAAGGTCCATTTTGCCATTAACGTACTTGAAAAGCATATTCAATTCAGGTATGGCAATAAAGAAACCAACAGCGTCATTGTTATAGTAAGCGAACCACATAAGGCGCTCATCTATGATAGGCTTTAGTGTTCGCATAATATTTTTTGCCTGAGCCTCGCTCATTGGTTTTACGCCTTCATGCTTAGCCCAGCCTTTGTTATAAACCGTTCTGAAATCCTCTGTATACTTCTCCAGGTTCTTTTTATCCATGTGCCTGAAATTGTAAGCCGGGTCTGCCAGAATGCGTACTGCCTTTTCGTGGTACTTCTGAGGAAGCGGATCGTCTACTTTTCTGTAGTAAGTATACTGGTTAAAGTATAATTGAAATCCATAGTTCTCGAGCAGTTGCTGGTAGTATGGATAGTTGTAGTGCATGCCATAGTTTGGCGGGTAAAAACCGTCGATCAGCAGGCCCCACCATTTGTCGCGGTCACCTAAGTTTATCGGGCCATCCATAGCCTCCATACCCCGTGCCTGTAGCCAGTTTTTACAGGCATCTAAAAGTATATTGGCAGCCTCCTGGTTGTTGATGCAGTCAAAAAAGCCCATACCACCTGTAGGCTGATCAGCAGCATTAACTGTTTTCTTATTGATGAATGCAGCTACACGGCCTATAAGTTTTCCCTGATCATCTTTCAGAACCCAACGCACAGCCTCTCCATCGCGGAGGAGCTTGTTTTTAGCGGGGTCAAATACAGCGTTAATATCTTTATCGAGTGGCCTGATGTAGTTTGGGTCGTTCTTGTAGAGCTGAACCTGTGCCATCAGAAAATCTTTTGCCAGTTCGGGTGTTGTTACTTCTACTAATTGCATAGCGTTAGGTAGTACCTTTATGATCAATGACTCAAAATAAAGGATTATACTTGATAAAACCATAGTGACAACGCTATATGGTTACACTGCTGTCCCTGAAAGCTGTTTCTGTGGGCATTTTATACTTTCAGGTAGCAAAGCAGGTATAGCAACATTAAGTATAGGTCTGCTGAAGTAAGGCTGTTGGTTAAAGTATGGTTAGCAGAATACTGGAAATTTGATTTTGTACTTAGAGTGGCCTGAAAAACAAAAAAGCCTTAAGATTTCTCTTAAGGCTTTTCGGAGTGAGCCCCCAGTCGGAATCGAACCAACGACCTACTGATTACAAGTCAGTTGCTCTACCAGCTGAGCTATGGAGGCTTGTACTTTTGTTATTGTAAAAGCAGGTGCAGTACAAACATTTGCTTTTTGTTAAGGAGAGCCCCCAGTCGGAATCGAACCAACGACCTACTGATTACAAGTCAGTTGCTCTACCAGCTGAGCTATGGAGGCTTACTCTTTTTTGTGTTGCTCTATCGTTCTAAAGCGATGCAAAGGTATATTCTAATTTTTAATCTGCAAACACCTGCTAAAACTTTTTTTAAAGCTTTAGATAATGTTTTGAAACTCAGATATAAAATTTTTTAGCTCCTGAAAGCACGTAGCTGCCGGTTTAGAACATCAATGCGTTTTTGGGCATCTGCAATGCGTCCTTCATACTCCTCACGCAACATTTCGGCGTTTTTAGAGCGTGAGAAAAACTCGATGTTTGTCTTCAGCGTCTGGATGTCGTTCTGGAGCTGGGCAATTTCGCGGCGCACGGTTTGCTCGCGCTGCTGTAGTTTATGAGCTGCATCCGGGCTGTGCTTCAGGCGGTCTACCTGTAGTTTTACCAGCATTTCCGTGCGGTCTTCATAGCTCAGCTCAGGTACACGCTCCAGGTAATGCTCCAGCAGCGTAACAAACTTCTCCTCCACTTTAGGGCTGGATCGCCTGTTGTTCTGATCAAGGGCACGCCACTGCGCCAGAAAATCTTCATACTCAGCTATAGAGCCTGTTGCATTTGGTTGTGCCAGCTTCTCTGAAATACGATCGCAAAGCTCCATCTTCTCAGAAGAAAGTTTTTCCAGCTCTGCCCCTTTCTGCTGCTCGTGTGCCTGTTTGCGGTCGAAGAACTCGTTGCAGGCGCTACGGAAGCGCTGCCAGATTTTGTCAGAGTATTTATCCGGTACACGACCTATGGTTTTCCATCTCTTCTGAAGCTGAATCAGTTTTTCTTTGGTCGTATTCCAGTCGTTGCTGTCTTTCAGTCTTTCGGCTTCTTCGCATAGTTCCGTTTTAAGGCGCAGGTTCTGCATTTTCTGCTCGTCAAGTCCTTTAAAAAACTGGTTTTTGTGCTGGAAGAAAGCTTTATAGTTGCTCCAGAAAGTTTTGTTTATCTCTTCGGCATACTCTTTCGGTACCAGGCCGGCAGCATCCCATTCTTCTTTCAGCTTCTGAATTTCGTCGGTTTTATCGCGCCACTCGTTTATGCGGTCGGTGTTAAAGCTTTGGAAGGTTTGCAGGCGCTCCAGCAGGGCACGTTTTGTAGTAAGGTTAGCCATTTCAAGCGTCTTGCGCTCTTCCTGGTAAGCTCTGCGGTGTTCATGCACTCTCTCCGATGCCTGTATAAAGCGGTCCCAGATTACATCGCGCTGGTCGTTAGGTACCGGGCCAATGTTTTTCCATTCTTCATGCAGATGCCGTAGTTCCTGCAGCGCTTTGTTAATAGATGGCTCATGCTGCAATGCCTCGGCACGTTCAATCAGCTGTAGTTTGGCATCCAGGTTACGCTTGCGGTCAAGTTCCTTCAGCTCAAAGAAAATACTGCGGTTATTGTAGAAAATATCGAGCAGGGCGTGGTACGAATCCCAGAGCGTTTGCGCCTCGCCGGCTGGTACCTGGCCAATAGCTTTCCACTCAGACTGAAGCTTTTTAAGCTCGTCGTTGCTATTTTTTGTTTCGGCAGATTCTACCAGTTCACGCAGCCTGTTCAGCAGTTCGCGTTTGCGTTCCAGGTTTCGCTGGCGCTGTTCTTCGGTTTGCTGGCGCTCCTGGTGGCGTGCATCGCGGTAGGCAGCTAATAGTTTCTCCAGGTCCTGATGCTCGGCAGGTGCATGGTAATCAAAATCTTCTTCGGTACCGCCTTCCTGTTTAAAGCGCTCCAGCGCCTCGGCTTTCTCGGCCTGGAATTTAAGGTCGTACTGGCGGTGAATTTCATTTATAGCTTTATGGCGCTTACGCGCATCGGTGCTTTTAAGTACTTTGCTGAGCTGCTGACGGAGTTCTTCAAGAGATAACTGGCTGTAATCAGTAGTATCTTCCTCTTCAATCTCTTCTTCTTCGTGATGTTCAACAGGCGTTGGTGTACCCGTTGGATGCGCAGGAGGTGCAACGGAAGTAACATCAGCTGGCGCAGCTATGGACGGATCAGGTGCAAAAAGCTTCGGAGCCTCTTCAGTAGCAGGTTCTTCTACATTAACCTGTGCATCTGCAAAAACTTCTGTTCTGCTTTCAGCGTCGGTTGCCTCCTGGTCAGATTTCAGCTCAGGCATAATTTCAGGCTGTTCCTCTTTAGGTACTTCCTGCTGGTTTTTAGAATTGATTTCAGACAAACGCTGATCCAGTATACTCTGAGGCGTTTGTTCCTGCCCCTGTGTTGCAGGCTTTACCTCGTTCCTATTCTCAGGCTTGTTAGCCTCAGCTCCGGTAGTGTCCATTTCTTTATTTTCGGTTGTCATGTCTTCTTGATTAGGTACAACGTAAGGACGGTTTAGTTCAGGCGAGGGTCTACGGGGTAGTTAGCCAGCACCTTATACTTGCCTCCCATCTGGCGTAAAATGTTGCGCCAAAGGGTATCTGCCTCCAAATTAAATAATTTATTTGCAGCATTGTTATTTACAATCCAAACATTTTTGTCTATCTCCTCTTCCAGTTGGCCAGGGGTCCAGCCGGAGTAGCCTAAAAAGAATTTTATATCTGATGTTGAAACAATACCAGAACCGATCATAGTTCGCAGCATCTCGAAATCACCGCCCCAGTACACATCCTCGCTTAGTTTAACAGCTTGTGCCAGCTGCGGCAACCGGTGCACATAATGCAGCGTGTTATACTGCACAGGGCCTCCAATGCCTAAAACCATGTCAAAAGAATCATTGTAAAGGTCAATTACATCAGACAGCTTGAGATTAGACATGCGGTTGAGTACCAGCCCGAAAGAGCCTTCGTCGCTATCATGGCTGCAAAGGAGTACTACGGTTCGCTCAAAATTGGGGTCACCGAGGTATGGCTCCGATATAAGTATACTTCCGCTCTGCGGCTTTGTCAACCTTCCTTCTTCCATCTGCTAAGTTTGGGTTCGTATAAAATAGATTAATCGCCTGCAGGCATAGGTTTTGCAGACTCCTTTAACTACTACGAAATGCAGCCAATATGGTAACGTTATAGGCTATCTTGCTACAAATTAACCATTTTCTTAGAATACTGCAACCGCTATACTTTGTTCTGTTAAGGCAGCTGCAAGTATAATTTAATTTACCTACAGCAGAATATTTTATAATTTTGGCCAAATCCTAAGATACCATGTCGCTAACACACAACATTGCTGATATCCGGAAAAACTACTCCCGGCAGGCTTTAACAGAAGATTCTGTTGCCCAGGATCCGATTGAACAGTTTAAACTCTGGCTGCAGGAAGCTATACAATCCGAAGTAAATGAGCCTACTGCCATGGTATTGTCTACGGTAAATGAAGAAGGCCGGCCGGATGCGCGCGTGGTGCTGTTAAAAAATGTGGCGGAAGATGGCTTTACTTTCTTTACCAACTATAACAGCCGCAAAGGCCGCGCACTGGCTCAGAACCCGTTTGCAGCACTTACTTTCTTCTGGCCCGAACTGGAGCGACAGGTACGCGTGCAGGGAAAAGTAGCACAGGTGCCTGCCCAGGTTTCAGATAACTATTTCCATAGCCGCCCAGTTGAAAGCCAGATCGGGGCGTGGGCATCGCCGCAAAGCCAGCCTATTACCAGCCGCGCAGACCTTGAAGAAGCCGAGCTAAAGTATAAGCAACAGTTCGAGGGCTTGAAACAGATACCAAGGCCACCGCATTGGGGAGGTTTCCAGTTGGTGCCGGATAGTATAGAGTTTTGGCAGGGCCGCCCTAGCCGCCTGCACGACCGCATATTGTATGAGATGACCAGCAACATCTGGCACTGCAAGCGCCTGGCACCCTGATTCTCTCCTATCCTATTCTTAGAACTATAACATCTTATTTGATGGCCGAAATATTACCTATTAAAGCCTGGCGCTACAGCGAGCAACTGGATCATAACATAGAGGAGCTTACTTCTCCTTTGTTTGATGTGGTTTCTGCTAAGCAGCGCGAGGCCTTATACCGCAACAGTTTTAACAGTATACATTTATCGGTGCCGCGTGGCCCGCAACCAGCCCAGCAGGCTGCCAGCCTTCTGGAAGATTGGAAAGATAAAGGCATCCTGACACAGGATCCGCTGCCGGGCATTTATGTGTATTACCAGTATTTCAGGCTTACCGGCAGCGATAAAGAGTATTGCCGCAAAGGATTTATCTGCCATATTAAAGCTTACGACTGGAGCGAGCGTGTACTATTGCGCCACGAGAACACCATACCCAGTGCTGTTAACGACCGCATCGAGCTGCTTGAGAAAACATTACTGAACTCCAGTGCAACTCACGGCCTCTACACCGACCCGGAGCACCTGCTGGAGCGCTACATGGATGAAAGTATAAAATCGCCGATCTACGAAACAGAAGATTACCAGGGTGTGCGTGATGTGCTTGCCGTGATCCATGACCGTGATGTGATAAAGCTTTTTATAGATACCCTGCGCGACCGCCAGGTTCTGCTGGCAGATGGCCACCACCGCTACGAAGGCTCTCTGGAGTACCGCAAAAAAATGATGGCTTTGCACCCGGACCACACCGGTAACGAACCATGGAATTATCACCTGATGTATCTGACCAATTCCGAATCCGATGACCTGCGCATTTTGCCAACGCACCGTGTGCTGACGCATATTGACATGACAGACGAGGAGTTCCTGGAAAAGCTGGAGCCATACTTTGTAATCACTCCCAAAGAAGATCCTTTTGAGCTTAATGAGGTGATTGTGGGCAAGCCTTGGGCCTTTGGTTTATACTTATCAGGTAATGCGTATAAGCTGCGCCTGAAGCCTGAAGTGCACCCGCAGATAGACTGGAATTTTCCGCAGGAAGTAAAAGACCTGGACCTGACCGTGATGCATTACTTTGTGTTCGAGAAAGTACTGGGTATTTACCGCCAGCAGCAGCGCGACTACAAAGGCCTGAGCTACGAGCGTAATTTTACAGCCTGCATCAGTCAGGTAGATTCTGGGCAGGCCCGTCTGGCACTTATTACCAATGAAGTTTCAATGGAACAAGTGAAGCGCGTGTGCTACAGCGGTGCTATCATGCCTCAGAAGTCTACCTTCTTTTACCCGAAAGTTATCTGCGGATTTTTATTTAGCTCAATCAAAGAAGATGAATTTATCTCGGCCACTGCTGCTTGCCTCTAACTCTCCACGCCGTAAAGAACTGCTTGCCGGACTTGGGCTGCAGTTTGAGGTGCGTGTGAAAGAAGTACACGAAGATTTTCCGGAGCACCTGCAGCGAGAAGAAGTTGCCGAATACCTGGCATCTCATAAAGCGGATAATTACCGGGATGATCTTCAGGATGAAATACTTATAACAGCTGATACCATTGTTTGCCTGGGCGATAGTATCCTGAACAAACCAGCTGATTATGATGAGGCTGCTGTCATGTTGAGAGCTTTATCCGGCACAATTCATGAAGTGATAACTGGTGTGTGCGTAGCAACCCGTGAGAGCAAATCTGTTTTCCATGATGTAACCAAAGTATACTTTAAGGAACTGACCGATGCAGAAATACATTACTACATCACACAATACAAACCTTTCGATAAAGCCGGTGCCTATGGCATTCAGGAATGGATCGGTATGATCGGGATCGAGAAGATTGAAGGATCTTATTTTAACGTGGTAGGTTTGCCTGTGCAGAAACTATACTTGCACCTGGCTCCTTACCTTGATACTAATTTATAACGTTTTGCAGGAGCTTTTACTTCTGCTATTTATTTGATGAACATAACAGCAAAATTATACCTGGCAGCGGGCAAAGAGCACTCGCTGAAGCGTTTTCACCCTTGGGTTTTTTCTGGTGCTATCCGTAAAGTTGAAGGCGAGCCTGCCGAAGGCGATGTGGTGGAAGTATACTCGAAGCAGCGCGAATTTCTGGGCATGGGCCACTACGCTCCCGGCTCTATTGCCGTGCGCATCTTCTCTTTTGAGCAGGTAGAACCTGATTACAATTTCTGGAAGAACAAAGTACAGCAGGCATACGATTACCGCGTGCAGGTTGGCCTTATCGGCAATGCCCACACCGATGTTTACCGTTTACTTTATGCCGAAGGCGATGGTGTTCCTGGCCTTATAGTGGATGTTTACAAAGATACGGCTGTGTTGCAGGCACACTCTTTGGGTATGCACAATGCACGCCACGAAGTTGCCAAAGCTTTGCAGGAAGTATACGGAGGCACTTTGAAAGCTATTTATGATAAAAGTGCTGAATCGCTGCCGCAGAAAGCTGCTGCCGGAGTTCAGAATGGCTACCTGTTCGGCGAATCATCTACCGGAACTATAGTTACCGAAAACGAGAACCAGTTCTTTGTAGACTGGGAAAGCGGCCAGAAAACTGGTTTCTTTATTGACCAACGTGAGAACCGCTCTTTGCTGGCGCAGTACGTGAAAGACAAATCAGTGCTGAATACTTTCTGTTATACTGGGGGGTTCTCGGTTTACTCGCTTAACGCAGGCGCTAAAGAAGTGCACTCAGTAGATAGCTCTAAAAAAGCGATCGAACTAACAGAACGTAACGCTGCCCTAAGCCAGGCTCCGGAAAAGCACGAAGCATTTGCTATAGATACGTTTGAGTTTTTGCGTGGCAAAGAAGACCGCTATGATGTAATCATACTTGACCCTCCTGCTTTTGCCAAGAGCCAGAACGTGCGCCACAATGCCCTGATGGGTTACAAGCGACTTAATGCCGAGGCTATGCGTAAAATAAAGCCGGGAGGCATCCTGTTTACTTTCTCCTGCTCGCAGGTTGTAGACAAGTACCTGTTCAACAACACGGTTATGGCAGCTGCTATTGAGGCTGGTCGCAATATCAAGATCATGCACCACCTTTCTCAGCCTGCAGATCACCCTATCTCTATCTTCCACCCGGAAGGTGAGTATCTGAAAGGTCTGGTACTGTTTGTAGAGTAAGGTTTAACTGAAAATTAGTGAAAGCCGAAGTAGTTTATTTGATAGCTTCTTCGGCTTTTTCTGTTTTATACTTCTGAAGTGCAGGTACAGTATTGAGCAATCTTAATAACACGCCATTCGTCCAGCCGAAACCATCCTGTAAAGGATATTCACCTCCTCCTGCTTTCAGGCCAAGTTCTGCTACGTTATACTTTTCCATCAGCTTGCCGGTCTGCTTGTAAACGTTATGGTTTAAGCTAACCCAACGCACAGCTACTGTATCGGCTAAAGCATGATGACCATAGTTGCGGAGAGCTTGAATGCTCATACATTGTAAAGGCGCCCAACCATTTGGAGCGTCCCATTGTTCGCCGGTATCTTGTAAGGTTGTGCTCAGACCCCCAGGTTTTAAAAATTCCTTTTCCAGTTGCTGTGCCACAGCTTTGGCTTGTTTGCGCTTAGCCATGCAGAAGTATAAAGGGTAAACGGCTGCCAGTGTTCTGGCATTGGTGGTAGTGCCTTTAACAAAATCATAATCCAGGAAGAATTTGTCGCTCTTACTCCAGCTATACTTTAGCAGCGCTTTTTTCCGGGCTTTGGCTTTTTGTTTATACTTGCGGTTGGTGCTTTTGTCTCCGTTAAGCTGTGCAGCCTCGGCCAAGGTAATCTCCAGGTGATATAGTAAAGCATTCAGGTCAACAGGAATGATATCGGTAGTATGAATGGTCTGCAGCGATTTGCCATCAGCGAACCAGCGGCTGCTGAAATCCCAGCCAGATTCTGCGGCAGCCTTTATGTGTCGGTATACTTCTTCAGGGTTTCTGCCCGACAGGTGTACCAGCTTCACATCTTCTTTATAAGATTCCGGTCTTGGCGAAGGATTATCATCCCAATAGCGGTTCAGGATGCTGCCATCTGGCAGACGAACCACACGCCTGAAAGCCGGATTAGCAGCACTTAATTTATCAGCACCATTCATCCAGAACTCATACTCTTTCTGCAGTGCAGGAGCATACTTCAGAAGCTCTTTATCGCCATGCTCCTGCGCTAGGATCCGCACCATTAAAGCGTAAAAAGGAGGCTGAGAGCGGCTCACATAATAGCTTCGGTTTCCGTTCGGAATGTGGCCGATGGTGTTAATCAGATGCGTGAAATTATCAACCATACTTCTGATAATGGCTGTATCACCGCTCTGCTGCAGGCCTAGCATAGTAAAGTAGCTGTCCCAGTAATAAATCTCGCGAAATCGCCCTCCGGGAACAATGTAAGCATTGGGTAAAGGTATAAGCGAGCTGTTTTCGGTGCGTGGCTGTCGGGTAAGAACAGGCCAGAGCCTTTCTATATGTTCTTCTAAGGCTGCTGAGGTGTCTGAACTGAAATTGGTAGCGATATCGGGAGGCAGTTCGAAATGCTGGAGTACAAATGCTTTTAAGTTGAAGTCCGGCTGGTTCTTTGCCTGGTTGTAAGCCTGAAGTATAGCTTCGGGCGATGATTTGGGGATACAATCAGGGAAAGTTTTAGAATCAGGAAATAAGGCATTTAGCTGTACTTCCTGAAATAACTCTCCTAACTCCTCAGCAGGCCGAAGCTGCGCCTGAACTGTAATAAGCTGCGTGAACAGGAAGAGCAGCAGGAAAGTATACTTTAGAACTCGGGCAGGCACAGTTTTTTTCATGCGGAATTTATGTCAGGCTAAGCATTGCTTCTACGCGAAAAATGCAGAACGTTTACAATTACCGAAAGTGCCTAAAGCAAAACTCCCTGTACTTTGGGGATACAGGGAGTTCGAGGTATTATCTCTAAAGCGTAAATATCTCTTCAGGTTTGAAAGGTTGCGGCAGCTCCATGCGTATGCGCCATTCTTTCGGGTAGTAGTTGTTCAGGCGGTTGCCAATCTGTTTGGCCCATCCTAATGGCAGATCATTATATTGTAGCAGTACCCAGTTACTGCCGTTGCCACCTAAGCTTATATCCTCTTTGCGCAGATATTTCAGGGCTTGCTCCAGTTCAAGGTCAACAGTTTCAAAAGCACTTTTATTGAGGTGCCTGGAAAGGGCTAGACCTTGCAGTGGTTTTATTTTTTTACCGTTTACCTCGGCCACTTCGGTGCCGGCGTATACTACGTAAAGTTTCTGGTATACTTCATCAGCAGCTTCGAAAATAGCGGCAGGTATAGCCGAGATCACCTCGTTATGTTGCAACCACTCAAACTTTTCAGTTTCAATTAGCCAGTCCTGTACCAGTGCTTTTTCTTTTTTGCCCGCAGGTGTTAGTTTATACTTCTTCTTTTTGCCTGAAGTATAAGTCGCCTCCTCGCCTCCTGTTTTTCTGATTACAGCCATAAAAAAGCCCTCACCCTGCACGCGGTGTGGGTAAAAGCGGTATCCTTCTATTCCGGACAGGTTGGTTTTTACCACGCCCCAAGCCGGGTCGAAATTTATTTTTATACTTTCAGCCTGTTCCTGATCAGCAAGCCAGACCATATTCTGTTCGTTTTCGGCTTCGTTCCAGGTGCAGGTGCTGTATACAAGTATACCTCCCGGTTTCAGCGCTCCCCAAACATCCATTAAAATACGTTGCTGGCGCTGGGCGCAAAGCTTCACATTTTCCTCCGACCACTCCTGCACGGCACCGGCATCTTTACGGAACATACCTTCGCCACTGCACGGGGCATCAACCACCATTACATCAAAAAAAGAGGTAAGTTTACTGAAATCGCGCGGATCGTTGTTGGTAACCAGTACATTGCCACTGCCCCACTTGGTAATGTTCTCGGCAAGTATAGAAGCACGACTGCGTATTACTTCATTCGATACTAATAGGCTGTCTTCCGAGATCAGGCTTGCAATGTGTGTAGATTTTCCGCCCGGGGCACCACAAAGGTCAAGTACCTGCAACGGCTCCGAAAGATCAACGGCCTGTTTTAATGCCTGCTCCAGGAACATCGAGCTTGCTTCCTGCACATAATAGCCACCGGCATGCAAAGTAGGGTCTAGCGTAAATAAGGGGCGCACCGGCAAATAATAGCCTGTTTCAGACCACGGCACCTGCTGCAGTTGTGCAGGTGGCTGCATTTTCTGGTTATTTACCCGAATGCTGACGGGTGGCGCCTGCTGCAAAGCTGTTTCGAAAGCCTCATACTCAGGCCCCAGTAGTTGCTGCATGCGCTGTGCAAATGAAAGAGGTAATTCCATAAGTACAAAGGTACGGCTAATTCATCCCACGGAAAAACAGCAGGCAGGGTTTATACTTTCAAGCGGAGGTATTCCTGCACAATGGGCTCATCGGGTGGGCACCAGGTATACTTTGTAAGCTCTGAAGGTGTAACCCAACTGTAATCTTTATGCTCAGCAAGTATAATTTCACCGCCCTGGTAACTACATATGAACGGAATCAATTCTACCTGTTTTGTGCCATAGTCATGTACTACCGGAGTAAGGCGCTGCTGTGGTTGAATAGTGATTCCAAGCTCTTCCCTGATCTCGCGTACCAGGCATGATACTTCGGTTTCGTCGGGCTCTATTTTACCACCCGGAAATTCCCATAGCAAAGGCTGCGACATGCGCTCGCTTCGCTGTGTTACAAGCACTTTGCCATGCTGTTCTATCAGGGCGCAGGTTACACGTATCACCATTAAGTATTTTTATTAACAATTGACCTTGTTGGATTTAACGATCGGTGATGCAAGTATAGCTTCATACTTATAAAACAACCAGCCAAACAGGATGCATAAGATCAGGCACTGCCAGACAGGTTGTGGCGTTGTAAAAATGCCAAAGTAAATTACCTGCACCAGGAAGATATGATAAGACGCCTTGCCTAGCACACCGAGCAGTTGCAATAACTTATTTTCAGATTTGTTCGGAAATAGCCAAAAGATAAGCAGTATCAGCAGGCCGGCATAAGCAAATGCCAGCAGGTTCTGGGTTTGCCATTCAGCCCTGAGGTAAGGAAGCCTGATGTTCTGGTATACCTGCAGGTACAGGTAAACCATACTTACAATTGCCAGCAAAAACAGAAGTATAAGTTGCGGCAGAGATTTATGTTTTATAAGCTTGCTGAGCCAGTAGCCCAGCGCAATAGCTGAAAAATACCTTGGGAAAGCTGCATCATATAAATAATCCTCTGTATCAAAAAACCGGATGTTCTTACTTAGCAACAGGAATGCTACCTCGGCCAGAATTAAAACTATACTTGTGAAAATGGGCTTTTTATTCAGCCAATATCCGATCAGGGGAAGCAGCAGAACAGACTGCAGCAAAAGTGTGATAAAGTAATTACCCCTTCCCGACAAAGGCAAAACTCCTACCAGTGTGTACTGACTGAAAGTAAATTTATTTTCTCCTGTAACAGCTAACCACAGCAAGCCCAGCACAAGCGAAAGTATAAATATGAGCAGGAACGGCTGCAGAATGCGTGAGGCCTTTTTCCGGAAATAGTTGCGTGTGTATAGATCCTTGAATTCAACCTGCTTGCCTGAGGAAGATAAACCTAAGTTCAGGCCCATGATCACCATAAAAACCGGAACAGCCTGCCAGATGTGGTAAATAGCATAGGAATTGATCAGGGTAGCTTTTGGGAGCGAGTGCAGCAGCAAAACAGCCACTATAGCCATGCCTTTTGCTATATCTATCTGGAGGTAGTGCTGCTTCATGCTGTTAAATTAGTTAAAATAGCCTTGTCTGCACGCTTTCACGCTATCATGAAGTATAAATTAGATAAAGCTGCTTTTTTGAAAGGATTAGTGATTGCTATAAGTACCTGATTGAATATAAATTATACTCAAAAGCATCCGGAATTTATTTAAGTAAGTAAAAGTATAGTTGAACCACTGTTACAGCTATGCCTTTAAGACTTAATTATAAATTTATACTTACCATAACGCCCTTACTTGCCATAGCAAGTATGCTCCTTAACATGGCCATTACCTGGCTGTTGTGGCGCAACACAGCAACTGTCCCGCTTTGGGGGCCATCCGGAATAGCCTTACATGTATTACTGACAGGTTTTTTACAAGGTGCTGTACTGGGCTGGATAACTACAAAACTTACGCGCTATGGCCTTAAGACAAAACAGGTGCTGCCGCTGCACTGGCATTTAAAAAGCCAGACCCTGATCGACAGGTTACCTCCACGCTCTCTGCACCGTGCTTTTATTTTAGGCCTGATGGGTTTGATAATGACCATGGTTGTGCTGCTGATGTTTCACTTACAGGGCATCGAGTTCATGATGGTAAAAGAGTTTATACCTTTTATAGCTATACTTTCTTTTATGCTGGCAAGTGGCATTGTAGTTGTTGCTATTTACCGTGCTATGGGCGATAACGTTTACCAGACACTGGAGCATACACAGGAAGTATAAACTAATAGAGGCGCACCTTGTAAAAGTGCGCCTCTATTAGTTTATACTTTGTTTTCTTACTTAAACTTATCCTTTAAGATCTCGAACTCAACTGCCGGAGAAATACGCTCATATAAAATCAGGTATACGGCGGTGGTGATGGGCATATCAACTTTCAGTTTTTTGTTTAGCTCGTAAATACTTTGCACCGCATAATAGCCTTCGGCCACCATGTTCATCTCAATCTGAGCTGATTTTACAGTATAGCCATGCCCGATCATGTTACCAAATGTGCGGTTGCGGCTGAATTGTGAGTAAGCTGTAACAAGCAGGTCTCCCAGGTAGGCAGAGCCGTTTAGTGCACGGTGCTTTGGCATTACGGCCTCCAGAAAACGCTCTATTTCAAACATGGCGTTCGATACCATCACTGCCTGAAAGTTATCGCCATAATTCAGGCCGCGGGCTATACCACAGGCCAGCGCTATAATGTTCTTCATTACGGCGCAGTACTCTATACCATCCAGGTCCTCTAGCGGGTTGGCTTTTACGTAGCGGTTGCGCAGTAGCTCGCAAAAACGCTCGGCAGTGACCAGGTTATGAGAGCCTATAGTTAAATAAGATTGCTTCTCCAGCGCAACTTCTTCGGCGTGGCATGGGCCGGCAATAACCAACTGGTGAGAGTTTGGAACAAGGTAGTGCTGTTCCATGTAATCAGTTACCAGTATGTTCTGCTTTGGTATCATGCCTTTTATGGCCGAAACTACCACTTTATCTTTAAAAGCATCTGCAGGCAGATCAGCAAGGGCTTCCTGTATAAAAGCTGCCGGCACAGCAAGTATAATCCAATCAGCAGCGGCCACTACAGCTTTCAGGTCTGTAGAAGGCTTAACATAATTCAGGTCGAACTGCACGCCACTCAGGTAGCGGGGGTTGTGCCGGTAATTTATAAGATGCTGCACATCATTGGCGCTACGCATCCACCAGTGTACCTGAGAACGATTTTCGGAAAGAATTTTAACAAGGGCCGTTGCCCAGCTGCCTCCTCCTATTACTGCTATTTTTTCCAATTTTGTAAGCTATTCTTAATCTTGTGTTGTTTCGGAGGCTATGGCCGATTTGTCTAATGATTTAGCGTCTTTCACGGCTACTTTGGCACCATCTTTCAGGGTATTAGAAACGGCTCTGAACGGACCGGAAACTACTTCCTGACCTTCTTTTAATCCGCTCAGGATCTCGATGTTATCGAAGTCGCTGATGCCGGTTTTTACTTTAACAGCCTTTACTGTGTTTGTAGCCTTATCATAAGCAAAAACAACTTCGTCTACTTTTGCAGGGGCTGCAGGTTTTTCCGGCTGTGAAGCATTTTCTTCTTTTTCGGCGCTTTCTTTATCCTTCTTAGCAGCTGCGTTTTCGTTAGAACGTGTTGTTACCGCTGATAAAGGTACTGATAGAACATTGCCTTTGCGCTCTGTAATGATGTCTACAGAGGCTGTCATGCCTGGGCGCAGCGGTCGTTTGTTATACTTGGCTAGGTGGCTGTATGACTCGTTGAGTAAGCGGATGCGTACTTCGAACTCAGTTACGGCTTCTAAGCTGGCAGCATCTTTAGCTGTGTTGGCAATGGCCGTAACTATACCTTTAAACTTCTCATCTTTGCTGGTATAAGAGTCAACCTCAACTATAACAGAGTCGCCAAGACCTACACGGATAATGTCATTCTCGTTCACATTTACACGAACCTCCATGTTGTTCAGGTTGGCAATACGCAGTATCTCTGTACCGGCCATCTGTGATGTACCTACCACACGCTCACCACGCTCAACATTTAGTTTAGATACAATACCACTAACCGGTGCATAAATAGTAGTTTTGTTCAGGTTCTCGCGGGCTTCTTTAAGTGATGCCTGCGCGTTCTGAACATTATACTCAGAGGCACGAACGCTTTGGCGCAGCGACTCAATTTCCTGTCTTCCTGACTGGTAAGTAGCCTGTATTTGCTGGAACTCTGCTTCGGAAATCACTTTCTGATCGAAAAGCTTTTTGTTGCGCTCATAGTTCTGGCTCACCTGTACGTTGTTAGCCTGTGCCTGTGCAAGTCTTGCTTTAGCCTGTGCCAGATTAGCGCGAGCAGCATTTACAGCAGCCTGTTGCGCATCAACAAACGATTGGTAATTATCAGGGCGGATACGGATAAGCAACTGGCCTTTTACCACGCTATCGCCTTCCTCCACGTTCAGTTCGATGATCTCGCCGGATACGTCAGGGCTTATTTTTACTTCGGTTTCAGGTTGAATCTTACCTGAAGCACTAACTTTTTCAACGATTTCATCTTTTTTAGCCTTTGCCAGTACCACTTCTGTTCCTTCTTCCTTGCCTATCCAGCCGAACTTTTTAGCTGCCAGCAGGCCGCCCAGCAGAACAACAAGTAGAATAATAAGGGTGGGTATTAGCTTTTTTGATTTTTTAGTTGCCATGGGTGAATTAGAAAGATAGGTCTTTGCCTTGGTAGAAATCCAGCACTTTTAACTTGAAAGTATACTCGTATTTAGCCTGAATTAAGCTAGACTGAGCAGAACGGTACGTATTTGCAATAACGTTGAAATCAACTGTATTAATGACGCCATTGTTCAGCCTTAATTCAGCGTTGCGGAAGTTCTTTTCTGCAGCTGTAACCTGATCTTTGGCCGCAACATACTTACGTTGGGCTGCCAGCGCATCTACATAAGCCTGTTCTATAGTTTGTCTTAAGTTATTACGGGCATTGGCTGCGTTTATCTGGGCGGTTTGCTGTTGCAGTTTTGCGCGTTCTACGTTAGAGCGAGCCTGTAACCCGTTAAATATCGGCACCTGAAGCGAAAAGCCGAACTGCTTACCCAGGTTGTTGTTAAACTGATCTGCAAAAGGATAGTCTTTGGTAGCGCGCGTGATCTGTGGCACATACAAAGTGAATGCCTCCCGGCCTTCATTATCATAGAAACCAAATGTTTCCGGACTGTAACCAGTTATTATAGGCTGAGTATCAGTGTCCAGAAGTTTGCTGTCTGTATTGTAGAAGGTGTTCATCCCGCCATTCAAGGATAGCCTTGGGAAATAGCTGCCCCGTGCTATGTCAACACCTTTGCCAGCGCTTAAAACCCTTAAGTCTACACTTTTAATGGCAGGCAGAGTTTGTAGTGCAACTTCATATACATCGGTGGCATTTACAAGAGCCGGGCTCTGGTCTGGCTCCGGAATTGCAGGAATTTCTATCTGGAAGTTGTCTGACTTAGGCAAATTCAGGAGCTGCACCATTTGAAGATGCGAAATATCGCGCTGGTTCTGTGCATTTATCAGGTTCAGCTCATCGGTAGCTAACTGAGATTCCAGGTCAAGTATAGCATTTTCGGCTACGCTTCCGGCTTTAAATAAAACTCTAGTACGCTCCAGTTGCTGACGTGTAAGGTTGCGCTGCAGTTCAGAAGTTTTTATCAGTTCCTGCGCAAACAGGATATTGAGGTAAGAAGTGATCAGCTGGATGGTAATATCATTCTGAGCTGATAAAATGTCTTGTTCAACTGCCTGTAACTCCAGCGTGTTTTGTTTTACCTGGTTGGTATACTGAAAGCCCATGAACAAAGGCACAGAGGCGTTCAGTGAGAAACCGTTGCTGCGGTACTGATCGTTTCTGAGTTCGCCAATGTTTTGGTTAAGGGTAGTACCATAGCTGTATGTATGGTCTGCGCTACCATTTATACTTGGCAACCGCGAGAACTTAGATTGGTTTAGATCTGCTTTGGCTAATTCTCTATTTACTTTGCTCTGTTTTACCTGCAGGTTATTGGCTCTGGCATAATTTATTGCTTCTTCCAAAGACCAGATTCCATCCGATCCGGCACCCTGATCCTGTGCCATAGTTGCAGTAGAGCCTGCCATGATCAGGCCAAGCGCAAGCAGCAGGCTTTTAGACTTTTTCTTCATAGTTTTAAAGGGCTTTTCTTTATAGGTCTATGTTAGGTATATAAACCACATGTTTTACCCAGCTAAGTTGCTTCAGATACTCCAGCGTGATTGGCTTTATACCTGAGTCCATCTCGATAAACTGGCGCGCCATTTCGTTCCGACCTTTTCGCGACACGTTCATGGTAGCGATGTTGCAATCGTCGTGGGCAAGTACGGAGGCAATGAAAGCTATACTTCCTTTCACGTCGCCAGCATCAATTATCAGGGTATGCAGGTTAGCAGAAAAATCAGCCGTAAAGCCATCAACCTCCACAATTTTGATAACACCACCGCCACGGCTCTGTCCTATTACTTCCACGCTGCGGTCGCCTGCCTTCAGGTTAAGCTTAATGGTGTTGGGGTGCATGGTAGATGCATTGCCTACCGATTTGAAGGTATACTTCAGACCACGCTCTTTTGCATGGTCAAATGCTTCTTTAATGCGTTTATCGTCAGTTTTAAAATCAAGTAAGCCGGCAACTATAGCCCTGTCGCTGCCGTGGCCTTCGTAGGTGCGGGCAAAAGAATTGTAAAAAGTAATAACAGCCTCTTCGGGGGCTGCACCCAGTATGCGAATAGCTGCACGGGCAATGCGCACCACGCCAGCCGTATGCGAGCTCGAAGGCCCTATCATTACTGGCCCTATCATATCGAAAACACTGCTTTTTTCAGCCATTGTAAGTATAAAGTGTGGGTAATATCGTAAAAACCAAATTTAGCAATTTTGGTGCATTTTCATAGACTTTTACAGGTAAAAAGCCTTTATTTAGACAAATGAGGCAAATTATTCTACCAACCCTGTTATTGCAACCACTTAAACCCGCTTAAGGCAAAGGTATGGCATTCAATTGTTAATGATGCAAACTATGCCTCCATGGTTGCCTGAACCGGTGCGGGAACAATCAATTTGTGCATGTATACCTGCTTTAATTTGCCATTTACCTATATCTGAAAGCAGATTTTACTTACTTTGTGATGATTTTGCAGTGTCTCACCAACTATAAAAAGATGGAAACCATGGAACAAGCTTTTAAGCCTGAAGTGCTGGAGCAACTAAAGCGCCTGGAGCAAAAATATGTGCCTCTTGGTCAGGATCTGGCAGCTTATCTGGAAGGCCTATACCACACTGATTTTATCAATTACTGGGATTATATTCACCTGGATACCCTGTTGAGCCTGCAGAATCCGCGCACTACCATTCCGGATGAAAAGATCTTTATTATGTACCACCAGATTACGGAACTATACTTTAAGCTTTGCCTGGAAGAATACCGACAAATAGGTGAAGATAAAGATATTACGGCTGATGTGTTACTGAAACGCTTGAAGCGCATAAACCGCTACTTCGATAACCTGATCAACTCTTTTGATGTGATGGTAGACGGTATGGACCCGAAGCAGTTTCTGCAGTTCCGTATGGCGCTTATGCCTGCCAGTGGTTTCCAATCGGTGCAGTATCGTTTTATAGAGATAGCCTCTACCGAGCTGCGCAACTTGGTAGATAAAGAGAAACGCAAAGTGTTGGGCCTGCAAAGTACGCAGGAAGAAATGATGGGCTGCATTTACTGGAAAGAAGGCGCCACAGAGGTGTCGTCGGGAGCTAAAACGCTTACGCTTATCCGATTCGAGGAAAAGTATACTGCCCAGCTTATAGCTTTTGCCAAAGAGTATGAGCAAAAGAACGTATGGTCTGTTTACAAGCGCCTTCCGGAAGAAGCACAGCAGAATCCTAAACTGATACGCCAGATGCGCGAGTTGGACAGCAACGTGAACGTGAACTGGCCCCTGATGCACTACAAATCAGCGGTTCGTTACCTGCAGCGCGACCCGGAAGTGATTGCGGCTACCGGCGGCACCAACTGGATGAAGTACCTGCCTCCGAAGTTCCAGAAGCGCATTTTCTACCCGGAGCTATGGAGCGAGCAGGAACTGAACGAATGGGGCAAAGGTTGGGTTGAAAAAGTATTGAATGGTGATATTTAATAATTTTGAATAAGTGTATGAATGAATTCAATTTGAATGTTTTTGCTACAAAATCTGTCATTACTTGGTAGTGAGCTAAGCATAAGAAATTTTATTGTGAGAGTAATACTGTTATTTACACAATCACTCATTCACTCACTCAAAATTAAATTAAAAGTTTAAGGTTAACTACCTTACCTGTTGTAAAATGAATAAGAAAGAAATTGAAGTGGTGTTGTCGCCTGAAGTGGCGTACGACAACCAATTACTGGAGCGTGAACTCCTGAAAAGTGCAGCCTTAAAATCGGAAGATGTTAAATTCATTCACCGTATTAAGCGCTCTATAGATGCCCGCGGCAGAAGTGTGTTACTTCGTGTGCGTGCCGATCTTTACCTGGATACCCCTCCTTCTGATATACTCAGACCTGTTTATACTTATCCTGATGTAAGTAATGCCAAAAAGGTGATTATAGTTGGTGCGGGTCCTGCCGGTTTGTTTGCTGCTTTGCGCAGCATTGAGCTTGGCCTTAAACCTATCGTGCTTGAGCGCGGAAAAGATGTGCGTAGCCGTCGTCGTGATCTGGCAGCCATCAACAAAGAGAACATTGTAAATCCTGATTCTAACTACTGCTTTGGCGAAGGTGGTGCCGGTACTTACTCTGATGGTAAGCTTTATACCCGTTCTAAAAAACGCGGTGATGTGCAGCGTGTTCTTCAGATATTTGTTCAGCATGGTGCCACGCCGGATATACTTTTCGATGCACACCCGCACATCGGTACTAACAAACTTCCTAAGATCATTGAAGCACTTCGTGAAGCTGTGAGAGAGGCCGGTGGTGAAGTACACTTTAATATGCGCGTCACGGACTTTATAGTTACACAAGGCGAAATGCGTGGCGTAGTTACGCAGGATGGCCAGGAGTTTACTGGTGAAGGCGTTATACTGGCAACCGGACACAGCGCCCGTGATATTTTTGAGCTTTTGCACGATAAAGGTATAACTATAGAGGCCAAGCCTTTTGCCATGGGTGTGCGTGTAGAGCATCAGCAGCAACTGATTGACAGCATCCAGTACAAGTGTGATGACCGTGGCTTATACTTGCCTGCTTCTTCTTACGCGCTGGTTCAGCAAACATATTACAAGAACAGGCAGCGTGGCATTTTCTCGTTCTGCATGTGCCCTGGCGGTTTTATAGTTCCTTCGGCCACTGCACCAGGCGAGGTTGTGGTTAACGGTATGTCACCAAGTCGCCGCGATTCTAAATTTGCTAACTCTGGTATTGTAGTTGCCATAGAGCTGGAAGATATGGAAACAGCAAAGTATGGCGCACTGGCAGGACTACGCATGCAGCAGGCCCTGGAGCAAAAAGCATGTGCTATAGCTGGCGGTACACAAGTAGCTCCTGCCCAACTGTTGCAGGACTTTACGCAAGGAAAAGTAGGTGGCCAGCTACTGGAAACTTCTTACCAGCCCGGACTTGCCGCAGTTGATATGAACGAGCTTTTCTCTGATGACATGGCTTACAGGCTACGCGAAGGTTTTAAAGCTTTTGGCAATAAAATGCGCGGCTACCTCACAAACAATGCCCAGATTATAGGTGTTGAAAGTCGTACCTCCTCTCCTGTTCGCATTCCGCGCGACCGCGATACGCTTGAGCACGTGCAGATAAAGAACCTGTACCCATGCGGCGAAGGTGCCGGCTATGCGGGTGGTATTGTATCTGCAGCCATGGACGGTGAACGTTGTGCCGAAATGCTTGCTGCTAAAGTAAAGCGGGTAATATAAAGCTCTGCAGCATAGTACCTAGTACAGAATTGGTTTAAACATATCGGTGTAGCCTAAAACAGAGTTTATAAGTATAATTTATTTTAGACGTAACTTTATAGCAATATGAAAAAGACTGTTGTTTTAGGTGCCACTAACAATCCGGGGCGCTATGCCTATAAAGCCATACATCGGTTAAAGCAGCACGGGCACGAAGTTGTTCCTGTTGGCATCAGAAAAGGAGAAGTTGAAGGCCTGGAGATAATCACCGACAAGGACCACAAGGTTGAGGACGTAGATACAGTTACGCTTTATGTTGGGCCACAGAATCAGCCATCCTGGTACGATTATATACTCTCGCTGAAACCAAAGCGGATCATCTTTAACCCGGGTACTGAAAACCGTGAGTTGGAGCAGATGGCAGAAGATGCAAATATAGAAACGCTACACCACTGCACTCTGGTTATGCTGGCTTCTGATAGCTACTAATAAGTTAAATTTTAATAGGTATAGTATAACTTTTGTTTTCGAGTGGCGTATAAAACTATAAAATGAGCAGATGGCATTTGTTGTCTATGCCCATTTGGAAAAGGGATCTTTCAAGAGATCCCTTTTTTGATTTTAGGCATTTGCGAATTCTTCATCTTCAAATCATACCTCTCGCCGCAGGACCTCCAGTGGAGGTCTGTTCAGGATACCTCTGCTGTTAAGCATACCAATAAAGACGGTTAGAGCCGTAATTCCTAAGAACACCCAAACGAGTGGCGCAAGATCTGGAACAAATTTTACTTCAAAACTGAAAACAGCCAGTGCCCATGCAGCGCCTATCGAAAGTATAATTCCGGTTCCGGCTGCAAGAGCTCCCAGGAACAGATACTCTAATGCATTGATGGCCAGTATTTGCTTTCGGTTGGCACCCAATGTGCGCAATAACACGCTTTCCTGCACCCGCTGAAACTTACTGATATTTACAGACCCGATCAGCACTAGTAAGCCCGTACTGATGCTGAACAAGGCCATAAAGCGGATAACAAACGAGATCTTGCTGATGATATCGTCGAGGGTGCGAAGTATAAGGTCAAGATCAATGGAAGACACATTAGGAAACTGCTGCACCATAGTTTGCTGAAACTGCGCTGATTCTGCTGCTGATTTGGTGCGCGTCATGAGCACATGGAATTGTGGGGCTTCTTCCAAAACACCCTTAGGGAACAGCACCAGGAAATTGCTTTGTACGCGGTTCCACTCTACTTCGCGCAGATGTGAAACGGTAGTTGTCATCATGGCGCCTTGTACATTAAAAAGCAAGGTATCGCCAAGTTTGACTTTAATTCGCTCGGCATAATCAGCTTCTAGCGAGATAGGTATGGGTTTGGACAAGTTGGTGACAACTCCTTTCCAGGTCCCTCCTGCGTCTTTTTCAGAATCTATGAGTGTATCGCGATAGGTTACCCTAAACTCACGCGTGAAGGCTCTTTCAGAAATACCTAAGGTAGTGTCTTTGCGCACATCGGCACCGGTTAAACCATTGATTTCTTCAAGACGCATGGTAACCACTGGTACTAACTGCAACACAGGCAGGCCTTGCTGGCGCGTTAGCTGCGCTACACTTTCTTTCTGCGCGTTCTGAATATCGAAGAGCACCAGGTTTGGCTGTCTTTCGCTTCCGGCTATGGCAACCTCGGTAAGCAACACGCGCTGCATCAGAAACAATGTAGCTATCAGGGTTGTACCTAAACCAATAGAAACTGTTAAGAGCAGCGTCTGGTTATTTGGCCTGTACAGGTTGGCCAGGCTTTGTCGCCAAGCATAGCCCCAATGTACCGGAAAGTAGCGGCGTACTACCCACATCATCAGGCGGGCAATTAGAGCAAGCACTAGGAAAGCTACCAAAACACCACCTGTAAAGGAAAGAGCCTGTAACCAACTGCCCAATTGCATGCGGGCAAACAGCAGTACAAACGCCAGAATCAGGAAATATACGCCAAGCCGCAGCGGGTCTTGCTGCTTCGTAAGGTGCTCTATACCGGAGCGCAAAGTTATCAGAGGGGAAATGTTACGAATTGTAAGCAATGGCAGTAGCGCAAACAGTAAAGCTACAATCATACCTATGGCAATACCCTCGACAATTGCAAACCACGATACGGCTACTGTTACCTCTACTGGCAGAAAAGACTTGAACAATTGCGGCAAGTATAGCTGGATCAGGTTACCAAGTATAGCTCCTACTACTGAACCTATCAGGCCCATAGCCATAACCTGGAAGAGGTAAATGAGGAAAGCCTGTTTACCGCTCACGCCCAGGCACCGCAGCACGCCTATAGTAGCCAGCTTCTCTTTAATGTATACATGCACAGAACTAGCCACCCCCACACAACCCAGCAGCAAGGCTACAAACCCAACCAACGACAGGAACCGGGCAAGATCGCTGTAGGCACGGCCAGTACTTTCTTTGCGGCTTTTAACGGTGTCGTAATCAACTCCAGCTTCTTCAAAACGAGGCTCTAATTTCTTGGCCAGTTTATCGGCATCGGTTTTTGGAGGTAGTTTGTAATAGAAATAACGGCTGATACGGCTGCCTTTCTGCATCAGGCCAGTTTGGTCTATGTACTGGCGCGGTATGTAAACGGCAGGTGCAATGGTAGCATTTAATGCCGATTGACCGGGAATTTTATGCAAGGCACCAACTATTTCAAATGAAAGGTCACCTACTTTTATAGAATCGCCGGGTTTGGTTTTATACTGAAGCAGCAACGTATGGTCTACCAGCGCTTTGCGGCCCTGGCGAAAGGTACGGCTTGCCTCTTCCGGTACAGTTTCAATAGCGCCATAGTACGGAAAGCCGCCTTCCAAAGCTCTTACCTGCACCAAGCGTGTACCCTGCGTAGCTTTAAAGTATACCATCGACACAAAGCGCAGCTCATCCGAACGGTCTCCGCCAATAGAATCGATCACTTTTACCATGGCAGGCTCTAGTTCCTTGCCGCTCATTACCACAAGGTCAGCCCCTATCAGTGATTTTGCTTGTTTGTCTATATCGGTGCTCAGGTTGTCGCTGAAGGAATTAATGGCCACCAGCGCAGCAATACCCAGCACTATAGAAGAAATAAACAGAGCCAGCCTGCTGCGATTACGGCGACTGTCGCGCCAGGCCATTTTCAGGAGCCAGCGCAACTGTAGTTTCTGTTTTAGTTGAGGATGTATCAAAGTATCGGGCACAGAAGCAACTTAATTTTGAATGATTGAATAACTGAATAAGCAAATGAATCCGTTGACTGTGACAAATGTTTATTGTTCTACATCTCGGGCTGCAACAATTTCGGGAGCACCTGTATCAGAAACTATGGTACCGCCCTTTATGCGAATAATGCGCTGTGTTTTCTCGGCCAGTTCCAGGTCGTGTGTTACCAGTACTAGGGTGGTTCCTGTCTCGCGGTTCAGGTCGAAGAGCAATTTTTCAACTTTCTCGCCTGTTTCTTCATCTAAATTACCTGTTGGTTCATCTGCAAAAAGTATAGTTGGCCTGTTTGAGAAGGCCCTGGCAATAGATACGCGCTGCTGCTCACCTCCTGAAAGTTGCGTTGGATAGTGATCGAAGCGTTCTGCCAGTCCAACCCTTTTCAGAAGTTCCATAGCCTGGTGCTGCACATTCCGCTCGCCACGTAGCTCCAGCGGCACCATTACATTTTCAAGTGCAGTCAAAGTTGGTATCAGCTGAAAGTTCTGGAAGATAAAGCCGACGTATTGGTTGCGTACCTGCGCGCGTTCATCCTCCGACAGGTTATCCAGCCTGATGCCGTTAAGTATAACCGAGCCGGAACTGGCACGGTCAAGGCCGGCGCAAAGGCCTAGCAAAGTAGTTTTACCGCTACCCGATGGACCAACTATAGAACAGGTATCGCCAGCTTGCAGGGCAAAGTTTACATCATGCAGCACAGTCAGGTGCTTGTCTCCGCTGTTGTAGGTTTTGTTAAGGTTTTTTATTTCAAGGATTGTAGACACAAGGCGTATAATTTTTGTTGAAGTATAAAGATGCCCGAAGCGCTCAAAAACATACTTATTGGCGCACAACATCAAAACCAAATAACTAAATTGAGGCGTTATAGGTTTTAACAGTTCATATAAAGATAGAAAATCAGAGGAATATAAAGTGAAAAAGATCAAGTTTTTAGCGCTATCCCTGTTGCTGCTGGCAGGCAGTTATGGTTGTAGCCAGACCGAGAGTGCAGATACTGCTGCGGTAACGGATAATACAGGAACTGCTGAAACCAGCACCTCCGAACCAAAATCTACTGAGAAGCAAACTATACTTTTCTTTGGCAACAGCCTTACTGCCGGCTATGGCTTAGAGCCTGATCAGGCTTTTCCGGCAATCATCCAGAATTATATTGATTCGCTGAACCTGCCTTACAAGGTTATAAATGCAGGTGTAAGCGGAGAGACTTCGGCTGGTGGCAGAAGCCGTATTGATTGGCTTTTGAAGCAACCGGTAGATGTTTTCGTGCTGGAACTGGGAGCGAATGATGGCTTACGAGGCATCAACCCTACAGAAACTTACCAGAACCTGGGTGCTATTATTGATAAGGTGAGGGAAAAGAACCCTGATGTGAAAATTGTTTTAGCCGGTATGCAAATGCCACCAAGTATGGGCCGAAACTTTACAGAGGAGTTTAAGCAGGTTTATACGAGGCTGGCTGAAGAGAAAAAAGTGGCTCTGATCCCGTTTTTACTATATGGAGTGGGTGGTGATCCGAAGCTGAACCAGGCTGATGGCGTGCACCCTACCGAGGAAGGCCAGAAGATACTGGCAAAAAATACATGGGAAATTTTAGAAAAAGTAATAACTCCGCAACCTTAGCTAAAACAGCCCCGTATATAAACACGGCTAAAAGTTGAATTTAATTCAATATTGCGAAGGCTCCTCTTTATGAGGGGCCTTCGCTTTTTTATTGCATCTTGGTTAATCTTCCGTTACTTCAGACTTCATCTTCTCGGCAAGTATAAAGTAAGAGCCTTTGGTTACGATCTGTGCTTTGTCCGGTAATTGTTTAACCGGCTTTACTTCTACAAAGCCATTTTCCGTTACGCCTGTCTCAACTTCAGCCATTCTAAAAGCCGTAGGTGCATCTTTCAGGAAAATGTAGTGCTTGCTTTTGTAGCGGACCACGGCTTCTTCAGGCAAGACAGGCAGTTCCTGCTTCCCGGCCAATATCTGGGCGTTCACGTACATGCCTGGCAGCAGGTTCTTGTTTTCGTTGTTCACAAGCTCGGCGTGTACTGTTGCCATGCGCGAATCGCCTTCAAAAGCTTTACCCAACGAAAATACTTTAGCTTCAAGAGGCGCTCCGGCAACATTAGGCATCGTAAACTCCACCTTCTGCCCTACTGCCATCTTGCTAAAATCTTTTTCAAACACGTTCAGGATAAGGTGCAGGTGGTGGTTGTCTACAATCTCGAACATATCCTGGCCCGGCTGCGCATAGGTACCTATATTAACTGCAATCTCGTTTACAAATCCGCTTATTGGTGCTGTAATGGCAACAGTAGACGTGATCTGGCCTGCTTCTACCCGCTTAGGAGAAATGCCCATAGTTGTAAGGTGCGTAGCCAGTGCTTTCTGGCGGGCACGTTGTACCTGCACATCGGTCTGTGCCTGCTCAAACTTTTTGCGAGATCCTACCTGCTCCTTATTAAGTGTGTTCTGGCGCTCGTAGTCCTGCTCAGCGTATGCCAGCTGGTTGCGGGTAGTAAGGTACTCCTCCTGAAGCTTTATCAGCTCCGGATTTTCTATAGTTGCCAGTACTTTGCCTTTCGGCACATACTCGCCTTCTTTCACATTTATACTTCTCACAACGCCGCCCATTAAAGGGTTTATACTTGCCTTGTTATGAGGTGGCAGCTCAAGTTGTCCGTTAGCTGCTACACGAGCAGAAAGGCTTTTATTTTCGATATTGCCCAGTTCGATGCCGCTTACCTGTTGCTGCTGTTCAGAGAAAGTAACAAGGTCGGGCGAAGTGGTGGCTACGGGCTCGGCAGTGGCTGCCGGAGACTGCTCGGTTTGCTCCTGCTGTGTGCAGGAGGTCAGGCTGATAAAGCCGCAAAGTATAAGTATAGTTAGGTTTGATGGTTTCATGTTATTCGATTCCTGCTGTAAACTCTAGGCTGATAATAGTTTTATTGTAGTCGCGGAGGGCGTTGAGGTAATTGCTCTTGAGCTGGTACGCCTGATCCAGGGCCTGCACATACTCTACATAGTCGATGTCGCCGGTGCGGAAGCTCAGTTCGGCAGCTTTTGTCATCTGCTCTGCCTGACGCAATGCTCCCTGCTCAAAGTATGAGAGCGTGGTTGTATGCTTCTGTAGTTCCTGCGCCAGGTTCTGTAGTTCGGTAAGTATAAGCTGCTGCTGGTAAGTCACCTGGCTTTTAACAGCCTCCTCGTTCAATTTGGCTGCTTTCACACGGGATTTCTGCGCTCCGAACCAGAGCGGCAAAGCTATACCTGCCTCAAAGCCAGTAAAGCGGTCGCCGGAAGTATACATGCGGTTCGGGTTTTCAGCAGGGGTTTCGCCTATAAAGGTTTGGTTGAAGTAACCTACTGTAAAGTCAGGCAGCATACGCGATTGCTCTAATTTTGTATGGCGGGAAGCAATTTGCAGTTCGCTCTTCAGGTAGGCCGCATAAGGGTTAGAGTTAGAACCTGCTGTGTCGGTTAAAACGGATGTCTGGCGCTTATCCAGCTGTTCTTCTGCAAAAGTCAATGGCTCCTGTGCCTGAAGTAATTGCTGCAAACGGCGTTTGGCTATCTGTACATCAGCCTGTGCCTGTTGCAGCTCGGTGCGCAGGGCCAGACTTCTGGTTTCGGCAGTGGCTTGTTCCAGGTAACTTGTTTCGCCTGTTTTAAAACGAACGTTAGCAGCTTTGGTGAAGCGGCCGTACAGCGTATCCTGCTGTTGCAACAGTTTCAGGCGAGCGTTCTGGTATTGCAGCTGATAATAAGCCTGCTTCACGTCGCGCACCAGTTCCCGTTCCACAACCAGTTTTCTGGCTTCGGCCTGCTGTATGGTAGCGTCAGCCAGTTTAGCCTGATCCCGGTACACTGTCGGGAAAGCGAACTGCTGTGAAATTGAAATATACTCATCCTTATTTGCCGTGCTGATCTGGCCCCAGCTATAGTTGAAGTTGGTTTTTGGCAGATCGGTTGCTGCTCCGCGCATGGCCTGCTCCCGCTCCAAACCATAACCTGCACTTTTCAGGCCGAGGTTATTTTCCTTCGCATACTTTATACTTTCCTGCAGGTTCAGCGGCTGCTGATTTGTTTGAGCTTGTGCAGTTGGCACTGCTCCTGCGCCAAGTATGAGGCAAAGTATAAGAGCAGCCGGAACAGCTTCATGCACTGATTTTTTAGTTGTTGGCTTTTCTTTTGACGTGAAAATGTAATAGAGTACCGGCAGTACTACCAGTGTCAGTAAGGTAGATGTGAACAAGCCTCCTATCACAACTGTTGCCAGCGGACGTTGTACTTCGGCACCGGCAGATCCTGACAGCGCCATTGGCAGAAAGCCCAGTGCAGCCACAGAAGCTGTCATGATAACTGGCCGCAGACGTACGCTGGTGCCTTTGATTACGCGCTCGTATACATCTTTCATACCTTCCTCTTTTAACTGGTTAAAGTACCCGATCAGTACAATACCGTTAAGTACAGCCACGCCAAACAAAGCGATAAAGCCTACTCCAGCCGAAATACTGAAAGGCATATCACGCAGCCAGAGCGCAAAAATTCCGCCTATCGCTGATAAAGGTATAGCAGTGAAAATGAGCAGACTTTGCTTTACGGAGTTAAAGGTTAAGTATAAAAGGAAAAGTATAAGCAACAGAGCGGCTGGTACAGCAATAGAAAGACGATCTTTGGCAGCCACCAGGTTCTCGAACTGCCCGCCATAGGTAATGAAATAACCAGCCGGCAGAGCGAGTTCTTTACCTAACTTATCCTGAATTTCAGAAACGATAGACTCCACGTCGCGCTCACGCACGTTAAAGCCAACCACTATGCGGCGACGTCCTTCTTCACGGGATATCTGCATCGGGCCTTCTTCAAAGCGGATAGTAGCAACCTGTTGTACCGGCACCTGACCACCTTGCGGAAGCGAGATATACAGGTTTTCGATGTCCTGCAAATCCTGTCTCGAGCCACCTTCCATGCGCACAACCAGGTCAAAACGTTTATCGCCTTCGTAAACTGCGCCGGCAGCCTGACCGGCAAAAGCCGTACGCAACACCGTATTTACATCTGCTACCTGTAAGCCATACTGCGACATCTTAGCGCGGTTATACTCCACTACTATCTGCGGCAGACCTGTTACTTCTTCTACAAACACATCCTGTACCCCTGCCACCGGCGATATCAGTTTATCTACCTGTGCAGCCAGTTCAGAAAGCTGATCCAAGTCTTCTCCGTAAATTTTAATGGCAACGTCCTGACGGGCACCGGTCATCAGTTCGTTGAAGCGCAGCTGCATAGGTTGCTGGAAACCATAGTTTACTCCCGGTAACACTTTCAGAGCTTCGTTCATTTTGGCAGCCAATTCCTGGCGGTTGCTGGCGCTGGTCCATTCGTCTTTTTCTTTTAGCAGTATCATCACGTCAGCCGCCTCAATCGGCATAGGGTCTGTCGGTATCTCGGCTGTTCCTATTTTACCGATCACTTCGGTTACTTCCGGAAACTGTTTAAGCAGGATCTCGCTGGCTTTGGTAGTGGTTTCAATCGTTTGTGTTAAGGAAGCACCCGGCACCAGGCGCAGGTCCATGGCAAAGTCACCTTCTTCCAGATCCGGCAAAAACTCGCCCCCCATACGGCTGAACACAAACAAGCTGAAAGCAAATAACAGAACTGCTGCTCCTACTACCATTTTTCGGCTGCGCAAAGCAAAGCGGATCACCGGCATGTATACACGCTCGATAGCAGCCATGATCTTATCTGAGATGTTCTCCTTATGCTTCGTCTTCTTGCTCAGCAGCAAGGTAGAGACCATAGGCACATAAGTGAGGGAAAGTATAAAGGCACCAAGTATGGCAAAGCTTACTGTCTGCGCCATCGGCTTAAACATTTTACCCTCGATGCCCACAAGCGCCATAATAGGCAGGTACACGATCAGGATGATGAGCATACCAAAAGCGGCAGAGTTCATGATGTTGGAGGCAGCGCCTTTCACTTCTTCATCCATTTCGCGCTGCGTGAGCTTGCGGAGTGGCAGGTGCTTATTCTTTACAACTATAAAGTGCAGCACACCTTCCACTATAATCACGGCACCATCCACGATTAAACCAAAGTCAATAGCACCCAGGCTCATCAGGTTACCTGACACGCCAAACAGATCCATCATACCCAGCGCAAACAACATGGAAAGCGGAATAACAGAGGCTACCACCAGACCTGCACGCAAATTACCCAGCAACAGCACCAGCACGAAGATCACAATAAGGCCACCTTCAATAAGGTTTTTAGCCACAGTATTGATAGCTTTTTCTACCAGTTCGCTGCGGTCAAGATAAGCTTCAATGGCCAGTCCTTCCGGCAAAGTGCTCTGAATGTTGGCCACTTTGTCCTGCACATTCTTGATGACCTCTGAAGAGTTCGCGCCTTTCAGCATGAGCACGATACCGCCCACTACCTCACCTTCAGTATTACGGGTAAGGGCGCCGTAACGCACCGGATGACCATATTGTACCTGGGCAACATCGCTTACCAGAACCGGCACACCATTGCGGTTACTTACCACAACTTTTTCTATGTCTTCCAGCGTGTTTACCAGACCAAGGCCACGGATAAAGAAAGCATTCTGATTCTTCTCGATGTAGGCAGCACCTGTGTTCTCGTTGTTCTGTTCCAGCGCCTCCACCACTTCGGCAACTGTCAGGTTCATACTTCGGAGTTTGTCAGGGCTCAGGGCCACTTCATACTCTTTCAGGAAGCCACCGAAACTGCTCACATCGGCTACACCTGGGGTGCCCAGCAACTGGCGGCGCACGATCCAGTCCTGAATGGTGCGGAGGTCGGTTGGGCTATACTTCTTAGGGCTGTCGGGTTTGCTTACCAGCACGTACTGGTAAATTTCGCCCAGGCCGGTTGTAACAGGTGCCAGTTCCGGCTTTCCCATCTGTTCGGGTATCAGCTCTTCTGCCTCGCCCAACCGCTCGGTTATCATCTGCCGGGCCAGGTATTGGTCTACTTCCTCCTTAAAAACTACGGTAATAACGGAAAGGCCAAAACGTGATACCGAGCGCATTTCCACTACATCAGGCACATTGGCCAGCGACATTTCTATGGGTGTGGTAATAAAACGCTCCACCTCCTGCGCGGCCAGCGTAGGTGATGAGGTTACAATCTGTACCTGGTTATTGGTGATGTCGGGTACGGCGTCGACGGGTAGCCGGGAGAGCGCAAAAGAACCCCAGATTACCAATGCCAGCACCATAAGCCCCACCACCAGTTTATTGTCTATCGAAAACTCGATAATCTTCTTAAACATGGTTAGCTATAGTTTACTTTAATCAACAATTAGAATAAGCTGCCTTTCGGAATAGGTAATGAGAAGCTGAGGCTATACTTGTGGTATAGTCAGAGCAGGCTGATAGGCAGGAAAAGCAGATTAAACTATAGCCCGCGGCGGGTGCCACCACGAAAAAGCAACATGCGATACATCCAGTTCAGGATAGATCAGCGGCTTTGTTTGAGGGATGATAAAGAACCGAAATACGATCAGCTCAGGCTCAACGGCAATGGTAAAAGTGGCACAGCAGCCACAGCCGCAAAAAACCGGGCAGGTATCGTCGTGGAAAGCAGAGTTTCCGGTGGTATCAGCTGTATCGGCAATGTTTGGGTGGTGCTCGTGCCTATCCAATACACGATCGGTGCATGGCAGGCAAGCCATCCAGAACAGGTATAAGCAAAAAGCAACCGCCGTAAACCTCATAATTACAAATATAGTGTTTAGCCGTTATTTATGCCTCTCAAATCAATTTATTCAATAATAAATTTAAAACTGGAAAATAAAATATAGTTGACAGACAGTAATTTATAGTTACCGGCAAGCGGAATTAAAAAAAATATTAGAAATTTATAGAACCTCAGGCAACCTTTGCCCCTGGTATTGACATCTACCACTCAAAGCGATTCAAAACTTTGCATTAATTGCCTTATTAACAGATTAATATTTGACAAAACCTTTACAATAGCGTGACTGAAGCTGAATTAATAGCGGGATGCCAACGAGGTGAAAGTAAAGCACAGAAGTTTCTGTATGAGCGCTTTGCTTCGCCTATGTACGGCGTCTGTATGCGTTATCTGAAAAACCAGATGGATGCTGAGGAAGCACTGCTGAACGGGTTTATGAAAGTTTACCAGAACATAGACAGGTTCGAGGCAAAAGGCAGTTTTGAAGGCTGGGTTCGCCGCATTATGGTAAACGAAGCACTTGGTTTTCTGCGCAAGAAAGAGCCTATGCATATGGCCATAGAAGATAGCCATGTGCAGGTTGCCGGAACCTTCGGAGCCGACCATCAGCTTGCCGAAGGAGAGCTAATGGAGCTGTTGCATACGTTGCCAGCCGGTTACCGTGCTGTTTTTAACCTGTATGCCATTGAAGGCTTCTCGCATAAGGAAATTGCAGATATGCTGAACATAACTGAAGGAACATCTAAATCGCAGCTGAGCAAGGCCCGTGCCATGTTGCAGCGCCGACTAACAGGCCAAGAAGCAATAGCTAGCTAAGAAAGGAAAAGAACCATGAAACCTGAAGAAATAGATAAATTATTTAACGACCGGCTGGGCAAGGCAGCACCCACCCCTCCTGCCGATCTGTGGAACCGCCTGCAGGCACGCATAGAAGAAGAGATGCCGCCGCAGCAACCATCGTTGCAGATAACGCCAGCCGAAGAGCCAAAAGCTGGTAAGCAACGTTTCCTGTGGATGTACTCTTCTATAGCAGCTACCTTATCGCTGCTGCTTACAGTGGGCATTGTGTTCTACAACATCAGAACAAATGCACCTGAGCTACGCGAAGCTGTGGTTAAAACACATGAGCAGCAGATTCAGGAAAGACCAGAGATGGTTGAGCCCCTGGAGACATTACCAGCTGAAATAGCTGTGGCCGAAGAAAAAAATGAAAAAGTTTTTGAAGCCGAGGCAACCGAAGTAAAAGCTCCTGCATCTAAGGTTACAGAAAGGGTTACTAAAGCAAAAACAGTAGCAAGTGTAACAGCTAAGAGCACCATGAAAAAGTCATCAGAAAGAAGAACCGGAACAACCAACACAGCAGATAAGGCCAGATCTGTAGCCGCTGTTAAAACTGCACCTGAGCTGGCAGCAGTTTCTCCGGAACTGAAACCAGCTGATGAACCAGCTCTTGCCAGTGCTAAAACTACAGCTGCCAACCTGAATGCAGAACCTGTTGAGATCGTGATCAAGCGCGCAATTGAACCTCAGCAGGTACAACCAGTGGCAGCCGAACCACAGCACGGAGTTGAAAAGAAAGCACGCCTGGCGAAGAACATCTTTAAGCAGGTGCGCAACCTGAGCAACGGTGAGCCGGTGGAGCTGTCTGAGCTCGGCATCAATGCAAACAAAATTGCTCTGCAAACCCAAATCGGTAAACAGAAATTTTCTAAAGTAATTAATCTCTAACCTCCCAAAATTATGAAACGCATACTACTCATCATGGCCATTTTCATGGCTGCAGCTACCGGTGTGTCTGCTAAAAGTGGTCTTACCGTTAAAGAACGCCCTTCAACCCAGGATACGATCGTTGTTAAAATGGCTAACGGCGCTAAAATGGTGCTGTACCTTAAAAATATGGAGCAGCTGCAGGCTTTCCAGAACTATAGCCTAGACTCGCTGGTGCGCGAACTTAACCAGTACGTGAAGCAGGTAGACAAAATGGAGAACGCCAGCAAAGACATGAACTCCAAGCAAATGACTGTTACCTTTAAAGAAGGTGGCGACAACGGAGCCGAGAATGTGACGATTGTAGTGCAGGAAACCGACAAGCAAGGCAGGGTTACAAAAGAAAAGCACGAGGTGCGCATCAACAAGAACTTTAAAATTGATGTGGAGATCGAAGAAGATGGCGGCAACACAACTGTGGATGTAAACACTCATTCTGATGACGATGAAAATGATACTACACAACACGAAAAACCTTACAAAGCCACTCGCTTCAACTTTGGTGTAGACCTTGGCCTGAACAACTTTTTGAACACCAATGACGATGCGTTTGTACCAGACCTGAAACCGCTTGGCTCCCGCTATATCAGCCTGAACTCACACCTGCAGTCGCAGATAGGTGGTAAAACAAGTCCTTTCTACCTGATATCTGGCTTGGAGTTTTCGTTCAATAACTATATGTTCGATAAAAACACCATCATCGAAGACATAGACGACCAGACACAGTTCCGCAGAGTAGCTGATGTAGACTACGATAAATCAAAGCTGACTCACTCTGCTGTAAACGTACCGCTGATGGCCATGCTGAAGTTTAAAACTAGAAACAACAAGGATGGTTTTAAAATAGGTGCTGGTGCTTTTGCCGGTTACCGCCTGGGCAGCCACGCTAAACTGAAGTATGAAGAGAACAACCGCACAGAAAAAGATAAGATCCGCGGAAGCTACAACCTCTCTGACTTCCAGTATGGTTTAGAAGGTGTAGTAGGATATGGTGGCCTGGACCTGTTCGTGAAATATAACATGAACGACCTGTTCAAGGACAACCGTGGACCACAGGCAAACGTGATCAGCTTCGGTATCAGGTTGTAAAGTATAAGAAAAGCTGTTTGATTAAGTGAAATGCAAAAGAGCCCGCCTAAACGGGCTCTTTTCTTTTAAGCACCTCCTCTCCGGAAGTTATCTATAATTATAGCTGTTGCAGTTGCCACGTTCAGCGATTCGGCTTTGCCAAAGGCCGGTATTTTTATGAGCTGGTTTATATGGGCTGCTACTTCCGGTCGAATTCCGTTGGCTTCGTTGCCAAGCACTATGATACCTTCGGGTTGTAGTTTCATTTTATGGAGGTTCTCGCCCGCCAGCGATGCCCCGTAAACTTTATAGTTTGCCGCATGCTCTGCCAGCCATGTTTCCAGGTTTAGATAGTAGGTTTTAACTCTGGTAAAAGAGCCCATTGTAGCAGATATAACCTTAGGGTTGTAAAAGTCGGCGCAGGTTTCGGAGCAGATTACAGTATCTATGCCGTACCAGTCGGCAATGCGCAGTATGGTACCTAAGTTACCTGGGTCGCGGATATCGTCTAGTGCAATTACAAGATCTTTGGGGCTTACTTTTAGCGGCGGCAGTTTACGCATACCTGCTACAGCAAGAGCAGCGTTGTTACTGGCAAAAGTGCCGGCTTTTACAAGTTCCTGCTCGGTAACAATTTCATATTCAAAACCTTTATCAAGTATACGTGTATGCTCCTTGTAAAAATTTTCAGTAACGAAAAGGTGTTGCAGCTCAAAATCAGGTGAATGAAGTAATTCCAGCACACTTTTGGCTCCCTCAACCACAAAGGCTTGGTGTTGGTTGCGGTATTTTTTTACTTGCAACGAGTTTATATACTTGGTAACTGCTTTTGACAACATAGCTGCTATACGTTTGAGATCACGATTTTACATATTAGGACTGGTAATTACAATTCTGAGCATATCAGCATGTGTGCCTACGCGCCAATTGGCTGAGGACGAACAACTGCTGCTAAGTATAAAACCGGTCGGCCTGAAGAACATAGATCCGGCTGCCATACAGTCACTTTACCAGCAGCAGCCTAACCGTACAGTGCTTGGCTCCACGCCTTATTTATCGCTTTATTATTTCGGTAAAAAATTTTACAGCCCAGAAAAAATAAATGAGCGCATTAAGAAGCAGGGCGAAAAAAAACGACAGAAAATACAGGAAGCCGGCACCGACACTACCAAGATCAGGAAAATACAGACCAGGATCGATGCCCGCATAGAGCGCCTCCGTGAGAAAAGAGAAGAAGGTAATTTTGTGATGCAGCTGGGCGAACCGCCTGCTATTTATGACTCTTTACTGATGGTAGAGACGATGGATCAGATAAAGATCTACCTGAACTCCAAAGGGTACTTTAAGCACACAGCTGATTACACCCGATCAGATAAAGGCAAGAAAACTTACATCACCATAAACATCAACGAAAATCAGCCTTACCGCTATACCGTGCTGGACTATAGCGCGCCGGATACAGCCATGCTTAATTTGCTGCGGGCCCGGTCGGTGCGCTCGCTGGTAAACGTGGGCGATATTTACGACGAAGACATCCTGACGCAGGAGCGCGACCGGATTTACGAGCTCATGAAGAACCGCGGGTACTATGATTTTGCACGGGCCTTTATTGAGTTCGAACCTGACACCAGTTTTGGTAATAACTCTGTCAGGATGCGTACCATTATTCAGAAACCGGAAAAAGACTCGGTACACCGCGCTTATACTATAGATAATGTATACTTTAAAACCGATGCTGATCGCTTCGGAATCCCACGCGACACTGTAGAGTATAAAGGAATCAAGTATATGGCTTACGACCATAAATACTCGAAGCGTGTGCTGGATAAAAAAGTTGACATTTACCCTGGGGCGCGTTACAGCCAGTTACGTACAGCCACTACCCAACGTAAACTCTCCGATCTGGATGTTTTTCAATTTAGTAACGTTGTTTACAGCCGCTCTGCAGATCCTACTGACTCAAATAGCTATAAGCTGAATGCCTTTATAAATGCGCTGCCTAACAAAAAGTACCAGGAAACTACGGAGCTTGGTTTAAATTATACCGAACGCAGACCGGGTCCTTTTGCAAGTATAAATTTCCGCATCCGGAACGTTTTCCAGGGAGCCGAGAACCTGGATATAGGCTTACGGGGTGGTCTGGAAGGCCAGGTTAACCTGACAGACCCAAACAAAACAGTAATGATCCGGGAATTGGGAGCTGATGTGGCACTGTCTTTTCCGAGGTTCTTGATTCCATTTAATGGCAATGCGCTTTCTGATTTTAACCCGCGTACACGTATTTATGGTGGCTATACCAATGTGGATCGCCAGGAGTATAAGCGCACCAATTATGATGTGTCTCTGGATTACATCTGGCAGAAATCAAGAAGGCCATTGCAACCACCAGTTTTGCAGTACATTCTCTCGCCAGTTAACCTCCAGATTGCGCAGGTAGATACGATTTCAGATATTTTTAAGCAGAATTTAGAGCGCTATAGTTTAGGTAACAGATCGTTATTGGAGAGTTTCGAGAGCTCATTCCTCTCTTTCATGTCTTTTAACCTGATCTATAATACCAACGATTTTACCCAAACCCGCAATGCCCGCTACTTCCGGACCTTGGCTGAGCTTGGTGGTTTAACACAGGAACTGGGTATAAGTGTAAAGCTCGGAGATCTGCGTACTTTCCAGTATGCTAAACTAAATCCCGATTACAGGCGCTACATACCGCTGGGCAACAAACAGTTTTTTGTGTATAGAATAAATGCAGGGGTTGCTACTCCTATACTACAATCTGAGGTATTGCCTTACGATAAGTACTTTTTTGCAGGTGGCGGATCGAGCGTGCGCGCCTGGCAGCCACGGCGCCTTGGGCCGGGCTCTTTCCGGGATACAACAGATTTCAGTAACGGAGATAATAGCGTGCTTGAACCAGAGCAACCAGGCGAAGTATTGTTGGAAGGTAGCGTAGAATACCGTTATAATATTTTCGGATTCCTTAACGGTGCTTTCTTTGTAGATGCCGGTAACGTGTGGTTTCTGAATGAAGACGAAAACCGACCTGGAGCCGATTTTAAATTCAATAGGTTTTATAAAGAACTCGCAGTTGGTACAGGTTTTGGCCTTCGCCTCGACCTTTCAGTAGTAATTCTTCGCTTTGATTTTGCCACCAAAGTATACGACCCTACCATGGTACCGGGAGAGAGGTTCGTACTGGGTGACTTCAGATTCTCTGATTTTTTTACCCGAAGAACCCGGAACCAAAGTGCATTGAATATTGGTATAGGTTATCCTTTTTAATGGCGTAAAGCTCACATAGCAGGATTTACCAAGTATAAACAGAAAGCCCTGCCAAAACTGGCAGGGCTTTCTGTTTATACTTGGTGCTGTTTATACTTCTAGAAATTCAGCAATTCATCGATAATTGCGGCAACCTTATCTGGGTTTGGCAGCATCATCTTTTCCAACTCTACGTTCAGTGGAATAGCCGGCAGGTTGGCTGCTCCTAAAGTATAAATAGGTGCATCCAGTTTCTTGAAGCAGTCTTTAGACAATCTTCCAGCCAATGATTCAGCAAAGGAGTTCATCAGTGGTTCTTCAGTCAGTACCAGTGCCTTTCCGTGTCGCTCTACCGATGCTTTCACTGTTTCGTAATCCAGCGGGTTAAGCGTGCGCAGGTCAACTATCTCCACACTGCCCGGATACTGCTTAGAAGCTGTTTTAGCCCAATACACACCCATTCCATAAGTTATGATAGCCATGCTGTTGCCCATGCGGGTCTCTTCCTCGCTGGCTTGCTGCACAATATTGGCTTTACCCAGTGGCAGGATGTAATCTTCATCAGGCTCAACGGTTTTGGCATCTTCGGTACCCGGCACTTTAGACCAGTACAGGCCTTTGTGCTCCAGCATAATTACCGGGTTCGGGTCCAAGAAAGCGGCCTTCATCAAGCCTTTCATATCGGCGGCATTGCTTGGGTAAACCACTTTTATACCGCGTATGGTAAGCAAAGTAGACTCCACACTGCCAGAATGGTAAGGACCACCCCCACCATAAGCACCAATTGGCACCCGTATTACAGACTGAATCGGGAATTTACCCATAGACAGGTAGCAGCTCTTTGAAAGCTCCTCAACTAACTGGTTCATTCCCGGCCAGATATAGTCGGCAAACTGAATCTCCACTATAGCCTTAGCCCCCACCGCCGACATTCCTGCCGTAGAACCAACAATATAAGCTTCCTGAATTGGCGTATTGAACACGCGGGCATCGCCATACTTTTTAGCCAGTAAAGCGGCCTCACGGAAAACGCCACCCAGCTCACCTCCTACATCCTGGCCGTAGAATAAAGCCTCAGGATAAGTGCGAAGTATATCGTCTACAGCGTGCAGGGCGGCATCTACCATAATGGCTTTCTCGGCGCCTGCCGGTGTGCGGTTTCCTTTTTCTTCGGTTACTGGTGTAGGTGCAAATTCATGCTGATCAAACGTAGCCGGATCAGGGTTTGGTGCATTTAGAGCACGCTGGTAATCATCGGCTACTGTCTGTATGGCCTCCTGCTCCAGTTCTTCTACTTCTGCCAGTGTAATACCCATGTCAAGCAAGGTCTGCTTTAACTTCGGGATCGGGTCGTTTACGCTGTGCTCGTTCAGGTTTTGGCCCCGATACCACTCACGGCGCACACCAGAAGTATGGTGGCCCAGCAGAGGTACTTTAGCATGCACCAGCACCGGCTTACGCACCTTGCGCACATAATCAAAAGCCACACGCATACCCTCAAACGACTCAGCAAAGTCAGAACCGTTTACACGAAGGCGTTCCATACCTTTAAAACCGGCTGCATATTCATAAGCATCCATGGCACGCATTTCCTTACCTGTTGCAGAAATTCCCCAATCGTTGTCCTGAACCAGGTAAATTATCGGCAAACCTTTCAGTACAGCCATCTGGAAAGCTTCCGCTACCTCGCCTTCGGTTACAGAGCCATCGCCCAGCGAGCAAAGTACAACCGGATTCTCCTCACCTTTCAGTAATCCTTGTCCTTCCAGGTAAGCTATACCATGTGCCATACCCGTAGCCGGAATAGCCTGCATGCCGGTAGCAGAACTCTGGTGAGGTATAACTGGCATGCCTTCGCGCTTCAGGGATGGATGACCATAGTAGGTTCTTCCACCGGAAAAAGGATCATCTGCTTTGGCCATTAACTGCAACATAAGCTCGTATGGCTGCATGCCTATGCCAAGAAGCATAGAGTCGTCGCGGTAGTAAAGCGAAGCATAGTCGTAATGTTTCAGCTGAAAAGCAGCTGCCAGTTGTATAGCTTCGTGTCCGCGCGAGGTGCTGTGCACATACTTGCTGCAGATGGTTTTATTTTCTTCGTAAGTGTCTGCCAGGGTTTTGGCAGTTATCATCAGGCGGTAGGCTTTTTTAAGTACAGCAACGTCTACTTTAAAGTCCTCCAACGTTTCTTTTGACATAGTTTATACTTTAGTCTTGCCCGAAATTAAGAAATTCCCTCTTCTTTCTAAAATATAGATGAAGGTTCGGTAGAACGGCCATTATTCGGTAATTTTGCGGCTGAACTCTATTTAACCTTATACTTTGTACTTCTGCGGAAGCAGGTTTGAGTTTTACATCTAACGTCTAAAACATAATACAGATACTATGTTCAGAGAAGAAGTTGAAGCATTTATGCGCCAGTTCCAGCGAGAACTTGTTGATGCGCTAGAAACCTGCGACGGCGGTGCCAAATTCCAGGCAGATGAGTGGCAACATACCGAAGGCGGCGGAGGTATTTCGCGTGTTATTGAACAAGGAAACGTGCTTGAAAAAGGCGGCGTCAACTTCTCGGCTGTACACGGGCAGCTCTCTCCTGCTTTCCTGAAAATGCTGGAAATGCCTGACCCTAATTACTTTGCAACTGGCGTATCGGTAGTGTTACATCCGTTCAGCCCGATGGTGCCAATCACACACATGAACGTGCGCTACTTTGAAGCGGGTAACGGACAGGCATGGTTTGGCGGCGGTATAGATCTTACCCCGATTTATGTGAACCTGGAGCAGGCGCAGGAGTTCCACAGGGCTATGAAGGATGTATGCGACAAGCACCACCCAAGCTATTACCCTGAGTTTAAGAAGTGGGCCGATGATTATTTCTACAACGAGCACCGCGAAGAAACACGTGGCGTAGGCGGCATTTTCTTCGACCGTTTAATGGCTACCGATGAGATAACCATAGAGCAGCGCTTTGCCTTTGTACGTGATGTGGCGCGTGCCTTTGCGCCATTTTATACTTCTATCATCAACCAGAACCGCGATCTGCCATACAACGAACAGCAGAAACAGTGGCAGCTTATCCGCAGAGGCCGCTACGTAGAGTTTAACCTTGTTTACGACCGTGGCACCAAATTCGGGCTGGCTACAAAAGGTCGTATCGAATCTATACTTATGAGTTTGCCACAACATGCTTCGTGGGTATACAATCATAAACCTGAACCTGGCAGTGCCGAAGAGCAGACGCTGAACTACCTGAAAAAGGACATTGACTGGATAAACGTTATTTAATTATGATTGAGGCGGTAGAGAAGCTGGATAAAGAGCTTTTTCTTTTCCTGAACGATCAGCACAGTACGTTCTGGGATACCATGATGATCTATACTTCCAACAAGTATGTCTGGATTCCTTTTTACCTGCTGCTGATCATCTACATTATTTACCGCTACAAGCGCCAGAGTATACCTATGCTGCTGATGGCTATAGTTGCCATTGGCCTGGCAGATTTTGTTGCCTCCGGCATTTTCAAGCCCGCTTTCGAGCGCCTTCGCCCCTGCCACGACCCTGAGCTTTCTGAAATGATTAATATTGTGCAGGGCTGTGGCGGCAAGTTCGGTTTTTTGTCTTCGCATGCGTCTACCAGTTTTGCGCTGGCCGTTTTCTTCAACCTGATACTCTCGGACCGATACTTTATTTTTAAGATAGTTCTGGTTACCTGGGCCGTTGTGGTTTCCTATAGCCGCATATACCTGGGCGTACACTTTCCGGGCGATATAATTGGCGGGGCATTGGTAGGTGCTTTCACTGCCTATTTAAGTTCGCTTGCTTATACTATCTGGCTGAACAAATACCCCTCCTTTGTTCGTTAAACCTTTACAGTAATCTGTTGTTCTTTACCTGATCTTGAACAGCTATCAAAGGTTTTGCAAGCGAGAATTTATACTTTCCTATACTTTACACTTCTGCTGGTTTTTCCGGCGCTGGCGCAACAGTCTTATACTTTGCGTGGGCGTGTGGTAGATGTCGTGTCCGGTGAATATCTGGCAGGTGCTACCCTACTGTTAAAAGAGAAACCTGCAGCAGGCACCGTATCCGGACCTGACGGTAATTTTATACTTCAGGCACCCGCCGGCAACTATACTTTGGTAGCGAAGTACATCGGCTATAATCCGCTGGAATTGCCCGTGCAGCTATTCCGGAACCAGCAACTTACCGTTCGTATGATGGCCTCCGCTTATGGCGTGCAGGAAGTAGAGATCATCGGAACAAAACAGCCTCCTGTTACCGAAACACCAGCCATGGGGCAAATTGATCTGCCCATCGAAACCGTAAAAGTGTTGCCGGCCCTGCTTGGAGAAACCGATATTCTGAAAACTGTGCAGCTGCTGCCTGGTGTAAAATCGGGTGGCGAGGGCAATACCGGTTTTTATGTGCGAGGCGGCGGCGCAGACCAGAACCTTGTGCAGATGGATGAAGCCGTGGTATACAATTCCGGGCACCTGCTCAATTTCCTGTCGGTGTTCAACAGCGATGCCATTGGTAACTCTACGCTTATAAAAGGTAATATACCGGCGCAATATGGTGGTAGGCTTTCCTCGGTGCTGGATGTAACCATGAAAGATGGCGACATGAGCAAGTATAAAGTGGACGGAGGTATCGGTATAATTTCATCGCGTTTGTCGGTGCAGGGGCCCATAGCTAAAGAAAAGGCATCGTTTATAGTATCAGCCCGCCGCACTTATGTAGATGCTTTGCTGAATCCTTTTCTGAAAAATACAGAGCAAGGCGGCATTCCTTACTACTTCTATGACCTTAACGGCAAGATAAGCTATACTGTAACACCTAAAGACAGGCTCTACCTGAGTGGCTACTATGGCCGGGATGTGGGCAGGCTGAAGCTTTCTTCAGGGCGCTTTACCTCGAAATTTTACTGGGGCAATGGCACGGGCACCCTCCGCTGGAACCACCTTTTCAATGACAAGCATTTTGTTAACCTCTCTGCCATTACCAGCAACTATAACTTCAACTTCGACTGGGATTTTGGTGGCTTCAGAACAGTGCTGATAACCGGCGTGCAGGATTACTCGCTCAAGGCTGATTTTGACCTTATTCCGAATGTCCGGCATCAGTTAAAGTATGGTTTTCAGTATACGCACCACAAACTCAGGCCACGAACCGGCTCTGCTGAAAACACAGAAGGTATAACATTTGGCACTAACCGGGTGCGGCAAAAGTATGCACACGAAGCAGCAGCTTATTTCTCTGATGACTGGGCACTGACCGACAAGTTGCTGCTAAGTATGGGTTTGCGTGGCAGCTATTTCAGGCAGGTTGGCCCGTTCAGTTTGTATACTTACAATGAGAAAGAACAGGTTTCTGATTCGGTCAGCTATAGTAAAGGACAGCGTGTAAAGGAGTTTCAGTCGCTGGAGCCACGGCTTGCGGTTCGGTATAAAATAACTGATAATGCTTCGGTTAAAGCTGGCTATACGCAATCGGTGCAATACCTGCACCTGGTATCAAATGCCTACACCACGTTACCGTTGGATATTTGGGTGCCTAGCTCAGCTTTGGTTGAGCCACAACGTGCCACGCAGTATGCTTTAGGGTATTTCAGGAACTTCCGGAAGAATGAGTACGAAAGCTCTGTGGAAGTATACTATAAAACCATGCAGAACCAGCTGGAGTACCGAGAGGGCTACGCGCCCGGCCCTACAAACCGCGACCTGGAGTATGAATTTGTAAGTGGCACCGGAGAATCGTACGGGATTGAGCTTTTCCTGCGGAAGAACTACGGGCCATTGCAGGGCTGGCTTGGCTATACTTTGTCGTACACCAACCGGCAGTTTCCGGAGCTGAACCAGGGTAAAGAATTTCCGGCACGTTTCGATCGACGGCACGATGGCTCTTTGGTGGTTACCTACAAGTATAACGACCGCTGGACCTTTGGCAGTAGCTTTGTGTATGGTACAGGACAGGCTACCACCATGCCTGTTCGGCGTTATTACATAGAAGGAAATCTAAATTATCAGTATGGCGAACGCAACAGCTTCCGGATGCAGCCTTTCCACCGCCTTGATCTCTCTGCCACCTTAGAAGGGAAACCAATCTGGAAAGCTAAATCCAGCTGGACCTTTTCAGTCTATAACGTGTATGGTCGCCGGAATCCGTTCCTGTACTACATTGATAATGAAGGCGAAGCTTATAATTCTGATATGAAAGTGCAGGCAAAAAAAGTATCCATCATACCTTTTCCGTTGCCATCAGTAACCTGGAATTTTAGTTTTTAACCATGAGAAATAAGCTGTTTTTGCTACTGTTTTTCGTTCTGTTGCTGACAAGCTGCGAAGAAAACCTGACGCTGGATTTGCCAGAGGGCGATGCGCAACTGGTGGTTGAAGGACATATTGAACAGGATGCCCCGCCTATTGTGGTGCTAACGCATTCAGTACCTGTTTTCCGTAGTTTCTCAGATGCTGATTTTGAGGATGCCTTTGTGCATGGTGCGCAGGTGGTTGTCACTTCTGAGGGTCAGGATTATGTATTGCAGGAAATAGCATCTGCCAGTTTCACGGAAGAGCAAAAGCGTTTGGTTTCGGAGCAGTTGGGGTTAAGTAAAAGTATACTGAAAGAGCGGAATTTCTATATTTATACTTCTGATGCCTTGAGAGGAAGGCTTGGCGGCAAGTATAAACTGCGCATCAGCCACGAAGGAAAGGTGTTAACTTCTGCCACCACCATCCCAAACCTCTCGCCACTCGATTCGCTCTGGACAGTACCGCACCCTGATGCCGACGAAGATAGCCTTGTTACATTATACTACCGCTTCAGGGATCCTGATACCTTAGGCAACAATACCCGTTACTTTACCAAACGCAACAGCGAACCATTTTACCCGGGCCTGCTCGCTTCTGTTTTTACCGATGAATTCATTAACGGCACAGATTACATTGATTATCCGCTGGACCGTGGCGAACCAAGAGGTCAGAAAGATATAGACATGGACAAGTATAGCTACTTCGGGAAGGGCGATACAATTACTGTAAAATGGTGCTCCATTGATTTTGAACATTACCGCTTCTGGTTTACCATAGAAAGCGAACAAAACGGCAACGGAAGCCCAATTGGCTCGCCTAATACTACCCGTTCCAATATAAATGGCGGTTTAGGTATCTGGGGTGGTTATGGTGTGAGTTACCATAGGTTAATAGTAAAGTAGAGAAGATTCTCCTGCGAAAGATGATACGGCTTTATAGTTTCAGATAAGTCAGTTCTATACTTGAACCTTCTTCGCTTTTAGTCAGCTTTCGCCTCGCCGGCTGGGCCATACTTTTCTCCTTGATGAGAAAAGTATGCAAAAGAATCAAGACGCGTCAAACTCGCTGAACGCTCGAACAGTGACACGTCATTTGGTGCACTTGGTTGAGGTCGTTGCTGTGTAGTTGCCAATTCACCTCACCCTAGCCCTCTCCTCAAGGAGAGGGGACTTGGCCTTTGCCTTTGCAATTTTGAGTCACATAGCTGCAAGTATAGCACGAACAGATCGCGACCTGTCCATACAGATTGGTTCTAGTTCCGTAGCAGCCAGCAATCGAACCTGTTTCCAGTCCTTGGGTTGAGCGCCTTGGTGTGTCCGGTGCCCGTTAAGGGCAGCCTGCAGGCGGAGCCGAAGGCAGGACTCACCACAGCGCGATGCCAAAGGACGAGCCCCCGCGGGCTTGGAGCGAGCCAAAGCATCTATAAAAGTATAGGCAGGTAAGACTGAGGATACAAAGGTTACTATGAAATTATGAGCCAGTAATCAAAAATTAAATCAGCCCTCTGCTAGCTAGCATCCTCGCCACATACTTTCCTACAATGTCAAACTCAAGGTTTACAGTATCACCGGGTTTAACTTCATACAGGTTGGTGTGTTCGTAAGTGTAAGGTATAATGGCAACTGAGAACTCATCCTCTTTTGAATTCACCACTGTCAGGCTGATGCCGTTGATAGTAATGGAGCCTTTCTCAACGGTAACATTCCCCAATGAGGCATCATACTTAAAGGTGAAAATCCAGCTACCGTTTTCGTCTACTACCGATTTGCAAACAGCGGTCTGGTCTACGTGGCCTTGCACAATGTGCCCGTCGAAGCGGCCGTTAGCCTGCATGCAGCGCTCCAGGTTTACAACATTCCCCGCTTTCAGCGTATGCAGGTTTGTTTTCTTCAGTGTTTCATCAATGGCGGTTACGGTATAGTTTTCACCTGCAATATCAACTACAGTAAGGCAAACACCATTGTGCGCTACGCTCTGGTCTATTTGCAGTTCATTCGTGAATGGCGACCATATTGTAAGATGCTTGTTGGTACCTTCTTCGCGTACCGACACCACTTTTCCCAGTGCTTCAATTATACCTGTAAACATGCTGCTATGCGTTATTTTCTGTAAAATAATACCTGAAAGTTGGTTCAGGATCTATGCAAATGTAAGATACTATACTGAAAAATTGGCTTAGGTTCGTTATTTTCGCAAATATCTAAAACTGGTAGCTGCGTTATAAGTAAATTTAAACAGGTACCGCTATTACAGGATTAAACATTACAAAAGAGATGCAGACAGATTCGTACAGGCATAAAGGCATGCGCCGCACGTTAGTAAAGCAGCTTCGTGAGAAAGGAATTTATGATGAACGTGTGCTGGCTGCAATTGAAACTGTACCAAGACATTTCTTTTTCGAGAAAGCTTTTCTGGAGCAGGCTTACCAGGACAAAGCCTTTCCTATTGGCGAAGGGCAAACCATCTCTCAGCCCTATACTGTTGCCTTCCAGACCGAATTGCTGGAGCTGAAAAGCACTGATAAAGTGTTGGAGATTGGCACCGGCTCGGGCTACCAATGCTGCGTGCTGCTGCAGATAACGCCAAATGTTTATACTATTGAATACAACCGCCCGCTCTACGAAAAAGCTGTAAAGTTCTTTAAAACATATGGCTTAAAGCCTAAAACCTTTTGTGGCGATGGCTCTGAAGGTTTGCCGCAGCATGCCCCTTTCAACAAAATCATAGTTACTGCCGGTGCTCCTGCTGTTCCTAAAAGTCTGGTGCGCCAGTTAGCTGTTGGTGGTATTTTAGTTATTCCGGTGGGTAACGAGCAAAGCCAGAAAATGGTCCGCATCACCCGCGTAAACGAGAATGAGTTTACAAAAGAAGAATTCTCTGACTTTAAGTTTGTGCCGCTGCTGGGCAAATCTGGCTGGGAAGCAGAATAGTGATCGTAAATAGCCTTCTTCCAACTATAAATTCTGCTGTAGTGTATACTTTCGATCAAATATGAAGTATAAAAACAGACACTAACGGATGAATTATAATTATGAAGAAAGGAATAGGAATACTGGCGCTGGGCTTGTTTTTGATGACAATGGCTGGTTGCGAGAACAGAGAACACGACAGAGATGTTAAGTCTGAAAATACCCCTGAGCAGGAATCAGGTAAACAAGACCATATGGAGGGGTCGGATGAAGAAGATGAAGACTCAGGCGAAAATGCCACCAATGAGGGCAACGGCCAAGGAAATCAGTAGCAGAATGAAAGTATAAAACAGAGAACCACAGCTTAATGCCTGTGGTTTTTTTATGAGTGGTAGGAAGTATAAGCCGGAGCTGCCAGTTTAAATCTCAGGCTATACTTGTTCTACATTTTAGGATTCGGCAACAGCGACGTATCTTTGCCTTAGGTTTATAAAAACTAAAAATGCGTAAACAGAAAAAAGTTAAAGACTCTTACGTTATCATGACGGAATTGGTATTGCCTAACGATACCAACACGCTGCACAACCTGATGGGTGGTAAAATGATGCACTGGATGGACATTGTATCGGCTATTGCTGCCCAGAAGCACTCAAACCGTATTGTGGTTACAGCCTCTGTAGATAACGTTTCTTTTAAGGAAAGTATAAAACTGGGTAACGTTGTTACCTTAGAGGCCAAAGTAACGCGTGCTTTCAGCTCATCTATGGAGGTGCATATTAATGTTTGGGCCGAAGATATACCAAGTGGTAAAAAAGTAAAATCTAACCAGGCATACTTTACGTTTGTGGCCGTTGACCAATTGGGCAACCCGATTGATGTGCCGGAGGCGATACCTGAAACCGAAGAAGAGATCAGCCATTACGAAGGAGCTTTGCGCCGCCGTCAGTTGCGCCTGGTACTTGCCGGACGTATGAAGCCAAGCGAAGCAAATGAACTGAAGTCTATCTTCGATATTAAAGAAGAAGCACAATAAAAGTATGGCAGCTTTGGAGGCAGATAAACTGAACAGCGAGTTTTTTAAAAATTTCTTACCCGAGACCATTTACCTGGTACCCGTCGAGGAAGCTTTGTTTACTTCTCCCGAAGATCCCGCTCCTGTTGGTGCCCCGGTAGTAGAAAATCAGCCTGTAGTTCGCGAACAAGAACCTGCACCTGCACCTGCACCAGTTGTAAAACCTGCTGCCACGCCGGCTATACCTAAACTGCCAAAATTAGAAGCACCAGTTGCCAAGCCATCAATTTACGACAGTATAGGCAGCAATGCCAAAGGCCTGGTTGTGCTGGTTACTTTGCCAGATGCTACTTTCAGAGCTTTGCCGCAATCTGATTTTTTGCAGAAGATATTGCATGCCATAGGCTTCCGCATTGAAGACGTGCTTTTCGTGAATAACATTTCAGGAAAAGTTGTTGTGTTTGAAGAGCTTGTGGCTGCTTATGAGGTTAACTATATCATCAGCTTTGCCAGCCGCCTGGATACTGCCCTGCCGCACGATAAGTTCACCTTATATAAACCTGTAGTTGTTGGCGAGGTGCCGGTTGTATTCTCGCAATCGCTGGAGGTGCTGGATAAGGACCAGGAACATAAAAAGCACTTGTGGGGAGCACTGAAACAGGTGTTTCTTTAAGCCTGATGCAAGCTAAAACAAAAGCCCGTTCCTGCAGAGGAACGGGCTTTTGTTTGATGGATTTATACTTTTGCCTTACTTAAGTATGCTGGCTAATTTAGCCTCAAGCTCTGCGCCACGAAGGTTTTTAGCTATGATGCGGCCTTCTTTATCCAGAAGTATAGTCTGCGGAATTGCTTCGATGCCATAAAGCTGAGCGGCAGCACTTTCCCACCCTTTCAGGTCAGATACATGAGGCCATGTCAGTTTATCATCCGCAATTGCCTTCAGCCATTTTTCTCTCGACTGGTCTAACGATACCCCGAAGATCTCGAAGCCTTTGCCTTTGTACTCGTTGTACATACGTACTACGTTAGGGTTTTCTTTGCGGCATGGTCCGCACCAGCTTGCCCAGAAATCTATGAGTACATACTTCCCGCGCAACGATGATAAAGCCACCGTGCTGCCATCTGGCGCAGGTAAGCTGATATCCGGTGCTACAGAGCCAATTGCTGTTGTTCTTAAGCCTTTCAGGCGCTCGTTCAGGATGGCTGTATACTTTGAGTTAGGAATTTTCTCGCTAAACAGGTTGGCCATGCTATCTGCAAAAGCAAAATCGCTGTTAGGGTCAATAAGGCTCAAAGTACCAAAAGCTGAAACTACTGAATTCGGATGTGCAGCGATAAAGTCCTTTATCTTTTTCTGCATGCCCAGGTACTCACTTCTCAAGTCTTCGGCCTCTTGGGTTTTACCCTCGGCCATCGCCTTATTAAACTTCTCGCCCAACTCTACTTCCTTCTGGCGCGATTCTGTAACCAGTTTGTTCAGTTGCTGGAACAGCTGAGAATCTTCAGAGCCTTCTACTTTAACCGTATTGTTCAGGTCTTTGGCGTCGGCCTCCACTTTTATCTCATTGTTGTCCAGCACCAGCATCATGCCGTTCTGCTGATCTAAGCTGATGCGGTAGAAAGTAGGCTCTTTTACAGTTCCTTCAAACTTGAAGGTACCATCCTTTGCTATTTCTGCTGTATCGCGGGCAACAAACTGCTGATCGCCTAGTTCATACAGGTAAATATTGCCGGGAGTAGCATTCTGCAGCTTGCCTTTTACAACAAATGAGTCTTCGCCGTTAGATGCCGATTTGTTGCCTTTGCAACCAGCCAGCATAACTACCGCCGAAGCCATTATTATATACTTTGTATACTTCATGATATAGAGATTAAGCGTTCAAGCCTTCGCGCAGCAATTGGTTTGCTACTTTAGGGTCGGCTTTACCTTTAGTTTTCTTCATGATCTCGCCCATGAACATGCCTACCAGCGACTGCTTACCAGCCTTATACTCTGCTACTTTAGCAGGGTTTTCGGCAAGTACAGCTGCTACAATTTGCGACAGCTCATCAGAGTTTGACTCCTGCAACAGGTTCTGCTCTTCTGCCACCTCCTGTGCCGTTTTGCCCGGGTTCTCTATCAGGTAAGGGAAGATCTTTTTAGAAGCTACTGAATGGCTTACTTTGTTGTCATCAACCAGCGCTATAATGCCTGCTATACTTTCCGGCTGAAGCGGGAAGTCTTTTATGTGCAGTTGCAGTTCGTTCAGGTATGATTTTACAGGGCCCATTACCCAGTTAGAGGCCGCTTTATAGTTAGTAGTATGCGTGCAAAGCTCAGCAAAGTATAAAGCAATCTCTTTCGCATCGGTAAGTACAGCGGCATCGTATTCTGGCAGGCCATACTCCTGCGTAAAGCGCTTGTAAAGTTCCTGTGGCAGGCTTGGCATGTTGGCATGTATACTTTCAAGCCATTCCTGCTCAATTACCAGTGGCGGAAGGTCCGGTTCAGGGAAGTATCGGTAGTCGTTGAGCGTTTCTTTTGAGCGCATGGCAGTGGTGCTACCTGTGTTGGCATCAAAGTTACGGGTTTCGGAATCTACCTTGCCTCCGTTTTCCAGGATCTCGATCTGGCGCTCGATCTCGTGCTCAATGGCGCGCTGCACGTTGCGGAAAGAGTTCATGTTTTTCACTTCCACTTTAGTACCCCAAAGCGGCGAATCCTTCAGCATCACAGAAATGTTGGCATCGCAACGCAGCGAGCCTTCTTCCATATTGCCATCGCAGATATCCAGGTATTTTACCAAGCGCTTGATCTCAGTCAGGTAATTATAGGCTTCTACTGAATCACGGATATCCGGCTCCGAAACTATCTCGATAAGCGGAACACCGGCACGGTTAAAATCCACCAGCGTTTCTGTCTCGCCAGCCAGGTGCATCGATTTACCGGCATCTTCCTCCATGTGAATACGCGTGATGCCAACGCGCTTATCATTGCCTTCAGCATCTTTTATCACCAGGTGGCCGTGCGTACAGATAGGCGTTTTATCCTGCGTTATCTGGTAACCTTTCGGAAGATCGGGGTAGAAGTAGTTTTTGCGTGCGTACAGGTTGTAGCGTGTGATCTCACTGTTTGTAGCCAGACCCATTTTCACGGCCATCTCCACCACTTTTTTGTTTACGCGCGGCAGCGTGCCTGGATGACCTAAAGTGATCACGCTCAGGTTGGTGTTAGGCATTGCGCCATACTCAGTTGAGTCAGAAGAATAAGCTTTGCTTTCTGTGAGCAGCTGAGCGTGCACTTCCAGACCTATAATTGCCTGATATTTGTCTCTTATCTCTTTATCCATTGTTTTAATGATCAATGAAGACTGATTCATACTTTGCGTATGAACCAGTCTTCATCATGAATAAATCATTATCCGTTATTAATCAGTGATTTTACTAATTCTGCTGCTTTGGCTGGTACGGCCTGTAAACCAGATGCGTCTTTACCACCTGCTGTAGCGTAGAACGGCTGGCCACCGCCGCCACCTTTGATCTCTTTTGCCAGTTCGCGCACCATCTGGCTTGCGTTCAGCTTTTTATCAGAAACAAGGTTATCGGAAAGCATAACAGCTATCTGTGGTTTACCCTCTATCTCGGCCGCAAGTATAAGCACCAGGTTATCTACAGCCTGTCGCATATCGAAAGCCAGTTTTTTAAGGTAATCTGAGTTGCTAACGTTCACCTGCTCAGCTACAAAATTCACGCCATCAAAGGCCTGAGCTTTCTGTACAAGGCTTTCCTTCAGGTTGGTCAGCTGCTTCAGCTCAAATTGCTCCAGTTGTTTTTGCAGCGCTTTGTTCTCTTCCTGCAGTTTTTCTACAGCACCTGAAATGTTGCTTTGCGTACCCAGCACTTCGCGTACTGCGTTCAGTTCGTTCAGTTGCTGTTGCATATAGTCTTCTGCCGCTGCGGCTGTAAGCGCCTCAATACGGCGAACACCGGCTGCTACAGAGCTTTCAGAAACTATTTTAAAGTAGCCAATCTGGCCGGTATTGTAAACGTGCGTACCACCACAAAGCTCTACCGAGTGCTCACGGTCAAAAGCTATCACGCGTACAAAGTCGCCATACTTCTCACCGAACAAGGCCATGGCTCCCATTTCTTTTGCTTCAGAAATTGGCACGTTACGTTGTTCTTCCAGCGGAATTGCCTGGCGCACGCGCTCATTCACAATATGCTCAATTTCGCGTAGCTGCGCATCCTCAACCTTGGCAAAGTGTGAGAAGTCGAAGCGAAGCACTTTTTCGCTTACCAGAGAGCCTTTCTGCTGCACGTGCTCACCTAGAACTTTACGTAAAGCCGCATGCAGTAAGTGCGTAGCCGAGTGGTTTTTACGGATCAGGTTACGACGCTCTACATCAATCTGGCTTTTGAAAGCAGCTTCAGGGTTCTGAGGTAATTTCGCTGTAATATGAAGTATAAGGTCGTTCTCTTTTTTTGTATCCAGTACCTCGATCTGCTCATTATCAGAGATCAGGTAACCTGTATCACCTACCTGGCCACCACTTTCAGCATAGAAAGGGGTTTTATCAAGTACAATGTGATACTCGCTCTTGTTCTTAGTCTTCACCTGGCGGTAGCGTACTATGTGTGACTCAGTAGTATCCACATCGTAGCCGATAAACTCGTTTACCACGTCCGGCTGAAGTATAACCCAGTCGGTTTGCTCGGAGGCAGAAGCGTTACGTGAACGGTTTTTCTGCTGCTCCATCTCCACGCCAAAACCTGCTTCATCAACTTTAAGGCCTTTGTCGCGGGCAATAAGAGCTGTCAGGTCCAGCGGGAAACCGAAAGTATCGTATAGTTCGAAGGCTGTTTTGCCGTCGATGGTGTTGTTGTTCTCTTTGAATTTATCCTCCAGCGCATCCAGTCTCTTCAGACCATTTTCAAGCGTTCTTAAGAAAGCATTTTCTTCTTCCTCAATCACACGCTGCACAAAGCTCAGCTGTTGCTTCAATTCAGGGAAAACAATTTCCATCTGATCGGCCAGTACGGCTGCCAGTTTATACAGGAAAGGTTTCTTGAAATCCAAAAAAGTGAAGGCATAACGCACCGCACGGCGAAGTATACGACGGATAACGTAACCTGCCTTGTTGTTCGATGGCAACTGTCCGTCGGCAATGGCAAAAGCAATGGCACGAATGTGGTCAGCCATTACACGAATAGCGATATCAGTTTTCTCGTTCTCGCCATACGTTACACCTGCTTCTTTAGCAATGTACTGGATTAGCGGCTGGAAAACGTCAGTATCATAGTTAGAACGCTTGCCCTGTATAGCCATGCACAAACGCTCGAAGCCCATACCTGTATCTACGTGCTGCGCAGGCAGTTTTACCAGCGAGCCATCAGCCAGGCGGTTAAACTCCATGAATACGTTGTTCCAGATCTCCACTACCTGTGGATGATCATCATTTACAAGGGTTTTGCCATCAACCTGAGCTCTCTCCTCATCAGAACGTAAGTCAACGTGGATTTCAGAGCAAGGGCCGCATGGTCCGGTATCACCCATTTCCCAGAAGTTGTCTTTTTTAGAACCCATTAGGATACGGTCCTCAGCGATCATGCTCTTCCAGATGTTAAAGGCATCCTCATCCATTGGCAGGTTCTCTGACTCATCACCCTGGAAAACAGAAACGTACAGCCTGTCTTTCGGCAGTTTGTATACTTCTGTCAGCAATTCCCATGACCAGGCCAGTGCCTCCTTCTTAAAGTAATCGCCAAACGACCAGTTGCCGAGCATTTCGAACATGGTATGGTGATAGGTATCGTAACCTACTTCTTCCAGGTCGTTGTGCTTGCCGCTTACGCGAAGGCATTTCTGGGTATCGGCTATACGCTTGTATGGCGCAGGCTTGTTGCCCAGAAAATAATCTTTAAATGGAGCCATGCCCGAGTTGATAAACATCAACGTAGGGTCATCTTTTACTACCAGTGGCGCAGAAGGCACAACCTGATGCTGCTTGGAAGCAAAAAAATCGAGGAACTGTTTTCTTATCTCAGCTGAGTTCATGTATGAGTATTAAGCCTTTAGATACTAAGTGCTATACTTGTTGTTTAAGAACAAAAAATATCGAATTTTTGCCATACGGAAACACCCTATTTCTGGGGCTGCCTTTGTGGCTGTTACTAGGCAAAAGTAGCATATTTTACCTGTAATCAGTAGCATTAGCCCGAAAATTAGTCTGTTTCTGCCCATACTTTAGACTTTGCAATATGCCTTATAAAGAAAAAGAAATAGAGAAACAGTACTATACCATTGGCGAAGTAGCCGCTATTTTTGATGTTGCCCCTTCCCTTATCCGCTTCTGGGAGACTGAATTTGAGCAGCTTCGCCCTAAAAAAAGCAAAAAAGGTAACCGCCAGTACACGCAGAAAGACATCGAGAACCTGCGTACAGTTTACCACCTCGTAAAAGAACGTGGTTATACCATTCAGGGCGCCAAAGAGGTGATGAAGAACAGATCTGTGCAGACAAAAGACAAGATCGAGATCATTCAGTCGCTGGAAAAAGTACGCGAATTTCTGGTAGGTATAAAGCAACAGTTGAACACCAAAGCGTAACCTGCGTATTGTGAGGCATGTCTGAAAACAGCCTCTACGAAGTTGCTCTCACCCATTTGCCTGGTATTGGCGCACAACTGACGCGCCTGTTGGTAAGCTATTGCGGCTCACCTAAAGCTGTATTTTCTTCGCCTCCGGGTAAATTACTGAAGATTCCTGGCTTTGGAGATAAAATGGTGCGCAACATCACCAGCAATTTTCGCCAGGCTTTGGTTGAGGCTGAAGAAGTTATCAAAAAGGCTGAAGAACAGGAAGTTCAGATACTCTTTTATACTTCGGACCGTTACCCTAACCGGCTGAAACAGATAGCCGATGCCCCTGTGCTTCTATACTTCAGAGGCAATGCCAATCTGAACCATAAACGCATCATCAGTATAGTTGGTACGCGCAAACCCACTACTTACGGGCAAAGTGTAACCGAACGCATTGTAGAAGGACTTAAACCTTATAATGTGATGATAGTAAGCGGCCTTGCCTACGGCGTAGATATTATCTCACATCGTGCGGCTCTGCAGGCTGGTTTGCCAACTATAGGCGTAATGGCCAGTGGGCCTGATATTATTTACCCTGCCGTGCACCGTAAGTATGCTGAAAAGATGATGGATAACGGTGGTCTGCTTTCAGAAAACACTTTTGGCACCAAGCCCGACGCGCCACGTTTTCCGGCCCGTAACCGTATCATTGCCGGCATGTCTGACTGCACTATTGTTGTAGAAGCAGCATTTAAAAGCGGTACCCTGATAACCGCAGATATAGCCCACAGTTATGATAAAGAAGTAATGGCTGTGCCCGGTAATATTAATTCTTCGGTTTCTGAAGGTACTAATCACCTGATCAAATCCCACAAGGCAGCTGTTTATACTTCGCCTCAGGACCTGGTAGAACTGCTGAACTGGGACCTGGAAGACGAAGCAGCTGCTAAAAGAACTTCTGCTTTTAACCCTGCTGACTATACCGAAGAAGAGCTTAAAGTACTACAGGTGTTGCAGCAAACCCAGGAAGAACACATGGATAATCTGAGTTGGAAAGCTCAGGTTCCGGTAAGTATGCTGGCATCGGTATTATTAGGACTTGAATTTAAAGGAATGGTAAAAGCCTTGCCCGGTAAACGCTTTATGCTGATTGGGTAAGACTTTATAATTTTGAGTTCCAGTCTTGAGTTCCGGGTTTTTTTAAGAAGGATAGCAACACTTTATTTTGCAAGAGCACTTTATCTGCTTTAATTCGTAATTCTTAATTCGTAACTCGTAATTAATTTCATGAGTCTACTCTACAATGGCATTCTTATATCTGAACAAGAGCTTCGCTTGCCGCTCCACAACCGTGCCTTTCAGTACAACGATGGTTTTTTTGAAACTATAGTGGTGCAACAGTGCAAGTTGCGTTTCTGGCCCGATCATGTAGCGCGAATGCAGGAGGCTGCTCAGACTCTAAGGTTGCAGTTGCCTGCAGAATTTGCTTCGTCGGAATTTGCTGATAAGCTACTAAAACTAGCGGAACAAAACGGAGCTATCAACTATGGTCGGCTAAAACTGAAAGTATGGCGTTCTGGAGCCGGACTTTATACTCCGGAAGAAAATAGTACGGACTGGCTTGCAACAGTGCATGCCCAGGCACCTGCCGCCGTTAAGCCTCTTCACATCGGAATATGCAGCAGTACTTTTACTAATTACTCGCCACTCTCCTATTTTAAAGGGCCAAATGCGCTGCTATACGTATTGGCAGGCATCGAAAAAAAAGACCAGCAAGCTGATGATATGCTCCTGCTGAACCGCCAGGGTATAGTTTCAGAACTTATATCATCCAACATTTTCTGGATAAATAATGACATTATCTATACTCCGGCACTTGATACGGGTTGTGTAAATGGCATAGTTCGCCGCAACATCGTGCGCTGGTGTCAGGCACAAAGTATAAAACTGAAGGAAGTATACTTTAAGCCGGAAAGGCTTTTTAAGGCTGAGGCCGTTTTCGCTTCTAATGTTACGGGTATAAAGTATATATCCTCTATTAACAAATCATCTTTTGCCGCTTCACATCCTATCTTAGACAAGCTGAAGGAAGATTTGTTTTTGTAAACAGAAAAGAAATTAGGTTATACTACCTTAGCCGAAGCTGAAATTTTCTTCTTTCTCAGAAATCGCAGATGTATAAGCAGAGCCAGTACAGAAAGCACCAAGCCAATTCCTACTACACCGTTCCATTTCCAGAGCTGCCAAGCGTGGCTGGCTAAGTACGTACCAGTTGCGCCCCCTACAAAGTATGTTACCATGTACACGGTGTTCAGTCGGTTGCGGGCTTCAGGGTTCAGCGAGAATATAAGTGTCTGGTTAGAAATGTGCGTGGCCTGCACGCCAAGGTCCATTACGATAACGCCTATAACCAAACCGATAATGCTGTGGCTGGAAAGACCGAATATTCCATAAGAAATTACGATCAGTAGTATAGTGATGGTGGTGATGCGGAAAGAGTCGCCTTTGTCGGTGAGGCGGCCCATAAAAGAAGCTGCCAATGCACCGAATGCTCCTATCAGGCCAAAGGCTCCTGCAACATCGCTGCCAGCGTTAAACTGGGGCTCTTCGAGCAAGAAAACAAGCGTGGTCCAGAAGGCGCCGAAACAGGCATAGCACAAAGCTCCCCGGATAGAAGCCAATCGTAGTAGAGGTTCCTCCTTAGTCAGGTGCACCAACGATTTCATCAGGTTCTTATAAGTGCCTTTATAGCTGGGATGTACCTCGGGTAGCATAAAGTATAGCGCCAGCCAAAGTATAACCATCATTCCTGCTGCAATAATAAACATGGCCCTCCAGCCTAGGTGCGCTCCTACAAAACCACTAACAGTTCTCGAAAGCAATATGCCGATCAGCAAGCCGCTCATCACAAAACCAACAGTACGGCCGCGTTCTTCGGGTTTAGCCAGGTGTGCCGCCATTGGTACCAGCAATTGCGGCACTACAGAGGTTGCTCCTATCAGGAAGCTGGCTACCATCAGCAGTTCTATAGTTGGGGCAAAAGCTGCTAGCATTAAGGCCGCTATAATCAAAACAAAGTCTAGCATGATCAGCCTTTTTCGGCGGAACATATCACCTAGAGGTATAATGAAAAGCATGCCTACCGCATAACCCACTTGGGTAAGCATGGCAATAGAGCCTGCTCTGGCTTCAGTGGTGCCAAATGCGGCAGAGATCTCGCCTAGTAAGGGCTGGTTATAGTATAAATTAGCCACCACCATACCTGTGGCAATGGTCATCACCCAAAGGTTTAGCCGGGTAAGTTGTGGTTGTGGTATATCAGTTGTTGAAGATTGCATACGTACAGCCTGCCGTAATCAATGTAGCAGATGCTGCAAAGGTACGCATCTATGGGTGGAGTGTTCAAATTTGATGTTTATACTTTAATAAGAAGTATACTTTGAGATTGCACTAACAAAAAAGCACAGACCTAGGCCTGTGCTTTTTTATCGGTTAATATGCTCCTAAACAGCAACCGGTGCTTTTATAGCAGGATGTGGGTTATAGTTTACCAGCTCAAAGTCTTCATACTTGAAATCGAAGATATCTTTTACATCCGGGTTTATTTTCATGGTTGGCAGCTCGCGTGGCTCGCGCGTAAGTTGCAGTTGTGCCTGCTCCAGGTGGTTGGTGTAAAGGTGCGTATCGCCGCCCGTCCAGATAAATTCTCCAGGCTCCAAACCGGTTACCTGCGCCATCATCAGCACTAATAAAGCATACGATGCAATATTGAACGGTACACCCAGGAACACATCGGCAGAGCGCTGATACAACTGGCAGCTCAGCTTTCCTTCGGCAACATAAAACTGGTAGAACGCGTGGCAAGGCGGCAGCTTCATATTCTCTATTTCGGCTACATTCCAGGCGCTAACTATAATTCTACGTGAATCCGGATTGTGCTTCAGCTGGTTTACAACCTGCGAGATCTGATCGATGTGGCGGCCATCGGGTGTTGGCCAGCTGCGCCACTGCGAACCATAAACCGGACCTAAATTCCCGTTTTCATCAGCCCATTCATCCCAGATTGAAACGCCATTTTCTTTCAGGTAAGAGATATTGGTATCGCCTTTCAGAAACCACAGCAGTTCATGAATGATAGACTTTAAATGCACTTTCTTGGTAGTAACAAGCGGAAAACCATCGGCAAGGTTAAAGCGCATCTGGTAGCCAAAAATACTTAGTGTACCTGTTCCGGTTCTATCTTCTTTCTTCACCCCGTTATCGAGGATGTGCTGCATCAGGTCTAAATATTGTTTCATGGTAAAGTAGGGTGCGGTGGTTTAAGTCTGAGGTTAAATATAGTGGTTTTATTGAACCGATGGTACGCCTGATCTAAGTAAAAAGCTGCGTGCTACAGTAATATTCGATAATCATTTATACTTAACAGGCAGAAGTATAAATAATTAGCATTATTTAGAAGATGCTATAAAAAATTAAAGGTGTTCTGAAACATCAGGACACCTTTGTTATAACGCACAAGTAATATAACCTTATCGCTGGGCTTTCGCCTCTTTTATAGTTTTGGTAGTTTCTGCTTTAGCACCGTCTTTTTTCATGCAGCATGCAGGAGTTGAGCCGGCTGCTGAAGCTGTTTTGGTCATGTGGCAGCTCTCTGATTTTGCAGCAGCTTTTTTGCCTTTTTTAGATTTCGCGTCTTTATCGTTGTGGGCCATGGTGCACTTGCCGCCTTCGCAGGCTAAAGCAGGTGTTACAGTTCCGGCGCCAATAAAAGCAGCCAATGCGAGTGAAAGGATTATCTTTTTCATGGTTTATGGTTAACTTCGTTTAAACAAAACAGCTTTCGTATAGTTGTTCTGAAAGTAAAGATACAAGCTTTGGGCAAAGCCCGAAATGATAATACTCATTTTTAAAGAACTTCTTGAACTACCGTAAAATAAGTCTGCTGGTGCTCCTGCTAATCGGGGTATTAACTATGGTGAGCGTATACTTCGCCTCGCGCCTGCGCTTCGACTATAACTTCGATAATTTCTTCCCTAAGGGCGATCCGGACCTAACCTATTACTTCAGTTACCGCGATAAGTTTGGCAACGATAATGATTACCTGCTGATCGGCCTGGAAAGCGATAAAGGCATCTTTGAGCAAGACTTTCTGACAAAGGTAGACAGCCTTACAAAGTTTCTGCAGCGGCAACCACATGTAGAAGCAGTTCTCTCTCCTACTACCGTTAAAAGCCCGGTAATAGAGCAGTTTGGTTATTTCGAGATTCCGTACCTGCACCTGAACGAGCCCGAGCGTTACCCACAGGATTCCGCTACCATTTACAGTACCTGGGAGCTTGTTGGTACCCTGTTTTCAGAAGATGCCAGGGCTGTATCTATTTTTGTGCAAACTACCGATGATCTGAAAAAAGGCCCCAGCGATACGCTGATCGCAAGTATAAACCAGAAACTGCAGCAACTAAATTTAAGCGAATACCATGTGGCAGGCAAAGCACTGGCCCAAGCTGTTTTCATCGATAAGATGAAGGTGGAGCTGGCTGTGTTTATGTCAGCTTCTATCCTGTTGGTTATACTTTTGCTCTGGATCACGTTCCGCACGGTTTGGGGTGTGGTGGTACCTTTGGTAGTAGTGCTGCTTTCGGTGCTTTGGGGGCTGGGTGTTATGGGGTTATTCGATAAACCTATTGATGTGATGACGGTGCTGCTACCTACCATTATGTTTGTGGTAGGCATGTCAGATGTTATACATATCCTGTCGCGTTATGTAACTGAGGTTGGCAACGGCATTGGTAAAGTGCAGGCTATTAAAATAACGCTGAAAGAAGTCGGGCTGGCTACCTTTTTAACTTCTGTCACAACGGCCATTGGCTTTGCCACGCTGGTTACTAACAGTATTGTGCCGATCCGTAATTTTGGTTTGTTTACAGCCATTGCCGTAATACTGGCCTTTTTCCTGGCATTTACTGTGTTGCCGGCTATACTTCTGCTGATGCGAAAGCCAAACCCGGTTAAGGCGCGTCGTGCAGATATATCGTGGCCGGTGTTGCTACGGCGCATGCTGCGTTTTATACTTATCCATCCCAAAGCTATACTTTCCAGCAGCCTTTTTATAGTTATAGTCTCACTGATTGGTATAAGCCAGATAAAAGTTGACACTACTCTGTTGGAAGACTTGGGCGATGATGATCCTATAGTTCAGGACTTTCACTATTTCGAAAAGAAGTTTTCGGGCGTGCGACCCTTTGAGATGCACTTGCTGGCTGCTCCCGGCCATACCATGTATGACCCTGAAGTGCTGCAGGAAATCGAGAAGTTGGAACAATACCTTTATACTTCCTACGGCCTGAATTTTATAAGCTCACCTGCCTCTGTGGTTAAAACAGTAAACAGGGCATTGAATGGCGGACATAACAGCGCTTTTATACTTCCGGCTTCGGAGCATGAACAAGCCCAGGTAAACAGGAGGCTGCAGCAATTCGGCAAACGCAGCGAACTCCGGTCTCTGGTTACGCCTGATCTGAAAGAAGGCCGCCTGACAGGCAAAATGCCGGATATTGGCAGCGCCCGAGCCGCTGTGCTGAACGATTCGCTGCGCAACTTCATCAGCCAGAACATTAACCCGGCATACCTGAAAACCCGCCTTACAGGTACAGCATTGCTGCTCGATAAAAACAACGATTACCTGACAAGCAACCTGATGAAGGGACTGCTGACGGCCTTTCTGATCATAGCATTTGTGTTTGGTCTTATTTACCGCTCGTTCAGCATCATGATCATTGCGCTTATTCCTAACATTATTCCGCTGCTTATGATTGGCGGGCTGATCGGGTTTATGGGCGTGAACATGACGGCATCTGTTTCCATTATCTTCACCATAGCCTTTGGCATTGCCGTAGATGACACCATCCATTTTCTGAGCAAACTGAAACTGGAGTTACGGAAAGGCAGAACGTTGCCTTATGCCATTAAAAACACCTTTATTTTAACAGGTAAAGCCATCATCATTACCTCTGTTATACTTGTTGCAGGCTTCCTGACGCTGCTGCTTTCTACCTTCGATGCTACTTTTTATGTCGGGCTACTTATCAGCCTTACGCTGTTGTTTGCCGTTATTGCCGACTTATACTTGTTGCCGGTACTTTTACTCCTGTTCTACAAGCCCCGCAAAAAAAGATAGCCACTAATCCAATAAGGTTAGCCATATTTGCGTGTTGTTCAATATAACAAGGGAGAAAAGATGAAGAAAAGACTACTGGCAACTATTACACTTTGTTTATGGTTCGCAGGCGCTCAGGCACAATTTCAGGAACCTGAATCTGCCGCTGCTGCCGCAACAGATGCACAAAAACCAACTGCAGCGCAGGTAGCCAAAGCCAAAGCTCAGGACGAAAAAACTGCACGCCTGCTAAGCGAGCGCGAGCAGCTGATTATGGAGTACCAGTTCTACAACCAGCAGAACAGCAATTTCTGGGGCAAAAAGTCAAAACAGGACCTGCTCAGCATCATCGAAACCTTAAAAAAGATTATCAACAAAGACTCTGAACTGATTGCTGCCATTAAAGAGGCTAGTATAAGAAAAGTAGCCGAAAGTACTGTAGAGCTTCAGCGCGAAGGCAAAATTAAAGTAGAAGACCAACGCTCTATAGACAGACGTTTTGAAGACCTGCAAAGCCAGGTAAAAACATTGCAAAGTCAGTTAAAAAAGCGTGAACGAAGTATAAAAGACCTGGAGGTAGAGGTAAAAGCAGCCGATGAGAAACGCTATGGCAAAGATAAAGTAATTGCTATACTTTCTGTAGGTGCATTTATACTTCTGCTCTATGCTGTAATGCTACAGGTAAAGCTGAACAAGAAAACAGCCAGGGCCAAAAAGAACGCCTGATTCTAAGGTATAATTCAGTAGCTTTTATAAGCATAAACTCCGGTAAAATGGAGCGAAATAAGAATACTTTTTGTTATACTTTCCTGATGCCCGTATAAAGCAGGCAGAAGTTTAATTTAGACAAAAAGCTTCAAAAGCATAGCAAGGGCTGGAGCAGTTTACCAGCCTTTCTTTTTGATATAGATGAGCGAAATATTATTTGAACTGAAGCAGGTACAGGAACTGCTTAAAATTGAACAGGAAGAAGACCGTCAGCAGTACAAGATCAAAAGCCTGAAAAGCACTATTGCCGAACGTAAAGCAATGGGCTTCTGCTGGTATCCGGTAACAATTTCTAAAGAAGAGCTGGGTTTTGGTAACAAGGTTGTTATCGAACTGGAGCGCACAAAAGACCGCGACCAGCTGCACCTTTTCCAGACAGGTAAAACAGCTGCACTTTTCAGCAACAACGGGGAGCGCCAGAGCTTACCGGGCGTAATTGTTGGCATTAAGCGCAACAAGATACAGCTGGCTACAAACAAAGAAGATCTTCCGGATTGGGTAGATGAAGGCCGCCTGGGCATTGACCTGACCTTCGACGAAATGAGCTACCGCGAAATGGAGATCGCGATGAAGAAGGTGCTGGATGCCCATAAAACCCGCCTGGCCGAGCTTCGCGATATTTTGTTAGGCGACCAGAAAGCAAGATTCACAGACGAAGATTATACTAATAACCCTGTGCTCAACGAGTCTCAGAACGAGGCGGTGCGCAATATTGTGCGGGCTAAGGATGTGGCGATCATTCATGGTCCTCCTGGCACCGGTAAAACAACAACACTGGTTCAGGCTATACTTCACACCCTCACAACACAAAAGCGCCTGCTCGTAACAGCCCCATCCAACACGGCTGTAGACCTGCTTACCGAAAAGCTTGCAAACGAAGGCGTAAACGTTATTCGTATTGGTAATCCGTCACGTGTTTCAGATGTGTTGCTGGAGCATACCTTGGATGCTCAGATAATGGCTCACCGTGCTTACAAAGATCTGAAAGAGATCAGGAAAACAGCTGAAGAGTATAAGCGCATGGCTTACCAGTACAAGCGTAAGTTTGGTCCGGAAGAGCGTGCGCAGCGCCAGCTTTACAAGATGGAAAGCAATCGCCTGCTCGACGAGGCTGATAACATTGAGCATTATATCACGGATGATCTGCTGGAGAACGTGCAGGTGATTACGTGTACGCTGGTTGGTGCCGCCAATAAAGCTATCCGCCACATCCAGTACGATACAGTATTTATTGATGAAGCAGCACAGGCACTGGAACCAGCCTGCTGGATTCCGATCTCAAGAGCTAACCGTGTGGTGCTGGCCGGCGACCATTGCCAGTTACCTCCTACCATCAAGTCTTTTGATGCTGAGAAGAAAGGCTTGGGGAAAACACTTTTTGAGAAGTGTATTGAACGACAGCCGGAAGTTGCCGTTATGCTGAAGACACAGTACCGCATGCACCACCACATCATGCAGTTCTCGAACCAGCAGTTTTATAACGGCGAGCTAAATGCCCATGAAAGCGTGCACAGCTCAGACCTCAATGGCTACCACGAGCAGTTTGCGCCAGGCCTGGCAATCGAGTTTATTGATACTGCCGGCTGTGGTTTCAACGAGACGGAAATGGCAGAATCACAGAGCTCAGCCAATCCCGACGAGGCAAACCTGATGCTGAACCACCTGGTGCAGTTGCTGAAAGACTATAAGTATGAGGAGCAGGAAACGCCACTGAAAATCGGGGTGATCGCTCCTTACCGTGCTCAGATAAACTACCTGGAAGACCGTGTAGAGCATACACCTTTACTGCACGAGCTTCGTACAAAAAGGCAATTATCTGTGGGTACCGTAGATAGTTTCCAGGGGCAGGAGCGCGATATTATCTACATCAGTATGGTGCGCAGCAACGATAAAGGCGAAATCGGTTTCCTGAGCGATATCCGACGCATGAACGTGGCCATGACGCGCGCCAAAAAGAAACTGGTAATTGTAGGTGATAGCGCAACGCTTAGCCTGCATCCGTTCTACGAGTCTTTTATGGCTTACATAGAATCTGTGAACGCGTATAAAAGCGCCTGGGAACTTACAGAATGTATGCCCTGATAGGTTTATCGAGGAAAAAATTATAAATTAGAAATGAGCAGGTTAAGAACCTGGCGCAGCAAAAACTAAATTATGGCGCCTTAATTCCGTACCTTACCGTTTCTTTATCAAAAGCCAGTATATGAAAATCGAGAAAAACAGAGTGGTTTCGCTCACCTACGAGCTGCGTGTACAAAACGAGAATGGCGAGCAAACGCTTCTGGAAGCAGCTACAGCTGAGCATCCGATGGTGTTTATTTATGGCATGAGCGGATTGCCGGAGCAGTTTGAAGAGAACATCGACGGCCTGAACGTTGGTGATTCTTTCAACTTTAAGCTGGATGCTGAAGATGGTTATGGCGAGTTCGACGAGAATGCTGTAGTAGATCTGCCTAAAACAGTGTTCCAGATCGAAGGAGCTGTGCCGGACAATATGCTGGAAGTTGGCAACTTTATACCTATGGCTGACAGCGAAGGAAACCAGCTGCAGGGCCGTGTAGTTAACGTTACCGAAGAAACAGTAACAATGGATTTCAACCACCCGCTTGCTGGTAAGGAGTTATACTTCCAGGGCAAGGTTGAGAAAGTACGTGAAGCATCTTCTGAAGAGCTTGATCACGGTCACGTACACGGCGAAGGCGGTCATCACCACTAAGCCATTATTACTTATTGATTCGTTTGAAAAGAGCAGCCGCAAAGCTGCTCTTTTTTGTTTATAACTACAGGTCTCTCCTCACCTGTTCTGCATACTCCATCAGCTCAGGAAAAAAGGCTTTAAAATCGTGGGCGTATAAAGTATAGTTTTCCTGCAATTCTGATGCGGCAGTTTCCATACCCGACTCAAAACTGGTGCGGCGGCTGAGGCCACTTAATGCCTGCCTAATGCCCGCTATCTCTCCGTAGCTGAGCAGCCAGTTGTGTTGCATCATGTGCGGAAAGAAACTCTGTATACGGGGTGGCAGCATCTCGAAATTCCTGTTTATCAAAGTATAAATTCTGGAAGTATAAACCTTTAAAGGCTCTTCGGAATAATCGGTAAAGCTGCTGGCCAGGAAATGGTCGTAATACATGTCGGCTATTACGGGAGCATATTTTTTATACTTGCTGCGTAGCCGTTCTTTAGTCTGTTGCACCACAGGGTGTGTGTCGGTATAGGCATCAATCAGGCGGTGCAGCACTATTCCTTTTTTTACACCTTCAGAGTATAGCTCTGTTTGTTTGCCCTTTACAGAATCGGCTATAAAGTTGCCAAACAAGATCTCTTCATCATCTCCTGACAGAAAAACATGTGCTAAATAATTCAAAGCTTTTTGTGCTTAGGTACATCCTGATTAAACAATATGTGCAGCGTTTTGTTACAGTAAACGTTGGGCGGTAGCGGCATTATAAACCAAAGGCTGTTGCACCCCGTAATCAAAAACGCGAAACACAACATAAGAAAGCTATGAACGAAAACCAAAAAGAAAGCCTGCAAACGCTTATAGATAAGATCAAAGACATTGATATAGCCATGATGACCACCGTTGAGGATGATGGCTGTTTAAGAAGCCGCCCGATGCGCAACCAATCTATAAAAGATGACGGTGTGATCTGGTTCTTTACGGGCTATGAGTCCGGCAAGTCGCATGAACTGCAGAACGATGCGCATGTGAACCTGAGCTATTCCAAGCCAAGCGATAACCTGTATGTTTCGGTTTCTGGTAAAGCGTCGCTTACAAAAGACCGCCAAAAGATTGAGGAGCTCTGGAACCCTGCTATGAAAGCCTGGTTTCCGGAAGGAAAAGACGACCCGAACATAGGATTGATAAAAGTAACCATAGATAAGGCTGAATACTGGGACTCTCCTAACGGCGCTGTTGTGCACCTGATAGGTATGGCCAAAGCCGCTATAACAGGCGAGCAGTACAAGCCCGGTGAAAACAAAAAAATAAACCTGTAACCAAGATTGGTTTAAATTGTATAAGCACCTGCTAAACCCTCTGGGCTGGCAGGTGTTTTTATTTGCAGTTTCGTATCTTCGTACATACTCGTGCAGAAAATCTATACTTTGCAGAACCAGTTAGCAACAATGCCACGCCTTACTACACTCACCCTTTTCGGAATCCGCAACGGGCACCTACGCTGGGGGCTTGCACAAATGGGTACTTCCAGGCCATACTTAAAAGAAGTGCCAGGGCTATTGTTTTATAAACTCTTAGGCAGCGGCCATGGCAAAGGGTTCAGTATAAAGCCAAATTTTAAAAGATACGGCTTACTGTGTACCTGGGAAAGTGAAGAGGCTGCCGACAACTTCCTGCACCAATCCGAGCTGATGCAAACTTACCGCCTCCACTCCTACGAGATCTGGACAGTTTACCTGCAGCCTTACCAATCTCATGGCCTTTGGGATGGTTCTGAACCTTTTTCACCTGTGCTGGAAGAAAAGTATACCGATGGACCGATAGCTGTACTTACCAGGGCAAGTATAAATCTGCGGGCGCTGCCTTCTTTCTGGCGTTTTGTACCGCAAGCCAGTCAGGCGCTGGATAATGCAGAGGGTTTGTTATGCTCCATTGGTTTAGGAGAGTTGCCGCTCATCAGGCAGGCCACTTTTAGCGTTTGGGAATCGGCGGAGGCCATGAAACAGTATGCTTACAAACACCCGATGCACCAGGAAGTAATGCGCCGCACCCGCACCGAGAATTGGTATAGCGAAGAGCTTTTTGCCCGCTTTAAGACTGTTGGCAGCGAGGGTACCTGGCAAGGCTACGACCCTCTTGGAACTGTACTGGCTGCCTGGCCTGAGGTATAGGTTTACTTTTTCATTCTGTTCAGGATATCTTCCATCAGGTCTACCTGTATTTCCTGAATTTCTATCAGGCGCTGGTTCTGGTGCATGATCAGGTGGTCCAGTTTTTCGTGCAGTAGCCGTATTTCCAGTTCAGCTTTCAGGTTCACTTTATAGTCATACATAGAGCGCGCCCGGTCTTTAGCTTCTTTGCGGTTCTGGCTCATCATGATGATAGGTGCCTGAATAGCTGCCAGACAGGATAGTATAAGGTTAAGAAGTATAAAAGGGTATGGGTCGTAGGGCCTGGTAGCCAGCAGAAAAACGTTCAGCACCATCCACAAAAGTATAAAGCCGAAGAAACAAAGTATAAATGTCCAGCTACCGCCAAAACTGGCAATCAGGTCGGCAATACGTTCGCCAACCGAGATATTCTCATCCAGTTCGAACTCAATATTTGAGGAAAGCAGCTCGTTCTGGTTTATACTTTCCATTACCTCTTTCTCGAGTTTCGATAGCTCCCCCATTTCGCTTGTAAGCTGCAGCTCCAGGTACTTTTTGCGGTAAACGTTCAGCTCTTTTTCCGACAGGTAAGAATCTTCTGTAAAATCAGGAAAATCGTGCCTGATGAGGTCGAAAATGCTTTTCCTGATATTGGAGCCAAGCACCAGCTCGTTCAGAGGTATGACCCTTTTAGAGATGTGACTGATGGCAGTTTTGCGGTGGTTGTGCTTACTCATACTTACAGTAGCTACAATGGGCTCTGAGAAAATCAGGTGAAACCTGATTGGCAGACTATCTATTATACCTTGCTTGCCGCTAATTAGATAGCTCTTCACCATAAAATAAAAAAACCAATGACACACCTGTTGTAATGGGTACATCATTGGCTTAAAACCAGGTCCAGGCTTTCTAGTTCTTGATTCTGGTAAAGGTAACTTTTTCGATGCCGCCCGAGCCGCTCTCGTGGCTTAACCTGACATTTAAACTGGTTTTCTCTTCTACTTTCCAGTCTTCGTTAAGCTCGTCAAACGGGTTGCTGGCACCAAAATCAATGGTTATTTCATCAGGGCTGTTGCTTGTGGTCATCAGCCATTTACCAAGTACAGAATCGGTCCCTTTTACAGCTGTTAAACTACCATTGGTACCGAACTCGAAAGTATAACCATCAAAATGATACGTTTCTTCTTTAGTTTTATCAAAGTAATACGTAATGCTCCATTTACCTTCTTGTAAGATAATAGAGCCCGGAGGAGTCACTGTGTTCTCATCATCGCCGCCATCGCAGGAAGAAGCCACAGTAGAAAGTATTGCCAAACAGGCAAAAGCTAGTTTTCTCATGTGCTTTTTCATGTTTGGTTATACTTATATTTATATTAAAGGATTCTATTTAGTTAATTTTTGTTTTATCTAAGCTCTCCTCTATCCTGCTTTTAACTGAATCATAAGGAAGATAACCGCGGCTTACCAGCATGATTTTGTGGCCGTTAAGTAAGTATAAACTTGGGAAAGCGTTGGCCTGCAGGTGGCGCGCGATCAGGAAATCCTGCTGTGTTTTTTCCTTCATCTCATCTGAGTTATACTTCTCCAGGAAATCTTCTTCGTCTATTTCATACTGGGCTGCTATAGTTGCCAATACCTCCGGTTTAGTTACATCGGTGTTTCTGGCATAGAAAGCGCTTTGTACTTCTTCGGCCATAGCAAGTTCTGCCTCTTTTTTAAGGTAACGCACTGTAACCACTGCTCTGCAGCCAGGTTCTGTGTCGTACACAAATTCTTCGCGCTCAAAAAAACTATAGTTGAATGGCTGATTAGTCGTTTTCTGTACTTCCTCCCAGTGTAGCTTTACAGTATCCTTCATCTGCTGGTTCATAGGCTCGGTTGTACCCGGTCTGAGGCCGCCAAGCACCAGCTTAAAGTTCATTTTGCCAGTTTGCTCTTCTTTGATCTTTTTAATTACCGGAGCAAAGCCATAACACCAGGAGCACATCGGGTCCATTACATAAATCAGGTGCGGCACATCCAGCAGGTCGTATTGTTCCATTTTTATTTTGTTTATACTACAAATGTACGCGTTTTTGAAGAGGAAAGAGAACGAATGGCTGCCATGGCAACTAACTGTAATAGCGAGTCAATTTGTTAAATTCTTACCGGCTAAGCGGCAGTAACTATAGCAATAATCCCTGCTCCTGCTCAACAATCAGCAATTTGAGCGCTACAATTAAAGAAACTATGTTATTTTTACGGTTTAAGAATATCATTCGCGATACAAACAGAACAGATGTCAGAGTATAATTTCCTTCAGATTGAAAAGAAATGGCAGCGTTACTGGGAAGAGAACCAGACGTTTAAAGCCACTGCTACCAGCGATAAACCTAAATACTACGCCCTGGATATGTTTCCGTACCCTTCGGGAGCAGGTCTGCACGTAGGCCACCCGCTGGGTTATATAGCCTCTGATATTGTGAGCCGCTACAAGCGCCTGAAAGGTTTTAACGTGCTGCACCCAATGGGCTTCGATGCCTTTGGCCTGCCAGCTGAGCAATATGCCATTCAAACCGGCCAGCACCCGGCTATTACAACCGAACAGAATATTAAGCGCTATGTAGAGCAGCTTAAGAACATCGGTTTTTCTTTTGATTGGGAGCGCGAAGTTCGTACATCAGACCCAAATTACTATAAGTGGACGCAGTGGATTTTTATGCAGCTGTTTAACAGCTACTATAACTACGCCACCGACAAAGCAGAAAGTATAGACAAGCTTATTGTTGAGTTCGAAAAGAACGGGAATGCGGTTGTAAATGCTGCCTGCGACGACGATACACCGGTTTTCTCTGCCGACGAATGGAAATACATGAACGACCAACAGCAGGCTGAAATGTTGTTGAAGTATAGGTTAACGTATGTAGCCGATGCAGTTGTGAATTGGTGCCCTGCACTGGGTACTGTACTTGCCAACGACGAAGTGGTAGGTGGTGTATCGGAGCGTGGCGGTTACCCGGTAGAGCGTAAGAAAATGCGGCAGTGGATGATGCGCATCACCGCCTATGCCGAGCGCTTGCTGCAGGGCCTTGAAGAGATAGACTGGCCGGAGCCTGTAAAAGAAATGCAGCGCAACTGGATAAGTAAATCGGTTGGTGCCGAGCTGGATTTTGCTATCGAAGGTGATGGCCATATCAAAGTATTTACTACCCGAATTGATACGATTTTCGGGGCTACGTTTGTAGTGCTGGCTCCGGAGCATGAACTGGTAGAGCAGATAACTACAGACGAGCAACGTGCTGCAGTTGAAGAGTATGTGCAGGTTGCCAAAAACCGTTCGGAGCGCGAGCGTATGACGGATGTAAAAACTGTTAGCGGCGTGTTCACTGGTGCTTATGCCATTAACCCGATATCTGAAGAGCGAGTGCCGGTCTGGATTGCAGATTATGTACTGGCTGGTTATGGCACGGGTGCTGTAATGGCCGTACCTGGCCACGACTCACGTGACTATGCATTTGCCAAACACTTTAACTTACCAATAAAGCAGGTTGTGGAAGGCGGTAACCTTGAAGAAGAAGCCTACGCAGCTAAAGAAGGCAAGATCATTAACTCCGGTTTCCTGAACGGTTTGGATGTTAAAGAGGCCATTAAAGCTGGTATTGCCAGAGCCGAAGAGCTTGGTGTTGGTAAAGGCCGCACGCAGTACCGTATGCGTGATGCCGTATTCAGCCGCCAGCGTTACTGGGGCGAGCCTGTGCCGGTATACTTTAAAGATGGCATTCCGCACCTGTTGGAAGAAAGCGAGCTGCCGCTGGAGCTGCCTAAGATTGATGCTTACCTGCCTACCGAAACTGGTGAGCCACCGCTTGGCCGCGCTGTAGACTGGAAATATAAAGGTGAGTATGAGTATGAACTGAGCACCATGCCGGGTTGGGCTGGCAGCAGCTGGTACTGGTATCGCTACATGGACCCACAGAACAACGAGGTTTTCGCTGAAAAAGACATTATAAACTACTGGCGCAATGTAGACCTGTACATTGGCGGATCGGAGCACGCAACCGGCCACCTGCTTTACTCCCGCTTCTGGAACAAGTTTATGTTCGACCTGGGCCTGGTTCCTGAGCATGAGCCGTTTAAAAAGCTTATCAACCAAGGTATGATCCAGGGCCGTTCTAACTTTGTTTACCGCATAAACGGTACCAACAAGTATGTTTCTTTTGGCTTGAAAGATCAGTATGATGTTACGCAGCTGCACGTGGATGTGAACATTGTAGAGAACGATATACTTGACCTGGAAGCCTTCAGGAACTGGAGACCAGAGAATGCCGATGCCGAGTTTATACTTGAAGATGGCAAGTACATAGTTGGTGTTGAGATCGAGAAGATGTCGAAGTCGAAGTATAACGTTGTGAACCCGGATGACCTGGTAGAGCGCATGGGAGCCGACACGCTGCGTATGTATGAGATGTTCCTGGGGCCGCTGGAGCAGTTTAAGCCATGGAATACAAATGGTATGGACGGCGTGCACAAGTTTCTGAAGAAATACTGGAGACTCTTCCACGACAACGCCGGCAACTTCGCTGTATCTGACGATGCGCCTACTGCTGAAGAACTGAAGACGCTGCACAAGACTATCAGAAAGGTGGAAGAAGATATAGAGCGTTTCTCGTTCAACACGTCTGTTTCTACCTTTATGATTTGTGTGAACGAACTGACGCAGCTGAAAACTAACAAACGTGCTATATTGGAGCCACTTACTGTTATACTTGCGCCTTATGCGCCGCACATTACAGAAGAGCTTTGGCAGAAACTGGGTCACAATGAAAGTATAAGCAATGCAACTTTCCCGCAATGGAAAGAAGAGTACCTGGTAGAGAATACGTATGAGTACCCTGTTTCTGTGAACGGTAAAACGCGTGCCAAGCTGAGCTTTGCTGTAGATACGCCTCGCGAAGAGATGGAAAAAGTAGTTTTAAGCGACGAGCAGGTTAATAAGTTTTTTGATGGAAAATCACCAAAAAAAATAATTATAGTACCTAACAAAATTATTAACGTGGTAGTATAAAGATTTCCATCTTACCAATTAACTATACCGGGAGCCGCTACAACAGCCAATGTTTAGCGGCTCTTTGGTTTTATAGGAGCTGCCGGAAATGAAGAAGCCTGCCCTAAAGCTGATCGCATTAAGGCAGGCTAAATTTTTGAGGTCAGATTAGTTAATTAGTTAGACTCGTACTGGAGTAGAGGTTCTCTCATTTACTGTTTTTATAGATTCACGAACTTTTGATAATAGGTCTGAAAGCTGAATAGCTTCCTCTTCTGTTAAGCCCTGTAATAAACCATCCAGGTTATAAATCTCGGCATCAATGCTGCTGATCAGTTTTATACCCTTTGGGGATATTACAATGTTTACCAGGCGCTTGTCTTTAAGGTTCTGAGTTACTTCTACTAGTCCTTTCGCATGCAGGCGGCTTACCAAACGCGAGGCATCCGACATTTTATCCAGCATTTTCTCGCGCAGAAACGAGGTAGAAACCGGCCTCGGAAACTGCTCCGACAAAATTCTGAGTACGTTAAATTGCTGCGAAGTTATTTCATGTTTCTTAAAGAAGCTTTCGTATGCATTAAAGAGCATACCATGTGTAAACAAGACGCTCATACTAGCTTTCTGCCATTCGTTGCGAAAGCTCGACAATCCAATTTCATTCTCTAAAGGCATATACTTGTTAAGGTGAGTTTCTCAATTTTAACGATAATATTTGAGAATTCATAGAGTATAAATCAACTTTTGTCGAAAAAGTCAGCAATTTTTTATCTTTTTACAGCCTGTGTTGCCAAATTTTTAAAGTAGTTTTTGCGGTGTAAAATGTTCTTTTACAAAATATTAATTTTATACAGCTAACTGGTATATAAGTATAAATGCAGATGTCAGTAGAGTGTTTCTTAAGTATAAGAAGTGGAGAAATTAAAGGCATGTAGAAAAATAAAAGCCGCTGCAAGACCTTTAAGATCAGCAGCGGCTTAAAATTATTCCCAATTTAAAGGTTACTTTACACCTAATTGTTGCTTTTGCGCTCTGGTAAGCTTGGCAACTACCAAGTTATAAGAATCATCAATCCAGGTGCGGAGCAGGTTATCAGGTAAGCCGGCCTCTGGCAGCACAGTATTCCAGTGTATTTTGCTCATGTGGTAACCTGGCTTTACCTGCGGATATTTTTCACGCAGCTCAACAGCCAGTTCCGGGTCACATTTAAGTGCTATACCTTCCTCGTAAGCCGATAAGCTGCAAAGAGCATACATTTTACCGCTTACTTTAAACACCAGTGTATCAGCATCAAAAGGGAGTTCTTCGGTAGTGCCGGGTTTGGCAAGGCAGTAGTCCCGCAGTTCTTCTATGTTCACTGTTTAAATATGGGTGATGATAAAGTATAAAGCACCTGCCAGAAACATCAGGATCGAGATCTTATTAATGGCATGCATGGTGCGCAGGTTAAAATTCGTTTTACGGTTCGGGTCCTTTTTACGGAAGAAGTATGTTGCTACTTCTGTGAAATCAAATAATCCCTTCATGGTATATAGATGGTATAGAAAATCAATTTATAAGTATAATAAAAGCACTTGCCAAGACTCTTGTTATACCTAATCTTAAACAGTATTTAGCCGGAAAAGATTTGAAAAACAGTAATTTAAGTTGTGTTATTCTTCCAGTTTTACAGGCTCAATCCACTTATCGTCTTCGCGTATAAGCTCTATAAGTTCATCTACGGCACGGTCGGCAGGCACTGATTTTTTTACTACAGTCTGGCCGCGGTAAAGGGCTATTTTGTCTTTACCTACACCTACGTAGCCATAATCTGCATCAGCCATTTCGCCAGGACCGTTCACAATACAACCCATAATACCGATCTTAACACCTTTTAAGTGATCGGTGCGTTTACGAATCATAGCGGTTGTCTCCTGCAGGTCGAATAAGGTACGGCCACAGCTTGGGCAACTGATGTACTCTGTTTTGCTCATGCGCGTGCGTGCTGCCTGAAGTATACCAAAGCTAAGGTTATTCAGCTTTTCTATAGTTTGCAGCCACTCCCCTTTTTCACGATCAGCCAGCAGCTCTGTACTAAGTATAACGCCATCTCCTAAGCCATCTATAAGCAGGCCGCCAACGTCAGTGGATGCATAAAGCTGTATTTCATCTGGCGTAAGATCAGCATATTCGCGCTGTATGATGCAAGGGTTCTGAATGCCATGGTTCATTAACCTGAAAAAGCATTTGCGCAGTTCAGGCATTGCGTGCTCGTTATGAGTGTGCAGCATCAAAACTGCAGTTTTATCCTGCTGCAGACGCTCCAGCATTTCCTCTGTCAGGTCGTGGATGGTTAGCTGTATGAAATTAAGCTTACTGTGAAGGCTTTCTGCGCTTGACGGCAAGTATTGTGCAGCAGTTATCAGCGGGTGCGTGTGTTCCTTTTGCTCGTTCAGCAGCCACGGCGTATAGTTTACAATTTCCTTCAGCCCGTTTGGCAGCATAAAGCTGATAGGTGTATCGCCGGTATAAATGTAATCTGCGCCGAGGTCATTCATGTTGAACTTATCGAGCAACATAGAATACAGGTGGCCTACACATTTCAGGTCTGCATACTTGATGTCTGTCAGGCGGCTAAGGTCTGCGATAACACGCGGCACATTCTGCCCTCCCAGGTTTTCTACCTCAAGGGTTTCGCGGCGGTGGTACTGAAACGGATCAATAGGTACGTTGCAGATTGGCTTTATAGGTTGGACTTTTTCTGCGCGGTGAGTATAACGGTCTATCAGAGCTTTGGCTACAGGTGCCTCTGCTTCAGGTGCTTCGGTTAACGAAACACGTACCGTATCGCCTAAGCCATCTTCCAGCAAAGTGCCGATACCAACAGCTGATTTAATGCGACCGTCTTCGGCTTCACCTGCCTCGGTTACGCCCAGGTGCAGCGGGTATGGCTGCATACCTTCCTCTTCCAGCTTCTGAACCAGCAAACGGTAGGCTTGCACCATCACCTGTGTGTTAGAAGCTTTCATAGAGATCACGATGTTGTGGTAATTCTCTGCCTCGCAGATACGCAGGAACTCAAGTGCACTTTCTACCATGCCCAGTGGTGTATCGCCGTAGCGGCTCAGGATACGGTCAGAAAGAGAACCATGGTTGGTACCTATGCGCATAGCAGTGCCATGTTCTTTACAGATTCGAACCAGTGGCAGGAAGCGCTCGCGAATTCGATTAAGCTCAGCCTGATAGGTTTCATCGTTATACTCTATAACTTCGAACTTCTTCTTATCGGCGTAGTTGCCTGGGTTGATGCGTACTTTTTCTACTATGCGGGCAGCAACTTCTGCAGCGTTTGGAGTAAAATGAATATCGGCTACCAGTGGTGTATTATAGCCACGTTTTCGCAGTTCATCTTTTATGTTTCGCAGGTTTTCTGCCTCTTTTATACTTGGTGCTGTAATGCGGATATACTCACAACCAGCCTCAATCATGCGGATGCACTGCTCCACTGAACCTATGGTATCCATGGTGTCAACGGTAGTCATGGATTGTACACGTATCGGGTGATCTCCACCCATAGGTACATCGCCGATGTTTACTACAATTGTTTTCCTGCGTACATACTCCGTAAGGCTGGGGCAATAATTCTTATTCATAAAGCGTATGCTATTGCTATCGAAAGCTTCGTATGATTAACTAAAGTATAAGTTGCTTTGTTCAAAATGCGGAACACGTAAAGGTAATGCTTATTCGTTACATGTATCAAGGTATCAGTTGCAAGTCTTTCAAGTTATAAGATCAAAAAGCCATTTACATAAAATTTCCGGCCATGATACACATGCGAGCTTTTTTACCTAAACACCCTGACGCAAAAATGCAACAGCTGTTGCGTTGGGCGCGCCTCCGCCAGGACCAGTTAAACGCAGCCATACTTATAACGAAAGATTCTGTCGTGAATTTCCTGAAAAGGCAGATTGAGCGCGGCAACTGGCGTGAAGTGCAGGAAATACTAAAAGGTAAACCTATGACTAAGGCCGGCCGGTTTATGATGGTGCAGCTGCGCGATAACGTTGCCAGCATTTTAATAAAGCGTTTGGGGTTACGCCATTTTATTGCAGTAGGTATAGCTATTGTGTTGCTCCCGCTTATACTTGCTAAGGTAGGTGGCGAACTAGTGGGCAAGTATAAAAACTGGAAAACAACAGATTGATAGAATGAGTTATACTACTACATAGGAATAAAAAAGAAAGGCACCCATTGCAGGTGCCTTTCTTGTTATAAAATGTAAATTTCTAGCGTCTGAACATCAGTTCACGATATTTGATTAGTGGCCAGTCTTCATCATCAACCATAAGTTCCAGCTTGTCTACGCTGTAGCGGATGGTATCGAAGTAGCCTAGAACCTTCTCGTTATACATGATAGCGCGCTCACGGACGTCGTCTATTTTGTTGGCTACTTTACGGGCATCAACCATTTCGTCTACACTACGCTGTATAGTTGAAATGTGACGAGACATTTTCTTTATAGCATCCAGGGTTGTCTGTACGTACTCATCTTCCAGGCCAAGCTCTCTTAAACCGCGTATGTTCTGGATCAGTTTGTTCTGGTAAGCAACAGCTGTCGGGATAACGTGGTTAAGCGCCAGGTCTCCCATCACACGCGACTCGATCTGTATCTTCTTGATGTAATCTTCCAGCAATATTTCGTGGCGTGCACAAAGCTCCAGTTCTGTAAAGATGCCATTTTTGATGAAGACCTCTTTTGTTTGGTCGTGCTCATAAACATCAAGGGCAAGCGGCGTAGATTTAATGTTAGATAAACCACGTCTTGCGGCTTCATCTGCCCACTCCTGGGAGTATCCGTTTCCTTCAAAGCGAATTGCTTTAGAAGCTACTACATATTCGCGAAGCACTTTAATGATAGCCAGCTCTTTTTTCATGCCCTGTACCTCTATCAGTTCATCCACGGTTTTGCGGAACTCAATAAGCTGGTCGGCTACAATGGTGTTCAGCACCGTCATAGAAGAAGAACTGTTGGCTGAAGAACCAACTGCACGGAACTCGAACTTATTGCCGGTAAAGGCAAAAGGCGAAGTACGGTTACGGTCGGTGTTGTCGCGTAGCACTTCCGGAATGCGGTCTATACCCAGTTTCAGGTACATGTTATCGCCTTTTTCCATCGGTACTTTGGCTGTGCGCTCCAGCTCATCCAGTACAGCTGTAAGTTGCTGGCCAACAAAAACTGACATGATAGCAGGTGGAGCTTCGTTTGCTCCCAATCTGTGATCGTTGCTGGCAGATGCAATGCTGGCGCGCAGCAGGTCGGCGTGCTTGTAAACAGCCATGATGGTATTCACAAAGAATGTCAGGAACTGCAGGTTTTCTTTAGGCTTCTTGCCTGGAGAAAGCAGATTAACACCCGTGTTAGTGCTTAACGCCCAGTTGTTGTGCTTTCCACTGCCGTTTACCCCTTTATATGGCTTCTCATGAAGTAACACTTTAAAGTTGTGGCGCTCGGCAACGCGGTCCATCACATCCATCAGAAGCTGGTTGTGGTCTACGGCAAGGTTAGCATCTTCAAAGGTCGGGGCACACTCAAATTGGTTAGGCGCAACCTCGTTGTGGCGTGTTCTTAGCGGAATACCTAATTTCAGGGCTGTTCTTTCGAAATCAACCATGTAGGCATGTACGCGGCTAGGTATAGAACCGAAATAGTGGTCTTCCAACTGCTGACCTTTTGCTGGGGCATGGCCAAATAGCGTACGTCCAGTCATTACAAGGTCCGGGCGGGCTTCCCAAAGAGCGCGGTCAACCAGAAAATATTCCTGCTCAATACCTAGAGTAGTGGTTACTTTGGTAACATCTTTATCGAAATACTGGCAAACCGGCAGAGCAGCCTCGCTTAGTAGGTGCAGTGATTTTAATAGAGGTGTTTTATAGTCAAGAGCTTCGCCAGTATATGAAACGAAGATTGTAGGGATACAGAGCGTCTTAGTGCCGGCATTCTGGATCAGGAAAGCTGGTGAAGATGGGTCCCAGGCGCTATAACCACGGGCCTCGAATGTGTTACGGATACCACCGCTAGGGAAAGAGGATGCATCCGGTTCCTGCTGTACCAGGGCATTACCTTTGAAATTCTCAATAGCATCGCCTTCAGAAGTAAGGTCGAAGAATGAGTCATGTTTTTCGGCAGTAGAGCCAGTAAGCGGCTGGAACCAGTGCGTGTAGTGTGTTGCACCTTTGCTTATAGACCAGGTTTTCATGGCAGAAGCAACAGCATCTGCTAAGTGGCGGTCAACTTTTTCGCCAGACTCAATGGTGCGCTGCAGGCGCTTGAAGTTATCCGACGACATAGTGGCTCGCATTTCATCGAAGCCGAACACGTTTTCGCCATAATAATCTGATATTTTTTCAGAAGACTGCTTGATCTCCTGTGCTTTGCGCTGGCTTACTAACTCCAGTGCCTTAAATCTAAGTATAGCCATGGTTAAAGGTGGGTTAAATCCATCGCAAAGGTAAAGTAAAAATTGAAGTTGCAAACATTAGGGGTGTAAATTTTAGGGGGTGTGTCTGAAAAAATAGTTAAATATTTACTAAACCCCCTTGTTATACTATGGGTGTATGTTAGTGTTAACATTTTTTCACGATTTTGACATGTGAATTACACAGGGGTAGATGATAGAATCTTCTTCTTTGGGCGATGGTTACATAGGCGATATTAATCGTGTATATTTGTACTTGTGAAAAGAAGAATATATTACCAGCCCTTATACTTTCTGTTTTGGGTACTTTATTATATAGTGGCCAGGGCAATTTTCCTTGTCTACCACCTCGACCGTACCGAAAAGCTTTCTATTGCTGATATATTCAATACTTTCCTTTTTGGTTCGCGTCTCGACTTTTCATTCATTGCCTATACTTCGCTCCTGCCGTTCCTGGTGCTTCTGATCGCTGCGCTGTTACCTAAGTTCAATGGCTCCAAAGTTGTCAGGTACTATACTTATACTTTATTAGTGCTGATAACCACTCTTCTTGCCGCAGACCTTGAGCTTTATACTTTCTGGGGTTTCCGGTTAGATGCTTCACCGCTGCAATACCTGAACACACCCGGCGAAATGGCCGCTTCTGCAGCCAACGCTCCGTTGTTTTTGCTTTTTATAGTTGTTCTGGCTATCAGTTCGTTATTTATACTTCTGTTTAAGTTATACTTTGATCCTGAGAAGTATAAGTTGCAGCACAACAAGTGGCCATTGGTTACTGCTTCGTTTGTATACCTGATTCTGCTGGTACTGCCCTTGCGTGGAGGAATACAGCAAATACCTATAAATCAGAGCGTGGCTTATTTTTCTGATAATCCTTATGCAAACCATGCTGGCCTGAACATGCCCTGGAACCTGATGCACGCGCTGCTTAAGTATAACAAGGTAAGCAAGAACCCTTATAACTACATGCAGATGCCGCAGGCGCAGGCTAAAGTAGAAGCGTTATATGCAGCTGCATCAGACTCCACCGAAAAGCTTATTTCTGCTGATAAACCAAACGTGCTCTTTATAATATTAGAGAGTTATACAGCAAAGTTTGTCGGTAGCCTTGGTGGCGAGCAGGGTGTAACACCAAACTTGGATAAATTGGCAGCCGAGGGTGTAAATTTTACAAATATGTATGCCAGCGGCGACCGCAGCGAAAAAGGTATGGTGGCATTGCTGAGTGGTTATCCGGTGCAGACTACTACTTCTATCATCAAAACACCTAAGAAAACAGAGAAGCTGCCGCAGCTAAGCAAGGTTTTCGAGCAGAAAGGCTATACTACAAGTTACTATTATGGCGGCGAGCTGGAGTTTGCAAACATCAAATCCTTCTTACTTAACGGCGGATACAATAAACTTATTGATAAAGCAGATTTTCCTGCAGAGAGCTATAATTCCAAGTGGGGTGCGCACGACCATGTTTTGTTTGACCGTGTGTTGAAAGACCTGAAACAGGAAAAGGCACCGTTCTTCTCAACTGTTTATACTTTGAGCAGCCACGAGCCATATGAAATTCCGATCCCAGCTAAATTCCCGGGTACTGACAACACAGCTAAATTCCGCAACTCGGTTTATTACACCGACTGGGCACTTGGCAGGTTTATAACAGAAGCTAAAAAGCAGCCCTGGTGGCAAAATACATTAGTAGTTATAGTTGCCGACCACGGACACGCGCTGCCTGGCGACGATGCCAACCATGCTCCTAGTAAATTTAAGATACCATTTATACTTACTGGCGGTGTTGTTACCCAGAAAGGAAAAGAAGTAACAACTATAGCCTCTCAGACTGATATAGCCTCTACCCTGCTGGCACAGCTTAACCTTCCTCACCAGGACTTTAAGTGGGGCCGCAACTTAATGGCTGCAACTGACTATCCTTTTGCTTTTTATGTGTTTAATGATGGCTTTGGGTTTGTAACGCCTCAAGGTATACTTACCTATGATAATGTAGCTAAAAAGCCCATCACGCGTGATCCTGAGGTTACAGAGGAGCAGGTTGAGCTTGGTAAAGCATACATGCAGTATTCTTTCGAGGATTTCCTGAAGAAATAGTGCCTGTACATCATAAATATAAACCTAACCTTGTTGCTAGTCAGTTCTTTAACCTTTAGCAATTAACAGGCTTCTTACCCTCAGCTAAAATTAAATTTTACGTACCTTTGTAGCTCGATTATGAAAAAAGTAGCTTTTTATACCTTAGGTTGTAAACTAAATTACTCTGAGACCAGCACCATTGGCCGTATGTTCCAGGAGCGTGGCTTCGAAAAAGTAGAGTTTACTGATACGCCGGACATCTATGTCATTAACACGTGCTCTGTTACAGATAACGCAGACAAGAAGTGCCGCAAAATTGTGAAGGAAGCCCAGAAGCATTCTCCTAATGCTTTTATTACTATAATTGGTTGTTACGCTCAGCTTAAGCCAAAAGAGATCAGCGAGATTCCGGGTGTGGATGCCGTTTTAGGTGCTGCTGAGAAATTTCAGCTAGTTGATATACTGGATGGTTTTGTGAAGCAGGGCAAGCCGCAAGTGCTGGCAAGCGCTATTTCAGAGGCTAATACCTTCCATAACTCCTACTCTTTCGGCGATCGTACCCGTACTTTCCTGAAAGTGCAGGATGGCTGCGATTACTCCTGCTCTTTCTGCACTATACCTCTGGCTCGTGGCAACAGCCGTTCCGATAGTATAGAGAATGTGGTAAAATCTGCACACGATATAGCCGCTTCAGGTGTAAAGGAAATTGTGCTTACAGGTGTAAATACAGGTGATTTTGGTCTGCAGGAAGGAAAGCGTGTAGAAACTTTTTACCAGCTGGTACAGGAGCTTGATAAAGTTGAAAGTATAAACCGCTTCCGAATCTCTTCTATCGAGCCAAACCTTTTGAGCAACGATATTATTGAGTTTGTTGCTGAAAGCAAGCGGTTTATGCCGCACTTCCATATTCCGCTGCAGTCTGGTTCTAACAAAATACTAAAGCTGATGCGCCGCCGTTACTTGCGCGAACTATATGCTGACCGTGTTGCTAAAATTAAATCGCTGATGCCGCACTGCTGCATTGGTGTAGATGTGATCGTAGGCTTTCCGGGTGAGACTGAAGAGGATTTCCTGGAGACTTATAATTTTATTAACGGCCTGGATGTGAGCTACCTGCACGTGTTCCCTTACTCTGAGCGCGAAAACACGCTGGCTCCTGAAATGCCAGGCAAAGTAAGTATAAAAGAGCGCAACCGCCGTGCTGATATGCTTCGAATACTTTCTGAGAAAAAGAAGCGCCACTTCTATGAGCAGAACATCGGCAAAGAGTTTAATGTGCTCTTCGAGGATGATGTGAAAGACGGCTTAATGGAAGGCTTTACTGAAAACTATGTGCGCGTAGTGGCCAAGTATGACCCGGTGCTGGTTAATGAGCAGAAGCATGTTCGATTAACCGGTATAAACGCTACCGGCTTAATGGAAGCCGAAGAGACTTACCAGGAGGTTTTACAGCATTAAAATGCCATCAGAAGTATGAAGCTTTCATAAATTTGCTTTATATTTCTACAGCGAAATATTTAAAACCAATTTAAAGTATAAAGAACCAACTGTGAAAGTAACAAAGATTATGTTGGGAGTGGCCATGGCAGCAGCTATGGTTGCCTGCAACAACCAGCAAAAGCCTGCAACTACAGCCGGTGCAGAAACTACAGAAGCTGCAAAAGCCGAGATCGTGTATGTAAACTCTGATTCGCTTCTAGCTAATTACGATTATTTTAAAGATGTGCGCACGCGCCTTCAGGGTAAGTCTAAAAAAGCTGAGCAGGACCTACAGGCTAAAGCAGGTGCATTCCAGAAAGAAGTTGCCCAGTACCAGCAGGCAGCTGCAGGTATGTCTGCGCAGCAGCGTGCCGCTACAGAGCAGCGTTTATCGCAGAAACAGCAGCAGCTAGCAGCTCAGAACCAGAATGCAGGTAACGAACTTGCTACTGAAGAAGGCGAAGAAATGAAGAAGATCTACGATCAGGTTGAGTCTTACTTGAAAGACCTGAGCAAAGAGCAAGGATATAAAATGGTACTTACTTACTCTCGTGGTAACAGCGCCATTCTTTACAGCGATTCTACACTGGATATCACATCTTCTGTAGTTAAAGGTCTGAACGAACAATACAAGAAAGAGAAAGAGCAGCCAAAGGAAGAAAAGAAAAAGTAGTGCAAACTGCTTGATTCTTCTGATTTAAAGCCCTTGCCGTAATAGCAAGGGCTTTTTATTTGTGCCGGTTTCAAAGTTGCCGTGAGCTTTCTTTATACTTTGAAGAAATACCAGCCTCTGTATCTGCCTTATCTTGTTAACAAACTTACACTTTCTGAAGTATAGCTAACAAAAAGAGAAGCCATTGCTAGTATAGCAATGGCTTCTCTTTTATACTTTAATCTGATGCTTATTCGTAACGAAGCGATTCTATTGGGTCCAAGGCAGGATAGTAACCGGAAATAACACCTACTACAACGCATATGGTAAGGCCGACTGCAACCCAGATCCAAGGTACAATAAAACCTCCGCCACCAATCAAAGCTGCAATGCCATTACCCATCATTATGCCCAGAAACACGCCTACCAAGCCTCCTAGTATACAGATAACTATGGCTTCGATCAGGAACTGCTGACGGATCTGAATGGCAGTGGCGCCCAATGCTTTTCTAACACCGATTTCACGAGTACGCTCGTTTACCGATACCATCATTATGTTCATCAAACCAACAGATGCACCGAGCAAGGTGATAAAACCAATAATGAACCCTCCTACTTTCAGGAAACCGGATATTTCGTTCAGGCTTTGCAGAAGCGAATCGCTGCGGCGTATCTCAAAAGACTCCTCCTGGCCCAATGGATCTTGCCGCACGCTGCGCATAATGCCGGTTGCTTCGCCCATTACATAATTCAGTTCATCAGGCTTTGGTATGGCCGTTTTGATATCATAGTTCAGCGCTGTATTTCCAGCCTGCGGTATCTGGCGTCCGGTTTCTAAAGGAATAATAATAGTACGGTCGCTTCCGCCTCCGCCCATACTTCCGCCTTTCTTCTCCAACTCACCTATTATTTTAAATCTTCGGCCTAAAAATGTGATGTAAGAGCCCAAAGGTGATGTTTTTGGGAAAAGCTTTGTTTTGATCTCATTACCGATAATAGCAACGTTGCTGCCATAATCAAGTTCGAAGCTCGAAAATGCACGACCGGTGGCTAGGTTCAGGTTCTGGTTCTGCAGATAATACTCATCGCCGGCAACCACATTAATATTAGGGTTTGTTTTATCGGTTTCGCTTTTAACAACGGTAGCGCCTGAAACACGTGCTGAAAGGCTTACGAAAGCATCTTTAGCCATCATTTCCTTGTAAGTACGCGCTTGCTCGTAAGTGATAACCGGATATACTTTCTCAGCCCGTCCGCCCTGGTTGCCTCTGTTCGAGAAGCCTTTTCTGCGGATGTCGAAGGAATTGGCACCTAAACTGGAAAATGTTTGGTTCAGGGAATTCTTCATGCCATCAACAGCTGTAAGTATACCAACCAACGACATGATACCTATAGATATGATGAGGCCGGTAAGCACTGTACGCAGCATATTGCTATGAATGGCACGCAGGCCTTCGCGTATATTTTCGATCAGGTTCATCAGGCAAAAAAATTATGCGCTTTTCTTCTTATTTTTCGTTAAGTATAGCAAAGTGGGCTAAGCATCTAAGTTAGCTGCATTTTATGATAAAAGTATCTAATTCTTACATTTGTTTATACTTTAAACAAGGATTTTAATGCTGACCCGATTCCTATTTACCTTTTTTGCCTTACTGCTTTATACTTCCAGTTGCCTGGCCTCTATAGTTCTGGTGCCAATGGATGAGGAGCAGAAAGACCACCTGAAGTCTTACGGAGTTGCTTATTGGGTCCTGTCGAAGGATGTGCCGGTGGATTGGCTGCTGAATTACCGGGGCGGTAGTTTCGCTTTTCAGCATGCGCCGCAGCTGGAAAATGAGCTGGTTGTGCGCGGCGTGAGCTATAATGTTATATCTGATGCGCAGTACAATAGCATTCTTACCCAGATCAGCGATCCGGAAGCCAACATGGATGTGATGAAGCTGGAGAAGGTGCCAAAAGTTGCCGTATACTCCCCTAAAACCAAAATGCCTTGGGACGATGCCGTTACATTGGTTCTAACTTATGCTGAGATACCTTACGAAATAATTTACGACGAAGAGATCATGCGGGGCGATCTGCCAAAGTATGACTGGCTGCACCTGCACCACGAAGACTTTACAGGCCAGTACGGTAAGTTTTATGCCAGCTACCGCCATTACCCTTGGTACCAGGAGCAACAGCAGGAAGCAGAAGCATCGGCTAAAAAACTTGGTTTTGCAAAAGTATCGCAGTTAAAGCTAGCTGTGGTTAACAAGATAAAAGGCTTTACAGCTGGTGGCGGTTTCCTGTTTGCCATGTGCTCTGCAACCGATACCTATGATATTGCGCTTGCAGGCGAAGGCGTGGATATGGTAGATGTTATGTATGACGGTGATGGTGCAGACCCCCAAATGCAGGAAAAGCTTGATTACAGCAAAACCTTTGCCTTCCGTGATTTTAAAATTGTGCGTAATCCTCTGGAGTATGAATACTCTAACATAGATATGCAGCCACAGGAAAGACCTGTAAATGAAGAGAACGATTTCTTCCAGCTGTTTACTTTCTCAGCCAAATGGGACCCCATACCTACCATGCTAACACAGAACCACGCTAAAACTATAAAAGGTTTTATGGGACAAACTACCGCATTCCGTAAAAGCTTGGTGAAGCCTGAAGTGGTGGTAATGGGTGAAAATAAAGAACTAAGCGAGATACGCTATATGCACGGCACATACGCCAAAGGCACCTGGACTTTTTATGGCGGCCACGACCCTGAGGATTACCAGCATTTGGTAGGCGAAGATCCAACAGACCTTGCCCTGCACCCAAATTCGCCGGGTTACCGCCTTATACTTAACAACATCCTTTTCCCGGCTGCAAAAAAGAAAAAGCAGAAAACGTGATTGCAGTTAACAGTAAATAATTATCAGTAATCAGTTAAGAGAACAAGTATAACAGGAAAGGCCGGATTGAAACTCCGGCCTTTCCTGTTATACTTTAAGTACTACGTCTTTTGTTTACTGTTTACTGCCCACTGTTAACTGTACTAGTGCATTCGGTCTGGTCTGGGTTCCAGGTTGCGGATGATGTTGGCTTCTATTTCCAGTAGTTCTTTCAGGCGGGCGTCTACTTCTTCGGCAGGCATGTATTCTTTAGCCAGTTTTACAAAGCTTACATAATGGCCTGCTTCTGATACCATAAGTTCATAGTAGAATTTCTGCAGTTCTTCATCCTGAATGTTTTTCCATAGCAGCTTAAAGCGCTCGCAGCTTCGGGCTTCTATCAGGGCGTTAACCAGTAGGTGGTCCATTAGCTGGCGTTCGCGTTTGTTCCCTTTGCGTATGTGTTTGGCAAGCTCAACTACATATTCGTCTGGCCTGTTGCGTCCAAGTCCCCAGCCACGCTTCTTAAGTTCGGCCAGTACGCGCTCAAAGTGGCTCCACTCCTCAGCTACCAGGTCTGTCATTTCTTCTACCAGCTTGGTTTTATCAGGATACTTAACAATAAGCGAAATAGCTGACGTGGCTGCTTTTTGTTCGCAGTAAGCGTGGTCAACCAATATATCTTCAATATTCTTTTCGGCAATGTTTACCCAACGCGGGTCGGTTGGCAATTGCAGGCGAAGTATAGTTTTAGTTGGCTGTGTAGTAGACATTCTGGTAATAGATATTAAGTATAAAAGCTGGCAAAAAGAGTTTTAGTCGAAGAACATCCACTTGATGCCGAATACAAAGCTGCGACGCATACCCGGATAGCCTGGCGTAGTGTAATAACCTGGCTCCAGCATGCCTTCGTTCACGTGTGCCATTTTCAGGAACACGTTCAGGGTTTTGATATCAGCAGTAATAAACACATCCACTACAGGGTAAGTCTGGAAAAGGAAGTTGTCCTGGAGGTAAAACTGCTGCGTAACCGGCATGTAGGCATCTGGTCTGTAATCGGTAGGCAAATGCATTTCAACACCAAACTGGCCATATAATGCTTTCTTAAATAATGAGCCCTGGAAGTATAGCTTTGAGTTCACGAACCACTCCGGTATGCGAATAGTCTCCGCTTCGTCGGTGTTGGTGTAGGCTGCAAAGTTCTCTAAGTGCACCGGACCAAAACGGATATGGTGCTCTATCTGTCCTCCAAAAAAGCGCTGGCTGCCGCTTAATTGTGCTGCTTCGGCATTCTGGTTGAAGTAAATGTGCCGCTGTATGTTGTTGAAGTTAGCACTGATGCGCACAAATTGCTTTTGCCCAAGCTTAGCTGTAATGCTTGCTTCGGAACGGTCGGTAACAGAGTTTTCGAAGTTGCTATTGTTCCAGTCGAAATGGTTGCTTAGGTAGCGCTCCTGTACCAGCGATGGCGAACGGCTGATGCGCGACTGTGTGAACTGCAGAAAACCTAGTTTGGCTGTACCCATCAGGCGGTAATCTTTTACCAACTGGTACTCCCCATCGAACTGCAGAAGTGCTTTTTTATAGTTAAAGCGCAACTGCCCGCCCAGAAATATCTGATTGCGGTTTATATCGGTAGTAACTCTGGAAGTTGTAGTGTCCTGGTTCAACATCATTGAGCTGTACTCAACATTCCCGTTGCGCTGCTTCAGGTAAGCCTTATAAAAAGATATCTTGCTGTTACCAGTGAAACCTATAACGTTTTGCAGCTCTTTATAGATTGTTCGATCATTAGTCTGTAAAGGGTTGAAGTTGGTATCAGTATATGGGTAAAATAACACGTTACCAGCTGTATCACTAGGTATGGCATCATCGCGGTATTCGTTTCGCTGCGTACGGTAATCTATAGTATGGAATGCCTTAAGATGTTCACCTGCAATTTTCAGGATTTGCATGGCATGCAGGTGGTTACGATACTCCTGGGTACTTGCCTGGTTTAGCCACGCCAGTTCATTTTCATACTCAAACTGATCTGTTAATGTATCGCCTTCAGCTCTTCTTACGCCACCTTGTTCAATCTGCTCGTGCTTCATAAAGGTGAAGTTGGCAAACAGGTCGTAGCGTCCTTTTTTAGAACGGTAATGGGTAAAAGCCTTTAGCCCTTCGTGGTCAATCAGGTTGTCGAGGTTCTCGCGGCGGGTAAGTACGTTAAACTGTTTGGTAGCAGAAACTATGTTATAAGCCACGCCGGCATTCCAGTTGGGGCTTATGTTGCGGGCATATATACCTTCAAACACGGTTTCGCCACGCGAGCCCTGTACATAGTAAATATGTGAGTAAGGCGATCGGGTGTTAAAGTAATTTATTCTGTCGGGGTTGTAGGCATAACGATCGAAAACATTTTTACCTAAACGAATGCCGATCTTAGTTGGCATGCGGAACAGCAAAGGTTTAGCTGCAGTGCCTACATTGCCTAGGTGCTGGTAATAAGCCGTGTCATGAAACCAGAAACGTTCGTTCTGCATGTTCTGGATGCTCGTGTCGATGCGCGACTCTATATAGTTTCCCTGCAGAACGTCTTCTTCATATAGGTTCAGCGTTGTTTTAGGACTGTACAGCACCTTTGTTGTGTCATCAACGATCTGCGCAACGGCACTTTTGCCTGCTATAAGGCAAAGTATAAGTATAACTCCAGCTAATAGATTTTTTCTCACAGTTCAAAATTAGTGATTTTCGCTCAACAAGCACATTTTCAAATTGCTTAAGGACGAAAGCAGTATTTATGGTTCTTGTTTACGATTTCAGTTCGCTTTTAAGCTGATGCTGTACATGTTGCAGCACCATGTTATTAAACTCTTCCTCTCTTTCAAGCAGTTTTACAACAATCGGAATGTAAAATACAGGTAAGCTTTGTGTTAATGCCCGCAACTCCTCTGCTTCCAGTTTTACCGCATCTTTCCGGGTAGTTATGATGCTGATATTTTGGTTTTTATACTTACTGGCCTGTTCTTTTAGTTTAAGCAGGTTCTGTGCAGTGTACTGGTGATGATCCTGAAAATTAACATGCTCCAGTATAGTATAACCCTGCTCCTGTAATTGTTTCTTTAAAGGGTTGGGATTAGCTATACCTGTAAGCAGAATCACCTCTTTGCTCAATGTTTTTTCTGAACCTATACTTACTGGTACGCCATAAGTATAAGCTGAGAAGTATACAGGTGCTTTGCTATACTTATTTATACTTGCAGCTATACTTGCTCTTTGTGCACTAGGAAGATTTTCCGGGCATTTACTTACAATAACAGCATCGGCACGACTCGCTCCTGTTTTTGGCTCGCGCAGTAAACCGGCTGGCATAACCAGGTCTTTGTAAAATGGCCGGTAAAAATCTGTGATCAGGATATTAAAGGAAGGATTTATTGGGCGATGCTGCATAGCATCATCAAGCACTATAACTTCTGTGTCAGGTCTGGCTTCTAAAAGCTGTTGCACGCCTTTCACCCTGTCTTCTGATACGGCTACCGTTACCCCTGCAAAGTCGCGGAGATACTGGTAAGGCTCATCCCCGATAGTAGCAGCAGATGCATGTTCATTGGCAAGTATAAATCCTTTTGTACTACGCTTGTAACCCCGGCTAAGTGTAGCAACACTATAATCTTTAAGCAAGCGCAGCAGGTACTCTACATGAGGGGTTTTACCCGTGCCTCCTACTGTCAGGTTGCCTACTGCAATCACTGGCAAAACAAAGCGGTGCGACACCAGCAGGCCCGTATTATAAAGATAATTACGTACTGCCATTATTCTCCCGTAAAGGAAAGCAAAAGGCCAGAGCAGTAGTTTCAGATAATTTACCATGGTATTGTAGCTGCGGCAAAATTACTAATTTTAACGTGCCGACACAGCTATAAGACACAAAGAAGAATAACATGGCAACGATACAAGAAGTTATCAAGGTGCTGGAAGCCTACGCACCCCCACGATACCAGGAAAGTTACGATAACTCCGGATTACAAACAGGGAACAGCTCAGATGAAGTGACAGGTGTTCTTGTAACGCTGGACTGCACCGAGCAGGTATTGGATGAAGCTATTGCCAAAGGTTGTAACCTGGTGGTAGCGCACCATCCGGTAATATTTAAAGGATTGAAGTCGCTAACAGGCCGCAGTTATGTAGAACGTACCATTATTAAAGCCATACAGCACAACATTGCTATCTATGCCTGCCATACGAACTTAGACAATGTGCATAATGGTGTAAATGCCAAAATAGCTGAAAAGCTGGAGTTGCTTAACACGCGCATACTTGTAAACAAACCGCAAACACTGATGAAGCTGGTTGTATTTGTACCGGTTGAGAATACGGATGAGGTGCTGGATGCAATGCACAAAGCCGGTGCCGGACAAATAGGAAACTATAGCAACTGCAGTTTCCAGGTACAGGGTACAGGCAGGTTTTTACCCACTGAAGGTGCAGATCCTAAGATAGGCCAGATTGGTAAACCAGAGGAAGTACAGGAAAACCGCATTGAGGTTATTTTTCCGGCTTATCTGCAGCACACGCTAATGAACGCTTTGCTCAAGGCGCACCCTTACGAAGAGGTTGCACATTCTATTACTGCTTTAGAAAACTCGAACCAAGAAGTAGGTATTGGTGTGATCGGTGAGCTGAAGGAGGCTTTAACTGAAGAGCAATTTCTGACCTACCTGAAAGATAAAATGCAGTTGCAGGGCCTGCGCTATACCCCGCTCAGCCATAAAAGTATAAAACGGGTAGCAGTTTGTGGCGGTGCCGGAAGTTTTTTGATTAAAGATGCCATTCGAAGTGGTGCCGACGCGCTGGTAACGGGTGATGTGAAATACCATGAGTTTTTTGATGCTGAAGGCAGGCTGATGATAGCGGACATCGGGCACTATGAAAGCGAAGTATTTACGAAGGAGATTTTTTATGATACAATTTCAAAAAACTTTGCTACTTTTGCAGTCTATTTATCGAACGTAAACACAAACCCTATCAGATACACTTTTTAATACATGGAAAGTACGGTAGCCAGTAAATTGGAATCATTATTGAAGCTCCAGAGCATTGACTCTCAGCTAGATGAAATCAGACGCGTAAGAGGTGACCTGCCTGAAGAGGTTCGTGATCTTGAAGACGAGATTGAAGGCTATGAGGTAAGGGTACGCAAGTTTGATGATGATGTAGCCGCTCTGAATGAGGCAATCGCACAGCGCAGACAGTCTATCAAAGATGCTGAAGGTCTGATCCGTAAGTATGAAGATCAGCAGTCAAATGTGCGCAACAACCGCGAGTATGATGCCATCACAAAAGAGATAGAGCTTCAGAAACTCGAGATCCAGATCGCTGAAAAGAAGATCAAGGAAGCATATTACCAGATCGAGCAGAAGAACAGCGAGGTAGAAGGTACTAAGCATCGCCTGGAAGAGCGTCGCAAAGACCTTGATAATAAGAAACATGAGCTGGAGCAGATTGTTTCTGAAAGCGAAGAAGAAGAGCAAAAGCTTGAACATGATCGTGCTGAAGCCGCTACACACATCGAAGAGCGTTTGTTAAGTGCCTACAACCGTATCCGCAAAAACGTACGCAATGGCCTTGCTGTTGTAACTGTTAAGCGTGATGCATGCGGTGGTTGCTTTAACACAGTTCCGCCTCAGCGTCAGGCTGATATTGCAGCTCAGAAAAAAGTAATCGTTTGCGAGCACTGCGGAAGAATTCTTGCAGGTGTAGAGCAGCGCATATTCTAAGCAAAATATGAGGAGCGTTTTACGCTTTCTTAAAATATCAAAAAGGATGGCTAAACCCCATCCTTTTTTTTTGTTGCTGTGCCTATACCTGTTCAGCCTGTCCACCTATGCCCTGTCCGCTTTCAACGAACGCATAGCGCGTTCTTACGCTGAAAGTATAAAACTTAAAACTGCCACAGGGCGTGCTCTCATCCAGAAAGAGATTCAGGCTGATGATGAGAATGCGGTAGCTATACTTGTTTCAAATTACCCGGACTTCCTGACTGTATGTGTGCAGCAAAACCCTGCAGAATATGAGCATCTGCTCAAGGCCCAGGAAAAGCGGCTGCAAAAATTAGCTAGTCTGAATGAGGCTTCGCCTTGGGTGGGTTATGGTTTGGCCGAAGTACGCACCCATATTGCCATCACAAAACTTATTTTCGGCAACCGCCTGGCAGCAGCCTGGGATTTCAGGCTGGCTTACCTGCAATACGCCGCTAACGCTAAGCAATACCCCGGCTTTCTGCCCAATAAGAAAACGTTAGGTATAATGCAGGCGCTAATTGGTTCTGTACCGGACAGTTACAGGTGGTTTCTGAATATAATGGGGATGCAGGGCAGTGTAGCAACCGGTGTGACTAATCTTAAGGCTGCCACATCCAAACAAAATCCTTTCTTCAAAGAAGCTATTGTGCTGCATGCCATGTTGCTGCAGCAACTCGATCAGCAGAAGGGTTTTACTACTAAAGCTGTTATTAATAAGCTCTTAGAAGAGGAGCCTGACAATCTGCTTTATAGTTTTGCCTCTGCATTTGTAAGTAAAAAGCTTAAGCACAGCAACGATGCACTTTATACTTTGCAGAAAAGAGCCGAAAGCAATTATTATCTCTCTTTCCCCTACCTTCACCACATGGCGGCGGAGCTTTATTTGTGTCGTGGCGATATTGATAATTCTATACAGGAGAATAAGATTTTCCTGAGCAAGCACCGCGGCGAGCATTACCTTAAATCTGCATACTTTAAGTTATACTTAGCTTATTGGTTAAAAAATAATCTGAAGCAGGCAAATGTGTATCTGGCGCAGGTTAAGGCTTTAGGTAAGTCTGTAGTGGAAGAAGATACTTACGCTCAACGTTTTATAAACGAGAATCAGCCTTTGAACAGACACCTGCTTTTGGCACGCCTGCGCTCTGATGGTGGTTACAACCGCGAAGCGCTAAACGAACTAAATCATTTTGAAATTACTTCTGCTACGCCTCAGGCTTTTAAAGAAGAATACTACTACCGAAAAGCGCGCATCTACCACGGCCTCGAAGAAATTGAGCTTGCTAAACAATATTATGAACAGGCTCTAAGTATTGGGCAGGGCTCTGGTTTATACTTTGCTCCTAACTCCGCTCTGCAGTTAGGATATATTTACCAGGCAGAAAATAACACTGCTAAAGCGAAATTATACTTCCGAAAGGCGCTCAGTTTTAAAGGACACGCCTACAAGAACAGTATTGACCAAAAGGCTAAATTAGCTTTGTCAGCATTTTAGCACTGTATTATACTATGTATACCAAAGAAGTAAAAGCTGCCGATCTACCGATTTCCTTGTACAGCTGCAGGCTGAAGGCTCTCAATTGGGCGCAGCAATTCTTGTCAGTTGCTTATTATACTTCCAACGATATCCCTTATCCTTACAATGGCTTTATTGATCTGTTAGCTGTTTCTAGCGGTGCGCCTTTATCGCTTAATGAGCAGGATGCTTTTGGCAGCTTGCGCAAGGCATTAACTGAGCAGCAGGATCTGTTGTGCGGTTTCCTTACCTACGACTTAAAAAATCAATTGGAGAAACTCAGGAGTGAGCATGACGATCAAGTAGGGTTTCCTCTGCTTTTTTTCTTTGAGCCTGAAGTATACTTATACTTTAAGCACGACAGTGTAAGTATAAAAAGTTCAATAGATAATGTCGATTCTATACTTGCAACTATACTTTCTTTCGATGAAGCGGTAGCCTTAAATCCAGAACCCGTAAAGGTGCAGCAAAGAGTGCCAAAAGAGCAGTATAAACAGCAGGTGGAGCGGATTAAAAATTATATTCTGGAAGGTGATGTGTACGAGCTTAATTATTGCATGGAGTTTTATGCAGAGCATGCCGTAATTGACCCTCTGAGTTTATACTTGTCGCTTAACCAGGCTTCCCCCACTCCTTTTTCAGGTTTTCTTAAATGCCAAGATAAGTTTCTGCTATGCGCTTCGCCAGAACGGTTCCTAAAGAAAGAAGGACGAAAGTTGATCTCGCAGCCAATAAAAGGCACTATACGCCGTGGCTTAACGCCTGAAGAAGATTTACAACTACAGCACCAACTCCGTCACGACGAAAAGGAACTGGCAGAAAACATGATGATCGTTGACTTGGTTCGGAATGACCTGAGCCGGTCTTGCGCTACAGGCACGGTTAAGGTTGAGGAAATGTTCGGTATTTACCCTTTCAGGCAGGTTACGCAGATGATATCAACTATAGTTGGCGAGCTAAGGCCAGAAAGTGATCTGGTAGACGCATTGGCAAGGGCTTTCCCGATGGGAAGTATGACAGGAGCGCCTAAGATCAGGGCAATGGAAATAATTGAAGAAGTTGAAACTACAAAACGAGGTTTATACTCTGGTGCCTTTGGCTACATTACCCCTGATCAGGATTGCGATTTTAATGTCGTGATCAGAAGTATACAATACAATGCAGCTACCGGCTACCTGTCCTTCATGGTAGGCAGCGCCATCACCTTCGATTCTGATCCGGATAAAGAATATGAAGAATGTCTTCTGAAAGCACAGGCAATGTTAAAGGTGCTTAGCTAAGTCTTTGTTCCAAGTTGGTTTATATAGAAGTATAAAACACAGAAATTGACAGTTTTAGCGGCAATAACAGCATGCGTGCTTCTTCCTGTAATTTCTAATTCATGATTCTTAATTCGAAATTATATCCTGTCATTCTGTCACGCTTAAGGCGGAAACTTGTATATTTGCGCTTATAATTGCTTAAGTATGGATTCACTGATCAAGGATTTAGAGTTTATAGATAATCGCACACCCGAGCAGGCACAAGCTGCTTCATGCGATACACAGGTTACCAAAGAAGTAAACACAGGTAAATCGCGCAAACTATACATCGAGAGTTATGGCTGTGCCATGAATTTCTCTGATAGCGAGATTGTGTCGTCTATTCTTTTTGAAGAAGGCTTTGATACTACTTCTCAGATAGAACTGGCCGATGTTGTATTATTGAATACCTGCTCTATTCGCGAAAAAGCTGAACAAACTGTTCGTAACCGCTTAGGCCAAATCAACTACCACAAAAAGAAGAAGCCAAACCTTGTAGTTGGTGTGCTTGGTTGTATGGCCGAGCGTCTGAAGAAATCGCTGTTGGAAGAAGAAAAGATAGTGGATCTGGTGGTTGGCCCGGATGCTTATCGTGACCTTCCTAACCTGATCAGCGAAGTTGATGGTGGTCAGAAAGCAGTGAACGTGTTGCTTTCTCGCGAAGAAACATATGCTGACATCAACCCTATTCGCCTGAACAGCAATGGCGTGAGTGCTTTTGTTTCGATCATGCGTGGTTGCAACAATATGTGCTCTTTCTGTGTGGTACCGTTTACCCGTGGCCGCGAGCGCAGCCGCGACGCGCATTCTATTGTGCGCGAAGTACAGAATCTTGTAGATCAGAACTATAAAGAAGTAACGCTGCTGGGCCAGAACGTAGACTCTTACCACTGGTCTTCTGAAGATGGTACTGAGAGTGTAAATTTTGCTCAACTGCTGGAAATGGTGGCGCTTGTGACCCCTGATCTGCGTGTGCGTTTCTCCACTTCTCACCCTAAAGACATTACAGATGAAGTGTTATACACCATGAAGAAGTATGACAACATCTGCAAATACATACATTTACCTGCCCAGAGCGGAAACTCTCGCATACTTGAACTGATGAACCGCACTTACGACCGTGCTTGGTATATCAACCGTGTTGATGCCATCCGCCGCATACTTGGTGAAGATTGTGGTATATCATCTGATATGATCTCGGGCTTCTGCACCGAAACCGAGGAAGAACACCATGATACGCTGTCGCTGATGGATTACGTGCAGTACGACTACTCATACATGTTCTTCTACTCTGAGCGACCTGGTACACTGGCAGCCCGCAAACTGGAAGACGATATTCCGCTTGAAGTGAAGAAACGTCGTCTGGATGAAGTAATAAACAAGCAGCGCGAAACCTCGCTGAACCGCAACAAACGTGATATTGGTAAGGTGCACAAGGTTCTGGTAGAAGGATTCTCTAAAAAGTCAGACCAGCAACTGAGTGGCCGCAACGACCAGAACAAAGTAGTTGTGTTCGATAAGAAGCACTACAAAAAAGGCGATTACGTGAATGTGCTCGTTACCGACTGCAGCGTAGGAACCTTGTTCGGCGAAGCCATCGATTAGATCTGGAGATTTGGGAATGTGAAGATTTGAAATATTCGATCTTCACAGTACTCCATCTTCAAATTTCCGGATCTTCTCATCTTCAAATCTAAAAACATGCGCAATATCGATATTCAAAGTATAAAGCAGCGCTTCGGCATAATCGGTAACTCACCCTTGCTGAATCATGCCATACAGGTGGCGGTGCAGGTGGCTCCAACCGATATGACGGTGATGATTACGGGTGAAAGCGGAAGTGGTAAAGAATCTTTTTCGAAGATCATTCACCAGCTCAGCCCTCGTAAGCATGGGCAGTTTATTGCTATCAACTGTGGTGCTATACCTGAAGGAACCATTGATTCGGAGCTTTTCGGCCACGAAAAAGGTTCTTTTACCGGAGCCCAGGAAGCACGCAAAGGATATTTTGAAGTAACAGACGGCGGTACCATTTTTCTTGATGAGATCGGTGAAATGCCGCTTGGCACGCAGGCCCGCCTGTTGCGTGTGCTTGAAAATGGCGAGTTTATAAAAGTAGGTTCTTCTAAAGTTCAGAAAACAGATGTACGCGTAGTAGCTGCTACCAACGTAAACCTCCTGAATGCTGTTGAGAAAGGAACGTTCAGGGAGGATTTATACTATCGTTTAAGTACGGTGCCTATTACGGTTCCACCATTACGTGAACGCGGCGAGGATATTTATTTGTTGTTCAGAAAGTTTGCCAGCGACTTTTCTGAAAAGTATAAGGTTAAGCCTATTACACTTACACCGGATGCTATTCAGGAGCTGCTTAGCTTCCGTTTCCCGGGCAACATTCGCCAGCTTAAAAATATTGTAGAGCAAATGTCTGTGCTGGAGTATGACCGTGAGGTTAACGCCCAGAAACTACGCGACTACCTGCCACGCGAACAAGCCAGCTCTTTGCCTACTTTGTTTGGTACCAAAGATCAGTCGTCTGGACAAAGTTTTTCGGAACGGGATCTTTTATACAAAGTTCTGTTCGATATGCGCCGTGATGTATCGGAACTGAAGAAGCTTGTTTTTGAGTTGCTAACACATCAGGGGCCGAATACTGATCTTTTAAAGGAACACGGGCATCTTTTCGAGAACATCGACCACCATTATGCTCCAAGCCGTAGCTTCCAGCATGCCGAGCCTTCCGATGCTTATTATATTCCGGTAAAGTCTTCTAAAGTAGATAATTACGATGAAGATGAGGAAGAAAAGGTTGAAGATATTCCGCACGAGACCGAAGAAGAAAGCCTGTCGTTGGAAGACAAAGAAAAAGAACTGATCTTAAAGGCGCTGAAGAAGCATAATAACAAGCGTAAGCATGCCGCAAACGATCTGGGCATTTCAGAAAGAACCCTTTACCGCAAATTAAAACAGTATGACATTGAAGACTAAGTTTAGATATATCAGTTATAGTTTGCTGCTGTTGCTTATAGTTACCAGCGGCTGCGGCATTTATTCTTTTACTGGTACATCTATTTCACCTGATATAAAAACGATCTCTATTCAGAACTTTGAGAACAGTTCCGGCGAAGGTCCTGCGAACCTTACACAGATTGTAACCAATAACTTCAAGAATTTTTATCGCCGAAATACAAATTTAACTATACTTCAGCGCGAAGGCGATTTGCAATTAGAAGGCCAGATTGTTAGCTTTACAATTAGCCCTGCTGCCATTCAGCGCGAAGGCAATAACGACCAGGCTGCACTAAACCGACTAACCCTTGGTGTGCAGGTACGCTTTACAAATACAAAGAACCCGGAGCAGAACTTTGATCAGCTCTTTTCTATTTCTCAGGATTTTCAGCAGAACGTGGATATAACTCAGATCCCTCCTGCTTCCATCGATCAGATGACTGAGCGCCTTGTAACAGATGTATTTAATAAAAGCGTAGCCAACTGGTAATGAGTGGCGCTGTACAAGCGATAGTAACCCTACATGAATAAATCGGCTTTCCTTAAACTGATACAACAGGTATCCAACATCTCTGACCAGCAAACAGAAGAGCTGGAAAAGGTGGCGGCGACCTTCCCATATTGCCAGACAGCGCATTTATTGTTGGCTAAATCAGCTTACGATAAAGGCAGTATGCTTTCTACTCAACGTCTGCGTCGGGCCTCTTCGTATGCCACCGACAGACAATTATTAAAGCGTGTAATTTATACTTCTTATGCACCTGAGCCGGTTTTCGAGCCGGAAGAGACAACGCAGGTTTTAGTTGAGGAAGAAATTGCTACAGAATCGACCGTTGAAGCAGTTTATACTTCTGAAGAAGAAGTGACAATGCCGGTTGAGCCTGAAGCTATACTTGTTGAAGAAGAGGTTGAAACAATCTCTGAAGCTGAGACAGAAGCTTATACTTTAGTTGAGGAAGAAGTTATAGCTGAAGAAGATGTTGCTGACCCTGCTCCTGTTGATGATGAAGATAGTAAAATGTCTTCTGAGCTGGCTATGCTGCTTACTTTTAACAGCCTTAGCTCCTCTTCCACTGATTTATTAGCTCCCCAGCCCGCGCCTCTATATTCTATTATACCTGCAACACCTGAGCCAGAAGCTACTTTTGCAGATCATTTCAGCGAGACCGGCGAAGCGCTGGCGGAGATCGAAGAGTTTGAAAAAGACGAGATAACCCTATCTCTTGATTGTGGACTGGATGATGCCGCAAATTTATACTTTGAAAATGCTATAGTTGTGCAGATCGGGAAGCCGGTTGTTGAAGATAATAATCCGGATGAACCAGCAGCTGCCACTAACCTGGAAGTACTACCATTTGCTGCCATTGAGGAGCCTGCTGCTACTGCTGACTATGATGCCGCAGAAATACATTATACTTCTGATGAGATAGACAGGCTGTTTGTAGAAGATGCACTTGGTTACTGGATGGGCTCCAGTCGGTTAGGTGAAGTGCTGCAGTTGAAGGATGAATACACCAGGCCGCGACCGCAGGGGTTTCATCCGGAGCTTATATTAGAATACAGCAAAACACATGAACTGGAGAAGGCCATACAGCCTAATACGAATGCGCTTAGCCATCAGCTGGATATAATTGACCAGTTTTTAAAGCTGAACCCGCGCCTGAAAACGATGGCAAACGTGAAGCTTAAGCCCGAGCCACAGGAAGATCTGTCGCTTAAAAGCTCTAAAATAAAGAAAGGAATGGCTTCCGAGAGCCTTGCCAATATTTTCCTGAAGCAGGGAAAAGTAAACAAGGCAATCAAAATATATGAACAACTGATTTTGAAAAATCCGGAAAAAAAAGCTTACTTTGTCGAACAGATAGAAAAATTACAAAACGTAACCTAATATGTACATCGCCCTCATCAGTATCATTGTTTTCATTTGCGTACTGCTTATTTTAGTTGTGTTAGCCCAAAACCCTAAGGGAGGCGGACTTTCAGGCCAGTTTGGCGGTAGCACAAGCCAGTTAATGGGCGTTAAGCGCACAGGTGACTTGTTAGAGAAACTGACATGGGGATTCGCGATTGCCCTTATTGTTCTAACACTTGGTTCACAAATGCTGGTAGGTTCTTCTCAGGATACTTCTGCAAACAGAAGCGTTAACGAGGAGCGTGCTCGTCAGGCTCAGCAGCCTGGAGCTCCTGCTGCACTGCCAGGCGCTACTACCGACACAACAGCAGCTATTCCGGATGCAGGTGATATCCCTGCAATGGTAGACTCTGCAAACCAGCAGTAATTTATACTTAAAGAAGTTGAAGCCGGCCTTTGTGCCGGCTTTTTTCTTTTTAGCCTCTGCCCTTTCTGGCAGTATCTGACGTATCAGCAAGAGCAACCTGACACAGGCCTGACAAAAATGTCATAATCTGCCTCCTGATTTCTGAAAAAATGGCTTAAAATGCTCTTAAAACCGGCTTGGCACAGGAAATGATAATAGCCTTGTGGTTCTAAAGCTAAAATATCAACCATATATAAACTTCATAACATAACAAACTATGTCAATCAGCATTAAACCATTAGCAGACCGAGTAATTGTAGCTCCTGCTGCAGCAGAAGAAAAAACCAAATCGGGTATCATTATTCCTGACACTGCTAAAGAAAAACCACAGCGTGGCGAGGTAGTAGCCGTTGGCGAAGGTAAAGTATCTGAGCAGGGTGCGACTCTGAAACCACAGGTACAGGTAGGCGACCAAGTTTTGTATGGCAAATACGCTGGTACTGAGATTTCAGTAGATGGTAGCGACTACCTGATCATGCGTGAGTCTGATATTCTGGCTATTCTTTAATCTGAATTAAGAGTTAAACCAATCAAGAAATAGATACAACTATGTCTAAAAACATCACATTTGATACCGACGCACGTGGCAAGATTAAGGCTGGCGTTGACAAATTAGCAAATGCTGTAAAGGTTACTTTAGGTCCTAAAGGCCGCAACGTAATCATCGATAAGAAATTCGGTGCACCTACTATCACTAAAGACGGTGTTTCTGTAGCTAAAGAAATCGAACTGAAAGACCCTATCGAGAACATGGGTGCTCAGCTTGTGAAAGAAGTAGCTTCTAAAACTGCTGACCAGGCTGGTGACGGTACTACAACTGCAACTGTTCTTGCGCAGGCTATCTATACTGCCGGTATTAAGAACGTAGCAGCTGGTGCTAACCCAATGGACCTGAAGCGTGGTATCGACAAAGCAGTGCACACTGTAGTTGAGAACCTGCGTTCGCAGTCTAAAAAGATCGAGAATTCTTCTGAGATTGCTCAGGTAGGTACAATCTCTGCCAACAACGACTCTGAGATCGGTAAAATGATCGCTGATGCGATGGATAAAGTTGGTAAAGATGGCGTTATCACAGTAGAAGAAGCAAAAGGTACTGAAACTGAGGTTAAAACTGTAGAAGGTATGCAGTTTGACCGTGGTTACCTTTCTCCATACTTCGTTACTAACCCAGAGAAGATGGAAGCTGAGTTTGATAACCCTTTCATCCTGATCTACGACAAGAAAGTTTCTACAATGAAAGAGCTGCTTCCTGTATTGGAGCAAGTAGTTCAGACTGGTAAAGGCCTTATCATTGTAGCTGAAGATGTGGACGGCGAAGCCCTTGCTACTCTTGTAGTTAACAAACTGCGTGGCTCACTTAAAATTGCTGCTGTTAAAGCCCCTGGCTTCGGCGACAGAAGAAAAGCTATGCTGGAAGATATCGCTATCCTGACTGGCGGTACTGTAATCTCTGAAGAGCGTGGCTACAAGTTAGAGAACGCTACACTTGAGTATCTGGGTAAAGCTGAGAAAGTGATCATCGACAAAGACAACACTACTATTGTTAATGGTGCTGGTCAGAAAGATGATATCGTAGCACGCGTTAACCAGATCAAAGCGCAGATGGAAACCACAACATCTGACTACGACAAAGAAAAACTTCAGGAGCGTTTAGCTAAGCTTTCTGGCGGTGTTGCTATCCTTTACATCGGTGCTTCTACAGAGGTTGAGATGAAAGAGAAAAAAGACCGCGTAGATGATGCCCTGCATGCTACTCGTGCTGCCGTTGAAGAAGGTATCGTAGCTGGTGGTGGTGTTGCGCTGATCCGCGCTATCGAATCTCTGAACAATGTTGATACTTATAACGCTGATGAATTGACTGGTGTACAGATCATCAAAACAGCGCTTGAGGCTCCGCTTAGAACAATTGTTTCTAACGCTGGTGGCGAAGGTTCTGTAGTTGTTCAGGCTGTTCGTGAAGGCAAAGCTGACTACGGTTACAATGCCCGCGATGACAAGTTCGAGAACATGTTCGCAGCTGGTATCATCGACCCAACTAAGGTAACTCGTCTTGCTCTTGAGAACGCTGCTTCTATTGCTGGTCTGTTATTGACTACTGAGTGCGTGATCTCTGAGGATGCTGAGGAAGCTCCGGCTCCGGCTATGCCAGGTGGTATGGGCGGCATGGGCGGCATGATGTAATCAGACCCCATAGTTTATACTCTTAAAAGTAAAACGCCCGGACTTAAAGCCCGGGCGTTTTACTTTTATAATTATTTATCTTTTACTGAATCGGTACTATTGTTGCCTAAACCATAATATAAACTATAGTAGCTCCTTGATAGCAATCTTAATATCATGCGGGGCTACTTCATCTCCGCCAAAGTATGGGTACAACTGGTAACCCTCTCCTTTTCCGTTGCAGGCTCTTGGCAGCTTTACCTGCACACCATTTAAAGTAAACACATATTCCCCTTCCTGCATCTTAATCTCATACACTGCAGGCTTTCCTAAAGGCACAACACCAACTAAAGCAGACTGCCGCTTCTTGTTGAGGTAAGTATAAGCATGTATTTCTAATTGGTTATTATACCAGCGCCAGCCAAATCGTGCACTGTTTGTATGATGGTCTGAACTGCAATCAGAAAGACCATAAAGTTTATTGATATCAGCTTGGTTTGCAGGCTTAGCAGTATTGTAAACGGCAGAGCTATCAAATACTACCTCAAAGCGTATTCTGTCAGTTGAAACAACTTTAAATGGACTGCTGGAGCTGTGTTCGCCCTTTTTTATAGTATAAGTTGCTGTAGCAGGTTCAGGTGCTGGATTCAGAGCAATACTATCTTCGCTGGATTTGTCGCAGGCTACAACTGTAGGTAACATAATAGCAAGAGCTGCTGTCTGCAGCCACTTCCGGTATGATAATAACATGGGCTAAAAGTATAAATATTTGACACTACATCTAAAATTTTAATATAGTTCAGTTTCGATGTAATTATCAGAAAGCAATGTTATTAGGCTGGGTTATTTTGTGAAATGTAAAAGTATAAAACATAAATAAAAAAGGCTCTGCTTAAACTAAGCAGAGCCTTTTTTGCAAATTATTGATAATGCTTAGCCGCGGCCGTGCATCATATACATCAGTTTACGGGTAAGGGCGATCAATATTAAACCAGCCACAATTACGAAAGCACCAATTGTAGAGAATATAGTTAGTGCACCAAGTTCTTCTACATAAGAAGCAATGTAACCACCGGCAATCTGAGCAACAAACGGAGCCAGGAACCATACACCCATCAGCATCGATACCAAGGAAACCGGAGCCAAGCGTGTTACCATCGACAAGCCGATTGGGGAAAGGCAAAGCTCACCGATTGTGTGGAAGAAATAAGTAGCAAGCAACCAGGCAATGCTAGCTTTTACAGTTTCATCTTCTACACCACCACGTTCCATTACAGCACCAACCATAAAGAAAAAGCCGATTCCTAACAAAATCATACCCAGACCCATTTTAGTTGGTATGCTCAGGTCTTTTCCTCTTTTAGCTAGGTATAACCATAATTGTGCAGTTGGTATGGATAACAGAATAATAAATGCTGGGTTAACAGACTGAAACCATGAAGTAGGAATTAATAAGCCGAATACCTCTCTGTCTATATACTTATCTGTATAAAGTGTAAGGGAACTACCAGCCTGCTCGAAACCAGCCCAGAAGAAGATCACAAACAAAGAAATAATGAAGATCACAGAAACACGATCAATCTCTTCTTTAGAAAGTTTAGTTGATTTTTTCTCTTCGCCTGTAGCTGCGTCAGTTTCGCCTTTAACAGGTTTCAAACCTAAGTTGCCAAGATATTTCTGGCCTAATGTATTGAAAACGATCTGGCCGATAACCATACCGATACCGGCAGCTAAGAAGCCATACTGAAAACCATAGCGTGTAACAGTTTCAACACCATTTACTACCTCTTTTGTGGCGAAATAGTCTTCGGCAAGGTAACCACAAACAAGTGGCGCCAGGAAAGCACCAATATTGATACCCATGTAGAAGATTGTAAACGCTGAGTCGCGGCGTGGGTCGCCCTGAGCATAAAGGTTACCTACAATAGAAGAAATATTCGGTTTAAAGAAACCATTACCAAGGATAAGCAGTAAGAGGCCAAGGTAAGTCATTTCCACGCCCAGGTAAGGCGTAGAGAACAAACTGAACTGACCTAATGCCATAGTAACACCACCTATAAGTATTGCGCGGCGATGTCCAATGTATTTATCGGCTAACCAACCACCTGCTATAGGCGTAAGATATACTAGGCCTGTAAACCAGCCGTAGATAAGGGTAGCACTAGCTTCGCTGAAGCCTAAACCACCTTGCTGGGCTGTTTTAACAAGATAAAGGGTAAGAAGGCCTCGCATACCGTAGTAGCTGAAACGCTCCCAAAGCTCAGTGAAAAACAACAAGTACAGCCCCTTAGGGTGTTTTTGTTTTCCCTTCGCAACAGCCTCGCCCGAAGCGTTTTGATCGTTTACCTGCTCGGTAAGGGATTGTTGATTAACAGACATAGACGTTTAAATGATTGATTGTTTAGATTAGTTTTAGCATACACAGAAGGTAAATATATCAGATTAGGTGCACATTGACAAACATTTTACGTTATGGGTGAGGCAACAGTAAGGCCCTGCTTATTAATTTGTCATAATCTTAGTAAAACATGCAATTTTTTATATTTTTGTAGCATAGTTGTGAAACAAACTATTTACTATTTTAAAAACACGTTAACTTCAAATGAAACAATCTGGTAATAAATCTAATGCAGTAGGTCTTGATAGCATAGGCATCAAAGAGGCCCAAGAAGTGCTTTGGAACCTGAGCCCAGCTGAGTTGGTAGAAGAAGCCATCAAAAATGGTGAAGGCGTACTGACAGACACCGGTGCCTTGATGTGCGATACAGGAAAATTTACCGGCCGCTCTCCAAAAGACCGTTTTGTAGTTAAAGATACCAAAACGGAAAATACCGTTTGGTGGGGTGACATCAACATAGCCTTTGATCCTGAGAAATTTGATCAGCTTCATGCTAAAATGGTAGATTTCCTGAAAGATCGCAAGCTGTATGTGCGCGACGCGTATGCCGGCGCTCACCCGGATTATCGTTTGAACTTGCGTATAGTAAATACACAGGCATGGCAGAACCTCTTCTGCAACAACATGTTCCTGCGCCTTACTGAAGATGAAATCAAGAACCATACACCTGAATTCACTATCATTTGTGCTCCTGAGTTCGAAGCTGATCCTGCAGTAGATGGAACACGCCAGCCAAACTTCGCGATCATCAACTTCACTAAGAACATGATCCTGATCGGTGGTACAGGTTATGCCGGCGAGATGAAGAAAGGTATCTTTGGTGTACTTAATTACATCCTGCCACAGGAGAAAAATACATTATCAATGCACTGCTCTGCCAACGTTGGTGCAGAAGGCGATACAGCTATTTTCTTTGGTCTGTCTGGTACAGGTAAAACTACGCTTTCTGCTGATCCTAACCGCGGCCTAATTGGTGACGATGAGCACGGCTGGGCAGCTGATTCTGTATTTAACTTCGAAGGTGGTTGCTATGCGAAAGTTATCGACCTTACCCGCGAAAAAGAGCCACAGATCTGGGATGCCATTAAATTTGGCGCTATTGTAGAGAATACACGCTTTGTTGAGGGAACCCGTACAGTAGATTATACTAACAACTCTGTTACAGAGAACACCCGTACAGCCTACCCTATCAACCACATCGACAACGCGATTGAGCCATCAAGAGCTGATATTCCTAAGAACATCTTCTTCCTGACTGCTGATGCTTTCGGTGTGCTGCCTCCGATCTCTAAACTGAACGCAAGCCAGGCAATGTACCACTTTATCTCTGGTTATACTGCAAAAGTTGCTGGTACTGAGGTTGGTGTAACCGAACCACAAACTACTTTCTCTGCTTGCTTTGGCGCTGCTTTCCTTCCGCTGCACCCAACTAAGTATGCCGAGATGCTTGGCCAGAAAATGAGAGAGAACAACGTAAACGTATGGCTGATAAACACTGGCTGGACTGGTGGACCTTACGGTATAGGTTCTCGCATGAAGCTTCCTTTCACCCGCGCTATGATCACAGCTGCTCTTAATGGTGAGCTTAACAATGTGGAGTATGTGAAGCACCCTATTTTCGGTGTTGAAATGCCTACTACTTGCCCTAATGTGCCTGCAGAGGTATTAAACCCTCGTAACACATGGGCTGATAAAGAGGCTTATGACGCAAAAGCGCATGATCTTGCTGGTAAATTCGTGAAGAATTTTACAAAGTATGCTGAGTATGCAAATGACGAGATCCTGGCTGGTGCACCTCAGGTTGAGGTAGTGCTTGACTAAGGACCTATAGTTTATACTTTAAAGCCTTCCTACTTCAACAGGAAGGCTTTTCTTTTTTCGGACATTTACACCGAAGTTCTTACTTTCGTATACTTTAAAAAGATTGATGTTCTCTTGCTGAACTTAATCCATGATTTCTAATTCATAATTTATAATTGTCTAACGTGCACCTGTTCTATACACCTGATATTACCACTGATAAATATACCCTTCCTGAAGATGAGTCAAAACATTGTACCAGGGTTCTGCGACTGCAGGAAGGTGATACAGTATATTTGGTAGATGGTGTTGGCGGTATGTACACGGCTATCATCCAGGATGCGCACCAGAAGCGTTGCCAGTTGCAGGTAATTGATAAGCAGGTTGAGTACGGCAAACTTCCATACTACGCGCATATTGCCGTGGCCCCTACAAAGAATATAGACCGCATGGAGTGGTTTGTAGAGAAGGCGGTTGAAATAGGCGTAAGTGAAATTTCGTTTCTGTTATGCGAGCACTCCGAGCGGCGTGAACTGCGGCTTGACAGGCTGGAGAAAATCGCAGTAAGTGCTATGAAGCAATCGCAGAAAGGATATATGCCACTCCTGCACGATATGGTTCCTTTCCAGAGGTTCATACAAACCTGCGCTGCAGAAAATACTTTTATAGCTCATTTAGAAGAAGATGCAACCAAAAGTATAAAGGACCGCTATAAGCATGGCAAACCGCACTGCATCCTGATAGGCCCTGAGGGCGATTTCTCTAAACAGGAGATTGCTGCTGCGTACAAAGCAGGTATAAAGCCCGTGAGCCTGGGGCAAAGCAGGTTGCGCACCGAAACGGCTGCACTTGTTGCCTGCCATACTTTGCACGTACTGCACGATATTTATGAGCCCCTTTAGCCAATGTATAAATTATAAACACCTATGAAGCGTACCTCCTTGCTGTTCTGTTTATTGTTGCTGTGCAGCAGCCTGCTGGCACAGCAGAAGTATAGTTTTAAAATAGCTAAACTAAAGTATAACGGCGGCGGCGACTGGTATGCCAATAAAACATCATTGCCTAACTTAATCAGGTTTTGTAACCAGAACCTGAACATGAATATTGCTCCTGAAGAAGGTGTTGTTGAAGTAGGTAGTCCTGAGCTGTTTACTTACCCCTTCGTGCACATGACCGGACATGGAAACGTAGTTTTTTCCGATGCAGAAGCACAAAATCTTCGCAACTACCTTATAAGTGGCGGCTTTTTGCACATCGATGATAACTATGGCTTAGATAAGTTCATCCGGAAAGAGATGAAGAAGGTGTTCCCGGAGTATGAGTTTGTAGAAGTTCCTTTCAACCATCCTATCTATCATCAGAAGTATAGCTTCAACAATGGCTTACCCAAAATACATGAGCATGATAACAAAGCGCCGCAAGGCTTCGGCATCATCCACGAAGGTCGTTTAGTATGCTTTTATACTTATGAAACCGACTTGGGCAACGGTTGGGAAGACCAGGAGATTTACAACGATCCTGAAGAGAAAAGGCAGCAGGCTTTGCGTATGGGCGCTAATATTCTTGCCTATGCCCTCACACAATACATGTAGGTTTATACTTGAAATATAGTTTTGATTATCAGATTCTAGTTATACTTCCTCTGAAATATCTCAGAAAGTATAAATGCTTCGCGTACAGAATTGGGGTTGCGGAGCAATTTAGCGTAAGGCGAAACTTCAGGTTGCTGAATGGCATAGGGCTTAAAATTTTGCTTTCTTAATTCTTCCATTCTACGAGTTGATTCTCTGGAATTCGCAGCTTCTTCCAGCGATACAGCCTTTGGTTTAACCGCTTCATAAGAAATTACCGGATTCGCCTGTTCAGGCTTAATTTGCTCTCTTATAGTTTGTGCCTGTTCTTTTGCCCGCTCCAGTTTAGGCTGTAGTTCGCGCAAAATATCCTCGAAAGAAGTACTTGGTGCAGCTGGTGTCACTGGCTTTGGCGGAAGCTTCTTCTCTTTCATTGGCTGCGGTTTAGCCTCTGCTTCTTCATCCGTAGCTTTAAATGCTTTGCGCCAAGCCGAGAATAAGAAGTAAGCCACAGCGGCCAGAATGTAAAGTAAAAGTTTATAATCTTCCATAGCAGTGTCTCTTATCAAATATAGCTATTTATACTTTCTTTAGCTGCATATTCCTATCATTTTATACTCCCTGTAAGTGCTGAGGTAACAGAATTAGTCTTATTTTTGAGTTTAGATTGAAGAGAATCCGCAGAAGCGAATGCAAGTATCAAGATTAGAGATTAAAGGTTTTAAGAGTTTTGGCGACAGGGTCGTTATAAATTTCGATGAAGGTATAACCGGTATTGTGGGACCTAATGGTTGCGGCAAATCCAATGTGGTGGATGCCATACGTTGGGTGCTTGGTGAACAGAAAACCCGTAACCTTCGCTCCGACAAAATGGAGAACGTTATTTTTAACGGTTCTAAAACCCGCAAGCCGGTACAAATGGCTGAGGTTTCCATTACGTTTGACAATAACCGAGGCGTGCTGCCAACAGAGTACTCGCAGGTAACTGTTACCCGCAAATACCACCGCAGTGGCGACAGTGAATATATGTTGAACGGGGTGCCCTGCCGCCTGAAAGATATAAATGAGCTTTTCCTTGATACTGGTATCGGTTCTGACAGCTATGCCATTATAGAGCTGAAAATGGTGGATGAGCTTCTGAATGATAAAGAGAACTCTCGTCGCCTGTTATTCGAAGAGGCTGCCGGTATTTCTAAATTCAGGGTGCGCAAGAAGCAAACACTTAAGAAATTAGAAGAAACCGATGCTGACCTGGAGCGCGTGGAAGATGTGCTCTTCGAGATTGGTAAGAACATGAAAACGCTGGAGCGCCAGGCTAAACAGGCTATCAGGTATTTCCAGCTGAAAGAAGACTATAAAAAGCACAGCCTGGAGTATGCGCGCCGCAATATATCACAGTTCCAGAATACCCTGGAGCGCCTGGAACAGGATGTGCAGCGTGAAACTGAGCTGAAGGAAGGTTATGTGCTTGCTGTAACAGAAGCCGAAGATGCCATTGCCGATCAGAAAGAAGAACTGAACCGTACGCAAGAGGCTCTGGCAGAAAGCCAGAAGACCATGCAGGTGCAAACAGCTAAACTTCGCCAACTGGAGAACGAGATCAAGCTGAAGGCTGAGCGCAGCAATTTCCTGAAGGAACGTATGCAGCAATTACGCCAGCAAATCAGCCAGGATACTGCCAACCTCGACCACACAAAAGAAAGTATACTGCAGTTGCGCGATGAGCTGGAAACTGTGCAGGATAGCTTTGCCGATGCCGAAGAGCAGGTAAATAACCTGAAAGAAGAGTTACAGTATGCCAACGAGCAGAAGCAAACACTGCAGGAGGCTTTCCAGGAGCTGACTAAACAGCAGCGCCAGAAGCAGAACGAAGTGTTCCAGCTGCACAAGACGCTTGAAATTAGCAATGTGCAGATTCAGAACACTATACTTGAGCTAGAGCGCTTGCAGGAACAACAGCTGAATGCCGACGAAGATGGCCGTGTTCTGGAGGAACAACTGCAGGAGGCGCAGCTTATACTTGAGGAGAAAACAAGCGAACTGGTACGTCTGCAGGCTAAGGAAGAAAACCTGGTGCAGCAGATTGAGAAAACAGAAGCTGATATTGAACTGCTGAAAGAGCAACTGGTTGAGCTGAACCGTACCCTGGATTCCAGACAAAACCAGTATACGCTAACCAAGTCGCTGGTCGAGAACATGGAAGGTTTTCCGGAAGCAATCAAGTTTTTATGCCAATCTGACAACTGGTCTAAGCCCGCTCCGCTCCTATCAGATATTATAGTTTGTGAGCCTGAGTATAAAGGACTTATAGAGAGTTACCTGGAGCCTTACATGAACTTCTTTGTAGTGGATGAACTGCAGGATGCCGTTGATGCTATAGGTTTGCTGAAGAGCCAGAACAAAGGCCGCGCTAACTTTATTATACTTTCTGAGATTGAAGAACTGGAACCAACCGGCACGTTCAGCGATGGCAAGTTAAAAGCAGCCTACGAGGTTGTGTCTGCTGATAAAAAGTATAGCAGCCTGCTTAAGTACATGCTCAATAATGTATACATCAGCGACGATTCTGAAGATGAATTTTCATCAGAGGACTTCCGCACCATTATACTTAAAGATGGCTCTGCTATTAAAAAGCCGCTTAGCTTATCTGGTGGTTCGGTAGGTTTGTTTGATGGAAACCGACTTGGCCGTAAACAGAACCTGGACCAGCTAGAGCAGGAAGTAGCAGAGCTAACCAAACAGGCTGATATTCTGCAAAGCCGCGTGAACACGCAGAACCAGATTCTGTTAAACTATAAAAACGAATCTCAGAAAGAGGCCATAAAACTGCTGGAAAAAGAAGTATCGAAGCAACAGCAGGAACTATTAACTGTAAGAATAAGACACGAACAGCACCAGCAAAATAAGAATAACTTTAACCTAAGGCAAGCCGAGCTGCAGCAACGCCTGGAAGAGCTGAGAATACAGAGCCATGAGGTTTCACCGCAGGCAGAAGCAGATCAGCAGGAACTGAAACGTTTGGAAGAAGAGCTAGCTGTTTATACTTCGCAGATTGAGCAGCAGCAAGAGCAGATCACGGTTATTTCTGGCATGTATAATCAGCAGAATATCCAGTTCCATCAACTCAAAAACCGCTTTGCCAGCCTTCAGCAGGAGATCAGCTATAAGCAGAAATCTGTAGAAACCAACCAGGAGCGAATTGAGGGACTACGCGAGGAGCTTACCCGATCGGAAGAGGAAACTGTGCAAGCAACAGATTATATTGAAGAGCACGAAGCTATAGTTGAAAGTATGACCGAAGCCCGCCGTGAGTTTGGGTATGAACTGGAAACTATCGAGAAAAAATACTTCACGCTTCGTGGCGAGCTCGATGAAAAAGATAAGTCTATCCGGGAGTTGCAGCGTAAGCGCCAGAACGCTGACGAGCTGCTTCTGCGCATGCAGCAAACTATAAATGATACCAAAATCAAGCTGGTATCAGTGCAGGAGCGTTTGGCAGCTGAGTTTAATATTTCGGAAGAAGACTTTGCCTCTCCGGCCCCTGAACAGGAGTTGCTTATTGAACTGAGCAATGATGAGCTAAGCAAGCATATTGCAGAAGCTAAGAACGCACTGGATAAAATGGGCCCTGTAAATGCTATGGCTGCTGAGGCTTATGCAGAGATTGAAGAGCGCAATAAGTTTATCACAGAGCAGCGCAACGACCTTGTTAATGCGAAGAACACGCTTATCGATACTATCAATGAGATCGATACTGTGGCTAAGGAGAAGTTCATGGAAGCGTTCGAGCAGATCAAAGGCAATTTTATCCGCGTGTTCCGCAGCCTGTTCACCGATGAAGATAACTGCGACCTTGTATTGACAGATCCTAAGAACCCGCTTGAGTCTCGCATCGAGATCATGGCGCAGCCAAAAGGCAAACGTCCGCTCACGATCAACCAGTTATCTGGTGGTGAGAAAACGCTCACAGCTATTTCGTTGCTATTCTCTATTTACCTGCTTAAGCCGGCTCCGTTCTGTATTTTTGATGAGGTAGATGCGCCACTAGATGATGCCAACATTGACAAGTTCAATAACATCATCCGTACCTTCTCCAACGATTCTCAGTTTATTGTGGTAACGCATAACAAACGCACCATGGCGTCTACGGATGTGATGTACGGTATCACTATGATCGAAGCTGGTATTTCAAGAGTTATACCAGTGGATTTAAGGCAAATAGCATAGACGATTTAAAGTATAAAATCAAAAGCCTCTGCGTTCTTCGCAGAGGCTTTTTTGTTAACTGTAGTTAGTGATGTTATACTGGAATAGTGGCCTGTATTGCTCAGCTTTACTTGCCTATTGTTTTATAGTTTACTTTGGCTCGCTCCAAGCCCGCGAGGGCTCGTCCTTTTGTATCGCGCTGTGGTGAGTCCTGCCTTCGGCTGCGCCTGCAGGCTGCCCTTCACGGGCACCGGACACACCAAGGCGCTCAACCCAAGGACTGGGAACAACTTCGATAGTTAGCTGATATGGAATTTTACAATGTGTCTCCTTGAGGAGACTTTTGGGGTGATTATACTTTAGCTATGCAACTAAAACAGAATTCCCTCTCCTCAGAGGAGAGGGTTAGGGTGAGGTGGATAAGCTGTAACTACAAAGCAACGGCTTCAACATGGTGCATCAAGTGACGATTCGATGTTTGAGCGTTCAGCGAGTTTCGAAGTGTCTTGATTTTTTGCTTCCTTTTTTATCAAGAAAAAAGGAAGGCCCAGCCGGCGAGGCGAAAAGCTGGCTAAGAGCATAGAAGCTTACCGTTTGCAAAGAACCTTAACTTCCCCTCCTTAGTCATCAAATATGGTTGGGTAACAGTAAATCTATGCAGAGAGGCTAAACAATCCCTAAATTATACTTATAAGGTATAAGTCTTAAACTATAGCGTCTATCTCCTTCTGTACTTTCTTAGGGAGTTTTGTTTTTATTATCTCATAAGATTGTTTAACATAATAACTCCACTTCTGCTCTGATAATCTGCTCCAGTTTTGTACCTGTACCCATTTGTTGCGGGCCATGTAAGGTGCCGGACTTATACTTTCAGAAATAGTCAGGGCGTCAAACTCTTCGTCCTGTACTTTAAAAGATACCGTAGGTGAGCCTTCGAGATTGGTAACGCAGAACATCTTGCCCCCGATCAGGAAGCACAGGTCTGCGCCCCATTTAACATCTTCTGTTACTCCAGGCAGTGAGAGGCAAATTTCGCGTAGTTTTTCTATATGCATTTGGTGCTGGTATTTAGCAGTGCAAGTATATGTAAGTTATTATCTTACACCCTGCTCAGGAAATTTAGCTGTTTTGGTGCGGTAGAAAGCGAGGATCTTTTCCATGTCAGCTTCTATGTCGCCGGAAGGATAAATTGTTGGTCCTATGCCTGCTTCTTTTTTAGCGTAGTCCAGGTAACCCAGAACGATTGGAACGCCTGCTCCTTCTGCCACATAGTAAAAGCCTCTGCGCCAGCGTGGCTGGTATTTGCGTGTGCCTTCCGGCGTTACCATTACGCACATATCACCGGGAGTTTCCTTTATGATTTTGATCATGGCATCTACCATTTTCGTGTTCTTTGACCTGTCGACAGGCAGAGCACCCATCGCTTTAAGAAGGCCTCCGAAAGGAAAACGCATGAATTCTTTTTTGATGGTGAAGCGTATGGGAGCATCCATCAGGTAAAAGGCGGCGCGGGCGTATATAAAGTCCCAGTTACTGGTGTGTGGCGCGGCCACCATTACGCATCGTCGGTTCTCTGGGGTTAGGTTACCTTCCAGTCTCCATCCAGCAACTTTAAAAATTAATTTAGATAATAATTTAGCAAACATGTAAGGTTGTTGTAAATCGCCGGTAAAGTCTTTTAAAGCTCGTAGGGCGTTTTAATTAAAATGTATAAATACATATAATTAAACATATTTACAATGCCTTTTTAATTACGTGCGCTTTCTTTCGCAATAAATAGGCTTGTATGCCAACTCCCAGCACAGGTCCCAGCGTTGTATACTTTCTATCATCATCTATCTGCCGGAAGTACCTAAGCGCAAGTGTAGGTTCTATGGAGAATTTCTCATTTATAAAGTAAGCATAGCCAATACCCAGGCCTCCTTCCATCAGGTTATACTTTATACCGGACGGAAAAAAATTTTGTAGCCCCGCCTGCAGAGTTAGTTCGCCGAATATGCCGTTGTCCAGGTAGTAGCGCACGAACGGGCCAGCCAGCAAGTATGTGTTTCGGTCGGGTAAAATTTCCTGCTCTGTTTCAGAAGTTACTTTTCTGCTGGTATGGTTTAAAGTTATATCTAAGCCAACGGCTAAATCGTGCAGTACAAAATAGCCATTCTTGGTCTTTATCTGAGCCTGAATAAGATTGCCCTCTACCCTCTCCGAAGAATTGGTTAACTCATCGGTATACGTGTAAGCACTAGCAGATATGTAGCCGCCTAACATGATAGAGCCTTGTTTAACTTTTGCTTTTATCAAAAAGCTTTCGTTTTCCTGGGCATGAGAAAGAAACGGAACAAGGAGAAGAATAAGTAGTAAAGCTTTCTTCATATTCGCTGTAGAATTAATACATTCTGCATACGAACTTATTTAAAAAATAGCTATATAGTGATTGAGAAAATCAGTGTCTTAAATATCTGTTTTGTAGTTGCTTAACAGGTGATGTCAGTCATGCCTGAAGTGAGTTCAGATAGCATTTGAAATAAGTATAACTATAGCGACTTTTCTTTCTTCTCTACCAGTGCACGTAGGTGTTTTTCCATACTTAAAGTATACTCGTAGCCAATATTGAAGATCTCGTCGGCTTTGCTGAAGCTCATGAGGCGGTAATATTTCAAATCCTGTGGCTCGATGAGTAGGTCGCAAAGGTGCATGCGTAACTTAACATTGTTGTTAATGGCCAGCTGTACCGTTCGCTCAATCATGCTCCGGATAGTTGTGATCTTTGCCTGGTGGTTAATAGGGTTTGTGTGAACGCCGATTTTAATGTCGCAATTGCCTTCGAGGCAGTCTATCGGCATGTTGTTTAATAAGCCACCGTCGTTCAATGTTTTTCCGTCAAAATCTATGGGGCGGTAAAGTATAGGCACTGCCGACGATGCAAGTAAAGGTTTAATTATGCTCCCGCTGGAATAGTATACTTCTATCCCTTGATTCATTTCGGTGGCTCCAATGATCACAGGTATGTTCAGCTTCTCGAAAGAAGCATCCTCGCCTAAGTATTTTTTGTAAAGCTTTTCAACTTCGTCCAAGTGCATCAGGCCGATTGTGCCTAAAGCAGGGCGCATTATCTTAAAGATGCTGAGCTCTTTAACCAGTTTAAGGATCTCGTTGGGAGTATAACCGGCTGCGTAAAATGTTGCCGCTATTGCTCCGGAGCTTACCCCTGAAAGTATACTTACTTTTATCTGAAGTTCGTCAAGTGCTTTTAGTACACCAAGATGTGCCACGCCTCTGGCAGCTCCTCCTGACAGTGCCAGACCTATCCGCATATTTATAGTTCGTTTAAAGAAAATGTTCTCTCTAAACGCACACCTTTCTCGGTGTGTTGCACGGTGCAGCACTCATTCACAGGGTCGTGCTCCAGGTATAAAACAATATTGTCGTCGGCAGCCTTGTTAAGGAAAAGGGCTTTTTCTTCCATCGTAATTAGCGGGCGTGTATCGTAACCCATCACGTAAGGCAGCGGAATGTGGCCCGCTGATGGCAGCAGATCGGCCATAAAAGCTACTTTTTTTCCTTTATAAGGAATTATAGGCACCATCATTTTATCAGTGTGCCCATCTGCGTAGAAGATATCGAACTGCGGGAACGGCGATGGTGCTTTCGGATCTACAAATTTCAGGTGACCGCTCTCCTGGATAGGAAGTATATTCTCTTTCAGGAAAGAAGCTTTCTCGCGGGGATTAGGTATAGTTGCCCACTTCCAGTGATCTTCGTTGGACCAGTAGGTAGCATTTTTGTAAACCAGCTCCAGCCCACCCGAAGAGTTATACTTTACGCTTCCTCCGCAATGGTCAAAGTGCAGGTGCGATAGGAACACATCAGTTACATCATCTTCTGAGAATCCTGCCTGCTTAAGTGAGTTATGCAGGGTATCATCGCCGTGCAGGTAGTAATGGCTGAAGAACTTAGCATCCTGCTTATCGCCTATTCCATTATCAATCAGGATCAACCTGTCACCATCCTCTATCAGCAGGCAGCGCATAGCCCATGTACACAGGTTGTTTTCATCGGCAGGGTTAGTGCGTTGCCACAATGTTTTAGGCACCACGCCAAACATTGCTCCTCCGTCCAGTTTAAACAATCCGGTATTAATTACATGCAGCTTCATAGTGTCAGGTTGATGTTATCAGATATGAATGTACAAAAAAAGTATGAATCAGAAGTAGCGCTAAGTATAGCTACACCCCTGATTCATACTTAGAAATTTAAGAAAAGATATGGCTAGGCTTCCAGCACCACACCCATAGATGCGAATTTCTCGATGCGCTGCATGATACGTTCCTCAGCGTCTAAAGCCTCCAGTTCATCCAGCATCTTAATGACTTCTTTTTTGAAAGTACGCATCATTTTCTCTGGTTCAGTGTGTGCACCTCCCAGTGGTTCCTTAATAATGCCATCAATCAGCTTGTTCTGCAACATGTCTTTTGCAGTAAGTTTAAGAGCTTCTGCTGCCTGCTCTTTGTAGTTCCAGCTTCTCCAAAGTATAGATGAGCAGGATTCAGGAGAGATTACCGAGTACCAGGTGTTTTCCAGCATCATTACACGGTCGCCAATGGCTATACCCAACGCACCACCCGAAGCACCTTCACCAATTATAATACAGATAACAGGTACTTTCAGCATGAACATCTCCTTCAGGTTACGAGCAATTGCCTCGCCTTGTCCGCGCTCTTCTGCTTCCAAACCAGGGAAAGCGCCAGGAGTGTCGATAAGGGTAACAATCGGGCGGTTAAATTTCTCAGCCATCTTCATCAGGCGGAGCGCTTTTCTGTAGCCTTCCGGGTTAGCCATACCAAAGTTGCGAAGCTGGCGCTGCTTTGTATTACGGCCTTTCTGCTGGCCAATAAACATCACGCTTCTGCCATCTATTTCGCCAAAACCGCCAACCATAGCTTTATCATCCCCTACAGTGCGGTCGCCGTGCAGCTCTATAAACTTATCAGTAATGCCCTCTATATAATCTAAAGTATAAGGTCTGTCCGGGTGGCGAGACAGTTGCACGCGCTGCCAGCGGGTAAGGTTGGCATACGTTTCCTTCTTTAGGGTTTTTATTTTCTCTTCCAGAGCCTTTACAGCTTCCGAAACATCTACCTGGCTCTCGCTGGCCAGTTTTTTCATTTCCTGCAGTTTGCCCTCTAACGCGGCTATAGGCTGTTCAAAATCCAAAAGCATATTTTCGATCGCTAATTCAGTTACAAATTTAACAGTTTCCGTTAATGCTGTTGCTTAAGTATAAAATTTATCGTGCATTATAAAAATAATATATTTGGTTATGAGCTTCTTACGATTTTATGTTAAAAATATAGCATTTAAATAGTGGACAGTACTTGCACAATTAAAAATTACCGTCTACTTTTGTATCACTTTAGCAAACGGCGCTAAGGAAAGTAAAAAGGTCTGGTAGTTCAGTTGGTTAGAATGCCGCCCTGTCACGGCGGAGGTCGCGGGTTCGAGTCCCGTCCAGACCGCAGAATAAAACTGCGGTTAAGCAAACAGAGCAAAAGGCTCTGGAATTTAAAAGTATTGGTCTGGTAGTTCAGTTGGTTAGAATGCCGCCCTGTCACGGCGGAGGTCGCGGGT
>CBINIP010000013.1:0-134922 GCA_966250805.1 uncultured Pontibacter sp. | reverse complement strand
CTTTGCCCATAACATTACCACTTGCCTTAACTATAGCCGGCTGCTCCGCCGACATCTTTTTTTTGTTGTTACTGATGTTGCTGATAGTAGCATCCATGTTGGTTATGGTCAGGTAGCCGGTGTTAACTGCCTTGCTCGATAACTCCTCGTATCGGATATACATATCTTTTACATTGAGCCTGTTAATACTTATCATGTTGTTTAGTTTACTGATCAGGTCGTGCGGTAACGGCTGTTCGTTTTTAGATTTAAAGTTCTTCAGGTCGAGGTAGGCATTCAGCTTAGGCTGTAGAAAAGTTACGGAGCCAATTGTAACATTTGAATGCCGGGAAAAAGCTCTAAAGTCCATTTGCCTTATACTTATACCGGGCACTTCAATCTCTAACCAGGGGGTGGCCTTACCATGCCTTTCAGCTAACTGCCGGGGCTTGTAAAGCGGCACCAGCTTCAGGTTTTTCAGGTTTATTTCTTTCGATTTGGAATCTATACTTACCACACCAGATTTTAACCTATAATCTTTTGAGGGCAAAAGCACATCAGCTTTGTTTATAGTTGCTGTAATTTCCTTTGCGTAGTTAATGCGCCCCTCGTCCTGGAAAGCTGCACTGTCTAGTTTAATATTACTGACATACAGGTTTAGCTGCTCAAGTTTATAGTTATGCGTTTTAGCTTTATAGTTGCTCCTGTAAGATAAGGTCGCATCTTCAACTTCGATTGCTCCAACTCTTAATCCTTTTAGTTGGCCATGCAGTTTTTGATGTAGCGGGATATTGCTGCCGCTGGTGTCACTGCGCATCATGGTAACTTCTGCAACCGGCCTGTGAAAGTATACTTTACTTACAGAGAGTGGCCTCCCCAGTAACAGCCCAATATAGTTCAGCCCTTGCACACGTAAGCTTGCAGCCTTGATATTTGCAAGTACAGGTGGTTGCTGAGAACGATCCTTGGCTTGATCTCTTTCTAACCATAGCTCAGGATTTGGCTTTAGTAGCAGATCGTTTATAGTTATACTTCCGGTAAGCACCGATGCATCCAGGTCATGCATCTGCAAAGTATACAATCCTTTGGTTTGCTCCTGAATAGCGGTTTCCAGTTTACCCTTTAGCCAGGGCTGTAAAAGGTAGGAGGCAACTATAGCCAGCACAACAAAAAGCACCAGCAAGCCAACTATAAGCATTGCCCATACTTTATACTTATTTGTTCTGCGCTTTTCCTGATCTACCAGCATACTTCTGTTCATTCAATTCTACTTACGAGCGCTTTGCTTTATCACCTGAAAAATTTTGATCTGCCACAGCATTAATGCTGCTAAAGAAAGATTTTGAAAGTGAAATATTTATTTATATATTTATGAACAAACGTTCATTCATAAAATGAAAGAAAGAGCCGAAAAGAAGCGGGAGAACAGCAAAAAACTAATCATAACCACTGCCCTTCAGTTATTTGCAGAAAATGGATTTGATAAAACATCTATCCGGGCCATTGCCGAAACAGCCGGTATTTCGCTTGGGCTGATGTATAACTACTATAAAAGCAAAGACGAATTACTGCTCGAAATTTTCAGACAAGGCAGCGAAGACATTAAGGCTTCTTTTGAGGAACCGGCTACAGAAGCATCGAAGAGTTCGGGCATAGAACACCACATCCGGCAAACAGTTAAGATCCTGAAAGAGAAAAAACAGTTCTGGAAGCTGTTGCATGGTGTAAGAATGCAATCTGAAGTTGTAAAGCAGCTGGTAAACCAGATGAACAGCCAAACCGCATTTATTGAAACGCAGATAAAACAGAACCTGATAGAAGCCGGCATCTCTTTCCCTGACCTGGAAGCGAAGCTGCTTTTTGCCGCGATAGACGGCCTGGCGCACCACTACCTGCTCTACGACAATTACCCGGTAGACGACGTAGCCACCTTATTAATAATGAAGTATAAAAAGAGCTGATACCTGCAACACCAAACTATAAAACTATGAACTCACCAAAATGGCTCGACCGCATACTTTATCCTTTTACGCACCACACGCTGCAGCTGCCTCAGGGCAATATGCATTATGTAGATGAAGGTACAGGCGATGCGATAGTGTTTGTGCATGGTACACCAACCTGGTCGTTTCTGTGGCGGCAGCAGATAAAACGGCTAAGCAAAACCCACCGCTGCATTGCCCCAGATCATCTTGGCTTCGGTCTATCAAATAAGCCAGCGGAAGCGGTTTTTGCATATACTCCGGAAGCACACGCCGATAACCTGGAGCAATTAATAGAGCATCTGCAACTGAAAAATATTACGCTGGTGGTACATGATTTCGGAGGGCCGATAGGTGTGCGTTATGCCCTGCGCCACCCTGAGAACGTGAAAAACCTGGTGATTCTGAACACCTGGATGTGGACCCTGGAAGAAGAAAAACAGATGATGAAGGTGAGCAGATTCCTGAGCGGCGGTGTAGGCCGGTTCATGTACCTGCAATTAGGTTTCTCGCCCCGTTTTCTGCTTCCCAAAGGCTACCACGAGCGCAAACATCTGACCAAAGATGTGCACTACCATTACCTGAAACCGTTTACTTCGCCACAAGCCCGGTTAGGTACCTGGAAATTTGCTGTGGCGCTGCACGACTCAAACCTATACTTTGCCCAACTATGGGAGCAACGCGAGAAACTGCGAAGTATAAACAAGCTTATACTTTGGGGCGAGAAGGATAAACTACTGCCGCTTCATTTTCTGGATAAATGGCAACAGGAGTTTCCGGTGGCGAAGGTAATTAAGTACAAAGCAGGCCATTTTGTGCAGGAAGAACGCGGTGGTGAAGTAGCCGAAGCCATTCAGAGTTTTATATTAGAGAATTAAAATATTTGGCATCATCTTGGCAATGAGCTTTTGTAAAATAAACCTATGAAAAAGACATTACTTACCTATTGCATGTTCGGCCTTACTTTCCTAAGCTTTTCCTGCGACAAAGATGATAAAGAGGCAGATGATGTAATTCCTGAAATGGAGCTTTCCATGGATCGTACTTTTATGTACCATGACACCCATGAAACAAAAGCTGTCAGCTATACTTCTGATGATTTACAAAGTGGTTTCTTAGCTGAAAATGAAAAGTTAACCATTTATGTAGGTTCCGGGAAAGATGGAATCTCGTTTGAAATTGCAGCTGCTGACTTGGTAAATGGCTACTTGGGAACCTATACTTTAAAGTCGCTTCCAAACCCGGAGAACGGCAAAGCTAAAACAACTTACTCTTACTCAACCAGCGGAGCATCAGGGTCTGTTATGTTTAGCCAGGCAAACACAATGACTGGCTCAGTAGAAATAACCGGATATAATGAAAAGCACAACATCATCAGCGGCACCTTTGAGCTAACGATGGAAAATGTGCCAGATCCAACTGCGACATCTCCTACTTCAAACCCAAGAAGATGTGATGTAACTGTAACTGGCTCTTTCGAGAACGCTAAACTAACTTCAAATCCATAAACAAAAACAGCTGCAAGTATAATTTATACTTGCAGCTGTTTTACATAATAAGCTTACTAATTACTTCTTCTGATGGCGCTCCTGCAGCACAGCCACTACATCTGCCAGTTCTAAGCCCGTAGCAGCCAACAACACCAATAGGTGGTATAGCAAATCAGCCGCTTCTCCCTTCATCGTATCCAGTTTACCCGCCACAGCATCTATCACTGTTTCTACGGCTTCCTCTCCTACTTTTTGGGCTATTTTGTTCACGCCTTTCTCGAACAGGAAATTGGTATAAGAGCCTTCCGCCGGATTAGCTTTGCGCTGCTGGATCACTTCTTCCAGTTGCGCGATGAATTGAATAGCCTTTGCTCTTCTGGAAGCGTTTTCTTCTCCAAAGCAGCTGGTAGTGCCGGTATGGCAGGTTGGGCCGTTTGGCTTTACTTTTATCAGGAGCGAATCGTTGTCGCAGTCCTCTGCTATACTTACTACCTGCAGCGTGTTGCCAGAGGTTTCGCCTTTGGTCCAGAGGCGGTTTTTAGAGCGGGAAAAGAACGTTACCAGTCCCTCCTGCTGCGTTTTTTCCAAGGCTTCCTGGTTCATGTAGCCCAGCATGAGCACCTGGCTAGTCTGCTCGTCCTGTATCACAGCGGGCACCAATCCGCCCATTTTATCGAAATCAATTTTCATAAAGTTCTGAGTCTCGAGTGCTGAGTTCTGAGTTTATATTCACTCATTCGCTCAACCACTCATTCAAATTATATTCTCACATCCACACCCTGCGCTTTCAGAAAGCGCTTCAGGTCCGGAATCTCCAATTCGCGGAAGTGGAAAAGGCTGGCTGCTAAAGCGGCGTCGGCATGCGCTTTGTTGAAAGCATCGGCAAAGTGCTGCATGTTACCTGCTCCGCCCGAAGCGATTACCGGAACAGAAACCGCTTCTGAAACCGCTTTGGTGATATCCAGCGCAAAGCCGGCTTTGGTACCGTCGTTGTTCATACTTGTAAGCAAGATCTCTCCTGCTCCCAGTTCTACAACTTTTTTAGCCCAGTTAACAGTTATCCATTCTGTTTCTACGGTGCCTGCGCGGGTGTATAGTTTCCATCCGGTGGCCTCGGTATACTTGGTGTCGATGGCAACCGTAACGCACTGACTACCGAAGCGGCTCGCTAAATCATTTACCAACTGCGGATTCTTGATAGCAGCTGAATTGATGGAAACTTTATCAGCGCCGGCCTGCAACAGCAGCTCCACATCAGCAACAGCGCTAATGCCGCCACCCACCGTGAAAGGAATATCAATGTGGCGCGCAATGTCACGCACAAGTTCGGCAAAGGTTTTGCGCTCTTCGTTGGTGGCCGTAATATCCAGGAACACCAGTTCGTCGGCGCCTTGTTCGGCATACCATTTCGCCAGCTCCACCGGGTCACCTGCGTCACGGATGTTCTCGAAGCGAATGCCTTTTACGGTGCGTCCATCCTTTATATCCAGGCAGGGAATAATGCGTTTGGTTAACATAGGAATCGCTCTAAATCTTTTAATGAAATGGTGCCTTCGTAGATTGCTTTGCCAATGATAGCACCTTTAACCCCGATCTCCTGCAGTTGTTCCAGGTCTTCTACTGTGGTAACACCGCCGCTGGCAATAATGCCGGCTTCCGGAAGGGTCAGTTTCAGGTGACGGTAGGTATTGATAGATGGCCCCTGCAGCTTACCGTCTTTGCTCACATCGGTGCAGATAAACAGCTTGGCTCCTGTTTTCACATAGCCCGATATAAAATCCTGCAATGGGTATTTGCTCTCCTCGGTCCAGGCGCTTATCGCGATGTTGGTCCCTTTAAAATCTGCCCCGATGATGATCTTCTCAGGGCCATACTTTATCAGCCAGTTCTTCACTGTTTCAGGCTCGCGTACGGCTATACTTCCCGCTGTTATCTGGGCAGCTCCTGCGTCAAAGGCCTGTTTTACCGCCTCATCCGACTGCAAACCACCACCAAAATCTATGGTTAAACCTGTATTGGCAGCTATACTTTCCAGCACCGCCAGGTTCACCGGTTTCTTCGCACGGGCACCATCCAGATCCACCAACTGCAGTCGCTTTATTCCACTGGCTTCAAAACGTTTGGCTACTTCTAAAGGGTTGCTGTCGTAAGTAGTTTGCTGGGCAAAATCGCCTTCAGTGAGGCGCACGCACTGTCCGCCGATTATGTCTATCGCTGGGATGATCTCCATCATAGGGCTAAGAAGTTTTTCAGGATTTGAGAGCCGGCAGGTCCGCTTTTTTCCGGGTGGAACTGCGCAGCATAAAAGTTTTTATAGTGTAAGGCAGCCGAAAAGGGCTCCGGGTATGAGGTCTGGGCGATGGTATACTCCGAAAGTGGCACGTAATAGCTATGCACATAGTAGGCATACTCGCCTTCGTTTATACCTGCAAAAAGCGGCGATTGCAGCTTCTCGAGCTGGTTCCAGCCCATGTGTGGTACTTTCAGGTCTGTCTGGAAGCGTTTTACCGGCAGCGGAATGATGCCCAGCAGATCTGTATCGCCTTCTTCGGAGTGCTGGCAAAGCAGCTGCATGCCCAGGCACACGCCGAAGAACGGCTGCTCCAGTGTTGGCAACAGTTTATCCAGGTTGCGGGCTTTCAGTTGGGCCATCGCCGAGGAAGCTTCGCCTACACCCGGAAAAATTACCTTGTCGGCCGATTTGATGGTCTCGAAGTCGCAGCTCAGGGTGGCATTTATACCCAGCCGCTCCAACGCAAACATCACCGACTGCACATTACCCGCCTTGTAATCAACTATAACTAAGTTCATTCTGTATTAATTACGAATTAATAATTATGAATTACGAATGAGTACAGAAGTATAAATCCTGTACATCCTTAAATCCTGATCCAAAACAAAAAAGCCTGACTCGTTTCGGAGTCAGGCTTTTGGATATATAAGTTTATACTTCTAGCAAATCCATAGGCTATTGGCTCCGAAACTGTTGCTTCGTGCATGATGATGGTGCATATGAGCCATTGTGCCTTTCATTGCTGCAAATATAAAACAAGTATCGTTCAGGAACTACAAATTCTTGCAATCTCTTTGCTTAACTATAATTTCAGAATACCGGCAATTACCTTACTTTTGAAGTATGAAAAAGACATTGATACTGGCTGGCGTGTTTGCTGTAAGTATAGCGCAGGCACAACAGCGCATGACTCCGGAATCGCTCTGGAAGCTGGGGCGCGTTTCGGCTGAGACGGTTACGCCTGACGGCAAATCGGTTATCTACGGCGTTGGCTATGTAAATATGGAAGAAAACGGCAGCGAGCGCAATCTCTACCGTATTCCTGTTTCTGGCGGACAACCTACTCAAATAACATCTGCTAAAGGTGGCGAAAGTGTGGTTAGAGTTGATAAAGCTACAGGCAACATCATTTACCTGCAAAAAGGCCAGCTGTGGCAACTGACAGGCGGAAAAGGTGAACCAAAGCAGCTGACTAACTTTGAAGGTGGCCTGAGCAATGTGCGCTTCTCGCCTGATGGAAAGCATGTGTTGTTCTCGCGCGAGGTGGAAGTAAAAAATGTGCACAGCACTGACATTTATCCTGAGCTGAAGAAATCGAACGCTTACGTGTACAACGACCTGAATTACCGCCACTGGGATACCTGGGAAGATGGTAAGTTTCAGCACGTTTTCTTCGCCCCTTACAACGATGGCAAGATCGGCACGGCAACTGACATCATGAAAGATGAGCCTTTTGACACGCCGCAAATGCCTTTTGGCGGATTGGAAGACATGATCTGGAGCCCGGACAGCAAAGCTATACTTTATGTAAGCAAGAAGAAGTTCGGCAAAGAATACGCTGTTAGCACCAACACCGATATTTACCGCTACGACCTAGCCACCGGCAAAACAACCAACTTTACGGAAGGCAATATGGGCTACGATAACGCTCCTGCCTTCTCGGAAGACGCTACCAAACTTGCCTGGTTAAGTATGGATGAAGACGGAAACGAAGCTGACCAGAACGAACTGATCGTTTTCGATACCAAATCCGAACAAAAGTATAACCTGACCAAAGACTGGGACGAAACCATCACGTCTTTCCAGTGGAGCAAAGATGGCAGCAAGATCTGGTTTGTAGCCCCTACTAAAGGTACAATTCAGCTTTTCGAGGTATCGTTACCTAAAAACCTGAGCAAGTTCTCTGCTAAAAGTATAAAGCAGGTAACTAAAGGCCAGTTCGATATTAATGGCATAGCTGGCCAGGCAGGCAACAGCCTGATCGTGTCGCGTGCTGACATGAACCATGCCGCTGAGCTTTTCCGTGTAGACCTGAAATCTGGTAAACTGACGCAACTGACCAATGTAAACGACGTGATTTACAGCAAGCTTTCACTTAGCAAAGTAGAGCCACGCGTTACAAAGGCAACTGATGGTAAAGACCTGTTTTCTTGGGTAGTTTATCCTCCGGATTTCGACCCGAACAAAAAATACCCGACACTGCTTTATTGCCAAGGCGGTCCGCAGTCAGCCTTAACGCAGTATTATTCTTACCGCTGGAACATGCAGTTGATCGCTGCTAACGGTTATATCGTGGTTGCGCCAAACAGACGCGGAATGCCGGGCCACGGCGACGAATGGAACCGCCAGATCAGCGGCGACTGGGGCGGCCAGGCTATCCGCGATTATCTTACTGCGATAGATGATGTGGCGAAAGAAAAGTATGTAGACAGAGATAGACTAGGCGCAGTAGGTGCCAGCTACGGCGGTTATTCGGTATTCATGTTGGCTGGTCTGCACGAAGGCCGCTTCAAGACTTTCATCGCGCATGACGGCTTGTTTGATATGCGCAGCTGGTACGGCACTACCGAAGAGCTTTTCTTTGCCAACAACGAGCTGAAAGGGCCATACTGGGATACCAAAGCACCGCAGGCTTATAAAGAATTTAACCCGATCGAGCATGCCAACAAATGGAATACACCGATCCTGATCGTTCAGGGTGGCCAGGATTTCCGTGTTGGTATTGAGCAAGGATTGCAAGCTTTCCAACTGGCACAGCTGAAAGGCATTAAGAGCCGCCTGTTATACTTACCAGACGAAAACCACTGGGTACTGCAACCACAGAATGCCATCGTATGGCAGCGTGAGTTCTTCAAGTGGTTAGACGAAACGCTGAAGCCAGCTAGTAACTAAAGAAAAAAGCCCGGTGCAGTTAAGTACCGGGCTTTTTCTTTGATAGAATTATAAAGTGTCCCCTTGAGGGGACTACAGGGGTGTTAACTCGTGCATGATTAACATCCCCTGCCCCCTTCAAAGGGGACTTTTCTTAATAATTAAAAAATCTCCCTCAAAGTATAAGCCTGACGCATACGTCGGATCAATCTTTCAGATTCCTTAAAATTCACAGTCTGCTGACCATCTGAGAAAGCTTCTTCCGGCTTCTGGTGCGTTTCGTAGATTACGCCATCTGCGCCCGCCATTACCGCTGCCAGCGACATTTCTTCTACATAATCGCGCAGGCCAATGCCGTGTGATGGATCAACTATAACAGGCAGGTGGGTTTTGGCTTTCAGCACAGGTACTGCGTTCAGGTCCAGCACATTGCGGTAAGAGTTTTCATACGAACGGATACCACGCTCGCACAGCATGATCTTTTCGTTTCCGTTAGAGAAGATGTACTCCGCAGCCTGCAGCAGTTCTTCCAGCGTGCCGGAAATACCACGTTTTAGCAACACCGGCTTTTGCGCCGCTCCTAAAGAGTCCAACAAGTTAAAGTTCTGGCTGTTGCGGGCTCCCACCTGGAACACATCCACGTAATCAATCATATCCTCAATCTGCGATACCTGCATGACCTCGGTAATAATCTTGATTCCATTCTCGCGGCAAATCCGGTGGAACATCTGCAATCCTTCTAATCCAAGTCCACGGAAAGCATAAGGTGAGCTGCGCGGCTTGAATACGCCGCCACGCATGATCTTCACGTTGTTCTCTACCAGGTGCTGCACGACCAGTTCTATCTGCTTTTCGCTTTCGATGGAGCACGGGCCAGCCATAATGCTGAACTGTCCTTCACCAATCACCACACCATCACCCAGATCAATGCGGGTTGGCTCTACTTTCCATTTGCGGGAGATCAGTTTATACTCATCCGACACGCGGTGAATGTCTGCCACGCCAGGCAATTGGCCGATGGTACGGATATCGAAGTCCTTCTTTCCAATGCCTACAATGTAATGGCCTTCCTGCGTCAGTACTTCGTTGCCTTTAAAACCGACAGCCTTTATCTGCTGCAGGATGTTTTCTTTAAGATCAGCAGGTATACCTTGCTGCAATTGTATGATCATACTTCTTGTTTAATGCTTTGGATGAATGTCTGGATGTTCTGTTGCAGGCTGCCTTCCTGCGCCAGCGCCTTTATAAAAGCACTGCCGATGATGGCGCCGCGTGCGTGGTTGCAGGCCTGCGAAAACGTATAACGGTTATGAATGCCGAAGCCTATCATACCCGGGTTCCGAAGCCCCATCTGCCCTACACGCTCGAAATAACCGGTGTTAACCACAGCATTGCCGTTCGTGCTGCCCGTTACCGAAGCAGAGGAAACCAAGTACACAAAGCCATTGGTGTGGCTGTCGATCTCGCGGATACGCTGCTCCGGCGTCTGTGGCGTGATCAGGAAGATCTTGCTCAGGTTGTTCTGCTCAAACAGCGCTTTATACTCCCGCACATAATCTGAAAGTGGCAAATCAGGAAGTATGATACCATCTATACCAATCTCTTTGGCTTTCTGACAGAAACGCTCCACGCCATACTGCATAACCGGGTTCAGGTAGCCCATCAGTACCAGCGGAATTTGGGTGTGCTGGCGGATATCTTTTAACTGTTCAAGCAGCTTCGGAATGGTCATGCCATTGCGCAAGGCAACTTCGCTGCTTTGCTGTATAGTTGGTCCGTCAGCCAGTGGGTCCGAAAAAGGCATCCCTACTTCTATCAGGTCAACGCCATTCTTCTCCAGCTCCAGGATGATCGGAACCGTATCTTCTAAATTAGGATAGCCAGCTGTGAAGTATACCGACAGCAGCCCCTGCGGCTTCTGTTCAAAAAGTGTCTTTATTCTATTCTCCATGGAGGTCAAATCTGTCTAAGTAGGTAGTTAAATCTTTGTCGCCTCGCCCGGAAAGGTTCACAACAACCACTTCGTCCGGCTTTGCTCCGATCTTGCCAAGAGCTGCCAAAGCATGTGCACTTTCCAAAGCAGGAATGATTCCTTCCAGCCTTGTCAGTTCCAGCACCGCCTGCAGCGCCTCGTCGTCGGTAATACTTTCAAAAATGGCGCGGCCGGATTGGTGCAGGTGCGCATGCAGCGGCCCTACGCCAGGGTAATCTAAACCAGCTGAAATAGAGTATGGCTCGGTTACCTGGCCGTCTTCTGTCTGCATAAGCAAAGTGCGGCTGCCATGTATAATGCCTTCTCTGCCCAGCACCGATGTAGCTGCCGACTCACCAGAATCTACACCCAGGCCAGCTGCTTCCACGGCTACTAATTTCACTTCCGACGTTTCGAGGTAATGGTAAAAAGCTCCTGCTGCGTTGCTGCCACCACCCACACAAGCCACTACATAATCCGGGTTCTCGCTGCCGGTTTTCTCCTTCAGCTGCGCTTTTATCTCTTCTGAAATGACTGATTGGAAACGCGCCACCATGTCAGGGTACGGGTGCGGACCGACAACCGAACCAATAATGTAGTAGGTATCCTCCGGGTTGTTGATCCAGTCGCGGATGGCTTCGTTGGTGGCGTCTTTCAGGGTTTTGCTGCCACTGGTGGCAGGCACCACGGTAGCGCCTAACATTTTCATTCTGGCCACATTAGGTGCCTGTCGTTGAATATCTACTTCACCCATGTACACGATACACTCCAGCCCCATCAGTGCACAAACTGTAGCCGTAGCCACGCCATGCTGACCGGCACCTGTTTCGGCAATAATGCGCTTCTTGCCCAATCGTTTTGCCATCAATACCTGCCCAACAGTATTGTTGATCTTATGCGCACCGGTATGGTTTAGGTCTTCCCGTTTCAGGTAAATGTTTGTGTTATGCTTTTCGGACAGGCGCTTGGCAAAGTATAGCGGTGTTGGGCGGCCAACATAATCTTTTAATAAAGACTGTAACTCTTCCTGGAAATCAGGCTCAGCCATGATCTTCAGGTAATTCTGGCGCAGCTCCTCCACATTCGGGTACAGCATTTCAGGAATATAAGCACCCCCGAATTTGCCGTAAAAGCCGTTTTCGTCAACTGAGTATTTCATAATTATCTCTTTTTGTCATTTCGAATGCAATGAGAAATCTTATACAGCATAGGGCCGTATAAGATCCCTCGGCTAGCGCTCGGGATGACAGGTTGTTCAATTCTTCTCTTTAATAAACTTGATTAGCTCCTTCACCTTCTCTACATCCTTCAATCCCGGTTCTACTTCAAAGCCACTGTTTACATCCAGTGCAAAAGGTTTCGGCCAGATCTTTTCAAATTCCCGGCTTTTCAGGTTTTCCAGGTTCAGGCCTCCGCTCAGGAAGTATGGTTTATCAGACAGGTAGCCTTTTAGAATTTCCCAATCGAAAACTGTTCCGTTGCCGCCGTAGTTATTGCCCCGGGTATCGAACAGAAAGTAATCACAGCTCCGTTCATACAGCAGCGTATTTTCAAATACGAAACTATCATCTACCGAAAAGGCCTTTATCACTTCTAGCCCAGCTTCCTGCAATTCTTTACATTGTAAAGGAGTTTCACGACCATGTAATTGTATTACATCCAGTTTATACTTTCGGGCTGTGTCAAGTATAACTTCAGTAGTTTCGTTCACAAATACCCCTACCTTCTTTATACTTGCCGGCAGCTCGGCTAATAGTTCCGGAGTTATAGTTCCTTCACAAAAGCGTTTAGAACCTTCGTAAAAGATGAAGCCTATGTAATCCGGCAGAAGCGCCGCGATCTGCTTCAGGTTCTCCGGCTGGCGCATGCCGCATACTTTTACCTTCATGCCACAGTTTCTTTAAGCTCCTGTAGCTGGCGGAGTTCTTTTACAAAAGCAGCGGCAGCGCGCTCAGGTCGGCTATCCGTCATAAAGGTCTCCCCGATCAGGAAGCCGTTGTAACCTGCCTGCTGCAGCTCAACCAGCGTTTGCGCCTGACTTAAACCGCTTTCGGAAACTTTGGTGATACCAGCCGGAATGTACTGCGCCAGCTCAAACGATAAGCTTACATCCGTCTTAAAGGTTTTCAGGTTGCGGTTATTTACGCCGACTACTGTTACAAACTCATTCAGCGTCTGGTTCAGCTCTTCCTTGCTGTGTACTTCCAGCAATACTTCCAAGTCAAACGAGCGGGCAAAAGCAGCTAATTCTTTCAGTCGTGCAGGCTCAAGGGCAGCTGCTATGAGAAGTATAGCGTCGGCACCGATGGACTTTGCTTCCACGATCTGGTATTCATCTACAGTAAAATCTTTGCGGAGAATCGGGCAGAAATTATACTTGCGGGCTGTTACCAGGTCTTCGTTCTTGCCACCAAAGTAGTTGGTGTCGGTAAGGATAGACAAAGCCGAAGCGCCAGCCTGCATGTAACCAATAGAAGTGCGCTCCACCGACACATAAGGATTGATATCGCCTTTGGAAGGAGACTTGCGCTTGATCTCAGCAATGATCCCGCTCTTGTCCGGGCGCAGCAGGTAACGCTCCAGCGACAGGCACGGTGTTTTGAAGTATAAACTCTTCTCCAGCAGCTTTACCGGGTATAAGTCCTTTCGCTCAGCAACTTCTTTGTATTTATTGGCAATAATTTCGTCGAGTATGTTCATGTCTTTTGATTTATAAATTTTGAGATGTGGAGAATTGAAGATGGCTATGCTTCCACTAAGTTCTTATCGTTTATCAGGCTGTTAAATAACGCGTAAGCTTTTCCTGATTCCAGTGTTTCTTTAGCTAGTACAACAGAGTCTGTTATATTGAGTTCCGGACGGGCACATTGGATTGCCATTCCGGCGTTGGCAGCAACTACGGCAGTCTGTGCAGCTGTACCTTCTCCTCTCAGCACCTTCACAAAGATCTCAGCCGATTCAACAATGCCTTCTCCCCCTTTGATCTGCTCGTGCTGCAGGCGCGGCAAGCCAAGTGCTTCTGCGTCCAGCAAGGATTCCTGGTTATCAGAGATAACTTTAAAAGGACTGGTCAGGGAAATTTCATCATAGCCATCCAGGGTATGGATGATGCTATACTTTACATCCGGCTGTTGCTGGTACAGGTAACTGTACATGCGGGCGAGTTCCAGGCTGTAAACCCCCACCATCTGCAGTTTTGGGAAAGCCGGGTTTACCATCGGACCGAGCATGTTGAAAAAGGTTTTCACTGCCAGGTCTTTGCGGATCGGCCCCACACTCTTCATAGCCGGGTGGAACAGCGGCGCGTGCAGGAAGCAGATGTTATACTTGTCTATACTTCGCTCCAGCTTGTCGGTGTCAGTAGTAAATTTTATACCCAGTGCCTCGAGCACGTTGGAGGAGCCGCAGGAGGAAGACACGCCATAGTTACCGTGCTTGGCAACCGGAATGCCATTGGCCGCCACCACAAAAGAAGACAGCGTAGAAATATTAAAGGTATCCTTTCCATCGCCGCCTGTACCGCAAAGATCAATAGGGTTATAAGCCGACAAGTCTACGCGATGGCAAAGGTCCAGCAGCGCATTCCGAAAACCTTCCAATTCCTCCACGGTAATGCTGCGCATCATAAACACGGTCAGGAAACTGGAAATCTGGTTCTGGTTATACTTGCCGCCTGCAATATGCACCAGCACTTCCCGCGCCTGCTCCTTGCTCAGCGTTTTATGTTGAAATAAGTGATTGAGTATCTCTTTCATTGTTGATTACATTTTGTCATTTCGAGCCTCAGCGAGAAATCTGATACTTTTTGATTCAGATCTCTCCTCTCGTCGAGATGACAGTTAAGCCATTAACCAGTTCTTGATCATTTCCTTTCCATGCTCGGTCAGCACCGACTCCGGATGGAACTGAACCCCACGAACATCGTACTCCTTGTGACGCAGCGCCATGATGTTTCCGGTCTCATCTACTGCTGTTGGCACCAGGCATTCGGGCAATTCCTGCTCTACCAGCCAGGAGTGATAGCGGCCGGTGTTAAACTGATTTGGCAGGTTTGTGAATAATGGCTCCTGCTCGCACACCACACGAATTGGCGTAGCCACGCCGTGCCATACTTCGTTGCTGTTAAACAACTTGCCCCCGTATACTTCACCTATTGCCTGATGTCCTAAACACACACCGAACAGGCTCTTACTAGGACCAAAGGTGCGGATGATCTCTTTCAGCATGCCGGCTTCGTCAGGTATACCCGGACCTGGCGATAGCATGATCTTATCAAAGGCTGCGACTTCTTCCAAAGTAGTTTTGTCGTTGCGGCGAACGGTTACAGTAGCGCCTAGTTCCTGCAGTAAATGCACCAGGTTGTAAGTGAAAGAGTCGTAATTGTCGATTACCAGAACGTTCATATTAGTTGATCTCCTGTGCCAGCTGAAGCGCACGTCTTAAAGCCATTAACTTATTATCTACCTCCTGCAGTTCACTTTCAGAGTTAGAAGCGGCCACAATGCCGGCCCCGGCCTGGTAAAACAGCTTGTAATCTTTGCTCAGGAACGAACGGATCATGATGGCACTGTTGAAGTTGCCGTTAAAGTCCAGGAATCCAATGCAGCCGCCGTAGAAGGCACGGTTGGTCGTTTCATATTTATCGATGAGCTGCATGGCCTTGTGCTTAGGGGCACCAGAAAGCGTACCGGCAGGGAATGTGCTGGCCACCATCTGCAGCGAATCTTTCTGGTTGTGCAATTGTCCGGATACTTTGGATACCAGGTGAATGACGTGTGAATAGTATTGAATCTCACGAAAAGTCTCCACTTCTACGCTGTGGCCGTTGCGACTCAGGTCGTTTCGGGCAAGGTCTACCAGCATTACGTGCTCGGCATTTTCTTTCGGATCGGCCAGCAGTTTCTCCGCCAGTGCAGCATCAGCAGCATCATCGCCGGTTCTTCTGAAAGTACCTGCAATCGGGAAAATGCTTGCCTTGCCGTCTTTTATTACTAATTGCGCTTCAGGAGAAGAGCCAAAGATCTTGAAGCTGCCATAATCGAAGTAGAACAAGTATGGCGATGGATTTACAGAGCGCAACGCACGATACACGTTAAATTCATCTCCCTGGAAAGCCTGCTCAAACCGGCGGGAAAGTACCAACTGAAACACATCGCCACGGAAACAATGCTCTTTTGCCTTCTGTATGTTCTTCAGAAAGCCTTCGCTGCTGATGTTATAAGCCTCCTCGGCTGTAGTTTTGAAAGTATAGCTCGGGATGTTGCGACTGTTCAGAAGTGCCTCCAGTTGCGCTATGCCATTGTCATCGTTCTGGTTATAATTATGCGAGAAAATGTAAGCCTCGTTGGTGAAGTGGTTGATGGCGATGATGTAGCGGTACACCGCATAGTATAAATCCGGTAGCTGTTGACGGTCCGGGCGCAGGTTCAACTCAATATCTTCGTAATAGCGCACCGCATCGTAGTTCATGTACCCGAACAGGCCATTGTTGATGAAGTTAAACCCATTCTGCTCCACTTCAAAGCTTTTGGCAAACGCACCCAATTGCGCTGGCACATTGACAGCTTTTGTGATAGGCGTCTGCCGAGTACTTCCATCCGGAAAAAGCTCCGTCAGCACTTCATTCTCGGCTTTTATACTTGCCATCGGGCTACAGCAGATGTACGAGAAGCTGTTTTCTGCCCCATGATAATCGGAACTCTCCAGCAGAATGCTATTTGGATAATGGTCGCGCAGCTTCAGGTATACACTAACCGGGGTCAGTATATCAGCCAGAAGGCGTTTATAGGTTGTAGTAATCTTATACTTTGTCATCGTGTTTGAACTGGGTAAAACAAAAAAAGCCTGCTGTCCAGTGAACAGCAGGCTTTTATACCTTTGGTTGTATGCTATATCATTTATCTCTTCTTAAAATAGCAAGGCTGTTCACGATATCTTTTATATCGTGCCACCACCATGCAGTAAGATGAAGATTTAGAGTCATTCTTGTTTATAAAATAAAGGCTTCCGCCTCTTTGGTTTTGACAAAAGTATAGGTCATCTGATTAAATGCAAAACTTATTTTATCTTTTTTTCATGCACCGTCCCTAAAGCCTCCCGACTTAATGAAAAAGTATACCATAGAAAGCAGAAGAATTTGCTCCAATAAATTTTCCCAATTCCCATACATAATTCCACTTATAGGAAAATCTGCTCTATTACTTTGTCTTACTAAAAAATTAAACATGATTTTAAGGTAAATTTTAAGCATAAGGCGCTTGTATATTATTTAAGGAATAGATTTTGCAAATACCTATTCAGATAAACATAAAACCACGCTAATCTAGGTTTAAACATATATTTAAGAAGTTAAAGTATAAAATCCTAGATTTCTTAAGATATGATTGCTAGATTTGCAGCCCTTCAACAGTCGGAGTATCAAAAATGAAGCTGGTGAGAAACGAAATATTATACAGAGAAAACAACATTCTGATTGAGTATAGCCATGCCGATGGGTGGCTATATGTAAACTGGCGTGGTTTTCAAAATTATGAATCTATTGTAGGCGGTTGCGAAAAGATCCTGTACTTTTTGCAGGACCGCCAGTGCACAAAGGTTCTCAATGATAATACAAAGGTAGAAGGCATCTGGTCCGGAGCATCGAGATGGGTTGGCGGAGACTGGCTTCCTCGTATGCAGGCTGCGGGCCTGAAATGTTTTGCCTGGGTTTACTCTACAAGTGCATTCAGCCGCCTTTCCACCGAAAAAGCTCTTAAAAACACTCCTGATTTAAGTATAATTGAAACGTTTGATAATTTAGAGCAAGCTGAAGAGTGGCTTCGTGCCTGCTAAAGCAGCTACTTTATAAACACAAAAGGCGCCGGCTAATTGCCAGCGCCTTTTGTGTTTTATGGTTTATAGTCCTTATAATGTTCCTTTTGTACTTGGTATAGAAGTATCCTGCGGATTACGCTGCACCGCCATATGTATAGCGCGCGCAAAAGCTTTAAAAATAGCTTCTATCTTGTGGTGCTCGTTCTGCCCTTCCGCTTTAATGTTCAGGTTCGACTTTGATGTATCGCTGAACGACTTGAAGAAGTGGAAGAACATTTCGGTTGGCATGTCTCCTACTTTCTCACGCTTGAATTCAGCATCCCACACAATCCATGGCCTGCCGCTGAAATCTATGGCCACCTGCGCCAGCACATCGTCCATCGGCAAAAGGAAACCATAACGGCTGATGCCTTTCTTATCACCCAGTGCAGCCAGGAAGGCTTCACCTAGAGCAAGTCCGGTATCCTCTATCGTATGGTGTTCGTCTATGTGCAGGTCGCCCTTTACCTGGATGTTCAGGTCCAGTTTGCCGTGTTTGGCAAGTTGCTCCAGCATGTGGTCGAAAAAGCCAAGGCCGGTATGGATGTTCATTTTACCAGTACCATCCAGATTTAAATCTATGGCAATGTCTGTTTCGGAAGTCTGGCGGCGGATGCTGGCGGTGCGTTGCGGCAGCTTCAGGAAGTTGTATATCTCGTCCCAGTCGTTGGCGCTGAAGGCAGCCCCATCGGCATGTGTATCGCCTATAAAAATGGCTTTAGCTCCCAGGTTCTTCGCCAGTTGCACATCCGTTAGCCTGTCGCCGATCACGTAGGAATTTGCCAGATCATACTCACCGGCAAGGTACTTTTTCATCATACCGATTCCCGGTTTGCGCGTCTCTAAGCCTTCGTGTTCAAAGCTGCGGTCAATCAGGATATCAGCAAACTCGATACCTTCGCCTTTCATGATGTCGATCATCTTGTTCTGGTAAGGCCAGAAGGTATCTTCAGGATAAGAATCAGTGCCCAGGCCGTCCTGGTTCGTAACCATCACAAACTCATAATCCAGCTCGGTGTAGATCTTGTATAGGTTACGGATCACCTTTGGCAGAAACTCAAACTTTTCGAAAGAATCAACCTGAAAATCGGTTTTCGGCTCTACCAGTATGGTACCGTCACGATCTATAAATAATGCTTTTTTCATTTTTAATTAGGAATGTAAGACACAGGATGCTGGACATAAGATTAATCTTTGAGATCCATAGTCTTGTGTCTGATGTCTTTAATCTTGTGTCTCGAAATCAGCTATCGCTTTCAATAATTTCTGATTCTCTTCCAGGGTACCAATTGATATGCGCAGGCAGCCTTCACAACCAGGCAAAGACGATCTATTCCTTACAACTATACCTCTATCAAGCAAATAGTTATATAAACCATTTGCATCTTTTACTTTAACAAGTATAAAATTGGCATCAGAAGGATATACTTTAATAACAGGACTTAGAGAGGGCAGCGCATGCATTAACAGATCGCGCTCCTGTTTTATCTCTTCTACCATATCAGACAAGGCTTCGGTTCTGGAAAGAGCTGCGATTGCCAGCTCCTGTGTAGCTGCATTTATATTGTATGGCGGCTTGATTTTGTCCATTATCGAGATCACCTCTTCAGAAGCAAATGCCAACCCTAAACGCAAACCTGCCATACCCCATGCTTTGGAAAAAGTCTGCAATACCACCAGATTCGGAAACTCTGATAATCTCGTGATCCAGCTTGGGCTTTCAGCAAAATCAATGTAAGCCTCATCCAGCACTACAAGCCCGTCGAAGTTGTCAAGTATAGTTTCTATACTTTCCGGCTCAATAATATTGCCTGTCGGATTATTAGGTGAGCAGATAAAAATGAGCTTGGTTGTATCTTTTATACTTCGGAGAACCTCCAGCACCGGCACCTGGAAATCCGGCGTCAGCTGCACGGCCTCCATTTTCACATCATTTAAGTTGGCAGATACCTCATACATGCCATAAGTAGGCGGCAGGTGCAACATGCTGTCTACGCCCGGGCGGCATACCATTCGGAACAGCAGGTCTATGGCTTCGTCAGAACCGTTACCCAGGAAGATTTGTGATGGCTTTACTCCTTTTATATCGGCTATCAGCTGTTTCAGTTTTTTCTGGTGCGGGTCCGGATAGCGGTTATAGTTTTCGCCGGCCAGGCTGCCCAGGTTATTTTCATTTGCATCAATAAATACGCTGGCAGTGCCTTTAAATTCATCACGTGCCGAAGAGTAGGGCTTCATCTTCAGCACATTCGGGCGTACTATACTTTCCAGATCAAACATTTGCAATCTTCTTTAATCTTATACTTACTGCATTCTTGTGGGCCTCCAGTCCTTCGGCTTCGGCCATTACTTCTATCGTTTTGCCAATATTCTGCAAACCCTGTGGCGTAATGTGCTGGAACGTGATCTTCTTCACGAAACTATCGAGCGACACGCCACTGTAGGCACGGGCATAGCCGTTGGTTGGCAAGGTATGGTTGGTGCCGGAAGCGTAATCGCCGGCAGATTCAGGGCTATAGTTGCCCAAGAACACCGAACCAGCATTAGTGATCTGATCCAGCACAGTTCCGAAATCTGTAACAGAAAGTATAAGGTGCTCCGGCGCATACAGGTTAGAGAACTGCAGCATCTCTTCCACATCCTTCAGCAATACACCTAAGCTGTGCTGTAAAGCTTTAGAGGCAAAATCTTTACGAGGCAACACATCAAGCTGTGCTTGCAGTTCTTTTTCTACTTTTTGCAGAAAATCTTCTGAGTTAGTCAGCAGCACCACTTGCGAGTCGGCACCATGTTCGGCCTGCGATAAAAGATCAGCTGCAACAAAGGCTGGGTTAGCAGATTCATCAGCAATCACCAGCACTTCCGAAGGGCCGGCAGGCAGATCTATAGCTACACCGGATTTGTTTACCAGTTGTTTCGCTACTGTTACATACTGGTTGCCGGGTCCGAAAATCTTATCAACGCGCGGCACACTTTGGGTACCGAAAGCCATAGCCGCAATTGCCTGTGCTCCACCTGCTTTTACAACCTGTTTTATACCTAACAGATTGGCTGTATAAAGTATAGCCGGGTGAATGTTTCCGTCTTTGGAAGGTGGGGTGCAAAGTATAACTTCGCGGCAACCAGCTAAACGGGCCGGCACACCCAGCATCAGGAGCGTAGAGAAAAGAGGCGCTGTGCCACCCGGTATGTATAAACCTACTTTATCTATACCTATGCTCTTTCGCCAGCAGGTTACTCCCACCATGGTTTCTACCTGCTTTACCGGCTCTGCCTGCTGCGCATGGAATAGCTTTATATTGCTGTATGCCTGAAGTATAGCTTCTTTTAGCTCTATAGAAAGTTGAGGTTCTGCAGCTGCAATTTCCTCTTCTGTAGCCAGCAAAGTTTCCAGCTTTACGCCATCATACTTTTGTGCCAGTTCCAGCAGCGCCTCGTCGCCCCGCTCCTGCACCAGTCGGAAAGTTTCCAGAATGCCTGATTCCAGATCCTCGAAACTTTTGGTTGGTCTTTTTGCCAGATCACTCCAGAGGGCCTGTTCAGGATATTTTACAACCCGCATCATATGATCATCTTCTCAATAGGTACCACCAATATACCTTGCGCCCCAGCCTCTTTAATCTTTTCTATGATCTCCCAGAAATCATCCTCATTTACTACCGAGTGTAGCGAACTCCAGCCTTCTTCAGCTAACGGAAGTATAGTTGGCGATTTAACCCCTGGCAATAGTTTGCTGATCTCAGCAATGCGGTCGTTTGGTGCGTTAAGTAATATATACTTTGCTTTCTGAGCACGCTGCACTGCATGAATCCTGAAAAGGAGTTTCTCAAGTATAGCACGCTTTTCCTGAGTAAGATTATCGTTGGCAATAAGTACAGCTTGAGAGCTGAATACACGTTCAACCTCACGTAAACCATTGCTGATGAGCGTACTACCTGAGCTAACAATATCGCAAATGGCATCAGCAAGACCTATACTTGGTGCAATCTCTACCGATCCGCTGATAGTATGGATCTGCGCCTGCACACCGCGCTCGGATAAATAAGATTGCAGCAAATTCGGGTAAGAAGTGGCAATGTTTTTTCCTTCCAAGTCAGCGATAGAATCATACTCAGTGCCTTTAGGAACAGCCAGCGAAAGTCGGCATTTGGAGAAACCAAGTTGCTCTACCGCAAGGGCCTGGTAGCCTTCTTCAACCAGCACGTTTTCGCCCACTATACCAATATCAGCAACGCCATCGGCAACATAGCCCGGTATATCATCATCGCGGAGGTATAGGATCTCGAGCGGGAAATTGGTTGATTCAGTTTTAAGTTTAAGAGAGCTGGTTATAAAAGTGATACCGCATTCACGGATCAGTTTAAGCGAGTCTTCGCTAAGCCTGCCAGACTTTTGAATAGCTAATCGTAGCATGTATAATTAAATGAGTTAAAAACAATAGAAGACTTATACCTGGCTAGTATGCAAAGTATAAACGGGAAAAACCCGGCGGGGGCTATATGTGCTTATTATTCCTCTTACGAGGAATGATGGATGTGATGGAAATGCGCAGCAGCACCACAGGCAACAGGCGCTGCCGGTATAGAAAGTGTGATATGTAGCGTGGTTGTGCTCATTTCTGCACTGCAAATGTAACAGAGATTTTTGAGTAAACTAAATATTGAACGAAAAGTTTATTTCGCAACTGCTTTTGGGGATACCCTAATATTAAGTTTTCCTTGATCATATTACAGATAAAAGAAGGGGGCTCCTGATCAGGAGCCCCCTTCTTTTATCTGAAGCTATTTTTATCATTGAGTTACTTGCGTTCCACAGCCCTGAGCATCGATAACAAAGTTAGTTACAACTTTGAAACCTTGATTATCAATACTAACCTCATTGTTTTTAACTGTACCAGTAACTGTAATGGTATACTCACCAGCGCCAAACTCTTTCACTATCTGATCCAATTTAGCTACAGCACTGCCACAGGAAGATTTGCTACCCCATTGGTTTAGTGCCATAATAGAACCAATCGTTCCGTCTTTTAGCTTGTCCTGGGCAGTACCAAATGTCTGGCTGCCTTTATAGTTGAAGTTAGCTAAGCAATCTCCAGCCTCTTCCTCAGTAATAAAGCTATAAGAAGGTGCAGATATAACTTCTTCTCTTGAGCCGTTAGAAATTTTAACCACTAAGTTGCTGATACGGCTGCTACCATCGGTGTTTTGTAATGAGAAGGAGTATTTTGTCTGGTTACTCTTATTCAGTACTACTGACTCACCTGCAATTGCGATATCAATAGGCACACTGATGCTGTTAGGTGTGAACGATGATTGTAAATCCCAGGCAGTTCTTGAGGCTACAGTTTTTTTATTTTGATCCACATAAAAAGTAGTGTTACCAATTTTAACATTTACCAGATCACCACCTGCGAAGAATGAACACTTAATTTGTTTGGCCGCATTTTTTCGCTGTGCAAGTGTACCGTTTGTAAAATAAGTGGCACCTTCATCCTCATCAAATTTCCATACCTCCTCGCCTTGCAGCATATAATCATCCACACTTACATCAACCATCACTGATTGTGCTGTTTTACTAGAGTTTGCTGAAGCATTCTGAGATGCATCAGCTGATAAGCCGTTTTCATCTAATTCTTTCTCGCAGCCGCTAAAGAAAAAGGTTGTTGCTACCAATACTACTGAAAAAGTTGATTTTTGAATAATTGATTTTAACATAATTGAAATGATTGAGGAATTTGAAAATTAACTTGATTCATACTTTGCTGCCACACAGCAGCCTGCCCTGAGAGTTTAGATAAAATTGAGCGTAGCTACTCCTGCGTTGGGAGAGTTCATTTTGACCTTCAAAGCTTTTATTGTAATTTAAGAATGTGGTATTAGAAAAAGCATACTATTTCCTACACGGCAGGTACTATAATACCGGCAGAGAAACAGCTTCCTCCCGCACACTCTGTGTTAGAGAATAAATTGTAATAAAAAGGATCTAGGAAAATATCTTAGCAGACAACTAAAATATAGTAGGATTGTATTTGTAAAAGGAGGCACTATCAGGGAAAAGTAGGTGGCTTCTTGTTATCATCTTCTGAAAAACAAGATAAAATTGATGCTCCATAAAGGCCTTATTATTTTATTTTGTTTGGATATAATCCTATAATTTAAATAGTAGACATCCCAACAAGAGACATAGTTTCAATAAAAATAAGTAGAGTGTAAATTATAAGCAAAAACATTCAATTCAATAGCTAAATGATAAAAATGAAGGGTGAATGATATAAATTTAAATTCTAGATAAAATTAAACTACGCATCCCTTATTATAAACAGTGAGACCTCAACATTATCAGTCGATGTAAATGGTACTTATTTTTGGTATAGTGCCTTTCACTTTCCACTTTGTTTTTCATTCAAATTGTTACTTATTAACTTATTATAAAGTTTAAACAACAAATAGCTAACTAAAACAACATACGACCTTATATACAACTTAATTTTAGTCCTATATTGTTTATTCAGGATTATTTTAAGACACTACAGTTCGCTATTCTTTTGAAGTCTGACAATCCAGATGCCCTTATCCATACTAACTTCGTATAAATCATACACTTGCACCTTACCTGCTTCTGCCACCCCTCCTTTCATTTCCCCGATTAAGGTACCCTTAAAATCATTACTTCAAAGACATACTACTAATTACCATAAGTTTGCAGGTACTAAACTCATAGTAATAGATATCAGCTTCATCTAAAGTTTATTACCTTTGCAGGCCATTTTATACTTTTCTGGACAGCCTCTGGCATAGTTTTTTCGGGAAGTATAAACCTAAGGGAACTAATTCATCAGTAACATGAAAAAGTATTTACTACATTTTTTTCTGTTAGCGGCCTTCTTAACTATAGGTCAGGTTGCTACTGCACAATTAAAACTACCGCAGGCAAGCCCTGAAGCATATATCAGACAGACCATTGGCCTTACAGATATAACAGTACGTTACCACGCGCCTGGTGTAAAAGGCAGAAAGATTTTTGGTTCTCTTGTACCTTACGGGCAGTTGTGGCGAGCAGGTGCCAACGAAGCTACCCTGATTACTTTTTCTGATGAACTTTTCCTGAACAACGAGCGCGTGCCAGCCGGTACTTATTATTTTTATATACTGCCGGAAAACGACTCTACCTGGAATGTGGTCCTGAACAGGGATACAACTTTGTGGGGTCTGGAAGGTTATAATGAGTTGAATGATGTTGCCTACCTGCAGGTGAAGCCTAAGAAAGCAGATTTTAAGGAAACCATGCAGTTCTCTTTTTCTGATATAAGTATAAACAAGGGCTACCTGAACCTGAACTGGGAGAACACCCAGGTATCGTTGCACATTGAAACCGAGATCGAGAACAAAGCGATCGCTAATATCAAAAAAGCGCTTTCAGAGGCAAAATCAGATGATTGGTATATCTGGGCACAGTGCGCCGAATACCTCTCCAGCAAAAAAGCCTACCAGGACCAGGCGCTTGAATGGATAAATAAATCTATCGCGATTAAAGAGACCTTCTACAACAACTGGATCAAGGCAAGACTTTACGCCCAGAACAACGAATATGAAATGGCAGCCTCGTTAACAGCTAAAGCCATACAGCTTGGCTCCAGCGATCCTGAATCGTATAAAACCTATGCCCGCGATATAGAAAATGCTTACCAGGACTGGAAAAAGAAGCGTTTTTAGGAATTGAAAGTATAAAGATGCGCTTTTTAGCCATTGTTGGTGTTTTCACCAACAATCTATAATCTGCCGTTATCATACTTGCTGGTGAGAACACGCAGCAAGGGCAAATTGTATAGCCTCTGGAAAACGCTAAATCAATTTCAACTTAAATAAAAAAGGAGCGATCGGAAATCGCTCCTTTTTTATTAGAACCTGGCAATAAAGCGCAGATTTAGTCGCCTGCCGGTCAGGAAATTTGGTACAGCATAAGTAATACCATTCAGGTCGTTCACATAAGTATAAGATACCCTGTTCTGCGCATCCATCAGATTCAGCACTTCCAAACCAATCCAAAGACTTTCCAGCGATAGCTTGTTTCTTTCTGTTAACTCATCTCCCAGCACAACCACTTTTGAAAAGCCAATATCTACTCGTTTGAAGGACTTACCCGAGAAAGCGTTGCGGTACTCGGAGCGGCGCGGCGGACCAAACGGCAAACCGCTGTTGTATACCAGGTTCAGGTACATTCTGATAGTCGGATTATCGGGCAGGTGGTCCTGAAAGTAAACTCCTACGTTTAACAGCTGGTCTGTTGGCCTGCGTATGTAACCTAAGGGTGATTTACCTGTAACATCGCCCTGCCCGTTAAACACAAAGCTGGAATCGTTTGCTAGGTTTTCTTTTGTAGTAAGCACGCCCAAACTTAACCACGACTCAGCTCCTTTTATAAACTCACCATTTACGCGCACATCAAAACCGGCTGCATAAGCTCTGGCACTGTTCTCGGCATAATAGCGCAGGCGCACGTTATCTATATCGTAAGGCACCACGTTAGTCATGTGCTTGTAATAGGCCTCGGCGGTCAGTTTAAAATCACGCTCCCAGGCCTTGAACAGATAATCGCTGCCCACAATGGCATGAAGAGAGTGCTGGGATTTAAGATTTTTATTAATGGTACCTTCAAAATTGCGCAGCTCCCGGTAAAATGGCGGCTGATAGTATAAACCAACCGCAGCTTTAAATGACAGATCCGGATTTCGGCGCGTGATAAAAGAATACTGAACCCGTGGAGTAACTATAAGCTCGTTGTTGAAGCCCCAATAGCTTGCCCTAACACCATAAGTTATCGTTTTAAGCGAATCAAGCTCGTAAGTGTGTTGCGCATAAGCATTATAGCGCTGCGAATTCAGTTGAAGGTCTGAAGATAGATAGTATGCCGGAGAAACATAGTCTGCAGAATCAGTAAAGCCATACTCGCGCAGGTTGTCATCTATCTTTTCAAGCCCGGCCTTCACACCAAACTCAAATCGGTTTCTGCTGTTTAGTTGCAAAATGTTGCGGCTTTCGGCGGTAGCAATCCTGGCAAGCAAGGCGTTACGTGCATAGTCGTACTGGCTGCCAATGCCGCGCTCCTGCAGGCATTCGCCATAGTTATCGCCGTTGGTAGTGTTCACATCGCACAGTCTGTATCCTGCTTCCAAGTCGCGAAACTCCCGCTCCCGCGACTGCACCACTGAAAGTATAAGCTCCGACAGGAAATCATCTGTAAACTTATGCTTCAGATTTGCACCCAGTTGGTAGGTGGTATACTTCATCAGTTCACGGCCATCGAACCCAACCTGCAACCTCAGGGGCGTCTGGCGTGTGCCAAAAGTAGTTACCCGCGATTCCGGCTGCACTATATAATCATTCTGGGCGTAGCTGGTAAGTATACTTAAACTGGTGCGGTTGCGCTGCAGCGTGTCTTTAGTGAGATCTACAGTTACAAAAGCTTGTGCATCAGAGAACTTTGGCCTGTACTGCCCATCGGTTTGCAGGCCCTGCAACAGGTACTGGCCGTTTTTGTGGCGAAGACCCAGCAAATAAGTTACCCGCTTATTTTTTGACGCTGATTCCAAGTGAAGCGTTCCACCGGTTAAACCTCCGGTAACCGAACCAGCAAACTTTTGAGGCTTCTTATAAGCTATGTTGAGTACGGATGAAAACTTATCTCCAAACTTAGGCTGCCAACCCCCTGAAGAAAATTCTATACTTCCGACAAGGTCAGGGTTTACAAAACTAAGCCCCTCCTGCTGCGCATTTGTAACCAGGAATGGCCGGTAAATTTCGATGCCATTAACATACACCAGGTTCTCATCATAGTTGCCGCCACGCACGGAATAAGTAGAGGAAAGCTCGTTGTTGCTGCGCACACCGGGCAGCGTTACCAGTATCTTGTTAAAATCGCCGTAGGCTGAAGGCAGTTCTTTTGTAAGGCGTGGATCGAGGCGGGTTATACTTACCTGCTCGCGGGTATCAGCGTTGTTTCTGCCTCGAACATCAACAGTATTTAATTTTTGGGCATCGGGAGAAAGTATAAACTGCAGATTTATACTTTGCCCTTCGTTCAGGCGAAGGCTCCGCTCCTGCTCTTTATAACCAAGGTAACGCACCAGCAACACCAGGTCCCGGTCGGAAGGAACTTTAAGTATAAATTGTCCGCGGCTGTTGGTTTGAGTAGCTATGGTACTACCTTTAATGCCAACCGTAGCAAATTCGAGCGGCTGTTTCTGGTCGTTTAAAACAACGCCGGAAACAGTAGCCTGCTGCGCTGAAACACCTAACGGCAAAAGTATAAACAACCATACCGATAGATATTTCAGCATCAGGCTCGTTAATTATTTTGAAGAAACGTTCTTAAGATCAGCTATAGTTTGAATAGGATCAGCAGCGGTAAACACAAAGCTACCAGCCACCAATACGTCAGCACCCTTCTCTATAAGTAGCGGTGCGTTCTGCTGGTTTACGCCGCCATCAATCTCTATCAAAGCATTTGAGTTGCGGGAGATGATCAGGTTTTTAAGCGCCTCTACCTTACGATAAGTATTTTCGATAAACTTCTGCCCACCAAAGCCCGGGTTTACCGACATTAAGCAAACCAGATCAGCATCAGCAATAACATCTTCTAACAAGTTGATAGAAGTATGAGGATTGATAGCTATACCTGCCTTTGCACCTGTAGCTTTTATCTGCTGTAGGGTACGGTGCAAATGGTGGCAGGCTTCATAATGCACAGAAATAACTTCGGCGCCAGCCTGTCTGAATTGTTCAATGTAAAGTTCCGGCTCTACGATCATCAGGTGTACATCCAGCGGCTTTTTAGCATGGCGCTGAATAGCCTGCAATACAGGAAAACCAAAAGAAATGTTCGGCACAAAGCGGCCATCCATAATGTCGATATGCAGCCAATCGGCCTGGCTATTGTTAAGCATTTCCACCTCCGATTGCAGATTAGCAAAATCAGAAGCAAGTACAGAAGGAGCTATTAGTGGTTTCATGGACCAAAGATAAGGTTTTGAGCCGCGAGTTATGCTATTTCTGAACAGAAAATGAGTGCAGGTATACTTATGCCAACATTTTGATTTAAGCTGAAGAGCGTTTCAAGTGCTTTCACCACCTATAGTTTCACAAACCTGATGGTGCTGCTTTCGCCGCCGGCGCTTACTTTGCACAAGTATAAGCCCTGTTTTAAAGCCTGGGGTTGAAGTATAATGTAGTGCTGTCGCTGATTTGGCTTCAGAATCTGCTCGATTAATAGTTTGCCTGTAACATCATACACATGCAAAGTGGTAGCCTGTGCAGCCCATTTATCACCCAGAGTTAAGGATAGCGTGTTGGTGGTTACAGGATTAGTAAGTATAACGGCATCGGCCGGAGCTTGCACCAGTAAGCGGGTATAATCAGGTATGCCATAGCCCAGCAGATTATCCGGCTTGCTGGCATTGCTCCCGATCTGGCGCATCATGCTGATGATTTCGAGGTTTGTTTTGGTGCTGTTAGCCTGCCATAAACAAGTAACCATACCCGCAACTATAGGCCCGGAGAAGGAGGTTCCGTTACTTCTTACTACGGCCCCGCCTGTGCTCATTACATAAGCTCTGGCACCCAGTGCAACTACATCTGGTTTGATTCTACCATCTGAGGTGGGGCCTAATGAACTGAAAGGCGCTTTAAAACCTAAAGAATCTACTGCACCAACAGTCAGTACAGAATCGGCATCGGCCGGTGCCGAAATGTAACGCCATGGTTTGTTGCCCTCATTACCAGCACTTACCACCACCAACATACCTGTAGCCGCGGCAAAATCAGCAGCTTTTGTTATGAGAGCCGTGTTGCCGTTAAGCTGGCCATAAGTATAACTTGCAGAGGGAGGATCAAAAGTAGTATAGCCCAGCGAGGAGTTTATAACATCTACTCCGGCACTGTCGGCATATTCAGCAGCAATCAGCCAGTTTATTTCTTCTATGTTATGCTCGGTGGCAGCATCTTCTGTCCGGAACAAATAATAGCTGGCGCCATAGGCTGTGCCTATCATTTTAGTAGGCTCGTAAGCTGCCATTGTAGAAAGCACATTGGTGCCGTGCGAGCTGCTGCCATACACGTTCGCTTGCCTCGTAACAAAGTCAAAAGTGCCTTTCAGCCTGTTGCTCTGGTAAAGGTGTGTGAAAGCAGGCAACGTATTTACAGCCGGAAAACCAGCATCGAAAACAGCAATGGTCATGCCCTCGCCGGTAAAGCCTGAGGCATGAAGCTCTGTAGCACCCAGCATGTTTGCCTGGTGGTAAGCCAAGCCGTAATCTTTTACATCGGGAAAATAAGCGGTAGCATTTTGTGGCTCCTGTTCCTTAATTGGCTGCGATACCTGATTAGTTACCGCCACACGGTTAAGGTTCTGAGAAGCTTTTACAAAGGGTAAGTTCTGAATCTGGAGTAGTTGCTCAGGACTGCACTGCACCACGGCAGCGTTAAACCAGCGCGAAGTATACCATACATTCACCCCCAGTTGCTTCAGCCCATTTACATATGCAGGATTTACAGGCAAATCGCGACCGGTTATACTTATCCGTTGCTTTGTGCGGCGCTCAAGTGCTTTCTGGGATAAGTATGCCTGAGGCTGCTGAACCGAATAAGGAGAATTAACTTTATCTGTAAAGTATATTAAATGCTTTTGCTCCTCCCCGTTGCCCGTCTGCTGTGCCATAGTTGCTGGCAGGTATAGTAGCAGAAAAGCAATGGAAAGGAGCAAAATACGCATCATATTATTCTTTTCCGTATGTTACGAGTACTTCGTGCCGTTCGTGGCCGTCAAGCTTGAAATTTTCGCCTTCTGGGCATTGGTTAGTTGCACATGGAGCATAAGTTGCCCTGTTAAATAAACGATAAACTTTACCTACTCCTTTAGCATAAACCTCTTTACGGTCATTTAAACCAGCATAGGGATCATCAAAGGGAGTTCCAATGACAATGGTAACTGAATTGGCATAATTTTCACCATCTAACTCATAAGGTTGTCCCACATTTTCATACCTGTAGGGTTCCTTTCTCTTAAATGGGTCTCTGTCGCCTTTGCCATTATCTTCAGGTATGGTGCGGTTGTTATACATATCGCCTGCCCACATTTTACCTTCTTCCACTGGAAACACCATTTTTACATACCTGGTGTTATCCTTTGTAAGTATAATGTTGTTGTGCGACTTTGTTACAACCATTACAGAATCTTCCTGCCATGCACTGTTTTCATCCGGCCTTACAGATCGTATGATCTTGTAGTTAAGCGTGTTGGTCTGGTCTATGAAAGTTGTATCAACTAACTCTCGCATCTGAAAGCGGTTTGTGTCGCTCACGTTGTTCAGAAAACGTATGTCAGTTACATTGTAGATGCGATAATCCCCTACCTCCAGCGGATAATAATCATAGCCGGCGGCGTTAGGATCAAGCTCTACAAATTTTTCTTCGCAACCAGCTACAACGCCAGCCGCCAGACACAAAAACAGCGCTATTTTTCTCATGAAGGAAGTATATCCAGCGGATAAAACTCGTTATAGTTCGTTTCGATCCAACCGCCACCAACTACATCATCGCCTTCGTAAAACACGGCTGCCTGGCCTGGTGCAATAGCATGCACACCATTCAGGAAGTGTACTTTCATCTTGTCGCCTTCCTGCTCAATTATAGCCTGCGTACCAGGATCGTTGTAACGTACTTTGGTTATAGTCGGAATTGGCTGACCGATCAGGTTTTCATACTTCACCATGTTCAGTTTGCCAACTGTCATTGCATTCTTGGCAAGGTCTTCGTAGTTACCCAGCACCACGCGGTTAGTTTCTTTTTCGATACGTGTTACGTATGCCGGGAAACCAAGGGCAATACCCAAGCCTTTGCGCTGACCAATAGTATAGAACGGATACCCTTCGTGCTTACCAACTACAGTGCCATCTTCAAGCACAAACTCACCGCCTGCAACCTGCTCTTCCAGGCCTTCTACACGGCGCTTCAGGAAGCTGCGGTAATCGTTATCCGGAATAAAGCATATCTCGTAAGACTCCGGCTTGTTCACCAGTTCCACAAAACCTCTGTCCATGGCCATCTGGCGGATCTCGGTTTTACGCAGTTTGCCCAATGGGAAAATGGTACGGCTCAGGCTCTTCTGCGAGATTCCCCACAGTGCGTAAGACTGATCTTTATTTTCATCAAGGCCTTTAGAGATAACATAGCGGCCGTTCTCTTCGCGCACGTTGGCGTAGTGGCCGGTAGCTATGAAATCGCAGCCCAACTGGTCGGCACGGCGCAGCAGCGCATCCCATTTAATGTGTGTGTTGCAAAGCACACAAGGGTTTGGCGTGCGGCCGGCAATGTATTCTTCCGTAAAGTGGTTGATCACATAGTCACCAAACTCATCACGGATATCAATTATGTAATGCGGGAAACCGAGCTGTACAGCAATATTACGGGCATCGTTTATAGAGTCGAGGCTGCAGCAACCGGTCTCTTTCTTAGAGCCACCGCTAGAGGCATAATCCCAGGTCTTCATGGTCATGCCAATTACCTCGTATCCTTGCTCATGCAGCATAACAGCAGCCACCGAACTATCGATACCACCGCTCATTGCCACTAAAACCCTTCCTAACTTACTCATATATAGTTAAAAATGAAAGTGCGATTAAATATAGATTTTCTACAAAGATAGCAACAACCGCACACTTATAAAGATTCAGTAGACGAAATAATGCTGTTATGCCGTTTGTATTCTGATTAGCAGGAGAATGCCAATCACAAAAAAAATGCAAAAAAGGTAGCATAAAACTGCCGAAGAGTTTTACTTTGGGCATTCAAAGTTCAAAATAGGTTTAACACAGATATTAAAGTAGATATTTCAATGGGCTTGCGTACTTCAGTGATAGTGAATGGTGTAAACAACCTAAGTGATGCACGTTTTTGTGCCGGCATGGGTGTAGATGTAATAGGATTTAACTTAAGACTTGACAGCCCGGAGCGCATTGCGCCTGAGACATTGAAGGAAATTGCAGGGTGGGTATCGGGTGTGCAACTGGCCGGCGAATTTACCCGTGCTAAGCCGGATGTTATAAACGAACTGGCTGAGGAGTTTAACCTCGACCTGATCCAGCTGGACACGCCTTACCTGATCGATGAGATCGAAGAGATCAGCAGGCCGGTAATACAGAAAGTATACATCAACAAAGATACTGTTGAAAGCGAGCTTATCGAAATGATGGAGCTTTACAGCCCGGTGGTACAGGCTTTCCTGATCTACTCTACCGATTTTACAACTATAGACGATACCAACACGCGCCTGCTGAAATCTGTAGCCAAAAAATTCCCTATCATTATTGGTTTTGGTTTGGATAAGGACAACGTAAACATGATTTTGGATAAAGTAAAGCCGACAGGTATAGGCTTACAAGGCGGCCAGGAAATAAAACCAGGTCTTAAAGATTTTGACGAGCTGCAGGATATCTTTGAAATGATAGAAGACTAATACCAAAGTATAAAACAAAAACGCCCGCTGTAACATCAGCGGGCGTTTTTGTTTTATACTTACTACATCGAAAATTGCAGGTACTTGATTGGGATGCCTTCTTCTAAGTAGCGTTTTTCATAGGTAGTATAAATTCCCATAGTGTGCTCCTGCAAATCTGAAGTATAAAGGTCTGCTGTGCACTTCATATTCTTCGCCTGGCGCTCCAGCAATGTTTCTAATGTATATTCATACAAACCCTGGTTATCAGTTTTCAGGTGCACAAGGCCTCCGGGCTTCAAAATCTGCTGATAAATATCCAGAAAACGTGGTGAAGTAAGCCTGCGTTTAATATCTCTGTCTTTGGGCCTTGGGTCCGGGAAAGTGATCCAGATCTCATCTACCTCACCAGCAGCAAACTGGTCGCCTATACTTTCTATGATCAGGCGCAGGAAAGCTACATTATCCAACCCCTCTTCCATGGCCATTGTGCTACCCTTCCAGATGCGCGACCCTTTGATATCTACACCGATGAAATTTTTATCCGGGAAAAGACGCGCCATACCTACTGTATACTCGCCACGGCCGCAGCCAAGCTCCAAAACGATAGGGTTATTATTGCCAAACTGCTCTTCGCGCCATTTACCAACCAACTGACCAAAAAGTGCATCTCCAGGCTCAATCACGTTTTCACGCTCGGCCAACTCATTAAACTTCTTAAGCTTTGTTCTTGCCATTCTATAGTTCTTCAATCTCTGCCACTACAAAGGTACTACCTCCGATAAATATTACCTCATCGGGTGCAGCATTCTGTTTGGCAGTATTTACGGCCTCAGGCACTGTTGCATATACTTCGCCGCTAAGCCCAGAAGCAATTGCTTTATCATAAAGTTCATTTACCGGCAAGGCACGCGGTATCTGTGCCTGGCAAAAGTAGTAGCGATATTGCTTTGGTAACAGCTGAAGTATAGTGGAGATATCTTTATCGTTTACGGCACCAAAAACCATGTGCACCTGCTTAGGGGCCAGTGCCTGTAATTGTGCAAGTATCTGTTTTACACCATCAACATTATGACCTGTATCACAAATAGTTAAAGGCTTTTTATTCAACACCTGCCATCGACCTTTTAAGCCTGTTATACTTTTAGTATTTGCAAGCCCGGTTCGTATAGCATCCTCCGTAATAGTATAGCCTTTCTCCTGAAGTATGGCCAATGTTTGCAGTACACCCGGCAGGTTATACTTCTGGTAAATGCCTGTTAAGTCTATAGATAACTGAGGCAAGTATAAATCCTGATCGCGGTAAACATCGAATACCTGCTTTTCCAGATCGCCTTCCTTTAATTTTACCTGCACATGGTCAGTGGCAAAGTATAAAGGTGCATTTAGCGCGGCTGCTTTCTGCTCAAACACGTGCGCGATATCAGCTTGTTTTGTGCTGATAACTACAGGAGTTTGAGCTTTAATGATACCTGCTTTTTCACCTGCAATCTCCTCCAGCGTATCACCTAACAGCGATTGATGATCATAGCCAATATTTGTAATAAGCGAAACTTCCGGATTTATGATGTTTGTTGAATCGAGCCTGCCACCTAAGCCAACTTCAATAACAGCAACATCCACTTTTTCATCAGCAAAGTACTTAAAAGCCAGCGCTACCGTCATCTCGAAAAACGAGGGCTTTATACTTTCGAATAATGTTTTATGCTGCTCTACAAAATTTATCAGGTACTGCTGTGGCAATTCTTTACCATTCACGCGCACACGCTCGGTAAAAGATTTCAGGTGAGGCGAAGTATAAAGGCCTGTTTTATAACCAGCGCTTTGCAACACAGCACCCAGCATATGAGAGCTGCTTCCCTTGCCGTTAGTGCCTGCCACATGTATGGTTTTAAACTGATGCTGCGGCTGCCCTAGCGCATTACAAAGGGCTATAATGTTGTCAAGGCTCTTCTTAAAAGCAGCATTGCCGATGCGTTGAAACATCGGCAATTGCTGGTATAAATAATCAAGGCACTCTTGATATGTCATAAATACTACTTAGCGGGATCTGATAACAAATGTAACAACACCGGTGGCGCCGGTTGCAGCGGCAGAACTGCCACCTGTACGGCTAAATGTAGATTTTTGTACCTGGTCTTTATACCATTTCTCTACATGCGGCGAAACAGTACTTTCTAGGGTTGTTACAGAAATCAGGTTTCCGTCTGAATCAATTTTAATTCTGAATTTTACGAAGCCGGTTTCGTTTTCGTATGGGTCTCGCTTCGGCTGAATGTCATAGCGCCAGCCCGGCATGTCAAGACCTTCTCCGCCTCCGCCTCCGCCAGGCTTGCCATACAGTGCTTTGGCATCAAGCTTGCCTTCCGGTGAGCCTTTATCGCCTACCTTATTAGCATCATCACCGTTGTTATTACCTGTAGCATTGTCTGATGTTCCGGCTTTACCGTTTCCGGTGCTGGTAGTTGGCTTTCCCGGATAAAGAGATTTTGGCTTTTCAGGCTCTTTCTTTACAACTTCTTCTTTTGGCTGTGGCTTTGGCTCAGGCTTTTTTTCCTCTTTCACGGCTACAGGCGCATCAGCTGTGGTAGAAACAACTTTAGGCGTTTCTACCGGTGGTGTTGGCGTAGGGCGAACTACAGGCTTAGGTTCTGAAACCGGATTTGGCTGTTTTGGAGCGGGTTTACTGTCTTCAACATTTTTAGACTCGTTCGCTGCCGCCGTAGACTGCACATTGCCACTGCCAGCAGCATCCATACCAAAATTCAGTTCAATACCAATTTCTGCTGCAGGCGGGTCTGGTGCACGCCATGCCATAATGTAAATCAAAAGCAGCAAAAGAATAACGTGCACTGCTACGCTAATGCCAGCAGCAATACGTTTATTTTTTTCCTCCTCCTGTGTCAGGGCAATTGCCATACTTTATTTGTCCTTATTCTGTTGGCACAGTAGCCAACGTTACCTTTGCCTTAAGTTCTGCAGCTATACCTGCTACATTTACCAGGTGCTCTACAGGCACTGTTTTATCTACGTGTAATACAACCACGCCTTCACCTTCTTCAGTTCCCTGCAAAAGTGCTGCCAGTTGTGGCTCCAGCTCGTCAAAAGCTACAGGCTTTTCGTTCAGATAATATTTCAAGTCAGGCGTTATGGTTACGCTTATCTTCTGCATCACGATATTCGATGATTTGCTGGAAGGTAAGTTTACAGGCAATCCTGTTGGCGTAACAAAGTTTGAGGTAAGCATGAAAAAGATAAGCAGCAGAAATATGATGTCCGTCATAGAGGACATACTGAATTCAGCACTTATCCTGTTTTTAGAGCGAAGATTCATTCTTAAAGCTGTGGTTCTTGTAATAGATCAAGGAACTCTATAGAAGAGTATTCCATAGAATGCACAATGCTGTCGATTTTAGACACAAGGTAGTTGTAACCTACATAAGCCGGCAAACCGATGATAAGACCTGCAGCCGTTGTAACCATTGCCTGGTAGATACCACCAGATAACAATTGCGGGCTAATAGAACCTTCTGCCTGTGCAATGGCGATGAAAGCCTGAATCATACCTGTTACAGTACCAAGGAAGCCAAGCATGGGAGCAGCACCAGCTATAGTTGCCAAACCAGACAGGTTGCGCTCCAGGCGGCTGATCTCGATCTTTCCAACGTTCTCGATAGAAGTCTCGATATTCTTAAGCGGGTTACCAATACGGGTTATACCTTTCGCCAGCATTCTTGATACTGGTGTATTAGTCTGCGCGCATAGCATTTTAGCACCATTAATATCGCCAGCCAATACCATGCTCTTAATGCGATCGTTAAAACCCTCAGGGTTTTTAGCCGCCTTCTTCAGCGTAAGATAACGCTCAACAAAAATGTAAACAGCCGCTAACGAAAGCAGAGCCAATGGAATCATAGCCCAGCCACCCGCAAGCGCCAGGTCGATAAGTGATACAGAGGTATTTGCAGCGGCTTCAGTGCCTTCGGCCAGTGCAGCAGTAGTATCGGCAGGTGCCGTAGTTGTAATTTGTAATAAGAGTGAGGTCATGTTAGTTATTAAGTACCCAAATGGTTTCTCCAAATGATTTTCTGTAGTCTTTTAAAGCTGCTTTTGCTTCTTCTTCGGTAGCGAAATCGGCAACGGCTACACGGTATAATCTGCTGCCTTTTGTTGGCGTGAGTACCATAGCCTTTTTACCTTCTTTGATGATCTCATCACGGCTGATCTCGGCGTTCAGCAAACGGGCATAACCGCCGGTAATGATGTAAAAACGTCCGGTCTTTTCTTTAATTGTAAGAGCTTCCGCCTTTGTTTCGGCAACAGGAGCCACTTCTCTCACCTCTTCAACCTGTTGTTCTTCAACAGCTTCCTGCACATCATCAAAAGCTATACTTTCAGATACAGTAACAGAATCTACTATTTGCTCCTCGCCTTCTGACCAGGTATTTTCATCCGTATTTACTACAGGTGTGTAAGCAGGTATAATATCTTCGTAGGCCAAAGCTCGTTCTTCCTCTGTTAGAGGAACAAAATCTGAAGCGTATTTAGATACTACCCTGTCGCCGCCAATGTAGTAGGTAGAGCTCATAAGCGACATTGGGTTTAGGCTGCTCAGGTTATATTCTTTCTGCAAAGAAAGCAGGTATAGCCCCGAAGCCGTTAAGCCGGTCAGAGCAAGAGCTGCTGCTACATTATACATTCGCTTCAGGCGCTTGCGTAACGGCTGTTTGCCCACTACAGGTGTTGCCGCAGTACGTTCTTTCAGCAGTGTGCGCAGCACAGCCGGCTCTTCAACTTTTATCGGTCTCAGCGTCAGTTCAGGTAAACCAAAGCTTGCCTCCAGCAGGTTATCCGCCTCTACGTACTCAAACACCAGCTTTCGCTCCGAATTATACTTGAACACACCTATTTCAGGCAGCTCAAAGCGGTTCTGGTTGTCTAGCTGTGCTTTGGCCTGGTGCACAAAGGCTGCCACCATTCGCTGCGCCTCTTCCTGCGTGATGTTGTTGTGGTAAGCAATAGTGCTTATCAGCAGCCCATCGTTCAGAACAAGCTTTTCGTTGAAGGCAATGCGCTTGGAGGGTGGCACAATGGTGTGCTTAACCGGGTAAATCCTGGCAGATACATAACGTGCTATCAGTCCGCCAAAATCCGGAATGATGACACAGTCATGATCATAAAGCAAGGATTTGATATGCTTTTCTACCATAAAGCCTTAAAATGAATAAGATATACCGCCTATCAGGTTTATACTTTTATTTGGGTAATTTACAAATCGTTGGTACTTCTGGCCGAACAGGTTATTTGCCATCACAAAAGCTGTGAATCTTGTCGTAAATCTGTAATCCGCCTTCAGGTTCAGATCCACGATGTTGTCAGTCTCCTGCAGCACAGTTGTACCATCCGGACGCGTGATGCGGCCAAACGAGCTACCAATATAGTAAAGTTCTGAATTAAACAGAATCTTATCATAGAAGTTGTAGGTACCAAAAACACTGGCCATCAACTCCGGACGATGAAACGGTTGCTCTAAGCTGGCGGTGTTATACTTGTTATAATCAGCCTTTAAACCCAAACGAATCTCATCAGAATAATTGAATACTGCTTCGGCATAAATATTTAAAACATTTGTTACACCGTCGTCATAAACAAGGTCAAACTTGGTAGAATCAGAGGCAGAGTTGTTGTAGAAGTATAAGTTGCGGAAGTTCTGGTAAGCTACACGACCTGTAAGGTGCACATAGTTGGCAATATTGGCAGACAAACCACCGTAAATCTCCATTCCTTTGTTGATATCGGCTACCTGCACGTTAGGTGCCAGGAACGGATTCTCTTCTGTCAGACCATATAAAGTAACTCTTTGCAGATCGCCACCCAAACCAGCGTAAATCAACAGGTTATCTTTGATAGGCTCCACTCCTAAACGTACCATCGGGTAAACGTTGAACTTACGGGCATCGTTAACAGTGTCGCCGGTGTAAGCCACATTCGCACCAATTGCCAGGCGCAAAGCACCCAGTTGGCGCTCGTAAGTTGGAGCAAGTTTGAAGAAAGTACGGCTAACGTTGGCAGAGTCGTTATGCGATAGTATAGACAGATCTGCATCAACCTTAAAACCAGAAATAGAATCGGTGCTGTACTCGCCATTTACTTTAAACGCCAGGTTAGACTCGCTCATATCAAAGCGGTCGTTCAGGTAGTTGAACTTTATACCTGCATTGTAAAGGAAAGGCATTCCCGAAGTCTGGTTGTGCATGTAACCTTCTGCGGCAACACGGTTAAATACCTGGCGGATAGTATCTTTATCAACCTCTATATCTGCAAGTGGTTTGTAGCCATAGAAATGATACTTATCGCGGCCATAGTTCAGGCGGCCACCGGCAGTAAAACCTTTCAGGTAACGCTCTCCATGAACACCCAGCATAGAGTTGGCAACGGCAGAATTTCCTCTGTCAACAGGTCCTTTAGCAGAAGCTACGTGGCTAACCTCGGCACCGTAAGAACCAATCTCGCTGCGCTTGTTATGGAAGTAGCCTTTTAAGTATAACGAACCATAGTTGCCTATACCTGCTTTCAGGTAATTGCCATACAGCTTCGTCAGTTCGTCCTGCTTTATGGTAAGCACTTTCATTTGCAGGTTTATGTCCTGAGATGGCAGGCGGTAATCCGTAAAGCGGTAACGAACGTTGCGTTCACCTGTAGTAGGTTGTTCTATTCTGAATTTCTCGAAATTTCGGGCTGCCTGTGGTAATTCAATCTTACGGTTCTTCTCAACTACAATCTCGGCATCTTCAAGTTTAGAGCCTTCGCCCCACCCAGTATTCTGCGCCTGTGCCTGATTCATGAAACCATATCCGACACACATTACAATGGCAAGCGAGGCTAATCTTATCTTCTTTTTCATGGGATGTTCTGTTCTTCTGATAACTTCGAATGATTACTTCTGCTCCTGCTTATTTTGCGTGCCTGTTGTGTCAGGCTGCGTTGGTTTAGGTGCATCGGTTGTGCCAGGTTGTGCTGAATCTGCTGGTGCAGTCTTTTCGCCACCTAATTTTGCCAGCTTCTGCTTCGCTTCTTCTACAATCTCTTTCTCCGGAGAATTCTCGATAATAGAATTAAGCGTGGCGCGTGCCTGGAACAATTCGTTCTGCGCTGCATAGTTATCAGCAATAATCAGGAACGACTTACCAAGCCAGTAATCATAGTTAGAGAACTTGTTATTGTATTCATAAGCCGCATCAAGCGACTCTTTATACTTCTTCTGCTTAAAGTAAATTTCAGCTACTAAATACTGAGCCTCTGCCCCGTTTACATCCGAAGCAGCCTTGGCCGTTTCTTTAAACTCTATCAGGGCCTGATCCAGGTTGCCCTCACCATAAGTAGATTTGGCACGGAACAATAAAGCAGTGTTGTAAGCATTAAGTGCTGCATTCCCCTGGCTGATCAGCTCGTTTGCGATACGCTTGGAGCCTGCAAAGTCGTTGGTGCGGTAGTAGCTCATCATTAAACCGGTAAGGGCTGTTTGTTGCTCCTTGCGGTTAGTAGCCACATCGCGCAGGCGGCTATAGTATTTTATAGACTCCGTATAGTTCTTGCTGTCGTACTCCAGGTCAGCTACTTTCTGGATAGCACGGTTCACATACTCTGATTTATTCTCGGCTATTACCTCTTTCATGCGCTGCAGACCAGTTTCGCGGTTGTTCTGGCGCAGGTAAGAATCTGCCAGGAAGTAGCGTGCGTTGCTTGCATATGGGCTCTTCGCGTAAGAGGTCAGGTAGTTTTCAAATTTAGGAATAGCCTGCGCATACTTCTCGCTGAAGTATAAGGTTTTAGCTGCTTCAAATTCAATTGTTTCTAAAGCATTGCTTTCAGGGTTGGATGACTTATACTTTGCCAGGTACGTGTCAAATTCTTCGCTGCGATCCTGAGTAGCCAGCACTTCCTGTAAACTATAAAGTGCACCGCTCGCCACCTTAGAAGAAGGATATTCGTCCAGCACACGTTTAAAGTCTTCAATTGCCTCGTTATACTTGCGCAGGTTAGAGTTGGCAATACCGCGCTTGTGCAATGCATTCGGGATAAGCTTGCTATCAGACTTATTATCAATTATAGCAGAGAATCCTGTTATAGCAGGTTCATACTTACCTGCTTCAAAGTCAAACAGAGCACGCTGGTACTGGGCATCATCCGCATAACGGGAATTTGGATATTGCTTCAGCATGGCTTGCAGGTTCTGGGCCGCCTGTTCTGTCTTGCCGCTTATACCTAACACCACACTTTTCTGGAAGTATGCATAATCCTTATCAGGCGAGTTAGAAGCAAGTACTCTGTCGTACAGGTTCAGGGCTTCGCCGTAATTCTTGTTCACATAGTAGCAGTCAGCAAGGCGCAGGGTAGCATCGTAGTAATTAGCATCGCTTTTCGGAACAGCATCTACATAGGCTCTGAAGTGTGTAAGTGCTCTGTCGTACTGCTTGGTGTTATAGTAGGCATAACCTATACCATAACGGGCTTTGGTATAGTAATCAGACTTACCGGCACTGCTGTTACGGAACACGGCCCCATAGCTGTTGATGGCATCTTCGTAACGCTGCCCAACCGAGAAAGCCTCGCCTTTCACAAAGTGGCTTGCCGTGGTTACTTCCTTATCGTAAGGGTACTGCAACGATTTATCGAGCATGGCCACTGCTGCCGGGAATTTGCTCTCGTTGAAAAGGTTAACCGCATGGTAATAAGTTACACGCTGATAGGTCTGCAGAATACGGAAGCTTTTCTTCGGCATACTTTCGATATGACGAATAGCTTCAGGGTAGTTGTTCGAGTTAAAGTATGCCTCACTGATCAGGTTATCCGCTTCATCAGCCACTTCCGAATCAGGAAAATCCTTGCTGAAATTAGCCAGCGAATTGATCACCTCACGCAGGTTACCCAGTTCGTAACTTACCTGTGCATACTTTAAAGTAGCTGCCTCGGTAATGTCTTTGTCCTGGTCGTTTTTACGTGCCTGATCGAAGGCCGTAAGAGCAAACTGCTTGTTGTTTTCGCGCAGGTAGCTTAGTCCTAAATAGTAGGCAGCATTCTGGCCAAGCGCATTTTTCTTAAGTGCTACTGCCTTAAAGTTGGTAATAGCGTTTTTGTAATCGTTGTTCTTATAGTTGGTGAAACCGATCTTATACTGCACTACTTCATCCAGCGATTTTTTGCCTTCGGCAAACTGGCTAAAGTATTTCTCAGCTGTTTTATACTCGCCTCGCTGGTAATAAGCATCGCCCACTAAAAGAGCTATTTCATCAGCCTGCTGTACTTTAGGTGATTTAGCAAGTGCTGCCTCACCATAACGAATTACTTCGAACACATCGTTTTCCTTGTACAGGATCTCTGTTACCATGTAAGGTACGATCTGTGCGTAAGCCTCATTCTTCTCAGCTATCTTCAGGTCAGCTTTAGCCGCTGCATAGTCACCATTTCGATAAGCAATATAGCCTGCATAGTAATTAGAGGCATAAGCAAAGCGGTGCTCGTCTTCACGGAAGCCGCTCGTCTTGTTCTTATCGAAGTATACTTTGGCGTTCTTGAAGTCTTTTGTAGCAAAGTATGAGTAACCAAGCTTAAACTCCAGCTCTTTATTCTGTTTGATGCTGAGCAAATGTACCGGGGCACGCTTCAGGTACTCAACCGCATTTTTATAGTCCTTCTTCTCGAAGTAGTAAAGGCCTAGTTCGTAATTAGCCGATGCTGTTTTAGGGTGTGTCGGGTACTTTTTTGTGAAGTTAAGTATAAGCTGCTCGGCATCGGGGTGCAGCAGGTATAAACCACTGATGGCATAATAGTACTGTGCATCTGCCGTTTTAGCATCATCGCCGATCAGGTTAATGTACTTCCTGAAAGCTTCCTGTGCCGAGCCATACTTGGCACGGTCGAACAATTCTATACCTTCATGAAAGTATTTGTCTTGGGAAGTGAAAACCTGCGTGTGCTGGGCCGCTACTACATGCGAACCACCAGCAAGAACCGATGCAAGTGCTACTTTATACGCTATCTTCATATTATTTTCTGTTTGCCCCGTATGGGCACGTGTATCGTGTAAATTGGTAAAGTATAACCTGTTTTTATAGTGCAGCTATACTTTGCAGCCTCAACGGCCAATCCCAAAGTTAATAAAAAATACAGACTCTCCTCTCCCGCGCCCCAACCAGGCACAATCCGGCTTCACAGCAACAACTATACAATGAACCAAAGCGGCGAAATATTGTACTGTAAAGTATAAATTTCTGCAGTTACGATGCCAGCGCACGCGGCACCGGGTGCAGTATCTTGAAAACCAACTCCTTCAGTATATCTGCTTCCGACATATCGCCTCCGGTTATACCTTTCACCTGCAAATCGGCTACGCGTATGTAATGGATGATATCAACGGTGCGCTGCCCAGGATACGCTCGCAGGGCCTGCATATACTCTTTTACCAGAAATCCTTTGTTTCCCAGCTCTTTACGTATCCCTGACTCGGATCTATCCTTGGACATGTGCAGGCACAAAAGCTTGGTGAAAAACGAAAACAGCAACGAGAGGTTCGGGATAAGCGGATTGTTTTTAGGATTAGCCTCGAAGTACTGGATAATGCGGTTTGCTTTCAGAGCATCCTGTGCAATCAGTGCCGATTGCAGCTCAAAAATATTGTACTCCTTGCTGATACCCACGTTCTCCTGTACCACGCGCTCATCAATGGTCTGGCCAGGCTGAAGGTTTATAAGCAGCTTATCAATTTCATTGGCAAGTCGGGTAAGGTCGGCGCCGATGAACTCGCTGAGCATGCTTACGGCCTGCGGCGTTGCTTTCAGGTTCTTAGACTTGATGTAGCTCGTAACCCAAGCCGGCACCTGGTTATCATACAGCTTTTTGGTTGTGAGCAGAACAGCATACTTGCTTACTACTTTAGCCAGCGACTTACGCCCATCCAGCGATTTATGCTTATGGCAGAAGACAAGTATAGTAGATGGCAGCGGGTTCTGGAGATAAGTTTCGAGTTGCTTCATGCCCTCTTCTTTCTCAATATCCAGTATACTTTGCGCTTCCTTCACAATTACCACCTGGCGCTCCGCCATCATCGGGAAACGCTTGGCCTGCAGCAATACGGTACTTACATCTACATCCTTACCATAAATAACTACCTGATTAAAGCCTTTTTCGTGCTCCTGTAGGGCGTGAGCCTCAATGTAATCGGCAATAAGATCTATGTAATAAGGTTCTTCGCCTTGCAGAAAATAGACGGGCGCAAACTGGCGTTGCTTGAGTTGTTCTAAAATGCCTTCGGGTGTGTGCGACATCAGGTGGTACTGTGGGTTCTTGTAAAATTATGCGAGGCAGCAAGATTATACTTAGAAAGCTATACTTTATACTTTCCTTCCCGCCTCTCTCCTACAAATTTAACCCTCAACAGCCAAAGTCAAAGTATAATTCGGGATTATTGATCAACTAAGTTGCCACCCAGGCTATACTTGCTCAAAATAGAAGCCTGCCCGAACTATAGCACCAGTTGGGTATAAAGATGATCGAGCATTTCCTGCGCATTGTAGCAAAGGCCCGGGTGTACAGGCGATGTCTGGACAATGGTGCTGCGGGCTGCAGTAAGCCACCGGAAGCGCTCTGCGATAGATAGTTGCCCGATCGTGCCACCATCTTTGCGGCCCTTGCAGATCTTCTCGAAAGCCTGCATACGATCATGCAGCTCCTCCATATCGATATCGGGAGCAAAAGCTTTAAGCCGGTTCTCGTTCAGGTGGTAAACAGTCTGCAGAAAGCCAAGGCCACGGCAGTATAAGATCACCCCTACATTCAGGAATTCTTCGCGCTCTACCCGTGGTACCACACGGATTACGGCGTACTCAAATAAGTGCTTTTCTTGCATACTGCGCTTCTTTGACAAAAACTTCTGAATGAGCAATCCGGGTATTTAAAAACTGGATGTAAGCCTGCCTGTGCTCATCGGCAGAGGCAAACGGTGACTCTACTCCTGCCAGCCAACTATCAGGCACAACCGACACGATGGCCTCTATTACTTCAGGTGTAAGTATAGCTTTGAATTCGGCATCTGCCACATCAAGCGCTGCGGCACGAGGCAACAAAACGTGATCTTTTATAGGAGAAAATGGTCGTTTAGCCTGTTCTTCCCAATTGGTCCAGGAGTGGTGAAAGTATAGCGATGCACCATGATCTATCAGCCACAGTTGCTTGTGCCACATCAGCATATTGGTATTGCGGGCAGTACGGTCAACGTTAGTTACCAGGCAATCGAGCCATACTATCTGTGAGGCAAGTTTTTCATCTATAGTTGTTACCAGTGAATCGTAGGTTATAGCTCCGGACAAGTAATGCAGTCCCAGGTTTAGCCCTTCGCTGGCTCTAAGCAGGTCCTGTATTTCTTCGTCGGGCTCGGTGCGTCCGAAGGCTTCATCCAGATTAACGAAAACAATTTCAGGCACTCTGAAACCAAGTACATGGGCAATTTCGCCGGAAATAAGTTCAGCTATAAGTGCTTTAACACCCTGCCCCGCACCACGGAACTTCAGCACGTACATAAACTCATCGTCGGCCTCTACTATGGCAGGAAGCGAACCGCCCTCGCGCAACGGCGTTACGTAGCGTATTACGTTAACGGTTCTAAGATCCGGGGGGCTATACTTCATAAACTGTAAATCAAATTTATACTTCCTTTACAACAGGAACCTTTTACGCAGCTAAAGCAATTTGTTACTCCAGCACCAGCGCCATAATAGCAAAAATATCTATGAGCCATAGCGCCAAGCTTATCTCTTTTGTTTTGCCGGTAACAATCTTCAAAGCAGTCCAGCTCAGGAAACCCCAGATAATGCCTTGAGTGATAGAATAAGTAAACGGAATGAGCACCATGGCCAGGAAAGCCGGAATCGCTTCGTCCAGCTCCATCCAGTTTATTTTAACCACTGGTCGTATCATAAATGCTCCTACCAGCACCAGTGCCGGAGCCGTAGCAATAGACGGGATCATGGAAAGCAAAGGCGCCAGAAACAGGAAAGGCAAGAAAAGTAAACCACCCACTACGGCAGTTAAACCGGTACGGCCGCCAGCCTCAATACCTACTGCAGATTCGACATAAGCCGTGCCAGGACTCGAACCAACCAAACCTGCCAGTGTAGTAGCAACCGCATCGGTCGTTAAGGATTGCTTTACATTATGCGGTTCGCCATTCTCGTCCATCAGGTTGGCTGCCTCGGCAAGACCCACAAAAGTCGAGATACTATCGAACATATCTGTAAATACAAAGGCAAAGATCACAGGTACTATCGAAAGCTGAAGTGAATTTGCTATATCCAACTGCAATAACAGGCTGAAATCCGGAGCTGAGAGAAGTCCTTGCCAGTTAATTAAGGGGTCTACGTCCGTGCCCCACCAACGGCCCAGTGGGTAAGCTGCAAGTGTTGTAAAAATGATACCTATGAGCATGCCACCTTTTACATTTTTAACCAGAAGTATAGCCGTTACCAGCAGCCCCGCCAGAAAAGTGAGCAAAGCCGGAGTCATTTTGCCGATACCTATAATAGTAGCAGGATTGGCAACTATAAACTTTGCATTTGCAAAACCGATAAGGCAGATAAACAAGCCAATGCCGGCCGCAATAGCAAAACGCAAAGGTCTTGGAATAGCCCTTAAAATGTGGGTACGTATATTAAATACAGAGAGCAACAGGAACACGATTCCCGACCAGAACACGGCACCAAGCGCAACCTGCCAGCTTACGCCCATACCTAAAACAGCCGAATAGGTAAAGAAAGCATTAAGTCCCATGCCCGGCGCTACTATAATCGGGTTGCGTGCATACAGGCCCATCATTATACTACTGAAGCAGCAGACAATAACAGTGGCAGTCAGCACACCGGAAAAAGGCATACCAGCCTGGCTAAGTATACTTGGGTTTACAACTATAATATAAGCCGTAGCCAGAAAAGAGGAAACACCGGCAATGATCTCGGTCTGGATATTGGTTCCGTGCTTCTTCAGCTGAAAGTATGATTCCATGTGCAATATTTATAGAAACGTATTTTGCTTTAGCCACCTTAGCGGCGCCTGAAATTACTAAAAAGACTTCACAACGCCTGCCACCTTCTATAAAACACAGTTATTACAACCTGCAATTGCATCGGTTTAGCCCTTTTCAGATTAACATTTAAATTCGGCTGGATAACCTCCAAAACTATAATACAAATAAAATCATCAACCCCAACATATTAGCCGAAGTACAAAAAGTATAGTTGCAGGCGCAATAGGCTATTTTATTTCTTGCATCGTAATAATAGCACTTACGGCTTATGCAAGTATAAACCTGTATGCTGATAAAGTAGTACATCTGTAAAATGTACTGGTACATAAAATGCTATAACTATGTTTTTTAGAGATAAACCCGATGCACCAGGCCCAGACGTAATCTTAATTGGTGCCGGCATTATGAGCGCCACGCTGGGCATGATGCTGAAAGAACTACAACCAGATATTACCATAGATATTTTTGAACGCCTTGATGTGGCAGCCGCAGAAAGCTCCGATGCCTGGAACAACGCCGGCACAGGCCACTCAGCCTTTTGCGAACTGAACTATACCCCCGAACTACCAGACGGCTCTATCGAAACATCCAAAGCTGTTAAAATTGCCGAATCGTTCGAGATCTCCAGACAGTTCTGGGCCTATTTAATTCAGCAGGAGCACATCAGGGTACCCGAAGATTTTATCAGAACCATACCTCACATGAGCTTTGTGTGGGGAAGCGATAATGTAAACTTCCTGAGAAAAAGGCATCAGGCGCTTACAAAGTGCCATCTTTTTAAGGGGATGGAATATTCCGATGATCTTGAGCAACTGAAAGAATGGATGCCGCTTGTAATGGAAAGCCGGGACCCTGCCGAGAAAGTGGCTGCCACCCGCATGGAAATAGGTACTGATGTGAACTTCGGTGCTCTTACACGTTGCATGTTTGATCAGCTGAAAAAAATGGAGGGCGTGAATTTATACTTCAACCATGAGGTTCGTAAGCTGCGCCGCATGCCCGATGGCCGCTGGCGCATAAAAGTAAGAGACAGGGCCAACAGAGAGAAAAGAAAAGTATACACCAAATTTGTTTTTATAGGTGCTGGAGGTGGTTCGCTGCCCTTGCTTATGAAATCTGATATACCCGAAGGCCAGGGCTATGGTGGTTTCCCGGTTGGCGGGCAATGGCTGAAGTGTGTGAACCCTGACGTGATCGCAAAGCACCGTGCGAAAGTATACGGAAAGGCATCGGTTGGTTCGCCTCCTATGTCGGTTCCGCATCTGGATACGCGCTACATAAACGGTAAAAGAGAGCTGCTGTTCGGGCCTTATGCCGGTTTCTCTACCCGCTTCCTCAAAAATGGCTCTTTGCTGGACCTGCCATTCTCGGTTAGCCCAAACAACCTTCGCCCGATGGTGGCTGCTGGTATCAAGAATATACCGCTTACACAGTACCTCATAAACCAGGTGCGCCAATCCCCCGAAGACAGGCTGGCTGCACTACGCGACTACTACCCTAATGCCCGGGCCGAAGACTGGGAACTGGAGATAGCTGGTCAACGTGTGCAGGTAATCAAAAAAGACCCTAAACATGGTGGCGTGCTGGAGTTTGGTACAGAGATGGTAAGTGCCTCTGACGGTTCGCTGGCAGCTTTATTAGGAGCATCGCCGGGTGCATCAACTTCTGCCCAGATCATGCTGGAGCTTCTGCAGCGCTGCTTCCCGGATAAAATGAACTCGGAAGAATGGCAGTCTAAGATCAGAGAAATGGTGCCTTCTTATGGTTTGTCGCTGGCTAAAGACGGGCAGTTGCTTGAAAAGATCAGATCATGGACGTGCGAGGTTCTTGGCCTGAGATACGTTGAAATGCAGCGTTAACGGAAGTATAAACTATTATACTTGACGCAGGATTTATACTTCAAACCTATACTTTATACTTAGATAGCTGCCTTACCCAGTGTAAGGCAGCTATTATTTTGTCCTTTAAAATGGTCTGGCAAGTGTACTTCTGCCCTACTATCTGCCAACTCTTTTTTATATTTGCCTTGAACAGACGATTTAGGCTTACATGAACTTAATAGAAGAACTGAGATGGAGAGGCATGCTCCATGATTTCATGCCGGGTACAGAAGAGCAACTGAAATCCGAAATGACTACCGGATACATTGGCTTCGACCCTACGGCAGCATCGCTTCATATTGGTAACCTGGCAACTATAATGCTACTAGTACACCTGCAGCGTGCCGGCCATAAACCTGTTGCCCTGGTAGGTGGTGCCACCGGCATGATCGGTGACCCATCTGGTAAATCAGCTGAGCGTAACCTGCTTTCAGAAGATGTGCTGAGAGAAAACCAGGAAGGTATAAAAAAGCAGCTTGAGAAATTTATGGACTTTAACTGCGGAGCTAATTCAGCAGAAATAGTTAACAACTACGACTGGTTCAAAGAGTTCAGCTTCCTGGGTTTCCTGCGCGAAGTGGGCAAGCACCTGACGGTAAATTACATGATGGCCAAAGATTCTGTTAAAAAACGTATCAGTGCCGATGAAGAAGGCGACCGCGCAGAAGGCCTTTCGTTTACAGAATTTTCTTATCAGCTGATCCAGGGTTACGACTTTTACCATTTGTACAAAAACAAGAGCGTAAAATTACAGATGGGCGCTTCAGACCAGTGGGGCAATATAACTACAGGCACTGAGCTTATCCGCCGCATGGACGGAGGCAAAGCTTTTGCGCTGGTTGGTAAATTGGTCACAAAATCGGATGGTACTAAATTTGGCAAGTCTGAAGGCGGCAACATCTGGCTGGATCCTAATCTTACCTCACCTTACAAGTTCTACCAGTTCTGGCTTAACTTGTCGGATGAGGAGGCTGAAAAGCTTATTAAAGTATACTCTTTGTTGCCACAGGAGGAGATTGAAAGCTTGACTGCTCAGCACAAAGAGGCACCTCACCTGCGTATTTTACAGAAAGCTTTAGCTAAAGATGTTACAATTAGAGTACATTCTGAAGAGGATTACCAAGCTGCTGTAGATGCATCAGAAATTTTATTCGGAAAGGGTGATTTAGAGACCCTGAAGGGCTTGAAAGAGTCTGTTTTACTGTCTGTGTTCGAAGGTGTGCCTCAGATTGAGGTTGCCCGCGATAAGTATGAAGAGGCGGCTACTGTGAGTGATTTGTTGTCTGATCTGACAGGCGGGCAGATATTTGAATCGAAGGGTGAGGCCAAGCGCATGATCAAGAATGGTGGTGTAAGTATAAACCGCCAGAAGATTGCAAGCCCTGAAGACAAGGTTGCTTATGAGCTATTGCAGCAGAAATACCTGGTTGTACAGAAAGGCAAGAAAAACTATTACTTGGTATCTGTAAACTAGCTATAAATCAAATACTTACAAACAAAAAAGGTGACCTGTTCGGGTCACCTTTTTTGTTAATGTCATTCAAGCAAACAGCTTATTTAGCTTTTTCTGCAGAGTTTTTCATGTCCTGAACTTCCTTACGAATGTCCTGAGCCATGTTTTTCAGGTCTTGCATACCTTTACGTACACGTGTACCGGCAGCAGCATTGTTCTTGTCGTAGAACTTTTCGAAATCAGATTCCAACGACATTACAAGATCCTTCAGTTTGCTAAAGTTGTTGTTCATTAGAGCTATTGTTATAGTGAAACAATTGTTTTATAACCCTAATATACACATTTAATTATAACAAGCAAAAATTAAGGAAATTTAATATATGCCTTTAGAGCCTGTTAAGCGGTAACTGGAGACTTAGAGTACAAGCCTTTGTCCAATTTCTGTGCAATTTTTTCGAATGCGTTAATTGTTTCCTGAACGTCTTCCAGCGTGTGGGCAGCCGTCGGGATAAGACGAAGCATGATCACATCTTTAGGAACTACCGGATACACCACGATAGAGCAGAAGATGTTATAGTTCTCACGCAGGTCAAGCGTTAACTGGGTTGCATCCGGAATCTGGCCGTTCAGAAACACTGGTGTTACCGGTGATTGCGTTGTACCAATATTGAAGCCTTTTTCACGCAGGCCGCTTTGCAATGCATTTACAACTTCCCAAAGCTTGTCTTTCAGCTCAGGTTTTGTGCGTAAAAGCTCCAGGCGCTTAAGGGCACCAACCGTTAACGGCATCGGAAGCGATTTTGCAAAAATCTGAGAACGCATATTATAACGCAGGTACTCCACAACCTGCTCGTTAGATGCTACGAAAGCACCAATGCTGGCCATAGACTTGGCAAATGTAGAGAAGTATACATCTATACCATCCTGGCAACCTAAGTGCTCGCCAGTACCGGCACCTGTTTTACCCATTGTACCAAAACCGTGGGCATCATCTACAAACAGACGGAAGTTAAACTCTTTTTTAAGCGCAACCACTTCATCCAGCTTGCCTAGGTTACCAGACATACCGAATACACCTTCCGTGATCACAAGTATAGCACCACCTGTGTTCTCAGCCCAGCGTGTAGCACGCTCCAGCTGCTTGCGCAGGCTATCCATATCGTTGTGGGCATAAACAAAGCGCTTACCCTGGTGCAGGCGAACACCGTCGATAATACAAGCGTGCGATTCAGCATCATATACGATCACATCGTGGCGGTCAACCAACGCATCGATAATAGAAACCACACCTTGGTAACCAAAGTTAAGTAATAGGGCATCCGGCTTCTGTACGAAATCAGCCAGCTCAGACTCCAGTTGCTCGTGCAGGTTTGTATTACCAGACATGATACGGGCACCCATTGGTGTGGCCATACCCCATTCAGCTGCTGCCTCGGCATCGGCTTTGCGCACTTCAGGGTGGTTAGCCAGGCCAAGATAGTTGTTAAGGCTCCAGGTAAGCACTTCCTTTCCTCTGAACTTCATACGGGGAGCAATCTCTCCTTCAAGTTTCGGGAAAGTGAAATAGCCATGCGCATAGTGAGAATGGCTGCCTAGTGGGCCTCTGTTGGTCAACAACTTTTCAAATAAATCCACTTTGTGTAATGATTAGGTTATCGGGAAAATTTCAGATCGTTAATTAAACGTTCAGTAAACATTTAAACGAATAAAGGAATACTGCGGTGCAAATTTATATTTTTAAAGAATCATAAGCAATTTCTATATATAATCAGAGCACCTTTTTATAAAGCTCATTTTTAAGTTTGACTATTATCCGTTTTCTTTGAAGTATAAACGATACCCTAGCTTCTGCATGAGAAAAATAAACAAGATACTGGTAGCAAACCGAGGTGAAATTGCCTTACGCGTCATGCGTTCTGCTAAAGAGATGGGCATAAAAACGGTTGCCATCTACAGCGAGGCAGATCGTAATGCCCTGCATGTACGCTATGCCGATGAAGCAGTTTGCGTTGGCGGACCTAAATCCAGCGAATCATACCTGCGTGGCGATGTGATCATAGACGTATGCAAACAGCTGAACGTGGATGCCATACACCCTGGTTATGGTTTCTTGTCTGAGAATGCTGGCTTTGCCCGTATGGTACAGGAGGCTGGCATCATCTTTATAGGTCCTTCGCCTGAGGCAATTGAACTGATGGGAAGTAAACTGGCTGCAAAGGCTGCTGTGGCAAAGTATAACATACCTATGGTTCCGGGTACCGAGCACGCTATTACAGATGTTGAAGAGGCAAAACAGATCGCTCGTCATGTAGGCTTCCCCATCCTGATCAAGGCAAGCGCTGGTGGTGGTGGAAAAGGTATGCGTGTGGTTGATCACGTTGATGTTTTTGAAGAGCAGATGAAACTTGCCGTTAGCGAGGCAACATCGGCGTTCGGGGACGGATCTGTTTTCATCGAAAAATATATTGGCTCGCCGCGTCACATCGAGATACAGGTGTTGGGTGATACGCATGGCAACATCGTACACCTATTCGAGCGTGAGTGCTCTATTCAGCGCCGTCACCAGAAAGTAATTGAAGAAGCACCATCTTCTGTACTTACCCCTGCCCTGCGCGAAGAAATGGGTCGTTGTGCCGTAAACGTAGCAAAAGCTTGTGATTATGTAGGAGCTGGTACAGTTGAGTTCCTGGTAGATGAGAACCTTAACTTCTACTTCCTGGAGATGAACACGCGCCTACAGGTAGAGCACCCGGTTACAGAGCAAATCACCGGCCTGGACCTGGTAAAAGAGCAGATATTAATAGCTGAAGGTAATCCAATTAGTTTCAAACAGGAACAACTGCATATAAACGGCCATGCGCTGGAACTGCGTGTGTATGCTGAAGACCCAACCAACAACTTCCTGCCAGACATCGGCCGACTCGAAACTTATAAGCGTCCGCAAGGTTTAGGTGTGCGTGTTGATGATGGTTTTGAGCAGGGCATGGATATTCCGATCTATTACGACCCAATGATAGCCAAACTGGTAACTTTCGGTAAGGACCGTAAAGAAGCCATAGAAAAAATGATCCGCGCCATAGATGAATACCAGATAACCGGTATCGAGACTACCCTGCCTTTTGGCAAGTATGTACTGCAGCACGAAGCTTTTTTAACCGGTAACTTCGATACCAAGTTTATTGAGCGCTATTTTGCACCAGATATGCTGAAACAGGAGTCCGATGAAGATGCTGAACAGGTGGCTGCAGCGTTAGCTGCTATACTTCTGCAAAATAACAGAACAAGTGCTACACAGGATGCTGCTGTTACAGTTAACAACCATACATCGAACTGGCGCAAGAACCGTCTTAAGTAAGAAATACGCAGAAAGTACATAGTATAAAGTATAAACCCCAGGCAGAGGTACTACCTGGGGTTTATACTTTATACTTCATCTTAACCTGAGCAAAGGCTAAGGTAGTATACTTTAAAAGCAAAAAGGGCAGCACTAAATCAGCGCTGCCCTTTATACTTTATCAAAAAGCTTCTCTTAAATCAGATCAAACAAGCTGCGAACGCCGATTCTGCGTTCTGCTGTAAATCCTTCGCCATACTTCACCCCTATTGCATGACCATACTCCTTAGCCCGTGCTTCTACAAACTCCAGGAATTCAGGTGAAGAGATGTAGGTGTTAGGTGAGGTATCATCCGGATTGTAAAACTGCGAGCGGAAAGCACGGATAGTTTCCATTTTCTGTTCCCAGTAAGGCGTTACATCAACTACAATATCCGGCTGAATATAGCGATCCTGAATAAAATGGTAAACCACTTTTGGGCGCCATGCCTGCTGAGCTTCCCCATTCTGTCCTATTGTTTCGATCATCTTAAGACCAGCAAGGAAACAAGCTTCTGATACCACCTGGGAGCCACGTCCATGATCCGGGTGGCGATCATAAATAGCGTTCATCAGCACGATCTCCGGCTGATACTGCCTGATCTTTCGCACGATCTTAAGCTGGTGCTCACGGTCGTTCTGGAAAAAGCCATCAGCAAAGTCCAGGTTATCACGAACCATCAACCCCATTATCTTAGCAGCTTCTTCGGCTTCGGCAGCTCGCACATCAGGAGTGCCCCTGGTTCCTAACTCTCCTCTTGTTAAATCAACAACACCGGCTTTTTTGCCTGCTGCCACATGTTCTATCAATGTTCCGGCACAACCTAATTCAACATCATCGGGGTGTGCGGCAAAGGCAAGTATATCTAACTTCATAGGCTTACTATTTAATGCGCAGCGATCTTCCAACTCGTAAAGTAGTACGGGTACTAATACCATTTAGTCGTGCAATCTGGCTTGCAGATACGCCATACCTTCTGGCTATACCCGATAATGTGTCGCCGCTTCTTACACGGTGATACATGGTCTTGCGCGCGGCAGAACTACTTCCTTTAGCTTTGTTATAATAGTTGAAAAGTGCTGATGTGATTTTAAAATTCTGTCCTTTAAGCAGGTAATCCGGGAAGTCGTAAAGGTGTTCAGGATCTATTGGGTTGCCCTGGTAACGTACCTCGTAGTGCAGGTGCGGGCCAGAACTACGGCCGGTACTACCTCCAAGACCAATCACTTCACCAGCTTTTACAAACTGTCCTGACTTAGCTATAGGCTTGCTCATATGCCCGTAAAGGGTTTCAAGGCCATTGTAGTGGCGCAGAACTATGTAGTTACCATATCCGCTTCCATCCCACTTGTTAATGCGTACAACACCATCAAAGGCGGCATAAATAGTATCACCCGTATTCAGATCAATATCGGTACCATAATGCCAGCGATAACCTCTGTGTCCGAAATGGCTTGTGATCGGGGTTTCCTCCAGCGGCATTTTATAGTTCCTGTTAGTTTTAGGATCGTACAACGTAATGTTAACTGTATCCTTCAGCTGACGGCCATCCATACGGTAAGGGTTAATATTACGCGTATCCCAGATGGCATAGTAACCGGCAATTTTGATCCAGGAAGAATCGATCAATACTTCTTCTGAAACCTCTACAATATGCTGCTCGCCAAGGTCCAGTTCAGAGGTATCTTCACTAACGATAGAAAGTTCTTTCTTAGGGTTGAAATAGATGGACTTACCGGCATCCGAACCTTCATCGTCAAATTCTTCATACTTGATAAGTATGGTAGTATCAGGCCTAACGTACTGTATTTTAGGCGACTTTACCTTGAACAAGTCTTTTACCTTCCCCTGTGCAAAGGCGGCATTGTTTCCTAACAGGAAACACAGAGAAAAGAGTACAACTGATAAAGGTGCTTTATACTTTAACATTGGAATTAAATTTGGCAGTGGAGCAGTTTTAGAGCCGTTTCTCGCAAACATTAACTGCACACCAGCCATTTTATTGTAGGGCCGCAGCTAGTAGAAAATCAAAAAATCTATACATTGCTGCGGTTCTACCTTTTAGAATTTAATGCAAATCGCGAGAAGCCAGGTAACGCTCGGCATCCAGTGCAGCCATACATCCTGAGCCAGCAGCCGTTACAGCCTGGCGATAGGTAAAGTCCTGCACATCGCCGCAAGCAAATACTCCGTCAATGTTTGTTTTAGATGTACCAGGTATGGTTCTGATATAGCCGTTCTCGTCCAGGTTCAGGTAATCAGCGAAAATTGCCGAGTTAGGCTCGTGGCCAATGGCCACAAAGAATCCCTGAACAGAAAGCACGCGCTCTTCGCCCGTGAGTATGTTTTTCACTCGTACACCATCTACTACTTCATCTCCCAGTATTTCATCTGTAACCGAGTTCCAGAGTATCTCAATGTTCTGGGTTTTCTTCACGCGCTCCTGCATAATGGTTGAGGCACGCATTTCGTCGCGGCGCACGATCATGTATACTTTACGGCAGAGGTTAGCTAAGTAGGTTGCTTCTTCGGCTGCTGTATCGCCGGCGCCCACAATAGCTACATCCTGTCCACGGTAAAAGAAACCATCGCATACAGCACATGCAGATACACCATTACCATTCAGTCTTGCCTCAGACTCCAGACCAAGCCATTTGGCGGAGGCTCCGGTAGAAATAATAACAGTATGAGCTTCGATCACTTTCTGATCATCAATCGTCACTTTATGAGGCTGAGATGAAAAATCAACGGCTGTAGCTATACCGTAACGAACATCAGTGCCAAAACGCTCTGCCTGCTTTTTAAAGTCCTCCATCATCTGAGGGCCGTTAATGCCTTCAGGATAACCAGGATAATTCTCAACATCATTGGTAATGGTAAGCTGTCCGCCAGGCTGTAAACCCTGGTAAAGTACAGGATTAAGACCTGCTCTGGATGCATAAATAGCGGCTGTATAACCAGCAGGACCTGACCCAATGATCAGGCATTTTACTCTTTCTATTTCCATTTGTGTGGGTACAATACAAATTTGGTTGCAAGTATACAAAAAATCTGCCCCTTTGCCTGCATTCTAGTATCGCTTTATTCAGATTGGGCTAGGTATAGTATACAAAAAAGCCCCGGCTTTTGACCGGGGCTTTCTTTATTAAGGATAACAACTTATCCCAAGTATGGTTTTAATGCTTTGCTTCTGGATGTATGGCGAAGTCTTCTGATAGCTTTCTCCTTGATCTGTCTTACACGCTCACGTGTAAGGTTAAACTTCTCGCCTATCTCTTCTAGGGTAAGTGAGTGTTCACCATTCAGGCCAAAGTATAAAGTTATCACATCAGCCTCACGTTTTGTAAGCGTAGAAAGGGCACGCTGTACTTCTTTGCGAAGCGAGTCATTCATCAATCCTGTATCCGGCGACTCTTCGTCTTCGTTTTCAAGCACATCCAACAGGCGGTTTTCCTCGCCCTGCACAAACGGAGCATCTACCGACACGTGGCGGCCAGAGATCTTCAGGGTATCTACTACTTCGGCAGTGGTAAGTTCAAGTACTTCGGCAATCTCTTCTGGAGATGGCTCGCGCTCAAACTTTTGTTCAAGCTCTGAGAATGATTTGGAAATCTTGTTGAGTGATCCTACACGGTTAAGCGGAAGGCGCACAATACGAGACTGCTCAGCCAAAGCCTGCAGAATAGACTGACGGATCCACCAAACGGCGTAAGATATGAATTTAAAACCTCTTGTTTCATCAAAACGCTTTGCCGCTTTAATCAAACCCAGGTTACCTTCGTTGATAAGGTCACCCAGAGAAAGGCCCTGATTCTGGTATTGCTTAGCCACCGACACCACAAAGCGCAGGTTGGCTTTCGTCAATTTCTCAAGCGCAAACTGATCTCCTTCTTTGATTCTCTGTGCTAACGACACCTCTTCATCCGGAGTAAGCAAATCAACTTTACCAATCTCCTGCAGATATTTATCTAGCGATTGGCTCTCGCGGTTCGTTATCTGTTTGCTTATCTTGAGTTGTCTCATCAGAGTATAATATTAATTCAGAAATGTAAAATCTTTTATTTCGGCTCGGTGTGGTAACATAAGAAAATCGCGCAAAGTTCTTACTTCTTACAAATAAAATCAAGAGCAAACGCGATAGCCAGGAAAATAAAACTCCCGGAGCCACTCATACAACTGCAGAGGCTGCCCCGGGAGTTCAAAATATATTACTGATTAGGCTGTGCAGCCTCAGGTTTAGGAAGTATAGCTTTACGAGACAGCTTAAATTTGCCTGTCTTCTTATCAACATCGATCAGTTTCACTTTCACTTCTTCACCTATCTCAAGCACACCGTCCATGGTTTCAAGGCGCTCGTGCTTAATTTCAGAGATGTGCAGCAAACCATCTTTACCAGGCATAAATTCTACAAATGCACCGTAAGGCTGGATAGACTTAACTTTACCAATGTAAACTTCACCAATCTCAGGCTGAGCAACGATGTTTTTGATCTTTCTTACAGCCTCGCTCATAGAGTCCTGGTTGCTAGCAAAGATGTTTACATGACCTTTTTCGTTCTTCTCCTCGATGATGATCGTAGCGCCAGTATCTTTCTGGATCTGCTGGATAACTTTACCACCTGGTCCGATTACCGCACCGATAAACTCTTTATCGATCACCATGTTGAATGAACGCGGAGTATGAGGCTTGTAATCAGGGTTTGGAGCAGAAATAGTTTTAGACATTTCGTTCAGGATGTGCAGACGACCGTTTTTAGCCTGAGCTAATGCCTGGCTTAGAACTTCGTGCGATAAACCCTGTACTTTAATGTCCATCTGGCAGGCAGTGATACCCTTAGAAGTACCGGCAACTTTAAAGTCCATATCACCTAAGTGGTCTTCATCACCCAGGATATCTGAAAGAACTGCAAATTTACCTGTCTTAACGTCTGTGATAAGACCCATAGCGATACCAGAAACAGCATCTTTTACAGGAACACCAGCATCCATCAGGGCTAAGCTACCGGCACAAACCGTAGCCATAGAAGATGAACCGTTAGACTCCAGGATATCAGAAACGATACGGATCGTGTATGGATTCTCTGCATCTGGCGGAAGTACTTTTTTAAGCGCACGCAGGGCCAAGTTACCATGACCAATCTCACGACGACCAGGACCTCTGTTAGGTTTTACCTCACCAGTTGAGAATGCAGGGAAGTTATAGTGCAAAAGGAATTTGTTAGTACCAGATACCATCGCGCTGTCGATCATCTGCTCATCCAGTTTAGTACCCAGCGTTACAGTAGTCAAAGACTGTGTTTCGCCACGTGTAAACACGGCAGAACCATGCGTAGCAGGCAGATAGTTTACTTCTGACCAGATAGGGCGGATCTGATCAAGCTGACGACCATCCAGACGAACACGCTCATCCAGGATCATGTTACGAACAGCTTCCTTCTCTACATCGTGGAAGTATGTTTTGATCAGGTTTACATCATAAGGATGCTCCTCGCCCAGCGACTCGATGAACTCGTTAAGTACAGCTGCAAAGCCTTCTTTTCGCTCAGCTTTAACAGCACTACCTCTTTTGGCTACATCGTAAGCTTTCTGGTAAGTAGCATCGTATACTTTCTGGCGTAGTTCCTCGTCGTGTGTTTCGTGCGAGTAAGTACGCTTCTCTAATTTGCCAACCATTTCAGCAAGCTCAAGCTGCGCCTGGCACTGAATCTTGATGGCTTCGTGAGCGAAAGCAATTGCCTCCAGCATCTCCTCCTCTGAAACCTCATTCATTTCGCCTTCTACCATGGCAACGCTGTCGATAGATGCACCCACGATCATATCAATATCTGCACGCTGCAGGTCAGATACACTTGGGTTGATCATCAGCTGGCCATCAATACGGGCTACACGTACTTCAGAAATAGGGCCGTTGAAAGGAATATCAGAAACTGCCAGTGCTGCAGAAGCTGCAAGGGCAGCAAGCGCATCGGGCATGATCTCCGTATCAGCAGAGATCAGATGTATAGTCATTTGTGTTTCTGCATGGTAATCATCCGGGAACATAGGTCGCAGGATACGGTCTACCAGGCGAGACACAAGAATTTCATAATCAGAAAGTCTGGCTTCTCTTTTCAGGAAACCTCCAGGTATTTTACCAGAAGAAGCAAACTTCTCCTGATAATCTACTGACAGTGGAAGGAAGTCAACTCCCTCACGAGCTTCTTTGTTTGAAACAACGGCAGCAAGCAGCATGGTATTACCCATTTTAACTACTACAGAACCGTCAGCCTGTTTGGCTAGTTTACCAGTTTCAATTGTTATCTCCCGGCCATCCGGAAGAAGGATTGTTTTGTTTATCGCAGTATAAGACATCATCAATTATTTTTAGCATCAAAAAAACAGTGCCACCGTTTGCGGCAACTGTCGGGTACTGGCAAAAAGGAGGAAGGAAGGAGAGTACTTAGAAAAAGATTAGGGAATCCCTGTAAGAATTCCCTAACACAAATAACTATTTTCTGATACCTAGCTCAGCGATAATAGCTCTGTATCGCTCAATATCATTTTTGGTAAGGTAGTTAAGCAATCTTCTTCTTTTACCTACCAGCTTCAGAAGACCTAGGCGGGTGCCATAATCCTTCTTGTGAATTTTAAGGTGCTCTGTCAGGTCAGAGATGCGAGTAGTGAAAAGCGCGATCTGAGCTTCAGCAGAACCAGTGTCGGTTTTAGACTTGCTTATGCTGTACTTTTCAAAAATTTCTTGTTTCGCTTCAGTAGTTAATTTCATTGCGTATAAAAAATATCAAACTGTTTTTCTGTAGGCTAGATAGCTGTATAAGCCGCAAAGTTATACAAAATTATCTTTATTAAAAAATTATTTCCTGTCTGTTATCTTGTGGAAAAGCTATATTTTATTTCGTTTCAGCCTTGCCATCATTTTTCGCCAGAAATCAACCTCCAGTAAACTGGAGTCGTTACGGGCCTGATACAGGAAAAACAGGCCTATTGGCAATAATATAAGGTTAGCCCCCCACATACCGGCACCTACCGGAACCAGACCTTCTCTCGCCCACTTTTCTCCCAGTATGGCCATTACATACATACTGATAAAGAAAATAATGGAAATAAGTACCGGTACCCCAAGGCCACCTTTTTTAATAATAGCGCCTAATGGTGCACCTATCAGGAACATTATAAGTATAGCTGCAGACTGGGTATACTTACGCCAGATCTCGATTTCATAGTTGTTCGCTTCGCGCAGCGTATTATTAACGCGCTCAACATAGCTGGAAGTAAAACTCTTGATGTTACGCGCCTTATTTGTAGCCAGCGTTACAGCATCTGAGGTAAGAGGGGGCAAGTCGCGCTTCACTTCTTTTTTGGTTAACCTCAGGCCGTTCTTCACTGCACCGGTATCAGCCTTAAAATACATGTAGAACGGGTCCACGTTCGGGGCAAATAATTGCTTTTCGCGCTCCCCATAAGTACGCAACGAGTCAGTTACCACATTCAACTGACTGATATCTTTCATCATCTTGTTATCAGAGAAAAGCTCTTCACGGGTACGATCCAGATCGAAAGAGGCTAGACTGAAAACAATTTTACTCTGGTTAAACTTCTGTCGCACAAACTGCTCCGTCGAGTTACGGATAGAGCCATCATCTTGGTCTACATAAGTGTTACCGTCAAAAAGCTCCAGCACCAGGTAATTATCGTTGTGCTGGGTATACATTTTGCCAGAATCGGCAAGTATAACCGAGGTATTGGCACCACCTTTAGAGTGGTCGTAGATCATAATATTGCGCAGGGCATTATCATCCAGCTTCTCGTTGATCTTTATGCTATAGCCTGGCAGGCCGTTATAGAAAGCGCCTTCTTTGAAGTTCATGGTCGGCTTTTTCTGGCGAATATCCCAAAGCAAACTATAAGCTTTCAGGTTAGCCTTAGGCACTATAACATTATTGAAGTAAAAAGCACCTACTGTAATAAGAGCTACAAGCAAAAAAATAGGGCGAAGTATACGCGGCAACGCAATACCCGAAGTTTTGATAGCTGTTAGCTCGTGGTGCTCGCCAAGATTACCAAACGTCATCAGCGACGACAGCAGTACTGCGAGCGGCAAAGCCACAGGTGCCATATTCAGGCTGAAGTAGAAAAGGAGCTCGCCGAAAACCTCGGCACCAAGATCTTTTCCTACCAGTTCATCCAGGTACTTGAGCATATACTGAGTTAGCAGTATAAACTCAACTACAGCAAACGTAAGTATAAAGGGGCCTATAAAAGACCTGACTATAAGCTTATCTAATTTCTTCATGTGAGCCCAAAGGCGGATAGCGTAGTGGCCGCCACAATGCTATACCTTAACAACGTGTTGCCAAAAATCGTGCAAAGATAAGCAGTTGTAGCACAAGACTTGCTACCCTCCTACTATTTCACGCAAATTTTGCAGCAAATGCTCCCACAATTCTGAAAGCTCTTCTACATCGTCTTCTTCTGTATAGTCCACAATTTTCAAGAACTGTTCCTGTGTTAGCTCACTAGATTCTATCGTAAAATCTATGTAAGACGGGTCGGAAACATGTTGTTTGTTTTCATCCAGAAATAAAAAGCGAACAGAGCGGTTAGTGCGGTGCCCGGTCATTTCGGCGTAGTGGCTGCGGCCATCCCAAACAAAGTTGTAAACTTTATCGCCGTTTACAGTTACTTTATCGCAAAACCACTGCGATAAACCACTTGCAGTGCTCAGGTAAGGGTATAAAAGCTTAGCCGAGGCATTGATAGGATATTCGCGCACAAATTTCGTCTTCGTAGCTCTCATCATGGTAAGTATTGTAAGTGTTTGAGTAAGTATAGCATTAATTTTTGATTAAGTATATATCTAAAAAATAAAATATTTTTTTTTGAAGCTAACTGTTGTGCAGAATAAAATCTTTTGCATACATTTGCACCACATTCCGGCGGGGTAGCTCAGATGGTTAGAGCGCAGGATTCATAACCCTGAGGTCGGCAGTTCGATTCTGCTCCCCGCTACAACCTTAAAAGGGGCTTAAACTATTGTTTAAGCCCCTTTTTCTTTTCCGGTAAACCAGGTAAAGAGTTCTTCCTGTTTAGCCTAACAACAAAGCTTCAGCTGCTTAAATATCACTACTACCCTACCTGTATATACATTAATCTTGCCACACACCAAGCTTCCTAACTTTATTACAGCACCCGCTATACTTAAACCTATTCTTTTAGCATCTCCTCGTCAAGTATAAGTACATAAATCTTTACTTGAGTAGAACTTCTTAACCTTTAAGTAAGGTAAAATGCTTTCTTTATATCTAGTCAATATTGCAAGTATAAAAGCGATAGCTAAAGCACATGAAGCAGTCTTAAGGCGTGGATCACTTCATCAGTTTGGTCTCCTGCATCAGATTAATGGCTGCAACCAAGTATAGCGGCAGTTTGTAAGGCTGGCTTAAGGGCTAAAAGTTATATAAAACAAAAAAGGGCTTAGCGTACGCTAAGCCCTTCTAATATGGTCAAAGGTAAATTATTTTACCTTATCAACGATGCTTTTGAAAGCTTCCGGGTGGTTCATCGCCAGGTCAGCAAGTACTTTGCGGTTAAGGTCGATGTTAGCCTTTTTAAGGGCGCCCATTAACTGCGAGTAAGACATGCCATGCTCACGAGCACCTGCATTGATACGCTGAATCCACAACGCTCTGAAGTCTCTCTTTTTCGCTTTTCTGTCGCGGTAGGCGTAAGTTAAACCTTTTTCAATTGCGTTTTTTGCAACTGTCCAGACATTCTTGCGACGGCCAAAGTAACCTTTGGCCATTTTCATCATTTTTTTTCTTCTGTGTCGTGCTGCTACGACGTTTACCGATCTAGGCATTTCTTTAAAGTTTTGGCGGCTGGTGACATTTTCATGCTTCAAAAACCAGGCACCGGGTTCGTACTAAATTAACCTGCTAATTCTGTTGAATTAGATTTGAAGCATTAGCTTCACTCTGTCAGTGTCAGCTGAGCTAACAAGACCTGCATGCGTTAAATTACGCTTCTGCTTAGTTGTCTTCTTAGTCAGGATGTGGCTCTTGTATGCGTGTTTACGCTTAATTTTGCCAGTACCTGTCAAAGAAAAACGCTTCTTTGCACCAGATTTAGTTTTTACTTTTGGCATGTGTATATAATTAATTAAACAAATTACTTTTTAACAGGAGCCGCAACTTTTGGCGCAAGAATTAAGAACATTCTCTTTCCTTCCAGCTTAGGCAGCTGTTCTACCTTCGCTACATCTTCAAGGGCCTGAGCAAACTTAAGCAACAAGATCTCGCCTCTTTCCTTGAACACGATGGTTCTACCCACGAAGTGTACATAAGACTTGATCTTGAAACCGCTTTCCAGGAATGATTTGGCATGCTTGAGCTTGAACTCGAAATCGTGATCATCGGTGTTAGGACCAAAACGTATTTCTTTGATCACTACTTTCTGAGCTTTGGCTTTCATTTCACGCGTTTTCTTCTTCTGCTCATACTTAAATTTTGAGTAGTCGATGATACGGCATACCGGCGGTACTGCAGTAGGCGAAATTTCAACCAAATCCAGATTCTGCTCGTTGGCCATCTGTTGGGCCACTCTAAGCGGGTAAACACCTTGCTCTACATTGTCACCAACTACCCTTACCTCTCTGGCAGTTATTCTGTCATTGACTTTGTACGGCTCCTCCACCTTTCCTCGTGGGGTGAAGCGCTTATTTGGCGTCGCTATAGTTTTACCTCCTTAATTAAATTTTACAATTAGGCTGCGAATATCGCAATTAATCTATCAAGAAAAAAATATCTTTCCTTAATTGTTTAACATCTCGGCTATTTTAGCCTTAAATGTATTAATGAATTCATCCACTGGCATGGTGCCCAGATCGCCTTCTCCGTGCTTACGCACCGATACAGCTTTCTCTTCCTGCTCCTTCTCTCCCACGATCAGCATATAAGGTACTTTACGAACTTCTGCGTCACGTATCTTGCGGCCTATCTTCTCGTCGCGATTATCAATAAAGCCTCGGATGTCTTCCTGCTGCAGCTTGTTGTATACTTCCTGTGCGAAATCATGATATTTTTCAGAGATCGGAAGTATAGCAAACTGTTCCGGGCTCAACCACAGCGGGAAATTACCGGCGCAGTGTTCGATCAGTACAGCTACGAAACGCTCCAGGGAGCCAAATGGCGCACGGTGGATCATTACAGGGCGATGCTTCTGATTGTCAGCACCAATGTATTCCAATTGGAAACGTTCCGGTAACTGATAATCTACCTGTATAGTTCCAAGCTGCCACTTGCGGCCAAGGGCATCCTTCACCATAAAGTCAAGCTTAGGTCCGTAGAACGCAGCCTCACCCAATTCGGTTACAGTACGCAGGCCTTTCTCGGCAGCAGCCTCGATAATCGCTGACTCTGCTTTTTCCCATGCTTCGTCGCCGCCAATGTACTTCCCCTTGTTTTCCGGATCGCGTAATGAAATCTGGGCAGTATAATCTTCGAAACCTAAGGCCTTAAATACATAAAGTACCAGGTCAATTACTTTGATGAACTCATCTTTTACCTGATCAGGACGACAGAATATATGCGCATCATCCTGAGTAAAGCCACGAACACGTGTTAAGCCGTGCAACTCACCGCTTTGCTCGTAACGATAAACTGTACCAAACTCTGCCAGACGCACCGGAAGCTCTTTATAAGATCTAGGACGAGTTTTATAGATCTCGCAGTGGTGCGGGCAGTTCATTGGTTTCAGGAAGAACTCTTCTCCTTCGTTCGGCGTTTTTATCGGCTGGAATGAATCTGCTCCGTACTTCTCGTAGTGGCCTGAAGTTACATAAAGCTCTTTGCTGGCGATATGTGGTGTAACCACCGGCTGATAACCTGCACGCATCTGCGCTTTGCGCATAAACTGCTCCAGGCGCTCGCGTAACAGTGTACCTTTAGGCAACCACAAAGGCAATCCCATACCTACTTTCTCAGAGAAAGCGAAAAGCTCAAGTTCTTTACCTAGTTTTCTGTGGTCGCGCTTTTTAGCTTCTTCCAGTCGCTCAAGGTACTCTGTAAGCTCTTTCTGCTTAGGGAAAGTTATAGCATATATGCGGGTAAGCTGCTTGCTTTTCTCATCGCCACGCCAGTAGGCACCGGCAACGTTCATCAGCTTGGCAGCCTTGATAACACCAGTATTCGGGATGTGCGGCCCACGGCAAAGGTCTACAAAATTACCCTGGCTGTAGAAAGTAATTGAACCGTCTTCCAAGTCCTTCAGCAGGTCTAGCTTATACTCATCACCTTTTTCAGTGAAGTAGGCAATGGCATCTGCTTTAGAAATTTCCTGGCGCTTATATTCGCTTTTGTTACGGGCAAGCTCCAGCATCTTCTGCTCTACTTTAGCAAAATCATCCTGAGAGAAGGTTCTTTCACCCAGGTCAACATCGTAGTAGAAACCATTTTCTATTGGAGGACCAATGCCAAATTTCACACCAGGATATAGTTCTTCCAGCGCCTCTGCCAGCAAGTGCGCTGACGAGTGCCAGAATGTATTTTTACCTAATTCATCGTTCCAGGTGAGTAGCTGCACTGTAGCATCTTCCTGTATCGGGCGCGAAAGGTCCCATACAGTGTCATTTACTTTAACGGCTAACACATTACGCGCTAAGCCTTCGCTGATGCTTGCTGCAATCTCAAGGCCTGTTACGCCCTTCTCGTACTGGCGCACAGAGCCATCTGGCAATGTGATGTTGATCATGTATATTTTTATTAACTGTTTACTCTATAAATGCCGGCTGTGCATTGGTTGTATCAGGTGCCGGTCTCATTAATTTACTTTTCAGGCGGCTAATGCTGCTGTAGGCAAAAGAATAATTAGGATCGCGCGCTAAAATACGCTGATACTGCTCCAAAGCTTTAAGGTACTGACCGGTACGCTCGTAACTGCCTGCTAAAACAGTATTATACTTTAGCAGATGCTCATAATCAGGAGCTTTTAGCATGTGCGTAATAGCGGCCTCGTTCTCACCCATAATGTATGCCCGTAGCCCCAGCCTGTAATGTGCTCCCTGTAACGTATCGGCTATACTTATAGCTTTGCTAAAGAACGCATGCGCACTGTCGTGTTTTTCTTCTCCTAAATACAACAAGCCTCTGTAGTACCACAGCAGACCATCAGCAGGTGCGGCTTTCTGGGCTTTTGCAATATAAGCACGTGCCGGGGCAAAATTATGCTGCGACACCAGAATACCTGCAAGCTCGCGTTTCGGTTCCATAAACTCCGGTGCCTGTTTCAAAGCTAACGAATAGTTTCGCATCGCCCTGGCTGTATCGCCTGTTACCTCTGCTACACGCCCTTGGTAATATAAAGCATACTCATCTGTCGGAGATAGATCCAGGGCTTTACGGATGTAGTCTTTCGCCTTCCCGTATGCCTTCTGCTTCAGGTAAAGATCGCTTATCAATACATAAAGCGATGAGTTATAGTATGAGTTTCGCTCAGCCTGCAATGCAAGTTTAAGCGCCTGACCTTCGTGGCTAAGCAAACGCAGTGCCTGTGCTTTCACAAAAAGCGCCGACGGATCATTCTTTGTCAGCTTCACGGCTTCGTCTGCATCGGCAAGTGCTTCTTGGTAGGCACCCTTCTTAAGGTAAACCATGGCACGGCGGGTATACAGGCTTCCATCACGTTTAGCACTTAAGATAGCCTCATTCAGGTTCTCCAACTCCGTTTCAGGGTCGTCTTTCACCTTCTGCAGGTCTACCATCCCTTCTTTATTGCCTTCGCTCATGCTACAGCCCGAAACCATAACCGCGATCAGCACCAGCAAAAATAAAGCGCGCACATTCATGAGCTATAGTTTATACTTTGGGCAAGCTTAACAACTTGGCTCCGCTAAATTATAGATTATTATCATAAATAGCGAAATACCTTCTTTTTTGCCACACATACATTTTAAAAACAAAGAAGCCTGCTTCCTTTAGGTTGCAGGCTTCTTTTTATACTTTTAGCTATCGCTTAGTTCTTAGCGTGTTGCTGAAGCATTATTTTGCAGCGCCTGCTCAATTCCAGTTCCTCTTTCGTATCGAGGCTGATCGTCAGTGCCTGCTCCAGCGTTTTCACAAAAGCTTCATTATCCTTTATTTCCTGATAAATTGTAGCCAAGTCGTAGTAATAGCGAATATTGTTCGGATTATACTTGATGGCCATTTTCATGGCTTCAACAGCATCATTATTGGCTGGCCGCTCACAAACACCTCCAAAAAACACCTTTGAGGCAGCCACTTCGGCAAAATTCAGGTTTGCCATTTTAAAGTACCAGCGGCCAAGCAAATGCCAGGAGCCTGCATGCTCGCTGTTACAGGCAAGGGCAGCATCCAGAAAAGATTTTATCTGATTGGTAACAGCCAAACGCTGTCGTGGACCTGCCAACATTGCAGAACCGGCCAGTGATAAAGCCATCACGTAATTAGACTCTGCATCGTCAGGATTTATCTCATAGGCGCGGATAGCGTACTGCTTTGCCTTTGCGAAATGGTTTAATTTGTGGGTATCGTCGGAAAAGCGATCGCCGATACGGCAGTGAAGGAAACTAGCCTTGCAAAGAGCTTCATAATTATCAGGTGCTGCGGCTAAAACCTGCTCATAAACAGAAAGCGCTTCTACATCTTTATAGTTTGTAATAAGCTCTTCTGCTTTACGCAATAATTGTTCGTTGCCTGAAGTGGCGGCCGCCTGGTAAACAGGCAGCCCCATTCCAAACATTAAGATCAGAAGTATCGCTTTTAAAAGTCTTTTCATTGGGTGCGCTTCGTAAAAACAAAGTACAGAAACAAAAGGACTTATGCAAACTATACCATCAGGTTAAAACAGATTAAGCTGTTTCTTCTCCTTCAGTGCCTTCTTTTCTGTTTCTTTGCTTATTTCAGTTTCTACGGTATCTTCTGGCAGAGGTTGAGTGCCGCTGGCACGTGCCGCTTCTTCGGCCAGTTGCAGCAATTCAGAAGGCAGGTTTACAGCCTCTTTTTTAACTGCAACCCGCTTAGCCTTAGGCTTTTCTTCCTGCTCTACTTCGGCTTGTTTAGGCACCACAACGTCCAGAATCTTGTAGTAGTTCAGTTTGTTGCCCATGGCTTTCCAGCCCTTCACATCAATGAACTCGCTCAGCAACAGTTTTTCTGTTTCTTTCTCACCGCGAAGGCCACGTTTAAAGGCTATAGTTGCCAGCGGCTCCGGATGTGTGGAAACAGCCTCGAGTCTGGAATTTTTACTTTCCGAAATGAAGGTGAATTTCTTGCCAACCGTAGAAGTTTCAATTTTGAAACGCTTCACATAGTAGGTTTTATTGTCCCCTTCATAATAGATCGCTGAAATAACCAGCTCAGGATCAAACTTCTGCAACACCTTGATCTTCTCAACGGTGTAGTGGTTACTCAGGTCAAAGGTGGTCTGCTCGTATGTTCCGTCCTCGTAGATTACAAGTATCGTATCATCCGTATTGAAGGAGCCTAAATATCGGCCACGGCCTTCGGTGTTCAGTCGGCCAATTACTTCATCGTAGAAGATCTCGCGTCCACCCAGCGTAGAATCGCCCAGGCTCTTCTGCACTACTTTCTTGATCGGGTACTTCGTTACAATATTGCCATTCGAACCTTTGCCTTTGATCATCAGTTCGGCAAAATCAAAATCGAACTGCTTGTTACGCGCTGTTGACTGTGGTGCCAGGGTTATACTTACCACCTCCGATTCAGAGTTCGGGTTAGCCGTCAGGTAATGTACTTTAGAGCCCTTCTCTCCTTTTGTCAGGTCGTACTCCTTATCTCTAGTGATAGATTTTACGGCAAAGCGCTTCGCAAACGAGATGCCTGTCTTACCATCCACATAGATCATGTTGTATACCATATGCTCGTCGTTCTTGTTGTAAACGCCGGCCATGATAATATCCTTACCCACGAAAGTCTTATCAGCAACTTTCGTAACCATAAACTTACCATCCTTACGGAAAACGATGATGTCGTCCATATCAGAGCAATCGCATACAAACTCGTCTTTGCGCAGACTGGTTCCGATAAAGCCGTCTTTGGCGTTCATGTATAACTTCTGGTTAGCAATAGCTACTTTCTGAGCAGTGATCACATCAAAGGTTTTCACCTGTGTTTTACGATCACGCCCCTGCCCATACTTCTTCAGCAGGCCTTCAAAGTATGCAATGGCATAACGGATCAGGTTAGCCAGGTTATCGTCCACCTCAGCCATCTCTTCTTCCAGCTTGTTGATGTACTCATCAGCTTTGAAAGAGTCATACTTAGAGATGCGCTTGATCTTGATCTCAGTCAGGCGAATTATATCTTCTTCTGTCACCTCGCGGCGCAGGAGCTTTTTAAACGGATCAAGTCCTTTATCAATTGCTTCAAGTACAGCTTCCCAAGTTTCGCACTCTTCGATATCGCGGTAAATACGGTTCTCGATAAAGATCTTCTCCAGCGATGAATAGTGCCACTTGTCTTCCAACTCACCTTTACGGATCTCCAGTTCACGCTTGAGCAGGTCTACTGTCTTGAAGGTAGAAATGCGCAGCAGTTCATCCACGCTCAGGAAGTGTGGCTTATCGTCAATAATCACACAGGTGTTCGGAGAGATAGACACTTCGCAATCCGTGAAAGCGTAAAGTGCATCCATCGTTAAATCCGGAGAAACGCCTGGCGGCAGCTGAACCTGTATTTCTACATCAGCAGCTGTGTTATCAATCACTTTCTTGATCTTGATCTTGTTGTTCTCGCTCGCTTTCACGATCGATTCCATCAGACCGGTAGTAGTTACACCATAAGGCACATCACGGATGATGAGCATAGTCTTGTCTACTTTCTCAATCGTAGCACGCACCCGGATCTTGCCGCCGCGCATACCATTGTTATAGTTGGTTACGTCTACCATACCTCCGTTCGGGAAGTCTGGCAGAAGTGTAGTGCTACGGCCTTTCAGCACATCAATAGAACCTTTGATCAGCTCCTTGAAGTTGTGCGGCATGATCTTCGTAGAAAGACCCACGGCTATACCTTCCACACCTTGCGCCAGCAGAAGCGGGAATTTAACCGGCAATGTTACCGGCTCGTTCTTACGGCCATCGTAGCTCAGCTGCCACTGCGTAGTCTGCGGGTTGAATACCACATCCAAAGCAAACTTAGACAAGCGTGCTTCGATGTAACGAGGTGCTGCCGCACTGTCGCCGGTACGTACATCGCCCCAGTTACCCTGCGTTTCAATCAACAGATCTTTCTGGCCAAGGTTCACCATCGCATCACCGATAGAAGCATCCCCGTGCGGGTGGTACTGCATGGTCTGACCGATCACGTTGGCCACCTTGTTAAAGCGACCGTCGTCCATCTCCTTCATGGCGTGCAGAATGCGGCGCTGCACCGGCTTCAGACCATCTTCTATGGCTGGTACCGCACGCTCTAATATTACATAAGAAGCATAGTCTAAGAACCAGTTTTCATACAGACCAGAAACAGGTGTTATGTTATGGATAACTTCTTCTTCGCCATCCGTAAACGCTACCTCTTGTTCCTCTTCTTCGTGATGGTGCAATTCTTCGTTTATATCGTCGTTATGCATATACTTCTTCTACTATGTCTTTTTCAATCTTCAAATTTTCGATGATGAACTGCTGACGCTCAGGTGTATTTTTACCCATGTAGTAGTTCAACATTTTCTGGATCGTCGTATCCTTCTGCAGGATCACCGGCTTCAGTTTAATGTTATCGCCGATGAACTTGCCAAACTCATCCGGAGAGATCTCTCCCAAACCTTTGAATCGGGTGATCTCAGGGCGCTTACCCAGCTTCTGTATTGCTTCCTGCTTTTCAGTTTCGTTATAGCAGTAGATCGTTTCTTTCTTGTTGCGCACACGGAAAAGCGGCGTCTCCAGAATGTACACGTGGCCATTACGCACCAGGTCCGGGAAGAACTGCAGGAAGAACGTGAGCAGCAGCAGACGAATGTGCATACCGTCCACGTCAGCATCGGTAGCGATTACCACGCGGTTGTAGCGCAAGCCTTCCAAGCCTTCTTCAATGTTCAGGGCATGTTGTAACAGGTTCAGCTCCTCGTTCTCATAAACCACCTTCTTCTTCATTCCGAAGCAGTTAAGTGGCTTACCTCTTAAACTGAATACAGCCTCTGTATCCACGTTTCTGGATTTGGTGATAGAACCACTTGCAGAGTCACCCTCGGTTATAAAGAGCGTAGAAAGCAGTGAATTCTCATGCTTATCTTCATTAAAGTGCAGTCGGCAATCACGTAGTTTGCGGTTGTGAAGGTTTGCTTTTTTAGCACGCTGGTTAGCCAGTTTCTTCACGCCAGCCATATCCTTGCGCTCGCGCTCACTCTGCTCAATTCGCTTCTTCAGCGCTTCGGCTGTAGTTGGGTTCTTGTGCAGGTAATTATCAAGAGCTTCTTTTACAAACTCATTGATATAAGCACGCACTGCCGGACCATCAGGCCCCATGTCAATAGAACCTAACTTAGTTTTAGTCTGAGACTCGAAAACCGGCTCCTGCACACGCAGCGAGATAGCACCTATGATAGAGCCACGGATATCCGCAGCATCGTAATCTTTCTTAAAGAAATCGCGCACCGTTTTTACTACCGCCTCACGGAAAGCAGCCAGGTGCGTACCACCCATGGTTGTATACTGGCCGTTCACGAAGGAATAATATTCCTCGCCATAGTCGTTACCGTGCGTAAGCGCCAGCTCAATATCCGCCCCTTTCAGGTGGATGATCGGGTAGCGCATGGTTTCTTCATCGGCTTTGTTTCTGAGCAGGTCCAGCAGACCGTTTTCTGAATAATACTTTTTGCCGTTGAAATTTATAGTTAAGCCTGCATTCAGGTATACATAGTTCCAGATCTGGTTCTCCAGGTACTCCGGGTTAAACTGGTAGTTCTTGAAGATGGTATCGTCCGGAGTGAACGTAGTAAGCGTACCATTGCGCTGAGAAGTTGCCTCAAGTGGCAGGTCATTCGTCAACACGCCACGCTCAAACTCAGCAGCCTTCATCTGACCATCACGAACTGATTGTATGCGGAAATTGCTGGAAAGGGCGTTAACTGCTTTGGTACCCACACCATTCAGACCCACTGATTTCTGGAAGGCTTTGCTGTCGTACTTACCACCGGTGTTGATCTTGCTAACGCAGTCAATGACCTTACCCAGCGGAATACCACGGCCATAGTCGCGCACCTGTACCTTGTGGTCTGAGATCTTGATGTCGATGGTTTTACCGAAGCCCATCACGTGTTCGTCGATGGAGTTGTCGATTACTTCTTTCACCAAAATGTAAATACCGTCATCGGCCGAAGAACCATCTCCCAACTTGCCGATGTACATACCAGGACGCAGCCTGATGTGCTCGCGCGGCTCCAGCGAGCGAATGCTGTCTTCGTTATAATTGTGCTCTAACTCTGCCATTCTGTAAGCGTAAGTGTATTTGTTTCGATGGAATTACTCGGAAATATAGAAAAATAAAAGGCTATTGACACAAATTTAGTTCAGTAGCAGCTTTTATGAAAGTATTATCCGGCTTATTTGCTAACTTTTTTAGCCAAACCTTTTAATTTAGTTTCTGTATTAGTGCAGCCACAAGTTTAAAACCAAGTATACTTTAGTGTAGTTCAATTCTACAGCAGTTTTTGATAAAATTTTTTAACTAATTTTGTTAGCAAATTTATATATTAATTTTTATATATCAGCAGCTATACTTTTCTGTTTCTAAAGTATAAGTTTAGGCTCTGAAACATACTTTCATAACACCTGGAACAACCCGATGGAAATCAAATTACCTAACTACTTCAAATACACCATAATACTCATCGGGCTGCTGTTGTTGATCTATGTGCTGCAAACTTTTAAGCCAATACTGATGCCGCTTGCCTTTGCAGGGCTATTCTCTTTGCTGTTGTTACCTACCACCCGAAAACTGGAGTACTGGCGATTGCCAAGGGCTGTGGCTATACTTTGCAGCCTGGTTCTGATCATTGTTATACTTGCCCTCCTGATCTGGTTTCTTTCATCGCAGCTCCTCAGCCTGACTTCGGAACTGGAGACAATTGAGCAGAATTTTGATAAGCTGCTGGCAAATGTACAGAATTTCCTTCACCAGAAATTCGGCATTATACCCTCTAACAAAGGCGAACTTATCAGAACAGCCATTGGAAATGTGCGGGAGTATGCTACTACACTTGTAGGCGGTACTATCTCTACCACTACAGGCGCCCTTACCCTGCTCACGGTAATACCAATCTTTATTTTCTGCTTCCTTTACTACCGCGACCACCTGCAGCAGTTCATGTTTAACTTCGTGGCCAAAGACCGCCGCAGCAATATGATGCACACCTTAGAGAACATACAGGGCGTGGTACAAAGCTATATTTCCGGGCTGCTGATCGTGATCATCATTGTATCTATACTTAACTCCATAGGCTTGCTTTTACTTGGCATTAAGTATGCGATCTTCTTCGGGGTATTTGCCTCTATACTTACCATCATACCTTACATCGGTATACTTATCGGTGCCATGTTACCGGCCCTGTTCACACTGGCCACCACCGGTAATTATATCGATTCGTTGCTGGTTGTAGCGGTGTTCACATTTGTTCAGTTCCTGGAGGGTAACTTTATCACGCCTTTCATAGTTGGCTCTAAAGTAAGCTTAAACCCTTTTGCGGCTATACTTGCCTTGCTTATTGGGGGCGAGATCTGGGGTGCTGCCGGTATGATCATTTCTATACCTGTGGTGGCTACGCTGAAAGTTATATTCGATGCCTATGAGCCAATGAAGCCGTTCGGTTTTTTACTGGCCGATATCGATGATGTAAAAACAGGACGGTCAGCAAGATTTAAGAAGATGTTTGATAACCTTCGGGAAAGAGCAAAGAGGAAAGGCCAGAAAGAGCTTTAAGCAGTTTCTGATGCTAGTATGGCACATAGCGGCTAAAGCAGCAATTTGAAACGTATTGCTAAAAAAATTGGTTTACAGGAAGTATGCTCCTGCTCCGCCGGAAGCATTTTAACGCAAAAAGACACCATCGCTTGTACGCCATAATAGATATTGAGACCACAGGCAGCCAGCCCTCTCAAGACAAGATAACCGAGATTGCTATTTTCATCCATGATGGGCAGCAGATCGTGGACAAGTATAGCACGCTGATAAATCCGCAGCGCCCTATTCCGTACTTTATATCGCAGCTTACCGGCATTACCGACGAGATGGTGCAGGATGCACCTAAGTTCTATGAAGTTGCTAAAGAGATCGTACAATTTACTGAAGGCAAAATTTTTGTAGCCCACAACGTACGCTTCGACTATTCCTTCATTAAAAAAGAATTTGCTGATCTTGGCTTTACCTTTCAGCGCAAAACCCTTTGCACCGTTCGCCTTAGCCGCTCCCTTATTCCGGGCCTGCCCTCTTACAGTTTAGGCAAGCTCTGCAAAAGTATAGACATAGACCTGCAAATGCGCCACCGTGCTATAGGCGATGCCGAAGCAACTGCAAAGCTTTTTGATAAGCTCATCAAGATCAACCGCCCTGTTATAGATGGCTCTTACCATCCGGCAGAACCTACAGAGCAGATTAAGAACGAGATAAAAACATCGTTGCTGCCACAAAGTATAAAAAAAGAACAGGTAGATGCCCTGCCAACCGAACCGGGGGTTTATTACTTCCACAATGAGGCCGGCGAAGTTATCTATGTTGGCAAAAGTATAAACATCCGGAAGCGAATCATTCAGCACTTTAACATCGATTACAAGAGCCGGAAATCTCTGGAGTTTAAGAACAGCATTGCCGACATTACCTATGAGCGCATGGGTAACGAACTGGTGGCTTTATTGTTTGAATCGGCGGAAATAAAGCGCATGAAACCGCACTATAACCGGCAGCAGCGCAGAAGCGTGTTTAATACCGGCATTTTTACTTACGAAGACAGCAACGGCTACAAAAGGCTTACCTTCGGGAGTATAAACAAAGCTGATAACATTAGCATGACGCCTGTTATTGCTTTATCGAACCAATATAAAGCAAAGGGTTTTCTGTTTCATAAAGTAGCCAAGTATAACCTCTGCCAGAAACTCTGCGACCTGTATAAAACCAACGGCGCCTGCTTCGATTACCAGGTGCACCAGTGCAAAGGAGCCTGCATAGGTAAGGAAAGCCCTGAGGAGTATAACGCACGTGTAGATGAAGCCCTGGACTCTTTCACTTACGAGCATAACAGCTTTGTAATTATTGGTAAAGGCCGCGAACAAGGCGAAAAATCTGTAATTGTGGTAGAGCACGGCACGTACCTGGGCTTCGGATTTGTAGATGAAACTTTCTCGGCCCAAACCTTAGATGATTTCAAAAGCGCCATTACCCGCTACAACGATAACAAGGATGTGCAGCAGATAATACGAGGCTATATGCGGGGTAAGCATAAAGACAAAGTCATCGTTTTTGGCTAAGTAGCGTCACTACATCTGCGCCTGCATTTTGTTTACTGCCGGAATTAACTTATCCTTAAGTATAAATTTAACCGCGGGCATATTGTAGCCGGCAAAAACAGATTTTAATGGGAATAAATACAAAATTCAGAGCAGGTGTGCTTTTCGGCGACGAAGTAACGGAGCTGTTTAAGTATGCAAACGAAAATAATTTTGCGCTACCTGCTGTAAACGTTATTGGCACCGACTCGGTAAATGCTGTACTTGAAACAGCTAAGGCCGTTAATTCACCTGTGATTATTCAGTTCTCGCATGGCGGTGCTCAGTTCTTTGCCGGAAAAGGCTTATCAAACGACAACCAGAAAGCTGCTATTGCAGGTGCAGTTTCGGGAGCACAGCACGTACACCTGATGGCCGAAGCTTATGGTGTGCCTGTTATACTTCACACGGACCATGCAGCTAAAAAACTACTTCCGTGGATAGATGGCTTACTCGATGCCGGCGAGAAATTTTATGAGCAGCATGGCAAACCTCTTTATAGTTCCCACATGCTTGATTTGTCGGAAGAAGAGATCAAAGAAAACATCGAAACCTGCTCCGGTTATCTGCAGCGCATGAACAAACTGGGCATGACAATAGAGATTGAACTTGGCGTTACAGGCGGCGAGGAAGACGGCGTAGACAACACCGGCGTTGACAGCTCAAGACTTTATACCCAACCAGAAGAAGTAGCTTTTGCCTACGAAGAACTAAACAAAATAAGCAACAGGTTTACTATTGCCGCCGCTTTCGGTAACGTGCATGGTGTTTACAAGCCAGGCAATGTTGAGCTTAGACCAGAGATCCTGAAAAACTCACAGGACTACATCCAGCAAAAGTATGGCACAGGCTCAAACCCTGTAAACTTTGTTTTCCATGGCGGCTCAGGTTCTGAGAAAGAGAAGATCAGAGAAGCGATCAGCTATGGCGCTGTAAAAATGAACCTGGATACGGATATGCAGTGGGCGTTCTGGGACGGTGTAAGAAACTACTACGAATCTAAGAGAGATTACCTGCAGGCGCAACTTGGCAACCCTGAAGGCGAGGATGCCCCTAACAAAAAATACTATGATCCGCGTGTGTGGCTGCGCGAAGGTGAGGTTAGCTTTACCAACAGGCTTAAAGAAGCCTTCGAAGACTTGAACTGCATGAATAGAAATGCCTAGTATAGATTATACTTCGTGATAAATAAAAAAGGTGGAGCAGCAACTTCACCTTTTTTATTTATACTTTCTAAAGCTCACTTGTGTTCCTGAAGCCATCAAAACACCTCCTCGGAAACTTCTTTCCAGCAAAATGTCAGGTTATACTTCACCTGCAAAACCTATTACTATATGCTGCTACTCAACACATCCCGCCTGATATCAAATTCTTTTGTTTCACCGGTTCTGAAAGTATAAACCTGCCCCCGCACCCCTATCTGTACTTCTTTCGTCCATCCTTTTGCCGATGTTATCACCATATGTTCATTGGTAAGCTCCAGCGTTATCCAGTGGCTGCGGTAACGCACTTGCAGCTTCAGGCAACCCAGCGGTTCAGGTATAGCAGGGTTCAGCCAAAGCACCTCATCCCGTATCTCCAAACCCGTATAGCAGCGCTGCACCAGGTCCACGGTTCCGGCCATGGCGCCTAAGTGTATACCTTCAGGAGTTGTACCTCCCTGCACATCTTCCAGGTCGCTGATAAGGGCAACCTCGAAGTTAGACCAGGAACGTTTACGGTCTGATCGGGCAAGCACCCAGGAGTGCACGATCTGGCTCAGAGTGGAGCCATGCGAGGTACGCTGCTCATAATAAGCAATATTCAGTGGTATACTTTCGGGTTTAAAAGTATAGCCCAGGCGGGTAAAAAGCTGTACCAGTTCTTCGGAAGAGAACAGGTAAAACAACATAAGCACATCGGCCTGTTTGCTGGCTTTATACTTGTTCACGTTGTCGCCTTCGCTTTCGAGGATGCGGTCGAGGCGCATAGTTTCGCCATACCTCTGCTTATACTCCTGCCAGGCAAATTCCGGCAGTTGCTCATACCCTTCAAACTGGGCAATAACCTGCGTATCATCAACAAAAGGGACAAACATTTTCTGGCTGATGTGGTGCCACTGGTCTACCTCTACAGCAGTAATTCCACATTTTTCGAGCACTTCATTGAGGCGGGCATTATCCAGTATCTCGAACAGTTTAAGGGCGCACTGGATTACCCAAACGGCCATTATGTTAGTATAGGCATTATTGTTCAATCCGGGTTTATCAGAGTCTGGGTAAGCGGTGTGGTATTCATCAGGACCAACTACATTCCGGATCTCATACCTGTCTCTTTCAGAGCTATAAATAGCGATGCTTGACCAGAAAAGGGCAATTTCAAGTATAAGCTCAGCGCCCATGTAGCTCAGGAATTCACGGTCTTCAGTTGCCTGGTAATATTGCCAGACGTTGTATGCTACTGCTGCACTTATGTGGCGTTGCAGGTACGTATTATCCGGCAGCCAGCGCCCTGATTTAGGGTTCAGGTGAATGACCTGGCTTTCTTCGCGGCCACTGCTGCCGCTTTGCCACGGAAACATGGCTCCACGATAGCCTGCCTGCTTTGCTGCAAATTTTGCCTCTGGTAAGCGCCTGTACCTGTACTTTAAAAGAGCACGCGTTAGTTCAGGCATTCGCAGGTTCAGGAAAGGGAAAATAAAAAGTTCGTCCCAGAAAATATGGCCCCGATAAGCTTCACCATGCAGGCCACGGGCAGGTACTCCGGCATCGCGACCGATTGTGTGCACCGAAACAGTTTGCAGCAGATGGAAAATATGTAGCCGAAGCACTCCCTGTGTTTTCATGTTGCAGTCCAGGTCAAGATCGCAGCGGTCCCAGATATGGCGCCACGACCTGCGGTGTGCTTTCAGCACTTCTTCGAAGCTGCCCAGCCTACTTACATTAGTTCTGGCCTCCAGCAAAGGTTCTGATATGGCAAAATCACGACTTGTATATACTGTCACCATTTTCTCGATCTGTATACATTGGCCTTGCTGGCAACTGACCTGCATTACCTGAGAAACATAATCCGCTTCCTGCTCCAGGTTCCGGCTTAATTCCTGCTTCTTTCCATCAACATAAACAAATGTGCGGGCAGCCTGTGCCATTCTTATCTGCGATTGGTTTGTCTGTACCAGCAGGTAAATTGTTTCAGGATCGTGCTGGCCTACTGCTATAGGTTGCAGGTGCTTTTTCTGAAGGCTTCGGTAACGTACTGTGCCATTGTTTACCACCCGGCCATCCAGGGAAGCGCGTACTTCTATTTCTCCAGCCCAGTTTATGGGCGTGAATTCCCACTGCAGCGCTGCCGCATGCGGGTTAGCCATACTTACCAATCGTTTGCTGGTAAGTTTAGTCTCACGGTTTGCATTATCAGTAAAATGTAGCTCCCGCTTAAGTATACCCTGCTGCATATCAAGCTCCTGCCGGAAACTTAACAGCGTAACTTTACTAAGTTCAAACCACTCTTCGCCTTTATGCCTGAAACTCAATGGGAGCCAGTTTGGCCAGTTCACAAGGTCTTCGTTCTCTATTTCCTGGCCGGCTATACTTGATGTTAAACGGTTGTAACCGCCACCGAGGTAGGTGCCGGGGTAATGGACTTTTTCATCGTCTGAGGATTCTTCGGCGGCCCCGCGGGTGGCAAAATTACCGTTCCCTAGAGTGCAGAGTGCTTCGCGCAGAGGCTGTGCCTCAGGTCGCCAATCCTCGTAGATGATCTTCCATTTATCCATGATGGGCTTTAGCTATAGTTTGCAGCAGATGCTCCAGAAACACTTTAACTTCCTCTACATCTTTTAGCCTGTACGTGGCTGCAGTTTGTTCGTCGTGTTCGCCGACAAGTATAGTTATACCACGTCCCTGTAATGTTGCAAAAGCATCTTCGTCGGTAATATCATCGCCTATGTAAATAGGAATGGTTTTAGATTCGTCCAGTTCAAGCGCCTCCATCAGCCAGAGTACAGCTTTGCCTTTGTGCCAGTCCAGGTTGGGTTTAAGCTCCACTATCTTTTTGCCAAGTCCCCTTTTTAGCTCAGGATGTTGCGCCAGCACTTTCTCTGTCTCGCTTTGCACAAAGTCTACTTCCTCGTCTGCCACGTTGCGGTAATGCACGGCAATTGCGTATCGTTTACGTTCTACAAGGGCTCCTTTTATACTTTGCAGCTTTTCCTGGAGCTCGGCCTGGGCCGCATCCAGGGCAGGCAAAGCGGCGCTGGCACCACCTGGTTCTGTGTGCATGCCACCGGGGCCGAAAATATCAAAGCCATGCGAGCCTGCAAAGTATAAGTTATCGAGCTGAACCAGCCGTTCCACATTCTGCCGGTCGCGGCCACTAACTACGGCCACTTTGCACACTCCTGCCAATTGGTGCAGCACTTGTCGCATCTCATCAGAAAGGATGGCTTTATCCGGGTCTTTAACTATTGGTGTCAGGCAGCCATCGTAGTCCAGGAATACAGCAGGTACTTTGCCATTTAGCTTCTGCTCAAGTATAGTTTCTCCTAGTGCCGAGGGTAGGTGATCGGCGTCGTGTTTTAGTATAGTTTTTTCCATCATATCATCTGTAAAGCTACTGATCACAAGATCAGCGCCCTGTTGTAAGAGTGCAGCGGCATCGGAGCCCCTGTTTACCCCAACTACCAGTGCAAAGTTGCCTGTTCTGCCTGCTTTTACACCGGCTAGCGCATCTTCAAAAATAGCGGCTTCTTTTGGTTGTACCTGTAACCTGCGGGCTGCCTCCAGAAACACAGCCGGATCAGGTTTTCCTTTAAGCCCAAGTTCCGCTGCCACCACACCATCTACACGCACATCAAACAAGTATTCCAGCCCAGCCCCACGAAGTATAGCCTGGCAGTTTTTGCTTGCCGAAATTACGCCGGTGCGCCTGCCTGCCTTGCGCTGTTGCTGCAGCCAGCTTACAGTATCAGGGTATACCTCTGCCCCGCCCTGCTCAATTAACTCCTGAAAGTATAGATTTTTAAGGTTTCCTAAACCAATTACGGTTTCTTTTCCAGGTTCATCAGCGGTTGTGCCTTCCGGCAGCGTTATTCCTCTGGAGCGTAGAAAGTTCCGGACGCCATCATACCTAGGTATGCCATCTATATACTGCCGGTAATCGTGTTCTATACTTAGAGGTTCGTATACTTTGCCTTCCTGTTTTCCGCGCTGCAGGAGATATTCATCGAACATACGTTTCCAGGCCTGTGCATGTAAGGTTGCTGTCTGGGTAATTACGCCATCCAGGTCCAGGATCACGGCTTTAATGTGTAAACGGTTAAGTGCATTTTCAAGCTGACGGTGCATGTATTGTTAATTTATACTTTGCAAGATCTGCGCTTATGGTATACCTATAGTTTGCTCTTCGGGCGGCACATCTTCGCCTTGTTCGGGGCGTGTAGCCGGATTGTCGCCTCCGGTTATATATTCCTCACTACCGTCATGCTGCTGTTCCTTTTCGGTATGTGGTTGTTGCTGCGGCTGTCTTTTTTCTTTTTCAGGTTCCGGGGCATTTTGTGAAACAACTTTAGAAGGATCACTTTCTGAAAGCTGAGCAGTAGTAGTGCTTAACGTAATTGGCATGTTTACTTATACTTTAGTTTCTGTAGGTTTACGCAAAGCCTTCTGTCAGGTGTTTCTTTTGTTTTCAGTAACAGTACTCTATCTATAGAAAGTATAAAACCGGCGGTATGGATTTGTTTGAAAGGGCAACAAAATTACTATGTTTGCAGTAATCTGACCCGAAGCTACGTAACCATAACTATGCTAGAAAATTACTCCCCTGTCTCCACCAACGCCTGGAGAAACCTTGAAGCACATTACAACGAACTGCAGCCCAAGCATCTGCGCGACCTTTTTGCGCAGGATCCGGAGCGTTTTAATAAACTTTCATTCAGGTTCGAGAACATGCTTTTCGATCTGTCTAAGAACAGGATAACAGAAGAAACCCTTAACCTGCTGACAAAACTTGCAGAAGAAACTGCAGTGCCTGAAGCTATCGAAAGCATGTTCAGGGGTGAAAAAATAAACGCTACCGAAGGACGTGCTGTGCTGCATACTGCCCTGCGCAATTTTACCGATGAGCAATTGGTAGTGGATGGAGAAAATGTGCTGAGCGAAGTACGGGATGTTCTGCAGCAGATGAGAAATTTCTGTGATAAACTGCACAGCGGCTCCTGGCTTGGCTATACCGGCAAACCGATCAACAGCATTGTGAACATTGGTATTGGTGGTTCGCACCTTGGCCCGCAGATGGTATTCGAAGCGCTGAAGAAGTATAAAAAGCCGGAGCTGGAAGTATACTTTATATCTAACGTAGATGGCACCGACGCGGCCGAAGCCTTACGCAAGCTCGATCCTGAGACTACGCTCTTCATCATTGCCTCTAAAACATTTACAACAAAAGAAACTATAGCCAACGCCCATACCTGCCGCAGCTGGTTCCTGGAGAAAGCACAAGACGAAACATATATCAAAAAGCATTTCGTAGCGCTTTCTACCAACACCACTGAGGTAGAGAAATTTGGCATTGCACCTGAAAATACCTTCCGCTTCTGGGACTGGGTGGGTGGCCGCTTCTCGTTATGGTCTGCTATTGGCCTGTCTGTGGCCTGCGCGCTTGGTTATGATAAATTCGAAGAGCTGCTGCGTGGTGCCGAGGCCATGGATAAACACTTCCGCAACACACCATTAAGGCAGAATATTCCGGTGCAGATGGCTTTGCTGAGCATCTGGTATACAAACTTTTTCGGAGCTCAGTCGCACGCCGTACTTCCGTACGACCAGTACCTACGCCTGCTGCCAGATTACCTGCAGCAATTACTGATGGAAAGTAACGGCAAAACTGCCGACCGCGATGGCAAAATGGTTACTTACCAGACACAGCCTGTAATATGGGGCGCGGCAGGAACCAACAGCCAGCACTCATTCTTCCAGCTGATACACCAGGGCAGCTTACTTATACCTTGCGATTTTCTTGCTCCTGCTATCAGCCAGAACCCGATCGGCGACCACCACGCTATGCTGCTTTCAAACTTCTTTGCCCAGACCGAAGCCCTGATGAAAGGCAAGACCGAGGAAGAAGTAAGGCAGGAAATGGAGAAAGCCGGAGGAGTAAACAAAGACCTTGTGCCGCATAAAGTTTTTGCTGGCAACAACCCTTCCACCTCTATCATGTTCCGCGAGTTGGATGCTTATACTTTGGGTGGTCTGATAGCCATGTACGAGCATAAAACTTTTGTGCAGGGCGTTATCTGGAACATCTATAGTTTCGACCAGTGGGGTGTGGAACTGGGTAAACAATTGGCAGGCACCATAGAAAAAGAACTGCTACAGAACACAGAGGCAACACACGATAGCTCTACTACCGGGCTTATCAGTTTCTACAGAGAAAACCGTAGATAAGGTCAACCATGTATAGTGCCTGCGTTTAATTACTGTTTACTTAGCTTACACCAATGTTATTAACACGATGGGCACTTTTTCTGTTGGGATGCATAGTTTTGGCTGGTTGTGCCGATGCTGATTTCTTTCAGAAAGATGCATTGGTCAAACAGTCACAGCGGCCCGGTGCAGATAGTGTCTGGGCTGTAGCAGGCAGGCATTACGACCGCAGCGCTGTACATCGTTTTTTCTGGGGAAACCACAACCGCAACATATGGTCGACACCGGTGAAAGTACCGGTGTTTGATCTTAAAACAGCTAAAGGCGGGCTAACTATAGTTGAGAAAGGCGGAGGCTACCAGACCATCAGTTTTGAGCTTCAGGATAAGCAAGGGCGCACCTATGCACTTCGCTCACTCGATAAAGATCCGGTGCAGGTTTTATCTGAGTTCTGGCAACCTACTTTTGTTACCAACATTGTCCGCGATCAGACCTCAGCAGCCAACCCATACGGTGCTGTAGTTGTACCTTTGCTGGCCGAGGCTGCAGGCGTGATTCATACCAACCCGAACCTGTACTATGTACGCTCCAACGACCAAAGCTTTGGTGAGCATGCCAAATTGGTGCAGGGAAGGCTTTTTTTACTTGAAGAAAAGTATAAATCCCCTGCCGATCTGGGCGACACCTTGCACCAGGTAGCGAACATAGTAGGTTCTGAAGAAGCCTTACGCCTCCGGTTTTCTAGCAATAAGTATCATTTCGACCAGAAGGAATTTGCAAAGGCAAGGTTGCTGGATTTACTGCTTGGCGACTGGGACCGGCACAAAGGCCAGTGGGACTGGGCATTTGTAAAACAAGGCTCTGATGTATACTTTAAACCTATCCCGAAAGACCGCGACCAGGTGTTCCTGAAGATGAATGATGGTGTGGTTCCTTTTATTGCTACAAGCAAACTGCTGGCCCGCAAACTTCATTCCTTTGGCAAAGAGATAGATGATGTGAAGGCGCTGATGATAAACGCTGAATTCATTGATGCCCGTCTTCTGAACGAACTTACCAGAAACGATTGGCAGCAAATAGCTAAACAACTGCAGGCATCATTAACTGATGAAGTTATTCAGAAAGCGGTAAAGCAATTTCCGGAGCCGGTTTATACTTTGGTAGGCGAAAGTATAACCCAAAGTTTAAAGAACCGCCGCAACCAATTGCCAGAAGCTGCCGGCAAAATGTATAAACTGCTGGCAAAAGAAGTAACCATTGCCGGAACAGATCTTGAGGAACATTTTACGATAAAGCGCCTGCCCGATGGAAGAACAGAAGTAACTATGTTACGCCCTGCTACAGCTGCTATGCCAGCAAAGGTGTTATACAAACGCGTTTTCCACCCGAAAGAAACTGATGAAATTATACTTCATGGCCTGGCCGGCAACGATGTAATTACAGTTGAGGGCGATGTAAAAGAAGCTATACCTGTAAGCATTTACGGTGGGTTAGGAGAAGACACCATAAACGACAAATCAAGTGTTACAGGATGGAAAAAGTACACCAGAATTTACGATACAGAACGGGGCAACGAAATAACTTTCGGAACAGAAGCCAGCGATCACACCACCCGCGATGTTCGCGTTCACGCCTACGACAGAGAAGGAAACTGAGCGCCTGGAAGGCGCAGTTCCGAGTTCTGAGTCACGAGTTCCGAGTTATTTTGGGAATAAGCTTAGTTAGAAGTATAACTTTTATGCTGTTCCCAATCCTTTTGTCTCTTATTCTCCAGAAACAAGCATAGGCAAGTATAAAACCCGGAATTAGGAACTCGAAACTCAGTACTCTTACTTTTGTTTTGCTATGTTCTCCAGCATTTTCAGCACCAGTTCTTCTGTGCCGGATAAGTAGCCTGAATTGGATGCAGAAGCATCGTGTGTTTTGAGGTAGCCGAGCAGTTTATCTTCCCTGAAAAGATTTACAACCTCCGGATGGATGTAGTATTTGCTGCACACGCTTGGCGTATTTCCTAAACCTTTGGCAACCATCTTAACAGCCTCTTTTATACCTTTCTCCTTGTCCAGATCGGGGTCCTCGTTAATGGCCTGTTCCAGGCACTCCACCATGCGCACAGTTCCGCCCCAGGTTCTGAAATCTTTTGCTGTAAAATCGTATTCGGTGGCATTTCGCAGGTAATCGTTTACATCACCCGATTCCAGTGTCTGTCGTTCTCCGTTCTCGTCGTAATACTGGAACAGATCGTACCCCGGAATATCCTTGCACTTCTTTACCAGTTGGGCCAGCCTTCGGTCTTTAATATCGATGTCGTGCTCCACTCCTTTTTTACCCCGGAAAGTAAATTTGATCTGGCTGCCGTTTACCTGCACATGTTTATCACGGAGAGTGGTTAAGCCATAGGATTTGTTCTCTTTGGCATAGCTGCGGTTCCCTATCCTTATCAGCGCATTATCTATTAAAGACAGCACCAAAGCAGTTACTTTGCGCTTATCCAGGTGCCTCGACTGCATGTCTGTTTCTATACTTTTGCGCAGCTCCGGCAACGATTTTCCGAACGCGATCATGCGGCCAAACTTGGTAAGGCTGCGCGCCTTTTGCCATCCTTCATGGTAGATGTACTGTTTCCGGCCTTTGGCATCGAAGCCAGTTGCCTGCAGGTGCCCTTTTGCCACAGGGGAAATCCATACATTTGTCCAGGCCGGCGGAATCATCATTTTCTTTATGCGCTCCAGTGTTTTCTCGTCTGTAACTTTTTCGCCTTTGGCATCCAGGTAGGTAAAACCATTTCCCGTTTTCTTTCTCGAGATCCCTGGTTTTGTATCGGAAGTATAACGTAAACCGGCCCAGGCAGCAGTGCCGCTAGGGTCGGCGTGTAATTCATGCAAATCTATTGCTGTGTCTTTAGTAGCCATAAAAGTATGCGGTAAAGTATAGCCGCGTTCCATACCATTACAGCACAAGCAAGGCAAAGGTTATTTCTATACTTATACTTGCTGTTATACTTTAAAACTTGTCCTGCCGCGTTTATACTTGTCTCTTATATGCTTAACTTGCCACCAAAGTATAAGACCAAACTTATGACGATTCATAAACAAATATCCTACCTCTACGCCTTCTTTGGTGCGTTCCTGATTGCCTGCGGATTTGTAGCAGTTGATGTGGCCGGTACACAGGCCCAGACTGCCCTGATAACGGGTGGCGTTGGCGGTGTACTTGCACTTACTGCGGGGCACTTCCTGAACCGTGGCAAACGCTGGGGTTTTATACTTGGTGCAGCCGAAGCCGGCCTTCTAACCATCCTGCTTTTCTGGCGCGCCGGCGCATACTTTATAAAGCTGCTGGAGCTGGTTAAAAACACCCAAGGTATGGATACTCCGCAAACTGCCGGTATGGCTTTCCTGGTAACAACGGCTATGCTGGTAGTGGCGCTGCTAACACTGGCTGTATCGGTAATGTTCGCCAAACAGGTTTTCGGAGAAACAAAATAGGGTTTCGTCTATATTTTTTGGAGTTAATGTAGCACATTTCTATCTTGATTAGGCAAACATTAAACTAATCAAGAACATTATGCTACAGAAAATTGGTTTGAGCATTGTGCTTACTGCAAGTGTGGTAAGTGCTGCTGAAGCTCAAACGAAATTGGTAGAGAAGGTTACCAAAAAAGGCGACGAGCTGGTAATTCCTTACGAAAAGTATAAACTCGCTAACGGCCTCTCCCTGATCGTTCACGAAGATCACTCCGACCCGGTGGTGCACGTGGATGTAACGTATCACGTAGGTTCTGCCCGCGAAGAAGTAGGCAAATCTGGTTTCGCTCACTTTTTTGAGCACATGATGTTCCAGGGCTCTGATAACGTAGCCGACGAAGAACACTTTAAAGTTGTATCTGATGCAGGTGGTACACTTAACGGTACAACCAACCGCGACAGAACGAACTACTTTGAAACCTTGCCAAGTAACCAGTTAGAAACAGCGCTTTGGTTAGAAGCTGACCGTATGGGCTTTTTGCTGGATGCGGTAACACAGAAGAAATTTGAAGTACAGCGCGAGACTGTTAAGAACGAGCGTGGCCAGAACTACGACAACCGTCCTTATGGTTTAGTTTACGAACTGACTTCTAAAAACCTTTACCCGTACGGTCACCCATATTCATGGACAACTATAGGTTACCTGGAAGACCTGAACCGTGTAAATGTAAATGACCTGAAGAACTTCTTCCTGCGCTGGTATGGCCCGAACAACGCAACAGTAACAGTTGGTGGCGATGTGAAGCCTGCTGAAGTTGTGAAGCTTGTTGAGAAATATTTTGGTTCTATACCTGCCGGCCCTGCTGTAGAGGACATGAAGCCAATGATGGCGCAACTAGAGAAAGACCGCTATGTATCTTACGAAGATAACGTGCGTTTCCCGATGCTGCGTATGACGTTCCCAACACCTGAAGCCGGCCACAAAGACGAGCCTGCACTGGATGTTTTAGCTGAGATCATTGGTCAGGGCAAAAACTCTATCTTCTACAAAAACATTGTAAAAGACCAGAAAGCGCTTTCCGCATCCGCTTCTAACTCTACTTCTGAGCTGGCTGGTGAGTTTGGCATTTCGTTAATGGCGTTCCCGAATAACAACCTGGCTGCTGCTGAAGATATGCTTCGCAAGTCTATTGCCGAGTTCGAAACACGTGGCGTTACTGACGAAGACCTTGTTCGCTTCAAAGCCTCAGCTGAAAGCAGCCTGATCAACAGAATGGCAAGTGTTAGCGGTAAAGTATCGCAGCTGGCTTCTTACGAGACCTTCCGTAACAATCCTAACTATATTCAGGAAGAGATTAAGCGCATACAAGGTGTTACAAAAGCCGATGTAATGCGCGTGTACAACCAGTACATTAAAGGTAAGCCTGCAGTACTGCTTAGCGTAGTGCCTAAAGGTAAAAAAGACCTGGTTGCCAAAGCAGATAACTATACTGTTGATACCAACAAATCGGTGGCAATGCCACAGGAGTACGGTAACCTGAAGTATACCAAAGCAGTTGATACATTTGACCGTAGCAAGCGCCCGGTAGCGGGACAGGCATCTGCGGTTACTGTACCAAACTACTATACTACCAAGTTCAAGAATGGCCTGGAAGTGATTGGTACTAAGTCTGATGAGATACCAACTGTAACTTTACAGTTAACAATAGCAGGTGGTCACAGACTTTCTGCTGCTAACCCGGGCAAAGCAGGTATCGCAGCCTTAACAGCATCGTTAATGAACGAAGATACTGAGAATTATACTTCAGAGGCCTTCAGCAGCGAGCTGGATAAACTGGGTAGCTCTATTCGTATTATGTCAGGTTCTGAAGATACTTACATTGTTGTACAATCTCTGAAGAAAAACCTGGATAAGACACTTGCCCTGTTAGAAGAGCGTATGTTCCGTCCGAAGTTTGCGCAGGATGATTTCGATCGTCTGAAGAAGCAGCAACTGGAAGGTATAGCTAACCAGTCTACGCAGCCAGTAGCAATTGCTAACAATGTATACTACAAACTGCTTTACGGCGAAGGCCACATCGAAGCTATCCCTACATCTGGTACTGCTGAAACAGTAAACAGCATCACGCTGGATGATGTGAAGCAGTTCTATAAAACAAGCTTCTCTCCTTCTGTTTCCAATTTGGTTGTGGTGGGTGATATTGCAGAGAAAGATATACTTGGCAAACTTGACTTCCTGAAGAAATGGGAGAAGAAAAATGTAGTTATTCCTGCAGATAAAAAAGCACCTGCTATAGCTAAAACAAAGTTATACTTTGTAGATAAGCCAGATGCAGCGCAGTCTGAGATCCGTATCGGTTACGTGGCTATGCCTTACGATGCAACCGGCGAATATTATAAAACAGGCCTGATGAACTTTGCTTTGGGTGGTGCATTTAACAGCCGCATCAACCTTAACCTGCGCGAAGACAAAGGTTATACTTATGGTGCTCGTTCTAATTATGCAGGCAGCAAATATGCAGGACCGTTCACAGCTATGGCCGGTGTACGTGCCGATGCTACAGCTGCTTCAGTTGTGGAGTTCATGAAAGAGATCACAGATTTCAAAAACAAAGGTATCACAGAGGCAGAACTACAGTTCATGAAGAACTCTATTGGTCAGTCTGATGCCCGTAAGTATGAAACTCCAGGTCAGAAAGCTGGTTTCTTAGGCCGTATACTTGAGTACGACCTTAAGAAAGACTTCGTGGCGAAGCAAACGCAGATCCTGAACACAATTACCAAGAAGGATATTGATGCACTGGCTGCCAAGTACCTGCCTGTAGATAACATGCACATTGTAGTTGTAGGCGATAAAAAGAAAGTAATGTCAGAATTACAGAAGCTGAACTACGAGATTGTGGAGCTGGATGCGAACGGAAATCAGATAGCAACTTCTTCAACTAAATAGGAAGTTTTAAAAATCGTTTAGCTGTAAAAGCCCTTGAAGATTTCAAGGGCTTTTTTTATTGTTCATGTGGGAGCTTCATTGTCATCTCTACCTTAGTGAGAATTTAGGTACAGTCTATTGTTTGACAAACCGCCCCCAACCCCTCCTTAACTAAGGAGGGGAGCTTGCTACTACTGTATTAGAAGTATAAATAAGTTCTATGGCTGCGGTTAAAACATCCCCCTTCAAAGGGGGACTTGGTTCTAGTCCCATAGACACATGCTATCGAATATGATCCCAGTCCTTGGGTGGGGGTAGGGGCCCCCTTTAGAGAGCGCCTTGTGCATGTTGCGGTGACGCGTTAGCGGCAGCCGAAGCAGAGCGCAGGCAGCTTCAGGCACACAGCGCGATGCCCGAGGACGAGCCCTCGCGGGCTTGAGCGAGCCAAAGTAAACTATAAAACTGTGGGTAAGTAAAGCTCCCAGGATTATAGGCAACTATAAAAGTATAGCCTGTTTGCCAGCAGCAGAAATCAGCATCTACTAAATCTAAACTTTATAAAATATTAAGTGAGAATTTTATTGTACTAATATTCAGCAGAAATTATATGCAAAAACAACTATAAACCGCAACCGCATACAACAATATCACCGTAGTTGCAGTTTAGAAAAATACCGGTTGCAAACGTACTCTCGGTTTTAAAGTATAATTTGCACCCATTGAACTTATTAATACTTACATGAAAAAATTATTTTACACGCCGGTTTGGCTCCTGGCACTGGCAAGTATTTTCACATTTACCAGCTGCGACGAAAACGATGGCGTTATCTTTTCTACCCAGGATGACCTGAAACTGGGGCAGCAGGTTTCTGCCGAAGTTGACTCTACCTACCGTGCCAAAGGCCAGTTACTGGAGCGCAACAGCACCAACGCCAACACACAGAAAGCATATGCCAGCCTCGACAAGATCGTAAACCGTGTTTTAAATTCGGGGCAGGTAAAGTATAAAGATGAATTCCCCTGGACGATCAAGATCATCAACGATCCTAATACGCTTAATGCTTTTGCCACACCAGGTGGTTACATTTATGTTTACACCGGCCTTATCAAATACCTGAACGATGAAGACCATTTTGCAGGTGTACTGGCACACGAAATTGCACACGCCGATAAGCGCCATAGCGTAAAACAACTGCAACGCCAGTACGGCATATCTATACTTTTATCGGTAGCACTAGGCAACAACGCAGGTACTTTGCAGGAAATAGCAGGACAACTGGCAGGTACGCTGGCGGGCCTTAAATTCAGCCGCGATGCCGAAACTGAAGCAGATAACACCTCTGTTTTATACCTGGGTGGCACGAACTACTATGCCTGCGATGGCGCAGCCGGATTCTTTGTGAAGATGACACAGGAAGAGCAGCAGGGTAATCCGCCTGAGTTCCTGAGTACGCACCCTAACCCGGAGAACCGTGTTCAGAACATAGAGCAGCAGGCCGAGCAGAATGGCTGTAAAACCACTACTGCCCCTGACACCGACTTTGCCGAACTTAAGAAAAGCCTGAATCTATAAAACACAAATGCCTGCACCACCATGCAGGCATTTCTTTTTAGAAACTATGAAAAACCTGAAACAGAAAGCAAGCAAGGCTATACTTAAAGCTGAAGAGAAAATAGACCTGCTAACCTTTGAGCTGAAGCGCAAGCTAAACCTGAACCACCCGCTTCAGATTGTACCTTACCGTAGCTACGGTACTGTAAACAGGCTTTATGTGAAAGGGCGCGTGCTGGTTAATAAAGGTATAACCCAATCTGAGCAGCAGGACACCGTGTGGGAAAACCTGCTGAATATGTACCGCCGCTTCGAGAGCGATGAGATTCCCAATGCACGGGTACAGCTGACGCTTCTCGATCAGCAACACGAAATTACGACCGATATAGAAGGCTATTTTGTGCTGAACATCGAACCTAAAAAACCGCTGGTATTGGAGGATATCTGGCACCCGATCGAATTGAAGTTGGTGGAAGCCCCAGTGCCCCTGGAAGAGGACGTTAAGGCAACGGCACACGTATTGGTTCCGCCACCCGATGCCGAATATGGTGTTATCTCTGATATAGACGATACTATAATGCGCACCGGCGCTACAAGCCTGCTGGAATCGGGTAAGAACATTCTGCTGAACAATGCTCATACACGCATTCCGTTTCACGGGGTATCGCAGTTTTACAAGTCGCTGCAGTTAGGGCGCAACGGTAAGCGCAACAACCCGTTCTTTTACGTATCCAGCAGCCCCTGGAACAACTACGACCTGCTTTACCACTTCCTGGAACTAAATGAGATACCACAGGGGCCACTCCTGCTCCGCGATTTTGGCATAGACGAAACCAAGCTGGGCCACTCCGACCACATGAGCCACAAGTATAAAGAGATCGAAAACATACTTATCACTTATCCTCAACTGAACTTTATACTTATCGGCGACAGCGGCCAGCAGGATGCAGCTATTTATAGCGAAGTTGTAAAGAAGCACCCCGGCCGCATTATGGCCATTTACATACGCGATGTAGCCATTGAGAAGCATACCCAAAAAGTCGAAAAAATAGTAGATGAGTTAAAGGCAGAAGGCGAAGTTGAAATGCTGCTCGTAAAAGATACTGCCGCCGCCGCCGAACATGCAGCCAACTGCGGCTTCATATTTACTGATGAAGTAAAAGAAGTTGAGAAAGAAGTTGAAGTAGACGAGGAAGGCGACAAGTAGGAACTCTTTCAAGTACAGCTTAACAAAAAGCCCCGGAAGTTAATTAATTACTTCCGGGGCTTTTTGTTATATATAGTATTAGCTATATTTATTTAATGTTTATTCCGTTTAGTTTTTCTCATTTAAGTGTGAAAATGGATAAACTCAATTTGTCTACTAGTTGGCAATAATATTAATAAGATGAAAAGCACGCTTTTAATTTTTCTGACTATCCTCCTTAGTTTCAACGCAACTATTGCTCAAAACAGCTTATCTGAAACTGAAAAACTCGCGGCAACAGCAAAAGTATGGGGCTTTCTGAAGTATTATCACCCTCGTGTAGCAGAAGGAAAATTTGACTGGGATAAGGAATTATTTAAAGTTTTGCCACTTGTCAAGTCTGCATCTACGAAAGAAGAACTGTCTCAAGTCTACATGGATTGGCTAAACAAGCTAGGAAAAGTAAAAGCATGTAAGAATTGTAAGCCAAATAACAACTTTGCCTATTTTGACAAGAACTTTGATTTAAGCTGGATATACGAGAAGCAGACTTTTACAGCCGAGCTTTCTGAAAGGCTTAAGTTTATTGAGGAGAACAGACATCAAGGAAAAAAGTACTATGTGGCGTCCGGTAAAAAAATTGGCAATGTTGAAGTCACTAATGAAATCAACTATAAGGACTTTGACTGGAATGATGAACACCTGAGATTGCTCACCTTGTTTCGGTACTGGAACATTGTTGAATACTTTTTCCCATACAAATACCAAACTGACACAGATTGGGATGAGGTTTTAAACAATATGATTCCTAAATTCTTATATCCCAAAAAAGAGCTTGATTTTCATTTGGCAATGCGTGAATTAATAGTAAGCATTGATGATAGCCACGCAGGATTTTATAACGATAAGACAAGTGCCTATTTTGGACACTATTGGATTCCTGCACGTTTGAAGTTGATAGACGAAAAAGGAATTATCACGGGGTTTTACAACGATTCCTTAGCAAGGATAGACGATTTACAAATTGGAGATATCATTACCAAAGTCAATGACCAAGAGGTTGAAACCATTTTCCAAGAAAACGAGAAGTACATAAGTGGCTCAAATATTCCAAGAAAAGAATTTGGTGCATCTTATACCATTTTCAATGGCTCTGCTGAATCAGTAAAAATTGAATTTATCAGAAACAACCAAACATCTACTAAATTCATCAAAAGGTATTTGCTAAAGGAGCTCAATATCAAAACGAAAGAAGCGGAAAAATTTAAAATCCTTGACGGAAATATCGGCTATGTCGATATGGGTGTGCTAAAGCCCATAGACGTTCCAGAGGTGATGGAAGCGCTGAAAAATACAAAAGCTATTATCTTCGATATTAGAAACTATCCTAATAGTACCTTATTCGCAGTAGCCAACTACATTAGCTCCAAAAGAAATGACTTTTATAAAGTTACGTATCCTGATCTTGACTATCCTGGAAAATTCATTTGGAGAAAGGGCGGCCAGAGTGGGCAAAGTGGTGATTTGAAGTATAAAGGCCAAGTAGTCTTGCTAGCAAATGAAAGAACTCAAAGCCACGCTGAATTTACGATAATGTGTTTGCAAACTGGCGATAATGTAACCACGATAGGAAGTCAGACTTCAGGAGCCGACGGAAATGTTAGTACCATTGAAATGGTAGGTGGGTATAAAACATTGATAACTGGTATTGGTATTTTCTACCCAGACAACACAGAAACACAACGAAAAGGCGTGAAAATTGACATAGAAGTCATACCCACCATGCAAGGAATTATGCATGGGAAAGACGAGGTACTTGAAAAGGCTATTGAATTTGTAAATAGCAACGCATAATACTGTTGCCAACCAAGTTCAGCCTCTATTCTCAATTTCGCATTTCTCACCTCATGTACAAGCCCATTAGCAGTCAACTAAAGAATTCAGAACCCCGATGAATATAATTGAACTAAACGAAAGACAAGACATCTCTCAGAACAGAGAATTAAGTAAAATTTATAGCCAATTCGGAGAGCTTCTGAAAGAGTTAAATAAGCGGAAATTACCTGATGATATTACAGCACAGATTAATCAAGATATTGATGAAGTAAATACTACACATCGGACAGGTAATGAGTTAAGCAGATTAATTAAACAGAAGCAAACGAAAGTATTAACCCTGGTTGAGAAGAAACTGAAAATCGTACCCCAAAAATATTATGCAAAACTTTGGTTGGCTAGTGGAATGGCCACGTTTGGATTACCAATCGGAGTAGTTTTTGGATTAAGTTTGGGTAATATGGCAATGCTGGCCATTGGCTTGCCTATTGGTATGGCAATTGGAGTTGCAGTAGGCTCAAGCCTGGACAAGAAAGCTTCAGATGAAGGAAGACAATTAGATATAGAAATCAAGTAATTTATAACCAAAGAATAAATATTCGAACCGCTACCCTATACATTAAACTTTGTTATTGATGTATTAATGTATTAATTTATTTTTTAAATTTACTAATAAGTTCTACTTTAATCATACAATAATAAACAATTATTTATTATTAAAATGAAACAACGGCTAGATGAATGGACAAAAAATTTTAATGATGATTATTTTAATCGTCAATTTAAAACTCCATACCGCAGTACAGTTAAATTCTGTGATTGGCTAGAAGAACTTGGAGTTTTATCTATACAATCAGAATATAGCATCATGGATATTGGTACAGGTAAAGGAGCTAATCTTTATTATATGCAGCAAAGATTCCCAAAGTGCAAATACTTAGGGTTAGATATCAATGAAAGCTTAGTTAATGAAGGAATGATTTTTCTTCAAAAGGAAATGGTTACTAATTGTGCACTCGAGTATGAAGATATATATAATTTAAATTTGGCTAAACATAATGGAAAATTTGATGGAATCGTCAGTTATCAAACTTTATCTTGGCTCCCCGAATATAAAACTGCTATTAATTCAATACTTAAGCTAAATCCAAATTGGGTTGCTCTCACCTCTCTTTTCTATGATGGTCTTGTCGATTGTAAAATTGAAATACAAGAGTTTGATAGTCCACAAGAGAAAGTTTTTTTTAAGTCATCTTTCTATAACATTTATTCTCTTCCACGAATTAAAAATTTCTTTTTAGAAAGAGGGTACAAAATTTTCAAATACTGTCCATTTGAAATTGATATTGATTTACCTAAACCAGAACATTCTAATATGCAGACCTATACGCAAAAACTAATAGATGGTAAAAGGCAACAAATATCAGGACCATTACTTATGAGTTGGTATTTTATTTATGCTGCAAAAAAATAACTTGTTATTAACTCGTGCTATATTGGCTAGCATTGTAGTGCACGTCCAAAGTTTTAGGCAATTATTTGAGTGGAGTATATATTAATTGAAAATTGAATTTAGAAATTAATAATATCATAAATATATAACTACACCTCCACTCCTTATGAACCCAACCTCAACCCAAATCATCATCGAAAACTATATTGAAGCCTATAATAACTTTGATGTAGATGGTATGCTGTTACATATGCACCCGGAAGTGGTGTTTGAAAACATAGCCAATGGCGAAGTTACCCTTGAGGTTAAAGGTATAGAAAACTTCAGGGCACAGGCTGAAGAGGCGAAGAGATACTTTACAAAGCGGGAACAAAAAATCAGCTCCTTAAGCCTGAACGGAGAGGTGGCGGAGGTGCAGATAGCTTACGAAGCTGTTTTAGCCATTGACCTGCCAAATGGCCTTAAAGCCGGAGATATGCTTGCTCTGGAAGGTAAATCAGTTTTTACTTTCGCAGATGGCAAAATTATCCGCCTCCAGGACTTCAGTTAACCCTATCCCCTACTTATACTTTTTACTTTAGCTGGAGTGGTCGGCAATGATCTTCCAGCCTTCCGGAAAGCGTTTGAAGATAACTGAGAAATGCCCTTGCAGATCCCCGGCTGAAGCATCGCGTTTCAGGTGCCATTTGCCTACAACCAGCATGGTCTCCGGCGAAAGCTGGCGCAGCTCTTTCAGGTCGAAGTCCAGTTTACCCATAGCCGTTACATCAGGGTAATTGCGCTTATAGTTATCCAGGGTTTGTTGCCAGCCATAGGTGAGGCCGCTTTTGCCCACAAACAACAACGAATCTGATTTCCAGTAGCCCTGCATGTAGCACTCCAGGTCGCCCTTGCTCCAGCAGACAGCCTGTTCGCTTAATACCTGCTTTACTGCTTCTTCGGCACCGGCAGCTGATGCCTGTGCTGGTTTTGCGCTCTGGCAGGATGAGAATAACAGGAGGCTGGCAGCCACCGAAAGTATAAACCGGTTACTTATTTTCATCTTCATAAGCAGGAAGTATAGTTTTGATATAATTTACGCCTCCCAGCCTTCCCATAGCCCGTGCAATGCGCCCGCGGCGGGTTAAAACGTAGTTCGATGGATTGCTGGCTTTATACCTGATCGGGTTTGGTAAAACTGCGGCCAGTAAGGCAGCCTGTTTGCGGCCCACATTCTTCGCCGAAGTATGGAAATATTTCTGGCTGGCAGCCTCCACGCCAAATACTCCATCCCCCATCTCGGCAATATTCAGATATACTTCCAGGATGCGCTGCTTTCCCCAGATCAGCTCTATGAGGGCAGTAAAATAAGCTTCAACGGCTTTGCGCAGGTAGCTGCGGCCATGCCACAAAAAAACGTTTTTGGCTACCTGCTGACTGATGGTGCTTCCGCCCCTTATCTTTTTGCTGTCCTGGTTACGCTTAAAGGCATCCCAGATAGCTTCAAAATCAAAACCGTTGTGCTGCAGAAAAAGCTGATCTTCAGAGGTAACTACAGCCAAAGGCAACTGCTCCGACATCTCCTCCAGCGAAACATACCTGTAGCGTATTTCAGGGTTTTCCTTACCCGCTTTCCCGCCCTCGGCGCGGCGCAGCATCATGTGCAGCGTAACCGGTGGCGCTACCCATTTATACAAAGTAACCCAGGCTATACTTAGCAGGAAAAGGCTTAGCACCAGCTTAACAAAGAGCAGTTTGATCTGCCTCAGCCCCCAAGGCTTCTTTTTCATGTACGCTTAAAATTAGAAGCCGCAAAGTTACACGATTTGCACTATATTTCCAGCCTGCCACACAATTGCTACACAAGGCAAACAATGCCAACACAACGCGCAGCGAGCGCGTATGCCAAAACGGATAACAGCTAAAGTATAAGCTTCTCTACACACATTTTGCCTGACACACTGCCTGTTTAACTGTTATACTTAAAACGTATAAATCCATGGCTAAATACCTTCCCTTGTTCCCGCTGAACGTTGTTGTTTTTCCGGGCGAAAAGCTGAACCTGCACATTTTTGAGCCTCGCTATAAACAACTGGTGCGCGACTGCCTGGCCGATAACATCACGTTTGGCATACCGCCCTATATCAAAAACAGCGTTGGCCTGTATGGTACAGAGCTGAAGCTGGTTCGGGTTGAAAAAAAGTATGAAAGCGGCGAATTAGATATCCGTACAGAAGGTATAGGCATTTTCAAAATCAATAAGTTTGATAAGCAGGCACCCGGAAAACTTTATGCCGGCGGACAGGTAGAGCCCGTAGAAGATACTTCAGAAGAAGACATCATCACGAAAATGAAGATCAGGGAATACATAACCCAACTATACGGTGCACTTGGCCTGAAAAAGCTTCAGGTAGAGCTGCCGGATAACTTTACATCGTTTGATATCGGGCATAACCTGGGGCTTAGTACCGAGCAGGAATATGCCCTGCTGCAATGCGAAAGCGAGAGCCTGCGCCAGGAAATGATACTGGAACACCTGACGCGAATTTTACCTATTGTGCTGGAAACCGAGCGCCTCAAAGAGCGTGTAAAACAAAACGGACATTTCAAGCACCTGATACCGCCTAAGTTTTAAAGGCTAACTATAACAAGTATAAACTCTCCCGGATGCTCCTATACTTCATCATAATTTTAACCGTACTTGGCGCTGCTTACCTGTTTTTCAGCTACTGGCAGGAGCTTAAGTACAGGCGCAAACCATACTATAAACTCAGCGATATTGGCTGGCGAACCTGCTCTCCTGCAACCGATAGCCAGAAAGTACATTCCATAGCTTTTGTTGGCGACCCCGGCGCTGTAGCTACCGATGGCACCGATCCGGTTCTGAATCTGCTGCAGCAATGGCAACAGGAAAACAGCACGGGCACCGTTATTTTCCTGGGTGATAACATTTATCCGGTAGGTTTGCCACACGAGGGGCACCGCCACCGTGCGCTTGCAGAAGCCAGGTTGAACCAGTTGTTGGATACAGTAAAAAGCTTTGATGGCAGAGGCATTTTCATAAGCGGCAACCACGACTGGAACAAAGGACGCGCCGGTGGTTATGCGCAGGTATTGCGACAGGAAAAGTATGTAAGAGAAGCCCTTCAGGATGAAGACGCTTACCTGCCCCGTAATGGCTGCCCCGGCCCTGTAACTATACAACTTGCCGATGGTTTGCTGCTGCTGATCATTAATACACAGTGGTGGGTACAACGCTCTGAAAAACCGATGGGCCGGAAAGATGGCTGCCCTTACGATGATATCGAGGATTTTTACGTAGAGCTGAACCGGATTCTGAAACAGAACAGGCACCAGCGCATACTTGTTGCCGCCCATCACCCGCTTTACAGCAATGCCCAGCACGGAGGCAAGTTTACCATAAGGCAGCACATTTTTCCGCTGACAGCTGCCAATAAACGCTTTCTTATTCCGCTGCCGATCTTTGGTTCGCTATACCCTTTTTACCGCAAGCTTTTTGGTGCCTACGAGGATATGTCGCACCGCAAGTATAAGCGCATGCGCAAACGTTTGCTCCGTATCTTTCACCGGTACAGCAACATTATTTACCTGGCCGGCCACGACCACAACCTGCAGCATTTTGAGGTGAGGCAAAACCACTACATTGTTAGCGGCTCGGGCAGCAAAACAGCTTTTGTAAAGAAAGGCGGCAAAGCTACTTTTACACTGGAGCAACTCGGCTTTTTTGTGCTTGATTACTACAGCGATGGTACTATTTGGATGGAAGTACGCGTGGCTGCCAACACAACGGAAGCAGCCGATGAAACAAGCCACGTTATCTTCCGGAAAGAGCTGAAAAGTATACTCCTGCCCGAGCCTGCCAATGTATAACTCATACTTCTGTTTCCGGAACAGGAAGTATAACTTTCAGGCTCTTTGGATGCATGGTAACTTTTATTTCCTGCCCCAAGTCTACAAACTCACCATCTATGTGCAGCACTTCGCCATCTATGTTGTAAATGGTGGCAGTCCGGCAGCTGATCCTGCGGGTGTACACTGAGCTATCAATAGTGTCGTTGTAGAGCCTGTAAAGTATACCCAGACCGGCAGCCTTCGGGAAAGGCTCAATCAGGCATATCTCAAACCGGCCATCGTTCAGTATACCATTCGGGTTGATGGTGGCATTGCTGCCAAAAGCGTTAGCGTTGGCAATAGTAACCATAAAGGCCTGTCCTTCGAAACTCTCTGTGTCGGTATCGATCTTATAAAACTTGGGCTCGTAGTTCAGGTACTCCTGTAAGGCAATCCAGGCATAAGCACCAGGCCCGCGGCGGTCTCCTTCTCCAAACTTTTTAACTACCAGCGCATTAAATCCCAGGTCGCTGAGGTGCACAGAAGGATGCCCGTTAAGGTCTATGGTATCTATGTTGCGGATAACATGGTGGCGGATAAGTTGCAGCGCATCTTCGGTATCCTGAGGTATGTTCAGGTCTTTAGACAAGCCGTTGCCTGAGCCAAGCGGTATAATGCCCAGTGGGGTGCTTGTACCAATCAGCAGTGAGGCCACCAGGTTTACAGTACCATCACCTCCTACTGCATACACGGCATCGTAGTTATTTTTGGTGATCAAATCTTTCAGGTGCTCCTTGTCTTTCTCGCCGGTGGTCTTATAAACATCAAGGCTTATCCTGTTTTCATGGCAAATGCCCTTTATGTCATCCTCAAGGTCCTCTTTATCTATATCGCCTGCTATGGGGTTTACAACAAAGAGCAGGTTGTTGTTCTCTTTTTCGTCTTGCATGGTTGGTTGTACAGATTCTCCTGCACAAATACGCAAATACGCGGGTACAAGTGGCTATAAAAAGAAAAAACTAACCCTTTGGGAGTTAGTTTTTCCAGGCCGGAGACCGGCACTTAAAGCATTAAATGTTATTTACTTGTCCGAAGACTTAGATCCGGAAGATTTAGAACCGGATGACTTTGAAGAAGTTGATCCGCTTGCAGAGCTGCTGCTCTTAGATGTTGTTGATTTGCCTGCATCTGTTTTGCCAGACATTGAAGAAGATTTATTAGTATCTCCTCCTTTAGAGCCTTGATTTTTAGTTGCCATTGTATTGTTTGCTTTCAAGTTTGTGTGGTTGTTGCTATCAGGATACCCACTGCTAATCAGTGTGCCGAGGCTTTGGCGGCTAAATTCTTTGATTTAGCCTATACTTTCTCCTTATACATCAACAATTATATAAAGTTGTATTGTGATGCAGGAATTTTAAAGCACTCACTGTCATTGCATTAACCCCTCAGGCAGTCCATCAGGATATTCCTGGGCAATAGCTTTTTCTATCTCAGCAATGCGGTTGCCAGGGTTGGGGTGAGTTTGTGCAAATTCAGGTCCACGCGCCCCGCCACTTGCCTGCTCCAGAATACGCATTACCTCTATCATGGCTCTTGGGTCGTAGCCGGATTGGCCGGTTAGCTTAACCGCCAGCCTGTCTGATTCCAACTCATCTTCACGCCCGAACTTCATGGTCATCAATTTGCCTATCATGGCAGCGGCAATGGCACCGGTGCGGCTGGCCGGGTTATCGGGGTCATAGGTAGCAATGGCAGCAGCACCTGATAAGCCTTGCGTAAGCTTTGCTTTGGCTAACTGTTCTGCAGAATGCCTGGCTACCACGTGCCCGATCTCGTGCCCTAAAACTCCTGCCAACTGTGCCTCTGAGTTCAGCCTTTTAAGCAAACCGGCTGTTATAAAAATCTGTCCTCCGGGTAAAGCGAAAGCATTAACAGTATTCTCATCCGCCAGTAAATGGAAATCGAACTTATAAGGTGTTTCAGCTACGCCCGTGTTGCTTACCAGCTTCTGCCCTATAGCTTTTATCTCGGCTGCTGCTTGCTTGTCGGGGTGCAGGCCGCCGTACTGCGATGCCATTTCAGGTGCAGCCTGCAGCCCAAGCGCAATTTCCTGCTCAACGGTCATGTCTACATGTTGTACCTCTCCGGTAAATTCGTTTTCCTGCCTGTTGCACCAATACGATACCAGCGAAACCGCCGCTATAAGCATTGCAGCTATAAATTTAAGTATCCCTCTCATTGTTCTTATGTTAAAACTAAAAATGCACTGCCACCAGTGCTACGCAAGCCAACCTATACTTCGGATGTTTATACTTTGAGCTATCAGGAAGTATGATCCTCAGTGGAATGAGCAGGCCAACCAGTGGTGAGAACGTGCACGTGCATACAGTGGTTGTACCGTATTTTGCAGGTACATAGCCTGTTTACATAAAGTATAGCTACTGATGTTCTACTAAACCTCATAAGCTAAAGTATAAATAGGCTGATTGCTCAACAATTTTGTACTTAAATAATCAATTCTAAGAATAGCTTACCCTATTTATATGATTTTCGTAATACAAGAGAAGTTACCTGAAAAGGTAAGACGTATACTTAAAACAGAAAACTATGAATATGAAACGAACATTCGGTGCCTTACTTACCATACTGGGTATAGTTGGCATCATATGGGGTGCTTATGCATTTATGATGGGAGGTGAAGGTATAGCTGGCGGTAAATTTTCTGCCCTTATTCCTTTTGGAGTTGGCCTGATCTTCTTCTTCTCGGGCATTAGTTTAGTAAAAACCACAAAGGACCAGACTTGATAAAGTATAGCCAAAATGTAAAAGCCCACCTTCAGGTTACTGAAGGTGGGCTTTTATTTGATTCTTTGTGCAGATAGTTCTGCCGGAATTATTTATATACTCGCCATTACCGGATTCTCCAGCGCAAAGCTTTCTACAGCCTGAACAGGATCGAGGTAGGTGGAAGTATAGTTTTTGTCTGAAGAATTGATGTAAAGCAGCGTGTTATCTTTTATAAGCTCAATTACCTGCTTTGATACCGCTCTTGGTACAGCAGGGCATCCTAGGCTACGCCCCAACCTACCATATTGCTTAATGAAATCTTCGCTCACATAATCGGCTCCGTGCACTACAATGGCACGCTCCATGGCATTGGAGTTATACTTCTTATCCATGCCATCTAACTTTAGCGAAAGGCCGTGCTTGCCAAAGTACGTTCTGTTGGTCAGGTAAAAGCCCATGCTGCTCATGTTAGAGTTAGGCTTGTTAGAGAAGTATACAGCCTTTGCTTCGCCAGTATTACGGCCATGGGCCACGAGCGTATTATAAAGTACTTTCTTCGATTTCAGATCGATGATCCACAGACGCTTCTCACGGCTAGACTTGGTAAAATCTATTACCGTAAGTATAGATTTTTTAGAACTAACCAGTTGCTTCTGCTTGAAGTTCTGAAAGCCAATGTATGCTTTTCGGAAAACATTGTAATCTAAGCCCGACTTTTTGATATCAGCTTTATCATACACGTCTTCAACATGATCTTCAAATGCAGCTTGCTTATCAGCAAAGGTTATGGTGGTGGTTTCGCTATTTAGGTCTCTCTTTCTTACATCAGCATGACTACTAATAGTGCTGTTGGCACCAGGTGTAGTAAAAGACAAGAGGCAAAGTGTAAAGGCAGTTAGAGCTACTCTTAACATAGGTTTCGGGCTTCTGTTTTACGCAATCAGAAAAAACAACAGGATTTTTTGTGCAAATTGTTCCACACTATACAAAGCGAAACAAAATAAACACAAACCAACATAAGCTATTTCGTGCAATAATACAGTATAAACCTCTGAATCAGAGCAAATTCATTGGCACGATTAAATTTTATAGATTTATACTACAATACCCTGCAAAAGTTATTGTAAACTTGTATTCTTAACGCTCCTTCTGCTAAACGGGGCCTTAAGAAGATGCTATGTTAAGATTTTTGAAGCCATTACTCTTTCTGCCTTTTACCATGCTACTCTCCTGCTCTGACCCAGCCAGCATAGAAGGCTTTGACAGCGAAAAATGGAAAAGCGACAGATCGGGCTGCAACGGTACCCGCCAGCAAATGCAGCAGGATTTTGAACGTATACGAATGGATTTGTACGGCAGACCTGAGCAGGATATAAAGGATATACTTGGCCGTGCTGATGGTGAAGCGCTGATGGCCAGAGGGCAGCGTGTGTTCTATTATTACTTTGAGCCGGGAGCGCAATGCCAGAAAAAGAATATCTTATCAGAGGCTAACCGTGCCGAAGTTCGTTTTAACGCCCTGAGTAAAGTAAGTGAGATAACTTACAAGCGCCCAATTGCAAAATAAAAGCCCGGCTTACAGGCCAGGCTTTATCTTTTATAAAACAGTTCAGTTTAATGATCGCCGTTTTCGCTGATGTATCGGGTGTTCTGCCTGCCTTCCAGCTCCAGGTATAAATTTAACTGCTGTTCTGTTAGTACATTATTAAGAGCTTTGTCGCTTTGCAGGAGTATGTTTCGGAACTTGCGCTGCAACAGTGTAGGGTTATCTGCAAACTGTTTTTCTATAGCCAGCATGTTCTGGTAACGCTCTTCATTCAGCTTGCTTACAACAGCTTCCTGCTCGGGTGTAAGCTGCAAAGTTTGTTTCATTTCAGCTGTTGCCATTTCTGCTCCAGTCAGGTTTATGGCAAGCACCTGTTTATCCAGTGGGTCGTCTGCTACCTTTGATCGCTGAGCATTTGCCCCGGAAGCAGCACTAATACATATAATCGCTAATAGTATAATCTTTTTCATATAATCATAAGCAGTCCCTGATACTGCAGGCTAGTATATTCTCTGTTATAAAGAACGTAGAATCCGCATGGAGGTTTACCTATATCAGAAATAAATATTATACTTTTCTAATAAAGCTGCTACACCTCCGCAATACCTGCTTTGTGCATTAACTATTTATTATATAGCTAAACTAATATATAATACCACTAAAGAGTGCAATGCAGTACCAAATCATACTTTAACTGCCTACTGTATGATTGCCAAACTAATCACAGCACAATTGATCTATATTGAATTATAACAACACCTAGCAAAACAGCGATCCCGGCCTCCACAAAGTATGGAAGCCGGGATCGCTTTAAGTATAAATCAAAATTAGAAACCAGTTCATGGGCTGCCCGGCACTTTGTAATCGTTGCGCTTAAAGTATTGCATGGCAATAAAGGCGATCATAAAACCTGAAATCACACCTTCCAGCATCAGCACAATAAATACAATAAGGCCCGGAGTTACCTGCATACGGTCTCCGAACAGCCTCTCAGCTGATAATACCTCCAGCAGATTTCCATCAAATGCCTTTATATATAACAGCATAAAACTGGCAAAAATAACTGTAGCTACTATAGCCGTTATAATGCCGGTGCCCAAGCCTTTAAAGTACCCGATCATACCGTTAACGCTGATCTTGTAAGCTCTGATAGCAAGACAAACCCCTACTGCCATTATAAGGCCGTTCAGAAACCGGAGCTCGATGATTTGCACCAGTCCCAACAACCTCATAAGCAGGAAATAAGCAATAAGTCCTGCGGCGGTAATTAAACCATACTTCAGGCCAATCTTTTCCATATTTCGGGCAGTGGCTAAAATGTTATCTGTTTAGCGAATTTGTTCGGTTGTTGTATGGTCGGGGCGCTTAAACCACTGCATAGCAATAAAGGCTAACCATACGCCTGGCACTGTACCATATAGTATAGTCAGGACGAAAACAGTTAACACAGATATATGCTGCGGGAAAAGTGAGCTAACCTGCAGGCTTGCCAGGTAAGCCGGATCTATCACTGTTAAATACAGCACCAGGAACAAAGCCAGAATTGTAGACGACACCACCCCTACGGTAGCTCCTATAGCCAAACCTTTCAGGTAGTTTATCATGCCGTGAACAGCACGTTTATAGCTAGAGATGGCCATAACTATACCTATAACCAGGAACAAGCCACTCAGCAGCGATAATTCTACCCTATTCTCCAATCCAAGCAATCGCATCAATAAAAAGTATAAAATGTGTGCTATACCTACAAATATTCCATATTTCAGCGATACCTTCTGATAAGTTACTTTTCCTAACGCCATATCTCTCTAATTAAGTTATATCAATTAATCATTTTAAAGTGAACAGATTAAGTGCACATTTGGTTAATAAATAATATAACCGTAACAGGTATGTGCATTAAACTGTATATTACTAAAATAATATACTACAGAATGCGGGATGGCGTTGTGCTTTAAGGCTTGTTTTTTCAAAGTCTTAACCTGAACCTGCTCATTTAAAAGGCTTTAGTAAATTTTACCTGTAGCCTTTGAAAGCAGTTTGCAACACGTATGGCCAACCCGTTTTTTATTTTATATTTTTGCACCCGAACAACCATAAATTTCTCATAATCTATGATCAGTACCAGCAACGTTAGTCTGTCTTACGGCAAGCGTACCCTTTTTGAAGATGTAACTATAAAGTTCGTTCCCGGCAACTGCTATGGCTTAATTGGAGCCAACGGTGCGGGTAAATCGACTTTTCTTAAAATATTATCCGGCGAGATAGATCCAAATACCGGTACTGTGGATATACCTGCCAATGCACGTATGGCCGTGCTGAAGCAGAACCATTTCGAATTTGATGAGCACCAGGTACTGCAGACAGTTATTATGGGCCATAAGCGCCTGTATGATATTATGCAGGAAAAAGATGCTATCTATGCAAAGCCTGATTTTACAGAAGCTGATGGCGAGCGCGCCGCTGAACTGGAAGGCGAATTTGCTGACCTGGAAGGCTGGAACGCTGAGTATGAAGCTGCCGAGCTCCTGAGCGGCCTTGGCATTGCAGAACACCTGCATTACTCGCTGATGAAAGAGCTTAGCGGTAGTGAGAAAGTACGCGTGTTACTGGCGCAGGCCCTTTTCGGTAACCCGGATATCCTGCTGCTCGATGAGCCTACCAACCACCTGGATGCAGAATCGATCATGTGGCTGGAGAACTTCCTTGATAATTTCCAGAACACGGTAATAGTTGTATCGCACGACCGTCACTTCCTGGATGCAGTTTGTACGCACGTTGCCGATATCGATTTTGGAAAGATCCAGATGTTTGCCGGTAACTATAGCTTCTGGTACCAATCGAGCCAGCTGGCACTTAAGCAGCGCTCTGATGCCAACAAGAAAACTGAAGACAAGCGTAAAGAGCTGGAAGAATTCATCCGCCGTTTCAGCGCCAATGCTTCTAAATCCAAGCAGGCAACTTCGCGTGCTAAATTACTGGAAAAACTTACTGTTGAAGACATCAAGCCTTCGTCTCGTAAATATCCATATATTGCCTTCAAGCCTGAGCGCGAAGCTGGTAACCAGATCCTGAACGTAGAGAACGTGAGCAAATCTGTTGATGGTCAACCGCTTTTCACTGACATCAGCTTTATGGTTGATAAAGGCGATAAAATTGCTGTAATAGGCCGCAACGATATTGCTGCTTCTACTTTCTTCAAGATCTTGTTCAACGAGGAGCAGCCAGACAGCGGTGAGTTCAAATGGGGTACTACTATTACAGCTTCTTTCTTCCCGAAAGATAACCAGGAGTTTTTCGATACAGAACTGAACCTGGTAGACTGGCTGCGCCAGTATTCTACAGAAAAAGATGAAAGCTTTATCCGTGGTTTTCTGGGCCGCATGTTGTTCTCTGGCGAGGAGTCGCTGAAGAAAGCAAACGTGTTGTCGGGTGGTGAGAAAGTGCGTTGCATGTTCTCTCGTATGATGCTACAGTCCGGTAACGTACTGGTGTTCGACGAGCCAACCAACCACTTAGATCTTGAGTCTATTCAGGCACTTAACAACTCGCTGCGCGACTTCGATGGCACCATCCTGTTCTCATCTCATGACTTACAGTTTGTGGATACCATTGCAAACCGTATCATTGAGCTTACACCAGGCGGCATCATTGACAAGCGTATGAGCTACGAAGAGTATCTGTCTGACGAGAACATTAAAGAGCTTCGCAAAAAAATGTATGACAAGGCTATGGTTTAACCCATAGCCTCTAAATAAAAACAGAAAATCAATGCGACAGCACCTGCGCCTGATTTTTGTATCGGGCTTACTGTTTATACTTTCGGCAGTTTATACTTCGGCAGCGTTTGCACAGGTTAAACCAACCCTGCCAACAGGGCCACCGCCAGTAGAGCCACAACAACGCCCTACTCAGAGACCACAAACTGCACCGCAGCGCCAGGTACAGCAGCCGGATACTACTGTACAGTTACCTTATGAAGAAGAAAAGCCAGAGCTGAAAAACAGGTTGTTTACCGGCGGTAGCTTTGGTCTTCAGTTTGGCACGTTTACAAGCATACAACTATCACCTATACTTGGGTATAAGCTTACCGAAAAAGTATGGATGGGAGTTGGCGCTGTATACCAGTTCAGAGGCAGCAGCGACATAAAACTGCAGAACTATGGCGGCAAAGTGTTTGCACAGGTAGAGCCCATACAAAATTTTCTGGTGCATGGCGAATACGAGCTACTGGACACTGAAAATGCTGTTATCTACAATGGTGGCCAGATAGAAAAGTTCAGGAAAACTGTTGGTATGCCTATGGCAGGCTTAGGTTACAGGCAGCGCCTCAGCGAAAGGGCTTCCAGCGATCTGCTGGTACTTTATAACTTCAGCGATAGCCCCTACTCGCCTTATTCTAATCCGGTTATCAGGGTAAACTTTAACATTGCATTAGGCCGCTAAGCGCTTTGCATTACAAAACAAAAAGGGCTGCTATGTTTTATAGCAGCCCTTTTTGTTTTTATGTAGTTATATTATCCCCGTATCAGGCGCAACAGCACCATGATTACAGCTATCACAAGAAGAATGTGGATCAAACCACCTACGGCATCAGGGAATCCTAAGAAACCGATTAGCCAGAAAATAACTAATACTACTGCGATTATATACAATAAATTTCCCATAGTTTTAATATTTTAATAAATCAAAATTAACCGGTGTATGTATTAAACGATGTTGCTTTACAGTTAGTTAAGCTCTCCTGATTAGTCGAAGCAAAACCGCAATTACTGCAAGCACCAATAATACATGAATAATGCCGCCTACCTGGCTTGGAAAGCCCAGGAATCCAATCAGCCAGAAAATGACCAATACAACGGCTATGATATACAATAGATTTCCCATAGTTGTGTGTTTTATATCTTATATGCTACAACCTGCTGCTGCCTTTACCTTATTTATTTAGTTGCATTAAAAAATTAACCAATGGCAGCAACATCAGTTGTATTTTTTTGTTTTAGCTTTTACGCAGCTATATTTTAAAGGATTTATATAAACGCATTTTTTTGTATACTTTTTCCAACATCTTTTAAAATAAGATATATTAAAAAGCAAGTATATATACTTTATTAACCTGATAATCAGTGGATATAAATCTAGAATCTATTCCTACCCTTTGCATAACAATTAAAATCACATCCGCAGGCCACTTAGCAGCTACCGCTTTCGGTGTTTGAACAGAAAATTGAAGTCTTCTAAGAGCGGGTATATTTAGCCACAGAGTATCGTATTTTATTTTAGCTTTGTACAAAATACCTTAACCACACACTTGCTTAACCTATGAAGAAAGTTGCAGTAATTGGTTCTGGCACAATGGGAAATGGCATTGCCCATGTTTTTGCTCAGAACGGTTTCAGTGTATCACTTATAGATATCTCTCAGGACGCGCTGAACAAAGCGCTGGCTACTATTTCTAAAAACCTGGACAGGATAATTGCTAAAGGCAACCTGACCGAAGAGCAGAAAGAGCATACTTTAAATAATATCACGGCTTATACTTCGCTGGAAGAAGGCGTCAGAGAAGCTGACCTGGTTGTAGAGGCAGCTACTGAAAACGTAGACCTCAAGCTCAAGATTTTCCGTGACCTTGATAGCTACACAAAACCTGAAGCTATACTTGCGAGCAATACCTCCTCTATCTCTATCACCAAAATTGCTTCGGTAACTAACCGCCCTGACAAAGTAATAGGCATGCACTTCATGAACCCGGTTCCGGTAATGAAGCTGGTAGAGATCATTCGTGGCTACTCTACATCTGATGAGGTAACACAGCAGATAATGGACATTTCGTTGCAGTTGGGCAAAGTTCCTACCGAATGTAACGACTACCCTGGCTTCGTGGCTAACCGCATCCTGATGCCGATGATAAACGAAGCTATTTATAGTTTATATGAAGGCGTTGCCGGTGTAGAAGAAATAGATACTATCATGAAGCTAGGTATGGCTCACCCGATGGGACCACTGCAACTGGCAGACTTTATCGGCCTTGATGTGTGCCTTTCTATACTTAACGTACTGCACGATGGCTTTGGCAACCCGAAATATGCCCCATGCCCGCTTCTGGTAAACATGGTACAGGCCGGCCATAAAGGTGTTAAAACAGGTCAGGGCTTCTACTCCTGGACACACGGCACCAAAGAACTTGTTGTAGCCGACCGCTTCAAGAAAAAACAATACATCTAAAACAATGGAAAATAATGTTGTAAGCTGGTTTGAGATACCAGTAACGGATATGGCCAGAGCCATCAGATTTTACAATGCAGTTTTCGGATTTCAGTTGGAGAGCCAGGAGTTTGCAGGAGAAGAAATGGCATGGTTTCCGTGGAGTGATAATGGCATGGGAGCATCAGGCTCTCTTGTAAAACACGAACAACATTATAAACCATCGGCAGATGGCACTTTGGTTTACTTCTCATCCCCTTCCGGTGATCTGGCTAACGAACTGACCAAAGTAGCTGAAGCTGGCGGCAAGGTATTACAAGACAAAAAGCTGATTGCAGAAGAGATCGGCTATATGGGACTGGTACTTGATACAGAAGGCAACCGCATTGCCATACATTCCAGATAGTAACTGCTATTTCAATTATCATTAATTGATAATACCAAATAAAGAAGGCCTTTGCTACTATAGCAAAGGCCTTCTCTTTTATAAAAACTTTTAAATGATAACTGCTTACTGTCTATACTGCTACCGCGTGGTCGCGCAGTACATCGTTTAGCGAAGTTTTCAGGTCAGTGCTTTCTTTGCGTTGGCCTATGATAAGGGCGCAAGGCACCTGAAACTCACCTGCAGGGAATTTTTTAGTATAAGAGCCCGGAATAACTACAGAACGTGGTGGCACATAACCTTTGTATTCCTTAGGCTCTGTTCCTGTTACATCTATAATTTTAGAACTACCTGTAATGGTAACACCAGCACCAATCACTGCTTCTTTACCAATACGGCAACCCTCTACCAGTATACTTCTAGATCCGATGAAAGCGCCATCCTCTATAATAACAGGTGCAGCCTGAACCGGCTCCAGTACACCGCCAAGGCCAACGCCACCGCTCAGGTGCACGTTCTTACCTACCTGTGCGCAACTGCCTACCGTAGCCCATGTATCCACCATAGTACCTTCATCTACAAAGGCGCCAATGTTTACATAAGAAGGCATCATTACCACACCGTTAGCCAGGAAAGCACCATAACGCGCCACAGCATGAGGCACTACACGTACGCCCAGCGAGGCATAGTTTGTCTTAAGAGCCATCTTATCATGAAACTCGAAAGGCCCAACTTCTATTGTCTGCATCTGCTGGATCGGGAAGTATAGCAACACTGCTTTCTTTACCCACTCGTTTACTTGCCAGTCATTGCCTTTTGGTTCGGCCACGCGCAATCTGCCTTTATCCAGTTCCTCTATAACGGATCTTATTGCCTCTTTGGTAGCATGCTCTTGCAGCAGTGCACGGTTTTCCCATGCCTGCTCTATAATTTCTTGAAGCGCCATGTATAATATTAGTTAGTCTGTATTAATGCGTAAAAGTATTAAATTTAACCGATGTCTGAAAAGAGAATACTACTTGCCTCGCTGCTAAAACCTATTAACGATACTCGCATGTATGAAAAACTGGGGCTATCGTTAAGCAAACTGCCGCACATAAGTATACATATTGCCGGATATCAGGCTCCTTCCCCCGCTGGTGCACCAGCAAACATCAGCTTCTACCCTGTATTCAGCTTCCGGAGGTTAAGCCTGGGTAGAGCACAGGCGCAGCTTATTTACTGGAGGTTGCTCCTGAAAGTAAGGCCGGATATTATTATAGTTACAACACATGAGTTACTGGCTCTTAGCGCTCTTTACAAAAAACTATATACCTGCAAACTGGTTTACGACATCCAGGAAAACTATACCCTGAACCTACGGGCACAAAACAGCTACACTTCCGGCATAAAAGAGCTACTTGCTGCCGGTGTGGGAAGTATAGAGAAATTCACAGCACCTGCCGTAGATCACTTTCTGGTAGCCGAGAAAAGTTATTTACAGGAACTGACTTTTTTAGATGACAGATACACGTTGCTGGAAAACAAGTATAAGCCTAGAACAAAATATACGACGCCTGCTACGCCAGTAAAACTCATACCCGGTCAGCCCTTAAAACTGCTCTACAGCGGCACGATATCGGAGGTGTATGGGGTATTTGAGGCTATAAATCTAACTGAACAGCTACACACTTTATACCCACAAATCAGTTTAACCATCATAGGTTATTGTGCACAAACTCATACTTTAAACAGACTAAGGCAGGCATTGCAGGATAAACCTTATATCAGGTTAATTGGCGGTCCAAGCCTGGTACCGCATCAGCAGATAATTGCCGAGATCGAGCAAAGCCACCTTGCCTTGCTGCCTTACCAGCCAAACGAAAGTACATTCCGTTGCATACCCACTAAATTGTACGAGTATATGGCACATGCCCTCCCCATGCTGGTGCAACGAAATCCGCTCTGGCACCAGTTACTGGAACAAGCGCAGGCAGGCATCTCCATAAACTTTGCACAGTTCGATGCTGCGGTTATACTTCAGCAACTATTCGAACGTACGTACTATTCGGCTGGTGTACCTGCCAATGTGTTTTGGGAACAGGAAGACAAAAAGCTGCTGGCACTAATGGGAAAGCTTCTACAAAAAATTACTGACACAGGTAAAGAAAAATATTTTTAGACGAATCTAAAGACAAGAAAATATAGTATATTTGATCATTAACTATAAGTGTATGCGAAATTCAAAAATAGCTGGCATTGGCCATTACGTACCGGAAAGAATAGTAACAAACAAGGACCTGGAAAAACTTATGGATACCTCTGATGAGTGGATCCGTGAGCGCACAGGTATAGTAGAGCGACGTTACTTTCAGGAAGGTATTGATACAACAGCCAACATGGGTGCTAATGCAGCAACTAAAGCTCTCAAAATGGCTAACCTGGATGCTGCAGATATAGACATGATTGTTTTTGCAACCCTTAGCCCGGACTATATGTTCCCAGGTTCTGGTGTGCTTCTGCAGCGCGAATTAGGTATGAAAGAGATACCTGCACTTGATGTTCGCAACCAGTGCTCGGGCTTTATTTATGCTCTTTCCGTTGCCGATCAGTTCATTAAAACAGGTATGTATGATAATGTGCTGGTTGTTGGTTCTGAGATCCACTCCAGCGGCCTCGACTTTTCTACAAGGGGTCGTGGCGTGTCGGTGATTTTTGGCGATGGTGCAGGAGCTGCTGTACTAACACCATCTGAGAGTACTGAAAGAGGTATACTTTCTACGCACCTGCACGCTGATGGCGAGTTTGCTGAAGAACTGGCTGTCATTGACCCGGGCAGCATCAAGAACAACCGCCTAACTCACGAAATGATTGATCAGGGCACCATTTACCCTTACATGAACGGCAACCTGGTGTTTAAGCATGCAGTTACCCGCTTCCCGGAGGTAATTGAGGAGGCTCTGAACAAAAACGGTTACAAGCCATCTGATATAGATATGCTTATACCGCACCAGGCTAATCTGCGCATTACTTCATACATCCAGCAGAAGATGGGTTTACCGGCAGATAAGGTAATGAGCAACATCCAGAAGTATGGCAACACAACTGCTGCCTCTGTGCCAATTGCCCTTAGCGAAGCTGTGCAAGAGAACCGCATTAAAGAATGCGACCTGGTTTGCCTGGCCGCATTTGGTAGTGGCTTCACCTGGGGCTCGGCGCTTATTCGCTGGTAATATAACTAATTATGAATGCTGAATTATGAATTATGAATTACGAATGCAGAGAAAAACTCATTCATAATTCATAATTCATAATTCGTAATTGACTAAAATGAGCTACAGTTTTACCGAAGAGAACTACATCAAGACGATTTACAAGCTATCGGCTTCAGGACTGGCAGAAGTAAACACTAATGCCATTGCCGATGTCTTGGCAACCAAAGCTGCTTCTGTAACAGATATGCTTCGTAAGCTGAGTTCGAAAGGCATTGTGCACTATGTGAAATACAGAGGCGTATCCCTGACAGATCAGGGCGAGCGCACTGCTCTGCAGATCATCCGGAAGCACAGGCTTTGGGAAGTTTTCCTGGTAGAGAAGCTTAAGTTTAACTGGGACGAAGTGCACGAAGTAGCCGAAGAGTTAGAACATATCAGCTCCGAATTGCTGGTTAAGCGCCTCGATGAGTTCCTAGGCTACCCTAAGTTCGATCCGCACGGCGACCCTATACCTTCTGAAGACGGCCATATGAAAGTGAAAGTACAAAAACTGCTTTCCGACATGGCTGTTAACGATTCGGGTGTTGTGGTAGGAGTTAACGATTCGCAGCCCTTATTCCTGCAGTACCTGGACAAGATGGGTATTTACCTGGGCGCTAAGATTAAAGTGATAGACAGGATTGCTTACGATAACTCGCTGGAGATAAACCTGGAAGACAAGAAAAACCTGGTGGTATCGCAGGAGGTGTCGAAGAACATATTTTTATCTGCCTGATCTGTATGCACCTCTTTCGCTCTCTCCTGCTGTTTTGCCTGCCGCTGTTTATACTTGGCAGTTGCAAACAGGCAATAGATCAGGGTCCGGTAGCGCCGGGGCAAAAGCTTCGGGTGGTTACCACTACAGGCATTCTGGCAGATGCAGTTAAAAATATAACCGGCGATGCAGCCGATGTGGAAGCTGTGATGGGCAGTGGCGTAGACCCACACCTTTATAAAGCAACCCAGGGCGACCTGAATAAGCTTACAGATGCTGACCTTATAGTTTATAACGGCCTGCACCTGGAGGGTAAAATGGGGGAAGTATTAGGAAAGCTGAGCCGCTTTAAGAGTGTAGTAGCTGGTGCAGATGGTATACCGGAAGAGAACCTGCTGCGCCTGCCGGAGTTCCAGGACGCACACGACCCACACATCTGGTTTGATGTAGCGCTTTGGCAGAAAGTAGTAGAACACCTGAGCATAAAAATACAGGAAAAGGATCCTCAGAACGCAGCCCTATACAAGCAGAGAACTGAAGAGTATCTTAAAAAACTATCTGCACTAGATGCCGAAGCTAAGCAACGGATTGCCTCTATACCTGCTAAGCAACGCATCCTGATCACGGCGCACGATGCTTTCGGGTACTTTGGCAGAGCCTACAAAATACAGGTAAAAGGGCTCCAGGGAATTTCTACGGTGTCGGAATTTGGTTTGCAGGATGTGTCGTCGCTGGTAAGGTTTATAGTTGACAACAATGTGAAGGCTGTGTTTGTAGAGTCTTCGGTATCGCCTAAGGCAATTGAGGCTGTGGTGCAGGGCTGTAAGAAGCGCGGCCACAAGGTAAAGATCGGGGGCACCTTATATTCAGATGCGCTTGGCGCTGCAGGAACACCAGAAGGCACTTACGAAGGTATGGTGCGCTACAATGTCAGCAATATTGTAGGGGCTTTAAAATAAAATATGATTACAAATGATACTTCAAGTAGATAATCCGGTTGTAGAAGTACATGACTTAACGGTAAGTTATGACCGTAAGCCCGTGCTGTGGGATGTGGACCTGACCTTACCTGCCGGTGCGCTTGTGGGTGTTATCGGGCCAAATGGTGCCGGGAAATCTACGCTGATAAAAGCCATGATGGACCTGCTGCCAACCGGCAGTGGTTATGTGCGCATCTTCAACGAGCCTATTAAAAACGTTCGCGGCCGCATCAGCTATGTACCACAACGCGAATCGGTAGACTGGGATTTTCCAGCGTCAGTGTTCGATGTGGTACTGATGGGTCGTTATGGTAAGCTTGGTTTTTTCAACAGTCCCCGTAAAGCAGATAAAGTAGCGGCCATGGAGGCTTTGGAAAAAGTAGGTATGCAGGCTTTCGCCAAACGGCAGATCTCCCAGCTTTCCGGTGGCCAGCAGCAGCGCGTGTTCCTGGCACGGGCACTGGCACAGAATGCCGACATTTATTTTATGGATGAGCCTTTTGCCGGTGTAGATATTGCAACCGAAACAGCCATTATAGAACTGCTCCGCACCATGCGCGACCAGGGCAAAACGGTAGTTGTTGTTCACCATGACCTGCAATCGGCTGCCGAATATTTTGACTGGGTCGTGCTGCTGAACATGCGCCTGGTAGCCTCCGGCCCCACTGATAAAGTACTGACACAGGAATTGCTGGAGCAAACCTATGGCGGCAAACTTACTGTACTCACCAAAGTAGGCGATCTGTTACGTAAGCAGGAATTCCCTACCAGAGAAGCGAAAGCAAAACCTTGATGAAGCTGCTAATCTATACAAAATCAAAATGAAGGAGTTTCTGGAGTTCTTTTCCTTTGCAGATGCCAACATACGGTATGTAACGCTTGGCTCGGTGCTGTTGGCCGGTAGCTCCGCGGTTGTTGGCTGCTTTACGCTGCTCCGGAAACGTGCCCTTGTTGGTGATGCCGTTGCCCATTCGGTCCTTCCCGGAGTTTGCCTGGCATTTATACTTTCAGGTACAAAAAACCCTGTTATACTTTTGCTGGGGGCTTTTATAACAGGCTGGCTTTCCCTCATTGTCATCGATTATATTACTTCCCGCTCCCGCATTAAAGAAGACACTGCCATTGGGCTGGTACTTTCTGTTTTCTTTGGCATCGGAATCCTGCTGCTTACATCAATTCAACACTCGGGTAATGCAGCGCAAAGCGGATTAGATAAATTTCTGTTCGGTAAGGCTGCTTCCCTTATCGGCGAGGACCTTCTGATTTTCAGTGCTGTGGCTGTGCTCCTGCTGCTGGCTACCATCTTCTTTTACAAAGAGCTTATGCTCCTCTGCTTCGACGAGGCATATGCTAAAACCATAGGTTACCCGGTGCGGGCACTCGAGCTGTTGCTGACTACGCTTACTGTACTTGCCGTTGTAGTTGGCATTCAGGCGGTAGGTGTTGTACTGATGGCAGCCATGCTTATCACACCCGCCGCTGCCGCCCGTTTCTGGACCGAAAATCTGAAACTGATGCTGGTACTGGCCGCCCTGATGGGAGCTTTTTCAGGTATAGCCGGTGCATTTGTTTCTTATACAGCGCCTTCCATGCCTACTGGTCCCTGGATCGTGCTCATCATTTCTCTGATAGCTATACTGTCTTTTGCATTTGCACCGGGGCGTGGTTGGGTTTCCCGCATTTTGAGGCAGCGCCGGAACAAACAGCAAATGCTGGAAGAAAACTTACTCAAGTTACTTTACCATGCCGGAGAACTGAAGCAGGATTTTCATACTTCAAGACCTATAGAAGAATTGTTGCAACTCCGTAGTATACCCAAAGCACAGGCACTTAAAGGGCTGCAAAAATTAAGCAACAAAGGGTATGTACAGAAAGAAAAAGCTGCATGGGTACTGACCAGTGACGGTGAAGAAAGAGGTAAACGGGTAGTACGCCTGCACCGTCTCTGGGAATTATACCTGACGCAGTACCTGCACCTGGCTTCTGACCACGTGCATGAAGATGCCGAAACCATAGAACACATCATCACCCCTGAACTGGAGCAAAAGCTTTTAGAAGAGCTTAACTTCCCGGAGCTAGACCCGCACAGCTCAAGGATACCCTAGTCTGAATTACGAATTAACAATTAGGAATTGAAGATGTTTATTGGTCACTGATAACTGATTACTGTTTACTGTAAAAACTGATTACTGAAAAAGTGAACGCATTCTGGATTATACTTACGGGTTCTTTAGTGGCAACTTGCTGCAGTTTGCTGGGTTGCTTCCTGATCCTGCGCCGCATGGCTATGGTAGGCGATGCTATTTCACATGCGGTACTGCCCGGCATTGTGATCGCTTTTCTGCTTACCGGCTCCCGCGAAACTTTCCCGATGCTGGTAGGTGCCGGTTTGCTTGGGGTAGTTACAACATTCCTCATCGAGTTCTTCCACCGCTATGCCCGCGTACAGGCCGATGCTGCTATTGGCGTAACCTTTACCTCGCTCTTTGCCATTGGTATCATACTGATCTCCATATATGCCGGACAGGTGGATCTGGACCAGGATTGCGTGCTTTACGGAGAAATTGCATACGTTCCACTCGATCTCTGGCTGACTGATGATGGCTTAAGTTTCGGCCCGCGCACCATCTGGACCATTGGGGTAGTAACTATACTTATCCTGTTGTTCATTTACATGGGTTACAAAGAGCTGTTCCTGACTTCTTTCGATCCTGCCTTTGCAGCAGCTATTGGAATTTCAACCTCCTTATGGTATTACCTCCTGATGACGGCTGTTTCGCTCACTACAGTGGCGTCTTTCGAATCTGTGGGAGCTATACTTGTTGTGGCTTTTCTGGTGGCTCCGCCTGCCACGGCTTACCTGCTCACTGATAACTTTAAGATGAAGCTTATACTTTCGGTTATACTTGGTATACTTGCTTCGGCAGCAGGCTATTACCTGGCAGTATGGCTTGATGGTTCTATTGCAGGCGCCATTGCCACAGTAACCGGACTTGAGTTTTTGCTGGCTTTCCTGTTCTCACCATCCCGGGGGCTTCTTACAAAGCAGAAGCACGCACCGGTTGCTGCGCTCACCCCGGAATTATAAGCACCTGTTTAAGTGTTCAGCGGATACAAGAACTACAGTTACCGTCGTTTTATAAAGACTAAACTTAATTATGCGCTATAGATTATTCTTCCTGCCTCTGCTGGTTATACTTTTCACACTTAGCGGCTTTACATTATATACTTCTTATACTTCAGTTCCTGAAGCTAAAACTGTTAAAGCTCCTGAAGAAAAGATAAAGTGGATGACAATGGAAGAAGCTGCCGCCAAGATCAAAACACAACCCCGGAAAGTAGTTATTGATGTTTACACCGATTGGTGCGGCTGGTGCAAAAAGATGGATAAGTCTACCTTTTCAGATCCTAAAGTGGCAGCATATGTAAACAAGCATTATTATGCTGTTAAACTGGATGCCGAAGGCAAAGACCCGATAACTCTAAACGGGCACACTTATAAGTATAAACCAGAATACAAAGCCCACGAACTTGCTGTTGCCTTACTACAAGGTCAAATGAGCTTCCCGACAACCGTTTACCTCGACGAGCAATTCAATATGCTCACACCTGTTCCCGGCTATCTTGATGCTTCTGCCTTCAATAAGATCTTAAGGTACTTCGGCGAGAACTACCATAAAACCATGAATTGGCAGGAGTACGAGAAGAAAGAGGCAAAGTAATAGTTTTATAGTTGCTTTGGCCAAACCACTCCAGCCCCTCCTTGACTAAGGAAGAGAGTTTGAGGATTCTTCTCAAACGGTAAGCTTGAATTTCAACTTCTATGCTTTGATTGAGCTTTTGCCTCGCCGGCGGGCCTTTCTTTTTCCTTGATAAAAAAGGAAGCAAAAAATCAAGACACTTCTTTTATCGAGGGCCCCTACCCCCGCTCACTGAACGCTCAAACATCGAATCGTCAGTTGGTGCACCTGGTTGAGGTCTCTGCTCTGTAGTCAAGTATAAACATCCCCCTTCGCCCCCTTCAAAGGGGGAGTTTGTTCCAGTTGCATAGCAGCTGGCTATCGAATCTGTTCCCAGTCCTTGGGTTGAGCGCCTTGTGCATGTTGCGGTGCCACGACAGTGGCAGCCCGCAGCGGAGCGAGGAGCAGCTTCAGGCACACCGCGCGATACCAAGGACGAGCCCCCGCGGGCTTGGAGCGAGCCAAAGTAAACTATAAAACGATGAGCATGTAAGACTGAGGAAGACAAACAACTATGAAGCGCTAATCAGAATCATTATCCTTTTAAGCATTTATGGCTCTTATACTTCAAAACCTTCTTCTTCAAATCCTCCTCAACTTATAGTACCTTTGTAAATACATTACAAACAAGACATTATTACCTTGATCCATAATCTCACTAACGATACCATAGTAGCCGTAGCCACCGCGTCCGGTACAGGAGCCATTGCTGTTATCAGGCTTTCTGGTCCCGAAGCTATCACTATCACCAACAGCATTTTCAAAGGCAAAGACTTAACCAAACAAGAAAGCCATACCATCCATTTCGGCACTATTCGCGATGAGGGTAAGATCGTAGACGAGGTACTGGTGTCGCTGTTTGTGGCACCTCACTCCTACACAAAAGAAAATGTGGTGGAGATATCCTGCCATGGTTCCGATTTTATAGTAAAGCAAATTATAAAACTGCTTCTGAAGCATGGCGCGCGACTGGCTAACGCTGGTGAGTTTACAAAACGTGCTTTCCTAAACGGCCAGTTCGACCTGGCTCAAGCCGAAGCCGTAGCCGACCTGATTGCTTCTGACTCTGCCCTCTCTCATGAAGTGGCTATGAAACAGATGCGTGGTGGTTTTTCGAAAGAAATTAAGCGCCTGCGTGCCGAGCTGGTGCACTTCGCTTCAATGATCGAACTGGAGCTGGACTTTGGCGAGGAAGATGTAGAATTTGCTGACCGTGATCAACTTCGTACGCTTATACTTAACATCCAGAAGATAATACGTGAACTATTAAAGTCTTTCGAGCTGGGTAACGTGATCAAGAACGGTGTGCCTACTGTGATTGTTGGGAAACCGAATGCTGGTAAATCTACCCTGCTCAACGAGCTCTTGAATGAAGAAAAAGCTATTGTTTCGGATGTACCTGGCACTACGCGCGATTTCATCGAGGATGAGATCAACATCGAAGGCATCACCTTCCGCTTCATCGACACAGCCGGTCTGCGCGAAACTACTGACAAAGTAGAAGCCATTGGCGTGGAGCGTACGATGCAGAAACTGAGTCAGTCCTCGCTCATCATCTACCTGTTCGATGTGATGACCACTACACCCGAGGAAGTACAGGAAGAGCTGGAGAAGTTAAACCCTAAAAAATTGCCTTTGCTTCCGGTTGCCAACAAAATAGACGAAGCCACTTCGGATGTGCTGGCTGCTTTTGAAGGTATAGAAGGCATGGTACAGATATCCGCTGCGGCAGGCGCTAATATGGATGCCCTTAAGCAGGCGCTTGTAGATAAGGTAAACCTGGGCAAACTGAACACCCAGCAGCAAACTATAGTTACAAACCTCCGTCACGTAGACAGCCTGAACAAAACCTATACAGCGCTGGATGATGTACTTAACGGCCTTGGCCTTAGCATGAGCGGCGACCTTGTAGCCGCCGACATTCGCCGCGCTCTTTATAGTTTAGGCGAGATCACGGGTGAGATCACAACAGACGATTTGCTGGACAATATCTTTACTAAGTTCTGCATTGGAAAGTAAACCCACAAAGTAAACAGATACTAAAATTATATAAAAGCCCATAGATTCATCATTTATGGGCTTTTATCATTCATGTATTTATAGATTACTATAGTTTTTAATTAGTTTATTTAGAAACTATTTGTACCTCATTTGTACCTCAATCCTCTAATTTACCCACAATTAAATTTCAAGGAGAAATCTTGCAACATATAGCAACGTATAGCTACCTATAGCACCACATTGCAACAACCAGCACCATGAGTTCAAACATCAGAATAGAGCGTATATGCCAGCACTGCGGAAAAGCATTTATTGCAAAGACCACTGTTACTAAATTTTGCGGTGACGACTGCGCAAAAAGAGCTTATAAAGCAAGGCAAAAGCAGGATAAAATTGACTCCAGTAACGAACAGACAAAAACGGTTAAGTTAATTCCGATAATTGAGCTTAATGCAAAAGAATTTTTAAGTATAACCGAGACCTGCCAGTTACTTGGAGTTAGCAGATGGACCATCTGGAGAGCAATAAAAACTAATGAGCTAGCTGCTGCAAAAATTGGCAAGCGCACTATAATCAAGAAAACGGATTTAGAACGGTTATTTGTGAAAGAATTGCAAATACCTGCTGCTTCACAGCAGCCTAAGAAAAGCTCAGACCTTAGCCACTAATGCGGAACAACCACAGCCCTGTTTTAACCAGTCCTATACACCAGGACAAACCCAGTAAAGTAAACCAAATCACAACAAAATCTGAAAAGGGCCTTATTTTCTTGTAAATGCTGTTCTTCGAGAAATATACGTTAAAATTTAATTGTTTTTACTTGCAGACACTTTAAGCATAAAAGGGAGCAAAACACGTCTAAATGAGAGGCTTTATCAGAAAATAAACATACAGTTGTATGCAAATTGTATTTACATAAAAAAGCCTCTTAGCGGTTTTATCTGTAAGTGACTGATTTTCAAGCTACCCTTCTGGGCTCAAACCAGGGACCCTCTGATTAACAGTTAGCTTGGAGAGGTAGCTATGCTTTTGTTCTGTTACTGAAAATCATTATAGGGGAGTGCCCGGAAGAATTCCCGAATCATGGATGGATCCGGTAGCTCCTTATCCTTTTCCTATTGAACATAAGGTAAAATTATAAGACTATCTGAACTTGCTAGTAACAGGCATGGGCAGTAGTCCTTTTCACCCTTACGCTTAAGGGAATAGAGAGTAAACGAAGTAGTCCCAGGTTATGACTAGAAGAAAGGCAGTGAGATTTCCTCACTTATCCTTGGTGTCACTGGATATATTTTACCTATATTAGCCTAACAAACACTTTGCTTATGTTTAAAATGCTTTTATTACCTGTTCTGCTTACCACAGGTTATATTTTTACTACTGCGGGCACAGATCCGCTAGCTGATAGCGTTAAAAGAGGCAAGCAAGTATACATTGCTAACTGCCAGAGCTGCCATATGGAAGGTGGTGAAGGAGTAGCTGGTGTATTTCCGCCGTTGGCAAAATCTACTAACCTTATGAAAGACCCAAATCGGGCCATCAAAGCTATTGTACATGGCGTAAGTGGTGAGATTACTGTGAATGGGGAGAAGTATAACATGGATATGCCTGCTCAGAGTCACCTTTCTGATCAGGAAGTGGCAGACGTTGTAAACTATATCCAGAATAACTGGGGCAATAAAGCAAAAGCGGTTACGCCAGCTCAGGTGAAGGCTTCCCGCAAGAAATAATAATCATGTCGAATAGCATCGACAGACTACATCATGAACCTTAGTTCGACATACAGGGCTAAGGTTTTCCTTTTAAATCAACACAGGTAAAGAATCTTGGAGCACCCGGAGCTACTGTTTTTCTTTTTTGCGATTTCCTTTGTGTACGCTTCAGTAGGTTTTGGAGGTGGATCCAGTTACCTGGCTATACTTGCATTATATGCCTTGCCTTTTAAGGAAGTAAGATTGATTGCATTGATATGCAATATCGTAGTAGTGACAGGAGGAACTATACTATACATCCGGAACAACCAGGTAAGCTGGAAAAAGGTGATTCCACTGGTATTGCTAAGTGTTCCGATGGCCTTTTGGGGAGCATCGCTGAGAATGCAGCAACATACTTTTTATGTTCTGCTTGGATGCAGCCTCTTGGTTGCAGCAGTTCTCATGTGGGTCAGGAGACGCAGGAGCTCAGAAGATTCAGATATTGCAAAAGATCAAACAAGCTTTACCAGCAATAGTTTTTTAGGAGGAGCTATCGGGTTCCTGTCAGGCATGCTTGGAGTTGGAGGTGGCATTTTCCTCTCTCCCATTCTAAACCTGACAAGGTGGGATACTTCCAGGAAAATTGCCGCAACAGCTAGCCTTTTTATACTCGTAAATTCGCTGGCAGGTATAGCCGGGCAGCTCTCTCAACTGCCATCTTCAATAGATTATGTCCGGATTTTCTTGCTTTGCGGAGCGGTGCTAGTGGGTGGACAGCTTGGATCCCGGGTGGCAATTCTTAAGTTTAACCAGCTGGTAATACGCCGCCTGACTGCAGCTCTTATTTTCGTGGCTGGTGTTGAAGTTTTATATAAGCACCTGCCCTTTTTTAACTAAGTATAGTATGAAAATAAACGTACTGGCTTTCGGTATTGCCAAAGATATATTCGGTGGTTCTGCTACGGAGATAGAACTCTCTGATGAGGCCACTGTTAATGAATTGCGCACTTCGCTGGAAGAACAATATCCCCGGCTAAAGCAACTTGTTTCCTACATGATTGCTGTAAATGATGAGTATGCAACAGCTGGTGACGTACTGCAACAACAGGATGAGGTAGCCATTATTCCACCTGTAAGCGGAGGTTAACAGAGGTACAGATGATCGATATAAAATTAACAGAAGAGCCTTTGAATATTGCGGCCTGTGTGGAGTGGGTGATGTCACCGGATTGCGGTGGCATTGATGTGTTTATCGGTACTGTCCGGAATGCTACGAAAGGAAAAACAGTATTGCGGCTGGAGTTTGAAGCTTACCCGAAAATGGCTCTGAAGGAGATGCGGAAAATAGCAGATCAGGCAATGCAGAAATGGCCGGTACAGAAAGTTCTGTTACACCACCGTACCGGTACATTAGAGGTTGGTGAAGTCCCTGTGGTAATTGCGGTGGCTGCCGCCCACCGGGACGCTGCCTTCGATGCCTGCCGCTACATCATCGATACACTAAAGCAAATGGTGCCTATCTGGAAAAGGGAGATTTTTGAAGATGGCGAAGTATGGGTGGCGGCTCACCCTTAAGTTATACTTGCTCGCGCCAGGCTTTTATACCTCCGTCCAGGGAATAAATTTTCTGGTCCGGGTAAATCTTTTTAAGTCGCTTGACAGCCTCGCCGCTGCGTTTACCAGAAGCGCAATAAAGTATAACGGGTTTTGCGGAAGCTAAGAAAGGGGCGTCATTTGTCAGCTCATCCAGGGGTATGTGTTCTCCACCAATATTAAAAACCTCCCGCTCAGTTTTACTTCTGACATCTACCAAAACATAATCATCAGCATTCAATCTTTGCTGCAGTTCCTGAACAGAGACTGTTGGCACTTCTTCGGTTTGGGGTAAAGCAGTTATACTTGTTTTCGTTACGTTCCCGATTTTGATGATGCGGCTCTGCATACTTTGCGCATCCAGCAGTAACAGCTTCCCTGACAGCAATTCACCGGTTTTAGTGAAATATTTGATCACCTCATTAGCCTGCATACAGCCAATCATCCCAGCCAAAGTAGGAATCACGCCTCCCTCTGCGCAATTTGGCACCCGCGAAGCATCAACCTCCGGGTAAATATCGCGGTAATTAGGTGAAAAACTACCATCCGGTTGCCTTACATTCCAGACTGCTACCTGCCCGTCAAACTGGTAAATGGCTCCGTACACTAAAGGCTTTCCTGCCAGCACACAGGCATCGTTCAACAGGTATTTTGTATCAAAATTGTCTGTACCATCCAGCACCAGATCATACCCCTGCAACAGCGCCATAATGTTATCGGAAGTAACTTTCAGCACATGCGGCACGAGTTTAATACCGGGGTTCTGGCGCTGCAGTTTTTCGCAGGCTATCAATGCCTTTTTCTGCCCAACTTCATCCGGGGTGAAAAGTATCTGTCGGTGCAAATTACCTATCGAAACCACATCAAAATCTGCAATCCCTAATATGCCTATACCAGCCGCTGCCAAATACTGAGCAGCCGGACAACCCAAGCCCCCGGCCCCAACTATTAGCACACGAGCACTTTGCAAGGCATGCTGAGAAGCTTCCGTAAAACCCGGTAGTGCCATCTGGCAAGTATAGCGAAGCAAGTTATGTTGCATGAATCTGCTGTGTTCTTTGCGTTAGTATCTGCTGCACTTGCTCCAGTTCTTCAGGCGTGTTCACGTTCATCAGCGCATCCGGGTCTAGCGGTTTTAGCTGGGTGATCTCACTGTTGCGCAACACCTTTCTTGGGCAAGTATAACCCTGTGCTAGAAAAGAAAGCAACAACGGATAACTCTTCGGTTCCCAAATCGTTATCAGTGGTTCCGGAAAACTATCGTGCGGGCTTTCAAACGTAGTAGCAATGGAGAAGCTATTTCGGTTGTCTGTTAACTGCCGTAAAGTATCCGCATTTAACAATGGAAGGTCGCATGCTACTACAACCCAAGCTGCATCAGGTTGCTCCCGGAAAGCCGAAAGTATAGCCCCGTAAGGTCCAAGATCAGTAAAGGTATCTGACAGTGGTTTATACTTGCTATCCAGTTCATCAGCTTGTTCCGGGCGACAGGAAATGAAAACATCCTCACAAAACTGTTTCAGCAAATCTGCCATAAAATAGCGCTGCTCCTTGCCGTGCCATTGCATTGCGCCTTTATCCTGGCCCATGCGCAGGCTTTTGCCACCTGCCAGTACAAGACCATTCAAAACCGGTTTTGCCCGCTGTAATTGCTCCTGGAAAAATGAGATAATCTTGTCAGTTTCGTTAAGGCTATAGGTAGGAATCTCATTCCAATTGGGTAAAGCCTCTTTTACAAAGTCAAAAACGTTGTCTGAATTTTCGGTCAGCAGAAATAACTGCACATGAGATAACTGTGACAATCGTTTTTGCAGGGAAGCTTTTTTAGAGTTGTCAATTACCACTACCTGCGCTTTTGCCTGCTGATGATTACCGTTGACCAACACAAGGTCCGTGTCCGAAAATAACTGCCTGAACTGAAACGAATTGAGCTCCTTCCTAAAATCAAGTTGATGGTAATGGATCTGATCCGTGTATTCTGTCACGGCACCTGAAGCCAGGCGTCCGGGTAAGACAACATCTTCATCTGCATCAGCATGCTGGGCATCTACATAAGCACATGTATACTTGCCCGATAGCGCTGTAATGACAGTATCAACTAAATTTTTGATTGCTCCACAAGGTGCTCCAAGTATAGCCCATTCATTTCTGGCAAAGTTGCCGTAGGATGGCCTGGTAATGACACTATGTTTCTTATGCTCTTTTAAAGTCACGCTTTCCTCCTGTCTTTTCAATCAGCTTTGTTTCCCTGATTACAATGTCGTGGCTCAATGCTTTGCACATGTCGTACACCGTCAGTGCTGCCACCGAGGCCCCAACCAATGCTTCCATTTCTATACCTGTCTTGGCCGTGATACTGGCTGTGCAGTCAATCACCACCTCCTGTTGCTCGTTTAGTTGTATATTGATCTGGCAGTTATCCATGCCGATGGGATGGCAAAGTGGAATAAGTTCGCCTGTTTTCTTGGCGGCCATAATACCTGCAATAATTGCTGTCTGGAATACAGAGCCTTTTTTTGTTTGAATGTCTCCTTCAGCCAACTTCTCTAAAACCTCCTGTGGCAATGATACTATACTTCTGGCAGTGGCGGTGCGGTGGGTGGCTTGTTTTCCTCCCACGTCTACCATGCTGGCTTGTCCTTTATCGTTGAGGTGCGAAAAATCACTCATGTTATACTTTGTTTGATACTACAGTATCAATTTAAACTTATTGATACGACTTATACTAGTACAGCACCGGCTTAAACGGCCATACCCGGAACAGTTCTCCTTGCTTGAAACTACTTTTCTGAGCCGGAAGCTCCAGAAAAGCATCTGCCTCCACCAAATTAGCAAAATCGCCGGATCCATTTCCTGCCAGTGGCGTTGCTATCAGTTGGCCTGTAGAATTTATACTTAAATTTACTTGCAGGAAGTATTGCAAAGGTGCTTCGAAGCTAAAATCAGTACTCAAAGCAGCATAAACCTTTGTTTGAGGCAACCCTATACTTTTCTGCAGCCATGGCACAAAATAGCGGTGAAGGCACATGAACGTAGATGCCGGATTACCGGGCAACGCGAAAACCAGCACGCCATTGGAATGTTTGCCAAACCATAAAGGTTTGCCCGGGCGCTGCTGTACTTTATGAAACAGTTTTTTTACTTCCAGTTCCTCCAGCACTTCAGGCACATAATCGAACTTACCCATCGAAATGCCGCCGCTCAGGATGATAACGTCATACTTTTGCAGGCACTCGCTTAGCTGTTGTTTTATACTTTGCTGATCATCCGTAATATGAAGCTGATCGGCCTGTAGCTTATACTTTTGCAAAGCAGCCTGAATGGTATAACTGTTAGACCGCCTGATCTGATATGGTAGCGGTGTTTCATGCACCTCCACCAGTTCATCGCCTGTCGAGATCACCACCACCTTGGGCAGCGTTTTTACCCGTAATGCTGTCGCTCCTACCGAAGCGGCTACGCCTAATAATGTGGCATCGATCAGCTTATTAGCCGGAGCCACTACATCGCCGGCTTTCTTATCTTTCCCCTGCAGGTGCAGGTTCTGGCCGAACTTTACATCATCTGTTAAAACAGTTGCTATACCATCTTTTATTTCCAGGTCTTCATACCTGATCACTGTATCCACTTCAGCTGGCAAAGCAGCCCCGGTCATAATCTCCACACACGCTTCTGAAGTATAAATTTCAACAGGTTTATCACCTGCGGCTTGTGTAGCAATAATCCTGAAAGAACGTGTACCATTTTGAAAAGCATCGAAGCTAATGGCAATGCCATCCATCGCTACCCGGTTAAAAGGCGGTAAGTCACGATCTGCTTTCAGGTCAATGGCCAGAACCCGGCCCAACGCCTGCTCCAGTGGTACTACTTCTATACCATAGTTTCTTGCCTGCGCCTGTATAACCGCTTCCGCTTCTTCTACTTTTATCATGTAATTCAGGTAATTCTTACCCCCCGATGGTGGCCATGGATGCATTAAGTATAGGCAAACCGGCTGCGTTCTTTTCTGCATCCCAGCCGTCTTTTTCCTTTTTGCTTATGGCTTCGTGTAGAGCCGCTTCAAGTGAAATTGTGTCCGTACCTGCACGCATCAAGTCTTTTACATTCAGCACACTGGCACCATACAAACAGGTTTTAAGCTCTCCCTGCGGTGTAAGCCGAATACGGTTGCAGGAGCCGCAAAAGGAACGGGTGTAGGCTGCAATTACGCCTACACTACCCTTGTGCCCGGGAATCTGGTAGTTATAGGAAGTAGAATAAGGAGGGTCTGGTAACTTTATAATATCAGGATATTTCTCCCTGACGGTGTTCATGATCTGCACATGATCCCAGGTGAGGCTCGTGTGATGAGAGCCGCCGTTAAAAGGCATTTCCTCTATAAAACGCACACTTACCGGTAATTCTTTGGTCAGCTCCACCAGCGGCAAAATGTCTTCTGTATTCTTGCCTTCCATTACCACAGCATTGATCTTCACCTCCACATCATGCTTCAGGAGCTCTTCCATTGTTGCCATCACGTTGGCAAATTCATCCCGTCGGGTAATAGCAAAAAAACGGTCCCTGTCGAGTGTATCGAGGCTTAGATTAATGGATGGAATGCCAAGTTTCTTTAGCTCAGGAACAAAGGGAGCAGTAAGCACGCCGTTGGTGGTAAGGGTAAGCTGGTGTAACCCCTGTAGCCTCGATAAGTCGGTCAGGAAAGGCATAAAATCCTTGCGAACAAAAGGCTCGCCACCGGTAATGCGGATCTTCTCTACTCCCATCTTAACCAGCACGGAACTGATGTGCAGCATCTCTTCGTATGACATCAGCTCCTGCCGCGACAGCCAGTCTATGCCTTCTTCGGGCATGCAATAAAAGCACCGTAAGTTGCACCTGTCGGTTACCGCCAGCCTTAAATAATTGATCCTTCTTCCGTGTCTGTCTACCAACATGATCTGCTAAACGGGATAAATCTGTAATGTACAGGAAGTATAGAGTTTTATACTTTGCCTCTGAGAATAAAAACACACTGCCTTGGTCTAAGGATTGCCTCTACAAGACAGTGTGCTTAATTACTTATTCGTATCTAGACGTTCTTAAATTCTGGCTGGCTCATAAAAGGCTGGTTACGTAAGCGTTTTCCGGTTGCCTTAAATATCGCATTTGCCACAGCTCCGCCTGTCGGAGGAAGCGCCGGCTCGCCCAAACCTGTCGGATCGATGCCATTGTTTATAAAATGAACATCTACCTCTGGTACTTCCTTCATTCGGATCAGGCGGTAATTGTTAAAGTTGCTTTGTTCCGGTGCACCATCTTTAAAGGTCAGGTTGCTGTACATGGCGTGGCCAAGACCATCCACTATACCGCCTCTTACCTGCTGATAAGCGCCACTCAGGTTCACCACGATACCACAATCTACAGCAGCATGAATTCTATCAATCGTGGGTTTGCCTTCTTTCATCACCACATCTGCCACCTGCGCTACATACGACCTGTGCGAGAAGTATACGCTAAAGCCCTGCGAAACACCTTTTTTCTTACCCCACCCCGATTTCTCAGCTGCCAATGTGATCACACCTTTCATGCGATCGATATCATACTTGATGGCACCAACCGGCGAAGTCTTAGCTCTTTCCAGCAACTCCAGGCGAAACTGAACAGGATCCTTTTTGGCAGCCTGAGCTACTTCATCCAGGAAAGACTGCTCTGCAAATGCCAGGAAGTTGGTGATAGGCGCACGCCATGCTCCTGTTGTAATGGGTGATTTATGCTCTACAGAATCAATCAGTAAGTTATCTACCGAACCGGAAGGAAAGTTATCTTCTCGCGTTGGATTACCGGAGTTGATACCAACGCCGCGTAGCTTGTAGCCGATCATATTACCTTTACTATCCAGAGCAGCTTCGAAGCGATAGCGCACCGCCGGACGATATGTACCGCCAGTCATATCATCTTCGCGCGTCCAGATAAGTTTAACAGGCTTCTTAACGATACTGGATAGTTCAGCTGCCTCCAGCACATAATCGCCATAGAGTCTTCGGCCGAAGCCACCGCCCAAACGGGTTAGCTCCAACGTAATTTTCTCAGGAGCGACATTGAGTAATTTAGCTACATCACCTCGCGCTCTCTCCGGTGTTTGTATCGGGCCGATCAGCTCTACTCCATCCGGACGCACATGCGCAAAAAAGTTCATGGGCTCCATCGGACTGTGCGACAGGAATGGACACTGGTACTCGGCCGTTACAACTTTTGCTGCCTTTTTGAAGGCTTCCTCCACATTACCATCCTGGCGGCGCACTGTTGCTTCTTTGCTGTTAAGCAATTCTTTAAAAATGCGGTCGTGGTCAGAAGAGCTTTCAAGGGCGGCTTCTGCTTCGTAAGTTATTTTAAGTGCCTTTCGGGCTTTGTTTACCTGCCAGGTGGAGGTACCAACTACAGCTACATTGTTCTTAAATGTAACCACATCCACTACACCAGGAATGGCTTTGGCTGCTGTAGCATCAACTGATTTAATTTTCATGCCGAATGCTTTCGGACGTTGGATGACCGCGTACAGCATTCCCTCACGGTAAACATCCAGGCCGTAAAGCGGCTTGCCCGTGATCATCTCGTAGTTATCAACGTTACGAATTGCCTTGCCGATAAGCTTGAAGTCCTTAGGGTCTTTCAGCTTCACATCTTTTGGGACCGGTATTTTGGCTGCCTCCGTTGCCAGTTCGCCATAGCTTAACTTGCGCCCGCTGCTCTTGTGCAGGACCATCCCGTTTTCCGTGGTAACTGAACTTACCGTGACATTCCAACGCTTAGCGGCTGCCTCCATCAGCATTTGACGGGCAGTTGCCCCTGCTTTACGAAGACGCTCCCAGGAGTGCGGCACGGCACCACTGCCACCAGTTACCTGGCGCTCAAACTTATTCGTATCCAGGGCAGCCTGTACTACCTTCACCTTTTTCCAGTCAGCGTCCAGCTCCTCGGCCACAATCATCGGGAAAGAAGTTTTAATGTTCTGCCCCAGTTCCGGATTTGGTGAGAAGATGGTGATCACATCATCAGGTGAAATAGAGAGGTAGCTGTTAAAGTCGATCTTCCCTCCTGCCAGCTGGGTGCCGTTTATAACTTCCATAGCCGCCGAAGCCAGCGTGCTGGTCCAGCTAAAGCCTAACATAAGACCGCCGCCAGCCGTGGCAGCAAGCTTCATAAAATTACGTCTGCTTGATGTAGTTATATCTGACATGGCTATTTAAGTTTGGTGGCAGCTAAAGCAACGGCTTCACGAATACGGTGGTAAGTGCCACAACGGCAAATATTCCCATTCATGGCATTTTCTATTTCCTCTTCAGAAGGGTTTGGGTTTTTGTTTAATAGTGCAGTGGCTGTCATGATCTGACCGGCCTGGCAATAACCACATTGCGCCACATCCACTTCATCCCACGCCTTTTGCACAGCGTGCAGTTCTCCGTTACTTTCCAGCCCTTCAATGGTGGTGATTTTAGCATTTGCAGCAGCAGATACCGGGTAAATGCACGAGCGCATCGCATTGCCATTTACGTGCACAGTGCAGGCGCCGCATTGCGCTATACCGCAGCCATACTTGGTACCTACCAACCCCAGGTTGTCGCGCAGTACCCAAAGTAGCGGAGTGTCTGGTTCCACATTGGCCTCGTAAGTGCGGCCATTGATTTGCAGCTTATAAGTTGCCATCCGTTTTTCTCTTATGTTAGAACACTAATATAGTAAAGATCTTATATCAACTACAAGCCGATTGCTTATTTCAGAAGCTCCGGAGCAGTATTAATTAGTGAGTTATAATCTTCTGCGGTGTCTATATCGAAATATCCCAAGGGAAAAGGAACAGCCGCTACATCTTCTTTGTGTTTAAATATCAGCTTCTTAGCTCCTTCCTGCCCTTGCAAGGCTAGCAACTCCGGGAAATAAGTTTTGTTGAATAGCACAGGGGTACCTAATGTATCCTTATACGAACTTGCTACTATGCCTTTGCCGCTCTCACTTTTCGTTTGTGCTATGTTATTCAGCAACTGTTCATCTACAAAAGGCTGGTCACAAACCATAAAGATGCAGGAAGTTATGTCTGGTTCCATAGCCAGCAGTTGTGCCAACCCACACCGGATAGAGGAAGCCATCCCTTCTGACCAGTCAGGATTTCGTGTTATCGTTATAGCCTTTGCCGTGGTTTCTTGTAAAGTATACTTTGCACGATCACTAAGCACAACCACAACCGGCGAACAAACAGAATGCAACGCAACTTTAATTGCCCGTTGCAGCAGCGTAAAGCCTTGAAAGTATAACTCCTGCTTTGGTTTCCCTAATCGAGTAGAGGCACCTGCAGCCAATAAAACCAAACCTGTCATATCTAATTATAGCTGCTAAACATCACACGCAAAACTGCCTTTTATACTTGATCCGGCAGCTTTATCTTCTTCTACTGATGAATTACTAACAACTACCTCCAGCCCGATCACAGCAGCATCGCGGGGATGAATGACATCCTGTCTTTCCCGCAGGGAGATACCTTTTTTGCTGGAAAGCACAGCTTTGATTTCAGAAATAATGGCCAGGGCTATTTCCTCGGGTGTTTCAGCCCCAATATCAAGTCCGGTAGGACCATAAACATTGGAAAGTTGCTCCGAAGTGATAATCATACCTTCCTCCTGCAGCTCATCCAGCATCCGCACCAATTTCTTTTTAGGTCCCAGAGAACCAATATAAGGTGGGCGTAACGGCAAAAGCAGGCGTAGCATGGCCAGGTCATAGTTATAGTTGTGCGTCATCAATACAAATACAGTTTGCTCATCCATAGTTAATTGGGAGAGCACCTGTTCGGGTTTTGCTACGATGACACGCTGAGCAGCAGGAAACCGATCGGGTGTAGCGTAATTTGCGCGACCATCTACAACTGTAACCTGCCAACCAAGTATAGCAGCCATTTGCGTAACAGGTATGGCATCGTTACCAGCCCCGACAACTATAATGGAAACGGCTGGCTTAAGCAATTCTACAAAACCGGTAAGGGCAGAATCAGATGAGATGTAGGTTTTTGTCAGGGAAACTCCTGTTTTCAATACGTGCTGGGCATCCGTCAGCAGGGCTTCTTGCAGCGCCTTGTCAGCGCACTGACCACTTATCCTTCCGTTTTCTGTGATAAAAAGGCATGTACCTGGCTGATAAACTGCTCTGTTTTCTAACGAAAATAGTGTTACTAATACAGCAGTTTGTCGGTTGCTTAAATAGTCTTCAAAAAAGGCGATCGGGTTGTCAGGATCTTCGGGATTGATCGGCTCTATAAGAATGCGGATGATACCGTTGCAGCCCAAACCTACGCCGAGTTTTGCATCGTCATCATCGGTGGTGTCGTAGGTTACGAGCATGGTCTTTTTCTCCAGCATCACCAGCCGTGCCTTGCGTAGCGCATCCCCTTCCAGGCATCCGCCGCTTATAGCGCCTGTTAGCTGCCCATCTTCCGTAACGAGCATACGGGCACCCGGTCTCCTGTAAGAAGATCCCTCCACATGCACTACAGTTGCCAGTGCAGCTTGTTTCTTTTGTTTTCGGGTCAGTTCAAACGCAAAGACTATATCCTGAATTTCCTTCATTCTAATCTAACTTAAAGCAAACTTTGTTAAAGCTACCCCTAAAGTACGAAATAGCTTCCGTCACTTATAGGTTCTGCTTGTTTATAATTTCCGAAGTATGATCATCAGCATTTGTAATAAATATAGGAATCCATAGCTCTCTTATTGCTCTATTTTTACATATGAGTAGCCAGCACGTAGTGCAGAATATGTGCAAAAAAACACTCAAATAGCCTCGCCCGACCTCCAGTTTGCTTTCAGTTCTTCAAAAGGTATACATGTCAGCTGGTAAATGAGGATTCGAATGCTACTTCCTCCTCAAAGGCAGTGATTGAAAGCTAGTAAATAATCTTTAATCTGATTTTCATTTCTGGTGTACCAGCAAGTATTTCAAAGTATGAATCCGAACAAATTAATCAAATGATGCATACAGTCGTTTTTATACCTGGATCTTCTTCCATTTGCCCTGCCTGAAAAACCACCAGCTGACCAGGGCGTGGAAGGAGTGGCAAATGGCTATGGCTGTAAAGATACCGGTTGCTTCCAGACCAAGGACAAGTGCCAGCGTATAGGCCAGCGGAATCTCGATGAGCCAAAGCACCCCGATGT
>CBINIP010000012.1:0-142714 GCA_966250805.1 uncultured Pontibacter sp. | reverse complement strand
CCTGGACTCTTCTGAACCAAAATCAGACGTGTTGCCAGTTACACCATCGGACAATCTTCATTCGACCTTCAAACTTTCGTTCTGTTGTCGTTTGATGATGCAAATATAGGGGGCCGATTTTAAACTGCAAACAATTGCTGAAAAAATTTTTGAAAAAATTTAGTCTAAAATCTGCATTAGGGCCGTGTTGTAGTGCTTTTTTGCTAAATAACGCGTCTCTCTAGGCAACAATTATAGTGGGCTTTATAGCCTAATTTCGTGAGATTCACCTCTTTATTTTGTAATGCCTCCTCAGATGCTGTCTGCCTTTCAGAAACTACTTGAATAATTGGGCGGCTCCGGCTTCGGCTAATAAAAATTTGTCTATCCTGAAATTTCTACCTGTAACGATGATGAAGCTTAGCTTATTTGGCATATCATATCTAAGGTATAATCACGGCTTGTGTCGATTTTATCAGCTTCTGATCAATAGTTTTTTACTTCAGTTTATAGTTCAATTTTTCATCTATGTTGAAGTATAAGCAGGAGAGTGCTTTGCTTTGTGGCGTAAGTATAAGTATAAAGCAATGTCGTTTTGCGCATAGTCAATAGTTAACATCGTTATCGCTATGGAAAGCAAACGTCATACTGCCTTACTCCTCTGCCAGCATGAAGTATACTTAGTATAGTAGAACTAGGGAACAAAGTGTCTTCTTTATAAGATTAACTATAGAAGCTTAATTTACCACCTGTAACCGGTGTTTTATCATCAAATCGTACTGGCCTAACAATAAATATCTAACGTATGTGCTGTTGGAATTAGGCAGAATTAACTGTGGATAAATAAAGTATACAATTATGCTGCAGCGCCGACACCTACACTACGTTTATTCGTAGAGAGACTTACCTTATATTATTTCTATGTATCCAACCATGACATCAAACCCTGATATCATCACAACTACTTGTGGCCGTCAACTTGATCTAAGTAAAAGTGAGCTGGTGATAGAGCGTTCCAATAGCTTATTCAGCTATAATATTCATAAGCTGAACACCGGCGAATACATCATTGCCGAAAAGTTCTTCGCAAACCCCTTTAACAACAGGTATATACTGCTGAACGACGAACAGATAGAGTTGCTGAAAAACCTCTGAAAAAATTGAGGTATAAAACATTGGTAGTTATACTTGGAAAGCTTAAATTTAAAATAATTTTCTTCTCAATTTATATCTACCATTATGAGCTATGCATACATACTTTCGTTTTTTCTGCTGATCGGCTCAGGAGCTGGTCTGGCAACTACAAGTGGAGGCATAAAAGTTAATACTGCTTCTGATAACGGCTGCTACTCATGGGCGCAGGATTCTGTTCAGCAAGTCTCAAAAAAAGAAAAGAAGAAAAAGAAAACTTCTAAAAAAGAGGAGAACAAATCTACGCGCATTGTGATGAAGCGCGAGGTGCAGGGCGCTACGTTATCGAGAAGGAGCGATGAGGGAAGCCATGTAGAAATAGTGGTAATGAACTCAGGCATGCCCATCCGTAACCTCGATGACCTGCAGCTTATAGGCAGCAGCGGTACTACGGTTTCATCTAATAATTTTGTGGGGTTTGATAATATAAACCTGCCTTTTGAAGGTAATATAAGGTTTAAAGCAGCCAATAAGCTGGGTACTGCCGTTTATGACCGCGAAGTGCGCTTTGTTGTAAACGACCCCGGTCGATGGGTACTACGTATAACCCTATAACAGTAACTGTATTAATCAAGAGACCATCGCATCTCCCGGGCATTACCAGTCTGATGCCCGGGAGATGCGATTTGTTTTAATGTATAGTTTGATACTGAATAAGTTAAAAGTTTTTAGGGTGTTGCATGGATTTAATAGATTTATACATTAGTTTTGCACCCTGAAATAACTCCGTTATACAAGTTAATCAATATAAAAAGTCAAATGGCGAATATTGGCAGAATTACCCAGGTTATCGGTCCGGTTGTGGACGTTAGCTTTTCGGGTGTAAACTCTAAACTACCAAATATTTTGGATGCCCTTGAAGTGACGAAAGACAATGGCCAGAAAGTTATCCTGGAATGTCAGCAGCACCTTGGGGAAGATCGTGTACGTACCATTGCGATGGATTCTACCGAAGGTCTTACTCGTGGCGCTGAAGTAGTTGACTTGGGTACACCGATCACAATGCCTACAGGCGAAGGCATTAAAGGCCGCCTTTTCAACGTAATCGGCGAAGCCATTGACGGTATTCAGCAGCCAGTTAGTGCAGGTGGTCTTCCAATCCACAGAGCGGCTCCTCGTTTCGAAGAACTAGCTACTTCATCTGAAGTACTTTATACAGGTATTAAAGTAATCGACCTCCTGGAGCCTTACGTGAAGGGTGGTAAAATTGGTCTTTTCGGTGGTGCCGGTGTAGGTAAAACCGTATTGATCATGGAATTGATCAACAACATTGCGAAAGCTTATGCAGGTCTTTCTGTATTTGCCGGTGTTGGTGAGCGTACACGTGAAGGTAATGACCTTCTTCGCGAGATGATTGAGTCTGGCGTAATTAAGTACGGTGAAGAGTTCGTTCACTCTATGGAGAAAGGCGGCTGGGATCTGACTAAAGTTGATATGGGCGAACTTGCGAAGTCTCAGGCTACGCTTGTGTTCGGTCAGATGAACGAGCCACCAGGGGCACGTGCACGTGTGGCACTTGCAGGTCTTACTGTAGCTGAAAACTTCCGTGATGGTGACGGTACTGGTGCTGGTCGTGATATCCTTTTCTTCATCGACAACATCTTCCGTTTCACGCAGGCAGGTTCTGAGGTATCGGCTCTTCTTGGTCGTATGCCATCTGCGGTAGGTTACCAGCCAACGCTGGCAACTGAAATGGGTGCCATGCAGGAGCGTATCACGTCTACAAAGCGTGGTTCAATCACATCGGTACAGGCGGTTTACGTACCTGCTGATGACTTGACTGACCCTGCTCCGGCGACAACTTTCGCTCACCTGGATGCTACTACAGTACTTTCCCGTAAGATATCTGAGCTTGGTATCTACCCTGCGGTAGACCCTCTGGACTCTACTTCACGTATCTTATCTGCTGACGTTCTGGGCGATGAGCACTATAACACAGCACAGCGCGTGAAAGAGATCCTGCAGCGTTACAAAGAACTTCAGGATATCATCGCCATCCTTGGTATGGACGAACTTTCTGACGAAGATAAGCTGGTAGTACACAGAGCGCGCCGTGTGCAGCGTTTCTTGTCTCAGCCGTTCCACGTAGCAGAGCAGTTTACAGGTCTTAAAGGTGTACTTGTTGATATCAAAGACACTATCAGAGGCTTCAACGAGATCATGGATGGTAAGCATGACCACCTTCCTGAATCAGCATTCAACCTGGTTGGTACCATTGAAGATGCTGTTGTTAAAGGTGAGAAAATGCTTGCTGAAGCAAGATAATTTTAAATTAGTTACGAGTTACGAATTCTGAGTTACGAGTAAGCCCTGGCTACTTATAACTCGGAACTCGGAACTCTAAACTCATAACTAATAAAAATGTATTTAGAGATAATCACACCAGATAAAAAGGTTTTTGCCGGTGAGGTGGATGCAGCTCAGTTTCCTGGAACTAACGGTTCTTTTGAGGTTCTGAACCAGCACGCTCCCCTTATCAGCACCATGGAAAGTGGCAGAATCCGTATCACTACCAAACAAGGACAAGAGTTCTTTACCGTGGATGGTGGTGTGGTAGAAGTGCTGAACAACAAAATTATTGTACTTGCTGAGTCAGTAATAGAGTAACAGTACGAGCTAAAGTATAAGAAAGCGCCTCCTGCTCTTTGTGAGTAGGAGGCGCTTTTGTTTAAGCTTTTTGTGTCTGGCTTACTTATAAAATCAGATTCTTACAAGAGTCTTGCAGTTAGCTTGGCAAACTGCAGCTAAGCTATAGTATTTCTAGTAGGACATCCCCATCTACAGGAAATCCGACGCAGGTTAAAGTCAGGTTCTGCTTAAGATCACGCTCTGTAAGTACCTCGTTGTTAGACATCCATACTTTACCTTGTAGTACCTTTGCAATACAATTACCGCATTTCCCGGCCTCGCAACTATAAGGTAAGGTAATACCAGCTTTTCGTGCACTAAGTAATATAGTCTGAGGGTACTGGCTTTCAACAGCGTATACTTTGTTTTTAACGTGGAGCGTAACTGTATGAGCATTTGTGTCAGGTGGCACAAGTTTAGGAGGCGGTAATTTTATTGTGTTGAATACCTCTTTTCGGATGTTATCATCAGGTACACCCTCCTGACGCAAAGCATAATACGACAAGCGCATGTAATTGGCAGGTCCGCACATGTAAAACAACACCTGATCAAAAGGAGCTATACTTAGCCTGTGCAGAAACACTTTCAGCAGGTCTTTGTGCAGGCGCGCCCTGTTAAGATCCGGATGATTACTGAATAGAAATTCTGCCTGAAACCTATCCGGAAAGGCGGCTGCCAACTCCTGCAGAGGCTCCAGGAACATTGCCCTTTCTTCAGAGCTGTTGCTATAGAGCAAAACTACGGCATGCTTTGGATGCGCATGCAAAATAGTTTTTAACAGCGAGTATATAGGCGTGATGCCACTACCGGCAGCCAGAAAGAACACCTGCTTATAGACAGCAAAATTTTCTGGTAAGGTAAACAGGCCAGCGGCCCCTGTAGTAAGTACTTTATCGCCTACTTCAGCACGATCAACTAATTGGCGTGAAAAAAAGCCATTCTCAATTCTTTTAACACCAATAGCAAGCGGCTCATCTAAAGCAGGCGAAGAAGTGATAGAATAGGATCGTCTTATTTCATCACCGCCTTGGTGGTGCAACAGTGTCAGGTACTGACCAGCTTTATATTTGATCGGGTTTGCGGGGGCTTCTTCAAAAGTGAAAATCTTAACGCCCGGTACTTCCTCTTTTATACTGCTGATGGTTAGCGTATAGTATGGTGTTGCTTTATCTGTTAAATTATCTGGCATAATGCGTTTTTTGTTCATACGAAGAAGTATAGTTACCGGCTTCAGAAGTATATATCAGGCTAAATCGAAAGCTTATAAAAATACAGCTGCAGTATAATTCTATTCCGGAATCCTAAGTATATTTAGGCTGATAAAGCTATACTTCGCATGCCGAACATCAACCCGAAAATTACTCCTATTTACCAGACCTCCGTTTTTACTTTTGAAGACCTGAATGAGCTGGAGCTATACTTTGAGCAACCAGGAGGCCAATATATGTACTCCCGCTATGGTAATCCAAATTCTGATGAACTTGCCAACGAAGTAAACAAGCTGGAAAGTGGTGCGGGAGCAGTAGTTACCTCTTCGGGTATGTCGGCTATACTTACGGCTATCTTAACTTATTGCCAATCCGGAGATCATGTGCTGTGTGCTGAAGAGATATATGGTGGTTCATCGGTGCTGCTGTCGCAGGAGCTAACACGAATGGGTATTGCCGTAACGTATGTGCCAGGCAACGATACTTATACTTTAGAACAATACGTGCAGCCTAATACCAGGCTGTTTCTGGGCGAAACAATGAGTAACCCGTTGTTGCAGGTGTTGGACATAAAGAGGCTGGCTCAGGAAACAAAGCTTCACGGCATAAAGCTGGTAATAGACAATACTTTTGCTTCTCCGGTAATAACTAAGCCATTGGCTCTGAGCGCCGACTTGTCTGTGCATAGTGTAACAAAATACTTATCAGGGCACAGCGATGTAACAGCGGGCGTGGTAGTATGTGGCTCAGAGGAAGATTACAAGAGGGCGAAGCAGATAGCTGTTGTGTATGGTTTAAACCTGAGCCCGTTTGAAAGCTGGTTAGCTGCGAGAGGTTTAAAAACATTAAAGCTCCGTATGAAGAAGCATTCGGCAAATGCACTGGAAATTGCTCATTACCTGGAGTCTCATCCGAAGGTAAGCAGAGTATGGTACCCGGGTTTGGAGCAGCATCCGCAACATCAGGTGGCAAAAGAACAGGGCAAGAACTTGTTTGGCGGCATGCTCTCGTTCAGGATTGCAGATGAAACTGAGGCCGTAAACCGATTTATGCAGGCGCTGCAGAATATTCCGTTTGTACCGTCATTGGCAGGAGTAAGTACATCCATTTCCTATCCGCTAGGTACATCGCACCGTTCGCTTTCGCCGGTGCAGCAGCAAAAGCTAGGTATAACTATAGGCCTGATCAGGTTATCTGTAGGTATAGAGGATGCTGAAGAATTGATCGCTGACCTGAGCCAGGCGCTGGATAAAATATGAAGACGAAGGCCTGAGCTATATTTCAAGTATAAAAATTAAGCTTAGGCAGATGCTGCCAATAGCTCGCGCTTCAATGCTTTAACTACTTTTCCCAGGTCTTCTTCGGTAAGGCTGCTACTACTTGGCAAACTCAGGCCACGGGAAAACAGGCGTCCGCTAAAGTTATCTCCATAGTAAGGGTTATCCTTAAATAAAGGCTGCAGGTGCATCGGCTTCCAGAGTGGACGGGTTTCTATATTTTCCTGTTCAAGCGCCTGTCTTATACTTTCAGGTGTTGTTCTCAACTCCTCCGACAACACAATGTTAGTTAGCCAACGATTAGAAAAGCAGCCTTTCGGTTCATCTAAAAATGATACGCCTTCTATACTTGCCAATTGGTTTCTGTAGTAGCTGTATACCTCACGACGTTGCTTTATGCGCTTTTCCAGCACATCAAACTGCCCACGGCCTATACCTGCGCAAATATTACTAAGGCGGTAGTTAAAGCCCATCTGTGAGTGCTCGTAATAAGGTGCCGGATCCTTTGAGTGCGTTGCCAGGAACAATGCTTTTTGGGCTACTTCCTCGTCGTTTGTAATAAGGGCTCCACCACCCGATGTTGTTATAATCTTGTTGCCATTAAACGAGAAAATACCCATCAGCCCCAATGTGCCCACCTGGTGGCCGCTATAGCGTGAACCTAATGCTTCGGCTGCATCCTCAATTACAGGTATATCATACTCTTCGGCAATGGCCATTATTTCTTTAAGCTTGGCAGGCATGCCATACAAGTGTACCACCAGTATACATGCCGGTTTTTTACCTGCTTTCAGACGGCCTTCAATGGCTTCGCGCAGGGTAGAGGGCGACATGTTCCACGTTTCGGGCTCGCTTTCTACAAAAACAGGCGTAGCACCAACATACAAAATAGGGTTTGCCGTGGCTACAAAAGTAAAGGTGGAGCAAAGCACTTCGTCGCCAGCTTTTACACCCAATAGCTGCAGCGCCAGGTGTATGGCAGCCGTGCCGGAGTTAAGCGCAACCGCATAGCGTGCATTGGTGTGCTGGCAGATATCATGTTCAAAACCTGGCAGATTAGGGCCTATAGTAGAAACCCAATTATCTTCCAGCGCTTTCTGAACATAATTTGTCTCGTGGCCGCCCATGTGTGGCACAGAAAGAAAAATTCGACCAGGCCTATAGTGTATCATGGTATATGCTTTTTGCCGTAATCTCTACAGCTTGCTTTTGCAGGATCTGAATTAAATAAAAGCCCTTAAACGGAGCTTTAGGTTTTATTGATGTTGCCTCTGGTAAACTATAAACAATTTTGCTTACCTGATTGACTTTGTTGTAACGATGGGCGGCAACAGTTTGATATAAACTTACATCAATATACGATTTTACTATTTTACGCAACAGAGGGGACGAGTGTAAATTTATTTAGTTGCTGCCTTTTCACCTCCTTTTTATAGATTGCGGCTCATTAAAACAAGTATAAGGCGCATGCTACAATTCCCGAACGCTAAAATTAATCTTGGTCTTGCTGTTACGGCCAAACGCCCGGATGGATTCCATAATCTGCAATCTTGTTTTTACCCGGTTAAGTGGTGCGATGCTTTAGAGATTTTGCCAGCCGAAGAGGATAGCTTTACCATGAGTGGTTTACCGGTGCCTGGCAGCGCAGAATCTAACCTTATACTTAAGGCTTATACTTTACTGAAAGCAGATTATAACCTGCCGCCGGTACATATGCACCTGCACAAGGTTATACCGATGGGAGCGGGGTTAGGTGGCGGTTCGTCGGATGCTGCATTTGCGCTTAAGATGCTGAACGAGCTGTTCGAATTGAAGCTTTCAAGTGAAGATCTGCAGAATTATTCCAGAAAGCTGGGCAGCGACTGCGCATTTTTTATAGACAATAAGCCCGTAATGGCTGTTGAGAAAGGCGATGTTTTTCAGCCAATAGCATTGGACCTGAGCGGCTATAGTTGTGTTATAGTTTACCCTGGCCTGCACATTACTACCGCCGAGGCTTACGGCAATATAGTGCCTAAACCACTGGAGTATGATATGGAGCAATTGCTATTGCAGGATGTAAGCTCCTGGAAAAAACCCCTGAAAAACGATTTTGAAGAAGCGCTGTTCCCGAAATATCCTGCCCTGCCACTTATAAAAGAGCAGTTATATGAGGCGGGCGCTGTTTATACTTCTATGACGGGCTCAGGCTCGGCGGTGTATGGCTTGTTTAAAGGCGAAGTACCGGCCAATCTAATCTTCTCCAATAACTACCTCGTTTGGAAAGGCTTGCTTTAATTTTTTGCGCCGCTCGGCATAAGCATCCAGAACCGGGTAAATAAACACGCTGAACAGGATCACAAAGGTGCCATAGTAGAAATCTCCTGATACCTGCTCGTCCTCGTTAAATATGATCCAGGCGAGCACGATGCCGTATACCGGCTCCAGGTTCACGGTCAGGTTCATAGTATAAGCTGAGATACGCTGCATCAGGCGCACAGAGGCTGTATAGGCGTAAACCGTGCAAGCCAATGCCAGTACCAACAGGTATACCCAATCCATACTTGTCATAGCAAAATTAAGCGAACCGCCTTCTGCAAAAGATGCCGTGTAAATCGGGAAGAAAAGGAATGTGCCCAGACAGGCACCCATCATTTCATAACAGGTAATGGTGGTTGCAGGGTGAATTTTAGCAAGCCTGGAGTTGATGATGGTGAACACAGAACCCAGAAATGCGGAACCCACAGCCAGACCTATACCTAGGAAATTATTGAAGTTGGTCTCTCTGCGGAAGATGATGTAAAGGCCCATCAGTATAAGAAGGGCAAGTATAATCTCGTGAGGCTTTACTTTTTTGGCTGTAAAAAGTGGCTCCAGAAAAGCGGTCCACAGGCTGCAGGTGGCCAGACCAATGAGGCAGATAGATACCGATGATACCCTTGCCGACACAAAGAAGAGCATCCAGTGTGCGGCAATAAGTACACCCACACCCATGATCTTACTTACATTGCCACGGCCCAGGTAGAACGGTGTTCCATTTCTTTTAATGATCAGTGCCAGTGCCCCAGCTGTGATCATGGTACGCAGAAATACCAGCTCTACCGCCGGAATAGTGATAAGTTTGCCAAGTATAGCCGTAAATCCCCACAGGAAAATTACGAAGTGCAGCTCCAGGTAGTGTTTCAGCGTTGGCATTAGCGTGGTATGTAGCGGTAAAGTAAGAAGCCTATACCTGTGAAAATGATAGTCGGTATCCAGGCGGCAATGGCAGGGTCAATATCACCTACCTGGGCTAAACTACGGCTCGTGATCACGAAGATGATAAAGATAAATGCCAGGAAGAAGCCCAGCGCAATCTGGAAACCTACACCGCCTCGTGCTTTACGTGCACTTACAATAACACCAATAATGGTAAGTATAATAATGGCAAACGGATAACTGAAGCGCTCATACTTTTCTATCAGGTAAGTTTCGATGTCATCGGCGCCCCGGTCCATTTTTTCATCTATGTAGCGGTTAAGCTCGTTCAGCGTAAGAGTTTGCTCCAACTTATAGGTACTTTCAAAGTCCTTTGGCAGCATGTTAAGGGTAGTATCCAGGGCTCCTCCCTTTGTAATGGTTTCTTTTTCGCCATCGAAGGTGCGCAGTGTATAGCTGTCTACATGCCATTTCTGTTTCTTTGCATCCCAGGATACGCTGTTAGAGGTAAGCTTTTTGGTAAGTTTAGTGCCTTCTATGTGTTCCAGCGCAAAGTTATACCCCATGTGGGCCGTGTTGTTATAGCTCTCCAAGTATACATAGGTTTGTGGAGCTATCTTCATATGGATGTTGCGGCTGTCGTAGGTAAAAGGATTCTTCACATACTTCACCTGGAAAGCAACACTCTCTTTGTTCGCATTAGGAATTACCCACCCGATAAGGCCGAAAATAGTGATAGCGATGATTGAAGAGCCAATCACGTATGGCACCATGAACCTGCGGAAACTAACGCCGCTGCTAAGTATAGCCACAATCTCGGTATGCGATGCCAGCTTTGCCGTTACAAAAACAGTTGCAATGAACACTGTTATTGGGCTAAGCATGTTGGCGTAATACGGGATCAGGTTGAGATAATAATCAAACAGGATCTCCGTGATTGGCACATTGTTCTTTATAAAGTCGTCGTTTTTCTCCGTAAAATCGATCACGCAGATTACCGACACCAGTATAAGTACCACGAACAGGAAAGTGGTCAGGAACTTCTTCAGTATGTATTTATCGAGCAGCTTCACTTCAGTATAATTATAAATTCAAAATTAAAAATTAGAAATGATCAGCATGTATGAGAAAGTATGTAGTTGATTCCACCGCATAATTTCTAATTCATAATTTTTAATTTCCAATTACAGTCTTGTCATTAATTTCTTTACCATCACATCCTTCCACTCCCGGAAAGTTCCGTTTATGATCTGCTGGCGGGCTTGTTTTACCAGCCACAGGTAGAATGTAAGGTTGTGCACACTTGATATCTGTGAGCCCAGCATTTCGCCTGCATGTACCAGGTGGCGCAAATATGCTTTGCTGTAGAACGTGCTGGCGTAACCTCCTAGTTCAGCATCAATCGGGCTATGGTCGTTGGCCCATTTCTGGTTGCGGATGTTCACAATGCCCTGTGTAGTAAACAACATGCCATTGCGGGCATTTCGGGTTGGCAGCACACAATCAAACATATCCACGCCAAGCGCAATGTTTTCCAGTATGTTGGCAGGTGTGCCTACTCCCATCAGGTAGCGTGGCTTATCGGCAGGCAGTATATCGCAAACCAGTTCCGTCATTTCATACATCATCTCGGCAGGCTCGCCCACTGACAGGCCACCTATAGCATTTCCTTCGCGGCCAAAGCTGGCTATGGTTTCTGCCGATTGTATGCGCAGGTCTTTGTAAGTGCTGCCCTGTACAATCGGGAAGAGTGTCTGGTTGTAGCCATACTTAGGCTCTGTGCTGTCAAATCTATCTACACAGCGCTGAAGCCAGCGGTGTGTGCGCTCCATAGAGTGCTTGGCGTAGTTATGGTCGCAAGGGTAAGGCGTGCACTCGTCAAAGGCCATGATGATGTCAGCGCCAATGGTGCGCTGTGTATCCATCACATTCTCCGGCGTGAAATTTAGTGTAGAGCCATCTATATGCGATTTAAACTTTACACCTTCTTCTTTGATCTTGCGTGTACCTGCCAGCGAGAAAACCTGGTAGCCACCGCTGTCGGTAAGTATAGGTCTGTTCCAGCCGTTGAATTTATGAAGGCCGCCTGCATTCTCCAGCACATCCAGGCCGGGGCGCAAGTATAAATGGTACGTATTGCCAAGTATGATCTCGGCTTTTACATCTTCTTTAAGTTCGCGCTGGTGTACGGCCTTTACAGTTCCTGCTGTACCAACAGGCATAAAAATGGGTGTTTCGATGGCACCATGGTCTGTTTGTACAACGCCGGCGCGGGCTTTTGACTGAGCGTCTTTGGCTATTAATTTAAATTGCATAGTTCTGAAAAAGCAGGTTCCTGTTTGTGACAGGTACCGTACAACTGCCTCAGCCTATAGTATAGCCGGCAGCCTGATGCTTTGGGTTAAATAATCTGCAAAGATACGAACTACACTGCCTAAACCATAAACATTTATAAAATCGTAATAGGGCTCGGAAATGCCTGAAGAATGGCTATTTTTGAACTGAAATTCTGAAACAAGGTAAGATAAAGTATAAAGGAAGCCTGTGCGAAGCCAAAGTTCAGAATTGCCGATACAACAATTTAATAATCACCAGTAATTTGATACCAATTATACTCTTAGCGCTGCTGGGTATTTGTGTGCTTGTGCAGCTTTATTACGTTTTACTTTATTTCCTGCCTCTGGCAAAGCACGAGGACCCAGAGCCTGGCGTGCAGCACCCGGTTTCGGTGATTGTGGCAGCGCATAACGAGCTGGAGAACCTGATGCAGTTGCTGCCTGCCCTCATTGACCAGGAGTATCCTGAATTTGAGGTGATACTGGTTAACGACCGCTCTAAAGATGATACCGAATTTTATACTTATGAGCTCGAAAGGCAGTTCCCAAACTTCAGGGTAGTAACGGTTAAGAAAACGCCGGATTATCTTAACCCGAAAAAATATGCGCTGGCATTAGGCATACGTGCCGCCAGGTACGAGCACCTGCTGTTTACCGATGCCGATTGTATGCCCAGCAGCAACCGCTGGATAGAGAGTATGCAGAGCGGCTACCAGAATGGTACCGAAGTAGTACTTGGCTACTCTCCATATGCACAGATCAAAGGATTTTTAAATAGTCTTATCCGATATGAAACCTTACTGACCGCAATTCAGTATTTGTCTCATGCAAACAAGGGGCGCGCGTATATGGGCGTGGGCCGAAACTTATCTTATACCAAAACTTGTTTCTTTAGAAACAAAGGTTTTGCATCTCATATTAAAACCACTGGCGGCGATGATGACCTTTTTGTACGAGACGCAGCCCGTAATAGTAAAGTAAGCATTGTTATCAGCAAGGACAGCCAAACGGCGAGTATTCCCAAAAAGACGTTTCGGGAATGGATAATCCAGAAAAGAAGGCACCTTTCGGTAGGCGGGCAATATAGAGCAGCTGACAGAAGAAGGATAGGAGCATTCGTAGCATCGAACATTCTATTTTACATACTTGTTATCATACTTCTTGTTTTAAATAGCCATTTAGCTATATTGGGAGCTTTAGCAGGTATCCGCTACCTGGCAGTTTTCCCGGTTTATGTGCTTGCCGCACGAAGGCTAGGCGAGAAGTTACCGCTGCCAATGTTACCCGTTTTAGATCTGGTGTACTTTTTTTATTACCTGTTCCTTGGGGTATCTGTATTAATGTATAAACGATTCAGATGGAAGTAAACAAACAATTCTCTGCAAAAGCAAAGCACGACTTTAAACTCATTCAGGCTGCCGTAGAGGAGAATGATGAGAAAGCGTACGCTGAGCTGATGAGTATCTATAAAAAGCCGGTATACCACGTGGTGTTAAAGATGGTGCGTAATGCTGATGATGCTGAAGATCTTACGATCGAGGCGTTTGCCAAAGCGTTTCGTAACCTGCATAAATTTAATCCGGAGTACGCCTTCAGTACCTGGCTGTTCCGTATAGCTACGAACAACTGTATCGACTTCATCCGCAAGAACAGGATAAAAACGATGAGCATAGACTCGGCCATTAAAATTGATAACGGCGACGAGATCACCATCGACTTTAAAGATAAGAACCTGAACCCGCAGGAAGAAGCGATCAAGAACCAGAAGATTGAGATCATGCAGTATGTGGTGGCTAAGCTGCCTGAAAAATACCAGCGACTGGTAACTCTGCGTTACTTTAACGAACTCAGCTACGAAGAAATAGCAACAGAACTAAATGCGCCGCTTGGCACTGTAAAAGCACAGCTGCACCGCGCCCGCGAGTTGCTCTATGACATGGTGAAGAACAAGAAGCACCTGATCTAAAAATAAATTAAGGTTACTATTGATTTAAAGGCCCCCGCTGCTGCCATAGCGGGGGCCTTTGTTTTTTAGTGCCGCTATTTTTATACTTTTGCAAAAGCAACCTACAGGCAGCATTTTAACTATACTTTATACTTTACAACAGTGCTTTCCGGATCTATACTTACTTGGTTAGGTAAACTATACCTGCACCTGCGCTACCGCAGCAAGCACAAAGTAGACCGTGAGCTGGCTGTAAAGTATGATAACCTGTACCGCAATGCTGGCATGGTGCTGCTGTTCGATTTGTTGATGGCCTTGGCCGTAGTTGCTGTTGTCGGGGTGGTAGCCATTGTTTTATACTTTGCTACTGCTTAAGCTAATTTTTAATTCCTAATTCATAATTATTCGGCTATGCCACATTCTACTGCAATCCGCACGCTCCTTTCAGGTTACTTTCCTGTACTTACCGAAGATCAATTAGCTAAGTATGAACAAATGGGTGAGCTGTACCGCGAGTGGAATGAGAAAATTAATGTGATATCCAGAAAAGATATGGATGCTCTTGGAGTGCACCACATTCTGCACTCGCTTGGTATAGCTAAAATAATTCAGTTTCCGGAGCATACTCATGTGCTGGATGTAGGTACCGGTGGAGGTCTGCCTGGCCTGCCGCTTGCTGTTATGTTTCCTGATGTGAAGTTCCATTTAGTGGATTCTATCGGCAAGAAAATACACGTAGTACAGGAAATTGCCCGCGAACTGCATTTGCAGAATGTAACTGCTACCCAAACAAGAGCGGAGCAGGTGCGCGAGAAGTTTGACTTTGTAGTAAGCCGTGCTGTTACCCGCCTGGCTAATTTTTACCCTTGGGTAGCAAACAGCTTCAAGAAAGACAAATTCGAAGAGAAAGGCATTTACTACTTAAAAGGAGGCGACCTTGCCGAAGAAATAGCCGAATCCGGGCTGATAACCAAGATCTATAACCTCAGCGATTTCTTCTCTGAAGAGTTTTTCGAAACGAAGAAAGTTGTGTTCGTGCCTATGCCTTAAGTATTGTTGCAGCTGAGCCTTATATAGAGGGTACTTAGTAAGTATAGTTTATTCTCCATCCAGCAGGAATCGGACAGCGCGTGCTTCTGAATAGTACACATTGTTACGCATATCTTCTGCAAAGCCCACGTGGCCGCCTTCTTCGGGCATCTCCAGGTAAAAGTTTGGGTTCTTTTCTGCTTCCTCCAAAGGGTAGCATTTAGCGCTCAGGAAAGGGTCGTTTTTTGCGTTAACTAAAAGCGTAGGCACTGTTATATTAGGTAAAAACTGCCGTGCGCTTACGCGTGCGTAGTAATCATCAGCATTCTTAAAGCCATGGATAGGAGCAGTATACTTATCATCGAACTCAGGGAACGACCATAGCACACTGTAGTCGCTCATGTTAACTTCGTTGGGGTACATCTTTTGTTTTTGCTCCAGCTTTGCGCCCAAAGTTTTCAGGAAGCGTTGCGTGTAAAGCCTTGATATTTTCTGGGCAGACGATTTCAGATCAACCGGAACAGAGAAAACAGCTGCTCGCTTTATTTCCTGCGGCACTAGTTCCGGCTCCTCGCCCAGGTACTTTAAGCTGATGTTGCCGCCAGCACTAAACCCGATCAGGTAGATGCTTTTATACTTACCCTCCCTGATGGCATGCCGCACAACAAAATCAAGATCATCGGTTGCGCCAAGGTGGTAGGAGCGAAGCAGTTTGTTCGGTTCTCCGCTGCAACTGCGGTAGTTCCAGGCCAGAGCATCGGTACCACGGCTGTTAAATGCCTTTACCATACCTTGTATATATGGCCTGCCAGTGTCGCCTTCCAGCCCATGCGATAATACTATCAAGCTGTCAGAACCTACCCTCGACCAGTCAATGTCTATGAAATCATCATCAGGTGTAATAAGCCGCTCCCGCTCATAGCTCACACCCTCCACCTGCCTGAAGAGCCCCGGTAGTATAGTTTGCAGGTGTCCGTTAAATAGATAAAAAGGGGCCTTATACTTTGAAGAAATGATAGGCATGATAAATGAATATGGTAAGCGGTATTTGTATTATATTACGAATATTGTCAGAAAATGATCTATTAGAAAGGAGTAGTATATCAATATTCTGTTTTATCCGTATTCAAGACTAAACCAACAATTATTAAACTATGAAAATTACAGCAAAGATAAAAACCTTTGGATTAGCTATAGCACTAGGCACGTTCATGTTTGCCTGCAGCCAGGAAACGCAAAACGAAACAAACGCTGAAGTAGACGAGGCACAGACTGAAATGAACGATGCCAACGCTGAAGCGAACCAGGAATGGAACGAGACAGCCGTTTGGGTTGACGAAAACAGTACGCGTGCCGAAACTGCCACTGAAGAAGAGTGGAATGAGATGAAGGCCGAGTACAAGCGACGTGAAGCTGAACTTGATGCCAAGAGCGAAACCTGGGATGATGAAGCAAAACAGGAATGGCAGCAGGTTAAGGACCGTTGGAACAAAACCGAAGATAAAGTTCAGCAGCGTCTGAAAAAGGTAGATGACGTTGACGTTGACGTAGACGTGAAAACCAAAAAAGACTAATATACAGGTATAATGCCTCTGAATGGGCCGTGGTAGCATAAAGCTGCTGCGGCCTATTTTTTTATGCAGTAAAAATATGTGGTAGTGCTTGACCTAAAGTATACTTACGTTATCTTTGCGCCACTGCAAGGCTAAACAGGGTTTGCAATATTTTATCCCTGTGGGGTTTTGGAAATTAATTGTAAAGGAATTACCTTTGCAAACTCATTTAGGTAAAGGAACAAAGAATTAATTTTATAGAATAATATGGCTAACCATAAGTCGGCATTAAAAAGAATCAGAGCGAATAACGCTAAACGTCTTCGTAACAGATACCAAGCGAAAACTACTCGTACTTTCATCAAAAGGCTGAAAGGCACTACTGACCAGGCCGAGGCGCAGGAACTGTACAAGACAGTTTCTTCTATGCTGGACCGTTTGGCTAAGAAAAACATCATCCACAAAAACAAAGCTGCTCACAACAAGTCTAAACTTGCTAAGTTCGTAAACGGCCTAGCTGCAGCTTAATTTTTTGTTGATACCTTTTAGGAAGCCTTGCACGCAAGTGTAAGGCTTTATGTGTTTCTATATACATGTGTCTGATTTTATACTTGAGCTTTTAAGCTGGGCTGATATAGTTAGCAAGTATAACAGAAGGAGCTAGCGGATTAAGTATAAATAAAAAGGCTGCGGACCTACATCCGCAGCCTTTTTATTTATGGATGAAGTATAACTATACTATACTCAGCTTGATCATGTTGGTGCGCTTCTGCTCATTTATAGGCATACTTGCCGTGTTGATGAACACATCGCCTTTGTCCAGGTAACCGCCATCGATCAGGATCTGCTTAATGTCTGAGATGGTGGCATCTGTAGACTCAAACTTATCATAGTAGAAACCTCTGGTTCCCCAAACAAGGTTCAGGGTGTTAAGCAGGCGGTGGTTCTCTGTAAAAATAAAGATATCTGATTTAGGTCGGTGCTTGGCGATCTGGAAAGCAGTGTAGCCTGATTTCGTCATACCTATAATAGCACGTGCATTTGTATCTTCGGCAAGGTGGCAGGCATTGGCTACCAGGCTGTCGTTATAGAAAGTTTCAGAGTGCGGATTAAGTACGTAGCTCTTATTAAATACATCCGCATGGTTTTCCACTGTTTGTATTGTCAGCTTCATGGCACGAATAGTTTCAACCGGGTAAGCACCTACGGCTGTTTCGGCACTTAGCATCAGGGTATCGGCACCATCTATTACGGCATTGGCTACGTCGTTAGTTTCTGCACGGGTAGGGCGTGGGTTCACGATCATACTTTCCATCATCTGCGTAGCAATAATAACCGGCTTGGCAGCCTTGTTACTTTTCTCTACAATCATCTTCTGGATCATTGGAACCTGCTCCATACCTACTTCCACGCCAAGGTCGCCACGAGCCACCATGATCGCATCAGAAGCCTGAATAATCTCATCAATATTCTTAATGGCCTCAGGCTTTTCTATTTTCGCAATCACGCGAGTGTCTTTGCCGCGCTCGGCAATTATACGCTTAATCTCAAGTATATCTTCTAAGCGGCGCACAAAAGATAAAGCCACCCATTCAATATCCTGATCTAAACCAAAGTGCAGGTCGCGCAGGTCTTTCTCTGTTAAGGAAGGTGCTGATACTTTTGTGTCAGGTAGGTTTATGCCCTTACGCGGCTTTACAACACCACCATAAATAACTTGTGCTTCAACTTCAACATCATGGTCAGTAGACAAAACTTTCAGCTCAAGCTTACCATCATCTATAAGTATAGCATCGCCAACACGGACATCTTTTGCCAGGCTTTTGTAGCTGGTAGCTAATTTATCAGTAGTGGTTAGAGAGCCATCGGCTCTTAATTTAATGCGCTGCCCTTCCTTGATCTCAATGCCACCGTTCTCAACATCTCCGATTCTTATTTTAGGACCCTGCAGGTCAAGTACCAAGGCGATGTGTGTGTTGTGCTCGCGGTTAATATCGCGCACATAGTTTACTACTTTAAGGTGCTCCTCATGGGCGCCGTGCGAAAAATTCAGTCTGAATGCGTCTACTCCTTCCTGTACCAAAGCCAATAAGCGCTCAGGTGTGTTGCTGGCGGGGCCAATGGTAGCCAGGATCTTTGTCTTGTTAAATGGGATATTCATGGTTTAAAATATGAGGTACTCCTTATACTTCAGTTTTATAGGGTCGAATTGTTTAACATACTGCACAAGGGGCAAGCGGGTTAACTGCTGCATTAATTCGCGGGGAGAAAGTTGCTGCAAGGCACCTGTAATATGTAGTATATAATCATACTCTTTAATTTCAGGTAACAGGTACGGTTTATCTAAAGTACATAAACCGGCAGCTTTGTTGCGCAGAAGCCTGATGGTGCTATGATCTGTGCTCTGCTCAAAATTAGAGATGAGCAGGCGTTGCCTCCCCGACAACTCATAACATAGGTCCTGCTGCTTAGTTAATCGCAGGCCAAGCACCTTATTTAATGCCCAGGCTAATTTGTACTCCTTGCTTGATGAAACCACTCCATAGAGGTCAAAGTCATAGTCATAAGCGATGTCCAGCAGCAGTGTTTTCATGTAAATTGTACAGATTTCCAAATTTAGGAACCTTCAGCTCAAATCCTGCAGATAAGTGTCAAAACTTTTATGTTTAAAGGAATGGTGAACTTTTTTTTGATATTGTCTTCCGAAATATATTTCTTTGCACAGTGTTTTAAATAACTATAAGAAAAATGTCAGAAATCGCAGAAAAAGTAAAAGCTATCATCATCGATAAGCTTGGTGTTGAAGAGTCAGAAGTTACTCCTGAGGCTAGCTTCACAAACGACCTTGGCGCTGATTCACTGGATACTGTTGAGCTTATCATGGAATTCGAAAAAGAATTCAACGTATCTATTCCGGATGATCAAGCTGAAAATATTGCTACTGTAGGTCAGGCTATCAGCTACCTAGAAGAGCACGCGAAATAATATCCCCTCTATTTTATTAGATTACACATTTTTACTATCTGTCCTCTATTAGCAGCTTATGGAGCTTAAGAGAGTTGTAGTTACTGGGTTAGGCGCACTCACGCCAGTTGGGAACACTGTTTCAGAGTACTGGAATGGTTTGTCGAATGGCGTGAGTGGTGCCGCGCCTATTACACGTTTCGATGCGAGTAAGTTTAAGACTCAATTTGCCTGCGAAGTAAAAGGATACGACGCAGAAAAATATTTTGACCGTAAAGAGGCTCGTAAAATGGACCTTTTTGCCCAGTTTGCAATGGTGGTTGCCGATGAGGCAGTGCTGGATGCAAACCTGGTAGAAGGCAGCTACGACCCTGATCGTGTTGGTGTAATCTGGGGGTCAGGTATTGGCGGCCTGCGCACTTTCCAGGAAGAATGCGTAAACTTTGCTAACGGTGACGGTACCCCGCGTTTTAACCCGTTCTTCATCCCGAAGATGATCGCGGACATCAGTGCCGGCCACATTTCTATTAAACATGGTTTCCGTGGGCCAAACTTTGTAACAGTTTCTGCCTGTGCATCTGCAACCAACGCTATCATAGACTCTTTCAACTATATCCGTTTGGGTATGGCCGATGTGGTTGTGACCGGTGGTTCTGAAGCAGCTGTAACAGAAGCTGGTATAGGTGGCTTTAATGCCCTTAAAGCTCTTTCTGAGCGCAACGATTCTCCTGAAACTGCATCTCGTCCGTTTGATAAAGACCGTGATGGATTTGTGCTGGGAGAGGGTGCCGGTGCGCTTATACTGGAAGAGTATGAGCATGCTAAAAAACGTGGCGCTAAAATCTATGCTGAGATCATAGGTGGCGGTATGTCTGCAGATGCTTACCACATTACGGCACCGCATCCGGAAGGAATGGGCGCTCTTAATGTGATGAAAAACGTGCTGCGTGATGCCAACATCCGTCCTGAGGAAGTTGATTACATTAACGTACACGGTACTTCCACTCCACTTGGCGATATCAGCGAAGCTAAGGCGATCCAGACTGTGTTTGGCGAGCATGCTTACAAGCTGAATATCAGCTCTACAAAATCAATGACTGGCCACTTGCTTGGCGCTGCCGGTGCTATCGAGGCTGTTGCTTCTATCTTAGCAATACAGAATAACCTGGTGCCGCCAACTATTAACCATTTCACAGACGACGAGAGCTTTGACCCAGGCCTGAACTTTACATTTAATAAAGCTCAGCAGCGCGAGGTTAAAGTAGCACTCAGCAACACGTTTGGCTTTGGTGGTCATAACACTTCTGTATTATTCCGACAACTGAACGACTAACGCGTGTTTGGTCCTATAAAACCGGTACGGCGATTCTACCATAGTTTATTTACTAGAGACAGAGAATTAATTCGCGCCCTTGCCGGTATTATTGGCTCCACACCCGATAATGTCCGTTTGTACAAGCTTGCTTTAACCCATACTTCGTTTGCGCGCCAGGCTGCTGCCAGTAAGCACGATACAAATGAACGACTGGAGTTTTTAGGCGATGCTGTGCTTGGTGCAGTAGTTGCAGAATTGCTGTTCAAGAAGTTTCCGTACGAAGACGAAGGATTTCTGACTGAAATACGCTCGCGCATTGTTAACCGTGAGTCGCTGAACAGTATTGCTCTTAAAATAGGCTTGAACCTGCTGGTAAAAGTTGATACCAGCAACCAGGGCATGCGCCATAAATCAGTTAATGGTAATGCACTGGAAGCATTGGTTGGCGCTGTATACTTGGATAAAGGGTATAACACTACTCGCCATTTTATACTTAATAAGCTTATTAAGCCGCACGTAGACCTGCATACGTTGGTAAATACTACTGCTAACTTTAAGAGCAAGCTTATTGAGTGGGCGCAAAGCCAAAACCTCAACATCCGCTTTGATATTATAAAGCGTAAGCAGCAGGGTAACACCACCGAATTTACCTGCGAAGTATACATTGATGACAAACCTATTGCCGTTGGTGTAGGCCTCTCTAAAAAGAAGGCCGACCAGGCTGCCGCCGAGAAAGGCTTGGAAGTTCTGAAGATCAGCTAAAAAATTCAGGTAACCTGTTACAGAATAAATGATCAAGCATGCCCAAACGGCATGCTTTGTTTGTTTATGCCACCTCTGTGAACATATTTCCCGCATCAGGGTTTAAAAATCAGTTGATCGATCATCCAAAATTTAATTTCTGCGCTTAACTTGCCTCTGCATACTTGCGTTACACAAACCCATGAAAGAAACTAAACTTGTATTGGCAGGGGCTGCTCTGAACCAGACCCCAATGGACTGGGAGAATAACCTGCTGAATATAAAAACTGCTATCACGGAAGCTATTTCCAAAAGTGCCGATATACTTTTATTGCCTGAGCTTTGCATCACCGGCTATGGTTGCGAGGACATGTTCCTCAGCCCCTGGGTGGCAGATGAAGCAATGGAAAAGCTGTTGCAGATTAAAGAGTGGTGCGATGGAATAACCTTGTGTTTAGGTGTACATGTGCTGCTAGACAGGGATGTATACAACACAGCTTGCGTGATCAGGAACAAGGAAATAGTTGGTTTTACGGCGAAGCAGTTTCTGGCACGCGATGGCGTACACTATGAGCCACGCTGGTTTACACCCTGGCCGGCAAACCAGGTGCGTGAGATTGTTATACAAGGCAAAAGTTATCCTTTTGGTGATTTAGTTTATGAAGAGCAGGGTATAAATTTCGCCTTTGAGATATGTGAAGATGCCTGGCGACCAAACCGCCCGGCTGAGCGGCACATGACCAAAGGTGTACAACTTATACTTAACCCTAGTGCCAGCCATTTTGCCCTTAGCAAAACAGATGTGCGCTACCGTCTGGTAGTGGATGCATCTAAAAAGTATAACTGCACCTACCTGTATGCAAACCTGCTGGGCAACGAATCTGGCAGGATGATCTACGATGGTGAAGTACTGATCGCGCAGAGCGGCAATATTATTACCAGAAATGAGCTGCTTTCTTTTAAAGATGTAGACCTGGAGTGCGCCGAAGTTACATTCAGCGATAATATTGTGCCGGCAGAAACCATACAATACCTGCCACCTGTAGACGAAAACAAAGAACTGATTGCTGCTCTCAGCCTAGCCTTGTTCGACTATATGCGTAAAAGCCGTAGTCGTGGATTTGTGCTCTCGCTGAGTGGCGGTGCCGATTCCTCGTTGTGTGCTGTGGCTGTTGCTGAAATGGTGCGCCGGGGAGTGGAGCAACTGGGCGTGCTGCCGTTTGTTGCCAAAACCCAAATGTTCGGGATAAAAGATGCTGCCTATTTCGAGGAGCTTCCACAGGAGCAGGCTGTGAAGGAACTTGTGAACCGGTTGCTGATCTGCGCTTACCAGGGCACAGTAAACTCATCTGACGATACTTATACTTCAGCCAAAGAGCTGGCGGCTTCTATTAACGCACAGTTTTATAGCTGGACGATTGATGATGAAGTAAAAGGCTATGTATCCAAGATAGAAAATGTGCTGGACCGGCCGCTAACCTGGGAAAAAGACGACCTGACGCTGCAGAACATACAGGCCAGGGTACGTGCCCCGGGCATCTGGATGTTGGCGAACATTAATAATGCTTTGCTGCTGGCTACTTCTAACCGAAGCGAAGCAGCTGTTGGCTATGCTACTATGGATGGCGACACGGCTGGAAGTATATCACCGATTGCAGGTATAGACAAAGCTTTTATCCGTCAGTTCCTGATCTGGATGCAGCGCGAGTTAGGCTATGAAGGATTGCAGTACGTGAACAACCTGCAACCAACTGCCGAGTTGCGTCCGGCTTCACAATCGCAGACCGATGAAAAGGATCTGATGCCTTACGATATACTTAACCTGATAGAACGGCTGGCGTTTTATGAGCGCCTCTCGCCGATGCAGGTGAAAGAACGATTGGTAACCGAGGGTGTTGCCGATGCTGAAACTATAGAAAAATACCTGCAAAAGTTTTATACATTGTGGTCGCGTAACCAATGGAAGCGGGAGCGATATGCAGCCTCTTTTCACCTCGACGACTATAACCTGGACCCACGCAGCTGGCTACGCTTCCCAATCCTGAGTGGGGGATTCCGGGAAGAATTGAAAAATCTGCACTAGCAAGCACCAACTATAATAGCAAAATGGCCTCTTTATACTTTGCAGTTGAAGAGGCCATTTTTTTATATACTGGTGTTGCTATACTTCGGGCGCCTGATTTTTTAGCTACCTGATTTATCGTAACTTTACCCGACTAAGCATCACCCTTATGATGAATCTCCTCAATTATATTACCTGGGATGTAAATCCCGAAATCTTCAATATTGGCTTCTTATCGGTGCGCTGGTATGGGCTTTTGTTTGCGCTTGGCTTTGTTATCGGGCAGCGTATACTTAGTAAAATTTATGTAGCAGAAGGCCGTACCGAAGGCGATGTTGATGTGATCACGTTATACATGATCATCGGTACAGTTGTAGGTGCACGCCTTGGCCATACCTTGTTTTATGCCCCTGATTATTACCTGAGCAACCCGATCGAGATCCTGAAAATATGGGAAGGCGGATTGGCAAGCCACGGTGCTACAATTGGTATTTTGCTGGCTCTCTGGATCTTCAGCCGTCGCCAGAAGTTTGACTACATGTGGGTGCTGGACCGCATAGTTATAGTTGTTGCCTTAGGCGGTGCCTTGATCAGGTTGGGTAACCTGATGAACTCTGAAATCTTTGGCAAACCTACTGATGTGCCATGGGCTTTTATATTTGTGCGTAACAACGAGTTCTCGCACGTGCCGCGTCACCCAACACAGCTTTACGAATCGCTGAGTGTCTTCCTGTTGTTCGTGCTGCTATATTGGCTGTGGAAGAAGTATAAAGAGGCGCTTCCTCGCGGACTTCTGTTCGGTATTTTTGTTACTGCCTTGTTCACGTTCCGTTTGCTGGTAGAGTTCCTGAAAGAGAACCAGGAGGACTTTGAGAATGCGATGGCGCTGAATATGGGGCAGATACTAAGTATACCACTTATACTTATTGGCCTTGGCATACTGGTAAAAGTATGGATGAGCCCGAAGCCTGCGCTGCGTGGTGGCAGATTACCGGAAGCCTCTACAACCAAGTAAAAACTAAAGTAAAAAAACAGCAGGGCCAGGCATTGTAGTGCCTGGCCCTGCTGTTTTTTTATACCTGAGTAGTTTTAGTTCAGGCTATACTTATACAGGTTGCCTCCTTCGCTGGTAATTACAAGGGTGTTTTCATCGGCAAATGTAACGGCCTCTGTTTGTCCGGCATCCTGCAGCGGTATAGTTTTATACTTCTCGTCATAGAATTGGGCGGGGGTGCTCAAGTTATCAAACAAGTACAGTTTGCCTTCGCTTATTAGCGCTACTCTATCGGCGTTCGGGCTGATGGCTGCGCCTGTGACCTCTGCTTTTATTTTTACGCTGCCAAGCAGTTTTGCCTTGTGCGTTCCTTCCGTAGCCGACACACTGTATACCTTAGCTGTTTCTTTCTGGCCTCTGTCTTTTGATACAAGGTAGATATTGCCGCCATGCCAGAAAATGGCTTCGCAATCAAAATTTCGTTCTTTTTTAGAGGGTGGGAATTCCTTCTGATCTTCGTAAGTAAACCGGATAGCCTCCAGATCTGACGGATTATCTATATCAACTTTGTAAACTGCCAGCTCACGGCGGTTGTTGTCGTTGTTGCCGGTATCGGCTATGTAAATGTTGCCTTCGTTGTCGCGAGCAAGGTCTTCCCAGTCCACGTTTGGCAATTGCAGTTTTATAGTTTCCAGCAGTTTTCCTTTCTCATCAATTTTATAGAGGTATGGCTTGTTGCCTGCATCGTTGTGAGTAACATATTGGCCTTGTTGCGGTAGTGCCTCTATACCCGAACTTTCTTTTACCTGGCTCGGCAACGCTGAAATCCTTTGAAAGCCTCTTGTTGCTATTACCTTGCCTTCGGCAGAAGTTGCAGGAGTGGATGGTTCAAACAAAAAGTAAGCGATAAGCGCCGCCACCGACGCCAGAAGTATAAAAATTTTGATCATAAGCTTCATAGTTGTGTTGTGGAATATGGGCAGAATAAGTGTCTCTTTAACGATAAGCCTGCAACGGCGGTTTTGCAGCAGTGCAATTTAAACAAACGTATAAAACTGCATGGAGATTAGGAAAATAAAGGAAACGTGCCTGTATGTAGATGACCTGGAGCGCACAAAAGCTTTTTACAATGGGCTGTTGCAATTATCAGTTATAGGTGAGGTAAAGGGCCGGCATGTGTTTTTCAGAGCAGGGGAATCAGTGCTGCTGTGCTTTATTGCAGCGCAATCCAGGAAGAAAGGGAAGCTGCCGCCTCATTTTGGTGCCGGGCAACTACACTTAGCTTTTGAGGTGCAGAAACCCGATTACCAACCTTACAAAGAAAAACTAGCTAAGGCCGGGATAGAAATTGAGCAGGAGTTTGATTGGGGGCAAGGCTATTTGTCTTTCTACTTCCGCGACCCTGACCAGAACCTGCTGGAAGTGGTAATGGAAGGAATGTGGGAAAAATAACCAGTGTGGTTGGATTTAGGTGAGTGAATGGGAGAGTAGGCTATAGGAAGCTAGAGAAATCTGAATGTATGATTTGCAATCCGTTTCTACAATTCCCTTACTGCGTGTTTTCACCAGCAAGTATAAGGGAGATCGTAAAATGGGTTGTTGGTGAGAACACCAACAATGGCGTGAAGATGAGTAAAAGCTTAGCTCATGTGCTTTGTTGATTAATATTATTGTGTTCTTCTGCTATAGTAACTTTTTGAGCACGTTCCATAAAAAGCCTAAACTATTCCAAATACCGGAGTCTGCTAATTCAAGCAGTTGGTATGACACAATTGCAATGCCTATTAATAATACTGTCCAGAAGAAGACTTTCCATCCTGCACCAGTTGGATGAATTTTGTCGTTGTAATAGATAATCTTCACCCTTTGCCCCTCATAGTAAAGGGGGAGACTTGCACCGACTTCGAGCTTCAATTCCAAATCTTGATTATCTTCTGTTTTGAATTGTACCATTGGAAAATATAGGTATCTAAAATTTCCCCCACTATTGCTCCACTTTCCAACAACTCTACTAACTGTCCCTATGGTATGGAATCCATACTTTGAATGGTAGTAGTCAGAAATAGTAAAGTATAAGCCTGCGCTTAGAACCAGAAATCCTATGAATAAGTAGAATGGGTCCATTTTATATTTATGAATTGGGAATAACTACCACATAAACAGTAAACTTATGCTTTTTCGCAATACCTCTAATCAAAGACAGGCCAATCTAATAAAATATAGTAAGAATTTTACATCCAAATTACAACTGCTCATTCACAACCTGCAGTGTTTCCGGATGTATAGTATGGCCGCCTTCGAAAGTATAAATGCGAGGGGAAATGCCTAGTTGGTGCATCAGCTCCTTTTTACGGCTCAGTGATTCGGGCATAATGAATTCGTCTTGTGTGCCATAAACCATGGCAACGGGTAAGTTTGCAAAGGCTTCTTTGCCTGTGGCAAAGTCAATGTCTTCGGGGAAAGAAGCAGCCCAAAGTATAAGCCGGTGTGCAGGCACATTTCCCGATGCCAGCCAACGACTTACCGTGGCACCTCCCTGCGAAAAGCCTAATATAGTAACCTGTACATCCGGAGGGAGCTGGCTGAGTAGTTCCTGTAACACAAGGTTCAGGTAATTAGCCTGATCCTCTATCTCGGCCAGGCGGTCTTCTTTTGTCATCCAGGTGGCACCCACACGACCCGAAAAACCATCCAGGTAAAACCGCGACAAAGCCTCCGGGGCTACAACAACTGTTTCGCGATCAACTAAAACACTGAAATGGCGCAGGAAAAAACGTGCTAACTGCCCGTAACCGTGGCACACAATCCAGAGCCTTCGCGTTGCAGCAGATGGTGTTCCTAAAGTATAAAACCGAGCAGTGCGCGGTACTGTCAGCTTGTTTTCCTGCATCAAGTTTGGTTATACTTTTATAATTTCCAGAAATTTATACTTGCCTGTTTTCTTCCGTGCTTTATGCTTCTCTAAATCTCCATGCAGCTAAGACGCCGCTTTTATTTAGTAGCAACCAACTCCAGCAAGGTAAGGTATTACCTAATACAGAATACCATCATTCGTAATTAGTAATTCTTAATTAGAAATTTAACTACAAGTTATCGCTGGTGAACAGGAAAGGCAGCAGGTCCGACACAGCCCTAAAACGATAGAATTTAGCATCCGGCCCTTGCAGCAGCACTGGTATTTTCTCTTGTTGCTTATGCTCATACTCAGCCATTACCTGGCGGCAAGCCCCGCACGGCATGGCAGGCAAAAAGTTCTTCTCTTCGCGGCGGCGGGCAGTTACGGCAATAAGCTTTATCTTTTTGTTCGGGTGGTTCGCGCTCATACCAAACAAAGCAGTACGCTCGGCACATAGTCCTGACGGATAAGCAGCATTTTCCTGGTTGCTGCCCTTAAAATAGGTGCCATCTTCTAGAAGCAAGGTGGCTCCCACCAGGTAATTAGAGTAAGGTGCGTAGGCATCTTTGGCTGCATCCTGTGCAAGCTGCATTGCCTCGCGCTCCTGTTCGCTTAGTTCTACTGTTTCCAGCACATCCAGGCTGATATTTATGTTTAGCTCACTAGCCATTTAATAGCGTATTAGTCTCGTTTCTTGAAAAGGGCTTTAAATTTAAGCCAATATTCTGGAAAAACAATACATACCGAGTTTGCCTTACAGATCATTATACTTAACTTGAGTCAAAACCTTACCTCACGCTGACTATGAAAAGAATACTTTTGCTTGGTGCCGGCCGTTCGGCTTCTTCGCTTATCGCCTATTTACTGGAGAATGCCCCGAAAGAGAATTGGCAGATCAGGATCGGAGACATTTCTGTAACGCACCTGCAGGAGATGGTGGCATCGCTGCCTTTCGCCGATGTGTTAGTGTTTGATGTGCACAACGAGGCGCAGCGGGCGCAGGAGGTTGGTTGGGCTGATCTGGTAATCTCGATGTTGCCGGCCATATTTCACATTGAAGTAGCCCGCCAATGCCTGAAAGAGGAAAAGCACCTGATCACGGCGTCTTACGTTACCCCGGCTTTACGTGAGCTGCACGAAGAGGCAAAGCAGAAGAATCTGATTATACTTATGGAAGCCGGCCTGGACCCGGGCATAGACCATATGTCGGCCATGGCTGTTATCAGGAAGGTACAGGCAAAAGGCGGCAGCTTCACATCCTTTAAATCATACACGGGTGGTTTGGTTGCACCCGAATCAGACAATAACCCCTGGAACTATAAGTTTAGCTGGAACCCCAGAAACGTGGTATTGGCAGGGCAGGGCACAGCAAAATATATCGAAAACGGCACTTATAAGTATATTCCGTACCACCAGCTGTTCCGCCGCACCGAAGAACTGTATGTAGTCGGCTATGGTCACTTCGATGGTTACGCCAACCGCGATTCGCTGAGCTACCGCGAGCCTTATGGTTTAGATGGCATACCAACTATGCTGCGCGGCACCTTGCGGCGTAAGGGCTATTGCCAGGCATGGGATGTATTTATACAGCTTGGCCTCACCGACGATACTTATACCCTAGAAGGCTCCGACACCATGACCTACCGCAGCTACCTGGAATCTTTTTTGCCTCCAGCCACCGATGCATCACAAAGTATAGAGCAGCGGTTAAGTAACTATTTAGGTATAGATGCAGAAAGCGAAATCATGCAGAAGCTGGAGTGGCTGGATCTTTTCACCGATACACCTGTTGGTTTGGCCGCAGCAACACCGGCGCAAGTGCTAGAGAAGATACTGAAGAATAAATGGGTGCTGGAGCCAGGCGATAAAGACATGATCGTGATGCAGCATTTGTTCGAATATGAGCTGAATGGCGAGCCACATGAACTCACCTCCTCGCTTGTTGTGATCGGAGATGATGAAGTACACACCGCTATGGCAAAAACTGTAGGTTTACCGGTAGCCATACTTGCCAGACTACTGTTGCAAGGTAAAATCGCACAGCGTGGCGTTGTTATACCTATACTGCCCGAGCTTTACGAACCAGTGCTGGAAGAACTGAAGCAGTACGGGGTTGATTTTGTAGAGCAGGAGAAAGCAAAGGAGAGGGTATAGGTGCCATTTAATGATACTTTGCTATCCTAGCGACTGTTTTCCTCAGTCTTACCTGCCTATCATATTATAGTTTACTTTGGCTCGCTCCAAGCCCGCGAGGGCTCATCCTTTGGCATCGCGCTGGGAGCTTTTCCTTTGCTCCTATCGTCGCAATATCGCTGGCGCGATACCGGAAAAACTCGCATAGGCGCTCAACCCAAGGACTGGGATTTACTTCGCGATAGCTAGCTACTATGGACCTTCAGCCAACTGTCCCCTTGAGGGGACTACAGGGGTGTTATAACCGAAGCTATAGAACTAAAACATCAAGTATAGCCAAAGCCAAGTCCCCTCTCCTTGAGGAGAGGGCTAGGGTGAGGTGAAAACAGCTGCAATGAAAGTATAATATCGACTTTACCAAAGGCAGAAATTCCCCTCTCGGGAGGGGCAGGGGTAGGTTTATACCTGAGCCATAACACATTTCCTTAGCTTGAATATCCTGCCATTTCCTGTCCCAGCGGGTCAGTTTAGCCAGAGATTCAATATTATTGTTAGTCACAAATCTGGAGATTCACACCAAAAATATGTTTAGCATAACGAGCCCTTCTGTTTTTAGGAGGGGCAGATAAAATAACCTGTACCCTTGCTCAACAGCAACTCCTAAAATATTAGATAATACGCCTTTAGCAGCTTTACAAACTCCGAGGTATAAGTAACCGCATCAGCTTCACGGATAAATAATTGCTTTACAAGTGGCGTAGCAGGAGGGGAAGTAAAAGTCTGGATGTGGCGGATGCACTTGCCACCGACTCTAGTGTATACTTCCAGCGTTTCAGCTAAGTATAAATTATGCTCAGTAGCCAGTTCGGCAAAGTGTGCAGCCTCGGCAGGCGGCAGTAGCAGATATAGTTTCCCCTGTTCAGTCAGGTGCTGCTGGGCAAAAGCCAGTATGTCTTCAAACAACAGGTCGCCGGTATGTTTGGCTGTGTTTTTAGCTGCGTTATCAGATTTAAGCGATGCCAGGAAGAAAGGCGGATTGGAAAGTATAACATCATACTGTTGCCGGTTATACTTTGCAAACTCCTGTAAGCTTACCGGGTGCAGTGTCAGCCTATTAGCCCAGGGGCTGACAGCGAAGTTTTCGGTGGCTTGCGCTTGTGCCTCTGCGTTAATTTCTACGGCATCTATACTTGCCTGCGTGCGCTGAGCCGCCATCAGAGCCAGCAAGCCGGTACCGGTACCGATATCCAGTATGCGTGTGGCTCCCTCCACGTTTACATAAGCCCCGAATACACAGGAATCGGTACACACTTTCATGGCACATTGCGCCTGCTCTACCCGGAACTGCTTAAACTTGAAATATGAATTAGCCACAGAGTTTAATTTTGAATAACTGAATTTCGAATGAGTGAATAATCTGTTAATTATGAACTAAGGTATTGTAAGTCATACTACCCGATTCATAATTAATCTGATTTACTTCGAGTTATACAAGCCTGATTCAAAACCTTCATCTATCAACAGGTTTGGCGAGAGGGCGCTTGCGACGGCCAGTTGGTCGCAGCGTTCGTTCTCGGGGTGGCCGGCGTGGCCGCGAATCCATACGAACTTTACATTGTGCTTGGCATACACTTTCAGAAAACGGGCCCACAGGTCGCCGTTGGCTTTGCCTGCGAAGCCTTTTTTCTGCCAGCCAAACACCCACCCTTTTTCTACGGCATCTACCACATACTTAGAGTCGGAGTAAATTGTAACCGGAATGCCCGGCTTAGTAATAGCCTCCAGCCCTACAATTACAGCCAGCAGCTCCATGCGGTTGTTGGTGGTCTTACGGAAACCGGCAGTCAGTTCTTTCTCGTGCTGCTTCCAGCGAAGTATAGTACCATAGCCACCCGGCCCCGGATTTCCGCGCGAAGCACCGTCAGTAAAAAGTTCGATCATTGATTAATGTTGAATAACTGAATTTTGAATGACTGAATAAGTAAAGTGAATAAATGCTTTTATACTTTAACCATCATTTCTGAATGGAAAATATTATTCAGTTATTCAAAATTCACTCATTCAAAATTGATTTTTAAACAGGAAGGTTGCTTTTGAAGAGCTTGATAGCGATAGCTAAAAGTATAACGCCGAATACTTTACGAAGTATATCGGCACCTGCTTTGCCCAGCTTTTGTTCAATCCAGCCAGAGCCTTTTAAGACAACATAAACAAACAGCAGGTTGAGGATAATGCCCACCAGAATGTTGGGAACGGAATAAGCCGCACGCAAAGAGAGCAGCGTTGTCATGGTGCCGGCACCAACTATAAGCGGGAAGGCAAGCGGAACAATAGAGCCACTCTTAATTTCAGGATCGGTATGGAAAAAGTCTTTGCCCAGGATCATCTCCAAACCAATCAGAAAGATGATGATAGCGCCGGCCATAGCAAACGACTGAAAATCGAGGCCAAAAAGCTTAAGTATACCATCGCCCACAAAAAGGAAAGCGATCATCAGAATACCTGAAACAATTGTAGCTTTCTCGGAGTGGATCACTCCTTCACGCTTGCGCAAGTTAATAATGATAGGTATAGAGCCCAGAATGTCAATGATCGCAAAAAGGATCAGCGTAACAGAGATAATTTCCTTGAAGTTAAAAATGTCCATGTGCGCTTATACTTGATTTGCGGGCAAAGGTATAAGTTTAAGCGTAGTAATGCAGGAAAAACCGCTTCAGTTCTTCGTATTCTTCATTAAGTATAGCCGGGAAGTTTGCTACCCTAAAAGTGTTTCGTGCCCAGGTGCCGTAGCCGTTGCCTAGCCTGATGTTGTGGTACAGTGCTCTTTTCTTGATATCATCAACCAGACGCTCGCTGGCCTGCACTGCAATTACAGTTTTGGAGCGTACCTCTTCGTTCTCAACCAGCAGTTTTATATCAGTAAACTGGCTGAAGAAAGTATAAAGGTCATTTGCCCGGTCCGTCAGTTCCAAATCTATCTGCTTGATAAAGGGCCGGTCTTCGAGCATGCGCTTTAGCAGGTAAATATTAAGTACGTTAGGTGTATGGGTAGTCTGGTAGTTCAGCATTTTTTCATACATTGATACCAGGCTGTTGTAATGAGAGCGCTCGTTTAACTGTTTAGCCCTGAAAATGGCGCGTGGCGAACAGGCCATTACGGCAAGGCCGGCTGGCAAACCAAAACACTTCTGCACCGATGCAAACCAGATATCTGCCTTGATCATTTTCAGGTTGAGGCCAGCCATTGAGGAGGTTGCATCAACGGCTATTAGTGCGCTGCGGTAGCGGTTATGCAGGTTAAGTATAGCTGTAGAAGATACCTGCGTTCCGTTTGATGTTTCGTTATGTGTAAAGCAGATCAGGTCGGTGTCAGAGCTGATATTCAGTTGCTCTACCGGTAATTGCTCGTTCAGGTCAAACTGCAGGCCATCCGAGTTCGGGCGTAATTTTTTGGCATACTGATACCATTTCTCCCCGAAAGAGCCGTTGTAAATATGATAGCTTTTAGTGGGGGTAAGGCTTTGGGTAAGTATTTCCCAGCACTCTGTAGCCGACGATGTAAAAAACACATAGTAATCCTGGGGGATGTTTAGGCGGCGCTTAATAGAGCCAACCAAAGCCCGCATCATCTGTACAAATTGCTCGCCTCTATGCGGAGCACCCAAAATACCTTCATCGTACGCATCTGTCATGTAGCTGCGCACCTCGGGGTATACTTTAGATGGACCGGGATAGAAATTAAGCATAGAGGAAATATAGTAAAAATATAGCTTTTATGCTATATGAAATAAAAAATATACGAAGACGTAGGTTTAACGCTTTTTGTTACGAGTTCTGTACCCCAAATCCGATTTGTTTTGGCTTCTGTCGCTCAAAGTACTGAAGGGCAAGCCAATAACTTTCTAAACCAAAGCCGGTAATAATGCCTTTGCAGAACGGGGCCAGCATACTTTTGTGGCGGAACGCATCGCGGGCATATACGTTAGAGATGTGCACCTCAATAACAGGTGCCTCGATAGCCTTGATAGCATCGGAAATAGCAACCGAAGTATGGGTATAAGCGCCAGCGTTTAACACAATACCTTTGTAGCTGAAACCAACCTCATGCAGCTTATCTATCAGTATACCCTCTGTGTTCGATTGGAAATGCTCCAGCTCAAGCTTCGGAAAATTCTCCTTCAGCTCCTCAAAATAATCTTCGAAAGAGCGATTGCCATACACAGATTTTTCGCGCCTGCCCAGCAGGTTCAGGTTGGGCCCATTCAGGATAAGTATTTTCATAATACAGGTTTCAGCTAAAACACAGGTTGCAAAGGTAAGGATTAACTATATTTGCTTTATTAAAATTATTGCCGGCATTGCCTTAATTATTGAATGGCATTTATTTGTGCTTCGCCGTAATTTGTAACTCTTAAACCTGACCCATACCTGTGAACTGGAATATCTGCAAAAAGCAGTTCGAACAATACCTGCAACTCGAGAAATCGCTGTCGGGCCACTCAGTAGAGGCTTATTTGCGTGATATCCGGAAACTGACTGATTTCCTGGAGCTAAAGGATTTGAAAGTAACGCCAGACCAGGTAACGCCAACTATACTTCGCGATTTTCTGGAGTGGGTGGCAGAACTGGGTATGACGGCACATTCGCAGGCGCGTACTTTGTCGGGCATACGGGCTTTCTACAAGTTTATGATCATGGAGGATATGCTTACCGTAGACCCGACCGATACGATTGAAGCCCCAAAGCTCGACCGAAAACTGCCCGATACGCTGAATTTTCATGAGATAGAGCAGCTTTTGGCAGCCATTGACCTTTCTACACCCGAGGGTACACGCAACCGTGCCATCATCGAAACGCTTTATAGTTCGGGGCTGCGCGTGTCGGAGTTGCTGGACCTTAAAATGAGCAACCTCTACGAAGATATGGGTTTCCTGAAAGTGGCAGGTAAAGGTGATAAGGAGCGCCTGGTGCCAATTGGCCGTGATGCTCTGAAACACATAAATCTCTACCGCGAGGGTGTTCGCTGCCATCTAACTATAAAAAAAGGCCACGAAGATATCCTGTTCCTGAACCGCAGAGGTGCACGCCTGACCCGTGTTATGATCTTTACCATTATAAAAGACCTGGCTGCCAAAGCCGGTATTCAGAAGCAGGTGAGTCCGCACACGTTCCGCCATTCGTTTGCCTCGCACCTGATAGAAGGTGGCGCCGACCTGCGTGCTGTACAGGAAATGCTGGGCCACGAATCCATCACCACCACCGAGATATACACGCACCTAGACCGCGACTACCTGAAGCAGGTGATAAAGGATTTCCATCCCCGCAGCTAATATTGTTTATACTTTGCCTGTAAAAACGGCGTTCGAAAAGCACCTAACCTATTAAGTATACTTTATCGCTTACCAATGAATATCAAACACATTTACTTTTTACTGATCCTATTTTTTTCAAGCACTGTAATCTCAGTGGCGCAATCAGCAGATGATATCACGCCAAAGCCTGTTGAAGTGAAGAAATCGAAAGGCCATGTAAGTATAGACGAAAGAGCTAGGATTATCTATGATAAGCAGTTCTCTGAGCAAGCTACTTTTTTTAAAGACATGCTGGCAGCCCAGACAGGGTTAAACCTGCAGGCAAACCCGAATGGTCAGGAGACTGATAAAGCTAAGCACCATATTCGACTAGTGTTTGATACCAAAACTATCAATAAGCCGGAAATGTATACTTTAACCGTTGAGGGAAAAGACATTACTATTCGTGCAAAAGATACCGGTGGCATGGTGTATGGTATACAAACGTTGCTGCAACTGTTCCCGCTGAAGCATGTAGAGAAGGCCAGAATAGCCGATGTAGCCATAAAGGATTATCCGCGCTTCGCGTACCGTGGCATGCATCTGGATGTAGTGCGCCACATGTTTCCGCTGGAATTCATAAAGAAGTATATCGATTACCTTGCTTTCCACAAGTTCAACACCTTCCACTGGCACCTGACCGACGACCAGGGCTGGAGAATTGAGATCGAGTCGTACCCGAAGCTGAACTCTGTTGGCTCCTGGCGCGAAGCTACCCTGATCGGGCATTTTAAAGATGTACCTGCTCGCTACGACTCTACCCGTTACGGCGGTTTTTACACTAAAGACGAGGTGCGCGAAGTGATCAAATACGCTGCAGTACGTGGCATCAACATCATCCCGGAAATCGATATACCAGGCCACAGCCGTGCTACTATTGCCGCTTACCCAGAGTTCAGCACCCGCCCCGATACTACCTGGAATGTTGCTACCACCTGGGGTATGTATAACCGCCAGAACAACGTGCTACAGCCAAACCCTGCTACTTTCAAGTTCCTGAAAACTGTCTTCCAGGAAGTGGCAGACCTTTTTCCTTATGCATACTTTCATTTGGGTGGCGACGAGACCAGCAAAATGTGGTGGAAAGCCGATTCTGTATCGCAGAAGTTTATTAAAGACCACAACCTGAAAGACGAGAAAGGATTGCAGACATACTTTGTGGAGCAGGTGGCCGGATACCTGCAGGAGAAAGGCAAAAATGTAATTGGCTGGCACGAGATTCTGGAAGGCGACCTGAATACTTCTACTTTGATCATGAACTGGGGTGGGGAGAAGGAAGGAATAGCAGCCGCAACACGTGGGCATAAGGTGATCATGTCGCCGGGCAAACCGTTATACTTTGACCACTACCAATCTAAAGACCCGAACGACAGCCTGGCTATACATGGCTACAACCCAACTGATGCGGTATATAATTTTGAGCCGGTGCCTGATGCCCTGCGCCAGAAAAAACTGGATAGCTACATTGTTGGCGCACAAGCCAATGTCTGGACCGAGTACATTGGCAGCCCTGCCAAAGTCGAGTACATGATCTTCCCGAGGATGACAGCACTGAGCGAAGTGCTGTGGTCGCCGCGCGAAAAGAAGAATTATGATGATTTTAAGCGCAGACTGAAAAGCTCAATTATTCCGAGATATAACTTCTGGAAAATCGCCTACTTCAAGAACTTTGAAACCTGGACTACAGATAAGCAGCAGTAAAATTGACCTCCTGCCCCCTCCTAAAAACAGGAGGGGGTATTTTTTTGCAGCAAGTTTTTCCTGCATCTCACTTCATTCTTTGACACGGGTTTCGAATCAATATCTTCTTGTACTGTCGAATCTGGAATTCGACTGGGCAGGAGGCCCCAACTATAGTTCATCACATGCTGTTCCAGATTTCCTAATCCGGAACTTTCCTGCTGCGGATCTCCTGATCTGCGTTATGGTTGGGTACTACTGCTGTTATACTTTAATGCTTCCCAACCACACCCAACCCCTCCTTGAAAAGGAGGGGAGTTTGAAGGCTCTTTGCAAACCGTAAGCTTCAGATTCAACTGCAATGCTTTGATTAAGCTTTCGCCTCGCCGGCTGGGCCATACTTTTCTCCTTGATGAGAAAAGTATGCAAAACATCAAGACAATTAGAAACTCGCTGAACGCTCAAACATCGAATCGTCATCTGGTGCACCTGGTTGAGGTTGTTGCTTTGTAGTTGCTGTTTTCACCTCACCCTAGCCCTCTCCTCCAGGAGAGGGGATACTGTTCCAGTCCCATAGCAGCTTACTATCGCACATGTTCCCAGTCCTTGGGGTGAGCGCCTTGTGCATGTTGCAGTGCCCGCAGGGCAGCCGGAGCAGAGCGCAGGCAGCTTCAGGCGCACCGCGCGATGCCCCAGGACGAGCCCTCGCGGGCTTGGAGCGAGTTAATGCTAAAAATGAAACTGTAAGCGGATATGACTGAGGAATACAGATAGCTACGAAACTAAAGACAATATCAACTACCAAGTATATCCTCAACTCAAATCATAAAAAGAAATAAAGTATAAGCTTAATAAATTACATTAATAATTCACTATATTTAAAGAAGCGAATAACAGAGGATGTTCGAAAATTGCTGTTGTTCCCTCATCATCGTCACCTAATCAAACTCCATATTTTATGACAACAGCTTTACTCGAGAAAGATAAACGATCAATAGAATTTAACTTCACCGGAAAAGGATCGGAGCTTTTCTCAATCCAGATCGTAAACTTCTTCCTGACTGTATTCACCTTAGGGTTATACTACCCATGGGCCAGAGCCAAGACCATGGATTATCTCTACCGCAAAACCGAACTGGCTGGCAGCCCCTTTACTTTTCATGGCACCGGCAAAGAAATGTTCATTGGTTTTATTAAAGGTGTAGGCGTTTTAGCTGCTTTATACTTGGTGCTATTCTTGGCCATGCAGGTTGATACACCTTTCATGGCTGTGCTTTTTCTGTTTGTATACCTGGTGAGCTTTATGGTGCTGGTACCTGTTGCATTGCACGGTATGATGCGCTACCGCACTTCCCGCTCCAGCTGGCGTGGCATACACTTCGGTTACAGAGGCGAGCTTTCAGAGATGGTCTCTACTTACATGGTAGGTTTCTTCCTGACAATAATAACGTTTGGCATTTATGGGCCGTGGTTCATAGTAAGAATCCGTAAAGAGATGATCGAGAACGTTCGTTTTGGCAGTGCTCACCTCCGCTATACCGGCGATGGCGCTGATCTGTTGCTCATCCACGTGAAGGGGTATTTCCTGAGCATAATTACCCTGGGCATCTACCTGTTCTGGTATGTAAAAGATCTGATTCGCTTTTATACTGATAACATTGTGGTGGTACACGATGATACCTACAGCCGCCTGCAGTGCAACGTGACTGGTTTTGGATACCTGAAACTGGCTGTGATTAATTTGCTCCTGATCGTTTGCACCTTAGGCTTGGGCGCTTCCTGGGCTACTGCGCGTACTATGTCGTTCATCCTGAATAACTCTACGCTTGTTGGTACTTTCGATCCGGATACACTGGTGCAGACAGAGGAAGATTATAACAATGCCATGTACGAAGACCTTGCAGATGTGCTGGACATTGGTTTAGTTTAACACATGAACTACGAAGGTAAATACTATAACGGGTTGGTATCGAAAGGTATGCCCGCTATTATAGTGTTAGAACATAACGGCATAAGTATACACTACAATACTGGTGAGGAGAGCGGCCATGTTTTCTGGGAACTTGAGGGCATTCAGCAATCGGAGTTTAACGACGCCACCACGCTGTTGCGCTATGGCAAATATCCGCAGCAAAGTATAGCTGTATTCGAACAGGGCTTCCTGGAGGCTTTGCAGCAAAAGTATAACGGAGTTTCTTTCCTGAAATCCGGCTATAGTTCTTTTCTCAGTACAGGGCTTACAGGAATTGTAGCTGCCGGACTTGTGTTGCTTTTGCTGGTAGTAGGAGCAGTGGTTTGGGGTATACCTGCCCTGGCCGATCGTGTTGCAGCGCACTTCCCGGAGAGGCTGGAGCGACAGGTAGGCTGGCAGCTTTATACGCAGATGCTTAGAAACTACGAAGTAGACTCCGCTAAAACCGTTGCCCTGAAGAAATACCTGAAGCAGCTGCATGTAACTTCTGATTTTGATATAGAAGCTGTTGTTGTAAAGGATGATGTTGTAAATGCCTTTGCCCTGCCGGGTGGTTTTGTAGTAGTGCACGATGGGATACTGGAGAAAATGCAGCGCCACGAAGAACTGGCAGGTTTGCTGGGGCATGAAATAGGGCATGTGCAGTTGCGCCACTCTACCCGTGCTATTGCCCGTAGCCTTTCATATTACATGTTACTTTCGGTATTGTTCGGGGATATAAGCGGTGTGGCTGCCGTAATTGTAGATAATGCCAGTACTTTCCAACACCTGGAGTATAGCCGCAAAGCAGAGCTGGAAGCCGATAAGGCCGGACTGCAACTCCTGAAAAACAATAAGCTGGAACCCAAAGGTATGGTCTGGCTGATGGAGCGACTAGGTACTGGGGATGATTCTGAACTAACAAGTTTTATGAGCACGCACCCCCGCACCCAGGATAGAGTAAAAGAACTTCAGGCGCAGATCAAAAAGCTGAACTATACTTCCAGATCAACGCCACAACTGGACTCCGCATGGGTAACCCTTAAATCCTCAAAGTGATTCTTGTTAAGCTTTCTTTTTTATCTAATGACCTATCAATTAAATTAATAGGTGTTTTATTATATAACTTATCAAACTTTCTTATATTAAACATTCCGAAGTCCGGGCAATTACTAAATTTTACTAATTGTTTATGAGCACACCACCTAAACTCAACCGGGCGTTGGGGCTAAGCTTTGTAATTGTTGTTGTTATAGGCAATATAATCGGCTCAGGGGTGTATAAAAAAGTAGCTCCTATGGCCGCAGAGCTGCACTCGGCAGGGTGGGTGCTGATAGCATGGGTTTTAGGCGGGGTTATCACGCTGTTTGGTGCGCTGAGTAATGCAGAGGTGGCCGGGCTGCTGGCCAGTACGGGCGGGGATTATGCCTATTATAAAAAGATCTATAATCGCTTTTTTGCTTTCATCTATGGCTGGTCGTTGTTTGCGGTAATTCAGACGGCGGCCATTTCTTCTCTGGCGTATGTTTTTGCGCATTCCCTCAATAGCTTAGTGCCTTTGCCAGAGCTGTTCCCAACGCTGAGCACTTTTACCATAGCAGGCGTTTTTTATCCTTTTGCCGACTTTTCGATAAAGCTGACCGCCATTATACTTATAGTGCTGCTTACCTGGGTAAACACCAAAGGCGTTAAAACGGGTGCAGGTATGAGCAGTGTATTGCTGTTGCTGGTTATTGCCGGAATTCTGGTTATTATACTTTTCGGGTTGAGCGACCAGAAGAGCGCCATAAGAGACACAGTTAACTTAGCTACTACAAATAATACTCCTGTAACTATAAGCGCTCTCTTCACGGCCATGCTGTCGGCTTTCTGGGCTTACCAGGGTTGGGCGTCCATCGGGTTTATAGGCGGCGAGATAAAAGATGCCAAGCGCAACATCCCGAAAGGTATAGCTATGGGCGTTTTTATAGTTATCGCTATTTACCTGCTTGTTAACGCTACATATCTTTCACTTTTGTCTATCCCGGAGTTGGTGCAAGTGCATGCAGCTGGCAATAAAATAGCGGCATTAGAGGCTGCTAAAAGTTTCTGGGGCGAAAATGGCATGTTGTTTATGTCGGTGCTTATACTTGCAACAACACTTGGCTGCACGCATGCCACTATACTTGCCAGCGCCAGGCCATACTTTGCCATGGCCCGGGAGGGGATGTTCTTTAAGTCAGCTGCCAAACTAAACAATGCACAGGCTCCGGTAAACTCGCTCATTTACCAGTGTATGTGGGCTTGCCTTCTGGTTCTTTCCGGCACCTTCGACCAACTGACAGACATGGTAATATTTGCGGTGTTCATATACTATGGCGCTACTACGCTAGGGGTATTTATACTTCGCAGGAAGATGCCGGATGCACCAAGGCCTTACAAAGTATGGGGCTACCCGGTAGTGCCCGCCATCATGATCCTCTTTTGCATCGGGTTGTTTGTAAATACCATTATCACCAGGCCGCGTGAGGCAGGTATTGGTCTTGTACTGATGTCGACAGGATTGCCTGTGTACTGGTGGCTTTCCAGGAAAAACAAACAGGAAGCAGAACAAACTGAAGATCAGCTTAAGCAGATGGCGGATGCCTGAAGCAGGAGATGCATTCCGATCAGGTTTATAATTTAACCTAATTCCGGGTTGCGGTGTAGCCGGTAAAAAAAGATGTTAATCCTGTAAACCTAAAAATCTGATATTATCTTTGTTGGCAGCAAGTATAACCTAAATCTGCTGACGTGTATAAAAGCCTTCTTCGCCCGCTTCTTTTCAAACTCGATCCTGAGAAAGTACATTACCTTACCGCCGATGCCTTGAAAGCCACCTACAGGTTGCCATTTGCTAAAAGTATAGCTAAAGGCATGTTTCAGGTGCAGGACCCAAGGCTGGAGCGTGAGCTGTTCGGGCTTAAGTTTCCGAACCCGGTTGGCCTGGCGGCTGGTTTTGATAAAGATGCCAAACTGATTGATGAGTTTGAGAACTTCGGATTTGGGTTTATAGAAATTGGTACGTTGACCCCTAAGCCGCAGGAAGGCAACCCGAAGCCACGCTTGTTCCGCTTGCCTGAAGACCAGGCAATCATTAACCGCATGGGCTTTAACAACGAAGGAGTAGATGCGGCCGTTCAGCGCCTGCGTCAGCGCAAAAGCAAGGTTATAGTTGGCGGCAACATCGGCAAAAACAAAGTAACACCAAACGAAGAAGCCTTGAACGATTACCTGTATTGTTTTAAGGCTTTGTATGATGTGGTGGATTACTTTGTGGTAAACGTAAGCTCGCCTAACACGCCGGACCTGCGTGCCTTGCAGGAAAAGGAACCGCTACGCCAGCTGCTGATGGCGCTTCAGGAGCAAAATAGCCGAATGCCAAAGCCTAAACCGTTGTTGCTTAAAATAGCTCCGGACCTTAACGAGGCGCAACTAGACGATATAATCGAAATTGCCACCAGCACCCGCCTCAGTGGAATTATTGCTACAAATACCACCATCAGCCGCGAAGGGCTGAAAACGCCTGCTGCGCAGATCGAAGCCATAGGAGCAGGCGGACTAAGCGGTAAACCGCTTACAAAGCATGCTACCCAGATCATCCGTTATCTTCGTCAGCACCTGCCACAAGAGATCAGGATCATTGGTGTGGGCGGAATCATGACGCCGGAAGATGCTGTAGAGAAACTGAAGGACGGTGCCGACCTGGTACAGCTTTACACAGGCTTTATCTACGAAGGCCCGGGCCTCATCGGTAGAATAAATAAAAAGCTATTATCGGCTTAATCAAGCATTCTTCGGGCTAAAAATAATTTAATTGACAGCTTCTGTTTTGCTGAACGCTTTCTGCTGAAAAATTGTAAATTTGAGATTCTAACTTAGTCGAGGGTATGGCAAAGAACACATACAGGAACGAACCGCTAAATGGTAGTAGGGCAAAGAATGAGATGCGGGGAGCGCGAAACGAACCTCGCAAAGCGAATGTGCCTTTTGGCGAGAAAACACAGCCGCAAAAGCCAAAGCGCTCATTTAAATTTTCCTTCCCAAGTATAAATTTTAACCTTAAGCTTAGCTTCCTGCAAGACAGGCGCTTCAGGCTTTCGGTAGGTTTTGGGTTGATACTGATCTCCTTTTTCCTGACAATTGCTTTTGTGTCCTATATCTTCACGGGCCACGCCGACCAGAGCGTAGTTGAGTCGATTGAAGGAACAGGAATAAAAGAATCGGGGCAGGAGGCAGAGAACTGGTTGGGCCTTTTCGGGGCTTACATTTCGCACTTTTTCATATTCAAGCTTCTGGGCATTGGTGCTTTCTTCCTGATACCTGTAGCTTTTTTTGCGGGTAGCAAGATCGTGTTCAAGCGCATGAGCATTTCCATGTCTTATGTGCTGGGACTTTGCTCATTCTCTATGCTATGGCTGAGCCTTACCATGGGCTACATTGTGTTCTCACTAAAGAATATAGAAGGCCTTGGTTTTCTGGGCGGCGGTATAGGTATAGAAACAGCTTTGTGGCTTAACAGCCTGATTGGCAGCGGATCCTGGTTGTTGCTGGGCTTTTTGCTGCTGGTGTTCCTGGTGTTCTTCTTCGATATTACAAGTATAAACTGGAGCAGGCCAGAAGCCGAAACTGCTGCAACCAATGGTGTAGAAAGTAATCGTGCTTCCTCTTTGAGCGATGTGATAAATGCACCTGCTCGTGGCGGCATCAACCATTACGCAGATCCGACAGCATCGCTTGAGCATGAGGAGGAAGAAGACGAAGAAGAGGAGTATGAAGATGATGAGCTGCCTTTTGATGAGGAAGAACAGGAAGCCATAGACCGTGCCCTTGAAATGGAATTAAGCTCTATCACGCCGGTAGCTCCAAAACCTGTAGCTGCCCCTGCACTGGAACTTGACATTGACCTGGAGGAAGAACTGGCCGATGATGAGTTTGATACGATAGAAGATGAATTTGAGGAAGAGCCGCTAGATCTTCAAATAGAGAAAACACCTGAAGAAGAGGCTGCTGATGTACTGGCGACGGAAAACTACGACCCAACGCTGGATCTTGCACGCTACCAGTACCCGACTATAGAGCTACTGAATGACTACGGCATCAGCAAAGTATCGGTAACGAAAGAAGAGCTGGAAGCCAACAAGGATAAAATTGTAGAAACGCTGGGCAACTATAACATTGGCATTGCCAGCATTAAAGCTACCATTGGCCCTACTGTTACACTTTATGAAATTGTGCCTGATGCCGGTGTGCGTATCTCCAAGATCAAGAACCTGGAGGATGACATTGCACTTAGCCTGGCTGCACTAGGTATCCGTATTATTGCGCCAATTCCTGGTAAAGGTACCATAGGTATAGAAGTGCCGAACACCAAGAAAGAGATGGTGTCGATTAAGTCTATACTTTCTACGGAGAAGTTCCTGAAGAGCGAGATGGACCTGCCTATTGCTTTCGGTAAAACAATTACTAACGAAGTATTTATTACCGACTTAGCCAAAATGCCGCACTTGCTCATGGCGGGTGCTACTGGTCAGGGTAAATCGGTTGGTTTGAACATTATACTTACTTCTTTGCTTTACAAGCGCCATCCGTCGCAGCTTAAGTTCGTGCTTGTCGATCCGAAGAAGGTGGAATTGTCGCTGTTCAACAAAATAGAGCGCCACTTCCTGGCCAAGCTACCTGATACCGATGAAGCCATTATCACTGACACAAAGAAGGTGGTGAACACGCTGAACTCGCTGTGTATGGAAATGGATATGCGCTACGACCTGCTGAAGGATGCCGGTTGCCGTAACCTGAAAGAGTATAACCGCAAGTTTGTAGAGCGCCGCCTGAATCCGAAAAAAGGCCACCGCTTTATGCCATATATTGTACTGGTAATAGACGAGTTGGCCGATTTGATGATGACAGCCGGTAAGGAAGTGGAAACCCCGATTGCACGTCTGGCACAGTTGGCCCGAGCTATTGGTATACACCTGGTAGTTGCTACGCAGCGTCCTTCAGTAAACGTAATTACAGGTATCATCAAGGCAAACTTTCCGGCACGTATCTCTTTCAAAGTAACGTCAAAGATCGACTCCAGAACTATCCTGGATGCCGGTGGTGCTGATCAGTTGATCGGCCAGGGGGATATGCTGTTCTCTATCGGTTCGGATATTATCCGTATTCAGTGTGCTTTTGTGGATACTCCTGAGGTTGATAAGATCTGTGATTTTATTGGCGAACAGCAAGGCTACGACGATGCTTACCTGCTGCCGGAATTTATTGGCGATGAAAGTGGTTCTGAAAAGACAGACTTCGACCCAAGCCAGAAAGATCCGCTGTTTGAAGAGGCAGCCCGCATTATAGTGCAGCACCAGCAAGGTAGTACTTCGCTTCTGCAGCGCCGCCTGAAACTTGGCTACAACCGTGCAGGCCGTTTAATAGATCAATTGGAGTCGGCAGGAATTGTTGGCCCGTTTGAAGGAAGCAAGGCCCGCGAAGTAAAAATTCCGGACGAATACAGTTTGGAACAGTTATTGAATACGTTGTAGAAAGACAACAGAAAACAGATTACCAACATGAAAAAAATATTCTCACTCTTACTGATCCTTTTCACGGTTGTGAACCTGGCAAGTGCTCAGCAGGACCCACAGGCCACTAAAGTGCTGAATGCCATGAGCGCTAAGTATAAAGCCATGAAGGGTTTCAAAGCCAACTTCTCTCAAACAATGGAGAACACATCGTCTAAAGTGAAAGAGACCATGGAAGGCGATATACTTGTTTCAGGGCCTAAGTACAGGTTAAAAGTGGCAGGTCAGGAAATTATAAGCGATGGAAAACTGATGTGGACATACCTGAAGGATGCCAACGAGGTAACCATAACTGAAACCGATGCTGAGGCCGAAGCAATGGCGCCGAGCAAGATTTTTGAGATGTATAAGAAAGGCTACAAGTATGCGTATGCCGGCACTGAGACACGTGCAGGCGAGAAAGTAGACGTGATTGAGCTGGCTCCGGAAGACCGTAGCAACCCGATCTTTAAAGTACGCCTCTATGTTAGCCAGAAAGATAAATCGCTGAAAAGCTGGCAGATGTTCCGTAACAACGGCAACCGCTATACTTACGCCATCAAGAATTTTCAGGCAAACCCTCCGCTTGCTGCCGATGCCTTTTCTTTTAACAAGGCAAAGTATAAAGGTGTAAGCGTTGTAGATTTAAGATAGACCTAACCTTTTATGATAGAAAAAGGCTGCTCTGTTAGGGCAGCCTTTTTTGTTTTACCAATGTGTTTAATCCTAAGGAATACTTTTAGACGTGCTGCTAAAAATGTAGTTTTGCTATACCTGAAATAACCCATCCTACCCATGACAAGAGAAAAACTATTTGAGCAGATCCTCAAGAAAAAATCTTACCTGTGTGTTGGCCTCGATACCGATCCTAAAAAGCTGCCGCAGCACCTCTTAGACTTTGAAGATCCTGTTTTCGAGTTCAATCGCCAGATCATAGAAGCAACTGCCGATCTGTGTGTGGCCTACAAGCCAAACATAGCCTTTTATGAAGCACAGGGGCCAAGAGGTTGGGTTAGCCTGGAGAAAACCTTGCAGCATATTCCGGAGGAGATTTTTACCATTGCCGACGCCAAACGTGGGGATATTGGCAATACTTCTGAGTTGTATGCCCGTGCCTTTTTCGAAACCATGAACTTCGATTCGATAACAGTGGCGCCGTACATGGGCTCCGACTCTGTTAAGCCGTTCCTGGTGCAGGGTGGTAAATGGGTGATACTGCTGGCGCTCACTTCTAATCCTGGTAGTCAGGATTTCCAGATGCTGAAACTTGCCGATGGAAGCGAAGAATACCTGTTTGAGCAGGTGCTGCGCGAAAGCTCTACGTGGGCCACGCCGGGGCAAATGATGTATGTGGTGGGCGCTACCAGAGCCGATCATGTGCAGCGTGTGCGTGCTATTGTGCCAGATCATTTTTTGCTGGTACCAGGAATTGGTGCGCAGGGCGGTAGTTTAGAAGAGATCTCCCGATTAGGCATGAACCAGCAGTGTGGCCTTTTGGTAGCTTCTTCCCGTGCTATTATTTACGCCTCCTCAGGCACCGACTTCGCCGAGAAAGCCCGTGAAGCAGCCCTGGAAGTACAGCGCGAAATGGAGCAGTACCTGGAGCAGTATGTGCTGCATTTGTAGGGTGATTAGTCAAGGCGTATTTGAGTAGCTGGTTAAGATTATCTGTTGAAAACGACCATGAAAAATATTTTTATAGTTGCTAACTAGTAGTTAATAGTCCTAATCAAACATGAATGAGCTATTTTATACTTAAGCAAAATTTTGATGAAGGCGTAGTTGGCAAAGCCTGCCCACAAGTTGATTGCTTAACTATGGCTCAGGCACAGTTGATCAGCTCATGGCACCTGTTCAATCCTGAACCAAGTCTTTGTTTGAGCTTAGGAATGATGCTAAACTAACAGATGTGCTTAAAGACTTTACTATAAACTCACGTGGGTTTCTTATTAGCCAAAAAGTAAGGGAAGTGCTGGATAATTTTCATTTGATGGGGCACCAGTACTTTTCGGCAGTTGTGCAGACAAAGAATGATATGCACCATTATTATTGGCTACACCTGTGTGAGCCAGTACTGGCACACCAGATTAACTATGAAGAATCTGTCTTCTTCCGAACCGAGTATACTTTCAGGGAGGAGAAAATACAGATAAATTCATTTGAACATTATCAGGAGTTAAAGAACCAGGATAAAACAGCTGCCTTTGGTGTAGAGCTTGATGAGATAGTTCTCTCGAATACATTTGATAGAACCTTAGACCTGTTTTCTTTTTTACCTTTTGACAACAACGTGTACATTACAGAGCAGCTTGCAAATGCTTTGGCTGCTAATCACATACAAGGTTTTGTCTTTGAAAGAACTGACAAAATAAGAAATACGAATGCTAATAAAACCTTTAGTGCTTAAAAGCACCATAGGATTCGACCAAAATTAATAGAATACCCCTATGTCAGAAGAAATGAAACAATGCCCGGAATGTAAGTCACCTTATGGCTACTCAATGGGTGAAGGACTCTATGCTTGCCCTGAGTGTGGGCATGAATGGAATCCGGATGAAGTAAATGAAAATGTTGGATTGAAAGTACTGGATGCGAACGGAAACCAGCTTCAGAATGGAGATTCTGTTATTGTGATCAAAGACTTACCCGTAAAAGGTGCTCCTAAACCTGTAAAAGCAGGTACAAAAGTTAAGAACATACGCCTGACAGACGGAGACCATAACATCGACTGCAAAATTGAAGGTTTTGGCTCGATGGGACTTAAATCTGAATTCGTGCGAAAGGCATAACCAGTCCGCTGCTGCGAAAGTACACATAACGTTGGTGGTCATACTTAGAGGTTAATAAGCCTTAACAACTTCAATCAAATGGATATTCAAAGATCAGACATCGAGAAAATGGAAATGCTCTTGATTGAAGGGATCAAAAAGAGCGACATCAGCTTTTTAGATAAGACCATCCACGAAGACCTGTTATGTATAGGCCCGGATGGCCGGACCATTACAAAGGAAATGGATCTGACTTCCCATAAAGCAGGGGAGATGGTAGTTGAAGAACTAACGCCGACCATTGAAGACATTCACATCATAGGCGATACTGCTGTGTCTACTATTGTGTATGACACCAAAGGCAGAATGTTAGGAAACCCGATTGAGGGGAAATTTAAATACATCCGGGTCTGGAAGATGTTTGTCGACGGGCTGAAGGTAATTGCGGCAAGCTGCTTCAAATTAGAATAGGAGTTAGATTTTTAAAACTTCCTGCTCATACCCGTATTGATATCCCATGAAAGAAGAATTCCTGCACTACATCTGGCAGCACCAGTACTTCAACAAAGCTAATCTGGCTACAGTGGAAGGCGAGCCGGTGCAGGTAGTACGGGTAGGCTTTTATAACACAGATTCCGGCCCTGATTTTAAAGAAGCCAAGCTTAGAATTGGCGAAGTAGAATGGGCCGGAAGTATAGAAATACACCTGCGGGCATCAGACTGGCAACGCCACGGCCACGAAACAGACCAGAAGTATGACCAGGTAATACTGCATGTGGTTTGGGAAGCTGATTCGCCAATTACCAGAACCGATGGCACCCTTATCCCAACTATAGAGCTTAAAGGCAAAGTAGACCTGCACCTGTTATATAAGTACCAGCAACTACAACTATCGCAACATACTATACCTTGTCAGAATTTCTGGCCTGTTGTACCCGAAATAACTAAAACCATGATGCTGGAGCGGTCGCTGGTAGAGCGCCTGGAACAGAAAGGGGAGGAGGTTTTACAGGTCTTCAGGAGCTATGGCAACGATTGGGAACAGACCGCTTACCATGTACTTTGCAAGGGCTTCGGGTTTAAAATTAACCAGCAGGCATTTGAGCAGCTGGCGAAAGCTTTGCCATTGTCGGTGGTGCGAAAGCAGCAGACGGCTTTTCAGGTAGAGGCGCTGCTATATGGTATGGCTGGCTTTTTAGATATTCCTGAACCGGATGATTACGCACAGCAGCTTATAAAAGAATTCTCGTTTCTGCAGTACAAGTATAACCTGACCGGAAAAGGCTTGCAGCGTCACCACTGGAATTTCCTGCGCATGCGGCCTGCCAATTTCCCGTCGGTAAGGCTGGCACAGTTAGCTGCCATCGTTTTTCAGCCTCATGCTTTCTTCTCGAAGGTGCTGGAGGCTCAAACCATAAAAGAGTACGAGGCATTGTTCATGGCGCCGGTTTCAGCTTATTGGCAGCAGCACTATGATATAGCCAAACCGGCAAAAACAGCGCAAAAAAGTATGGGCAAAGGCAGCGCTCATAACCTGATCATAAATGTAGCAGTGCCTTTGCTGGCGGCTTACGCCAACTATAGCGGCGACAGAAGCTATTTAGATAAAGCTGTGGCCTTTCTCGAGAAAGTAAAAGAAGACAGCAACAAGTATACGAGGTTGTATGAGGCGCTAGGTTGGCGTGCAAAATCTGCTGCTGATAACCAGGCGGCACTGGGCTTGTTCAGGAATTACTGCCAGCCCGTAAACTGCCTGCGCTGTAGTATAACAAAATACTGAAACAAAACCTTACCGCGTGAGCCTGCTTTTATACTTGTTTAATGTACTGCTGCTGGCTGGCTTGGTCTTGTGGCTGCGCAGGCAAAAATGGGCTACTGAGCTAGGGCCATACTTTCTGCCAGCGCTGCTGCTAAAGCTTATCTCTGGTGTGCTGCTGGGCTTACTGTATCATTACTATTACAAAATAGGCGATACTCTTTTTTACCACCAGGCTTCCCAAAGGCTTTCCGATTATGCAGGGCAGAACTTCCAGGCTTACCTGCGCTTGCTCTTTTTTAACGAATTTGAAAGCGAGGCTTTTCGGGCTACAATTCCTTTTTCAAGGCATGCAGGCTTTTCTAATTCTTTCTTCCTGCTGAAGGCTTTAAGTGTGCTTAACCTGCTCACTAACAGTTCTTACTGGATCATTAGCTTATACTTCTCCCTGTTCAGTTTCTGGGGCTCGGCAAAGCTGGCAGCAGTTCTGGGAGATATTTTTCCAAACAAGAAACGTGCTGCATTACTGTCATTCCTGTTCTTCCCATCGGTTGTTTTCTGGGGTTCAGGACTATTAAAAGATGCTGTTATGATGGGAAGTATGTGTTGGGTAGTAGCCTTTGTACTTGCGCTGGCGCACAGGAGGCCACTAAGTATAAGCAGCTGGCTGTTAGCTATACTTATGCTATATCTGTTCGTCCGGATAAAGATATTTTTCTCATTGGCGCTGCTGTTGCTGCTCTTCGCATACCTTATTGTTGTAGTGCTGGCAAAGTATAATCCTGCTTTCAGGAAGCTGACTGTGCAGGTACTTTTTATACTTGCATTCTTAACCGGAACGGGCTTGCTGGCGACGCAGGTGGTAAGCTTTTACAGGTTCGATTTTGTGGCAGAGCAACTGGTATTAACCTACGAAGGTCTGCTGGCGCAGTCGCAACATGTGCCGCACCTGGTTTATACTTCCCTGGAGCCAACACTGGCAAGTATAGCTGCTTACTCGCCGGAGGCTTTCTTCAGTAGCATCTTCAGACCATACTTAGGTGAATCCGGCAAATTATTGTTTATACTAATGGGGCTGGAGAACCTGCTGCTGGTTATACTTATGCTGGTTGCTGTCGTTTCCTTAGTAAAAAGAGGCCTGCAAAACGTTAACGCGCTGCACGTGGCACTTCTGATTTTTATGCTTATCGCCGGCACCATGATCGGGTTGAGCACGCCGAACTTTGGCACCCTGAGCCGCTACCGCATCATTTTCCTGCCTTTCCTGGTGTACCTGTTGCTGCAAAATTATTACGTACAGCGCTTGCTGGATAAGCTCCGGATGCCCCAATAAAGCACTTGCTTTCAAACTCCCTCAGTTCTTGTTACCTTTGCACCTTATTTAGGAATAGCTATGCAAAACCCGGTAATTATACTTGGTGCTCAAAAATTGGGCACAGCAGCACTCGATATTTTCAACAGCAACAGCGTGGTGGTTTACTGCTTCCTCGACGATAGCAAGAATCTGCAGCAGCAGGAGATCAACAACGTATCTGTAATGAGCAGCACCGAAGACAATGAATTTCTGAAGCTGATTGGTAAAAAATGCGATGTGTTTGTGGCTGTAGAAGATTCAGCGGCTCGTAAAGGGCTGATAAACATGCTGAAAGAGGAATATAAAGTAGTGCCTGTTAACGCGATACATAAATTCAGTTCTGTTTCAGAATATGCATGGTTGGGCCATGGCAATATGATCGCGGCAGGTGCTATTGTTAACAACAATGCCAAGATCGGCGACAACTGCGTTATCCAATCAAGAGCTTTAATTGATACAGAGGCTGAGCTGGCAGATTTCGTGCAGGTAGGTGCTGGTGCAATCATCAACTCTGATGTAAAAGTAGAGGAAGGCGCCTTTATCGGTACAGGTGCGGTTATCGTGTCTGGCGTGAAGATCGGTAAGAATGCACGCGTTGGAGCCGGCTCGGTAGTAGTAGCCGATGTTCCTGCCAAAGCCACTGTATTTGGCAACCCGGCCGCGCCCGTAAAGTAAACTTTTATACTTGCCTGCGCTGTTCTGTATCAGAACTGATAAAAATCATTTTGCGACAGAACGGCGGTTTATACTTTTGTAAAATAATTTTGAATTAGTGATTAAGTGAGTATGAAATGAAGATAATCCTGTTCATCTTTTAATCTTGAAAGTCCTGATTCAGACAATAAATAATTAACAATCAATTTTAACACTTAGCGAGAAACTAAGCAGTTATGAACAAACCATACAGCATACTACTGTACTACTGCTACACACCGATAGCAGATCCGGAAGCTTTCCGCGAACAACATCATTTACTATGCCTTGAGCTGAATCTGCTCGGCCGTATCATCGTTTCTAAGGAGGGCCTTAACGGTACTGTATCCGGTCTTAAAGAAGACTGCGACAAGTACATGGAGATTATGCATGCTGATCCGCGCTTTGCCAAGATAGACTTTAAGGTAGACGAATCAGACAAGCACGCATTTGCTAAGCTGCACGTGCGTACCAAAGCAGAGATCGTACACTCCGGCCTGCTGCACATCGACCCGAATGCCCGTACTGGTAAGCACCTGGAACCAAAAGAATTCAGGGCGATGAAAGACCGTGACGACGTGGTTATCCTGGATGTGCGTTCAGATTACGAGTACAATGTGGGCCGCTTCAAAAATGCCGTTACTTTAGATATCGAAAATTTTCGTGAGTTTCCGGAGAAGGTTGATGAGTTGAAGGAGAAGTACAAAGGCAAGAAAATTCTTACCTACTGCACTGGCGGTATAAAATGCGAGAAAGCCAGCGCGTTCCTGTTAGAGCAGGGTTTTGAAGATGTATACCAGCTGCATGGTGGTATTATCAAGTATGGCAAAGAGGCCGGCGGAGAAGATTTTGAAGGCAAGTGCTATGTGTTTGATAACCGTGTAGCCGTAGATGTGAACTCAGTAAACCCGAAAGTTATCTCAACCTGCTACGTGTGCGGTACTGAAGATGACCGTATGGTGAATTGCGCTAACCCGGAGTGTAACCTGCACGTGGCTATCTGTGAGAAGTGCGGCTGGGAACTGGAAGGAGCATGCTCTGCAGAATGTAAAGAGCACCCTGAAAAACGGCCATACGACGGCACTGGTTATTACCAGAAAGAGATGAATGGTTACAACCCGCTTAAAGGCTTTAACCGCCGCAAAACAGCTGATGTAACTAAGTAACTATAAGTATAAAACAGAAAAGGGTGGCTGCAAAGCCACCCTTTTCTGTTTTATACTTGCCTTGTCGGGCATAATTCGTTTTCCAGCGCAATCAGGTCCTCTAGTAAGTCAAGCGTTACTTGCCCAGGCTTTCCGCTGCCAATTAACCGATCATCAACCTGCACGATAGGTAAAATACGCTTGGTAGTACTGGTCAGGAAAGCTTCTTTTGCCTGTGCTACATCTTCCAGTGTTACTGCTCTTTCTTCAGTTTGGTACTTTTTATTGGATAGTGCCAGTACATTTTTGCGGGTAACGCCAAGCAGCACATCCTTGTCGGGCGTAACCACCACGTTCTCCTGCGTTACAATAAAAAAATTGCAGCGCGGAAACTCCGTTACAACCCCATTCCGGTGATACAGTACATCGCTGGCACCTGCCTGTTTGATCTGGTTTATCAGCCTGATGCCGGTTACATAGTTTATACTTTTGGCCGTAGGAAGTTCGCGCACAAAATTATGGGTAATGATCTTGATGCCCTGAGCAATCATCTCCTGGGTTGGCAGAGCTAGCGGCTGCTGTAAAATGATAAGGTTAGGCTCACCTGGGTCGTAGCCGTTGGCAGAGTAGCCGCCGGTCAAGATCATTTTTATACCCGAATCCGGCAGATTGTTTACCTCTATCAGTTGGTAGATCACTTCCTTTAAAGCCTCCTTGTCTAAGGGCACAGTCAGTTCCATAAGTTTGGCAGATTGATAAAAGCGGTGCAGGTAATCCTCCAGAAAAACCGGATTCCCGTGCTGCACTTTAAAATAATCAAATATGCCGTAGCCTCTCTGTATAGCAAGATCGCTGACATGAAGAAAAGCATTTTCCAGCGGTATAATGTCACCGCGGAGGTAAGCGTGTAACTTAGGGTTTGATTGCATGGTGCTTCTTTAAGATCTTTACAACTTTTTCAACCGGAAGTGCTTCTACCGTATGCTGTTCGTGGCCCTGCATGGTTTCAGCTTTAAAAAGTGAATTGATGATTGCTTCTTCTGTAGCCTCTATCACAGCCATAAAAAGCGGCGAAACTTCATCGTTGCGCAGGTATGTGGCTGTTTGCGTTTTGCCGGATGAAGTATGAGGTACGCGTATAGTTGGATCAGATGAAAATGCAATAACGTAGTCGCCGCTGCCGTTCGAGGCAATTCCGCCTGTTTTAGCAAGTCCCAGCATCGCACGTTTGGCAAGACGTTCCAGGTTACGTGCATCAAGCGGAGCATCGGTAGCAACTACTATCATGCAGGAGCCGTCGGCGCTGTCTTTAATTTGCTGGTTCAGGTAATATTGGTTTAGCTCCTGGCCAACTGGCGCACTGTTTACTTGCAACACACCGCCAAAATTGGTTTGTACCAATACACCTACAGTATAGCCTCCCAGGTTTTTAGGCAGTACCCGCGACGAGGTGCCAATGCCTCCTTTAAAGCCAAAGCATACGGTACCGGTACCGGCGCCTACATTGCCTTCCGCAACAGGTCCTGATTTAGCCTGTTTTATCGCTTCTGTTACGTGTGCCTCTGTTACATGCCTGCCCCGAATATCGTTCAGGTAGCCGTCATTTGTCTCCCCAACAACTGCATTAACCGAGCGTACTTCTTCATTTCCAGGCTGGTTTAAAGTATAACTTACTACTGCATTAAGTCCGGTACCAACGCTAAGGGTATTTGTAAGTATAACCGGCGACTCCAGATTACCCAGTTCCTGCACTTGCGTTGTTCCGGCTAGCTTGCCGAAACCGTTACCAACAAAAATTGCAGCCGGCACTTTCTCCTGAAAGATGTTGCCCTCATGTGGTAAAATAGCAGTTACACCCGTACGCACTCCACTGCCTTGGATAAGCGTTGTTTGGCCAACCATAACACCTGCCACATCAGTTATAGCGTTGAGTTTGCCTGTTGGCAGTATGCCGATCTTGATGCCGAGGTCCCTGGCGCGTTTCCGTTCCTGTCCCCAAACCTGAGAAATTGTACTTACCATAAGCAATAAGATCAACAGTGGTTTCATGTGCAAGTGGCTTACATTAAGAGTAAATGTAGCAGAATTTTTGAAGTAAAACGAGGGCAACCAATTCGTGCAGAGTTTGTATTAATTTATGCCTTCAGGTTTATACTTGAAGTATAAATGAAGAAAATAATGTTTGTTATGCTTTTGTACCCGAAGCTTTCTACTTTTGCCGGCATCGGGGGCTGCAAATTGCTAAACCTGCAACCTCTGCCAAGTATAAATCAGGGCAATTTGTCCGCTGAATGGATTAAAATTTTTTAAATATGGCGATTCCAGAATCAGAACTGATCATAAATAAGAACGGTACAGTTTACCACCTAAACTTAATGCCCGAGCATATCTCAGATACCATTATTACTGTTGGCGACCCTGACCGTGTGCCAATGGTGAGCAAGTATTTTGACGAGATTGAAGTGCAGGTGGCAAAGCGCGAATTTGTTACCCACACCGGTTACTACAAAGGAAAGCGCATCACGGTTATCTCTACAGGTATGGGTACCGATAATATTGATATCCTGATGAATGAACTGGATGCCCTTGTGAACATTGATTTCCAGACGCGGGAGCCAAATACGGAGCGAATTTCGCTTAAGATCGTGCGCGTGGGTACTTCTGGTTCATTACAGGAGTCGGTGCCGCTGGGCAGCCATTTGGCATCGCATTACGGTGTAGGACTTGATTCTTTGATGGAATTTTACCCGCTGGAGCAAAACGAAAACGAACAAAGTATAACCACAGCGCTTCAGCAGGAATTGGGAGTTGGTTTTAAACCGTACTGCGTAAATGGCTCTAAAACACTTATTGACAAGATCGCTTTTGACATGATTCCGGGCAATACGCTTACTTGCCCGGGTTTCTACGCGCCACAAGGTCGTGTACTGCGAGCCGGTTTGCGAAATCAAAACCTGCTGCAAACCTATCAGAACTTTAGAGTATGCGACTTCAAGTTCACGAATTTCGAAATGGAAACTGCCGGTTACTACGCTTTGGGCCGCCTACTGGGCCACGAGATGCTATCGCTTAATGCTATAGTTGCCAATCGTATCACGCAGCAGTTTGCCCCTAATGCAGAAGAGGTTATCGACAGTTTGATTCTGAAGACGTTGGAGAGGATTTGAGAGCATACCTAAAAGAATTAGGTAAACAAAAGATGGAACACATAACAAATGAGTTCCATCTTTTGTTTAGTTCTATTCTATTAGTTTAGAGCAAGATCCTTAAATGTATAGGAAGCAAGCTGATGATGCCGTGAGATTTTGAATATTTCTTCAAGCATATCAGGTGTGACAGAATAAGTGCTTTTAGAATTATTGATAGCGTGAGCATATAGTACTACTGCTTCATTTCGCTCTGCTGCTCTTTTAAATGCTTGTTTTATATCATCCAAGCTTACTCCACTTCCATGGTCAATGCCTAAACCATTGATCACACGTCGTCCATCATAGCTATAGAATATCTTATCAAGCTCATCTATTTCTTTGTTTTTAACTTTCCAGGAATCGCCCCTCAAGAGATAGAAGTATTTCAGTAACTCATGATCAATGTAATCTGAGTTTGCACCATAAGGATAAGCAAATGTTACAGGTACAAAACCCTTTTCAGATAATGCCTTGATAGAGGGAACAACCTCGTAATCTACATATTCAGCCAGACTGTGCTCTTTAATGTAATTCAATGAATTCAGATGATGTGCACCGTGACTACCGATTTCATGGCCATCTGCAACAAGCGTCTTAAGCATCTCTACTTCGAGATTGTTAAGTGAGTCTGGTTCTGTAATAAAGAATGTTGCACGAACACCATATTCTTTGAATAGAAGGCGCTGCTCATACCATTCTGAGACGTTTTGATCATCAAAGCTGATAACTAGAGCTGCCTGAGCTGCACCTTTATTTACAAAAGCTGGCTTTAGATAATGCAGATAGTAGAATGTTGCTGCCGTCAGAGAAAAGAAAAGGCAAATAAGTAAAGAGAGTTTTAATCTCATTGTCCCAAACCTACAACTTCTGCAAAAAAGCCATAGTATCTACGCCGTCAGCATAATCCCAGACCATTGGGCATTGTGCTTCACCGAAAGGTATACTTCCTTCTAGCCAGCCATGAGCCGAAACAACAACCTGTGTTTTATCTTTAACAGCTGCCAGTTTATGGCGCAGGTCCGAAAGCGAAGAAAATGTCTCGTAGAACAGCACTGATATTGGCGAAACCAGCTCTGAACTTGGCCTGATAAGCATAAAACCATTATCGAAGTGCGGCTCTTTGTTTACCAGCAATATAGATTTGTTGTAGTCGTAATTATTCTGGTATTTATGGTGGTCCAGTAGTGTTTTACGATGCTCGTTGGCCTCAAAGAACTTATCAAAAGCATAGCCTTCCGGTACAAACACTTTAGACACGTTGCGGCAACCCAGGCCGTAATACCTGAAAACATCCTCGCCTAGCGCTCTTAGATCGTCAGCTTCTTCGTGGCCGGTTAGCACACCTATACTTGTCCTGTTCTTGCGGATGATATGCGGGCGTTTAGCAAAGTAATATTCGAAGTAGCGCGAGGTATTATCGGAGCCGGTGGCAATAATGGCGTCGGCATCTTTCAATAAGCCTACAAACTCAAACTGGTTAGCAAATGCAGGTTCTATCTGTATCAGCATTTCAGCCAGCTTCTTCATCAGCAACTCATCGTCGGTGCTTAGTTTGGCTTTCAGGTTGTGGCCGCTCAGCAAAACCGACAGGAAATCATGGAAACCAACCATGGGAATATTGCCCGCCATTACTACACCTACATTTTTAGGTGTAACATGTTTAAGGTGATAAGGGTAAATCCATTCACGGAGGTACTGCTCATCCAACATGGTTGCTATGCCTTGCAGCGCTCTGGAAACGTTCTCTTCGTCGAACCAGGGGTTTCTGGAGGAACCCAGGCGGGCCCACATATGGAGGTCATCAGGCGTAAGATTTTTTAATCTCTTACCAAGTTCAACGAAAGCTTCAATCCGGTTCTCTAGTGTCATGGCAAAACAATAGCGTGTAAAAAATATTTGATAGGCAGCCTTAATGTTCCTAATTTTGTTACTTCGGAAGAATAAGACATACAAAAGTATAAAAAATATACAGGAGATACGATTATGGCGATAATGATCACAGACGAATGTATTAACTGTGGTGCCTGCGAACCAGAGTGTCCTAATACTGCTATATACGAAGGCGGTGCAGAGTGGACATGGGGCGGTGGCACTGCACTGAAAGAGGTGGAGATTGACGGGGGCGAGGTTGTTCCTGGCGATGCACCACAACCACCAATTTCAGATGAGTTTTACTACATCGTTTCAGATAAGTGTACCGAGTGCATGGGCTTCCACGAAGAGCCGCAGTGTGCTGCTGTTTGCCCTGTAGACTGCTGCGTAGACGACCCGGACTATCGTGAGACAGAAGAAGAACTACTGGCTAAAAAAGCCTGGCTACACCAGGAGGCCTAGTCTTAGTGCATTACAGATGAAGAACCTGTCTCAAAAGGGCAGGTTTTTTTATTGCAGCAGTGGGGTTTTAGGTTAGATCTGTACTTCAGAAACAGGTCTGAAAAGGTATACTTGTAATTAAAACCATTGCCTTGCAACAAACATCGCTCAGGAAGCAACAATTAACACAAATTCCCTAATTTTGCTAATCATACTTTATAGTTCAAGATGTCGATAGCGAAGAAATATAATCCCAAAGAAATAGAAGATAAGTGGTACAGCAGCTGGATGGAGCGTGGCTTCTTCCGCTCTAAGCCAAACCCGAACAAAGAGCCTTATACCATCGTGATTCCGCCGCCAAACGTAACGGGCGTGCTGCACATGGGCCACATGCTTAACAACACTATTCAGGATGTACTTATCCGCCGTGCACGTATGCAGGGCAAAGAGGCATGCTGGGTACCGGGCACCGACCACGCTTCTATTGCTACCGAAGCCAAAGTGGTAGCTATGCTGAAGGAGCGCGGCATCGAGAAAAAAGACCTTACCCGCGAAGAGTTCTTAAAGTATGCCTGGGAATGGAAAGAGAAGTATGGCGGCATTATCCTGGATCAGCTTAAAAAGCTGGGCGCTTCCTGCGACTGGGACCGTACCCGCTTTACAATGGAAGAGGAGCTTTCAGCTGCCGTTATCGAAGTGTTTGTGGACCTGTACCGCAAAGGCCAGATATACCGTGGCGTTCGTATGGTTAACTGGGACCCACAGGGTAAAACTGCTCTTTCTGATGAAGAAGTAATCCCTAAAGAAACAATGGCTAAAATGTACCACCTGAAGTATGAAGTGGTATCAGACGAAGCTGAAAAAATATACTTAACAGTAGCTACCTCACGCCCCGAAACTATAATGGCCGATGTGGCGGTGGCAGTTAACCCTAACGATGAGCGTTACAAGCATTTGCACGGTAAATCAGTTCGTATTCCGCTATTGAGCAAAGAGATTCCGGTAATTCTGGATGAGTATGTAAGTATAGATTTCGGAACGGGTGCGCTTAAAGTAACGCCTGCACACGACCTGAACGACTACGAACTGGGCCAGAAGCACAACCTGCCGATTATCGACATCCTGAACAACGACGGTACACTGAATGAGAAAGCGCAGCTGTATGTGGGCCAGGACCGTTTTGCAGCCCGCCGTAATATAGTTAAGGACCTACAGGAAGCTGATCTTCTGGTTAAGATCGAAGAGTATGCCAGCGTACTACAGACATCGGAGCGTACAGGTGCTGTAATTGAGCCGCGCCTTTCTATGCAGTGGTGGTGCAAAATGGATAAAATGGCAAAGCCGGCACTGGAGTCTGTAATGGAAGACCAGATTCGACTGCACCCGCCTAAGTTCAAGAACATGTATCGTTCCTGGATGGAAAACATCCGCGACTGGTGTATTTCGCGCCAATTGTGGTGGGGGCAGCAGATACCGGCTTATTACCTGCCGGATGGTTCTTTTGTAGTAGCAACTACTGCTGAAGAAGCACTGGAACTTGCCCGCAAAGAAAGCGGAAACGAGAACCTGCAGGCATCTGACCTGCACCAGGACGAAGACGTGCTGGATACCTGGTTCTCGTCGTGGTTATGGCCTATCTCGGTGTTTGATGGCTTTAAAGATCCGGATAACAAAGACGTTTTGTATTACTACCCAACCAACGACCTGGTAACTGCTCCGGAGATTTTGTTCTTCTGGGTGGCGCGTATGATCATGGCTGGTTACGAATTCCGCAACGAGCCGCCGTTCCGAAATGTATACTTAACAGGTATCGTGCGCGATGCCCAAGGCCGTAAAATGTCTAAATCGTTGGGTAACTCTCCGGACCCGCTGGATCTGATAGACCAATATGGTGCTGATGGTGTGCGTGCCGGTATGTTGTTCAGCTCGCCGGCTGGTAACGACTTGTTGTTCGACGAAAAACTGGTAGAGCAGGGCCGTAACTTCAGCAACAAGATCTGGAATGCCTTCCGTTTGATAAAAGGCTGGGAAGTAGACGAAAGTCTGCCAAACCCGAACAAGACAGCCATCAACTGGTTTGACTCCCGCTTCAACGAGGCATTTGTTCAGATTGAAGACCACTTCAGCAAATTCCGTATTTCAGATGCCCTGCTGGCGGTTTATAAACTGGTATGGGATGATTTCTGCTCAAGCTACCTGGAGATGATCAAGCCTGCCTATCAGCAACCAATTGACAGGCAAACTATAGATGCTACTGTAAGCTTTCTGGAGAATGTGCTGAAGGTGTTGCACCCGTTCATGCCGTTCCTGACAGAAGAGATCTGGCACGACCTGAAAGAGCGCAAAGAGAAGGAGTACCTGATTGTGGCAGCATGGCCGAAGAAGGACACCTTTGATAAGAACATCATAGAGAAGATGGAAAGCGTGCTGAAAGTAGTGGCTGCTATCCGTAACGTGCGTAACTCTAAGAATATCCCGAACAACAAGGCGCTTGATCTTTACATTAAAGTAATGAATCAGGATGGGTACGAGCCATATTTCAGCGTTATGCGCAAACTGGCTAATATCAACGAGATTCAGTTTGTGAAGGAGAATGTTGAAGGTGCTATCAGCTTTGTAGAAAGTGGCGATGAGTTCTTTATCCCGATGGAAGGTAATATTGACGTAGAAGCTGAACGTGAGCGCCTTCAGAAAGAGCTGGAGTATACCAAAGGCTTCCTGGCATCGGTTGTGAAGAAGCTTAGCAACGAGCGTTTTGTTAGCGGTGCACCTGAGTCTGTAATTGCCAACGAGCGTAAGAAGCAGGCAGACGCCGAGGCAAAAATTAATGCTATTGAGCAAAGTTTAGCATCGCTGTAAAGTACAAATGATTTTACCTGACAGGGGCCACTTTCTTAACCGGAAGTGGCCCCTGCTGTTTTATTAATTCTGTCATTTTGATTGGAATGAGAAATCTTATACTTATAACTGAAGTTTATACTTGCGGCTGGTAGTTATAATTCCATAGTTACTCTTAATCCAGGGAGCTTTACTTGCCCACAGTTTTACAGTTTGCTTTGGTGCGCTCACGGCCGCGGGGCCTCGTTCTCGGGCATCGCGCGGTGGTGAGTCCTGCCTTCGGCTCAGCCTGCAGGTTGCCCTCGACGGGCACCGGACACACCAAGGCGCTCAACCCAAGGACTGGGATAATTTCGATAGCTGCTGACGATGCAGAAGGAACCAACTCCCCCTTTGAAGGGGGCGCAGGGGGATGTTTCAACCTTAACTATAAAACTTATACTTGAAATATAGCCAAAGTCAAATCCTCTCTCCTTGAGGAGAGGGCTAGGGTGAGGTGAAAACGGAAACTATGAACTTATACTTCCAAGTATAGCAACAGCCAGAAAGCTCCCCTCCTTAATCAAGGAGGGGTAGGGGTGGTTAAAGAGCTATGAAAGTATAACCCCAACTATACCAGAAAATTCAAATGGAAGATCTTCTCTAGTGGTTCAGGTGTGTGTCTATGCTTTGCCAGCAGCAGGCCGACAATTTATACCTACTACTAACTTTCATTCACCACTCATCAAGCAACAAGGTAGAGGAGTAATAAACTCAGCAAGTATAAAACCATACTTCAGTTACTGCTGCATTACCGCATGTAGCACCCTGTCTACTTCTTCTTCTACTTTCTGCAGAATATCGCTAAGACCTTCTTTTGTGTCTGGGTAATTTATCTGTACCTGTCGGTCATCAATATTATATTCCAGCAGCCCTTGCTCAGCTTCAGTAAAATAATGCAGTTTAATAGGGGAATTAGCTGTAGAGACTGCGTAGGTTCTGAAAGTGAAGTTATTCCTGATGTGGTGTTGTGTAGGAGCCCTGTTCTCTAAGTAGCGCTGCGTAACAACCGTATCCAGTGCAATAACTGATTCTATCTGGTAAATAGCTTTAATCTGTCCTTCCGGAAACTGCCATTTCTGGATTTTGTGGTTGCCTTGCGTAGTTTGGCTATACTTGCCGGCTCTCAAATCTATACTTGCTATTACCTGAAAAAGCTGCAGGTCGTTGGCTATGGTTTGTACGGTAGGGGAGGCCGAGGTATTGTCGCTGATAAAAACAGGAGTAGAATTCAGTACTTTAAGGTCTTTCTCAATCTCCTGAGCCAGGTGCAGAGAGCCGTCGTTTTGTGTAAAGAACAAGAGAAACAGCAGAAGTATTGGTTGTATAAGTAGCATATATCAGGTGTTTATACATCTGCTGTTCAAATTTCGTGCTGAAACTATAACTTAGAACTATCAACCACAGTCCAGTTTATGGTGCCGTTGTTTACCGTGTACTTCAGGATAAGATAACCACCGTTGTGGCCGTCTTCATAATAAGCTAGTGCATAGCGGTCGTTCAGGATGCGGCTGTCGCGGATGGTCATGGTGCCACCCATAGTACCTTGTACAGGTATAAGCTGGCTTTGCTTGCGGTTCAGGTCGTTCATCAGGTCGCTTTCAGGGTTCTTCAGGCCTTTACGCTGTAGCTTTTGTATATCACTTTCGCTCAGGCTGCCCAGTTCGTCTACAAATGCGGCTCCGCCCGGAGGCACGAGTTCCATAGTATCAGGAGGCAGCACCATTTCTTCCAGCGAGTCTACAGTTTCGTCTTTCTGCTCCAGCTTTTCATCAATCTTCTCTACCTGTTTATCTGCAACTGCCAGGCGGCCTTCAGCTTCGTTCTTCTGAATGTAAAAGATAACAGCCAGTAGCAGGAACACGCCAGCCAGGATCCAGGGGAATATACTTCTCATAGTTTTATAGTTTAAAATGGGCGCTATACTTAAAGCAGCCAGTGTTTATACTTCTAATATAAGCAAAAAGATATATGTTTAGTCAGGCCAAAAAGAAAGCCTGCTCTTACACAGAGCAGGCTTTTATACTTTACTGGTTTTATACTTAGATAGTAGTGTTTACATCAAAGTTCTCCAGGTAATCGGCAACACGGCGCACGAACATGCCACCCAGCGAGCCATCTACAACGCGGTGGTCGTAAGAGTGCGACAGGTACATGAAGTGGCGGATACCGATCAGGTCGCCTTCAGGAGTTTCGATAACAGCTGGCTTTTTCTTGATAGCACCAACGGCCATAATAGCCACTTGCGGCTGCATGATGATTGGCGTACCCATTACGTTACCAAATGAACCTACGTTAGATACTGTGTAAGTACCGCCAGCCAGATCATCCGGAGTAAGCTTGTTCATACGGCCACGGTTTGCCAGGTCGTTCACCTTCTTGGTCAGGCCATTCAGGTTTAGCTGGTCAGCATTTTTGATGTTAGGCACAATCAGGTTACCACTTGGCAACGCAACAGCCATACCTATGTTGATGTCTTTGTGACGGATAATGGTGCTGCCATCTACCGATACATTGATCATCGGGAAGTCCTGGATCGCTTTGGCAATAGCTTGGATGAAGATAGGAGTAAAGGTAAGGTTCTCACCTTCACGCTTCTTGTATACGTCCTTCCACTTGTTTCTCCAGTTCACGATGTTGGTTACATCAGCTTCAACAAAAGAAGTAACGTGTGGCGAAATGCGCTTGCTGTCTACCATACGGTCAGCGATCATTTTGCGCATACGGTCCATCTCGATAAGCTCGACATTACCACCGTAAGAAGCGGCTGGTTTAACCTGCGGCGCAGCAGCAGGAGCAGGAGTAGCAGCAACTGGGGCAGCGGCCGGAGCCGGAGCTTGTGCCTGTGGCTGGGCCTGCGGAGCAGCAGCCTGTGCAGGAGCACCTGTGCGGCTTTCCAGGTAAGCCAGGATATCTTTTTTAGTTACACGGCCTTCGCTTCCGGTGCCTGGTACATATTCCAGTTCCTGCATCGAGATGCCTTCTTCGCGGGCAATGTTAAGTACAAGCGGAGAATAGAAACGGCCGGTAGCAGGCTGATCAAGTTTGGCAGCAGCAGAAGCGGTTGCAGCCGGAGCAGCTTGCTGAGGCGCAGCCTGTGGCTGAGCGGCAGGAGCTTCGGTAGCGGCAGGTGCAGCTGGGGCAGCAGTATCTTCGCCGTTGGTGCTGATGATGGCAATAGGAGCGCCTACTGCAACAACATCACCTTCTTTTACCAGTATCTCTTTCAGTACACCACCTTGTATAGCAGGTACTTCAGTATCTACTTTATCTGTAGCCACTTCCAGCACCGATTCGTCCTGCTCAATGGTATCACCCACATTCTTGAGCCATTTCAGAATGGTACCTTCCATGATACTCTCGCCCATTTTGGGCATAACCATTTCTACAAGTGCCATATTAATTTCTTATTTTCTAAGATGTTAGATAGTAGACATTAGATTTAGACCGAAAGATATTCTGGTGTTAAGTATAACAGACTCAAACGTCTATTATCCAACATCTATATACTATAAGTCTAATTTGAAACAAAGTTAATGATTTTGGCCTATTCCTCAACGGTTCCTGTCAAACTTTGGCGGATGAGGTTAAGTACAGCCAGTGCTGTATACTCAATGTTGATCAGCCTGTCTTTATTAAAGTTCAAGAGCTTAGCTATGGTCTTGTCCTTGTCGGCATAAGCGATCCAGATGGTACCTACAGGCTTCTCTGGTGTGCCGCCATCAGGGCCGGCAATGCCACTGGTAGCCACGCCTATACTTGTGTTAAACTTTAAACGAACATTCTGCGCCATCTCGCGCACGGTGGCCTCACTTACGGCGCCATGCTGCTGTAGGGTTTCAGGTTTTACATTCAGCTCCCGAATTTTTACCTCGTTGTGATAGGCAATTATACTTCCCTGGTAGTAGGCAGAGCTGCCGCTTATACTTGTTATTTTATGTGCCAGATAGCCGCCGGTGCAGCTCTCTGCGGTAGCTATGGTCAGCCCCTTTTCTTTCAGCAGGTTGCCTATGGCCTCTTCAAGGGCTACCTCGCCAAAAGCAAAAATATAATTCGGGATGATGTTCGAAAGCTTTTGAACCAGCTTCTGCATTTCCTGTTCAAGTATAGCTGCATCGGTTCCTTGCCCGGTAAGGCGCAGGCGTACGCCTCCCAGGTGCGGCAGGTAAGCCAGCTTTATGTGGGGCGGCAGGCTATTCTCCCAATCTTCTATTTTAGCTGCAAGTATAGATTCCGGCAGGCCAGTGGTCTGTATTACTTTATGTATGATCTCAGGCGTTTTAAAATGCGCTTTGAGTTTAGGAAGAACAAGGTCTGTCATCATGCGCTTCATCTCAAAAGGCACACCCGGCATCGATACGTATACTTTGCCCTCCTGCTCAAACCACATGCCCGGAGCTGTGCCCAGCACATTGCGCACAGGTATACAGTTTGCTGGCAGGTATGCCTGTAGCCTGTTCAACTCTGTAAGTTCACGGCCTCGTGCTTTGAAAATTTCAGCAATGTCAGCCAGCGATGGTTCGTGCAGTTGCAGCTCTGTGTTAAAATAATCTGCCAGCACGTCTTTTGTCAGGTCATCTTTTGTCGGGCCCAGTCCGCCAGTCATCAGAATTATATCTACCCTGTTCTTTGCTTCGTTCAGGGCATCAACAATATGTTCGGCATTATCTGATATAGAAGTGATCTGCTTTACTTTAATGCCTGCTTTGGCAAGTTCGGTGCCCATCCAGGCGGAGTTGGTATCTACTATCTGGCCATAAAGAATTTCGTCGCCGATGGTAATGATTTCTGCGGTTACCGCTTTCATGTATAATTTTGGTCTGATTTGTGCGTAGGTTTGTTAAACCGTATCAAGTTAAAGATGTTCAGAGATATGAAAAAACTAGTTTACGCTTCTTTTTTGGGTTTGGCTATAAGTGCCAGTGCCTGTACTGTGGCCGATGTGCAAAGAACTGTTGATGGTGTACTTGCCGGAACTACAACTGGCGCGCCGGTTACGCAAAGCGAAGTGACAGCAGGCCTTAGGCAGGCATTGGAGGTAGGTATAAAAAATGGAGCAGGCCAAGCCTCTCAAACCGACGGCTATTACAGAAATTCACTTATCCGGATTCCTTTTCCGCAGGATGTGCAGCGCGTGGAAAATACCTTGCGCAAAGTAGGCCTGGGCAACGAAGTAGATAAATTTATACTTACACTTAACCGTGGTGCCGAAGATGCTGCTAAAAGTGCTGTACCAATTTTTGTTAGCGCCATCAAACAAATGACTATCCAAGATGCCTGGGGTATTTTGAAAGGTGATAAAGATGCCGCCACGCAGTACCTGAAACGAACAACATCTAGCCAGTTGCGTGATGCTTTTATGCCGGTAATGCAGCGATCACTTGATAAAACCAATGCCACCAAATATTACGCCGACCTTGTAAACCAATACAACCGCATTCCGCTGGTGCAAAAAGTTAACCCCGACCTGAAAGAGTATGCCACACAGAAAGCCATAGATGGTTTGTTTCTGCTTGTAGCACAGGAAGAGGCCAACATCCGCGAAAACCCAATTGCCAGAACCACAGAGTTATTACGTCGCGTTTTTACAAGAGAGAACCAGTCGTAGACCAGCAGATTTTATACTTTCAGCAAAGCCCGCTATACATCTAAAGTATAGCGGGCTTTTTGTTAAAACATTACAGGCTAAAAGAAAGTAAAATACAGCAATTTTTAAGGCCCTGCAGCATAAGGTGTTGCGCACCAGAAACTATGGAAAACAAACAAATAAAATATTGCCCGATCACGAAGGAGAAAGACCTTGATGTTTTGATTGATGAAATAGGAGATGCCCGTATCGTGATGCTGGGCGAAGCCTCGCACGGTACATCAGAATATTATACCTGGCGCACTGCTATTTCCAGAAGGTTGATAGAAGAAAAAGGCTTTAAGTTTATAGCTGTAGAAGGTGATTGGCCTGAATGTTATGCTGTTAACCGATTTATAAAAGGCTACCAGAACTCTGGCAGCAAGATTGCCGATGTGCTGCAGGTATACCGCCGCTGGCCAACCTGGATGTGGGCAAACTGGGAAGTGGCCGCTTTGATAGAGTGGATGCGCGACTTTAACAACCTGCGCCAGGTACAGGATAAGGCAGGGTTTTATGGGCTGGATGTTTATAGTTTATGGGAATCGCTGGAGCAGATACTGAAGTTTCTGGAACAGAACGATGGGCAGGCAGCCGAAGCAGCCCGTAATGCCATTAACTGCTTTGAGCCATTCAACCGGGATCCGCAGGTTTATGCTCAGGCCACAGCCTTTGTGCCAACCGATTGTGAGCACGAAGTGATCGAGATGTTACAGAGAATTCAGCGACAGCCTAAGTTTACGAATGATGCCGAGTACGATTTTAATACAAAGCAGAATGCACTGGTAGCTGTTAATGCCGAAAAGTATTACCGTGCCATGATAAGGGGAGGGGCCAGCTCCTGGAATGTGCGCGACAGCCACATGATGGAAACCCTGGACCGACTGTTGGAGCTGCACGGGCCTAATTCTAAAGCTATAGTTTGGGAACACAACACCCACATCGGCGATGCCCGCGCCACCGATATGGCTGATGATAACATGCATAATATCGGACAGTTGGCACGTGAGAAGTATGGAGAGCACCAGGTAAAGCTAGTTGGCTTTGGTACCTACCAGGGCAGCGTAATTGCGGGCAAATCTTGGGGGGCGCCTATGCAGAAAATGGATGTGCCGCCAGCCATAAAAGGTAGCTGGGAGCACATGCTGCACGAACTCAGCACCGACGATAAGATCATACTTTCCAAAGACCTTAAACACATTCCGGAATTACAGAAGCGCATCGGGCACAGAGCCATAGGCGTGGTTTATGATCCTAAGTATGAAGCATTTGGTAACTATGTGCCTACCGTTATCCATGAACGCTACGATGCTTTTATATACTTTGATGAAACAGAAGCCGTGCACCCGCTGCACATGAAACCACGTGGAACACAAGAGCCGGAATTATATCCGTGGAATTACTGACCTTCGGAATGTGTGCTATAGATAAAAGCCCCTGCATTATACTTGTGCAGGGGCTTTTTAATATGGCATAGTGAGGAACCTGTTCAGCGATTTTTAGAAGTTAAACCCTTGCTATGTGTTCTCACCAGCAAGCACAACGGGCGCTGAAGTATAAGTTTTTGGTGAGAACACCAAAAAGGGCTAATAATGAAAAAAGCCCCTGTACCAAAGCAAGTACAGGGGCTTTTTTCATTATTGCAGGAGCGTTCTGCTATACTTGTCAGGCCTGCTGTTTATGTGTACTTACTTAGTTTTCTTTTGAGTTACGCTTTGAATTTATCATCTTTAAAGTGAAAAAATGGGAACTTACAAATTGTGAAAAAGTACGCTTTACTTCTGATTCTTTTCTTATTGGTCAGTTTCTCTCCCTGGGCTCAGGTAAAGAATGAGGGTATCCCTTACATCAGAAACTATACTTTAAAGGAGTACCAGGGCTCTCCTCAGAACTGGGCGGTGGTCCAGGATCACAGGGGTGTTATGTACTTCGGAAATAACTATGGCATCCTGGAATTCGATGGAAATTATTGGCGTCGCCTAGGACTTCCGAACAGGTCTATTGCCCGTTCTATGGCTATCAGTAAGTCGGGCAGGGTATATGTAGGCGGACAGGATGATTTTGGTTACCTGACGCCTGACAGCCAGGGCGTAATGACCTTTGTTTCGCTCAAAGCAGCAATCAAAGACAATCAAAATCATTTTGCTGATGTCTGGAATATTTACACAAACGATGAAGAGGTATTCTTCTGTACCGTATCGGGCATCTATCACTATACTCAAGGAAAAGTAAAAGTTTACCGTGCACCGCTTGAGCCTTCAGGCTTTCCATTTTATGTACAGGGCCGGTTCTTTGTGCCTGTTCCTAACAAGGGGCTTTACGAGCTTAAAAATGAAAAGCTGGTTCTTATACCTGGCAGCGAGAAAATGGCAGCTTACACTATTGCTTCCATGCTCCCATATCCTGGCGGTAAGGTCCTGATACTTACCGAAGAGAATGGCATCTTTATTTATGATGAATACAGTGGCTTTAATCCAAGTGGATGGGCAATCGAAAACTTCCTGAAGAAGAACAAAGTAAACACGGCCACAGCACTTTCGGAAGGTTATGCGATTGGTACCATTCTGAACGGGCTTTTGCTGATTGACACTGACGGCACCCCCCGCCAACACCTGAACCGGGAGCGCGGCTTGCAGAACAGTACCGTGCGAAGCATTTACCAGGACCACCGGGGTAACTTATGGCTGGCTCTTAACAACGGCATCGATTATGTGGAATCAAACTCCCCATTCACCCTCTTCGATACCAGAATCGGGCTTCCGGGTACGGCTTATACTTCGCTGCTGGATAACAACAAACTATACCTGGGCACCAGCGATGGGTTGTTTTACAAGACTCTGTCGGAGCAGGAGAATCCTATTAACCCGATACCGCTGCAATGTATAGCTAACTCAGAAGGGCAGGTCTATAATCTGCAGAAAGTAAAAGGCAAGTTGCTGCTGTCTCATCACAACGGGCCCTTCGAGATAATTGATAACAGGGCGGTAAAGCTATCGGACCATCGGGGAGCTTGGATGTTCATGCAGCTGAAAAAACACCCGGACTACGTTATCTGTGGCACTTATCATGGCTTGTTGCTCTATAAAATGGTAAATGGCAAGCTCGAGTTTCAGCGAAAATTAGAGGGGTTTGGTGAGTCGTCGCGGGTGATGGAAGAGGACAGTGAAGGAAACATTTGGGTAGCGCATGGCTACATCGGCTTGTTCAAGCTAAAGCTGTCGGATGACCTGGATAAGGTAGAAAAAGTCAGCTTCTATAACCAGAAACATGGCTTCCCTTCTGATATAGGTATCAACGTGTTCAAGATCAACGGAAAACTTTTGTTTACAGGGCTAAACGGCGTTTATACCTACAACAAAAGCAAAGACCGCTTTGAGGTGTATGAGGAGCTAAACAAGCATTTTGACAGGACCAAGCAGGTGCGGAAGCTGGTGGAAGACAAGGAAGGAAACATCTGGTTCTCGGCAGGGGATGAGATGGGCTTTATCCGGAGGCTCAGCAACGGAAGCTATGAAGTGGTAAAGAATGTCTTTAACAAGCTGGAAGGCAAACTAGTGGGAGGCTTTGAGCACCTGGCTTACTACAACAATCAGAATGTACTTATCGGTATTGACGAAGGCTTTGTGCATTACCGACCCACTTTCCTGCATAAGCATAGTCTGAATGAGAAATTTAACACGCTCATCCGGCAGGTAAAAGTAGCAGCACAAGGTACCGATTCGCTCATTTATGGCGGTACCTATACAAATAAAGATGGACACCACTTTGGGTCGCTGCCTTATACTTTAAACTCTCTTAAGTTTACTTATGGGGCCATCGTGTACGACGGAATCGAAGACGTACAGTATCAGTATTACCTCGAAGGTTTTGATAAGGGCTGGTCGCCGTGGACGAATGCGTTGCAGAAGGAATACACGAGCCTGCGGGAAGGTACCTATACTTTCCATGTTCGGGCCAAGAATATTTACAACCAGGAAAGCGAAGAAGCTAGTTATACTTTCAAAGTTCTGCCGCCCTGGTACCGGTCTTTTTGGGCTTATTCTTTTTATGTGCTGCTCGGAATCTTGGGCGTGCTTTTACTCAGGAAAGCTATAAGGATCCGTATCAGGAAAGCTGAGGAACGGCTGCAGCAGGAGCAGGAGAAAGCCCTTAAACTGAAGGAGGCACAGCATAAGGAGGAAGTGCTGAAAGCGGAGAAGGAAATTATTAGGCTGAACAACGAAAAGCTGGAGAGTGAACTGAACCATAAAACAAAGGAGCTGAGTTCCTCTGCCCTGCACGTAATGCAGAATATGGAGGCTGTTTATAAAGTGAAAAACCAGCTGGAGGAAGTAATGGAGCAGGTGTCGGATAAGGAAACCCGGCAGCAACTACGGAAGATCCTGCGATCGGTGGACGAGGAAATAAAGATTGAGAACAACTGGGAACAGTTTGAAGCACACTTTAACCAGGTACACCAGGACTTCCTGAAGCGCCTGAGCAACGATTATCCCGACCTGACGCACAAAGACCTGAAAATGTGTGCCTACCTGCGCCTGAACCTGTCCAGTAAAGAAATTGCCTCTTTATTAAAGCTTTCTTTGAGAGGAGTAGAGACCAGCAGGTACCGGATCCGGAAGAAGATGAACCTGGATCCGGAAGTGAGCCTGACAGAATCTATACTTAAATACTAATACCATTTTTGAATTAGGATTGTGTAATCTATCCTGCCCTTGCTCGCCTCTGGCTAGTGTGCGTTATAGTATGGCGTCCAGCCAAGTTGTGTCACAAGTATAAAAGTATAGGCTGAAGTATAAAGTATTACCATCAGCGGTGGGAGGCCGAGAGATGTCAGGTTCAATGCTAATTATATGTATGATGCCTTGAGGTTGTATAGCCTGTCACGTTCTACTATTTCTGGCGCAGGAATTATTCCCATGTTTAACAATGGAGCCAGAGTCTCTGACTCAACTGGCCTGCAGGAACAGGAAAGGGTTTAATATATTTTCCTGTCATTTCGACCAGCAGGAGAAATCTGATATGTGAAAAGTATAAACACACCCCTGCCCCTCTCAAGAGGGGAATCTCTGCTTTTGCTATAATTTAAATTATAAGTTTCATAGCAGATGTATAAATCTACCCTACACATACCGCCAGTTTGTAAAAGCGAAAGTATGATTACAACAAGCTCCAGTTTCAAATTGGCCTCATGTGTAGTAATTCGGTCCTGATTACTTTTGTATAAGCTGAGATAGAACTATAAAAAAGGGATAAGCCGGCAGTGGCTTATCCCTTTTCTATTTGAGAGCTGCTTAACTCACCTTTTCAGCAACTATACATGTGGGTAGTACGGGTGGGGTTTAAGTATAAGGAATTAATTCTTACCAATCGAGTTATTGTCCAGGAGCATAAACTTCTTCACCTGGTCACCTATTCTGATCTCAAATTCGCCTGCTTCTGTCGTTTTCTTGCCATCACGGTTAATATAGCTCAAATCATCAGCTGTTAAGGTAAAAGACAGCGTTTTGCTTTCGCCTGGCTTCAGGGCAATTTTCTCAAAGCGGCGGAGGCGTTTTACATCCGGTGTAATGCCGGTGGCATAAAGGTCAGAAGTATAAAGATGTACTACTTCTTTGCCTTCCCGCTTACCGGTGTTAGTAACCTGTATACTTATATTGATGGGTTCATTCATGCGCACGCTCTCTTTGTTCAGGGCAAGGTTGCTATACTTAAAGGTGGTATAGCTCAGGCCGTGGCCGAATTCATACTGCGGGTTGTAGTCGGCCTCGTAATTGTAAACACCTTCCGCCTTGCGTTGCTCTGCCGATGGCTTGTGTATAAAAGGCACTAGCGCGTTTGGGTAGCGCGGGTAATTATAAGGCAGTTTACCAGATGGATTTACATCACCGAAAAGGACATCCGCCAGGGCATCCCCGCCATAATTTCCGGGCTGGTAGATCTGTACAATGCCCTTCATCTGCGGCTCAAAACGGCTGATCACGCGTGGACGGCCTTCGTTCAGCACCAGGATAACCGGCTTGCCTGTCTGCGCCAGCTTTTTAGCCAGTTCTGTCTGCAGGTCAGAAATGTAAATGTCGTTGATGTTACCGGGAGTTTCGGTAGAAGTGTTCTCGCCGAGGCAAAGTATAATGGCATCTGCTTTCTTAGCTGCGGCCACAGCTGCATCCATTTTATCAGCAAACTCTTCGTAGTAGAAGCCATCCATTTTGTAGCTCACACCCGGCACAAATGTTACGTTGCCGGCTCCAATCTCTTTCTGCACTGACTCCAGTATGGTGTTATACTTGCCGGCAAACTCTTCTACTTTCTCACCTTGCCAAGAATAGGTCCAGGCACCGTTCAGGGTGCGCATGCTGTTGGCGTTCGGACCGGTTACCAGTACTTTCATTCCTTTTTTCAGAGGAAGTACATTGTTCTCGTTTTTAAGCAGGGTAATAGATTCTGCAGCCATCTGGTAGGCGGCCTCTTCATGTTCCTTGCTGGCAAACTTCGGATAGTCCTTTGGATTCGTAGTAGGTTTTTCGAACAGGTTCAGGTTATACTTTACGCGCAGTATGCGGCGAACGGCGTCATCAATACGCTCCTGTTTTACTTTGCCTTCTTTCACCAACTCCACCAGGCCATTGCAGAATGGCTCGTAGTTATAAGCGATCATCGACATGTCTACGCCCGCATTAATAGCCATCATAATGGCATCTTTCATAGTGGCGGCTACTTTGTCGCGGGTATGCAGGTACTCGATATCGCCCCAGTCAGTTACTACCAAGCCTTTAAAGCCCAGTTCCTCTTTCAGGAGTTTGGTCAGGATGTCATGGTTGGAGTGCACCGGCACGCCGTTGATGATACCGGAGTTGATCATTATCGTCTGAGAGCCGGCGTCGATGGCTGCCTTGAAAGATGGCAGGTGGTACTCACGCAGCGCTACCTCCGGAATGTAGGTAGGCGTGCGATCTTTACCGGAGCTAGGAACCTGGTAGCCCAGGAAGTGCTTCATACAAGAAGCCACATGCTCAGGGTGGCCAATGCTGTTATCATCTCCTTCATAACCTTTGATCATCTGAACTCCCAGCTCGGAGATCAGGTATGGATCTTCACCAAACGTCTCGAACTGACGCGAAAACTGTGGGTCCGGAGCAAAGTCCAGCACCGGAGAGAAGTTCCAAGGAATGGAGCTGGCGCGGGTTTCGTAGGCTGTGATTTCGGCACCACGTCTTACCAGTTCTCTGTTACGGCTGGCGCCCTGCCCTATCTGCTGCGGGAACATGGTACCGCCTGCAGTATAAGTAGCGCCGTGTATCTGGTCCACACCATAAATCACCGGAATCTTCATGCGGGTTTTGTTCATCGCGAAGTCCTGTATCTGGCTGATGATTTCGTACCATTTCTCAGGAGTTCTTGCCCGGTTATTTGCCGTATTCAGCACAGAGCCGATCTTGTAATCTACTAACGCTTTTCGCAGCTCGACTGTGTCCAGAACAAGTGGCTCATAGCTGGAGTACCTGTTGTCGCCTTTGCCTACCACGTCCAGCGTGATCTGTGCCATCTGGCCTACTTTTTCCTCCAGTGTCATTTTACTGAGCAGGTCCTCAATCTTCCTGTCCAGTTCAGTCATAGCAGGGGTAGCCTGCATATTAGTAGCTGTATCCTCAGAAGGAGCAGTTGCTGTTTTCTGTGTCTGACAACCGGAAAGTATAGCATAAGCTAAAAAGGCTGTAAGTGTTACATTTTTTAATTTCATGTAGCTGTTCTATCGTTGGGTATTCGTTTTGTTTTCTATCTGTTTTTCTAATTCGTAATCTTCCGGCGGTGCCGGTAATGTCAGCATTTTCCTCTTCCTGTATCCTCTCCCAAAGGAGCAGAAGTGATTGCTTTTGCAAGAGTTGAAACTCCTGCTTTTTCGGATTGATGTTGCTTTGCGTTTTACCATACATAAGTGCCGACTGCCCCCTGATTCAGGGTGGTGGTAACAATGTTGCCTTTGTAGCGGATGTTGAAGGTTTTAGCAGCCTGGCTTTCATTCAGAACAATAAGCACCTTGTTGCCATTAGGAGCTTGGAAGGCCACGTTTGGCAGTGCCGCAGGCAGGTTAGATCCTATCCTGACAGCACCCGGCCTAACAAACTTGGAAGCATGTGCGATGATATAATAAGCTGGATTGCGTATTACGCCCCCACCGTTAATGGTGATAGCACCCAGGCATTGCGTACAGCCGCCTTCGGTGTGCGGGTCTTGGTTCTGATCAGCAGCCAGGTTCCACTCCAGCACGGTTTTACACCAGTTTCGGGTAGCGCCGATGGTCAGGTTTTTGGTATGCCAGGCTAAGTCGCCGGTCAGGTTGCCCGGTGCGCCCACCCACTGTTCCGTAAAGTATAAATTCTTGTCTGGGTGCGCTTTGTGCACATGCTCCAGGGCATCAATGGTACCTCCGTACAAGTGAAAAGCAGAACCATCGATATACTTTTTTGCTTCCGGATCATTAAGTATGCTTATTGGGTAATCTATCCGATCGGCATTGTGGTCGTAAATGATGATCTTGGTGTTGAGGTTGGCTGCCTTGAAAGCAGGCCCCAGGCTTTGCTTGATAAACTGCGCCTGCTCTGTAGCCTGCATCAGCAAGCTCGGGTTGTTGCCCGGGTGCAGGGGCTCGTTTTGTACCGTGATGGCATCTATCCGGATTCCTTCTGCAGCCATTGCCTGGATATACTTTACAAAGTACCGGGCATAGGCGTCGTAAAATTCGGCCTTCAGGCTGCCGCCTACTGAGCTGTTGTTAGTCTTCATCCAGGTAGGAGGCGACCAGGGTGATCCCATGAGCTTGATCTCCGGGTTGATAGCAAGTATCTCTTTCAGTACCGGAATCAGGTGCTCACGGTCCGGGCCAAGGTTAAATCTGGTCATCTCCGGATCGGTTTGCCCGGCTGGCAGGTCGTTATAGGAAAATACGTGGTCCGACAGATCTGAGGCACCTATACTTAACCTAAGGTAGCTCACGCCTATACCTGTACCGTCTGTCGAGAAGAGCTCCTTTAGCAATGCTGCGCGCGAAGACGGTACCATCTTGTGAATCAGCATGGCACTTCCTCCAGTCAAAGTATAACCGAATCCGTCCATGGTCTGGTACGTTTGGGTTGTATCGATGTCGATGGTAGGATGCTGATTCTCCGCAGCTCCGAAAGCAAGGACAGTGTTTTGCTGCTGAAACAGGACAGAAACAACAGGATCCGTAAGCCAGAATGCCACTTTTTCACCGGCAGGCTTTTCGGTGTTGCTGCTTCCGGTGCTTTTGTCTGTGTTTTCCTTTTTGCAAGCCAGGAAAGCTGGTATGGTCAGTATCAACACCCACTTTCTCAGGAAGTTGTTTTCAAGATGTTTCACGTGGGAATGTTAAGTGGTAAAGCTGTTTCAGGAAAATGAATTTCAGGGGTTAGTACTGGCCCTATTTTTCAATCATTTTGTACACCCTCACATAGTCCACTTCCATGGTTTGTGGGTAAACACTTGGATCCACTCCCTGGGCTCCGCCCCAATTACCGCCCACGGCTATGTTCATAAGCAGGTGAAACCGTTTGTCGAAAGGCCATTCCTCGAATCCTTTTCCGCTGTTGATGAATTCGAAAACAGGAAGGTTATCGATGTAGCCCCGCACGGCATAAGGTGTCCAGTCTACGCGGTAAAGGTGAAAGGCAGTGCTGGCTGTTTCGATTACTTTGCTTTTCCCTTTCTCAGTGTTTTTGCCATGGTTAAAAGCTTCGGTGTGCACCGTAATGTGTACATTGTTCTGGTCGTAGCCCACATGTTCCATGATGTCTATCTCGCCGGATTTTGGCCAGCCGCCGTAGGCCCAGTCAGTTGGCAGCATCCAGATGGCTGGCCAGGTACCTCTGCCTGTCGGGAGCTTTGCTTTTATCTCGAACCTGCCGTACAGGAAATCGCCTTTGTTTTTTGATACCAGTCGGGCAGAAGTATACTCTTTGCCTTCTTTGTTCTCTTTTATGGCGGTGATTCTTAACGTGCCATCGGCTACACTTGCATTGCTGGTGCTGTTGGTATAGTACTGGAGTTCGTTGTTACCCCAGCCTGTGCCGCCAATATCATATCCCCACTTTTTTTGGTCCGGCTGCCCCGCGTAGTCAAACTCATCGGCCCAGGCAGGGATGGCTTCGAACTGCCAGTTCAGGTCTTGTGGCGCTTTCGGCTGTGATATGTAGGGTTTGGGTTCTTCTGTTTTGGAGCCGCACGATGCAACCATCGACAGAAAAAGGGAAGTGGCTATAAATAGCATTGATTTATACTTTATACTTCTACAAATAGACATGATACTAGGGTAATTAGGTAGGCACAGTTTCTGCAACTATGAAGTGTTGAGAATCGGGTAGAGGGTTAAGAACAGGCCGGAACCATTGCTGGCCCCGGCCTATACTTAGTTGGTTGCTATTTTTCTAATCTAAAATCATCGAGGAAGAAGATGCCTGGGATAAAGTTACCTTCGCCGCCTACCTGGATCACGATTCTGTTCAGGTCCTTACGGTCTTTATATGGTGAGAAGTCAAATGTCAGTTCCACCCATTTATCTACTTCATTTACCTGCTGTTTGATCTCTACCTGGTTAACCCATGGCTGAGCTGAAGTACCGTTCTGCAATTTTACTGATACCTGCTTGAGCAGGTTCTTGATCGCCCAGTCCTCGCCGGCAGACTTGTTAAAGTCGTTGTAGCTTGGCACAAACACTTTTAGTTTGAATACATTGCGGGTGTTCAGGTCGAAGTCAAATGGGAAGTCGGTAAACATGTTGGCAAACTCATACGCTTTGCCTTCCTGTTTTACATACATGGCAACTTTAGGCGAGGTATTGATGCCGATCGGAGCGGGGTTGTCGTAGCTTTCGTTCAGTGTCAGCGTTTCTTTCTTCCAAACCACATTTCCATCTTTATCGAAGTCATCGTACATGTCTGTAATTCGGTACGGGCGCTGCTCCACTGGGTGCGTATAGCCCTTTGGTACCAGACGAATCCACCATGCGTTTGCGGCGTTCGCTGCATCGGCACCTTTCAGGTATAACTCGTTCTCAGCTAACTTGAGGATCTCGTAGCGTGATACGCCTGTATAGTAAGCAACAAATCCTTTGTTGGATAGCACCAGGTATTTTTTGCCTCCTTCTTCCACGATGCTCCATACCATATCAGTTGGAGGCGTGTAGTTTAACGTATAGTCAGCACTTTGCTTTGTGCCTCCCAGGCCGGCTGCATTGGATCCGTTAACAAAGGTGTTGCCGTTGTTCTGGTAAGTATAGGCAAAGCCGTTCAGGTTGAAGGTCATCTCATCGTCATACAAACCTTCAGACGCTTTGTCGTTTGGCGGAGCTGACCACCATTCCGGGGTAGCAGCTGCGATCGGACCAACGCCCATGTGACCTGCCTTATGGCGGTCAACTACCCAGGTTTTACCATTTTCAGCGTTCCCGCCACCGGTCAGGAAGTTGTAATCTTCTCTGTCCAGCATTTTTACATTGGTTTCTGCTATCTCAACGGTTTTCGTGTTAGACGCATAGCCACCTTTTGTGAAGATGGTCAGTTTCACGGTGTAGCTGCCTTCAACCGGGAAAGCACCTTCTACCTGGTTGCCTTCTGCAGTGGAACCATTTCCAAAATCCCAGATGGCTTTGAAAGCTCCCGGTGTATTGTTGGTAAACGTTATGATGTTGGCATTATCCAACTTTGGAGTAGCCGAGAACTGTACAGCCTCCGATTTTGGGGCAGGAGCTAGCCCGCCATCCATTTCCTCCGGCGTACATGCGGCAAACATACTTGCCATCAGAGCCATTGCCAGATAGGAATAAACGCTGGTTAAGAATCTATTATATTTCATGATTTCCTTTTAGTTAAAGTAAATAACCTGGCCTTATCTGTATTCAGGGTTCTGAACCAGCTTTGTGTTATTTAATTCGCGCTGAGGTATAGGCAACACCTCATGCTTGCCAGCTACAAATCCCATTGGCGCCAGCACAGTGGCAGCTCTGCCTGTGCGTACCAGGTCGTAGAAGCGGTGGCCTTCTGTTGCCAGTTCCAGTCTACGCTCGGTATATATGTTCTCCAGGGTAGGAGCAACCGGAGCAAGGCCTACACGAGCACGAACAGCATTCAGCAGGGCACCGGCTCTGGTTGCATCGCCGCCACCTTGTACCAGCGCTTCGGCTTCCATCAGGTAAGTATCTGCCAGTCGTATTTCGATGTAGTCGTTCGGGTAGTTCAGGATAACATCGCCACCACCCTTGCTCAGCCATTCTGTTTTTGGAGCATACTTCTTGATAAAGTAGCCCGTGTCGTCAAAGCTTGGCTCATATTTGGCATCTTCTATACTTTTGATATCCAGAACGGTGTGCTCGTAGCGCGGATCACCTTTCAGGGCGTTAACCAAGTCTGTTGAAAGCGGATTGAATCCCCAACCAGCTTCATAAGTAGGGCCGGAGTAGCCTCTCGGACCGAACATCAGCACGGCAATATTACCTTCAAAGTTAGGCCAGCTGCCCCAGCCTCCATTGCCCAGCGAAGTATGCACGATCTCAAAAATCGACTCGCTGTTGAATTTGTTGGCAGGACTGAATATATCACCGTAGTTGTCCAGGAGCTTATAGCCATACATGCTGGTACCGCTTGGTGTACCGTTCACATCAGCGAACTGAGCAGCTGCCTCAGACCATTTTTTCTGGTAAAGCAATACTTTGCCTAGCAATGCCTTGGCAGCACCTTGTGTTACCCGACCGCCTTCTGTTGAGGTAGGTACTGTTATGGGCAGGTTAGGTATGGCTTCTTTCAAGTCTTTTTCGATCTGAGCGTAAACCACTTCCGGAGCAACTTGTTCCTGGTTGAACAGCTCTGATGTTTCGAGCGGAGCCGTAAACAACGGTACGTTTCTGAATAGGCGCACCAGATCAAAGTAGAAATAACCACGCAGGAACTTTGCCTCGGCTATGTACCTGTCAGCTACTGGTTGTGAAAGACCCGGTACACCAGTCTGTAACTTCGAAAGGATGGTGTTTGCTCTGGAAACGCCTCTGAAGTTCCGGTTCCAGTATTCTTCCTGCGGGCCGGTTTCCGGGTTCAGTGTAAACCTGTTCCATACCTGCCAAGTGTTCATGTCTGAAGGACCGCCACCTCCTGCATGGGCGTCGTCGGATGCAGCGTTTACGGCTCCGAAGTTGTGATAGGTATTGCTAGCCTGCCAGCCAAGCGGGTCATAAGCAGCAACTAAGCCTGCATAAGCTTCTTCTGGGGTTTTGTAGTAATTGCTCTCCAGGATCGTGCCCTTTGGGTCTACATCCAGAAAATCATCTTCACAAGAACTGAACAGGGGTAGACCCAGAGCGAAGAGAGCAGTATATATAAGATATTTACGTTTCATTATTTCTTTATTTAAGAATTCCGTTCTACTAGAAACCTACATTTACACCAACCATAAAGGAGCGTGCCTGCGGATAAAATGCACGGTCAATGCCCATGATGCTGCCACCAATTTCTGGGTCGAAACCAGTATATTTTGTAAAGGTGAGCAGGTTGTTGCTGCTTACATAGAAGCGCGCCTTTTGAATAGCTACTTTTTCAGTCAGTGTTGCTGGAAGGGTATAACCGATTTGGAAAGTCTTGATTCGGAAATAGTCGCCATCTTCTAAGTAGAAGTCAGATGGATTAGAGAAGTTTCCATTCGGGTCGTTGGTTGAAAGACGAGGGTACTCGTTTGTAGAGCCTTCACCTGTCCAGCGGCCGAGAGCTTTAGACTGCCAGTTCGCATTGGTGATTTCCAGACGGCGCAGCCCCTGGAAGATCTTGTTACCCGTTACACCCTGACCGAACACAAGCATATCGAAGTTTTTCCAGGAGGCATTCAGCGTAACACCAAAGGTCCAGTCTGGTAGTGGTTTACCCAACACCATGCGGTCTTCAGGAGTGATCTCACCGTCACCGTTCAGGTCAGTCCAACGGAAATCACCTGGTACGGCATTCGGCTGTATTACTTTGCCTTCTGAGTTCTTATAACCCGCAACTTCTTCTTCGTTCTGGAAGATGCCGTTTGTCTTGTATCCATAGAAAGTGCCGAAAGGTTGGCCCACGATGTGGCGGTTCAGTCTGCCGTTAAAGGTCTGGATGCTAGCCGTGTTGTCTTCCGTGAACTCTTTTCCGCTTTCAAGCGAAAGAAGCTCGTTCTTTATGTAAGAAGCATTGCCGCTGATACCGAAGTTAAAGTCGCCAAACTGCTTGTTGTAACCCAGTTCCAGTTCTATACCTCTGTTTTGCATATCAGCAATGTTGGCAGTCGGGTTACCGGTAGAACCAACATAGCCAGGAAGTTCCAGCGGTCTCAAGATACCAGAAGTCTTTTTGTTGAACCAGTCGAAGGTAAAGTTGAAGCTGCTTAGGAAAGTAGATTCAAAACCGATGTTGGTTTGAGCTGTTTCCTCCCATCTCAGGTCAGGGTTTGCTGGTGCATTCGGGCTGTAACCAATGGTATAGCCTTCGTAACCAAAGGTATAGTTTCGGCCAGATCCGATAGTAGGCACAAAGGCAAAGTTAGGAGAGGCGTCGTTACCTACCACCCCGTAAGAACCGCGGATCTTAAGGTAGTCAACAATCTTGTTTTCTGGCCAGAAGCTTTCGCTGGAAGTAACCCAACCTACTGAAACAGAAGGGAAGTAACCATACTGGTAGTTTTCACCGAATCTGGAAGAACCGTCTCTTCTGATAATACCAGTAAATAGGTATCTCTCGTTAAAATCGTAAGTTACACGCCCGAACAGAGAGCTGATCGTGTGGGCTACTCCATCATAGGCCCCCGCTGTAATGCTGGTAGTTGGAACCGGCAGGTTAAAGGAAGCATCATCGAAATTATTGGCCGGAATAGCATTGTAGCTTACATTCAGGCCCGATGTCATGGCGTCTCGGTAAGCACCCTGGCCAAGCAGCACGCTGAAGTTATGGCTGCCAAATTCTCTGGAGTAAGAAAGGATGTTCTCAATGTTGTAGTCGATAACCCTGTGTCTGTCGCGGCTACGGTTTGTCTGCTGGCTTGTGGTGGAAGCGTTCAAATAGAAAATAGGTCGGAAGCTTTCGCCGCCCCAGTAAGCAAGTTTACCGCCCAGCGTTGATCTGAATTTAAGACCCTTAAGTGGCTCAATTTCAGCAAAGGCATTACCTACGATGTTATCTGACCAGCCATAATTGCCCAACTGAGTCTGGATATAAGCCAATGGGTTGGTCATTTCCTGCTGCACCGTAGTCGAGATACCATAAGGAAAGCCTTGTCCATTGCGGATAACAGGCTGTCTGTTGTAGATGCTGTTAGGATCATCCAGTATAGCAGGGTCCGTTATCAGCACCGGTGTAGTTGGATCAAGGTTGATAGCCGAGTTAAGAGGACCACCAAATTCGGTGTTTGGGTTGAAACCTCCCATACTCTTCACGTGCGAATACCCGAGCGTTTGACCCAGCGTAAGCCACTTGGTAACTTTATGGGTGGAGTTCAGGCGTACGTTATGGCGCTCAAAATTTGATATTTCTGTTGCAACTATACCTTCCTGGTTCAGGTAACCATAAGAAGCATAGAAAGTGGATATATTGTTACCTCCGCTAACAGCAACGTCATGGTTTTGAATGCGTGCGTCGTTATTGAAAACGTGTTCCTGCCAGTCGGTACCTTCTCCTAACGATTGTGGATCAGGATATACGATGCCACCGCCACCTGCTACGGAAGCCTCGTTGCGTAACGTAGCATATTCTGTTGCGTTCAGCAGATCAAGTTTTCGGGAAGGAGCCTGAGTACCAATGTAACCGTTATAGTTTACTCGGATGCTGCCTTCTTTTCCTTTTTTAGTTGTTACCAGAATTACGCCTGCTGCGCCACGCGTACCGTAAATCGCAGCAGAGGCTGCATCTTTCAATACTTCGATAGATTCGATATCAGACTGGTTCAGGTAATCTATACCACCGTTTACTACCACGCCATCCACTACATAAAGCGGACTGTTGTTGTTTAAGGTAGTGATACCTCGTACCCTTACAGTTGATTCGGCACCAGGAGCACCAGAGTTAGAAGCAACTGTAACGCCGGACGTTCTGCCTTGCAGGGCCTGCTCTACGCGTGTGATCTGCTGGTTTTCCAGATCAGAGGCTTTAACGCTAGAGATGGCACCAGTTACTACACTTTTCTTTTGCACACCATAACCAATAACTATAACTTCATCGAGTGATTTAGCATCTACTTTAAGAATAATATTAAGCGTAGTTCGGTTATTGATAGGTACTTCCTGTGTTAAAAAGCCAATGTAAGAGACAAATAATACTCCTCCTGCATCCGGTACATCAATGGAGTAGTTGCCATTTGCATCTGTAATGGCTCCTATAGCTGTTCCTTTTAAGGAAACACTGGCGCCAATAAGCGGCTCTCCTGCTTCAGAGGTTACTCTGCCCGATACCGTAACAGCAAAGCGCCTTTCCTTTGTGAGGTGAACTTTTCCAGGACTGCCTGCATACGAAACAGTATGAATGCAAGCAACCATGGAAAGACAGCCCATAGCTGAGTATAAGTATTTTCTCATATGAAGATATTTGTTTAGTTATTTGTTAAGCTAAGTTTATGATAATCCTTAATTGGTGTGTGTTCTACTGGTAAAGTACTTATAGAATAATCTTGTCAGGATTAAATTTCATGCCTTACAAATATTATTTCAGACCGGAGGTATGATCAGGCTTTATACTTTAATTTTAAAGTAATTAGTCCGAATTCCAAAAAAAGTAGCCACATCATAGCTACTTTTTAACTACGTCATAACTACGTCAAAGCTGAGAAGTATATTGTAAATATCAGATATATAGATTGATATGTTTTTGTCCGTCGGTGTATCTCTAAATTCCATGCAGCGGGGTGAGGTTGTGATGACTGAAGCTTCCGTTTACGGAAAAGTAGCTGAAGTTCAATGTTTTTGTATGTAAGCGTGCTTTTATATCAGCATTAATCAAGGGTTTGTACAAGTTTGTTTAGCTAATTAAAGGTTGCCCCTTATTGGAGTAAGCGGGAAGGATTTTAAAATAGTTATTACTTATTCTGCTTCACAGAATGTATACTTTGAACTTGGTTAAGAAATAATATTATCAATCGAACTGAATGTGAAAGTACTGAAACCAAAAACGGTAATAAAAACAAAAGGCTGTTCAGGTAGCTAACCCAAACAGCCTTGGTTGTTTCTAAGAGTATATTTTAGAATTGCACTAGCTTATGCCATGTTGTGGTAAACAGCCTGTACGTCATCGTCTTCTTCAAACTTCTCGATCAGGTTTTCTATTTCTTCAGCCTGTTCATCACTAAGTTCGGTACGGGTATTCGGGATGCGCTGCAGTTCTGCACTGATCACATTGATACCCTTCTCTTCAAGGGCTTTCTGCATCTGGCCAAAGTCAGTGAAAGCAGTTTCTACAATGATCTCGCCTTCGTGCTCATAGATGTCTTCAGCACCGTAGTCTATCAACTCCAACTCCAGGTCTTCAATGTTCAGGCCTTCCGGGTTGATTTTGAAAATACCTTTGCGGGTGAATATAAAGTCCAGAGAGCCTGTTTTACCTAAGGCGCCGCCACTGCGCGAGAAATAAACACGCATGTTGGCAACTGTGCGGTTAATGTTATCAGTAGCAGTTTCCACAAGTATAGCAATGCCGTGTGGGCCATAGCCTTCGTACACTACTTCATCATAATCTTTTTCGTCTTTAGATGATGCACGCTTAATAGCAGCTTCAACTCTGTCTTTTGGCATGTTAACGCCTTTGGCGTTTTGCATAGCCGTACGCAGGCGGGCGTTTGTTTCCGGATTAGGCCCTGCTTCTTTAACAGCCATTACTATTTCTTTGCCTAGGCGTGTAAAAGCCTTCGACATTTTGTCCCATCTCTTGAACTTACGGGCTTTCCTGAATTCAAATGCGCGTCCCATTTTGTTTCTGGTTTTGTGTGTTTACAAATTTAGCGAGCTTGTACGTAAATTGGTAGTATAGCAGTTAAAATTGCTTCTTTTTGGAGAGCTTGTTTTCTAAAAACGTTTGGTGTTCCTGTTTCTTTAGCCAAAGAATAAATCTGAATTTTTAGATAAAAAAGAAGAGAATCTGCCAGAATATTGAATAAACTGTTGTCTCTGCACTATGAGCTATGTCAGCTTTTTAGAAGTCACATGAAAATCTGAAATGCGTAGGTGATGCTGGCAGAAACTATACTCGTGCAGTATGTTAGAGCCAACAATTATCAGGCGGTCTGCCTTGTTCTGATCTACATGTTCCTGATACCAGTTCACACCTTCCTGGTCAAGGTTTGTAGTAGGTTCATCCAGTAGTAGCAGTGAAGTATCTGAATAAATAGCAAGAGCCAGTTTCAGGCGCTGCTTCATACCCGATGAAAAATCCTTAACAAACTTGTTACGCGCCTTTTGCAGCCCCATACGGTCAATAAGTTGCTGGGAAGTTAAGCCCTGACGGAGTGGTCTGAACCTGTTATGAAAGTCCAGCATCTCCAGCAAAGTAAACTCCTCTACCAGTTCCAGGTAAGGTGCTGTAATAGAAAGTTGTCGGTAAATTTCTTCGGAAGGGATTGTCTTGTCTCCGGAAGTATAGGTTATAGTGCCTTCGCTGTGCAGGTTGTGCCCGGAGATAACAGTAAGTAAAGTGGATTTTCCGGATCCGTTATGCCCAAGTATAGCATAAGATGAACCTGTTTCTAAAGTATAGTTCAGGTTCCGGAAAATCCACTCGTAGTTGTATCGTTTACCTAAATTGCTTAGGTTAATTTGCATCTTTTGATGTGTAGCTCTTAATGATACCACGGCCGGAGTTGCGCAGGAAATTCAGAATTTCATCGCGCTCACGGCTTGGCGAAAGCTCCAGTTCAATCTTATCCAGTGCCTCAGTATTATTAATACCACTCATGAACAGGATACGATAGATCTGCTGGATCTCATTTATCTGTTCACTTGTAAAGCCTCTGCGGCGAAGGCCTATAGAGTTAACACCGGCATAAGAAAGCGGCTCGCGGGCAGCTTTAACATAAGGAGGCACATCTTTGCGCACCAGCGATCCGCCTGAGATCATGGCGTGTGGCCCGATCTTCACGAACTGATGTACGGCACTTGAACCACCAATGATAGCGTAGTCGCCCATTTCTACGTGCCCGGCAAGCTGCACAGCATTTACAACTATACAGTTGTTTCCGATTACGCAGTCGTGTGCGATATGGGCGTAAGACATGATAAGGCAATTGCTGCCTACCACTGTTCTGAGCTTATCAATGGTGCCACGGCTTACTGTTACACACTCACGTATTACGGTGTTGTCGCCAATAACAGCAGTGGTTTCTTCGCCTGCAAATTTCAGATCCTGTGGTACCGAAGAGATAACTGCACCAGGGAAAATTTTACAGTTTTTACCAATGCGGGCGCCCTCCATGATAGTCACGTTTGGTCCGATCCAGGTGCCTTCGCCAATCTCAACGTTCTTGTAAATTGTCGAAAAAGGCTCTACTACCACATTGTGTGCTATTTTAGCCTCCGGGTGGATGTATGCTAATGGCTGGTTCATGCGTTCTTCTTAACTATACTTGCCGACATTTCCGCTTCCATCACCAGTTGGCCGTTAACAAACGCCTGACCGGACATTTTAGCAATTCCACGTTTTATTGGAGCCAGCAGTTCACATTTAAAAATTATGGTATCTCCAGGAATTACTTTGCGCTTAAAGCGGCATTTATCTACTCCTAAAAAGTAGGTCCAGTAATCCTCCGGATTTTCCACGGTGTTCAATACAAGTATACCACCTGTCTGCGCCATTGCTTCGATCTGGATCACGCCCGGCAACACTGGGTTACCCGGGAAGTGGCCCTGGAAGAAAGGCTCGTTCATGGTCACGTTCTTAACGCCCGTAACTGTTGTTTCGTCTAGGTGGATAATTTTATCTATCAGCAGGAATGGGTAACGGTGTGGCAATGTAGCCGTGATCTGGTTGATATCCATTACCGGTGGCTTCTTCGGATCGTAAGTTGGTACGTTCTTGATAGAAGCTTCCTGTATAAGTTTCTTTACACGTTTGGCAAAGGCAATATTAGCTGCGTGGCCAGGGCGGGCAGCCAGGATCTGTCCTTTGATTGGTCTGCCGATCAGGGCAAGATCACCTAAAAGGTCCAGCAGTTTGTGGCGAGCCGGTTCATTTTTAAAGCGCAGCTCTGTATTGTTAAGTATACCTTCTTCTTTTACTTCAACTTTCGGCTTGTTCAGCAGGTCAGATAAATAAGAAAGTTCATCATCTTCTACTACACGGTCTACAATTACAATCGCATTGCTCAGGTTACCGCCTTTAATAAGGTTTTGCTTGAATAATGCCTCCAGCTCGTGCAGGAAGCAGAATGTACGGCAAGGGGCAATCTCATCAACAAATTGATCGAAATTAGTGATAGAAGCATGCTGGCTGCCAAGTACAGGCGAGTTATAGTCTACCATCACCGTCAGGCGGTAATCATCGAGTGGCAAAGCTGCAATTTCTACTCCGCGCTGCTCATCTTTGTAGCTGATACCCTGTGTGATCTCGAAGTAGTTGCGAAGGGCATTCTGCTCCTGTAAACCAACTTCAAGTAAAGCCTTGGCAAACTCGATAGAAGAACCATCCATGATCGGAGGCTCCGGACCATCAAGCTCAATCAGTACGTTATCAATCTGTAAGCCAACTAAGGCTGCAAGCGTGTGCTCTACGGTATGTACACGTGCACCATTTTGTTCTATTGTTGTGCCGCGCGAAAGGTCCACCACATTGTCTACGTCTGCGTTTACAATCGGCTGACCTGGCAGGTCTATGCGTTGAAACTTGTAGCCATGGTTGGCGGGCGCAGGTTTAAATGTCATGTTGGAAACCACGCCCGTGTGCAAGCCAATGCCCGATACTGTAACCGGACCCTGTATGGTATGCTGTTTGTAATTCATTAACGTATCCGTAGTGTTATTAAAAGCATAAAAGTGCGTTGCAAGGCCTGGCAACCCGTGTTCTGACGAAATGAAATTACACAGTTACTCACGCTATGCGACTGCAAACTTAATGTTTTAAATTTGCCCTTGCCACTTTTATTTTAGTTGATGTGCCGGAGGGGGATTTTTTGCGGCTTATAATTTGTCTTTCAGCTCATCCAGTTGGCGCTGTAAATCAGGTAGTTTTCTGAATACAGTCATGGCACGCAGGTTTTCTTTATAATCGAAAGCCGGTGATCCTTGGATAATTGTACCCGGATTTTTTACTGATTTGGACACGCCTGACTGGGCACCTATAGTTGTTTTGTCGGCAATATTGATGTGGCCTACTATACCTACCTGGCCTGCAATTACGCAGTAGTTGCCAATTTTGGTTGAGCCTGAAATTCCGGCCTGTGCTGCAATTACGGTGTGCTCGCCAATTTCAACGTTATGGGCAATCTGTACCAGGTTATCGATCTTGGTACCCTTACCGATTACAGTTGAGCCCATGGTAGCGCAATCTATAGTTGTGTTTGCCCCGATAGAAACATCATCGCCTATAACAACATTGCCTATCTGCGGAACCGCTTTGTAACTGCCGTCTGCCTGAGGAGCAAAACCAAAACCATCGCTGCCAAGTACAACCCCGGCATGAATGGTGCAGTTGCTGCCAACTACTGTGTTTGCGTATAGTTTAGCGCCGGCAAAAATGGTAGTGTTATCGCCTATAGTTACGTTATCGCCAATGTGCACTTGCGGAAAAATGCGTACATTGTTACCAATAGTGCAGTTGTTGCCAATGTAAGAAAAAGCGCCACGATAATGGTTTTCGCCAATGGTACTGTTTGCACCTATAAAGCATGGCTCTTCAACGCCAACCTTAGAAGCGATAACAGCAGACTGATAATATTGTAAGAGAGTTGAGAAGCTAGAATAAGGATCTGCTACACGAATAAGTGCCGCAGAAACAGGTTTTTGCAGTTCCAGGCTTTCAGATACAATTACGGCACTGGCACCGGTAGTATAGAGATAAGGTTCATACTTGGGGTTAGATAAAAAAGCCAGGGCACCTTGCTGTGCTTCTTCTATTTTAGCTAACGTGCTGACCTTTACCAGATTGTCTCCTTCTACACTGCCCTGTAAAAGATCCGCAATTTGTTGAACTGTAAATTCCATTCTATAAAATTAGAGCAAATAATTAATGCTGCTTGTTTCGGGCTGCAAACTTAACACTTTTTAGCTTCAATCCGGCAAAGGGTCTAGCATAGTAATGTTACCAAAGTTTAGCTAGCAGTTAATTACCTGCACTAGTGGTTAATATCGAGGCTATGTTCGCTGTTATATACCTGCTTAAACCACATTATTTTATACAATAGCTCGGGGTACGTTTTCAGTTCTTCTGTAGCCTTTATAGTACCCGCTTTTATTTCTAATCTGTGTGGCACACCGTTCCGGATATAATCAACATAAGCATCAGTGTTCACTCCTTTTATGGTTCGTACGAACTCAAAGTCCACCATCATCTTCTTTTCCTGCTCAGATAAGTAATCCTTTAGCGCATCAACGTTGGTTGACGTGATCTGTACCAGATCTTTCTGAAAGTCAAATACCTGCAGCCAGGAAGGCATGAAAATATGGTTGGTGTAGCCGCCTTCGGTCCTAAGGTTTGTGAACATGTTAAAATTATGGTGAGTCTTTAGACCAAGATAAGGTGAAAAGCCATTTAGCAAGAGCAGGACAGGGAACAGGACCTGATGCCCCGGTCTCAGGTATAGCATGCCGCTTTCCGATTTTATATTGTAAAAACGAACAGCATAAATAAGCGGAATGAAGAGAATTAGCCACCATATAATGATCAGGCTGTACACGACATAATACACGCCATCCTGACCATGCGACAAGTATAATTTGTAGCCTGCCCAAAGCAAGCCGGCAATAAGCAAAACAAAAGCTAGAAGTATACTTTTTAGCAGATAAGAACCTTTGCCCCGTAGCTGCGCCACTAAATTATTGGCCATGGAAGTTAAAGCATCCGGCAGCGACTTGGGTGTAAAATAGAAGAACAAAGTATACAGCATAGCTGAGAAGCTGGTAAAGCCAGTGTGCAAAGGATTAAAGCTTATGATTATATGAAATACCATGGCGACAAACACACCGGCAAGGCGCGTGCTTCGGAAGCAGAACAGAATAGCTATAGCAGCCTCTATAATTAAAGTACCCCATATAGATAAATACTTTACCAGTTCGTTATGCGGCAAAACCGGGATGATATTCTGTACATCCCTTATTAAATGTACACTATGGCTATAGGCGGGATCTAAAAAGCCCCAGTTTAACTTATGAAAAACAGCAAAGAAGTATAAAATAACCACACAAACTCTTACCACAGGTGCAAAAGAATCAAATATGTGGTCTCGTAAAGCATGCTCGTTTAGCACTCTCAGCGTACCATTATGCCGGTAAATTTTATAGAGGCTAAGTATGATGCCTGTTACAATAAATACCTGCACCAGCATTTCGAACATGATATGGTTGGAAATAAATGGCATTTTCTGCACTGTATACATTATGCTTAGCACCAGCATCAGCAGAAATAAGAAAACTGATTTTGGGCGTATCAAAACGGCAAGTGCAGCTATTATCAGAAGTATGATAGTTAGCCCTTCTTCCCCTAAAATAATTCTTCTGTAAAAAGGCCACGGGTGCACCAGAACGGTTACTGCCCACATAAAACTGGTTATCGAAAGACGGTCGAACTTAACTGTAGATAGCTGCTGCATAATGCTCATTTTGAGATACTTAAAGCGATTCTAAATCAGCTATATATACATGTAAAGTATAAATTTGTTATTTATTAATTGTATTTATAATGCTTTTATTTAAAATAACGCTTTAAATATTTAAATAAAGGATCATTAAATAAAAAAAGTCCTTCAAGATGAAGGACTTTCAAATAGTAAAAGTTTAACTACAGCTACTATTACAGATGCGCCACCTCTTTAGGATAACACACATAATATTTCTCCACTTTATTGCTTAATGCCTGTATGTTCGGGAGGTCTGAGGCATCGGCTACGTTTATTACATACCCTGATTTTGTGAGCACATCAATAGATTCGCCAATAGCATCGTATGCATTGTTACTGATCTTGCCAGAGATCATCAGGTATTCCACTTCTTCAGGGCCTATTTTAAAATGCTCCTGCACCAGTTCGCTCAGCCCGAGCAGCATATCCTCTTCAATAGGTTTGTTGGATAGTATAACTTTAAAAAGCCGGCGGCTCAGGATGCTCCTGGACAGGAAAGAAAGTATAGGGTCCGGGTGCGAAGACCACTCTTTTATACCGCTCCAAACATCGTGGTCGTCCAGCGATACAAAACGCTCCAGTATACTATTATCATGCTCAAAGTCCTGAAGCGTTAAGTTCGAAGACAGAAAGAACTTCAGGCAGGAGCTGGCGGGCACATTTATTCCTTGTTGTAGTAACTGGCGGGCACGTTGCACGGTTTTCAGTACCATATTCTCGGCGCTGATCACGGTTTTATGCAGGTATACCTGCCAGTACATCAGGCGGCGGCTAACCAGGAAGTTTTCAATACTATAGATGGCCTTTTCCTCAACTACCAGTTTATCGTTGGCAACATCCAGCATTTTAATAATCCGGTCGGCGCCTATCTTGCCTTCGTATACACCGGTATAAAAGCTGTCGCGGTTCAGGTAGTCCAGCCGGTCCACATCCAACTGGCTCGAAACCAGCTGATGAAAGAAATTACGCTCGTAGGTACCCTTAAAGATCTGGATTGCCAGGTCTAACCTCCCGCCAAATTGTTTGTTAAGCAACTGCATAATGTGCAGCGAAAGGTGCTCGTGGTGCACTTCTTTGAAAATAGCAGTTTCCAGTGCATGCGAGAAAGGGCCGTGTCCTACATCGTGCAGCAGAATAGCTATTAGCGAAGCTTCGAATTCGGTATCGTAAATTTCGTTATCTTTACTTCTTAAAGTGCTTAAAGCCGTGTTCATCAGGTGCATAGCTCCCAGTGCATGATGGAAGCGCGTATGCAATGCACCCGGATACACCATCTCCGTCAGGCCGAGCTGCTTAATGCGGCGCAGGCGCTGAAAGTACGGATGGTCGATGATATCGAAAATTAGCTCAGACGGAACGGTAATAAAACCGTAAACGGGGTCGTTAAAGATTTTTTTCTTGTTCAAAGAAATATAGTTTAGTTACGCTAACCGTTCAATCATAAAGAGAGTAAAGTAGGGCAGGGCTTAATCCTGTAACTGCCGCTAAACCATAGCCGTTACCCAACGCTATACTAAAACTGACTACGCAAATCAAAAGAAAACTATGCAAAGATATACGATTTTGTGGGCCGATGACGAAATTGACCTGCTCAAGCCGCACATTCTGTTCCTCGAAGACAGAGGATACGATATTACACCTGTAAACAGCGGCTCCGATGCTATAGATAAAGTACAGGAGCAGCCTTTTGATGTGGTTTTCCTCGATGAAAACATGCCCGGCATCAGCGGCCTTGAAGCGCTGAACGAGATCAAGACGATCAGGCCGGCCATGCCTGTGATCATGATCACAAAGAGCGAGGAAGAGCATATTATGGAAGAGGCCATTGGTTCTAAAATTACCGATTACCTGATAAAGCCGCTGAACCCAAACCAGATTTTGCTTTCTGTTAAAAAAGCTCTTGAAAACAAACGCCTGGTTTCTGAAAGAACGAACCTGAGCTACCAGCGCGACTTCCGTCAGTTGGGTATGGCCTTTGGCGAGCGCCTGAGCCCGAACGAGTGGGCCGATATTTATAAGAAGCTGGTATACTGGGAGCTGGAGATCGACGAGACCGAAAATAAAAGTATGGCCGACGTGATAAACATGCAGAAGGACGAGGCAAACTCCAACTTCGCAAGGTTTATCATGGACAACTACGAAGACTGGATCAACAACGAGTCGGATGATGCGCCGCTGATGTCGCACCAGATCTTTAAGCAGAAGGTTTTCCCGATCATGAAGGAGTCTGACAGGCCGGTATACTTTGTGCTGATAGACAACCTGCGCTACGACCAGTGGAAAGTGCTGGAGCCGCTTATTGCCGATTACTTTACTGTAGACTCCGAGGAAATGTATTACTCTATACTTCCTACTACTACGGCCTATGCACGCAATGCTATTTTCTCCGGCATGTTGCCTTCCGATATCATGAAAAAGTACCCTAACCTGTGGGTAAGCGACGATGAAGAAGAAGGCAAGAACCTGAATGAGCCTGATTTCCTGGATATACAGTTTCAGCAGAACCGCATAACCGACAAACACAGCTACCATAAAATTACCAACGTGGCTGCCGGTAAAGACCTGCTAGGTAAGTTCAGTAACCTGGATAACAATAAGCTGAATGTGATCGTGTACAACTTCGTGGATATGCTGTCACATGCCCGCACCGATAGCAACATGGTACGTGAACTGGCACCCGACGAATCAGCTTATCGCTCTATCACAAAGTCCTGGTTCCTGCACTCACCGCTGTTCGATACCCTGAAAATGATCGCTGAGAAAAAGGGCCGCCTGATCATCACCACAGACCATGGTACCATCCGGGTTAAAAAGCCGTTTAAGATCATCGGCGACCGCCAGACAAATACCAACCTGCGCTACAAGCATGGTAAAAACCTGGGCTATACTGATAAAGATGTGTTTACAGTTCGTAAGCCCGAGCGATTTTTCTTGCCAAAAGCCAATGTTTCTACTACGTTTGTATTCGCGATAGAGGATTACTTTTTCGCTTACCCGAACAACTATAACTACTACGTGAATTATTACAAAGATACCTTTCAGCACGGAGGCGTGTCGTTGGAGGAGGTAATAATTCCGTTTGTAACACTTACACCGAAGAATGTATAATACCGGAGTAGAAAAGGCTCGTTTTCAGATGTCGTCGTTGGCTGATTTGCCGGCGGCGGCTTCTGTGCTTTTAGAGTATGCCACCGAAGAGCCCGTTATACTTTTCGAAGGCCCTATGGGAGCCGGTAAAACCACCTTAATAAAAGAGCTTTGCCAGCAGCTGGGAGTTACAGAAAACGTAAGCAGCCCCACGTTCGCCCTTGTAAATGAGTACGAAGCTGCAGGCTCCGGGAAACTAATTTATCATTTTGATTTTTATAGGATCAGGGATGAGCGGGAAGCGCTCGAAATTGGAGCCCTGGAGTACTTTGATTCAGGTAATCTGTGCCTGATCGAGTGGCCATCGCTGATACCAAACCTGTTGCCAGTGCATTATTTGCTTGTTTCGCTGCAACCCGCCGCCGATGGCGAAGAGCGTACTATGATCATAAATAAAGTATAAAATGACGGAGAGATTCGCCGTAGAGTTAGGAAAGTTGGCAACAAGCCAGGCTTTGTACCCGAAAGAGTCCATGCTGGCTGTGGAAGAACGCCGTAGAAACCTGTTTATCGGGATACCAAAAGAATCCTCCTTCCAGGAAAACCGCATTGGCCTTACACCCGATGCCGTAAAGCAGCTAACCGACCAGGGGCACGACATCTGGATAGAAGCCGGAGCCGGAAGTCCGTCTAAGTATTCAGACCACGAATTTTCGGAGGCCGGTGCAAAAGTGGTTTACTCCATAGATGAAGTATACCAGGCCGATATCATACTTAAAGTGGCACCGCCGACTTACGATGAAATCGAGTACCTGCGCCCGGGGCAGACCCTGATCTCAGCACTGCATTTCGGTAACCTTACTTCTGATTACATCAATGCGCTGCTCCGCAAAAAAATCAACGCCATATCTTTTGAGCTGATCCGCGATAAATCGGAGTCTAAGCCGGTGGTACGTGCCATGAGCGAAATTGCCGGCAGCACTGTTATGTTGATAGCGGCAGAATACCTTAGCAGCAGTAACGACGGAAAAGGTGTTATACTTGGTGGTATAACAGGTGTGCCGCCATCCAAAGTTGTTATACTTGGTGCCGGTACCGTAGCAGAATATGCAGCACGCGCAGCCATAGGTCTAGGTGCCGAAGTGAAGGTTTTTGATAATCATATCTATAAACTGCGCCGCCTGAAGCACAATATCGGTTCCCAGATCTTTACCTCTACACTGGATAAAACTGTACTCAATAACGAGATAAAGCAGGCTGATGTGGTGATAGGAGCACTCGTAGCCGAAGAAGGTAAAATAGCCTGTATGGTGGAGGAGAGCGTGATTTCGCAGATGAACCCGGGCTCTGTTATCATTGATGTCTGCATAGACCAGGGCGGCTGCTTCGAGACTTCAGAGCTTACCTCGCATAGCCGGCCAATTTACCGTAGGTATGATATCATACATTATTGTGTGCCAAATATAGCCTCGCGTGTACCTCGCACAGCTACCAATGCCCTCAGCAACATCTTCACACCTATCTTTTCAGAGATCTCGAAGTACGGCGGCATTAACGAGGTGCTGTTTACAAATGAGCATTACCGCAGCGGCGTGTACATCTACCGAGGCAGCCTAACCAATGCCCACATCGCTAAAAAATTCGGAATGCGGTATAAAGAGCTAGGGTTGATGATTGCTGTGAGGAATTAGGATACCGGACGTAAGACACAAAACGAAAGACTATAAAGTATAAAACCCGCCTCGGCGGGTTTTATACTTTATAGAGTAATAAGAGTTTTTAATAACTACATGCAGGTTCCCCTCCTGGGAGGGGTAATGGGTGGGTTCAATCTGTGTGATAAAATTAGATTTTGCTTGCCGTTGTTGCGTCTTTTGACCAACAACTTGGCTAGCATGCCCCTACATACCACAAGTTTAGCGATAGCGCACCTTGTAGTAAATTTTATCAGCAAGTTTGCAACTTGCGCAAGTTGCAAACTTGCCAAAACACACAGCCACAAGTTACCGCTGCGCTCAAACTTGCGGCATGTAGGAGTTTTATATATTAGTGGAATCTGATGAAAACTATACCCGCCTACTTAACAGGAGTACCTTCCAGGCGGCCTGTACCTGGTTATCTTCCAGAAGCTTCTTGCCCAGTAATTCTAACTCGTGCTTAAGCCTGGCAGCGTCAGTTTTATACTTATTCAAAGTATAGGCAACTATAGGCTCTGCTTTATAAGTCTCAACTTCTTCGGTAGTTGGTATGGTTTCAGTATTGCCAAGGCGGCCTAAGTTGTTGCCGGTAAGCACAGAACTGTTGCGGATAAAATCCGGTAGCTGGTCTACGCCAACTCCTTTATTTAAAACAGGTTTAGGGAGCTCGAAAATGCAGTCACCGTTGGCGCGCAGGTAATAATCGCCACCCATTCGGGCCACTGCGTCTAATTTGTAAGGGTTTATCTTACCATTATCATCCAGTACCTGCTCATGCACGTGCATCAGCAATACTTCACAAATTACCAGGTTGCCGGCGCCACCTTCCGGGCCTAAACTTATCACCTCGTTTACCCGGCATTCAAAAGCAACAGGAGCTTCTTTCACACGAGGCGGTTGCACTAACTGGCTGGCCTGTGGCGTAAGTCCGGCTTTTATGAACTCGTTCACACCCTCGGCATATTCTGTACTTGCCAGCGACATTTGCTCTACAATATCAAAGTTGGCAATGTTAATCACTACCTCCTTTGTTCTGATCACATTCTCCAATGTATGCTTGCTTGTATTATCGCGTACGCGCCGGGCAGGGGAGAAAACCAGGATCGGAGGTTTGGCGCTGAAAACATTAAAAAAGCTGAACGGGCTCAGGTTAACATTGCCTTCACCATCTGTAGTGCTGGCAAAAGCAATAGGCCGTGGTGCAATGGCACCTAATAATAGCGCATGAAATTCCGCAGTTTTTACTTCTTTAGGGTTTATCGTCTTCATCTTCTGATGCCGGATACTTTAGAAACTTTCAGATCGTTTGGTATTGAAATAGCTTTAAAAAACAACTGTTTATCTTCAACAGCAAGATACTATAATATGCCATTAACCTAAATATTCGTTCAATAATGATGAAGCTCAGCCTGTTTTTTTGCTGCTATTTTACACCGCCTGAAACTTTTCGAGAGTTTATTTCCTTATCCTACAAATTAAGAATTACTATTATTTAATGTATTTGATATTATAGTGTTAATAAATTGCATTTTTTTATTTAGTTGTAAAATGCAGAGATTAATAAAAAAATATCTGAAGCAGCCATAATGTTTTCAATAGCACAGAATAATAACCGCTTAAAAAGGCAGCAAAAGCAGAATTGTTAATTTTTTAATACTATATAAATGCATTTAGCAAACATTTTTCCTAGTTTTGAAAAATGTTTGCACTACGGGATACGGTTAAACGTGTTTCAGTTTCTGGGAAAGAAATTTAAAGTGTGCAGCTTTGATCTACGAACATTAAAATGAAAATTAAACTTTTTTACTTTCTTGGTTTTCTTTTCCTTGTGTCATGCGGGCCATCCAGAAACCTGGCATACTTCAGCGATTTAGAGCAACAGGCTGCATTCTCTGATACACTTCAGAGGGAGGCTAAGATACAACCGGATGACCTTTTGGGAATTACCATCAGCAGCCTTAACCCGGAATCAAATGCCTTGTTTAACAGGGGCGTACTTACTCCGACAGGTACCAACCTGAACCCAGCAGCCTCCACTCCTAACGAAGGATACCTGGTAGATGAGAACGGTTTCATTGATTTTCCGATCATCGGCAAGCTGAAGCTTGGCGGCTTAACCAAAGCGGAGGCTAAAAACAAGATCATCTTCGAACTGAAGGACTACCTGAAAGACCCGATCGTTAATGTTCGTTTTCTCAATTTTAAGGTAACTGTAATTGGTGAGGTAAACAAACCGTCTACTTTCACCATTCCCAATGATAAGATCAACATCTTAGAGGCTCTTGGCCTGGCAGGCGATATGACTGCTTTCGGCAGGCGCGAAAATGTGCTGATCATCAGGGAAAAAGACGGCGTTCGTAACACCGTAAGGGTTAACCTGAACAGTAAAGACCTGCTGAGTTCGCCCTACTTTAACCTGCAGCAGAACGATATCGTGTACGTGGAGCCTGATAAAGCTAAGGCAATACAGGCAACTGTAAATCCAAGAAACACTACAATTATAGCAGCAACTATGTCTGCAATAGCAATTATACTTTCGAGAATTCTTTAATCATTACCTGTAGGCATGGCCGAGCAAGACGTTTTTCAGCTGGAGTCTGAGCAAATAGATATTAAAGGCATTTTGTACAAGTACCTGCGTTACTGGTATTTGTTTGCCTTAGCCGTGGTATTGTGCCTGGGTATAGCGTTCCTGTACCTGCGCTATGCAACGCCGCAATACAAGGTAAGCATGACCTTGCTGATCAAAGATGACAAGAAAGGTCCATCTTTATCGGAGGCGGCCGTTTTTGAAGATCTGGAGATTTTCCAGACAGGTAAGAACATTGATAACGAAATTGAAGTGCTGAAGGCAAAGAGCCTGATGCATCGTGTTTTTAATGAACTTTCGCTGCACACAAGCTATTATGTAGATGGCAGAATTAAACGTACGGAAGTTTATGGGCAATCTGCGCCTATAAAAGTTATCATCAGCAAGCTCGACTCAACTGCCTTCAATAAAATAGTTACGATACACCTAAAGGGAAACAACAATTTTGAGTTAGAAGAAGCCGGCCATACTACAACAAAGCACCAGTTCGGCCAGCAGATACAAAAGCCTTATGCTACGTTTACGGTTGTAGCTGGGGCTGGCAATGCTTCCGAAGGCCATGAGGTAACGGTGCAGTTTCATGACATCAGAAAGCTATCCGAATTCTATAATCAGAAATTAACGGTTGCGCCTGTTAATAAAAATGCAAGTGTGCTTAGCCTGAGTTTAGTGGACCCTGTTCCGGCAAAAGGCGAGGCTATACTGAATAAGCTTATCGAAGTTTATAATACAGAAGAAGTAGAAGATAAAAACCTGATAGCCGCAAACACTATAAAGTTTATAGATGAGCGCCTGGGCTACCTGACTAATGAGCTTTCTGATGTAGAAAAAGATGTAGAAAAGTATAAGCGCCAGAATAAAGTAACAGATGTAAAGTCGGAGGCAAGCTTATACCTGCAGAAGGCCGGCGATTACAACAAACAACTGGCAGACCTTGGCATACGCATCAGCGTGCTGGAGTCAATCGAGAATTACCTTTCCAGGAAAAACGGCCAGTTCGACCTGGTGCCCAGCACACTGAACATTGAAGATCCTACTTTATTAGGTTTGATATCAAAGTTTAACGAACTGCAACTGGAGCGCCAGCGCCTGCTGAGAACTACGCAACTTAATAACCCGCTTGTGCAGAACATTAACGAGCAGCTTACCAACCTGCGTACTAATGTGCTCGAGAACCTGCGCAATATTAAAGGCGGACTGGTTATAACCCGCAACAACCTGCAAAGAAGCTCAGAGCAGTTTGAGTCCAAGATCAATGAGGTGCCTTCCATTGAAAAAGAATTGGTTGAAATTGCGCGTCAGCAAAGTATAAAAGAAGGCTTGTACCTGTACCTGCTGCAGAAAAGAGAAGAATCAGCGCTGTCGCTGGCGGCTACAGTTTCCAACTCACGCGTAATTGATGCCGCCACAGCTGGCGATAACCCGGTGGAGCCTAAAAAACAGCTGATATACCTGCTGGCATTATTGGTAGGTTTAGGCGTGCCTTTTGCCGGTATTTATGTAAAAGACCTGCTGAACGATAAGGTACAGCAATACAAAGATGTGGAAGGTGCTACCAAAACGCCAGTTCTGGGCGAAGTTTACCATAGCGATTCTGATAATACCCTAGTCGTAACAGAAGATAGCAGAAGCCCTGTGGCCGAAATGTTCCGCCTTATCCGTACCAACATTCAGTTCGCGACAGCCGGCAAAAGTAATAAAGTTATCCTGGTTACTTCCAGCATCAGTGGCGAGGGCAAGACTTTCTTTACCATAAACTTTGGTGCAAGCCTGGCGCTAACCGATAAAAAGGTAGTTATACTTGGTTTCGACTTCCGTAAGCCACGCCTGATTCATAGTCTTGGCTTAAAGAACGATATTGGTATCACAAATTACCTGGTATCTGACGCCCTCTCTATAGAGGATGTGGTAAAGCCAACTGAAATTTCACCGAATCTGTTTGTAATTGGTTCCGGCCCTGTACCACCAAACCCGGCCGAACTGATGCTAAGTGAGCGGGTTGAGCAGTTGCTGGAAGAGCTAAAATCAAAGTTTGATTATGTACTGATCGATACTTCGCCGGTAGGACAGGTAGCCGATGCCTTTAACCTGGCACCATTTATTGATTCCAGCATATACATTATCCGCTACAATTATTCCTATAAAAACCATGTAGCTATCATCGATGATATATACAAGCAGAAAAAGCTGAAACACCCGATGGTTGTGCTGAATGATGCTAAGAAAGAGAACAGCTATGGGTATGGCTACGGCTACGGCTACGGCTACGGCTACGGAGAATCAGATAGTAGCGGTAAAAAGTTCTGGAACAAAAAAAAGAGAAGTAAAGTAGGAGTAGGTATTTGAGCTTATCTAATTTTAACTTGAATTTTACTTATAAATTTATTTGCTATTATAACTATATATGAATAACAATCATTCTACTGTAGAAAACGCTAAAATTGCAGTTATTGGTTTAGGTTATGTAGGCCTGCCGCTGGCAATTGAATTTGGAAAAAAGTATGATGTACTTGGCTTTGATATAAATGAGGAACGTGTAACAGAGTTGGGTAGAGGCGAGGATCGTACACAGGAAGCAAATCTTGAAGAAATGAAGGCTGCAATGGCTTTACGTTCTAAAGGGAAGAATAATATAGGGCTTCATTTTTCTGCAAACAAAGAGGATTTAAAAAACTATAACACCTTTATTGTCACTGTCCCGACACCTATCGATCAGTTCAAAGCTCCAGATCTTCGTCCACTGATAAAGGCATCAGAAATGCTGGGCTCTGCACTTAAAACCGGAGATCTGGTAATTTATGAATCGACTGTATATCCTGGCTGTACCGAAGAAGATTGTGTACCTGTATTAGAGAAAATCTCAGGACTAAAGTTCAATAAAGATTTCTTTGCTGGGTACTCTCCGGAACGTATCAACCCAGGGGATAAAATTAATACCTTAACTAAAATAAAGAAGGTAACGAGTGGCTCAACGCCAGAAATAGCCTCAAGAGTTGATGACCTATACCGTTCCATCATAACAGCGGGTACACATAAGGCTACAAGCATAAAAGTAGCAGAAGCTTCTAAAGCAATAGAGAACGCACAGCGTGATGTGAATATTTCATTCGTAAATGAACTATCATTAATATTTGATCGGATTGGGATTGACACAAATGACGTCATAGAGGCAGCAGGTACAAAATGGAATTTCCTCAAATATAAGCCAGGTTTAGTGGGCGGGCATTGTATTGGTGTTGATCCATATTACTTGGCACATAAAGCTGAGGCTTTAGGGTACCACCCACAGGTTATTTTGTCTGGCCGTCGGGTGAATGACAACATGGGACCTTTTGTGGCAAATAAAGTGATCAAACTCATGATTGAGAAGGATCATAAAATAAAAGGTTCTAAAGCTTTGATTATGGGTGTTACTTTTAAAGAAAATTGCCCTGATGTTCGAAATACCAGAGTAGTTGATATTTATCATGAACTAAGTCAATTTGGTTTAATCGTTGATATTTTCGATCCATGGGCAGATTCATCAGAAGTAAAACATGAGTACGGAATCGAAATTTTAAATCAAGTAGATGAATCTGTAGTTTATGATGCAATTATTGTTGCAGTTGCTCATAATGAGTTCTTGAATTTCGATTATCAAAAATTCAAAAGAAATAACGCTGTGATTTTTGATACAAAAGCCTGCTTAAATCGAAGTATTGTGGATGGAAGATTATAAAAACATAAACTATTTAGCAAAATGATTATGATAAAAAGTATAGATAATATTGTTAGATCTTAACTAATATCAGTATCCTTTTTTGATTTTAAAATGGGTTAATTTACTGAGGAAATATAAAGTAAGTATGATTGAGTGAAGTTAGCTCTGACTTCTAGAATACGAATATTAAATATACTAATTGTAATTCGATGAAGAATTTCAAAAGATGTGCTACATATTACTATTAAGCTTATTAAGCTTCTGCTGGCTTATATAAATTGGTATAACATTTGTGAGGGTGTAAATTGGTCACCAATCTCTTTCATTATAATTCTAAAATTTCCTCACCGAGATGAAATTAGAGTCTGTTAAAGATCAATCAACAATGAATTTAAGCTATTAAGCTAAACTAAAATGAAAGTATTTGTTTTAACATCATCTTTGACTTTGTCAACAACTTTTATAAAGAACCAAGTTTTAGAACTAAGTATACAAGGATGCAAAATTAAGACTTTTATCTTTGAGGACCTTTCTTATGGAAATTGTACTTTTTCTTATACAAAGTTAAGAAGCCCGTTCTTTATAGAGAAAATTATAAATCTGATTTTTAGAAGAGCATTTAAAAGGCACAACTATTTCAATATTAGAGCAAAAAAAGAACTTGAAAAGCAGTATAAAGAATTTTGTCCGGATATTATTCTTATTCACTTTGGAACAGATTTAATTAAATTTTATCCATTTATAAAGGAATTTAAGGTTCCTGTAGTAACTATTTTTCATGGATATGATGCTTCTAAATATTTTAGATTACGAGGATATACAAAAAAACTCCGTGCAATTCTATTGAAAAAAAATTACTATGCTTCATGTGTTGCCTATGACATGATTAGCCGTTTTAATGTGCTAAAGATACCGACTGAACGAATTTATTTTCATCATCTTGGAGTAGATATAGAAAATTTTGTTCCGACATTTACTAATAGGAGTTTAAATTTTATTCAAATTTCAAACTTTGTTGAGAAGAAAGGTCATTTGATAACTATCAAGGGGTTTCAGAAGTACTTACAATCAAAAAATTACTTAGGCAATAAATTAATCTTTGCTGGAGATGGTCCTGAAAGAAAGAAGGCTGAACAGTTAGTCAATGATCTAAATTTAAAAGATCAAATTATCTTCTTAGGGAAGGTTAAAACTGAACAAGTAAAAGATTTGATGGATCAAAACACCTATTTTGTACATCATAGCATTACAGATAATACTGGGGATCAAGAAGGAATACCTACAGTTATTATGGAAGCTATGGCTATGAATATGAAAATTTTAACAAGCTATCATTCAGGCATTCCAGAGTTATGTAGTATTAGCTCTTGTTTATTAGTGAAGGAGAATAATGTTGATGAAATTGCAGATGCTTTTCACACTGTTCAGAATTTAAAAGGAGATAGTAGAGACTATATCGCAAAAAACTTCTACCTGAAAAATAATACATCTAAGTTTAAACTTTTTTTAGAGGAACTTGTGAATAAGGAGATAGGAGAATGGTAAGAAAGGTTGCATTTCAAGGTGTCAAGTGGAGTGCGCTCGGAATGTTTTCTCTTGCTATTTCAAATCTTCTGAAGATGATGCTTCTAGCAAGATTCTTAGATCCTAAAGATTTTGGTTTGTTTGCTATTATAATGATAATAGTAGGAGTTACTGCTCTATTTGTCGATGCTGGTATGACCAGTGTAGTAATACATAAAAATAATATTAATCAAAAAAATCTTTCAACAATATTTTGGCTTAATGTCTTTCTTTCAATAGTAATATATACTATAGTTTATTTTTTAAAAGAATACATTTCCGTTTTTTACAATGAGCCAAATTTAAGGGATGCCATTCCCATTTCTCTATCTGTTATTCTATTTACTGCATTGGGACGAATCTATGGAGCCTTAGCTCAGAAGAGGCTAGAGTTTAAGTTTTTAGCTTTAACAGATGTTTTTGCTTCTTCTACCTCCTTGTTATCAGCATACATACTAGTGTCTACTGGATGGGGGTTATATTCTCTTGTCTATTCGTTTTTAATACAACAAGCTATTATTCAGTTGACTTATTTCATACGAGGTATACTTAGAGACCCTATCATTATTTATTTTAGGCCTGACAAAATTAAGCCAATGATCTATATGGCTTTCAATCAATTATCAGGTCAATTTCTAAACTATTTAGGTAAAGATATTGATATATTGATTATAGGAAAGTTCTTTGGCAGTGAAACTTTAGGTGGTTATAGTTTGATGAAGCAGTTAGCTCTTCGCCCTCAACAAATAATAAATCCACTTATCAACAAAGTTTCAGCACCAATTATGTCAATGCATAAAGCTGATCTTTCATTTCTAAAAAAGTCTTTTCAAGAACTGATTAGTATAATAAGCATTCTCAATTTAATTACTTATTTATTTGTCGCGTTGTTTGCGGACTACATAATAAAAATAATGTATGGTAATGCTTACTACGAATATACGTTAGTTCTGAGATTATTTTGCTTAATAATGTTCTTGAAATCAATACAAAATCCAATTGGTGGTCTTGTCATTGCTTTAGGTAGAACTGACTTAGAATTATATTGGAATATTATAAGTTTTATAATTTATCCAATTGTAATTTTAGCATCAAGTTATGGTGGTATAACCTGGGTAGTTTTAAATCAGTTTTTCTTAGGCGTTATAATGATTTTCCCATTTTGGTACATTTTAATAAACCAAACTATTCATATACCTTTTATACAATACTTGGGGTGGCTTGTGCCAAGTAAAGTAGCATTAGTAAGAATGAAAAGATATGTTAAATAAGTTAAAGCAATATTTTTTCAAATTTTCAATTTGTTTATTATTTATAGTTTGTTATGAAAACTGCTATATAGACTATTTGATAATTTGTATAAATTTATTGTTTATTGAAATTTTTGTTTATGTATTAAAAGATTTTAAAAGGAGGTTCCATTATGGAATCTATGTTATTGTGTTCTATATTTTTTATATGGGACGTATATTCGCACAAGAAATTTTTGGGCTAAGTTTTTCAAAGTGGATTGATATTAGTTTAGAGAATTGTTATGAGTCTAGAACTTTGCTCTTAATTATATTTATTTCATTATTGAGTTTTGACTTTACTTTTAGATTTTTTAATCATAAAATAAACAAAGAAATATATATTCATAGAAATGTTTATATATCAAAAAAAGTGAATAGTCTCATTTTGAAGTTTATATATATTACATTTATAATTAAATTATTAGTTTTAATCGAAAGAGTTTATTTTGTTAGCTATCAAGGCTACGTAGAATCTTATGTGAATTTTAATTCATCTATTCCACTTATTTTTCATAGAATTTCATCATTATTTTTAATTTTAATAACTTTTTACTTATCAGTATTACCAGATAAGAAACAATCCTTCAGAGTATTTATTTTATATGGAATCTTAGGAATTATCTCTTTAGGTACCGGCCAAAGGAATGAGTTTTTTAAAATAGCTATATTTATAATACTCTATCTTGGTTTAAGAAACTCGTATTTTAACTATAATAAAATTTGGTTATATAAAAAACACATTGTATATGTAATATTATCAACACCATTTTTACTAATCTTTTCTGTATGGTTTGGTTCATATAGGTCAAATCAAAGCTTCGAATTATCGCTTTTCGACTCATTCCTGTGGTTTTTTTATTCCCAAGGAAATAGTGCTAAATTGATTATGTACACTATTGAGGATTCTGACATCTTTATTAATTCAAATTATTTATTGGGGCCTATAATATCTTTCTTCTCAGAAAGCTTAATATTGGATCCATTTAATGTATTAGCTGATTATAATGGGCAAACTGCTGAATTTGCTAATAGTGGTAGGAGTTTTGATGCAAAAATAAGTTATCATGTTTTGGGAGATGCGTATCTCAATGGTGCAGGATTAGGAAGTGCTTCCATTGTAGAACTATGGGTTGATTATTCCTACGCTGGGGTTATAGCTGGTTCAATTTTATATGGTTTTCTACTTGCAAAGTTTATCCCTTGGTTTAAAGAGAACTACATTAAACGCTTCTTTGCTTTATTATTTATTATTCCACTAATATACTCAAGCAGAGATACGTATTTTACATTTTTGATACCATTATTAAGTTTCACCAATATGATAATGATACTTTTACTATTTAAGAATTTTAAGGAAAAGCGATTTAGATCAAATGAAAATTAATGTTTTGTATATAAGTGATGTAAATGCATCAGAGCCATTATTTCATTCACAAGTTTTGGCACATGTTGATGGATTAAAAGAATTCTTCAATGTGAAAGTATTATGTCTATCAAGAGGTGAAAACTTTCATTATGATTTTACATATAAGTCAATTCCTGGTGATTATGAATTAACAATCGGGTATTTAAATTTTTTAAAAAACTATAATGGTGTTAAAAATTTTTTAAAAGAAAACAAATTTCAATTTATTTATTCTAGAGGTTTTAGAGGGGGATTAGTTGGTTCATTCATCAAAAAATATTATTACAGGGGAAAAGTTCCTATGATAAATGATGTTAGAGGGGATGCACTTGATGAACATAATGACAGTAAGTTATTACAATTAATTTTTAGGAGATCAACTACAGAAATCTTTAAAAATTCAAACGGTGTATTTTTCGTAAGTTCTTTTTTAAAAAAGAAGTACTTGCAGATATACGAATATAAAGGTAAAGCACAAGTTTTCCCAACATTCGTGGCTAACAATAAGTTTATATTTTCTGAACAAAGTAGAGTAAATTTTAGAAATAAATTGGGCTTTAGTGATGAAAATATCGTTTTATTATATTCTGGAAGTTTGTCTAAGTGGCAAAATATTGATTTTATTTTAGAGTCGTTTGTTAAATCATCTAATCCGAATTTGAGATTACTTATCTTAACAAAAGATTATAATATTAATAATATTCTAAGTAAAATTGACGATTACAGGGTAAGCTCATTGTCTGTAGATTATGAGAATATTCAAGAATATTATTTTGCAGCTGATTATGGTTTATTAATTCGTGATAATATTGATACTAATAAAGCAGCAGCTCCTACTAAATTTGCTGAATATGTTAATTCGGGCTTACCTTTAATACTAAATCAAATTGAAGCTGATTATATTGAAATATTTAAAGGGGAAAAAATTCACGGAATCCTATTAAACAACAAAGAAGAATTAAATCAAGTATTTGATGATTTAACAAAAACACAAAGAAATTTAGTTAAAATTAACCAACTTTCTGATATAATTTTACATCAAAAAGCTATTATTGAAAACTTCGTTAATATATAATATTATTACCTAGGAATGAAATTAAGTTTATGTACTAATCTAATATTAGTAAATCATGTTAATTTATCTTGGGGTGTTTTAATTACTACGAAAGGTGGTGTTGAAATTGGTGCAAGGACTTTAGTAAGATATAATTCTCAAATTTTTTTAGCTAAGCAAATCGTACCACCTAGACCTAACCAAATTTATACTTCAGGTCAATTATTGTAAAAATGAACACATTATTATTGTAAAAATGAACACATTATCAAGAATAGTTTCAGAGCAATCTCAATATATTTAACTGGTTTTTATTTTCTCTACTCCTACAATAATCTACTAAGTTCTGCCTATCTGAGAAATATATATAGCAGGCACAGTTTTAGGTTTTGTTTTTGGCTTAAAGAAAAGTCCTATAAACATGTTGTTAGTGTTCGCAATGTTTGCTGTACTGAGATATGAGGCAGGATTATTACTAATAAAGTCTTTAATAGGTAACTATTGGATTGGGAGAAAAGAGTAATTATGAACTTTGATAGATTCATGATCCTATCTTTAGTACTTGGTATTTTGATTGCGTTATTTCTTTTAGTGCTCATTAATAATGATTTATGGATTGAATTAGCAGATTTTCTAGAGAAATATGAACAGACTACTGACAAGTATGGCGTTTTACAAATACCTATTACAAAAGAAAATGTATTAAGTGGGGCATTAATAAAATGGTTTGCGTTTTATACTCCTTTTTTATTAAACCATTACGAAGTTCATTTTAATATTTTATGTTGCTTGATTCTGTTATGATTGGAGGGTTATTTGTACGTGCGTTAGTCCTACATCATAAGAGCTATTTTTTTAATGACCCTATATATAGAGTTTCTATATTTATGATAATTGGAACTTTTATATTAGCATTACCAGAATAAGCCTCAGAGACTATATTTAGGCATAAAATTGCTTATTTATCATTCTTATTCTATTTGAATTTCAGTACCAAGAAAAAAACAATAGCATAAATCATAGAATTATCTATTATTGATTATACTTCCAAGATAAATTTTATGTTAAGAAGATATAAAACATCAAATTTTGTTAAGTATAATAACGCTTTAATAAAATGAAAATATTGCAAATCAATACGGTCGTAAATTGGGGTTCTACAGGAAAGATTGCTGAAGAAATAGGAAATGTTTTAATGTTCAATGGACATGAGAGTTATATAGCCTATGGTAGAGATTTCAATCCTAGCAAATCAGTTTTATTAAAAGTAGGATCAATGAAAGATGTTAAGTTACATGTGCTAAAAACTAGATTTGATGACAAGCATGGTTTTGGTTCCAAGTTACCCACAAGAGGCTTAATAGATCAAATCGATAAATTGAAGCCTGATTTAATTCATCTTCATAATATTCATGGCTATTATTTAAATATAGAAATTCTGTTTAATTACTTGGCGAAATTAAGTATACCTGTTGTTTGGACATTACACGATTGTTGGCCGTTTACTGGGCACTGTATATATTTTGATTATGTTGCTTGTAAAAAATGGGAAACGGGATGCTTTGCGTGCCCCCAAAAGAGAACGTATCCGTCGAGTTTATTTATGGACTCTTCTAAATGGAACTATGAGCAAAAGAAATTTATTTTTAACTCATTGTCAAATTTAACTTTAGTTCCTGTTTCGAATTGGTTAGCAAATCTTGTTAGAAAGTCATTTTTACAGTCACATTCTATAAAAGTAATCAATAATGGTATTGATCTAAATTGTTTTAAGCCTGTAAGTACGGATAGAATTAAAGATAAGTTAGATTTAAGAAATAAATTTGTCATTTTAGGTGTAGCTAGTCCATGGAGTGAGCGCAAGGGATTAGCCGATTTTATCGAACTTAACAATTACTTATTAGATAATGAAGTTATTATCCTTGTAGGGTTAAATAAGACTCAAATAAAGAGATTGCCTAAAAATATTATTGGTATAGAACGAACAGAAAGTGTAGAAGAGTTAGCAGAACTTTACTCAGTAGCTAATGTTTTTATTAACCCAACATGGGAAGATAATTTTCCGACTACTAATATTGAATCCCTCGCATGCGGGACACCAGTAATAACATATGACACAGGTGGTAGTGTAGAAATTATTTCATCAGAGACAGGATATGTTGTGGAGCAGGGAAGTATAAAGAAGCTTTTGGATAAATTACGAACGATTAAGAAAAAAGGTAAGAGAAGCTATACTTCAGCATGTTTAGTAAGAGTGAGAGAGCTTTATGATAAACGAGAAAAGTTTACAGAATACATAAGGCTCTATGAGGAGATTATAGCTAATAACAATAAAGCTCAACAAGTGAATAAAAATGAAAAACATTAGTAAGGTCTTTAGGTACTCGAATATATATGGTTTTCGCCGTACTATGATAAAAGCCGCTGGTAGATTAAGGAACCCAATTATAAAAGTTCTATATCCTGAATTATTAATAAAACGTTCAAAACAGGTTTCTTTGATTGGTTGTGGTCAGTTTGGTTTTTCAACTATTTCCTTCTTTTTATTAAAAAAAAAGAAAAATGTCTTGCTGGATTGCTATGATACAGTTAATTCTAATAGTTTGTCTACTGCGTTTTTTTATGGATATAACAGTAGAAATAGCTCCATTGAAGTTATTGAAAATCCACAATGCAAGTTTATCTACATCGCTTCAAATCACTACAGCCATACAGAGTATGCAACAAAGGCACTACAGCATAATAAGATTGTTTATGTCGAAAAGCCTATATCTGTTAATTGGGAACAATTTTCTTTATTATTAAACTTTGTTAAAGAATACCCAGGAAAGTTATTTGTCGGTTATAATAGACCCTTTTCAGCAGCAATCAGAAGTTTAAAACCATATCTTCAAAATAAGAAGTTCCCAATAACATTAAGTTGTTTCGTAATAGGACACTTAATTGAAAAAGATCATTGGTATAGAATAGAGAATGAAGGAACAAGAATTTGTGGGAATGTAGGTCATTGGCTGGATTTAATGATTCACCTCATGAGTATGAGAGGTTGCATACCTGACGAGTTTGAAGTAGCTGTTGCCTATAGCGCTGATAAAGATTTTGATGACAATTTATCTATTACTATCACAACCAATTTTAAAGATCTTGTAAATATTATTTTAACTGGAAGATCTGAACCTTTTGAAGGAATAAATGAAACCATTAATTTACAGTGTGATAATGTAAATGTTAAGATTGATGACTTCAGGCACATGACATTATGGGAAGGTGAAAAACTGATAAAGAAGAAGTTTAAACCTAAAGATGTAGGACATGAAGCGGCAATTCTGCAACCATTTTCAGATGCTCCATATAAGCGAGATTTTTTTGAAGTAGAGGTGTCAACTGTACTGATGCTTTCAATTACTGATATGGTTAGAGCTTTAGAGAAGAATAGAATTGTAAAACCACTTGAAATACTTAATAAATTAAAGTCTTCTTTAGTAGAGACTATATAAAAAATGAAACAAATCGTCCAAGACCTTAAGAACGGGAATACAATATTAGAAGAAGTTCCCGCACCTATTGTAAAAACAGGTCAAGTCTTAATACAAACTACCCGATCTTTAGTTTCTCTTGGTACTGAGCGTATGTTGGTGGAATTTGGGAAAGCTAATTTTCTTCAGAAAGCACGCCAGCAGCCGGATAAAGTAAAACAAGTAATAGACAAAGTTAAAACAGATGGTCTTAAACCGACTTTGGATGCTGTTTTTAATAAATTAGGGCAACCTTTGCCATTAGGTTATTGCAATGTAGGCAAAGTGGTAGCTGTAGGTAAGGGAGTTACAGAATTTAAAGTTGGTGATAGAGTTGCATCAAACGGCCAGCATGCTGAGTATGTTTCGGTACCAAAGAATCTTGTCTGCCTGGTTCCAGAAAATGTTACCGATGACGAAGCAGCTTTTACCGTAATTGGCTCTATTGGCCTTCAAGGTATAAGGCTTGCAAATCCTACTTTTGGAGAAACAGTTGTTGTGGTTGGCTTAGGTTTGATAGGCCTGCTTACTGCGCAATTGCTTAAGGCAAATGGCTGCAGGGTGATAGGCTTTGACTATGACCCTAAAAAAATAAAGTTAGCTCAGGATTTTGGAATTTTAGCCTATAATCCTGCAGAAGGCATTGATCAGGTTAAGTTAGTAGAAGCACTTACAAACGGAGTTGGTTCGGATGCTGTTATTATAACAGCATCAAATAAGAGTAATGATATTATAAAACAATCTGCACAGATGTCCAGGAAACGTGGGCGTATTGTGTTAGTAGGTGTAATAGGCTTAGATATCAGCAGAGCTGATTTTTATGAAAAGGAGCTTTCTTTTCAGGTATCCTGCTCTTACGGACCTGGAAGATATGATGATGATTATGAGCAGAAGGGAAATGATTACCCTTTGCCATTTGTACGTTGGACCGAGAAAAGGAACTTTGAGGCTGTTTTACAAGCCATAAGTAATGGAGCTATCAATGTTGAATCATTAATAACGGAGAGAGTGCCCTTAAATGATTACCAGAAGATATATGGAGATATGTCAAATTCTGGGTCCATTGCTTCCATATTGTTATATGAAGAAAAAGACTTTATCCCTAATAGGGTAGTGTCAATAAATTCATATTCTTTCCAGAACAAGACTGGTGTTTTAGGTATAATCGGTGCTGGTAATTTTACTAGTGCCATGATACTACCTTCCTTAAAGAAAATCGCAGCACCGATCAAGTATATCGCTAGCTCAGGAGGTCTTTCTGGTACTACACTTGCAAAAAAATATAACATTGCTCAATCAACTACTGATTACAAGCTTTTATTGCAGGATCCTGAAGTTGATTTGGTGTTGATCACAACAAGGCACAATTTACACGCTTCAATGGTAATTGAAAGTATGGAGGCAGATAAACATGTATTTGTGGAAAAGCCTCTTGCTCTAAACCTAAATGAATTAGCAGCTATACATCGTGTTTATGAAAAGAAACAAAAAACAATAAATGTTGGGTTCAATAGGCGTTTTGCACCTTTAGCAGCAAAGATGAAGAGCCTTATTGGTAGTGGTGGTAGTGGTAGTGGTGGTGCACCAATAAATATTATTGCTACAATGAATGCTGGTTTCATACCTGCTAATGCTTGGGTGCAGGATATGGAAATAGGCGGTGGTCGAATAATAGGTGAAGCATGTCATTTTATTGATCTCTGTACTTTTTTGGCGGGTTCAAGAGTAGTATCGGTTTGTATGAATGCTTTAGGAGTTAATCCTGAGGAAAATACAGATAATGCTTCCATACTATTGAAGTATGAAAATGGTGCTAATGCTGTAATTAACTATTTCTCTAATGGAAGTAAAGCTTATTCAAAGGAACGTATAGAAGTTTTTACTCAGGAAAAAACATTGGTGATGGATAATTGGAGAAGCTTGAAGGGATATGGTTTTAAAGATTTTAAATCTGCATCATCACCACAGGATAAAGGACATGCGAACCAGTTTAAAATATTGTTGGATAATATGAAGCAAGGTGGTAATGCAATAATTCCAATGGATGAAATAGTTAATACTACCTTGGCAAGTTTTGCCGCTATTGAAAGCTTAAAACAAGGTGGATGGATAAAAATTGATAGTAGTTCTCTGGACATCCATCAAAAGCAAGAAGAAGCTAATTTTATGACGGCTTAAAAAATATATTATCATGTTGATTACTATAATTGCGGGTGCACGTCCAAATTTTATGAAGATTGCACCTATAATTGATTCAGTTCAAAAAGCCTCTGAAAAAGGTTTAAATATTTCCTATCGTTTAATCCATACAGGTCAGCATTACGATAAAAAAATGTCTGGAGACTTTTTTGAGCAACTAGGAATACCTGAGCCAGATGCAAATCTGGAAGCTGGGGGTGGTACGCAGGCTGAGCAGACTGCAGCTATTATGGTGCGATTTGAGAAAGAGTTGCTGGAAAACAGACCTGACCTGGTACTTGTTGTAGGTGATGTTACCTCTACCATGGCTTGTGCGATCACAGCTCAAAAGTTACATATTCCGGTTGCACATGTGGAAGCTGGAATTAGGTCTGGCGACTGGACTATGCCTGAGGAAATTAATCGTTTGGTTACAGACAGCATAACAAACTATTTTTTCACTACATCAGAAGTTGCAAACAGCAATTTAAGAGAATCAGGAATTTCAGATGAGCGCATTTTTTTTGTTGGTAACACAATGATAGATACGCTGCTGAAGCAAATGCCTAAATTTAAAGCGCCTAGTTTCTGGCAGGAGTTCAATCTTCAGAAAAGAGGATACCTTGTCATGACACTTCACAGGCCTTCGAATGTAGATGATCCTGAGCAATTAAAACAGCTGCTAGAGGTGTTAGAGAAAGGCACGGATCAGTTGCCGATTATTTTCCCGATGCACCCTCGGACACGTAGAAATATCGAAAAGTTTGGTATTAGTTTAAATAATGTAAAAGTTGTAGAACCCTTAGGTTACTTAGAGTTTAACTACCTGGTGCAACATGCAAAAGGAGTAGTAACAGATTCAGGTGGTATTACCGAAGAAACAACAGTAATGGGTGTACCATGTATGACGCTAAGAAACTCAACAGAAAGGCCGGAAACCTGTACAATAGGTACAAATGAATTGATTGGTACAGATCCTAAAGCGTTAGAAAAAGCCTTACAGGATTTATTTTCTGGAAAATGGAAAAAGGGTGATGTTCCTCCTTTATGGGATGGAAATACTGCAGAACGGATAGTTGAACATATATGTGAAATATTTAAAATAAATGTTAGCGAGAGTTCAACAGCTGTATAATACTGTAAAATACCTTAAACTAAAGCAAGTTCGTTATCAGTTGCAGTACCGCCTTATTAAGCCGGGTACTTTAGCAAAGTATAATAAGAATTATGAGGAAGAAGAGATAGCGTTTCTCTCATTTTCTCAGATGCCTCCAGTTTTTCGTACAGCAAATAGCACAGGTGTATTCTCCTTTCTCAATCTACAGGAATCCTTCAATGATTCAGTTGACTGGGGCTACAGCAAGCATGGGAAGCTCTGGAACTATAACCTTCAGTACTGTAATTATTTATTACAGGAAGATATATCATTAACCAGGCGAGTAGACTGGATAAGGTCTTTATACGATTGGTTGGAAAAAGGCAAACTCGCGCTTGAGCCATATCCAGTCTCATTGAGATCTATTAATGTAATTCGCCTAGCAAGTTCGCAGAAGCTGAAAACTAAAGACATAATTGGGCCTCTTCATGCTGAGTTAGATTTTTTATATCAAAGGCCAGAATACCACCTCTTAGGAAATCATTTGCTGGAGAATGCATTTGCGCTTATCATGGGAGGTGCATTTTTTACAAATGATGCCTGGATATCAAAAGGAGAAGAAATTCTCAGAACTGAATTAGAAGAACAAATTCTGGCAGATGGAGCTCATTTTGAGCTGAGCCCAATGTACCATCAGATCATATTATTCAGACTACTTGAGCTTTTGGACTGGTATTCGAATTGGAGTGCCCGGGATGTACAATTTGAGAACTTTTTGAAAGAAAAGTCTGAATTAATGGTCTCATGGCTAAAAAACATGACCTTTCTGAACGGGGATATTCCACATTTTAATGATAGTGCTCCCGGCATTGCGTTCAGCAGTAATTTCCTTCTGAATTATGCAGAAAAACTTAATGTCATCCCCGCAGAAGATCAGAAGCTTGGAACTTCAGGGTACAGAAAGTTTACCTCAGATAAGTATGAATGTATAGTAGATGCTGCTGAAATAGGTCCTTCTTACCAGCCGGGACATGGGCATGCAGATGCACTATCATTTATTATGTATGTTGATATGAAGGCTTTATTTGTAGAATGGGGTACTTCAACCTATCAACCTAATGAAAGAAGGAGTCTTGAAAGGTCTACTGCAGCACACAACACTTTAGTAGTTGACAACAAAAATCAATCGAAAGTGTGGGGTGCGTTTAGAGTTGCCAATAGAGCAAGAGTAAAAATTGAACGTGATGAGAAAAGATTCTTAAAAGCATCTCATGATGGATATAACAAGTATGGCTTAACTCACACAAGAGCTTTTTCTTTTGAAGATAGTATCACAATAACAGATGTTGTAGAAGGCCGAAGAGCAAATGCTGAAAAATTAGTTTATTTTCATATTCACCCGGATCGTGAAGTTCAGCAAACTGAGCAATCAATATTAATTGATAATGTGATAAAAATGAATTTTGATGGGGCGGTTGAAGTTATAACCAAAGCTTATAGCTTTGCTGAAGGCTATAATATTTATAAACCCGGAATATCAGTTGTAGTTAGAATACAAGATGAATTAACTACAACAATTAGTTTCATATAACCCGCTGTGAAGAACATACTTTATCTTACGTTTTACTTTGAACCTGATCTCTGTGCCGGTTCATTCAGGAATTCACCCTTAGCTAAAGAGTTGGCTGATCAATTAAAGGGGAAAGCTAATGTAGAACTGATCACTACTTTGCCAAACAGGTACAGTACTTTTCAATCTGAAGCACCTGCATTTGAAGAAAGAGGAAATTTAAAAATACACAGGGTGCAGATACCTACTCATAAAAGTGGATTTGCAGACCAAATAAAGTCATTTAAGACATACTTCTCTAAGGTTAAACAACTGGTTCAGGGTAAGAAGTATGATCTTGTGTTTGCTTCTTCCTCGAGATTATTTACTGCTTATTTAGGATATGCTATAGCTAAAAAGCATAAAGCACGTTTATATCTGGATATAAGGGATATCTTTACAGATACTCTCGAAGATGTATTGAAAAATGCAGCTGTTCGGAGCCTAACACTTCCTGTTCTGCGCCAGATCGAGAGAAAGGTATTTTCGAGTGCAAATCATATTAACCTGATTTCTGAAGGTTTCAAGGAATACTTTACCCAATATAGTAAGCCGAACTATACCGATTTTCCTAACGGAATTGACCCGGAGTTTTTGAATTTAAAGCCGTCCAGCAGTACTGATAGGAGTATGAGAACAATTGTATATGCTGGAAATATAGGTGAAGGACAAGGGTTACATAAGATAATACCTCAGGCTGCACTAAAGCTGGGAAGTAATTATAAATTTATAGTAATTGGTGACGGTGGGGCTAAACGAAAACTAATAGATGCAATTGCTTCAATAAAAGCGACCAATGTTGAACTGAGGAAGCCTATGTCTCGAAGTGAATTGCTACAAGAATATAAAGAAGCAGATTTCCTGTTTCTTCACCTAAATGATTACCGTGCGTTCGAAAAAGTACTCCCTTCAAAAATATTCGAATTAGCAGCTTACGATAAGCCAATAATAGCTGGTGTGGCTGGTTATGCTAATCATTTCATAAAGCAAAATGTTTCAAACAAAATTCTTTTCAACCCTTGTGATGTTGAAAGTCTGGTAAACCAGTTGAGAAACTATACCTACCAGAATGAATTTCGAAAAGATTTTATTCAGAAGTATAAAAGGGAAACTGTTAACACTAAGCTATCAGAATCTATAATTTCATATTTGTAATGAAGATACTTGTTTCCGGATGTAGTGGTTTTGTAGGTAGAAATCTAATAAAAAGCCTCAAGGATAATTATAACATTCATGCTCTAACAAGAGAAAGAAAGAGTAATGATGATTCTATAGAAGCATTTGTAACTTGGAATAATTTATCACAGAAGGATATGCATGATATAGATGCTGTGATACATCTTGCAGGTAAAGCACATGATCTAAAAAAAGCAAGTAATCCTGAGGAGTATTTTTATGTAAATACAGAACTTACCAAAAAGCTGTTTGACCTATTTTTGTTAAGTCCTGCAAGGGACTTTATCTACTTTAGTAGTGTAAAAGCTGTTGCAGATAAAGTTGAAGGAACTTTATCTGAGGTTGTTATACCAGACCCACAAACTCCCTATGGTCAATCAAAGCTTAAAGCTGAGGAGTATCTGTTGAGCAGATCTCTGCCAAATGGTAAAAGACTGTTTATTTTGAGGCCTTGTATGATTCATGGACCAGGCAATAAAGGCAACTTGAATTTATTATTTCAATTTGTAAAAAGAGGAATTCCATATCCATTAGCTGCATTTAAGAATAAAAGGTCCTTTTTATCAATAGATAATCTAATCTACATAGTTAATAATATATTAGAAAATTCTGGAATAGAAAGCGGGGTTTATAATATGGCTGATGACGAGCCTTTACCGACAACTGAAGTGATAAATATAATAGGCAAAGCAAGTAACATAAAGCCTAAACAATGGGCGTTATCGCCAAAGATGTTACAGTATGCCGCTGCATTTGGAGATAAATTTCGACTTCCACTGAATTCTGAACGGCTTAAGAAGCTAACGGAAAGCTATGTTGTAGATAATCATAAAATAAAGAAGGCACTAAACATTAAAGCTTTTCCTGTTGCTTCTCGAGACGGATTAGTAGCAACGATTCGAAGCTTCAAAAGATGATGTCTACATTAACTTTTGATGATACAAAAGCCAGGGAATTGTTAAATTGGAACTTAACTCCCGTTTTACAAAGTTTACCAACTATTTTATGATTTATACGCTGCTTACATTTCTGCTTTATATTTTATCTAGAGGGTATTTTCGCTTAGCTGATCATTTTAATATTATTGATAAACCTAATAACCGTAGCTCCCATTCTGCTGTAACTATCCGTGGCGGAGGAATTGTTTTTCCTTTTGCGATGCTGCTTTATGGAGCTTTCTTTTACAATGTATCCTACTCGTTGCTAATAGGTATGTTGATGATCAGCTTTGTAAGTTTTTGGGATGATGTGAAAAATCTGCCTAATAAAGTACGATTGTTAATTCATTTATTATCCGTAACTGCCTTATTACTTTCAGTTGATGCTTTCCAATCCTGGCCGATATGGCTGATACCTGTTGTTTACATCTTAATAATAGGCACCATAAACGCTTATAATTTTATGGATGGTATAAATGGCATGACAGGCGTTTATAGTAGCATTTGTTTATGTTCGCTGCTTTACATAAATGATTTTATAATACCTTTTACAGATAATGCATTTATCATTTGCCCGATTATTGCAAGCATAGTTTTCTTATTCTTTAACTTCCGAAAAAAAGCAAAATGTTTTGCGGGAGATGTTGGAAGTGTAAGTATAGGATTCTGGATCATTGCATTGGTTATAATGCTTGTTATAAAAACGGGTTCTTTAGAGTATATACTTTTCCTGGCCCTGTATGGCGTTGAATCTGTACTGACTATTCTTCACAGGCTTATTCTTAAACAGAATATTTTTAAGGCGCACAGGCTACACTTTTATCAGATCCTGGCAAATGATCAGAAAATGCCACATTTAACGGTCGCCACCATATATGGAGTGATTCAGTTGCTGCTAAATGCATTTATAATTGCAACTGACTATGATCTGCTTATTACCTCTTTGGTGGTATGTACGCCTCTGGTAATGATCTATATTTTTGTTAAGCCTGCTTTGATGTTGAAAGAAGCACATAATTAAGGAGATCATTAGAATGATGTATTCTGAATATATTAAAAATATTCTGGATAGATCAGTGGCTGTTATAGCCATAGCCTTATTATCTCCGTTATTGTTTTTTATATTTTTTGTTTTACTGTTTACGACAGGGGGAAAGCCATTCTTTCTTCAGGACCGATCAGGAAAGAACGAGAAGATTTTTAAGATCATCAAGTTCAGAACTATGCAGGATGCCTATGATAGAAAAGGTAACTTAGTTCCAGACGAAGAGCGTGTCAGCAGGCTTGGCAGGATACTCCGCAATTCCTCTCTTGATGAATTACCTCAGCTGATTAATATTTTAAAAGGCGAGATGAGTATGGTTGGGCCAAGACCATTGCTGGTAGAGTATTTGCCATATTACAATGATTTCCAAAGACAGAGACACAAGGTATTGCCTGGAATTACAGGATGGGCTCAGGTGAATGGCAGAAATAGCCTAGGATGGGTGGAGAAGTTTGAATTAGATGTGTGGTATGTAAAGCATATTTCTTTTAAGCTGGATCTAAGAATAATATATTTAACTTTCGTAGAAAGCTTTAAGTATAAAGCCTCTGTCAACAATTCTAAGTTTAAGGGTAATTAGCTGGAAGTCTCAAACAAAACTAAAAGGTTTATGTACTTGTATGGTGCCGGTGGGCATTCTAAAGTTATTATTGATATAATAAGGAGTAATGAAATTGCAGTTACTGGCTTATTTGATGATAATCCTTCAGATGGCTCAGGTAAAGATGTGCCCATCTTGGGTAAATATGAAGGTCAGCAATTGACTGCACCTTTAATAATCAGCATTGGGAATAACGAAATCAGGCAAAGGATCTCAGCAAGCCTGAAGGTAGTTTTCGGAACAGCAATACATACAAGTGCTTTCATATCACCATCTGCAATCATAAAAGAGGGTAGCGTAGTTATGCAGGGGGCTATTGTACAAGCGGATGCAGTGATCGGGGCACATGTAATAGTAAATACTGGCGCCTGCATAGATCATGACTGTGTTATAGGTGATTTCGCTCATATTGCTCCGGGAGCAGTGCTCTGCGGAAATGTAAAGGTTGGAGAAGGTACTTTTATAGGTGCAGGCGCAGTAATACCTCCTAATATTAAAATTGGTAAATGGTGTAAGATTGGCGCAGGTGCTGTTGTAACTAAGGATGTACCTGACTTTACAACTGCGGTAGGAAACCCTGCTCGGCATCTGGATAAACCCGCTTGACCTTTGAAAAGAAATTTGGCAAGAAATATCTGCTAAAGATTAATCAGATCAATACAATAATTATATCATCAGGATTCAACTATTGCAGAATATTGTTTTAACCTAATTTGTGATAAATCAAGCCTTTGATGCTCTTTTGATTTAAAGTGAAAATTGTTTTGTCATATTTTTACTTTAGACCTATATTTGCACGCAATTTAAATTGCAAAATAGAGTTTAGGATAAACTGAAAGTTGTAAGCTAAATTGAATAGCTTGTTTTGTCGGTTAAGGTTTTGGCCTTTTCGCTAAGTACAGGCTGTTTTTGCAGCATTCAGCATTTATCTATTGCACTAGCACAATCACCCTTATAAACAAACTTTAGGATCATGAAGGGATTTTTACTGAACAGATCATTACCCAAATGGATCATTCAGTTGATGGATCAGGTAATTACCAGTTGGGCATTTGTCCTATCGTTCTTCCTGATAAAGCAATTCGAATTTGTAAATATCTTAAGAGGCCATTTCTTTATCTATATTGGTCTATATTGCCTTGTTTCGGGCGTTGTATATTACCTGATGCGCCTTCACACCGGCCTGATCAGGTACTCCAGCATACAGGATGTTTACCGTATATTCACGGCTGTATTAATCTCAGGACTTACTTATAGCATTGTTATTACTACATGGGTAATTCCTGTTTACCACATTGATTCGGTTAACATCTACGCGCTTCTTGTCTTAAACTTCTTTATCTCGGCGTCTTTGCTGACCATGCTAAGAATAGGCGCAAAAAGTATGTTCTTCTTTTTGAAGAGAAATACTACGGATGAGAAAGAGACAGTGGTTATTTATGGCGCTGACAGCTTTTCTATCCTGGTGAAACAGGCGTTGGAAACTAGCGGCATGGGCAGGTTTAAAATTGCCGGTTTCCTGGATGATAACCCAAATAAAGTAAACAAAGAGATTCACCAGGTACGGGTTTACCATGTGGAGGAACTGGAGAAGCTGCAGCAAAAGCTGAATATTGATAAGCTGTTGGTGCTAAGCGAAGACCTGAAAGCTCCGGCTAAAAAGCAGGCAATTGAGAAGTGTATTGAGTTAGGCATTAAAGTACTTACTGTGCCGCCTACTGATGAATGGATGTCTGGGCAGTTGCGCATGAACCAGATACAGGACCTGAAGATCGAGGACCTGCTGCAACGCCCGCCAATTGTTATCCAAAACGATAAGATCAGCAATGACGTGGCTGGCAAGCGTGTGCTGGTAACCGGCGGTGCTGGTTCAATTGGTTCAGAGATTGTGCGCCAGGTACTGAACTATAAGCCAGAGATGGTGATCATTTGTGACCAGGCAGAGTCGCCGTTACATGAGCTGCAACTGGAAATTGAAGAGATGTGGCCTGATGCAGCTATCAAGCTTTGCATAGGTGACATTCAGAACTTCGACAGGATGTATGCGATGTTTAAAGAGCATGCGCCACAGATCGTGTACCATGCCGCGGCCTACAAGCATGTGCCTATGATGGAAAATAACCCATCAGAAGCTATACTTACCAATGTGAAGGGCACTAAGAACCTGGCTGACCTGTCGATGAGTTTTGACGTGGAGAAGTTCGTGATGATCTCTACGGACAAGGCGGTAAATCCTACGAACATCATGGGGGCATCTAAGCGCATAGCTGAGATATATATCCAGTCGCTTAACACCATGCGTCCGGAGGATTTCGGTAACGAAGACGGCTCGCTGAGTGAAATGCTGCTGCCGCAGACGAAGTTTATTACTACCCGTTTCGGTAATGTGCTGGGTTCTAACGGCTCTGTTATACCGCGCTTCCGTTCTCAGATAGAAAAAGGCGGCCCTATAACGGTAACACACCCTGAGATCACGCGCTATTTCATGACCATACCAGAAGCAGTACAACTGGTGCTGGAGGCCGGTACAATGGGTAATGGTGGTGAGATCTTTATTTTCGATATGGGCGAGCCTGTGAAAATCGTAGACCTGGCGAAGAAAATGATAAAGCTGGCAGGCTTAACCGAAAAAGAGATTGAAATTGTTTACACGGGCCTAAGACCAGGCGAGAAGCTGTACGAGGAGTTGCTGAACGAAGAAGAGCAGACCATCCCGACGCACCACAACAAGATCAAGATATCGAAAGTAAGGCAGTACTCTTATGATAAGGTAGTGCTGGATATAAATGAACTGATCGGGCTGAATAAGCACGCAGATGAGACCAAAGTGGTAAGCAAAATGAAAATGATGGTGCCAGAGTTCATCAGTAAAAACTCCCGCTTCGAAACCCTCGATTCAGTAGTAAATTAGCAAGACTTATACTTACTAGCATATTTAATAAGGTCCGTAACAGCAGTTGCGGGCCTTCTTTGCTTATAAAGTCAGCCTGAAGTATAAGCCGTTAAACTAAGGGCTGTTTATACTTGTTAGTATACTATCAGCTTATTGCATGCAATAGAATAATTTGTTTGTATCTTTGCAGCGCATATAAAGCAAGCTATTTTATACTTATGGCTATCACAAAAGAAGATATATTAAAAGCCCTTAGCTATGTAGAGGAGCCGGATCTTGGAAAGGACCTGGTAACGCTGAATATGGTAGAGGATGTAGAAGTTGACGGTAAAAACGTAAGCTTCACGGTTATACTTACAACGCCTGCCTGCCCGCTGAAAGACATGATCCGCAATGCCTGCGTTCGTGCCATTCATACAATGGTGGATAAAGAAGCCGAAGTTACGGTGAACATGACCTCGCGCGTAACCTCTGCCCGTGCTGATAACAATGCCGTACTGAATGGCGTGAAAAACATCATTGCAGTTGCTTCCGGTAAGGGTGGCGTAGGTAAATCTACGGTTACAACTAACCTGGCGATTGGCCTGGCACAGACTGGTGCTAAGGTTGGTTTGATAGACGCTGATATTTACGGCCCGTCTGTTCCAACCATGTTTGGTGCTGAAGATGCCCGCCCGGGTATGGTGCAGGGTGATCATGGCAAGAACTACATTGTGCCTGTGGAGAAGTATGGCATCAAGATGATGTCTATCGGCTTCCTGACGCCTCAGGATAACGCTGTGATCTGGCGTGGCCCAATGGCTAGCTCAGCCTTGCGTCAGTTTATTTCGGATGTGGAGTGGGGCGAACTCGATTATCTGCTGATCGACCTTCCTCCGGGAACTTCAGACATACACCTGACCATGGTACAGGCACTGCCGGTAACAGGCGTAGTTATAGTTACTACACCACAAAAAGTTGCGCTGGCAGATGCTATGAAAGGCTTGCAGATGTTCCGTCAGCCGCAGATTAACGTACCTATACTAGGTATAGTTGAGAACATGGCTTACTTTACGCCGGCAGAGCTGCCTGAGAACAAATATTACATTTTTGGCGAAGGCGGCGGCAAGCAGCTGGCCGATAAGTATGATGTACCGCTGCTGGGGCAGGTGCCGCTGGTACAGGGGATCCGTGAAAGCGGCGATGCCGGTACTCCTGTAGCGATGCAGAACGATTCTCCGGCTTCCGGTGTTTTCCTTGAGTTGGCACAGGCAGTTGCGCAGCAGGTTTCTGTACGTAATGCTACCTTGTCAAAAACTAAAGTTGTAGAAATTAAAAGCTAATTGAGATGGCAGTCCTTAACGTAGATAACGATTTCCTGCTTCGCATAGAGAATGCGTTAGACCAGATCAGGCCTTATTTAGAGGCTGACGGCGGTAACGTGAAGGTGCTGGAAGTAACGGAAGATATGGTGCTGAAGCTGGAATTGTTAGGTGCCTGCGGCACGTGCCCGATGTCTACCATGACACTGAAGGCAGGTGTTGAACAATCGGTTCTTAAGGCAGTGCCTGAAATCAAAGCTGTTGAAGCAATAAATATGACACCTATGGCATAGGCTATAGTATACTTAAATCTATTTTAAAGAGGCGGAGCTGCGTAAATCGGTTCCGCCTCTTTTTTATACTTTCCCTTGCAAGCCAAAACAACTATATTTGCCTGTACAAACCTGTCAACCACAGCTATGTTAAAAGCCAACGATCCTTCTCTTCATTCCTGGATACAAATAGCGCCTAACAGCGATTTCCCGATACAGAACCTACCATTTGGCATCTTCAAAACAGCCTCTAAAGATCCGCGTGTAGGAGTAGCCATTGGCGATTATATACTTGATCTGTATGCTGTTGCCCAGCACAACCTGTTCGAGCTGATCGATATAGACCCAACAGTTTTCCACCGCTCTTACCTGAACGATTTTATCTCGTTAGGTAAACCGATATGGCGGGCCGTGCGCAACCGTGTATCTGAGCTGCTGCGCAACGACAACGAAGAGATAAGTAGTAACAGGCAGTTGATGGATGAGTGTCTGGTAAGAATGCAGGACGCGCGTATGCTGATGCCGGTGAAGGTAGGCAACTATACCGATTTTTACTCCAGCATTGAGCATGCTACCAATGTGGGCACTATGTTCCGCGATCCTAAAAATGCCTTGCTGCCTAACTGGAAGCATATACCAATTGGGTATCATGGCCGTGCCTCTTCTATAGTGGTTTCTGGCGTGGATATCCGCAGGCCAAACGGGCAGACAAAGGCGCCAAATGAAGACGCTCCGACTTTTGGCCCTACTAAACTACTTGATTTTGAATTGGAAGTAGCCTTTATTACGGGTAGAGAAACAAAGCTAGGAGAAAGCATCACACCAAACGAGGCAGATGATTATATCTTCGGCCTGGTGCTGTTCAACGACTGGTCGGCACGTGATATACAGACCTGGGAGTATGTTCCGCTGGGACCATTCCTGGCTAAAAGCTTTGCCTCGACTGTTTCGCCGTGGGTGGTAACACTGGATGCGCTGCAGCCATTTAAGGTTAAAGGCCCAGTGCAGGAACCTAAGCCGCTACCATACCTGGAGTTTACTGGCAACCATAACTACGACATTAACCTGGAGGTTCTGATACAGCCAGACGGTGGAAAGGAGAACAGCATCTGCCGCTCTAACTATAAGTATATGTATTGGAACATGAACCAGCAACTGGCGCATCAGTCCAGCAACGGCTGTAACATACAGGTAGGCGACATGTATGCATCCGGTACTATCAGTGGCCCTACAAAAGATTCTTTCGGGTCTATGCTGGAGCTTACGTGGCGCGGTACACAGCCTATTAAATTAACTGACGGCACAGAGCGCAAGTTCATCAACGACGAAGATACGGTAATTATGCGCGGCTTCTGCGAACGTGATGGCGTAAGATTAGGCTTTGGCGAAGTAAAAACAAAAGTACTGCCGGCACTATAGTAGAAATTTCAATCATAAGTATAAGGGCAGGTATAACAATAGGTTTATACTTGCCCTTATCGTTTTATCGGAACCTAGTAGTTAAATGCGCCTTAAACTATCGCTATACATACCATACCAAGTGTTAGGAATATTCTAATCTTAGCCCTAATGGAAGAAAAACCTTATCCAGTTTTTCTGTGAGACGCCTTGTAGGTTTCCGGTGCCGTAGGCATTGCGACCGTCAGGGTAGCAAAGGAAAGATACACAGCGCTGAACGGGAAAACGAGTCCCCGCGGACTTGGAGCGCACCAATGCTAACTATAAAACTATAGGTGAGTAAAACTGTGGAGCAACTGTTACAATAAATAACTTTCTTCACTACCTAATTTATTTTTACAACAAAATATAGTATACTGATAGTATCTTTGCGATCCTCAAAGTATATTCCCATGTCGCTGATACCCAAAGAAACCGTTGACCAGATTATTGCCCAGGCCGATATAGTTGAGGTGGTAGGTGATTTTGTGTCGCTTAAGAAAAAGGGACAGAACATGTGGGCCTGCTGCCCATTCCACCACGAGAAATCACCTTCTTTTTCTGTTTCCCCGGCTAAAGGAATTTACAAATGCTTTGGCTGTGGCAAGGCGGGTAACTCGGTGCAGTTTATCATGGATGTGGAGGGCACAAGTTTTCCGGAGGCCCTGAAGTACCTGGCCAAGAAGTATGGCATTGAGGTTCCAGAAGAGCAGCCCAACCCTGAGTACGCGAAGGAGCAAAACGAACGCGACAGCCTTTTTATAGTATCTGATTTTGCCAACAAGCACTACCAGCAGAACCTGACGCAGCACGAGCAGGGTAATATAGGGCAGGCATACCTGAAAGAACGCGGCATCAGCGGCAACACTATAAGAAAATTTGAGCTAGGTTATAGTTTAGATGAATGGTCTGACCTGACAGACACTGCACTGAAAGCAGGTTTTAAACAACAGTACCTGGAGGCTACCGGCCTTACCATAGCTAAGGATGATAAGCGCTACGACCGTTTCAGGGGGCGTGTGATGTTCCCGATCCATAACGTGTCGGGGCGTGTGGTAGGTTTTGGTGCCCGTACCCTAAAATCAAACGACAAGAAAAGCCCTAAATACCTTAACTCGCCGGAGTCAGATATTTACCATAAAAGTAATGTACTATATGGTTTGTACCAGGCGAAGCAGGCCATGCGTATGCAGGACCTTTGCTACCTGGTAGAGGGTTATCTGGATGTGATCTCGCTGCACCAGGGCGGTGTTGAGAACGTAGTGGCTTCGTCGGGTACATCGCTTACAGAGGGGCAGATCAAGCTCATCTCAAGGTATACCCAGAACATCACGGTGCTTTATGATGGTGATGCTGCAGGTGTTAAGGCATCGTTGCGAGGTATTGACCTGATCCTGGAAAATGGCCTGAATGTGAGCGTGGTAACGTTTCCGGAAGGTGATGACCCGGATTCTTACATTCGCAAAGTGGGTGATGAGGCTTTTAAGAAGTATGTGCGCGACCATACACAGGATTTTATTTCTTTCAAGACCAGCCTTTATGCTGCCGAAGCACAGGGCAACCCGGTGAAGAAGGCGGAAGCTATTCGTGAGACTGTTACCTCTATTGCCAAAATTCCGGACCCTATTAAACGCTCTGTATTCTTCCAGACCTGCAGCCTGATATTTGATATAGATGAGCAGCTGCTGATCTCGGAGTACAACAAAATGCAGTTGAGCGGGCGCCAGCAGCAACAGCAAAATCAACCAAAACCGCTTAGCCCTGCAGATGAATATTTTGAGTATGAGCAGGCAGCTTTAGCAGCTGAGGCCGAAGAATATGAAACCGGCGGAAGCGAGAACGAAGCACTAAAACGCTACGAGCGCGAGATTGTGCGCATGCTTCTCAGTTATCCTGACAGGGTGCTGGACGATGGTGTTACTACCTGCCATTACATTCTGGAGCAATTAGAGGATGTGGATTTCCAGACGCCTATTTACCACCGGTTAGTAGAAATTGTAAAGGAAAAGCTGAATCAGGGCGTTCTGCCTTCAGCCGACGACTTTATCAACTATCCGGATAACGAAATACGTACCGAAGCTACTAACCTGCTTTCAGATCCCTACGAGCTTAGCCCTAACTGGGCTACGCACCAGATCTATGTACCGCACGAATCGGACCTTTTGCCCTATGGCACTGAGCGTGCCGTGCTGCGCCTGAAGTTCCGCTACCTGGAAGGAGTAATAAATATTGAAGCAGGCAAATTAAAGCTTGTAACCGACCCGCAGGAGCAGATAACCCAGATTACCTATGTAATGACCCTGAAAAAGCTGCATAAGCAAATGGGGGATATGTTAGGGATTGTGGTGTTTAAGTAGGGATTAACTTACTAAATACCGCTTTAGCCTGCTCAGCAAAAAAGCTGCTTTCAGCTTCCTGCTGATGCTGCTTAAAGGCTTGTATCTTACTGAAAGGTATAAATGCTTCAGGAATTTTATTCCTAATGTCTGTTCTGAATACAAGAGGCTTTCGGCCTGTAGTAGGTGTATCTCTGCCATCAGCTTATCCAAATCTGACTTCTGAGGTAACTTTAATCCGCTTTTCCTTCTTCTTTGTAATGCGTTGTGTATGGCAACCAATCTATAATCTCTTGACCTGACATAGTTGCTAAACCCTCTGGATATTCCTTTATCGCTTATTCTGTAGTAATATAAGGGTTTTTTAAGGAACACAACATCGCCAGCCTCTTCTAATTTTAAGTATAGATCTTTATCGACAGCCAACTTAAAGTATGGATCAATGCCCTCTGTCTGGTTGTATAGTTCCAGTTTAAAAGATACCAGGTGAGAAATACTGTCTTCCAGTATATTATTAGCCTTAACCTGCTTCACATCCGTTTCAACCTGTATCGGGTTTAAGTTTTCGTCGCAGTTATAGTGTGTTGAATAGACAATACTGGCCTTAGGGTGCTTCTGATGTAGCAAGACCAGCTCCTGTAAGGCTGTGGGGGCCAGTGCATCGTCTGCATCAAGTATAAAAACAACATCGCCACTACTTTTGCTTACCCCGGTTCTTTTGGCATAGCCAACGCCCATGTTCTCAGGGAGAGTAATGATGCTATACTTTGCTTTATCAGGAACAGTGGTCAGATAAGATTCTACTACTGCCAGGGAGTTATCTAAAGAACCATCATTCACCAGAACAACTTCCCAATTGGTATAGGTTTGTTGCTCAACTGAACGAAGAGCCTGCAGTATTACATCTGCACTATTATAAAAGGCAACTATAACGGAGCATTTCATGCACAAGGGTAAAGCCAAAGAGGTTAACAGGAACTATAAAAATAATGATCTTTCTTTTAGAGAAGGGCTTTAACTTCCTACCTTTGTTTAGTTTTTCAGTTTTCTGCTAAAATAAGCTACTTTTTGCGACGGCAGCGCTTTTGAACAATGCCTTCAAATTTGTAGTTATGATTAGTAGGAACATCGAGTTTCGTAAAGCAAGGATAGAAGGATGGGCATTGCCTGTCTTTTAACCTCATTAATAAATATGGATACTACACAAACAGAGCCTATAAAACTAGATTCTATAGAAGCGGCCATTGAGGATATTCGCCAGGGTAAGATCATTATTGTGGTGGATGATGATGACCGTGAAAATGAAGGCGATTTTATCTGTGCTGCCGAGAAGGTAACACCTGAGATCATTAACTTTATGGCTACGCATGGACGTGGCCTTATTTGCTGCCCGCTTACAGAAGAGCGTTGTGATGAGCTTGGCCTTGAATTGATGGTTGGCCGCAACACAGCGCTGCATGCAACACCATTCACTGTGTCGGTAGACCTGATCGGGCATGGTTGTACAACGGGTATTTCTGCCTCTGACCGTGCTAAAACAATACAGGCGCTTGTAGATCCTAATACAGATCCGCATTCGCTTGGCAAGCCAGGGCATATTTTCCCGCTAAAGGCTAAAAAAGAAGGCGTTCTGCGCCGTGCCGGCCACACAGAAGCGGCTGTAGACCTGGCAAAGCTGGCTGGGCTTGCTCCGGCTGGTGTGCTTATCGAGATCATGAACGAGGATGGTACTATGGCCCGCCTGCCTGATCTTGTTAAAGTGGCACAGCGATTCGATCTTAAGCTTATCTCTATAAAAGATTTGATTGAATACCGCCTTAAAAAGGAAAGCCTGATCGACCGTGAGATCGCGGTGCAGTTGCCAACCGATTTTGGTACGTTTGACCTGTATGCTTTTACCCAGCGCAGCAATGGTGCTAAGCATCTGGCACTGGTAAAAGGCACCTGGGAGCCTGGCGAGCCTGTGCTGGTACGTGTGCACTCATCCTGCATAACCGGTGATATCTTTGGCTCCTGCCGTTGCGATTGTGGTCCTCAGCTACATGAAGCTATGCGCATGATTGAGCGTGAAGGCAAAGGTGTTATCGTGTATATGAATCAGGAAGGCCGTGGAATAGGCTTGTTAAATAAGCTGAAAGCATACAAACTGCAGGAGCAGGGCCTTGATACAGTAGAGGCTAACCTGCAATTAGGCTTTGATATGGATAACCGCGACTATGGTGTGGGTGCTCAGATCCTGCGCGACCTTGGTGTTACAAAGATGAAGCTTATCACGAATAACCCGAAAAAGCGTACCGGCCTGATGGGTTATGGTCTGGAAGTAGTAAGCAATGTGCCTATCGAAATTGCTCCAAACGAGCACAACGAAAAGTACCTGACTACTAAACGCGATAAGTTAGGACATAATATCCTAAAAGATACTCCTGTAAAGCACTAACTATATTTTAGCTTTATAAAGAACCCGCACTAAGCTGTATGCCTGGTGCGGGTTTTTGTTTTGATACAATATTCTAAAGTATAAAATGTTATTTGTGGCTAAACATTGATTAAATAGAACTATATAGGCAACAAAATTATAGGTTTGAGCTATACAAAATGAGAGTATATTGTGTTTAAAAAGCTGATTTACTGTACTTAAAGTATGCTGCTGCACGTTAATTAATCATCCTTGTTCTTAAACCCAAGCCTATGAAAAAAATCTTTATAAGCCAGCTAATAATCCCACTGGCAGTTTTAGTTTTTATACTTCCGGGAGCGGCAACTGCTCAGGAGATAAGCAACCCTGATATTGTGACATGGCCAACCGGAAAAGTAGTACTTGTAAACGGCGATAGCCTTATCGGAGCCATTACCTACCACCGTAGCCAGGATGTTATTGAAGTAGAGCACAACGAAGGACACATCAGTACATTGTCGCCGGTAAATGTAGATTATTTTATAGTTAACGAGATACCTAGCGGCAGACCGCATTTGTACAAAACCTACGACTGGAACCTGGGCAGGGAAGGCAGCGATTTTAAGAAACCCACTTTTTTTGAGCAGCTTAATCAAGGCACTATCACCCTGATTATGCGCGAAGCAGGGGTGCGAAAGGGCAGTAGTAGAAATGCTATTCGCAGGCTTAATACCATTGATGCCTATTATACTGCGGCCTCTGAAAGCGACGATGAAAAACCGCACTGCTCATACTTTGCCTTATTACCAAACGGTGAGATTCTGGAGCTGAAAAATGTGAAAAAGCAGCTGCACTCGCTTTTCGGCAAAAAATCTGATCTGGTGAAAAACTTTGTAAAGAACAACGACCTGAGCTACGACAATCGCTATGAGCTGGCAGCTATCGTTAACTACTACAACAGTTTATAATTCGCTATAGATCGCGCACCTTCAGCAATAAATACGAGAACAGTAACAGCAAGCCGATATACAGCAGCGCGGGCAATACAGCCCATTGCGGTGTCAGCATGTCGGTTGGCGAAGTAAGCTGGTCCAGCAGTTCCTGGCCGGGCATAGGTGTTAAGCTGGATAGTACCTTCATCGGCAGGTATTTGTCTATCTTATCGTCGAGGCTGAAGTGCAGCAGCGGCTCTATTATCTTGGCATAAGCGATAAAGGCTATAATAGCTAAACCACTCTTGCGGATAAGTATAGCAAAGAACAGCGCCAGCACCATGTAAGCCACCGACTGCACAAAGTAGTAAGACAGGAAATCTATCTGACCCATAATTGCCTCAAAGCCAGTAGTGGCGCTATAAAGCAAGCCAAAGTATAAACCCAGCGCCAGCAGGAAAACAGTGCTGAAAGTGGCGATTGCCAGCACCACGTAAAACTTTGCCAACACCAGCTCTAACCGCGACAGGCCATCGATTACCTGTTGCCTGATGGTCCGGAAGCTATATTCATCGGTAACCAGCACAATCATAAGTATACCCAGCAGCAGGTTAAAATAGCTTGCAATAAAAGTAAGCCGCTGCCAGATAGCCGGGAACTGGTACGTCGCCCTGCCCAGCGATTGCCCGTTTATAGTTATGTTGCTGCTGGCATAAACTATTAGCACCATCAGCAGGGCGTAAATACCAAGTATAACCCAGAACGTGCGGTACGGGAATATCTTTCTAAACTCTATTCGGAGTAAGTTCATTTTAATTCTGTATTGATGATTTCCAGGAACTGGGTTTCGAGGCTTTTGCGGCGCACCACTAACTGCGACAGCACAATATCCTGCGCAAACATATCGCGGTTAACGTCGGTGCTGGTGTAGCCGTCCTGTAGGGTAAGTATAATCAAGTCTTTTTCTCTCCTGAAATTACTGATGTAAGGCAGGCGCTCCAGCAATTGTAATGCCCGTTCTGTATCTGGTGTGCTAATGAGAACCTGTTCGTTTGCAGCCAGAATATCGCTTACAGGGCCGCTCGCCAGCAATTTGCCGTTGCGCAGCACGCCTACGTGAGTACATACTTTCTCTACCTCATCTAGAAGGTGGCTGGCAAGTATAATAGTTTTGCCCTGCGCTGCAATTCTAAGTATAAGATCCCGTACTTCGGCTATACCTTGCGGGTCCAGTCCGTTGGTTGGCTCATCCAGTACCAGTACTTCCGGGTCGTTTAACATGGCGGCAGCCAGTGCCAGGCGCTGTTTCATGCCCAGCGAGTAACCTTTAAATGAAGTATGGCTGCGTGTGCCCAGCCCCACCATGTCCAGCATTTTGTTTATGTTGCTGTGGTTGGCACCTTTTATATCTGCCACAACCTGCAGGTTTCGCTTAGCCGAAAGGTATGGGTAGAAATTTGGCGTTTCCAGTAAAGCTCCGATGCGTTGTTTGGTATTTTTGCTGACAATTTCTCCAAACCAGGAAAAGCTACCGTTTGTTGGTCTTATCACATCCAGCACAATACCCAGGGTGGTAGTTTTGCCGCTGCCGTTTGGGCCAAGCAAACCATAAATGCTGCCCTGCTCTACCTGTACCGACAGGTTATCAAGAGCGCGCAGGCTGCCATACTTTTTGGTGAGGTTTTCTGTACTTAAAACTATTGCCACAGGCTCGTAATTTATTTGAAAGTATGCGGCTTTGATGCTGCATTAACAAATATATAATTTTAGAGCTATACTTCTATAGGCGGACACTGCATTCTAGTTGGTGCGATGGTTAGAACTGCTAAAATTGCTATCTTCAGGCTACAGCAAGAGAATAATGGATCTGAATAAAGAAAATTCCCAGCAGAAAGAGCTGACGATGAGTGCTGCCAGGGCCAATGTGCAGGCAATATACTTTATACTTCCCATCTTACTGATTTTTATACCTGTTTATGTACTGATGTGGCCAGAGCAGTTTCTGGCGCAAAACCTGAAGCAGGTGCTGCAGGCGCACAAAGCAATCGTGTTTTCTATGCCACTTATAATGCTTCTGGTAATTATACTTGGGGCTGTAGTGCACGAGCTGTTGCATGGTATAACGTGGGCTATTTTCTGTAAAAATGGGTTTCGGTCTATTAAATTTGGAGTGCACTGGAAAGTACTGACTCCTTATTGCCATTGTAAAGAGCCGCTTATATTGTGGCAATACCGTTTAGGTGGCCTGATGCCTGGCTTGCTGATGGGCTTTCTGCCTATGCTGGCAGGTATACTTTGGGGCAACTTCCTGCTGTTCGCCTTTGGTATATTTTTTTCGATAGCGGCTGGCGGCGACCTACTTATACTTTGGATGCTTCGGAAACAGGAACCCCATGCACTGGTACAGGACCATCCTGAAAAGATAGGCTGTTACATACTTCTTCCTGATTAATACTTTATGGTCAAGACTTTTACTCAACCAGGCACTGTTAACCAGAACCTAAACCTGCTACCGAGCCTCTTGTTGCTACCCCTTACATTTGCAGCTTTTTACTTATTGCCGCAATTGCTTGGTAAAACAGTTGGCTACCTGACCAGCTTCTGTATATACTGGACGTATTGTCTGGTGCATGGAATGCAACTAAAGCAGGGTTCTATGAAAGAGCTTTACAAATGGCCGACACTACAGGGGCGAGATCTGCTACTGGAGCTGTTTTGCTTTATGCCCGCTATCGGTGCATTTTCAGCAGCTTTTATGCAAGCCTATGATCAACTTAACCTGCAATTATACTTTATACTTGCCGCAGCCGCACTGGTAAATGGTTTTGTTGAAGAGTTTTACTGGCGAGGGGCATTCATTAGCAGGTATAAACAGAATATGCAGAAAGCTTACCTTATACCCGCTATGCTCTTCGGACTCTGGCATATATCGGTGTATGCTGCTTATGGAGTAGAGTATCAGGGGGGATTTTTGTCGCTGGTAGGCGGAGCTTTTTTTATGGGTTTACTCTGGGGCTACACCGCTTTTAAACAGCAGCGCATACTTTTGCCAACCCTGGCGCACATTTTAACCAACTTTTTCGCTTTCTCAAACCTGATTGTGCAAAACTGGCTGCAGTAGTGGAATTACATTCATTTACTTATATTAGCTTCGGTTAATAGATTCTTGTGGTTCTTTCCGCTGGAAACCTCACCTCAAACAACTGCATATGAAGTATAAATTATTCTCTACCGGCTGCCTGGCGCTTGGGGCACTTATGCTAAGCAATGCACCTGCAGCTGCACAAAACTATAAACAACTGCACGAGAAAGCCATAGTAGTAGATACACACAACGATGTGATGATCTCTATTTTGGATGGTATGGATATAGCCACAGACCTTAGCGGCAAAACCCACTCAGACCTTGCCCGGTTTAAAAAGGGTGGGGTAGATGTGCAGATATTCTCTATCTGGAGTGATGAGAACTATGGAATGGGCAAGGGTTTTAAGTTTGCCAATCAGCAAATAGACTCTCTCTATGCTATTGCAGCGCGCCACCCGGATAAGCTGATAGTAGCCAAAACCCCTGAAGACCTGACGAAAGCAGTAAAGGCTAAAAAGCTGGCAGCTATGATAGGCGTGGAAGGCGGTCACATGATCGAGGATAACCTGACTTACCTGGATGAGCTATACGAGCGTGGCACCCGCTACATGACCCTTACCTGGAACAACTCCACATCCTGGGCTACCTCTGCGAAAGACGAATCTGCCGGAACTATACCTAATGCAAAAGCAGGTCTCAACGACTTTGGCAAACAGGTGGTAAGAAGAATGAACGAGCTGGGCATGATGGTGGACCTGAGCCATGTAGGCGAGCAGACTTTCTGGGATGCTATCCAGACAACAACAAAGCCGGTTATAGTTTCGCATAGCTGCGTGCACAGCATTGCCCCGCACTTCAGAAACCTTACTGATGAGCAGATAAAAGCAATTGGCAAAAACGGCGGCGTTATACATCTGAACTTCTCTTCCGGCTTCCTGGATCCTAACCATGACAAAGGCCAGCTGGATTTCGCAAAAAGGCATCAGGCTGAAATAGATTCGCTGTCTCAGCTAAAGTGGAGCTCTTATGCAATCAACGAGTGGCTGAACAAAAAGTATCCTCAGGAAGCAGAAGCGTTGCGTGCACCTTTCCCGATGCTTTTTGATCACCTCGATCATATTGTAAAACTGATAGGAGTTGACCATGTTGGTTTAGGCTCTGATTTCGATGGCATTTCGTCGACGCCACAACACCTGGATAGCGTGGCAGATATGCCGCTTATAACGAAAGAGCTGCTGGCAAGGGGCTACAGCAAAAAAGATATAGAGAAGATTTTGGGAGGTAATTTCCTGCGCCTGTTCCGTGCCAACCAGGTTACGGCAAGGCAATAAAGGAATTTTAAAGCATTGATTTATACTTATGAAAATTAAACTATACCAGATAGACGCTTTTACGGATAAAGTATTCGGTGGCAACCCGGCCGCAGTTTGTGTGCTGGATACATGGCTGGATGATGCTGTAATGCAGAACATAGCTGCCGAAAACAACCTGGCCGAAACTGCCTTTGTAGTAAAAGCTGGAGAAGACTACGAGATCAGGTGGTTTACGCCTACCGTAGAGGTGGATCTGTGCGGACATGCCACACTTGCCGCAGCTTATGTGCTGTTCCGCTACTATAACCACCCGACTAATCCGCTAAACCTGCACTCGCGGCGTAGCGGTTTGCTTAGAGTAGAGAAAGCCGAAGATGAACTGACACTGGATTTCCCGGCAGATACGCTTGCCCCAGCCAAAACTCCGGAAGCCTTAATCAAAGCTTTTGGTAAAGCGCCGCAGGAAACCTACAAAGGCAAAACAGACTACCTGCTGGTGTTCCCTTCGCAGGATGATGTGGAAGGTTTTAACCCGGATACTAATCTTGTTAACTCTGTGCCTGCACGGGGCATTATTGTGTCGGCACCGGGTAAGGATGTGGATTTCGTGTCGAGATTCTTTTGCCCGCAGGTAGGTATAGTTGAAGACCCTGTTACAGGCTCTGCACATACTACCCTTGCACCCTACTGGAGCGAAAGGCTCGGCAAGAAAACTTTAACTGCCAAACAACTTTCCGCCCGGCAAGGCAATTTAACCTGCCAGCACCTGGGCGAACGCGTGAAGATTACCGGCAAAGCCGTAACATACTTAACCGGCGAAATAGAAGTATAAATTACTGCCATCGCGGTGTGTACAGCTCCTGCGATCGTCTTAATTCAGATAATAAGCCGCTTATAGTTGATTCTGTGAGCGGCTTGTTTTATAGAAGCATTCCTGAACCTGATAGAGACAATAACCGCTTAAGTATAACTTACTTTATACTTCTTTCCTTCCTGCCAAAGTAAGTATAACTTGCTCTCCTGAACTATAACCACCTTACATGCAAACTCTGAAAAAAACATTCTTACTCTTATTACTTGTTACTTTCTGGGCCTGTTCCTCCACCAAAACAGAAACCAAGGACACCGAAGTAGCCACCATGGATCAACTGGCGGAACGCTACGTGAAAACACTGCTTAAACTGGGCCAGTACGACAGCGATATTGTAGATGCATATTATGGCCCTGAAGAATGGAGACCTGCAGCAAAAGCCACAGATTCTTTGCCAGCAGATGAATTTTTAACGGAGTTCAGAGCGATACAGAGTCAGCTACAGGCGCAGGATACTGCTCAACTAGCTACAGATGAAAGCCGCAGATTGGCTATGTTTAAAAAGCAGATTGTGGCAGCCATTACCAAAGTAGAAATGATGCAAGGCAAAAAGCTTCCTTTCGATGAAGAAGCCAGACTGCTTTACGACGCTGAGCCACCTCACTACGAAGTTGCCTATTTCGATTCGCTTCTCACAGCCATAGATAAAGAGTTGCCTGGAAAAGGAAGTATAGCTGAGCGCTGGAGTGTTTACAAAAACAGGTTTGTAATACCAAAGGAGAAGCTGGATACGGTGTTTCAGGCTGCCATTGCCGAAGCCCGACGTAGAACCAAAGCACATTATAAACTGCCGGCCAACGAGAGCTTTAAAGTAGAATATGTAAAAGACAAACCATGGTCTGGCTACAACTATTTTAAAGGCAATGGCTATAGTTTAATCCAGATCAATACTGATTTTCCTATCAACATTGAGCGTGCTATTGATCTGGCCTGCCACGAAGGTTATCCGGGCCATCATGTATTTAACGCCTTACTGGAGCAGCACCTTGTTAACGAGAAAGGCTGGAAGGAATTTTCTATCTACCCACTATTCAGCCCGCAGTCGCTTATTGCGGAAGGCAGCGCCAACTATGGAATAGAAGTAGCTTTTCCGGCTAAAGAGCGCCTGGAGTTTGAGAAGCGTGTGCTGATCCCACTGGCTGGCCTAAACCCTGCTGAGGCTGAACGCTATTATGCTATACTTGGTATGATCGGTAAACTGAATTTCGCAGGTAACGAAGCCGCTCGCTTATACCTGGATGGCAAGATCACCCGCGAAGAAGCTGCTGACTGGATCGTGAAGTATAACTTTTATGAAAAAGACAAAGCCTTGCAGCGCACCCGCTTCATAGACCGCTACAGAAGCTACGTGATCAACTATAACTTAGGGCAGGAGCTGGTACGACGTTATATCGAATCCAAAGGTGGAACGGACAGTAATCCAAAGAAGCGCTGGGAGGCGTTCCAGGAACTGCTGTCAAATCCGTATACAGCGTCGATGTTGGAGTAGTAAGTTGAATAAAGAGCAGTTTTATGCCAACCATTCTGGTCTTTCTTTAAGAGAGGAGAGGAGTTTGAAGGTGCTTTGCGAACTGTAAGCTTCAGACTCAACTTCGATGCTTTGAATCAGCTTTCGCCTCGCCGGCTGGGCCTCACTTTTCTCCTTGATGAGAAAAGTAAGCAAAAGAATCAAGACGATTCGTTTATCGAGGGCCCCTACCCCCACTCGCTGAACGCTCAAACAGCGAATCGTCTTTGGCTGCACCTGGAAAAGCTTTTGCTTTGTAGCTACCGTTTTCACTTCATCCTGGCCCTCTCCTCTGAGGAGAGGGGATTTGGCCTGGCTATACTTCAAGTATAAGTTGCATAGCAAAGTATAAACATCCCCCTACGCCCCCTTCCAAGGGGGAGTTGGTTCTAGTTGCATCGCCAGCAGCTATCGAATCTGTTTCCAGTCCTTGGGTGGGGGTAGGGGCCCCCTTTAAAGAGCGCCTTGGTGTGTCCGGTGCCCGTCAAGGGCAGCCTGCAGGCGGAGCCGAAGGCAGGACTCGCCACCGCGCGATGCCAAAGGACGAGCCCTCGCGGGCTTGGAGCGAGCCAAAGCTTAAAATGAAACTATTGGCGAGTAAGACTGAGGAAGAAAAGCAGTTACGAAGCATAGGTTTGCCTGCTACCAAGTATAAGAGGTTGAGAAGTGTAAAACCATTTCAGACTAAACAGCAGCAACAGCAACAAACAAAAAAGCCACCTATGCAGGTGGCTTTTTTGATCACTAAACACAAATATACTTAAGCTACTTTCACAAAAAGCTTGTCTTTGCTGCGGCGTACTTTTTTAGCAGTTGCTAAGAAGTCAGCTTCTACGTGGCGGTAACCAAGAGGAAGCATTGTAACGCTGCGAAGTCCTTTTTCTTTCAGGTTAAGAAGTTCATCCAGAGCAGCCGGATCAAAGCCTTCCATTGGAGTGGCATCTACACCTTGCTCAGCAGCTGCGGCCAGGGCAGTACCTAGCGCAATATAGGCCTGGCGTGCAGACCATTCATACTTTTGCTCTTGTTTGCGGCTCACCACAGAACCCATTAGGCTCTTTTTAAAATCTGCAAGCGACTCAACCGGTACATTGCGTACAGAGGCAATATTCTGCATATATTCATCTACCTGTGCTTCAGTAACATCATTCCATGCAGCAAATATCAGCAGGTGCGATGCTTCTACAATCTGTGGTTGGTTATAGGCAACTTTCTGGATCTGCTTGCGCAGTTCTGCATCTTCAACTACCAAAATAGTGTAAGGCTGCAGGCCCATTGATGAAGCAGACAAACGTGTTGCTTCCAGAATATAATCAACTTTCTCTTGTGGTACTTGCTCGCCTGTCATACGCTTGGTTGCGTAGCGCCAGTTCAAATGATTTAAAAGGCTCATATTTAATCTTATTATTATCTATACAAATAATGTATGTACATGCAAATATAAACTATAACACGTATGCATGTACATTTGTTTCAAAAAAATTAAGAAGTTATAGAGCTACTGCCAGTTTTCAGAAGTAAAGGGAAATGATTTGAAGCATCTAATTAAACCAGGTTGAAGTGAGCGTGAATCAAGCATATTAACAGAAAATTATCCGGAGTAGATAACTCTGCTAAACAGAATGCCAGTTGCTCATGTGCTCGGCGTGTGTTCTAAGATAGGAGCCGGGGTTGTAGAAAGTGTCATAAAAGTCCAGGTCGAGGTGGTGAGCTTGCAAATAGGTAAGTATAAAAATAGATGGCACTGTACCCGGAAATTTGCCAAAGGTATCATATATGTATTGAGCCTGCAGGGCCACACATTCCCTGAATTCCTCCGAATGCACTTCTGCCGAGCCGCGTACTTTTGCTGAATCTGTCCAGGGGCCGGGCGTGCTGGGGTTAAAAGGACCGCCTGATCCAAACTTTCTGTCGCAGACGGCATCTACAGCAGCACGCATATCGGAATAATGAGGCGGGCAGTAGCTTTCCATCACACCTTCCAAGCCTGTAGGGTTAGGGTATGGCCAACGCGGATCGGTATCATACCTGAAGCCCAGGCCAGGAACAGCCGGATTGCCGCTTGCACCCAACATGCTAAAAGGGTCTACACCGTCAAACATCCAGCCTCCCAGGCCCATTGCCTGTAACATCAGAGCACCGGCGTAACAACTTATACTCAACTCTGCCGACAGTTCAGCCATACTCCATTGTTCCAGAAAAGTAATCGGCCAGACACTGTTCAGGTCTGCAAGGTGGCTATACTTTTCTATACCCGGAATAGATCGTTTGTTGATATCATCCACGACTACCATACCATTCTGCAGCATGTAGCACAGCGCCAGCAACACATGCTGCGACAGATCGCCAACAGGCATTATGAGCAATGTGCCGGGTTTATTAACAACCCATGTGTTGTGTGCTTCAATGTAGGGTGTTTCGCAAGGTACTTTTACACGGCCATTCTGTAACTTCCGGATCTGTTTGTTAAGAGCGTTTACAACTGTATTCAGGTCCAGGTGCCCATCTGCATCTCTTTCTGCAACAGCTGGCGCATCACGATTATCAAGCACATAAACACCTTCATCATCCGTGAAAAAGGTCATGCTGGTATGGAAACCGGCAGCAGACGGAAAAGTGCGGCCACCTGCAGCGCCTGCGTAGTTAGATAAATGCGGAGCATAGCGTTGCGCTCGGAAAATCATGTGGTGCCAGCTTGTATTGCCCGCGCATGCACCAACTACAAGCAGTTTCTCGAGTTCAGAAAGCGGAACAGGATCATGCTTGGATTTATAGGTAAAAACTCCATCAGGGATTTCGGCACCCATAAAAAAGCGGCGGGAGCGGCGGCCCAATAGCGCATCTACCAAGCCAAAATCCATCATCTTCTGAAAACCTTTCGGTAACTCCATAATTTATACTTGCAGGTATACTATAATTTACTGATGCAGCTAGTTATAGTTCTTGTGTTTGCTAAGTATAAACAGTGCTGTTACTAAGTTTCTGAAGTATAACCTGACAACAAAAAAGCCACCCGTTAAGGTGGCTTTTATACTTAAGTTAAGTCTATACTTTATAAAGGAAGTTTTACATCCTGCATCAGGCGGCCAACAGGGTAGAGGTTATGCGTTAGCTCGTAGTGCGGCGAGTTGCGGTACACGAAATCCAGCTGGGCGCGTGCGCTCTTTGCAAACTCCGGATCTTTCTTTCTGCGCTCCTCAAGTTGCTCACGCAGTTTAGGGTTTTGCTTCAGGATGTCGGCAGCCAGATCTTCGAACACATAGCTCGAGAAATACTCCTTCTGCATAAGTATAGAGTCGAAGAAATTCCAGTTAAAGTAGGAATCAACAGCCTGGGGCTCCAGCGTTTCTACCAGAAAGCGATTCGATTCCTGGTTTAGGTAGATTACGTAATCGCCTTTCAGGAACTGGCGCGGCATGGTACGGGTTTCTACCTGAACGCTGTTGTGCAGGTAATGTCCTTCGTATGGTCGCTGGCCAGTTTTATAGTCTTTTATGTAATAAGAATCTAACGTAATGGTAGTATCACGTTTAAGCTGGCGCATTTCTACTTTGTTTAGCTTCAGGCGGTCTATTACCTCGCGCCATGCCTGCGGAATAATGTAGGCAATCGGTTTCTGTACAGTTACGCTTGGCGTGAACGTGTTATAGTAGTTAATCTTTTTAGAATAAGGCGCTTTGCGGTCGTAATACAGGCGCTCCAGCCCGCTTACTTCGCTCGGTTTATACTTGGCAGCATAGCCCAGGAAAGGAATCTGTTCTACTTTTGTGGTGTCCAGTTTCCAGTCCAGCGGGAAATTTTTCTGCGCCAGCGTTTCCTGCTTGGCTTTAGCTCTTAACTCGCCTATTTCCTTGGCATCACGGCTAACGGTTTCGATCATGTTTTCCATGAGCTGGTAAGTTGCCTTCACACGCTGATCAAATGGCTTGAGCATGTGTGTTTCCGGTACAAAACCGATGGTATTGTAAAGAGCAGTATAACCTGTCGCATAGCGCGGAGATTCCATAAACCCAATGATGCCGTTATCTGGTGTTTCATCTACAGTGTTCATGTAAGGCACCATCGGGAATTTATCTTTTTTCATGCCGTCGTAGAGCGCAGGCAGCATTTTGCCTTGCAAATAGCCAGCCAGTGTCGGGTTCAGTTTATTATGTTGCGTTCCGATCAGCGTCATGACGTGCTGGTAATCGGCACCGTTAGATGTATGGTTGTCCATAAAAACATCCGGGTCCCAGTCGCGGAAAATGAGGTGGAACAGCTGCGCATTTTTAGAATCCGTTTTGATGTAATCGCGGTTCAGGTCGAGGTTACGTGCATTGCCCCGGAAACCATAGCTCTCCGGCCCGTTCTGGTTTGTGCGGGTATGGCTATTTCGATTTAGTGCCCCACCAATATTATACACCGGAATAATAGCCAGTACCACATTATCGAGTTGCTTGCGGCGCTTCTTGTCCTGCAGGTAATCGCGGGCCAGCATCATGGTAGCATCTATACCTTCCGGCTCGCCAGGGTGTATGCCGTTCTGGATCAGGAGCACACGCTTATTCTTCTGCTTTATAGAAGCCGGATCAAAGTCTTTGTCTGTGGAAACAACTACCAGGTGCAAGGGTCTTCCGGCGTCGGTATAGCCATAGGGCATCATCTTTACTTCGTCGTAAGCGCGGTCGAAGTTACGGTACCAGTCTATAGCCTCTTCGTAGGTTGCGGTCTGATTGCCGTTGCCTTTTTCGTAAGGTGTTTTTAAGTCAGTCTTGCTATTATCGGGTGCACCTGTTGTTAGCAGTGCCGCCAGTAGTAGAGTGGATAACATATGTGCTGCTATGTAATGTTGATGTTGTAATGTTAGTTATTTATCGTTAGAAAAGACAGGGGTTTAAGGCATTTTGAATAGAGCGAGAAATCTGCTATAGTTTTATAGTTGCTGATTTTTACTAAAGGCAAACAAGCTATACTTCTATAGTAGGCTGTTATTCCTCAGTCTTACCTGCCTATAGTTGCAATCAAAGCTTCGGTTCGCTCCAAGCCCGCGCGGGCTCGTCCTTTGGCATCGCGCGGTGTGCCTGAAGCTGCCTGCGCTCTGCTCCGGCTGCCCTGCGGGTACCGCAACATGCACAAGGCGCTCAACCCAAGGACTGATATCAACTTCGATAGCCAGCAGATGTGGAACTAGAACCGACTGTCCCCTTGAGGGGACTACAGGGGTGTTAAAACAGTAGCTATGAAACTACAACCTCAAGTATAACCAAAGTCAAGTCCCCTCTCCTTGAGGAGAGGGTTAGGGTGAGGTGAAAGCAGCAACAACAAAGCA
>CBINIP010000011.1:0-157958 GCA_966250805.1 uncultured Pontibacter sp. | reverse complement strand
AACCCAGGACCCATACATTAAAAGTGTATTGCTCTACCAGCTGAGCTACGGAATCTTTTTACTAACTTGCATTCTCAGGGCGTTTCCCTGAATTGCGATGCAAAAGTAACAGCAATCTGGTTAAATGCAAAACATCTGGTTCAAAATATCTGCTTTTTTAATCGTTTTTTTCCTCCTATTCGCTAAACCTGTTTATAGTCAGGGAGATAATTTTTCACTTACCAGGGCAGATTCTTTGTTCAATAAGCAGGAATATACCCAGGCCTTCGAAGTTTACGAGTCTATCCTTACGCAAAAGCAGCTTTACTCGCCGCAAATGCTTCTAAAAATGGCTTATATAAAAGAAGGCTTGCGCGATTATACAGGTGCCATGTATTACCTGCACCTGTTCTACACAAAGCAACCCAGCCGTTCCGTTCTGAAAAAAATGGAAGAGTTGGCGCAGGCACACCGTCTGAACGGGTATGAGTATAATGATCTGCAATTTTTTAAAACACAGTTCAGCAAGCACTACATGCGCATACTAGAGCTTATGCTGATCATAGCTGTGGTTACTGTAACAGTCATGTTCCTGAGCTGGCGCAAAGGCCATAAATTTACCAGACCATTTAAGATTAGCTTTACGCTTTACCTGCTGTTTATACTTTACTACATTAATTTCCTGAACTTAGGCGATGCAGGCATTATCAAACACAACCATGTGGCTATTATGTCGGCACCATCGGCGGGTGCTACGTGGCTGGCAACGGCTACCGAGGGACACAAAGTTCCTATAACCGGCGAACAGGACATCTGGTACGAGATAAAATGGAAGGGCGAAACAGCTTATATCCGGAAAAATAACCTGCTACAGCTTCCTTAAATTTAATGAAGTATAGAAATGCAAAAGGCCGGAATCACACCCGGCCTTTTGCATTTCTTTCTTTCAGTTAATGCTATTTCAGCGGCGAATCTTTCTCTTTTGCCATAACATTGTATACCAGTTTATCAGCCAAACTTGGGAAGAGTTTATTTACCCAAACGGCCATTTTGCCCTGCAGCGTCATTACAAGGTCGCGCTTGCGCTGGATGGTAGCTTTCAGTATCCTGTCGGCCACTTCCTCAGCACTCATCATCTTTTCTTCTTCACGTGGTGTTTCGCCTTGCTGCTGACCGTTAGCTGCCAGTGCCGTGTTACGAATGTTCGAAGCAGTAAATCCAGGGCAGGCTATCAACACATGTACCCCTTTGTACAACAGCTCGGTTCTCAAAGTCTCCAGGAAACCGTGCATGGCAAATTTAGAAGCTGAATAGCCAGTGCGTGCAGGCAAGCCGCGGTAACCTGCAATAGAAGAAATACCGATGATAGAACCCTTTGCATTCTGAATGTATGGCAGAGCGTACTTTGTACTATACACGGTACCCCAGAAGTTAATGTCCATTACTTTACGGATCACATCAAGGTCCAGGTCCTGGAACAAGGCGCGCATAGAGATACCGGCGTTATTAATCAGGATGTCGAGGCGGCCATACTTTAAAACAGTTTCCTGCACCATGCGCTCGCACTGCTGCTCCACACTTACATCGGCGTTAATAGCCAGGTTATCTATGCCGGCGGCAGTAAGCTCTTCTGCGGTCTGATTCAGGTTCTGCTGGTTACGCCCCGAAAAAGCCACCTTCGCCCCTGCCCTGCCAAAAGCAAAAGCACAGGCTTTACCTATTCCTGAGGTACCACCAGTTATCAATACTACTTTATCTTTCATTTCAGTCAATTCTATTCTGCAACGGTAACTCGTTACACAGGCAAAACTACTATTTCTGAAGAAAATGTAAGCGTAAATGTTGGATTGTTAGTTCTGGTTTCTGTTGATTGAGGAGCTGTGTATTGAGTACGGTGGGATTGTTTGCTATTATAATTTCATAGTTACAGCCATTCAACCATCCCTGCCCCCTCCCTATCTAAGGAGAAGAGCTTTAATGGTTCTTTGCAAACGAATCTTCATCTTCCACTTCTATGCTTTTAGCTCGCTTTTCGCCTCGCCGGCTGGGCCTTACTTTTTTCCTTGATGAGAAAGTCTAAAAGGCCCCCCTGCACCCCTGGAAGCAAAAGAATCAAGACGCTTCAAAACTCGCTGAACACTCAAACATCGAATCGTCAGTTGATGCACCTGGCTAAGGCCGTTGCTTTGTAGTGAAAGTATAAACCCACCCCTGCACCCCTCCAAGGAGGGGATAATGTCTTAGCTCCATAGCAGCAGCTATCGAACCTGTTCCCAGTCCTTGGGTGGGGGGAGCCCCCCTTTAAAGAGCGCCTTGTGAGATTCCGGTGCCTGAAAGGTATTGCGACGTTTAGGAGCAAAGGAAAAGCTCCCAGCGCGATACAAAAGGACAAGCCCTCGCGGGCTTGGAGCGAGCCAAGGTTAGCTATGAAACGATAGGTAGGTAAGACTGAGGATACAACAGCTACTATGGAAGTACAGACTGCTTGCCAGTAGCAGAAGTAAGCACTATAAAATTATAGTTAAAAAGCTGAGCTTGTATCAACCTTCCCCTCCTTCTATCATCATCTTAATCCCAAAAATTGCTTAATTTTGCAGTATCGTGAGAAATAAGAAGAAGAACAAAGAAGTCGAGATACTCGAGCATATCAGAATAGAAGAGATGGTGGCTGAAGGCAAATGCCTGGCGCGCCATAACAACATGGTTATTTTTGTGGGAGGCGTGGCACCCGGCGACGTGGTAGACCTGCGCATCACCCGTAAAAAGAAAAGCTTTATGGAGGGGCAGGCTATTCGTTTCCATGAATATTCGGAGCAGCGTGTGCAGCCGTTTTGCGAGCATTTTGGCGTTTGCGGCGGTTGCAAGTGGCAGCACATCGGTTACGACACCCAATTGCTTTACAAGCAAAAACAGGTAAAGGATAACCTGGAGCGAATTGGCAAAGTGGCACTTCCGGAGTTTGATCCAATACTTGGCTCAGCCAAAGATAAGTTCTACAGAAACAAGCTGGAATTTACGTTCTCCAACTACAGCTGGCTAACGAACGAGCAGATACAATCGGGGCAGGAATTTGAGCGTAGAGCGTTAGGTTTCCACATACCGGGCCGCTTCGATAAGATCCTTGACATCCAGAACTGCTACCTGCAGCCTGATCCGTCTAATGCCATTCGCCTGGCGGTGCGCGATTATGCACGCGCAAATGACATGGTATTTTATGACGCAGTACACCAGGAAGGTTTCCTGCGCAACCTGATTGTGCGCACAGCCAACACTGGTGAGATAATGGTGATCCTGCTGGTGAAGTACGATGATCAGGAAGCTATACTTGGCATCATGAAGCTCCTGGAGACAAACTTCCCGGAGATCACATCGCTGCAGTATGTGGTAAACACCAAGATGAACGACACCTTCCACGATATGGAAGTGGTTTGCTATAAAGGTTTGCCATACATACATGAGGAAATGGAAGACATCCGATTCCGTGTCGGCCCTAAATCGTTTTACCAGACAAACGCCGACCAGGCTTACGAGCTTTACAGGATCACACGTGAGTTTGCAGGTTTAACAGGCAACGAGCTGGTGTATGACCTGTATACCGGCGCCGGTACCATCGCCAACTTTGTAGCCCGTCAGGCCCGCGAAGTTATAGGTATAGAGTATGTGCCAAGCGCGATCGAGGATGCCAAAATCAACTCCCAGATCAACAACATCAGCAACACAACATTTTATGCTGGTGATATGAAGGATATACTTTCAGATGAGCTGATCGCACGACATGGCAGACCTGATGTAGTTATAACTGACCCGCCACGTGCCGGCATGCACCCTGATGTGGTTGAGAAACTTCTGCAGGTACACCCCGACCGTATAGTATATGTAAGCTGTAACCCGGCCACTCAAGCCCGCGACCTGGAGCTGATGTCAGAGAAGTATGATGTAGCACGTGTGCAGCCTGTAGATATGTTCCCGCAGACGCACCACGTAGAAAATATAGTTTTGTTAACCGCTAAATAGATACTAGACGTTAGTAGTTAGATTTTAGATTTAAGTTTTACAGAATCATATCACAAGTCTAGAATCCAATATTTAAAATCTAGCGTCTCTAAAAATTATGGAAAACGATCCGGAATTAAATGGTAAATACCTCGGCACCATTTCCAAAGACTTTGTAGTGGTAGCCGAAACCCTTAGAGAAGCAGCTTACCAGGTTCGTAAGCGCAAGATTTCTGAGTACCCGATCTTTGTGTTCAGCCGCACGCAGGTGCCGGTAGGCTCAAACTTTCTGGCTAAAGAAGAGCTGGCGCTGGAGTGGAATATCAATGCATCTTACCTGGAGGATTTTATGCAGCGCAACCTGATTTTAGAAGACAGAGCCGAAGACTTTAAAGCTGCCTATAAAGATGCTGATGAGTTCTGCTGCCTGTTTGTAGTAGATGGTGATTTCCAGAACTTTGTATTTATTCCTTATCCTGAAGATTAAGGTTTAGCTATTAGTACTTAAATGTTAGTACATAGATGTCAACTATAACAAAAAAAGGAAGCGAAAGTGCTTCCTTTTTTTGTTATATACTTTAGAAAAATCTAAATTCTAGCATTTAAAAATGCTTCCAACCCTGCGCTTTAAGCGGGAACGACTGGCCGTGTTTATTGGCAAGGTTTATACCTTCGCTTTTATCCGTGATTTTACCAATGATGCTGATATCCGGGTGGTTCTTCACTTTATCGTAATCTGCCAGCGGCACTGTGAAAAGCAGCTCATAATCTTCTCCACCGTTTAGAATGCAGGTAATCGGGTCTAGGTTGAACTCCAGCGCAGTTTCCAGCATTTGCTCATCAGCAGGCAAGTTATCTTTATAGATTGTAGCCCCAACATTAGACTGCGCGCAGATATGGAAAAGCTCAGAAGCCAGACCATCCGACACATCGATCATAGCAGTTGGCTTTACACCACGCTCTTTCAAGTCGTAGATCACATCCATACGTGCCTCCGGGCGTAACTGGCGGCCAACAATGTACTCTTTGCCTTCTAACTGCGGCTGCATTTCAGGATCAGCCATAAATGCCTGCTTTTCGCGCTCCAGCACCTGCAAGCCAAGGTAAGCAGCGCCAAGGTCACCGGTTACGCAGATAAGGTCGTTTACCTGTGCACCGCTTCTTAAGGCTGCCTCGCCTTTTGCCACTTCGCCTATTGCTGTAATGCTGATGATAAGTCCTGTTCTCGATGAAGTTGTATCACCGCCAACAAGATCAACTTTATAGTTCTCACAGGCCAGGCGCATACCTTCATACAGTTCTTCAACAGCCTCTACGGTATACTTTGCACCCAGCGCAATGTTAACTATGATCTGGGTTGGCTTGGCATTCATAGCCGCAATGTCAGAAACATTCACAGCTACAGCTTTGTAACCAAGGTGCTTCAGCGGGCAGAAAGTCAGGTCGAAGTGCACGCCTTCCAACAACATATCGCTTGATACCACGATCTGCTTCTCGCCTGGCTCAATAATGGCTGCATCATCACCAATGCCTTTTATAGTAGACTCCTGGTGCAGCTCTACTTTATCTTTAATAAGCTTGATAAGGCCAAATTCGCCTACTTCGCTTAAGGGGGTATAGTCACTCATAGTTATTTCTTATTTGGAAACGCAAAGGTACGAAATTAAGAAGATATGCTATTTAAGAGGAGATAGAAGTATAACTTCAGCTTAAAGATCAACTACCAAAGCACCGCGCTCTGCAACATCAAATACAGGCAGGTTTAGTTTACCTAGCTGTTCTTTTAACCGCTTTCGGTACCAGGGACTGTCAGAACCATCTAGTATCAGCTGCTTAAACCTGAAGGGTTGCAGTTGCTCTGTCCATATTTTTGCATTGTCTTTTACAAGTATAAAATCTACCTGCAATTCTGTTTTGGGTTGTAGTTTAAGCGGCTTTGTGAGTACCAGTATACTTTTCCCCTGCCATACATACAGGCTGTTGCTATCGGGTAGAAGTACATGCGAAACAGGTTCTGTGGTAGCCGGTTCTGCTCCGATAGGTATAAACTGAGGCTGCTCTATGCCGTGGTGCCAGAGTTGCGGCAGTATGTTATAGGTAAGCGTGCTTTCGTCGTGCTGCAGTTCAGAATTACCGACAAGTATAGCCTCTTGCCCCTGTACAAAAGATATGGCCGACGCACCGCGCAAACTATAAACCGAGAGTTTTCGCTGCGATTGCTGTTCTATAGATTCCAGTATCTCCTGCCCCGCCAGCACGGCTACCAAACCAACAGCCACTGTAAAATACCGCAGCTTTTTCAGGGCGAAAAACAGGATGATCATTAGCATCAAAACATACAGAAGTATAGCCTGCGTTATGCTAATGTCAATGCCGTTTACAAGAGCATAAGGGAGTCTGGAGAGGGCAATGCTAAACTCGTTCATGCCCCAGATCGTCCAGAAGTGTAGTTGAAATAACAACTTGCCAATGAGTGGCAACCAACCCATAGCTATACTTGCCAAACCAGTATAAAGCACCAGCGTCGATACAGGTACTACCACCATATTCGCGATCCAGAAGTATACCGGAAACTGATGAAAGTATAGCAGGCCTAACGGAAGCGTAATCAGTTGCGCTGCCAGCGACACAGCCAGCAATTCCCATAGTTTATCACCAAGCCAGTTGTTTACCTTAAGCCAACTATAGATCTTAGGTTGCAGATACACTATACCCAATACCGCCAGAAAGGAAAGCTGGAAGCCAACATCGAACAGAAAATATGGGTTATAGAACAGCAGCCCAAATGCAGCCACTGCCAATGTGTTATAGATATTATGCTGCTTTTGTACCGCACCAGCTATAGTTACTAAACTAAACATAACCACAGCACGCAGCACCGAGGCCGACAAACCTGTAATGATAGCATAAACCCAAAGTACACCAAGTATAAGTATAGCAGTAAGTTGACGGCGGCGTTGCGTAGAGCCCAACCTGCCCAGGAACAGCATCAGTACACCATAGATCAGGCCTACGTGCAAACCCGAAACTGCCAGCACGTGCATGGTGCCGGTTTGGGCATAAGCGTTACGAATAGCGTTATCTAGTTCATCTTTCACGCCAAGTATAAGCGCTGACGAAATACCATACTCCCGCTTAGGCTCTATATTCTGGCGCAGCAGGTTGTCTAGTTTGCGGCGCAGTTGTATGCTGAAGTATACTACCCGGCTTGGTGGCTCCTCCCCTATTTTCTGAAACTGAAATTCATGCAGCGACTGCCTGTGGTAAATGTTCTTGTTATTGAGGTACTGCCTGTAATCGAACTGTTTTGGGTTAGCCGGAGGCGGCAGCAATTGCGGGGCACCTTTCACCAGCAACTTATCACCATAGCTAAGCTCGTACTCTTTATCTGAATCATGTGGCACCGATACCTGCACCTGTCCGCTTGCCTGCTGCCACTTACCATTCACCTTTACTTTCTGCAGGCGCAGCACCGAACTTTGGTAACCAGGCTTCTGCACCACAAAATCATCTACCACGCCTACATAATGCGTAGGCGCAGATTTAATATTAAGCAGATGATCAGGCTGAAAGTATTCGGTGCGGAGTTGCGTTAGCCAGCTGCCAGCAGCTGCAAAGCAAAGTAACCCGGCAATGCCAGCCATACTTGTGAGCTCTGCAAGTTTGTAGCGCCTGGCAAGTATGAGCAAAAGTATAAATGCGGAAAAGAAAAAGGCAAAGAGCTCAGGGTTATACCTGAAATCTTTGCCTGTAAGTATAAACAGCAGAATGCCTGCTATAAAGCTAAGCGTGATGCGCACAAAAGGATATGGTGCCCACCGCAGCATCAGCCTTTGTAAATCATTTTATAGTGGTTGATATCGCACTCTGAAAACATTTCGCCTTCTTCTTTAAAACCATGTCGCTTGTAGAAGTTAACAGCCGGTAACTGCGCATTCAGGTATACTTGCTTATCCGGATGATTTGCCAGCACATCTTCTAACACAGCTTTAAGTATACGTTCTCCAACTTGTTTGTTGCGGTACTCCTGCAGCACGGCAAATCGCTCCAATTTTATACCGTTGTCAGTCTGGCGCCAGCGGGCTGTACCACAAGGCACGCCTGCGTAAGTGGCCAGGTAATGTTTGGCTGTACTTTCATACTGGTCGCGTTCGGCATCGCGGGGTACCTTTTGTTCCTGCACAAATACCTGCTCACGTATGTTAAAAGCTGCATTCTGTTCCTGTTCGCTTTTAACTCTGATCAATTCAATCATTTTAATCTTATTAGCTTTCCTGCAAATATCGCTAAACAGAAAGGGATAAAACCAGTAGCTTTATCCCTTTCTCATCTAGCTTCATCTTTCAGAATCGGCTTTGTAATCTTATTTATACTTTGCTTTTGCGGCTACCGTTAATGCGTGCTTTTGGCTCGCTTTTTTCCTGGTTGCCTTCTTCTTCTTTCATGGCCTCCAGTTTAGCTGCCTGGCGCTCTTCTTCTACTTTGGTATAGGCACTTACGATGTCTTTTACCAGGCGGTGACGCATTACGTCTTCTGCCTTCATTTCAACAAAGCCAATGCCTTGTACGTCGCGCAGGGTGTGTAGTGCATCAATCAGACCGGAGCGCTGGTTGCGCGGTAAGTCTATCTGCGAACGGTCGCCGTTAACCATAACTTTAGAGGTAGGTCCCATACGGGTCAGGAACATCTTGATCTGGGCTGGCGTGGTGTTCTGTGCCTCATCGAGCAGCACAAAAGCATTGCTCAGGGTACGGCCACGCATATAAGCCAACGGAGCAATCTCAATGATCTTGTTCTCCTGGTAATACTTCAGCTTCTCGATCGGAATCATATCTTCCAGGGCGTCGTAGATCGGGCGCAGATACGGGTCTACTTTCTCTTTCATATCGCCTGGCAGGAAACCAAGGCTCTCGCCTGCTTCTACTACCGGCCTGGAGATGATGATTTTCTTTACCTCTTTGTTCTTAAGCGCACGCACAGCAAGGGCTACCGAAATATAGGTTTTACCTGTACCGGCCGGCCCCAGTGCAAACACCAGGTCGTTCTTCTCCACGGCATCTACAAGCTTTTGCTGGTTAGGCGTTTTGGCCTTAATTACACCGCCCTTTGTACCATACACAATCACATCCGGCGAAGTAACAATTACATCCTCATCAGTAAAAGAATCAGAAGAAAGGTATCTGTTTACGCTGTTATGCGTAATCTTACCGAATTTGTGATAATGATCGATCAAAGAAGAAAGTATTTCATGAATCTTCGTAATCTCCGGGGTTTGGCCCTGGATCTTGATCTCATTGCCTCTGGATATGATTTTGCTGCTCGGAAAAGCGGCTGCCAGTTGCTTAATATTCTGATTTTCTGTCCCCAAAAAATCAATCAGAGATATGTTCTCTAATGTTATTATTTTCTCTACCAAATGCTTATCTTGTATATAGTCTGTTGGTAATATATTCTTGAATTTAAATAAATTTGTTTCAATATAGATGACAAATCTACTCAAATTATAGTTCGGACTTATGGCTGTAATTACCCTCACCTCAGATTTTGGGCTTACCGACCATTATGTGGCCGCTGTTAAAGCTAAAATCCTCTCGCAAGATCCACAATCTACTATTGTGGATATCTCGCACGCCGTAGAACCTTATAACATTCCGCAGGCAGAATACGTTCTCGGAGCCGTGTTTCAGGATTTTCCGAAAGGCACAGTGCACCTTGTTGCCGTAGACACCCACGGTTGTAAAACAGGCAAATACCATGCTGCAAAGTATAAAGGGCACTACTTTTTATTAGCCGATAACGGCCTGCTTTCTTTACTTACAGACGGTAAACCTGACCTTGTGGTGGAAATAAACACCGAAAATGCTCTGGTTCCTTTCCCTGAAAAAGAATTGCTGGCTCCGGCTGCTGTATTTTTGGCAAAAGGCGGCGATATTGAAGTGCTGGGCGAGCAAACTACCAGCTTTAAGCAACTGCTAAACCGCCAGCTTCGCCTGAACGATCACTCTATAACAGGCCATGTTATACACGTAGACCGCTACGGCAACCTGATAACGAACATTACCCGCGACAGTGTAGACACCATTGCCCATGGCCGGAACTTTACCATTCACTTTGCACGCGAAACAGTAGGCCGTGTACACCCTAACTATAACCAGGTAGACGACGGCGACTGCTGCTGCATTTACAACAACCTGGGCCAGCTAAGTATAGGCATCAACAAAGGTAACGCCTCTGAGCTACTAGGCCTGGGCTTCGATTCCCAGATCGACATTCGGTTTTACCCGGGTAATTAATTTTGAATTATGAATGACTGACTGAGGTAGTTATAATACTTAACTTTGCTCTGACACTTATATTCAGTTATTCATAATTCAGTTATTCAAAATTAAAGCTATGCTAATTCGCATTGTCAGGATGACTTTTCAGGAGGATAAGACGGGGGAGTTCCTGGAGATATTCCGAAATTCTAAAGATAAGATCCGAGGGTTTGAAGGTTGCAACCATGTAGAGCTGCTGCAGGACCTGAACCGTCCTAACATATATAGCACCTACAGCCTTTGGGACTCTGAAGAGCACCTGAACAACTACCGCGAGTCGGAACTTTTCGGTCAGGTTTGGAAAGCCACCAAAGCCCTCTTTGCCGATAAGCCACAGGCATGGTCAAATGTTTCGGTAGCTATTTAGCACGTTAAGGGTATCATAATAAAAAGAGCCTGCTCCGGAAGTATAGCTTATCCGGGGCAGGCTCTTTAATGTATTTATACTTGTAAATTCTAAGCAGTTGCTTTAAAAGGAACCTTCTCGCTGAACAGCAGCTTGTTGCCAAAAGGGTCTGTCACTTCCATAGATAGTTCGCTCCAGGCTGACTGGCCTAATACCGGTTTTTCGAAAGGCACTTTTTTTCCTACTAGTTGCTGGTAATAGCGCTGCACTCCTTCTACCTCCACAAAAGCCTTACCTGGGCTGTTATCCGAGGTATTATTGGTAAGGTGCAGGGTTATTTTGCCTTTAGAGATCTGCAGGTAGATCGAGTTTTCCTCTTTCTTTTCCAGCTGCCAATCTATTTTAAAGCCGAGCCAATCTACATAGAACTGAACAGCCTTGTTATAGTCCGAAATTTTAAAAATAGGCATTACCATAGCTTAGGGAGTATAAGGGTTGAAGACTTTTTTCTTGATTACGTATGTCCGGTGTTTTGTTTGCACCTTTTTACAGAAATAATTTTTCATGGTTTTGTATTACACTTTAAAATATAGCAACAGACTGATTTATAACAGGTAAGACAACTACTTGCTGTATTTTTAGCACATTACAGGCTGGTGAAGGGTAAAATTGGTATTGTTTAAGTAGCATAAGTAAACAAAGCACCGGGTTTTGCTGTACCTTTACCAGGTATAAATTACTGGCAAGTGCCTTGTTTATTGTACTAAAAGTATACTTGATTAATGGCCAACTACTTCGAATTTTACAATATACCAGAAAGCTTTCTGGCAGATGAGAAAGCGATAAAAGCTAAATATTACCAGCTCAGCCGCGAGTACCACCCTGATTTTTATGCTACCGAAAGCAACGAAAAGCAACAGGAGATACTGCAGCTATCCACGCTGAATACAAATGCCTACCGCACCCTCTCCGATTACGACCTGCGCATGCAGTACATACTAAAAGAGCATGGCTTGCTGGAGGAAGGCAAGAACGAGCTGCCCGGTGATTTCCTGATGGAGATGATGGAGCTGAACGAAGAACTGATGGAACTGGAGTTTGATTTTGATGCAGCCAAACTACACGAGATCGGAGAAAAAAGCGCCGGAATTATGGCCACCCTTGATGCCGACATTTTACCTGTTCTGCAGCGATATCCTGAGCTACACGGAGTTACAAAAGATGAGGCCCTCGACGAGGTAAAAACTTATTATCTCAAGAAAAAATACCTGTTGCGTATTCAGGAAACTTTATCTAAGTTTGCAGCACGTTCCTGAGAGAGGAAATGCCCAGATGGCGGAATTGGTAGACGCGTTGGTCTCAAACACCAATAACTTCACGGTTGTGCCGGTTCGACCCCGGCTCTGGGTACCACTAAAATATAAAAGCCTTGCAGATGAAAATTTGCAAGGCTTTTATACTTTATATACCTGTCTTTGTTGTTGGTGAGAACACCAACAACGGCCAGATCCCTTCTCACTTAATTACCCTTTGCGACGTACTTGGTGGCTGTTTCCGACGCCAGTTGCAGAATATTCTTCAGCACCGGACTGTTGTCGTTCTTTCGCCAGGTCACGTAAAGGTTCATATTGTAAGGTAAAGCAATAAAGCGAACATTGGGTAATGCGCTGAAAGAGTAAGACAAGGGTAGTATTGTCACACCCAGGCCCTTAGAGACCAAACCAAGCATCATTCCTCCAAAATCCGACTCAATGCGCACATCAGGTGTAAAGCTGTGGTCCTCAAAAATCTGCCGAAGACTCGAAGAATAGAAAGTGTTCTGCGTTAGGCTAGACAGGATGAATTTTTCTTCTTTCAGATCGTGAAGCCCTGTGAAGTTATGCTCATTGAGCTGGTGGTTTTGAGGAACAACAAGCGCAAAAGGTTCTGAATAAAGCAGTACCGACTGCAAAGCAGGGTTCTCAGCGGGGTCACGCCTGAAACCCATGTCCATCTGGTAGCTCAGCAGCAATTGCTCAAAAGTAATGTCGGTCGGCTCCACCAGTTCCACCTTCAGCTCAGGCAAAGCCTGTGATATGCTGGAGATAAAATCTGGAATAAAGCCATAGGCAATGGAGCCCGGGTAGCCGATCCTGACTGTTCCGAATGCTCCTTCATGTATCTTTTTTGCCTGCAGATGAATGCGGTTGATCTCATCTAGCAACGGCAGATACTGATCTCTGAGATACGCACCGGCCTCTGTCAGCTTCACGCTCCGCTTGGTTCTTTCGAACAGCTGTACCCCGAGTTCCTCCTCTAGAGCCTTGATTTGCCTGCTAAGGGCAGATTGTGTGATAAACATCCGCTCTGCCGTATTCCAGAAGTGCAGTTCCTGTGCCAGTGCCAGAAAGTACTTTATCTGCTGTAGCTCCATCCGCTTTAATTCAATTTTTGCATTAGTTAAGCGAATAAAAGCATTTTTTTGCCTATGTGCACCCGCTTTATTTGCAAATAAATTATTAGTCTACAGAGAGATGGTGTCAATTAGGAAATATATAGGAGAGGCAATAGGTTGGGCAGGCGCCGTATTTTCGCTTTTAGCGTTCAGCCTGAACAGCATGGGGCTTATAAGCGGCCAATCGGTGGAGTATCTTGGGATGAACATTATAGGATGCTTATTCCTGATCATGTATGCAGCGTCCAAGAAGGCACATGCAAGCTATGTGCTCAACACCATCTTTCTGCTTGTGGCCGTTATTGCATTAGTAAGAGTTTACATGATGCAATTGTAATGTTTATACAAAGGTGTCAGTAAGCCTTTGCAGAATGATGGTTTTATAATCAATATTCATAACATTCCTGTACTAGAAGAAATAGAGTAAAAGGTTCCTATCAAAGTTCCTCAACAGTTTTCAACAAACTGCGATACTTACATAGATAATACAATATTAGCCGCCTCAGTTGTTGAGAACTTGTTCTAGTTTACTCAGGTGCAGCTATAATAATAAGCCTTATATAATTCTCTATAACCGCTCAATTACAATATACCGGGCAGAGTAGCCATTGCTTTTGTAGAGGACCTGCAATGCAGTTATAAGCGATTGTATGGCTGAAATGCGTTTGAATTGCGGTTGAATAGGCTCGAGGTAGTTTTTGTAGCCTTGTCCCGCGGCACGAGAAACGAAGCTTCTGGCCTCCTGTTCCTGCACTTCTGCAAAGCCTTTTGCCAGTACCACACGCTGCATGTAAGGCAATGCCGTTTTCATACTTTGGTAGTTCGGGAAAGCGTAGAGGCGGTACCAGGAGCTCAGTTTAATGGAGTTCATGAAGGCAAAATAAGTATACTTTCGGCAAAATACTTATTTCTCTGCTTTCTCATACAGCAAGAAATGCTGTATCGGCATGAAGTCTTGCCGCTTGTAAAGTTTAAAGCCGTTGGCCTGTAGCTCTTTGTTGGCTTGGGCTACGCTTAGCTTGTGTAGTTTCCTGATTTCTACAGAGGGGTCTTCGGCGCGGTATTCTATCAGCAGCAATTTGCCATTGGGTTTAAGGGCTTTGTAAATGGCTTGCAGCATTTCCTGGGGGTACTCCAGCTCGTGGTAAACATCAACCATAAAAGCCAGATCAAGCGAGGCCTCGGGCAGGTTTATACTTTTGCTGCCACCTTTCACCACCTCTACATTTGCCAGCTTCAGTTCCTGCTTCTTTTTCTTCAGGGCAGCTACAAAGGCATCCTGCACATCTACAGCGTATACTTTGCCTTGCGGCACTTTAGGGGCAATCCTGAAAGTATAAAAACCGGTGCCTGCTCCTATATCGGCCACTATACTTTACGGGCGCAGCATCATGCTGTCGATGGCCTGGGCTACATTTTCTTCTTCCTGGCGGTTGTTGCGCTCCAGCCAGGCTGCACCAGATGGGTTTATGATACCTGCTATTTCGCGTCCAAAGTATACTTTGCCTGTGCCACCAGGGCTGGGGATTTTAGTAATGTATACTTTACCGGATTTTTGTGTTTGTGTTTGCTGTGCGTGGCAGGAGTTGCATGCGCTCAGGCTCAGCGAGAGAAGCAGCCCGTAGAGCCAGTACTTGAGAGCAGTAATTGCAGGCAGCTTCACGGCAGGTATACTTCAGGTGTTCAGTTTTTTCGTTATGTCATCAATCAGGTCATCACTCCACTTGGTGGCTATACTATCATATTCCGAAACCTCCCAGCGTTGCAGGTACTCTTTCTCGAACCAGCTGTTGTTTTTATCCGGGCCAACAGAGTAGCCATAATGTTCCAGCCTGAAAAGCAGGTCTTTGGTAATATCAAACGGTTCTGCGCCGGCTTTGTTAAAGCCTTCCAGCCGCAGCCTGAGCCCCAGTTGCTGTATGTTGCCGTTTTCTATACTTATCTTTTCTTCTGATCCGGAGGCAGGATCTCTGGTCCAGGTATCGAGCAGGCGTTCCAGCGAAAAATTTTCGAACATGGGTATAACAGGCGCCAGGTTCTGGTGTATGTGCTGTGCCAGCGCAGGCAGCACCGTATCATACAGCTGCTGTATGGCCTGCTTATCGCGTTTGTTACGTTCCTCCATATGCCCGGTAAAGCGCTGCTTTACTTTAAGTATAATTTAAAAACTGAGCCTTTGCCCAGTTCACTTTCAAATTCAATGCAACCGTCGCAGTTCTCCACAATGCGCTTCACAATAGCAAGGCCAACACCGGTGCCATCTACGTGCGAGTGCAGGCGCTTGAACATATCAAATATTTTACCCTGATCTTCTTTTTTAAGGCCCAGGCCATTATCCTGTACCGTTAGTAGCACACCATCTTCTGACGGTGTGGTAGTAATCCGTATTTCCGGCTTACGATCTGGAGAGCTATACTTGATGGAGTTTGAGATAAGATTATAGATAATGCTGCGCAGGTTTTTCCTGGAGAACAATATCTCCGGCGCCTGCGAGAAATCCTCGATTATAGTGGCCTCATAGTCTTTTATAAGGTCTTTGATGTTCAGCTTTACATCATCGAGTATCTCTTTGAAACAAGCCTTGTCTTCGGCTTCCTCGTACTGTACTTTGGCTACTTCTGTCAGGTCCAGCAGGGTATTTTTAAAACGGCCTACCGATTCGTTGATCATACCCAGTATAGGTGATATGTCCTCCATATCCAGGCATTTTTCCTGCAGGGTTTCCTGCAGCGCTGTCATCAGCCCCTCTATATTATTTATTGGGGCTTTCAGATCATGCGAGGCCGTATACACAAAGTTATCCAAGTCTTTGTTAACACGGGTAAGTTCTTTGGTGCGCTCCTGCACACGCTCCTCCAGTTCCTGGTTTATCTCCAGTGTTAGTCTGTTCACCTTCTCCAGCTCTTTTTTCTGAAGATAGAATCTAACAAAATTAGATACCTTGGCTTTAGTAATGTAGGGGTGCAGCGGCTTGAACAGGAAATCAACGGCACCTGCTTCAAAACCTTCGATCACGTGCGCATCCTCCTGGTTTATAGCCGTAACAAATATGATCGGAATATCTCTTGTTCTGGAAATATCCCTCAGGTAGCGCGCCACCTCGTAGCCATTCATGCCGGGCATCTGCACATCCAGCATAATCAGGGCAAGCTCTTCCTGCAATGCAATTTTAAGTACCTCCTCACCCGAATAGGCAAAAAGGTAAGTGATGTGCTCATCTTCCTTAGAAAGCAGGCTCTCCAGGCTCACAAGATTCTCTGCCTTGTCGTCCACTAACAGGATCTTAACCGGGTGAAGGTCAGATTCTAATGCTCCAGGTTTAAGGTGTTCGTCAATGATCATGTAAGGAAAGCAAAAATGCTTGTATTCTTTCTAAATTCATTACGCTGCAGCCAGGTATACTTTCTATAGCTGCTAAAGGCATGGTGTTAACTTCTGCCTCCTGAGGGTCCTGCACTATCACAGTACCTTGTTTTTCAAAGATATACTTTAATCCTGAACTTCCGTCTTTGCTGGCGCCACTTAACAGTATACCTATAGCATTTTCGCCAAAAACGTCGGCAACGCTGGTAAAAGTAACATCAATGGAGGGTCGGGAGTAATTCTCCAGTTCCGAATCATCCAGCGAGAAAGTATGGTCTTTCTCGAGCAGCACATGGTAGTTAGCAGGCGCTAAGTACACATGGCCCGGCAATAGCATTTCCTTCTCCTCTACCTCCGTTACTCGCAAAGCTAATTTATGTCGGAACACATCCTGCAGGCTACCCTCGTAGTTGCGCAACCGGTGCAGCACCAGTATAATAGGTATACTATAGTTTGCCGGAAGCGCCCGAAGTATAGTTATAGAAGCCTGAATTCCGCCCCACGAGCCGCCAATCACGATAACTTTGGATGATGCAGCCATCAGTTTATTTTCCTGTATATCCGGTTGTTCTTATCAACGAAGTTATAGTTGCTGCTGATCTGCGACATGGCCAGTGTTTCCTTTTTGCCAAGCGCCAGGTACCCTAAACTCACCAAACTTTCATCAAACAGCTTAAACACACGCTCCTGCAACTCCCGGTTAAAGTATATCAGCACGTTACGGCACAGTACCAGGTGGAACTCGTTGAAAGAGAAATCGGTGGCCAGGTTGTGCGGGTACACCACCACGTTTTTCACTAACGATGCATCGAATTTAACATTGCCATAGTTGCTGCTGTAGTAGCTGGAGAACTCCTGCTTGCCGCCGGCAGCATAATAGCCAGAAGTATAAGCCGGCATGTTGGCCGCCGAAAAGATGCCTGACTTTGCCTGCTTCAGCACTTTCTGGTTGATGTCGGTGGCATAGATCTTGGTCCGGTCCAGCAGACCCTCCTCTTTCAGAAGTATAGCCAGCGAGAAAAGCTCTTCGCCGGTAGAGCAGCCAGCATCCCATATCTTAATAAACGGATAGGTACTAAGTATAGGCAGCACGTTCTGGCGCAGCGACAGGAAGAAAGACGGGTCGCGGAACATCTCGGTAACGTTCACGGTAACCTCCTGCAGGAAATTCTCAAAGAAATAGCTATCCGTAAAAAGCTCTTTCCGCAGCTCCTCCAGCGAGCTCATGTTCTTATGCGTCAAAAACCGCTTGATCCGCCTGTACACCGAAGCCCGTGCATAACCGCTGAAATCATACCCGTACTGAGCATGTATTTCCCGGATCAGCACTTCTACATCCTGCTCAAAAAGTTCTTCGTTATCAAGCTTCATACAGCCAAACACGCATTAAGGTAAGCAACTTATCGGTGTCTACTGGTTTAGGTATGTAATCGGATGCACCTGCTTCCAGGCATTTCTCTTTGTCTTCTTTCATGGCTTTTGCTGTGAGCGCAATAATCGGCAGCTGCTTAAAACGAGAAATCTCCCTGATTCGTTTTGTCGCCTCAATACCATCCATCTCCGGCATCATCACATCCATCAGCACCATGTCTATACCTTTTTCACTTTCCAGTTTCTGCAGAGCTTCATTGCCATCGTAGGCGGCCACTACCTGCATGCCGTGCAGCTCCAGCAAACTGCTGAGTGAGTAAATGTTGCGCACATCATCATCTACCACCAGCACTTTTTTGTCGCGCAGCACCTCTTCCGGCACGTGCAGCTTCATCTTAAAGTCGTTGCCGGCAGCAGGCAATTTCTGATTTACCTTGTGCAGGAACAGTTGTACTTCATCCAGCAGGCGCAGGTATGAGTATTCGTTTTTGATGATGATGGTGTTGGCAAACTCCTTTAGCTGTGTTTCTTCTTCCTCGCTCAGGTCTTTGCCCGAATAGATGATGATCGGAATATCCCCTAAGCCGGTCTGCGACTTGATCTTCTTCATCCAATCGTAACCTTTCATGCCCGGCAGGTTGAGGTCAAGTATAATACAGTCTACTTTCTGCTTGGCAAGCACCTGCTCCGCTTCTTCGGCAGAGAAAGCCGACGTAGATTTCAGGCCATGCGCCAGCAGCAGCTCGCCTACCGCCTTGTTCTCTATCTCGTTATCTTCCACGATCAGGATGTTCTCGATGGATGTACCTGATGTGGTGGAAATAGTAGTAAAGGCTTTGTTGAGCATTTCGAGCGTTACCGGCTTTGGCAGGTACTCTTCGTTGTCGCCGTACTCTCCTATCACCTCTTTGTCGTAAGCCGACATAACGTGCACGTTCATGTGGCGCAGTTCCTTGTCTTCGCGCACCTGTTTCAGCACATCCCAGCCACTAATATCAGGCAGCTGAATATCGAGCAGCATAGCATCCGGTTTCTCCTGGCGGGCCAGCTTCAGGCCATCGTTACCGGTATAAGCTTGGTGTACTTTAAAGTTTTTAGCCGTAGCAAAATCAGCCAGTATATCGCTGAAGCCTTTATCGTCTTCCACAATCAGCACCGAGATATCCTTCTTATCCTGCTGCTCCATTTTATGGAAAACCTGACTCACACCTTCCATTCTGTTTTCAGGTTTAGGTGCGGTTGCCACTGCAGCGGCTTCCAGTTGCCTTACCGGCTGCGGCTGCTTTACATCAGCGGTTTGTGGTACTCTAGGCAGGTATAAGGTAAAGGTGCTGCCTTTGCCCGGCTCGCTTTCAAGTATAATTTCGCCACCCAGCAGCGCTGCCAGCTCTTTGCTTATAGTTAAGCCTAAGCCCGTGCCACCATACTTGCGGGTAGTAGAAGTATCGGCCTGCTGGAATGCCTCGAACACTACATCCTGCTTTTCTTTTGGTATACCTATACCTGTATCGCGCACGGCGAAGGCTACAATTTCTTTCTGATCACGCAGTTGTTCCGATCTGAACTTTGGCTTGTGCTGCACCGGGTAAATGGATAGCTCTACCTCTCCGCCCTGGTCTGTAAACTTAATGGCATTGCCGATAAAGTTCTTCAGTATCTGCTCCAGTCGGAACCGATCTGTAACGATCGCATCGAAACTGCCCGGGGTATACTTTTCTGTAAAGCGGATCTTCTTTCTGGAAGCCATTTCGCGGAACATAGGCTCCAGCGACATGTTCTCCAGTTTTACCTCATCGGTTTCCAGCTTTATCATACCCGACTCTATCTTCGACAGGTCCAGTATCTCGTTTATCAGTTTCAGCAGATCGTTACCTGATCTGTGGATGATGTGGGCGTGGTCGATCTGTTTTGTAGAAAGCGTATTCTCCACGTTATCGGCCAGCAACCTCGAAAGTATAAGTATACTGTTGAGCGGTGTGCGCAGCTCATGACTCATGTTGGCCAGGAAGTCGCTCTTATACTTGCTCACCGTTTCTACCTGCTGTATTTTCAGCTCAATAGCTTCACGGGCATCTTCCAGGGCTTTGTTCTTCGAGCTCAGGGCTTCGTACTGCTCTTCCAGCAGCTGTGCTTTTTCTTCCAGCTCGGCATTTTTCTCCTGCAGCTCTTCCTGGTTCACGCGCAGCTCTTCTTCCGATGCCTTCAGTTCGGCGTTCAGCTGTCGAAGCTCTTCCTGCTGCGTTTCAAGTTCTTCGGCCTGGTTCTGTGTTTCGTAAAGCAGCTCCTGTGTTTGCAGGTGAGCCTTAAGCGTATGTACTACTACCGAAATTCTTTCCGAAGCAGAGTTCAGGAATCTTTGCTGCACAGCGTTGTATGGCTGGCGCGAACAAAGCTCCAGGGCACCTACCAGGTTATTGCCAAAGTATAACGGAAGTATAATGATAGAAGCAGGATCGATTTCGGAAAGCCCAGTTTTGATCTTAAGATGATCATCTGCAACACCATCCAGAATTTTAACCTTGCGCTCACTTACCGCCTGGCCTACTTTGCCCACACCAATATTGAACGACGGTAGCTGCTCGCGGCCATACTGAACTCCAAAGCTGGCAGCAGGCTCCAGTTTGCCTCCGTTGTTATGCAAGTATAAAACACCTGCCTCAGAGCCTGTATAGTTGCACAGGTAAGTGATTGCTCTGTCTGAAACAGTATCTAAAGTTGTTTCGCCGCTAACGGCATTGTTAAGTTCGGCAACACCAGTTAGTACCCAGTTTCGGTCTGCATTTTCTGTGGTAAAAGTATGCAGGTTCTCCTTCATGTCTTTAATGGCAGAGCTCAGCACATCTACCTCACTTTGTACTTCTACCTCCACATCATATCGCCCTTCACCAATGGCCTGCGCCACTTTAGATAAGGATACCGTTTTGTTTACCACTCCCCTGAACGAAGAAGCCACACTGCCAATCTCGTCTTTGCTGTCAATATCGATCACCACATCTGTAGCGCCCAGTTTTACCCGATCTGCAGCTACCTGAAGCTTGGAAAGAGATGTAGAAATAAGGTTGATGATGTAGACAGAAAGCAAACCGGTAACCGTAAGTATAACCAGTATAGCTATTGCTAATAAAAACAGATTCTGCTCTTTACGGGTGCTCTCCTCGTTTACCTGTTTCTTAATTTTATCGATAAGCTGCTTTTCTGCTGCACGGTAATCTTCTATACTTTGGGTAAAAAGATTAAAGGTAGTAGTGGCGTTGTAAGCCGACAGATCAAGCTGCGGATTATTTTCTATTTCCAGTAGTATGCTGGCTACCTGTTTATAGTTATCAGAGTTGATAACATTCTGCACATTTTCCAGCGCATCTGCGTTGGCATACCTGGTAAAGTCCTTCAGCGCCGTGTTATAGAAGTTAATCTGACTGCTGAGCTGTCCATAATCTCGGTAAGAAAAACTCTTTTCCTGAATAGCGATCATCAGCAGACTCCTGATCCTGGCCAATTGTATTTTGGCCTCTGCCAGGTTCCTGAAGCTAGCCAGTTGCCTGGCAATTTCTATATTATTAACACCCGTTGCATTAGCATCCATTCTATCCAGAAAATTGAAGATCAGGGTGGTAGAGTAGTTTCTAAACTCCATCACATCAAGCTTGTTCTGGTCCAGATCATTGCGATATTCAGTCAGGTCGTCCAGCTGCGAAAGTTCCGGCAACGCAAGGTTAGCTTCCACTAAAAACTCTTCCAACTCCCTTTTTGCAGCATCTGTAGCTCTTCGTTGCGCTTTTGCCTCCAGCAAATAAGACTCGGCTCCGCCTGCTGCGGCCAGCATACGCGCACGTTCTTTCTGGAAAGCATGTACCAGAGCCGATACTTTTTCAGACTCCTCTAACTGAACGGCCTCATGCTTAAGGTCTGCATTTTCGTCTATCTCGACCCTGATGGTGGAAACTACAAAGTAAATGAGCGGAAACAGCAACAAAGAAAGCAGCAGCAGCAGTTTATCTCTGATCTTTAGATTCTTAAGGGTGTTCATCTATAGTGGTTAAAATTCAGGCTAAAAGGTAACGAAACTGCAAATTATGAAATAGCATACAAAAATTTTCAATTATCAGGCTTTTACAGTAACAAAGAGTGGTATAAAACAAAACAGAGGCCGCTAAGCATTAGCGGCCTCTGTTTTGTTTTATGTATAAGAGCTATGCCTAGCGGCCAAAATCGTCCTGTACTCTTACAATATCATCTTCGTCTGAAGGGTTTTGCGCATCGGTATGTTGCCAGATCTCAGCCAGTACGCCCCAGCCTTCCAGGCCTACCAGCCTGTGGCGCTCGCCTTGCCTGAGCTTGATCTGGTCGCCAGGGTGCAGTACACTGCGTTCGCCTTCTTCGTCGGTATTGCTGGTTACAACTGCTACCGTACCGCTTATTACCTGCCAGATCTCGGCTCTGCGGTGGTGGTACTGCCACGATAGACGTTTACCGGGCGCTACAACCAAAATCTTTGGGCTTAGCTTACCGGAAATCTTCAGATCATCAACCGGGATGCCATTAAAATAAGTGTCGGCAAAACGCTGGGCTTGGCCCTCATCTATCACAAAAAAGCCACCCCAGGGGCGAGTTTGATCCTGTTTATCTATTGTGAAGCCTTTTAATCCAAGTTCTTGTTCCAACTCATTAAAAAGCTCTGTTTTATTATCTTCTTCAGACACCTTATCAGATATAAATATATTTTCTTCGATGTTCATAAGTTCAAGCCGGAAATATCAGAAATTTATTTCGATAAATTAATTTTAACCACGATAGCTAAGGCTCTACAACTTCTGCTTTTAGTAACAAAAGACACACCTCTACAAGCACTTATTACTATATCCAAAGCTATCAATATAGTATACTTGATTTAGAAAATTCTGTTTAAGATAAAAGCAGGAAAAGGTAAGATAATGTATGGCGATTTATACTTGCTAAAATTCAAACATTTCCAGCAGGTTGATCTGGTTGAGGTATAGTTCAAGCGCTTTTTTGCTCTCGTAGCCCCTTACAAGTGCAATAAAATTAGTTTGAGGATTAGACCATACTTCCGCAAAGAAACTTCCCAGATCGTAAAGTTCGATACGGTACCCTCTTCTGCCGCGATAAGCCAGGAACGTGCCATGCTCCCAAACTATCTCTAACCGTGCAGCGGTTGAATATGTATTGAATAGGGTGAGGTTCATAGGATTTATATACGGCAATAAAATAAAAACGAATCAGGCAAAGCCAATGTCTTTTTCTTACTTCAACACAACGCTACCTCTTTCTAATTAAACGCTTTAAAAACAAATTAAGTGCAGGAAAATAAGGTACAAATTCAGCCTGTTATACCTAAATCATATTTTAGAAATACCCGTTTAGTATTCACTGTACCTGTTTTTTCACTATCTTGTGTTATCATTAGGCATTACTATTGCTTAATGACATTACGTTTTACCCTTTAAATAACCTATGGGAAATAAGATCATAACAACCGGAATAATTTCTGGCTTAGCGGCGATACTGGCTTTAGCAAGTTGCACCTCTACCCCTACACAACAATCGCAGAGCGCACCCACAGCTATGGAGCAAAGCAAAGCGGAAACAAACCCGCTTTTAAAGGAATGGACAGGCCCTTATGGTGGCGTGCCTGCCTTTGATAAAATGAACCTGGCTGACCTGAAGCCTGCCATTGAGCGTGGCATGGAACTGCAACTGGCCGAGATTGACGCTATTGCCAACAACACAGCACCTGCTACATTCGAGAACACAATAGAAGCAATGGAGCGTGCCGGCGAAGAGTTGAACCGTGCATTCGTATATTATGGCATCTGGGGTAGCAATGTTTCTACACCGGAGTTCAGAAAAGTACAGGCCGAGCTTGCCCCAAAAATCTCTGAGTTCAGCTCCAAGATAAACCAAAACGAAAAGCTGTTCCAGCGTATTAAAACCGTTTACGAGAACTCGCAAAAGAACCCGTTGCCGGCCGACCAGCAGCGTGTAGTGCAGTTAGTATATGAAGGCTTTGCCATGGAAGGCGCAGACCTGAGCCCTGAAGCAAAGAAGCGTTACGCAGACATCAACAAAGAGCTTTCATCACTTTATACTGCGTTCTCTAACAACGTATTGGCCGATGAAGAAAACTATGTTACTTACCTGACTAAAGACCAGCTGAGCGGTTTGCCGGAGTCGTTTGTGAAAGCTGCTGCCAAAGCAGCTGCCGACCGCGGACAGGAAGGCAAGTATGCCGTGCTTAACACACGCTCAAGCATGGACCAGTTCCTGACTTATTCGGATGAGCGTGCATTACGTGAGAAAGTATGGAACACCTACTACTCACGTGGCGACAACGGCGATGATAAAGACAACAACGCCAATATCTCCAAAATTCTGAAGCTGCGCAACGAGCGCGTGAAGTTGATGGGCTACGACAACTATGCGGAGTGGCGCCTGCAGAACCGCATGGCTAAAAACCCTGAGAACGCAATGTCCCTGATGAATGCTGTATGGCCTGCCGCTATTGCCCGTGTAAAGGAAGAGGTAGCTGATATGCAGAAAGTGGCCAATGCTACAAGCAAAACCAAAATAACTATAGCACCCTGGGATTACCGCTACTACGCCGAAAAAGTTCGCAAGCAGAAGTATGACCTGAACTCTGATGAAGTAAAGCAATACCTGGAGCTGGGCAACCTGACACAGGCCATGTTCTTTACAGCAGGCGAATTGTTCAACTTTAAATTTACACCAGTTGCAGAAGGCACTGTACCTGTTTTCCATGAAGATGTGAAAGTATGGGAGGTAACAGATAAAACTACAGGTGAGCATATTGGCCTGTGGTACCTGGATCCGTTTGCACGCCAGGGTAAGCGTTCAGGTGCATGGGCTACTACTTACCGTGCCCACACTACCTTCGATGGCAAAAAAACTGTACTGGCATCTAATAACTCTAACTTCGTGAAACCTGCGCCGGGCGAGCCTGTACTTGTTTCTTGGGATGATGCGAACACATTCTTCCATGAGTTTGGTCATGCATTGCACTTCCTGTCTGCTAACGTGAAGTACCCTACCCTGAACAGCGGCGTTAGAGACTATACTGAGTTCCAGTCGCAGTTACTGGAGCGTTGGCTGTCTACCGACAAGGTAATTAACCAGTTCCTGAAGCACCACAAAACCGGCCAGGTTATGCCAGCTGCGTTGGTAGCTAAGATCAAGAAAGCTTCTACGTTTAACCAGGGCTTTGAAACAACAGAATACCTGGCATCTGCCCTGATGGATATGAAGCTACACCTGGCTGACCCGAATGGTTTAGATCCTGACAAGTTTGAGCGCGAGACGCTTGCTGCCATGAACATGCCGAAGGAGATTGTGATGCGCCACCGCACTCCACACTTTACGCACGTATTCTCAGGCGAAGGTTATGCTACCGGTTACTATGGTTACCTGTGGGCTGATGTACTTACCTCTGATGCTGCCGAAGCATTTGAAGAAGCACCAGGCGGATTTTACGACAAAGAAGTTGCTGCCAAATTGGTGAAGTACCTATTTGCACCACGCAACTCTATGGACCCTGCCGATGCTTACAGATTGTTCCGTGGTCGCGACGCCAAAATTGATGCGCTGATGCGTGACAGAGGCTTCCCGGTTACAACAACGCAATCTAAAAAGTAATACAGGTTAATAGTAAGTATAAACGCCCTGCAGATAAAGTTCTGCAGGGCGTTTTGTTTATGCTTATTCCTGAAACTGGTTAACTATGAGCGTAGCCATTCCAGGGCTGTTTCGTAATCTGTGAAAACTTCATGCTCAGTAGTGCCGTGTAGTTGGTAGTTCTGTTGAGCCGTTTCTGTAAAATCTGTTTGTGTGGCAAGCGTATTGTAAAAATACTCCGGAACATAAACAGCTATTTTTCTAATGCCGGAGTCAACAACTATCTCTGTCCAGGCGTTGGCTACCCAATCTCTTTCTTCGGCAGTAATGATAAAGATTTCCTCATCATCCAGCAGCCAGCTTTTCACATTATTGTCCTTTGAGAACTGATAAGCCCACATGAATATCTCTTTGCGTTCTTCAAAGCTGATTTGCCTCTTCCACTTGATCAGTATAAAAGCATCAGTCTCTGAGTAAGTGACGTTTACAAAATCGTTTTGCAGCACTTCTACCGTAATTGTTTCGGAATCTTCTCGCAGGGCCATTAATTTCAAATTGGACAATTAAGCGTTCAAAGTTACACTTAATTTCTAATAGCAAATTATCACTATAAATTTTATTTTAAATAAATAAAGTTTAAAGCATTAATTACTACCTTAAAGTATGATTATACTTATACCACGCAAATACCAGGAGCAAAAGATATTGCACAGAGAATGACATCTTAAAACCTATCAAATAGGATAAAACTAAAATCGGAGGCACAACATCTATGTTACACACCCGATTTAAGGAAGCTATATTTATTTACTTTTTAGTCCACCAGAAGTTTAATGATGATTCAGGTTGCTGTTCCAGATATCTTTCTGAAGTTTCCAGCTGCCGTTCTGCTTTTTCCAGATAACTATATACTTACCATGATCGAGCTTTTCACCATCCTCGCCATTTAACCTATAGTTACCAAGTTCTATTGCGGTGCCGTTATACTGCTCTACTTCTACAGTATGCAGCTTTACCTCTTTCACGCCCATGTTCATGGCTCCCTGCCAGAAATCCTGTATACCCTTGTGGCCAACAATAACATCGCAACCTGTAGGCAGCAACATGCCATCTTCGGTGTAAAGAGTGGCCATACCGGCGGCATCGCCTTTTGCAAATGTACTTTCAAATTTGTCGTTCTGGCTCCTGATCTCTGAGCTGATATTGATGTTCAATGTTTCTGTTCCCATAGTTGCAGGTTTGGTTGGTTTATTGATACAGTTATAGTTTACTACCTGGATATGCCCCAATACTTAGACTGGACAAGCGTATAATGCTCACCCTCACGCGCCAATGTTTCTTCAAACATCCTGTAAAATGCATCTGCTTTGTCTTTGGGGTACATTCTCCTGAGCAGGTTCTGGATATCATAATCAGCGCCAACTATCACAGGGTCCATCAGGAAAATGTAGGTATAGTTGCCGTCCTCTTCCGGCTTTGCACCGTGCAATACCCTGGTTTGCCTGAAAGTTCTTTTACCTACATCATCCAGTGCTGCGCTTTTCGGCCAGAAAACTTCGTGCACAAACCGCTCGAACTGATCCCGCATTTCCGGCTTTACAAAGTTTACTACTACCCAAACCGTATCGCCTTCGGAGGCCGTTTTAATTGTAGATGAAGTAGCCTGAGCAGATGCACTAAAGCTTAGCAAAAGGAATAGAACCACTGAAAGCAGCAGTCCGGCAATTCTGCAATTTATCATAGGCTAAGTAGTTAATGGTTATCAACTTATCTATTACCAAGCTTTTGTAATAACAACGAATTAATATAACTAATTTCATTTCTTATTACACTATAACTATTAACAATTGAGTTAAAATAAGTATACAGGTGTTGAAAGGCCGTTGATTTATAGTTAAAGCATGAGGTAAAGTATAAACTTATCAAGCCCACTATTCAGGCAACAGGTTACAGATTCGAATAAAAATGCAAAAGCAGGCCAAGTACGCCTACTGTTAGCACTGTTAATCTCTTAAAACTATACCTTATAGTTTGGCCAGGTCAATGATGGCCATGATCAGGAAGGAAATGGTACCGCCGTAAACGGCTATTTTGGTAATGGCAGAAGCCTGAGCAAGAAAGGCAGTTTGCTTTGTATACTTTACCACACCAAGCAGTGTAAGCGACAAGTATAAGAACAGCCCAAAAGGAAGAAGTGTAAAAATAACCTCAGTAATGTTTTGCATCAGGTAGTTGTTTCAGATCAGAAGCAAATATAACCTTTAGTTTTGATCTCTATATGTATGGTTATAAAAGCAAGTATAGCCAGACCACTCAGGCTATACTTGCTTTTATACTTTATCTTATCAGGGCTGACTTGCCACCAGATTTCCTTGTGCTTCTTTCGCCTTCACGTACGGGAAGTGCTTTTTATACTTGTTGAGTTTGCGCTCGAAGAAATGCCATAAAAAAGCGCTCACTGCAAATAAAACAAGAGTATAAATGAGCAGCAGCCAGTCTGTGCCCAGCGTTTCAGAAGCATTTATACCTAGGTAACGGAGGAGTTTTAAAGTAAAAAGAGGCACGAAATTATGGAGCAGATACAGGCCATAGCTGATCTGGCCGATATACACCATAGGCTTTGCCGATAAGAATCTGCCGGCTATACCTTTATAACCCAATGCGGCACCCATAGTTATACTTACAAACAAGCTGATCACTGCAAACTCCTGCAACACATCTACAAAAGGGTTCAAAGCCAGCAGCGTACCAGGCAACATCCGCAGCACCAGGAAAACCGCCAGACCGGCAATGCCAGCCAATTTAATACGCGTTGCCATAGCCTTTCGCCAGTACGGGTTATTTTTATACTTATGGCTTTTCTCAAGTATAGCCAGCAGGGCTCCGGCGCCTAAATAATGAAATGAACTGACAGGCAACACTCCCAGCCTGCTGCCCCCTACACCTAAAAAGCCACAGGTAAGCTTAAATACCGGGGCCAGAAGTATAAACATTAAAACAGTTGAGGTGAGGTAGCGCTTTGGCGTGAACAGAATTACAAATGGCCAGAAAAGGTAAAATTGCTCCTCCACTGCCAGCGACCACAGGTGCGAAGCCTCTCCTATCCAGTCGCCCTGCAGGAAGATGGCTATATTGGTGAGGTAAGCCAGGTGCCACGGCAGGTATAATTGCACGTTTGCAGCCCCCAATAAGAAGGTAAGTCCTATTACAAGATAGTATAAAGGGAAAATGCGCAGAAAGCGCCTTGCATAAAAGCTTTTAATGATCTGCCCTGTACCTGCCGAGAGTTTTTCAGCTTTAGTGCGTGCGTCCAGCAAAATGCCTGTGATCAGGTAGCCGCTAAGCACAAAGAAAAGTTGTACACCCAAACCACCCAACGCTAGTTGTTTAACCTCGGGAGTCCAGTGGAAAAGCACCACCATGGCTACAGCTATCGCTCTTAACCCATCCAGCTGCACCATGTAGCCAGGTGCCGTATGTTTAATATTCATGAAATTTGCTCCGTAATTGCACCGCATACTTACCCGAGGGAAGTATAACAGAACGCAAAACTACAAAAAGGAGCACAAAATGGTTCAGCAACGCGCTGTAGGGGTTGCCGATCAGGATAAGAAAGTATAAAAAATCAGGTTAGACTCAGGTGTTTATCCATCAAGCTGTTCACCATATTACTGGTAAGAGGTTTGCTAACAAACTCCTTTACCACACTCGATTTCTTTATCCGTTCCAGATCCTTCGGGCTTAATGACGATGTAAGCACTACTACCACCACGTTTTCTTTTCCAGGGCAATTCAGGTTTTCGAACGCATCCAGAAAACCGAATCCATCCATAACAGGCATATTAATGTCCAGGAAGATCAGCTTAGGTATAAAGCTACCGTTTACGGTTTGTTCTTCGGTGCAGTACTGCTCAATCAGGTCTATAGCATCTTTGCCGTTACGTGCTATAAGCAGATCATCTGCCACATCGAGCTTACGTATCAGCAACTGGTTGATAAAATTTGTAGCCTCGTCATCATCCACCAGCAACACAGCATTAACCTTTTTCATTATCAACTAGTTATATATAATTTAAGCTACAGGAGCTATAATTATCGTTTAAAATATACTTTAAAAGTAGAGCCTTTGCCAACTTCACTTTCCACTTCAATATGGCCCCCGGCATTCTCTACAATCCGTTTTACAATGTAAAGCCCTATTCCTGAACCTTCTACGTGGTCGTGCAGCCTCTTAAACATTGAAAACATCTTGCTTTGGTCCGTCATGTTAATACCCAAACCATTGTCTGAAACGCTTAATACCACATAACCCGGTATAACTTCAGTAGTAACCCGAATATAAGGTGCACGTTCCGGAGAACGGTACTTTAAGGCATTACTGATTAGATTATATACGATACTGCGCACATTTTTAGCTGAAAACTGAATAGTAGAGTTTTGTACTAAATTCAGTTCTAAGCGGGCATCGTTTTCTGCAATGGTCTGTTCAAAATCGAGCTGTATCTCTTTTACCACATCCGCCAGGTTGATCCATGCTATATCTTCGCCTGATTCGCGCTGGATTTTAGCTACTTCGGTAAGGTCGGCAACAGCTTTCTTAAAGCGATCTATAGATGCATGTATAAGATCGATAACTTTTTTAACAATTTCAGAATCGAGCGCATCAGCAGGCAGATAATCGATAAGCGCATTCATCAGCCCTTCTATGTTCGAGATTGGTGCCTTCAGGTCGTGAGAGGCAGCATAAACAAAGTTATCCAGGTCTGCATTTATGGCAAGCAGTTCTTTGTTCATGGCTTCTATTTCGTGGCGGGCTTCTACCTGTTTGCTTATATCAATAGCTACAGCAATTATACCTCTTATAAAACCACGGGCATCGTACATGGGGTGGTATACAAAATTAAGGTATACTGTTTCCAGCACCCCATCACGCTCCAGTATTACAGGCAATTCGGTTGCTACAAACGGAACCCCGGTGTTGTAAACGCCATCCAGTAGCTCTTTTATACCCTGGTCGCGCACCTCGGGCAGTGCTTCTAAAACGGGCAGGCCTTGAATTTCTTCCTGCTTTCTTCCCCAGATTTCCAGCACGCCGGGGTTTGCCAGGTCAACTATGTAGTCAGGGCCGTTAAGTATAGTTATACCTACAGGTGCCTGCTGAAAAATATCGTTCAGGTACTCCTGCTGCTTTATTGCCTCAAGGCGGGCCTGCACACTTGTGATAGAAGTGGCAATCTGTCCTACCAATAATCTATGAAAACCACTATAGTCTGCATCGTACTCCAGGCTGGCGCTGATGCCAAGTATACAGAATCCAATGACCTGGTCCTGTCCCGGCCTGAAAATCGGAACTATAGCAGCCTTATCTGATACTTTTAACCCGGGAGCAATTTCCAATGCTTCACCGCCATCGATGGTGTATGCCTGCCCATCCTGTAGCATAGTTGCAAGCGTGCTATCAGGGGCCATTTGCGTTAAAGGCAGTACATCTGGAGCGGCAATAGCAGCCCCTTTTCCTGAGCTACCCATAAGCGTAGCTTCGGTACCGGGCCCATTAAGCAGGTAAACCAGGTTAAATGGTATATCAAAAAGGTTCTCGCTCAGAATGTTACTAGCTGTCTGGCAGGCTTGCTCCAGCGTCTGAATAAGGGCTGTAGCTTCCGACACCTCTTTCAGAGTACGCATGCGCCGCTGCCCCAGTACCGTTTTAGTAACTTCGGTACAAGCACAGAAAATGCCCTCTACCTTGCCAGCGTTGTTAAAAGCAGGGCTATAAGAGAATGTCCAGTAGGTTTCTTCCGGAAAGCCTTTGCGCTCCAGCATCAGCAGAAGTTCTTCGGCATAAAAAGTAGTGCCGGTACTCAAAATATCCTCTATAACTACTCCAATATTATCCCAGATCTCAGACCATATTTCGCGGGCACTGGCACCTAAAGCTTTAGGATGTTTATTACCCAATGCAGGCAGGTAAGCATCGTTATGGAACATGTAGAGATCCCTGGACCACCAGATAAACATCGGGAAACCTGAATTCAGAATCAGCCGGATGTTTGTTTTCAGGCTGCCAGGCCAGGAAGCAGGGTTACCAAGCGGGTGCGAGTTCCAGTCGAAGGAGCGCATCATGGCACCCATTTCGCCGCCTCCCTGAAAGATATTCAAAACTTCTTCCTGAGTAGTATTACTGTCCTGTTTCATACATAAAAATAGTGCCCGTAAGTATGTATCTATATCCGGTGTTTCTAAAGGTACTATTAATAATTAACTTAATGCCCCTGCTCTGCCGCACATGCCATACAAATAGTAGCTTATCATACCTATTTATGCCGCCAAAAGATTCTAAGTCTAAAATTTTTGTGCAAAAAAAATTACTCAGATCTGTATACCTGAATTGCACTACATCCGCCCTCTTTAGTGAAAAAATCCGAAACAGATTAAACAACAGGCTTTTATACTTTGGATGGAAAACAGAACTGTTCGCGTGCCGCTTTTGTGCCCCGCCTGCCGTATATTTGCTCCTTCTAAACCGGCCTGCGGCCGATGCAAGTATAAATTGATTACGACTATGGCTTTTCAAGTGATTTGTAAACCTTTTGATGCGCTCACAACACACGAATTGTATGATTACCTGCGGTTGCGAAGCGAAGTGTTTGTAGTGGAGCAAAACTGTGTGTTCCTGGATATGGACAACAAAGATCAGAAGTGCCACCACCTGCTTATGTATACCCCGGAAGGCGAACTGGTAGCCTGCGCGCGTCTGGTACCACCCGGCCTGTCTTACACCGAAACCTCTATTGGCCGCATAGTTACCGGCCCTTCGGTTAGAGGCACTGGAGTTGGCAAGCAACTGGTAGAGCTGGCTATTGAAAAATGCTATGAGCTTTACGGCAACGGCCCTATCAAAATTGGAGCTCAGCTGTATGCCCGGAAGTTTTACAACATGTTTGGCTTTGAGCAGGCAAGCGAAGTATACGACGAAGACGGCATCGACCACATCCTGATGATAAAGGAGTAATTATATCACAACTTCTAAACCTGCCTGTAAAGTATAAAATCACCCATGGAAGAAAACCAGCAGCCAAACGCAGATATACTTATCGATCTTGTGAAGCAGAAAATGCCCTTTGGCAAGTATAAAGGCACTGTACTTTGCCAACTGCCAGTATCATACCTGGAGTGGTTTTCAAGAGAAGGTTTTCCCCTGGGCAAGTTAGGCATGCAACTCTCCACCATCTACGAGATAAAACTTAACGGCCTGGAATACCTCCTCGACCCGATCAAGAAAAAGTATAGATATAGTTAAAAAAGGGCAGCTCCTGTAATTGCAAAAGCTGCCCTTTTAGTTTCGGCTAAACCTAGCTTATTGTTTTACCAGCTTGCATGTGTGTACCACTCCTTTACTATCTGTTACGCGCAGAATGTATAAGCCTTTGGTAAAACCGCTCATATCTATAGTTATGCTGGCGATAATGCTTTGGCTCTTTACCTGCTCCCTTAACAACTCACGCCCACCAGCATCCATTATAGTTAGCTCGTTAGTCTCGTTTGCGTTTGTGCTCCAGCTTACCTGCATTCTGTCTTTAACCGGGTTAGGAACTATGGTAAAGTCAATATCAGCGTTTAGGTATACTGTTACAATTCTAGAGTATGTAACTGTGCCGTCGAAATCTACCTGTCTAAGCCTGTAATAGGCTGTGCCTGCAACAGGGGCAACGTCAGCAAAAGTATAGTGTTTCTTTACAGAGCTGTTTCCTGCACCATTAACGAAGGCTATCGGAGAAAATGTCTTACCATCTGTGGAGCGCTCTACTGAAAAACCTTTGTTTTCCTGCTCCGATGCCGTACTCCACTTCAGGTGTACTTTATCGTGCTGACCAGTTGCTGCAAATGAAACGAGCTCTACCGGCAACGGATTAAACCTGGACTTAGAACCCACCGCAAACGGGCTGAAAGAAGTGATTGGAGCACCTGATGTAACGTTTCCGGCTGTGGTTGTGCCAGTTACACCTCCATTACCATGGTTCTGCCACTTGCTGCCATCCCAGCGGGCAACCACCAGGTCTTCGGGTACTTCTACTTTACAGGCAGTATTTGCATCCCAGCTTAGTGTTACAGTAGCATGCGCGCTGCCTGCTGTTCTGTTCAGGATCCAATGTTCGCAGGAGCTGATGCGCTCTATTGTTTCGTCTTTAGAAGTATGGCTATAGTTAACAGATGAGTTCTCAGGGAAATATTCTGCCGTAAAAGCGTCGGAAGCAGTTGCACTAACAGGCGCTATACTTATAGGTTTGTAAACAGCCCCTTTACCCACCGGGAAAGTAAAATTGCCTGCGCCAAAGCGCTGAACAGGTCCTTCTACAAAGCTGTTATCTGATGCACCCTCTGCAGTTGCACCTGCTTCCAGTATAAGCGGGTTTGCTGCAGAAGATACTATTTTACCTTGCGTAAGCTTTAAGTTGCCATTTGCTGCAATCCGAACCTGAGAGTTAAGGTTAACCTGGCTGCCCGATTTATTAACTGAAAGGCTTTTGAATTTGGCATTTCCGACCGTTTTTATACTTTGCCCTGTACTTCCTGAAAGTATAGCCGAAGCCTCTAAAGTACCTCCGCTTCCGGATTCAAACGTGACATCACTTTTAAACTCATCTGCTGTATTGTTACCAAGCCGAAGGCCTTTATTTGTTCTGTTGATGATGGTAACTGGACCGTTGAACACGCTTCCGCCCTCGCTGATATTATCAGTTGCGGTTGCGCCGGATTTGGTAATAGAAGTTTCGTTATTAAACTCGGAGCCGTTAAAGTAAATATTATCACACTCTACAAAAACAGGCACTTTAAATTTAGTACCCTTGAATTTAACCTCCTTACACTTTACATCTACACCGGTACCGTTCCCGATCTCGCCGCCATTAAATTCGGCTGCGCCTGTTACGGTAATCTTTTTGCCATCAAGATCAAGGGAGCCGGAATTTACCATCAGCTTTTTAACTGCCACATTTGCCCCGCTATTATTTTTCAGCTTATATGGCGCATTCACTACCAGAATGGCATCGTCGGCACCAGGTACGCCGTTTGGCAACCAGTTTGCCGCAACGTTCCAGCTATCGTTCTGCTGTCCGGTCCAGGTATAGTAATCGTGCACAGTTACCTGCTTCACAAACTCCGCTGAGGTACATCCGTCTATAGTTACAGCTAACCTGATGTTTTTTACACCCGGAGTATCCCATTTGATCTGGTTAACCTGCCCTACAGCACCTGACGTTAAAGTACCTCCATCCAGGTTTAAAGTATAAACAATGCCGCTCTTATTGGAACCAGTGTAATTATAGGTTTCGGTTTTGCCTATGTATACATCAGCGGGGCCAGTTAGAGAAGCTATAGGTGTAGGATTTACTGTAGCCATAACAGGAACTCTTGTGCTCTCTATAGTGCAGCCAGCTGCATCATTAGCAACAGCTACATAATATGTTTTGGAGGCTGAAAGTGACGGAGTAGTAAAAGTTGCGCCTCTTGCTCCTGCTATTGCCGTGCCGCCGCTTGCCTGTTCATACCAGCGATAACTATAACCCGCCGGTGCCCCTGATGCAGTAAGCTGAACAGTGCCATTACCACAACGGCTATTGCCTGCAACCGTTGGCGCAGCAGGCGTTATGCATGTCCGGGTAATTACCAGTTCATCTACTATAGTTGCTATCTCTATAGGATTAAAAAAATGCCAACGTTCACTAAATAAATATATGCCAACATATAACTGCTCTGCAGCAGTTACACTAATTTTATTTGATGTAAATTTTACAAAATTGCCACTGTTTACATTGTTAGCAGAAGATGTAAGGATTCGATTAGCAACTGCATCAGAACTTGCAGCCCCAGCACTTGTCCCTCTTGTTAATTCTAACCTGCTATTAACACCTAATCTTTTTGCATTAATTGAGACTTCATATTCATATCCTGGCTGCAGATACAATGAAGTATTTACAACTACATAACCGTCATAAACATCTCTAAACCAAGAACTTTCTTCATTACGAACTTTTACTTCGCCGTTCCCAATGCTCATACTTCCACTCGTCAAGCTTTGGCTTACACCTGTGGTAGTACTGAATCCATTTCTATATACTTCAATAGTTTGTGAAGAAGCGTTGATAGAAGTGAGCACGCAGATCAGCAATAACAATCCTGCAAATACATGTGAAACCGGGAGTATTATAATTCGAGCCATATCTGCCAGAAGATTTTCATTGTTAAAAAGCAAATATAGTGTTAGAACAATATTCACCTAGAACTCTGACAAATTGTATAAATCTTCTTTAAAGCATTTTATTTTACCTATAAATATCACAGTAGCCGTAAAAAAAACAGGTATAACCTCTGCTTTTCAGCAACAAGGCTATACCTGTTTAAGATTATACTTTGTATTTCTGTTATCCCTGTTTTACAAGTTGTATTTCGCAATGTAGCCTGATCTCGTCACTCACTACTACGCTGCCGGCTTCGGTTACAGCATCCCACATCAGGCCAAACTCTTTGCGGCTGATCTTGCCATCAACAGTAAAACCTGCCTTTGTTTGCCCGTAAGGGTCTACTACAGTGCCCAGGTATTCTACATTTACAGTTACAGGTTTAGTAATGCCCCGGATGGTAAGGTCGCCGGTGAGTTTCTCTATCCCCTCGCCTGTTTCATTAAAGTCCCTGCCCACAAATCGTAACTGGCTATGGTTTTCAGCATCAAAGAAGTCAGCTGATTTAAGGTGCGTATCGCGCTGGTCGTTGTTCGTGTTAATAGAGTCTATATCAGCGGTAAACTCGATGCGGGAAGCAGTCCTGAAATCTTCACCATCTGTTTCTACCTCCAGGTTAAAGGTTTTAAAATAACCTGTAACCGTAGTTATCATCAGGTGCTTTACCTTAAACTGAATTTCGCTGTGTGCAGGGTCAATAATCCATTTAGTGTTAGCCATAGTTTATTATTTTTTTGATGTTCGCAGTTTACTAATACAAGCTATACTTCAATGTATCACAGCCTGTTGCATAACTTATACTATTAGTCTAGGCTATAGTTGATTTGGCTGCAATAGGTTACCAGGTACAAAAATAAAATCAGTTATAGGCCAATACATTAGCCTGTTCGAAGGCAGCATTTGCTGCAGCGCAATTTATAAGCTACCTAAACCGGATTTTATCCGTACACGAATCAATCTAAACTTGATACGCTGCTAGATTCTTAGCTTAACTATAACTATGAAAGTAACTGTATATCCGGGTAGTCCTTACCCGTTGGGCGCCACATGGGATGGCGAAGGTGTAAACTTTGCATTGTACGCTGACAACGCAACCGCCGTAGAACTCTGCTTGTTTAACAGCATTACAGATGAAAAAGAATCTGCTAAAATAAAGATGGCGGAACGCACCCACCAGGTGTGGCATGCATATCTGCCGGATATAAAACCAGGGCAGCTGTATGGCTACAGGGTGCATGGGCCATACGAGCCGGAGAACGGGCACCGTTTTAATCCGCACAAACTGCTCATTGATCCTTATGCAAAAGCTATTTCCGGCACTATAGAGTGGCATGATTCGCTGTTTGGTTACGAGATGGGCAACCCGCAGGAAGACCTGAGCTTCAGCAAAACCGACAGCGCCCCCTATATTCCAAAATCGGTAGTGGCAGATCATAACTTCGACTGGGAAGGCGACAAACCACCCAAGATACCATACCACCGCACCATCATTTACGAAACACATGTAAAAGGCTTCACCAAACTTCATCCCGATATTCCGGAAGAAATTCGTGGTACCTATGCCGGCCTGGCACATCCGGTAACTATAAATTACCTGAAAGAGCTGGGAGTTACGGCTGTGGAATTATTGCCCATACACCACTTCATCACCGACCGCCACTTAGCAGATAAGGGCCTTACAAACTACTGGGGCTACAACACCATTGGCTACTTCGCACCTGATGTACGTTACTCCAGCAGCGGCACGCAAGGCCAGCAGGTTGTCGAGTTTAAAAATATGGTGAAGGAACTACACAAGGCAGGTATAGAAGTTATACTTGACGTAGTATACAACCATACCGGCGAAGGTAACCACATGGGGCCTACGCTCTCGTTCAGGGGCATAGACAACGCCAGTTATTACCGCCTGACGGAGGATAACAAGCGTTTTTACATGGATTACACAGGCACCGGTAACACACTTAATGCCATGCTGCCAAGCGTGCTCCGCCTGATCATGGACAGCCTGCGCTACTGGATCCTGGAAATGCATGTGGATGGTTTCCGTTTCGACCTTGCCTCTACCCTTGCCCGCGAACTGCACGAAGTAGACCGCCTGGGCTCATTCTTCGATATTATTCACCAGGACCCGGTTATTTCTCAGGTTAAGCTTATTGCAGAGCCTTGGGATGTTGGCGAAGGGGGTTACCAGGTTGGCAACTTCCCTCCGGGTTGGGCCGAGTGGAACGGCAAATACCGCGACTGCATGCGCGACTACTGGCGTGGCGAAAACAGTATGTTGGCAGAATTTGCAGAACGCTTTACCGGCAGCTCCGACCTGTATAAAGACGACAACAGAAAGCCAACGGCAAGTATAAACTTTATCACCGCCCACGATGGCTTCACACTGCACGACCTGGTTTCTTATAACGAGAAGCATAACATGGCCAACGGCGAAGATAACAACGACGGCGAAAGCCATAACCGCTCCTGGAACTGCGGTGCAGAAGGCGAAACCGACGACAAAGCTGTTATTGCCCTGCGCCAGCAACAAAAACGCAATTTCCTGACAACACTGTTCTTATCACAAGGTGTGCCTATGCTGGTAGCCGGCGATGAACTTAGCCGCACCCAGCAAGGTAACAATAATGCCTACTGCCAGGACAACGAAATTTCCTGGTTAAATTGGGCCGAAGCTGACAAAGAACAACTTGATTTTACACGCCAGCTTATCCATTTTGTAAAGAAACACCCGGTATTTAACCGCAGGCGCTGGTTCCAGGGCCAGCGTATAAAAGGCACTGGCATTGAAGATATTGCCTGGTTTCTGCCAAATGGAGATGAAATGTCGGAAGAGAACTGGAACCATGACTTTGCCAAATCGCTGGCGGTGTTTCTGAACGGGCGCGGCCTGCACTCGGTAGGCCCTAAAGGCGAGCAGATCGTGGATGATAATTTCTATGTGATCTTTAACGCACACTACGAGCCACTGGATTATAAACTACCACCAGCCAAGTATGGCACCAACTGGACCAAAGTAATAGATACCACTCAGCCAACTATAGCCGAAAGCAAAGAAACAATTGGCGCCGGCGGAGTAGTAAGAGTAAAAGCAAGGTCTGTTGTGCTTTTGCACCACCCGCAGGAGAAAAAATAAGTATAAACTACTGTGGGCGGATTAATTTTTAACATGCTGCATTAGTTGCCTGCACTATTTTAAGCAATTTTGGGCTGCAGCATTATTTACATTAAAGACAGTTTAACATCATGGATCTGGAAGTAACACACGATAAAGAATACCAGCAGTTTACTATAAAAATGGGCGAAGAAGATGCGGAACTGGCCTATGCCACACCCGAGTCTAACGTTCTTGATTTTCAACATACTTATGTTCCCGAGTCGGCGCGCGGCAAAGGAGTGGCAAACAAGCTGATAAAAGAAGGCTTGCGCTATGCCGAAGATAACGGACATTGTGTAATTGCTACCTGCCCCGCCGTTGCAAAGTATATTGAGCGGCACCCCGAGCACCAGAAACTTCTGAAAAAAGATTAACAAAAAGAAGCCGCCCCTGACAACCAGGGGCGGCTTCTTTTTTATACTTGCATCAAATGCTTAGCTGCCTTGCGCATCTATAGCTTTAAAGTGAGGTTGATTCATCAGAGCCTCGTATACCTGTTCAGCCTCTCTTTTCTCAAACATCTTCTGCGACACACCGAAATCGATGATCAACTTGGCTGTTTGCTGTTCAGTTTCAGGTTTGAAAGAGATATAGTAGATCTTGCTCACATCCAGCATAAAAACCGACCGCAACTCGCCACTGCCCAGGGGCAGCATCAATAAATTTGTATTAGCCATACTTCCTGAAAGGTTAGTTCAATGGTTTTACGTTTCTGTAAGGTATGCGGTAAGGTAGTAAGCTGTACTATACTTTAACGCTTGCTTCTTCAAGGGCTTCCTGTGCCAGCCTTTTGCGGGTAACGCTGTTCTTTTTACCATACACCAGGTAAATAACTACGCCTAAGGCCATCCAGGCAAATAAACGCAGCCAGGTCTCCCATGGCAGGAACGCCATCATACCCACACATGTCAGGATACCAAGTATAGGCACCAGTGGTACCAGTGGTGTTTTAAAGCTGCGTGGCAGATCAGGGTTTGTTTTGCGCAGGATGATAACGCCGGCACACACCATAGCAAAGGCCAGTAGAGTACCAATACTGGTCATTTCGCCTACAACACGTATCGGCACTAGAGCTGCAAACAAACTGATAAACACGCAAAGTATAAGATTAGACTTGAACGGCGTTCGGAATTTAGGATGCACTTCAGAGAAAACCTTAGGCAGCAATCCGTCTTTCGACATCGAGTAAAATACACGCGATTGGCCCAGCAAATCAACCATAATCACAGAAGTATAACCTATAAGTATAGCCATTATGATAAGCTGCGGCAACCAGGTATAAGGTGTGTTTTCGATGGCTACAGCTACCGGAGCTGCCGTGTTTTTAAATGCAGTGTAAGGTGCAAGACCCGTCATTACATGAGCGAAAAGCACGAACAGAACTGTACAAACAGCCAGAGAGCCAAGTATACCTATAGGCATGTTGCGCTGCGGATTCTTAGTCTCCTGCGCTGCAGTAGATACAATATCAAACCCCAGAAAAACAAAGAATACCACACCTGCACCACGTATGATACCGCTCCAGCCATACTCACCAAACGTGCCTGTGTTCTGTGGTATGTAAGGCTGATAGTTTGTAGTATCTATGTAGTTCCAGCCAAGTATAATAAACACCAGCACCACCATTACTTTTAGCGACACAACAATGGCATTAAAAATGGCAGATTCTTTTGTGCCACGCATCAGCACAAGTGTCATGAGTATGACCACAAATGTGGCTGGCAGGTTAAAAATACCATTCACAATGGTACCGTCAGCTAGTGTTATGGTCTCGAACGGGGAGCGTGTAAGCTGGGCCGGCAGGTATATATCATAGTTTGCCAGGAACCTGGTCAGGTAATCGCTCCAGCTGATGGCAACGGTTGCCGCACCCACTGAAAACTCCAGTATTAAGTCCCAGCCAATGATCCAGGCTATCCACTCGCCAAGCGTTGCATAGGCATAAGTATAGGCACTTCCGGCTACAGGTATCATAGAGGCAAACTCGGCATAACATAAGCCTGCAAAGGCACAGGCAAGGGCAGCCACCACAAACGAAATAGTTACCGCAGGACCAGCATTATTGGCTGCTGCTATACCTGTAAGCGAGAAAAGCCCGGCTCCGATAATCACACCCAGCCCCAGCATGATCAGCTGAAAGCCGCTAAGAGAACGCTTTAGAGTTCGTTCGCCCTGCTCGTTCGCATCCTGAACAAGCCACGCGATCGGTTTCTTGAATTGCATTAAATAAAAATTTAGAAAATATGAAGATTAGAAAACAACGTGCTTTGCAGCCAAAGAACACTTTGGAGCACGCACAAAAAAATCCTGAAACAGTTTATTTACCGGGGTTAACAGCAACAGCAACAACAGCACATACAGGCTGCAGGCGCGGCCGGTAAAAGTGTGCGGTCAGAGGTAAATGGGGTAATGTGTTGCTGTAAGTACATTTGTTAAAGTTTATATGTCCCAAAACTGGGCAGGAGTTAGCACCTTGCAGCATAGACTGGAGGTTGCTAGAGGTTCGCGGAGCCTGCTCTCTTCCCTCTTCTTTATAAATCTTGATAAAGATGCTGCAAAGGTAAGGGCACACAATTTAATTTTGCAAATTTTTTATTTCACACCTGAATTTTATACTTGGCCGGCAGCCGCAAGTATAGGCTTGTTACACAAACTTTACCTACTTTTGTAAACCCCTACGGGCAATACACAAACAAGAAGTATAGAAGAGGTATGAAAGTAACTTTACACAGAGGCGAAACAATAAAAGAGGCCATTAAAGCAAGCGGAATAGCAGTGGGCATTGTGGCCGAAAAATTAGGAATAAGCAGAAAAACGCTTTACAACAAGTTTAAAGAAGCCAGCATCCCCTCCAGCTTTATACTTAAACTTGGCGAAGTTATCCATCATGATTTTTCACAGGAATTCCCACATCTGAGTAAAAATATTAAGAAGGAAACTGTAACGGTTATACCACAGGCCACCAACCTGATGCTGCCCTTCGATGGTGAGCCGCAACAGCCTGAGGTTGTGGTTAAACAGGATAACCAGAAAGACCTGGAGACTGAATTGCTTAACCTGCAGCGAAAATACATTGCCTTGCTGGAAAAATTTAACGAGCTCCTGCTGAAGACAAACCCGAACTAAGGTATAGCAAACCAATCAAAAAAAGCCTGAGGCCATACTTCTATAAGCAGGCCTCAGGCTTTTATACTTTTAAGTACTGATGTTTACTAACGCTGCCTGTTTATTTCATCATCCAGATCATCGGGGTTGCCTGCCTGAAATGTGGCTACAACCTCGCCTCCTGCATATAAAGTGAGCAACCTCTCGGCAATGTTAAAGCTATCAACGCGCCTGAGTATGCTCATTAATTTATTTTCCTGCTCAATGTTCGGGCACATCATCCGGGTAGAGCCAAGGTCAGATAACCGTAGCGTGGTGTTCTGCAAAGTATACTTACCAAAGAAATTGTTACAGCCGGTATAACCTTTCACTTCCCCTCCTTCCTCTTCGAAACGAATGTAGGCCATGCGGGTATCATTCGCGGCTGGCACGTCCTGCCCTTCAAGCGACAGCAGCATCCAGTACGTACCCTGCACCGAAGATTGTTCGCCGGCTATGGTTGTGGATTTGATGGTGCAGGCCGAGAAAAACAGGCAACATATTGTAAAAGCTAAGGCAGCAAATTTCATAGTTTATGGGGCTTGGGTTTAAGTTTTTTATAATTATACCTGCATACGGTAACAGTGCCCCTCAAGTAGAAATTAAGACTTAACGAAGTATAAAAATGTAGAAAGCCTGCCGGTATGCCGGCAGGCTTTTCAGCAAGTTGTTTTTTATAAATTATCCTCTCAGGTCGCTTTGGCCATAATCGCTGATAGGCGAATCTTTTGAATAATCAGGGCCTGAGCGGCGGCTTGGTTCTGAGTTACTACGGCTCGGGAACTGGTCGCTGCGGCGGTCATAGATGTCTTCGTCGCGGTCCTGGCCGTGGTCTGCTAAATAGGCTCGGTTTGAGCTGTACATGCCGGTAGCGTAGTTGTCACGGTCGCGGTTGCTATTAAAATTGCTGCTGCTATAACCATCGTAGCCCTGGCTCTGGTAACGCGACTGCTGGCGACCATAATCGTTCTCACTCTTGCTGCGACCTGCATCAGAGCGGTCGTAGTAGCGGTCATCCAGGTTCTCGCTGTACTGCGTAGAGCGCATGCCTCCCTGGCCTCTGTCGTGTCCATAATTATATCTTTCGTCGCGGCCAAATTCGCTGAATCTTCTGCCCTGGCCACCCGAGCGGTAACTGTTATCCTGGCGTGCATAACGGTCTGTCTCGCTGTAATCGGGCTGGTACTGCTCATAATTACCGCTGTTTCTGTGGTCGTCGCGTTCGCTTCGCCAGCCTGTGCCTCTTGTTCTGTCGTAACCGCCGTTGCGGTCGTAGTTCATGTATGGGTTAGGGTCGCCGTAACGGTAGTGGTCTGATTGGCCACTGCCCTGCTCGTATCCCGAGCCAGAGTTATAGTTTTGCCAGTCGCGTTGCTGGTTATAATCGCTTTGGCCGCCTCTGTTGCCTATGGCACCACGATAGCTGCTGGCTCCGTAACCACCCATTGGCCCCATACTTCCTTCGTTAAAATCGCTGCGCTGGGTACTTCTTACATTGCGGTAAGTTTCATCCTGCTGCGGCATGCCGTAATAATTTCCTCTGTCTTTATAGCGGGTCAGGTAATTAGACAGGTTGTCCTCATGGCTTCCCTCGTGTTCGCCACGGTGTTCACGACCATGGTGGCCATGGTGCTCATGGTGTACGTCGTAATATCCTGTACCGAAACTTCTCTCAAATCTCTCCATAGTTGTGGTAGTTTAAAATTTACAAATCACTCTGTTTATAAACGAATGATTACCGCCAGTGTTAGCGCTACCACAAAATGATTCAGATAATCCTGCTAAAAACCTACTGCTGCAACTGCAGTTTATACTTGTCCGGTGCTTAAAACAGCAACCGTCTGGGTAATATTGTAAACATGAAAACTGATAGTATCTGACGTTGTGCCCTGCACCAGCACGCGCATCGGCCGGGCCATTGCTTTGTTCTGTGTCGGGAACCAGGCACGCTGCTCTTTCACTACTATAAACATACCTTCGGCATCACCTACTGCTGTAAACCCAGGATAAGCGGTTTTCCACTGCGGCAACTGAAGCCGTACTTTAAGCTCATCTGTAAAAGCCTGTACATCGGGCACTGCCATACCTACTTCGCCAATGTTAAGCACTGCATCGGCACTGAAAGGTACATTGGTAACAGGTGCGCTTTGGTGCGAGATCAGCTCAAGTATATTGAAATCCGTATCGTAGAAGTATAAAGCTTTTGCGCCCCATTCTTCATGCGTTACTACAGGCGTGCCGCTACCCGATTCGTACAGGAAAGCAGCTCTGTCCTGAAGCCAGTTGCGGGCTTCATCTATTTTATTGGCAGGTATATTAAAGGCAATATGATAAGGCCCCGCTGGTGCCCATGGCGTGTACCTGAAGTATAAAAGGGAGCTGCCAATTTTTACACAAAGTTGTTTCTTGTCTTCAGACAGCAGCTTAAAAGCCAGCACATTTGTGTAGAATTGTTTTGTCCCGGCCAGGTCGTTGGTCTCCAGTTCCAGCTCCAGTATTTTCATAGTTCAGCAGATTTAGTGGTTGTATTAAACTGATACTAAACTATTGATTTTATGGCTAATACTCAGACTATATTTTTCTATCTCTTTCGAAAGGAATGCTGCATCTCTGGATACTCCGCCTAATAAACCGGAGCTGCGGCTGTGCATCCACGGTAAGCCCAGAAAGTATAACCCTGCACTTTGGGTAACACCCCGCATCTGCTGAGGTACACCATTCTCATCTAACACAGGCACTCTCAACCAATCATAATCAGGCTGAAAACCAGTGGCCCAGATAATATTGGCTACATCCTGCAAGGTGCCTTTCTCACATTTTATACTTTCTGCTGAAGCGGTTAAGGTAGCGCCTACTATTTTCACGTTCGGGTTGTTGAGGACTTGCTTAAAGTTGCTGCTCATGACAGGCTCCGGCTTTGCGTGTAGTTTTTTACCTGCCAGACTATACTTAGAAGCATGTATCAAACCAGTGTGAAACAAAAAGCTTATCAGCCACGGGTTGTTTGATGCGCTGGTTAAACTCCCTCTGCTCGAAAAGTATACCTGCCGCCCCTGCTTTACCAGTTCTTCTGCTATCTGAAATCCTGAGTTGCCACCGCCAACTATAAGCGTTTTACCAGCCTGCAACTGGCTGCTGTTGCGGTACTGGCTGCTGTGCAGTTGGTTTATACCAGGGCTGATGAATTGACTAAACCTGGGTATGTCTGGCTTCTGAAAAGCACCTGTACAGATTACAACCTGTTCTGCTTCGTAAACAGTATCCGGAGTTTCTACAAAGTATACATTACCCGATTTTGTAACCTCCTTCACAGGCTGTTGCAGCAGCACCGGCAAACGGAAATGAGATGCATAGCGCTGCAGGTAATCGGCCACCTCATCTTTGGTAGGAAAGTAAGTATAGCTGCCGGGAAAACGCATACCAGCAAGGCCGTTAAAAGGAGCTGTGGTAAAAAGCTTCAGCGAATCGTACCTGTTGCGCCACGACTGCCCGATGGCTTCCCCTGCATCCAGTATTACAAAACGCTTTTGCAGTTGCTGCAGGTAATAGCCTATTACTAACCCGGCCTGTCCGCCGCCAATTACCACTACCTCTGTACTTATAGTTCTCTTTTCCATAGTTTTAAAGTATAGAGCAAAGGTAGTGCGGCCAGGGTGGCCCGGGCTTGAATAAACCTGCTATACTTTAAAAATGGCTGAAGGGGTAACGCCAATCATAGATTTGAAGGTGCGGCTGAAATGTGCGGAATCTGAAAAGCCGGCTGCGTGTGCTGCTTCGGTCAGGTTTTGCCGGCCCTGTAGTATACTTTTTATAGCCCTGAATAGCCTTTGCCATAGCACGTAATACCGCACAGTAACACCTACTTCGGCCTTAAATAAATGGGCAAGCCTACTTTCGGATAAACAAGCCTTATCTGCCAGTTCGGCTACCGATAAATTGCTTTCAGTATTAGCCTGCAACAACCCAAGTATACTTTGTATGCGCGGATCTATTTCAGGAAGAGGTGCCTGCGGAAGTATAGTTTCTAAAAAATTCTGCACGGCTTCGCTTACAACAACTGCATCGGCTTTCCTCTCCAGCAAACTTTGCAAAACAGTAAACGCAGATACTTCAGGCTGTAAGGTTGCAACAGGCTGGTTTTTCAGACAACGGTGTTTTAAACCGATGCCTGCTTTACTTACCGGATCTGTAAAAAGTAGTGCAATATGACCTTGCTGCGTTGTTAGCTGGTGGGCCTGCTCTGATGCAATACAAAGTGCGGTTTCGCTTTTAAATCTATCAACTGGGGTAACCAAAGTATAACTGCTGCTCAGGCCTAGTACCAACTGCATCAGGTAGTGGCTGTGCATCTGGTTATCCTGCACAGGGCCTACATACAACAGCTCATGCTCCAGTAAGTATAAAGCGCCTCCTTCTGCCAGCATATACTTCTGCGGTGCAAAATCCGGTGCTACAGTTGGTTCAGTGGTCATGCACAAATCTACAAATCTGCTTTCACATATGCAGGGCTGTGCTTACGTCGAGTTATTGCGGCTGTTCATCTATTTTCATTCGGTTATACTCTTAGCATTTTATACTTTGGTACAATTATATCTTAACCATAACTATGAAAAAGATTACCATTGCCCTTGGCCTCTTTGCATTGCTTTCGTTCGGCACTGAAGCCACAGCAGCTAAAAATCCTGAGCTTACTTACCAGGTAAATCTGAACGACCGCGCCGACGACCATTTTAAAGTAACACTGGACGTTAAAGGCCTGAAGGATGAAAACAACATTTACCAGTTTGCTTCTACTGCGCCCGGCACTTACCAGACCATGAACATCGGCCGCTTTGTTACCGATTTCAAGGCTTTTGATAAAAAAGGTCGTGAGATTGAGGTTAAACAGATCAGCACAAACCAATGGCAACTGAGCAAGCCTAAGAAAGTACGCAAGATCACCTATAAAATTGCCGAAACCTGGGATACCAAAGTTGATAAAGACATGATCTACCGTATGTGCGGCACCTCGCTGGAGCAGGACCACGCCCTGATAAACGGGCAAGGCGTGTTTGGCTATGTAAAAGGCCTGCAGTCTGCACCAATGAAAATAAAGCTGCAGTACCCACAGGAATGGCTGGTTGGCACGGCGCTTAAACCCGATGCCAATGGCTATTATACTGCCACCAGCTACGACCACATTGTAGACTCGCCTATACTTCTTGGTAACCTTACAAAAGCAGAAACCAAGTATAAAGGCACTACTATCGATATCTATACTTACTCAAAAACAGGGCTGGTAAAATCTGAAGACCTGATGGCGAATATGACAGCCATGTTGGGTGCGGCCAATGCTTTTGTAGTAGATTTTCCGGTAGACCGTTATACTTTCCTCTACCACTTCGAGGACCAGGAATGGGGAGCATGGGAGCACTCTTACAGCTCAGAGTATATCTTTAAGGAAAAACCGCTAACGCCTGCTTTTGCCAGCCACATTACCGATATTGCTGCGCACGAGTTCTTCCATATTATCACGCCGCTAAACATTCACTCTGAGATAATAGAGAAGTTTAACTTCGAAAAGCCAACACCATCACAGCACCTGTGGCTGTACGAGGGCACTACCGAGTGGGCTTCGGATATGATGCAGCTGCGCGGCCGCATGATAGACCTGCCAACTTACCTGAACGACCTGCGCGAGAAACTATACTTCGACGACCGCATGGATAATAACTACAGCCTGCTAAAACTGGCACTGACCTCTTATACTCCGGAAGGCCAGAAACAGTATGGCAACATATACAACCGTGGCGCCTTAACCGCTGCCCTGCTCGATATCCGTTTGCTGGAGCTATCGGGAGGTAAGCGTGGTCTTCGTGAAGTTATCAATGAACTTTCGAAAGAGTATGGCCCTAAAAAAGCATTCCCGGAGCATAAGTTCTTTGACATTTTTACTGCTAAAACTTACCCTGAAATAGGCGACTTCTTTTACCGTTATGTTAAAAATGCTCAGCCGCTGCCAATAAAAGAATACTATGGCAAACTAGGTATAAACTATACGCCAGTGCTGAAAACCGGCAAAAAAATACCTAGCCTGGGCTATGAGTTTGGCTTTGCAGATGGCAACATCATTTTCTCTGATGTAAGCGCAGAATCAGCTAAAGCAGGCCTGCAGAACAACGATATCCTGGTTGCGAAAGATGGTGTGAACATCACCTTACAAAATGCACAGCAGGAGCTTGCCAAACTGATGCAGACCAAACCTGGCGAAACTGTTTCATACACGGTTAAGCGTAACGACAACCTTGTTCAGGTTAATACCACGATCAGAGAAAAAGACGAAGAACTAAGACACCTGTTCGAAATTAACGAACAAGCAACACCACAACAGCTTGCCCTGCGCAATGCTTGGATGCAGAACCTGTAAGTTTTATTTTCCTGTTTCTTAAGCCGTTGCTACTCAGGTGGCAGCGGCTTTTTTTTATACTGCGTATGGAATGTTTTTAGGTCTACCCTTGTCTAAACAAAACATCTTTAAGAACAGAACAGATGATCAGGATCATGTTATACCTGCTGCTGCCTTTCGTGAGTTTGCTTTTCTCGGGTAATGCAGCATCAGTTTCTCATACTACCGGCAAAGGCCATACCCGTATTGCTTTTGGTTCATGCAACAACCAGAACGAAGCGCAGCCACTTTGGCCATCGGTGCTACAATCTGATCCTGACTTGTGGCTCTGGCTTGGCGATAACATCTATGCAGATACCAAAGATACTGCCCAGATGCGCCTCATGTATCAGAAGCAATTACAGAACCCGGGCTACAGCAAACTATTGAAAAAAGTACCTGTTACCGGCATCTGGGATGATCATGATTTCGGTTATGACAATGCGGGCAAAGAATCTGCCATGAAAGTATACAGCCAGCAGCTCTTTCTTGATTTTATGGGTGTGCCAGAAAGCAATGCCGTACGCAAACAGGAAGGTATATACCGCACCTATACTTTAGGATCCGGTGATAAGAAAGTGAAGATACTTTTACTGGATGTACGCTACTTCCGTGACAATCTTAAAACTGTGCAGGGTTTATACCTGCGCAACCACAAGGGCGATGTACTGGGCCAAGCACAATGGCAATGGCTGGAAAATGAGCTCACAAACTCCGATGCCCAGGTACACATAATTGCCAGCGGCCTGCAGGTTCTGCCAACAGGTATGGTTTACACCAACTGGTCAGCTTTTCCTGAGGCTCGTAAGCGCCTGCTCACTCTACTGGAGAAAACAAAACCTGCTATACCTGTACTTCTGTCCGGCGACCGGCATGTGGGCGAACTATCCAAAATAGAGTTAAAGGGTTATGCTTCGCCCATCTATGAGCTAACTTCCAGCGGTATGACCCATTTTCGCCAGCCTAAAAAGGCAGGCAATATCTTCCGGGTAGGTGATCAGATCGGTGCTCTTAATTTTGGCCTGCTCGATATAGAATGGGAAAAAGACAAGACTATTCTGACCATGCAAATTAAAGGTTTGGAGAACAAAACGCTGCTGGAGCGGAAGGTGGAGTATGAGAAGGAAATTCAGTTATTTTAGATCTGAGAAGTAAGGTTTTGGCTTGTTTAGTTTCATAGTTGTCCAACCACCCCTCCTTGTCTAAGGAGGGGTGTCTGATACTACTGTGGCATAAGTATAAATTTCATAGCTGCGGCTCTCACCTCACCCTAACCCTCTCCTCAAGGTGGGAGGACTTTGTATGGCTATACTTTGAGTATAAGTTTCATAGCTAAATGTATAAACACCCCTAAAGTCCCCTCAAGGGGACACTTAGCTATAGTTGCATCGCCAGCAGCTACCGAATCTGTTCCCAGTCCTTGGGTGGGGGTAGGGGCCCCCTTTAAAGAGCGCCTTGGTGTGTATGGTGCCCGTCAATGGCAGCCTACAGGCGGAGCCGAGTCAAAGGGGGCCCTACCCCCGGCAGGACTCGCCACAGCGCGATGCCCTTTATAGAGGACCCCTACCCCCAGGACGAGCCCTCGTGGGCTTGGAGCGAGCCAAAGCCAACTATGAAATTACAAGCAGGTAAGACTAAGGAATATAGCCATCTATGAAAGCATAGCTAATTAAACAGTAAAAAAGCAAAATTGAGATATTTACTAACTATAAAACAAAAGGAGCTGCCGGTTATCCGGCAGCTCCTTTTATATTCCAGGAAACTATAAACCTTAATTTACAACTGGTTTAGTCTCCGCTTTATACTTGTTATCGAACTTCTGATACAGGTACTTCTGCTTATTGTTGAGATCAATTTTACGACCCTGGATGAAGGCATGGGTTACGTTGTTGGTGCGCATATCCAGCAGGTCGCCAGACGAAACAACCAGCGTGGCAGACTTACCAACTTCTACAGAACCTACTTCTTTATCTACACCTAATATTTTGGCTGTGTTGAGAGATACAGAAGCCAGTGCCTGCTCTTTGTCCAGACCATAAGCAGCGGCAGTACCGGCTATAAAAGGCAGGTTACGGATACCGTGGATGCTCAGGTCGTAATCTAAGGCAAAAGGTACACCTGCTTTGTGCAACAGGTATGGCGTTTTGTACGGGGTATCTACATCGTCTTCGGCGCGATTAGGCAAGGCGTGCACACCAGAGTAAATTACAGCTACATTGTTCGCCTTCAGGAAATCAGTAACAGCGGCAGCATCGCCGCCACCAACTATAACTATATTCTTCACGCCATGCTGCTTTGCAAAATTCACACTCTCGATAATCTCCTTACCATAGTTTGTGTGGATGTACAGCTTTTTGCTGCCATCAAACAAACCAGCCATAGCAGATAGCTTCAGGTTCTCGTTATCGTGCTTGCCTGCTTTGTAAACTGATGCATCGCGCATTAGTTGCGTCAGCTCCGTTAATGTCTCCTCGCGCTGCTGCTTCATATTAGCAAATCTTGGGTCGGAGTTGTTGCCGGTCTGGATGAGCATGTTTGGCCAGTTCAGGTGTATACCTTCATCGGCTTTCACAATAGCATCTTCCCAGTTCCAGGCATCGAGCTGAACTATAGACGACGAACCGGAAATGGTACCTCCTATCGGCGTAAGCTGCGTCATCAGTACCCCATTGGCACGCACTGTCGGGATGATGTCTGAATCGGTGTTGTAGGCAACTACAGAGCGAACGTTCGGGTTAAAATTACCTACTTCGCGCCAGTCTATGGTAGCGCGCACACTCTCGATCTCGTTCAAGCCAAGTGCTGCATTAGGTTGTATGAGACCCGGGTAAATGTGCTGACCGGTTACATCAACTACCTCGTAGCCGCTCAGGTTAGCGCCACTCTGTGGGCCGGCATAAGTAATCTTTCCATTATCAAAACCTACAGCGGCGTTCTCTACCACTGTTCCGTTGCCTACGTGCAATGTTGCACCTTTTAGCAGAACAGGCTTGCTTTGCTTGGCAGCCGGAGCCGGCACCTGCGCCAGAGCAGGAACGCTCAGCAACAGTGCTACAAAAGCAGAAATATATCTTCTATTGATCTTCATGATTTCTGTAAACTAAACTGATTAATAAGCAAGGTATGCTTCCTCTTCGTTTGCTTCTACATCTTCGCAGTGTAGCACGCGTACTTTCTTGGTTTCAGGAGCCTGTGTTCTGGCACCGCCTGTTTTAGCGTTCAGCATTTTCTGGATCAGGCGCACGCGCTCTTTCTCCATTTCCTCACGCATTTTCACATCACGATCAAGATCGTAGTAAGCGATACCGTCTACAAAAGTCTTCTCTGGTTTAGCATAGATAGAAAGCGGATGGTTGTTCCAAAGTACTACGTCGGCATCTTTACCTGCTTTTATACTTCCCATTCTGTCGTCTAAGTGCAGCAGCTTGGCAGGGTTAAGCGTTACCATCTTAAGTGCTTCTTCTTCGTTCATGCCGGCATACTTCACACTCTTGGCAGCTTCCTGGTTCAGGCGACGGGCCATCTCAGCATCGTCGGAGTTGATGGCTGTAACCACACCAAGGCTGTTCATGATGGCTGCATTCTGAGGGATAGCATCTTTTACCTCCATTTTGTATGCCCACCAGTCGCCGAAGGTAGAGCCACCTACACCGTGGTCGCGCATTTTATCAGCAACTTTGTATCCTTCCAGAATGTGCGTGAATGTGTTCACTTTAAAGCCCATCTGGTCGGCCACTTTCATCATCATGTTGATCTCAGACTGAACGTAAGAGTGGCAGGTGATAAAGCGTTTGCCGTTCAGGATCTCAACCAATGCATCCAGCTCCAGGTCGCGACGAGGTTCGCCAACAGCGGCTTTCTTCTTCTTAGATAACTTGTTGTAATCTTTCCAGGCCTGCTCATACTCTTTGGCACGGGTAAAGGCATCTACATAAACCTGCTCCACACCCATTCTCGACTGTGGGAAACGCACGCTATGCAGGTTGCTTCTGTTTGAGTGCTTCACGTTCTCACCAAGAGCGAATTTGATAAAGCCATCAGCATTCTCTACCATCAAACCTTCCGGAGATTTACCCCAGCGCAGCTTTATAATAGCAGACTGGCCACCAACCGGGTTAGCAGAACCGTGCAGCAACTGCGATGTAGTTACACCACCAGCCAGCTGGCGATAGATGTTAATGTCTTCGTGGTTTACCACATCTGACATGCGTACTTCTGCAGTTACAGATTGTGTACCTTCGTTTACGCCATCCAATGCAATGTGCGAGTGTTCATCAATTATACCTGGGGTAACGTGCTTGCCTGTTCCGTCTATAACGCGTGCACCAGACTCGCTCAGGTTCTTTCCTACTTTGGCGATCTTGCCATTTTTCAGGAGCACGTCAGTGTTCTCCATTTTGCCTTCTTTCTCGTTCGTCCAGACGGTGGCATTTTTGATAAGTACAGTTTCCTGCTTAGGCTGCTCTGCCTGACCAAACGCGCGGAAAGGATAGATCATATTACCTACTTCTACTGCTTTAGCTTCTGCTTTTTCCTTATCCTTTTTAGCCTGTTCTGTCATGGCCTCAGAATATACAGCCGACCATTTTACCGGAGAAGCATCCGGCAACTGGCCTTCGCCCTGCAGGTTCTTGTCTGCCAGCCAGCCACTCAGGCGAATGCTTTCGGTGCTCTTTTTGTCTTTGTTGAAGGAAATGGTAACCAGGTTGCCGTTAAAGGTAACTTTACCAGTAACAGTGTCCTGACCTATAACCTTCAGTTCTGGTTTATCAGGCGTGCCTGCGATCATCAGCTTTCTATCAGGCTGCTGACCTACTTTTAAAGTATAAACCCCGCGATAATCAGCAGGAGTTTCTGTTATCTTGTACTGGTTGCCCTGTACCCAGTTCTCAAGTATAATATTGTTGTCTGAGAACAGGTTGCCGCTCGTGATGATGAAGTTAGCCAGCTTGCCTTCGTTCAGGCTACCGATCAGGTTATCAGCGTTAAGCAGTTTGGCAGGAGTTGCCGTAAGCGCTTTCAGAGCCTCTTCTTCAGGCAAACCATACTTAACGGCTTTGCGCACGTTTGGCAGGAAGTCTTTTTTATCTTTCAGATCGGCGGAAGTGAAGGCGAAAGTAACACCAGCTTTTTGCAACATGGCCGCGTTTGCAGGTGCCATTTCCCAATGCTTCATGGCCTCCAACGATACACGACGTGCATCAAATGGATCTTCCACATTATAAGCATCCGGGAAGTTAACCGGAAGTATAAGTGGCGCGTTAGTAGCTTTTACTTCTTTCAGCATCTGGTACTCGTCGCCGGCACCTTTAATGATGTATTGCTTCTTGAACTCATCCCCTACTTTATCAGCGCGCACTACGTTCAATTTCTCATCCACTTCAAAGATCTGCGGATACTTGTTCGCATCTGTAAAGGCTTTCAGGGAGATGTTCTGCTCACGGCCTGAGTTCTTCGCATTCCACTGTGCATCCAGGTAAGTCTGGCGCAACAAGGCAACAGCACCCATCAGCGAGTTAGGATAATCCTGTGTAGAGGAACCTCGGTCGAAAGAAAGTGCGCCAGCTGCTTTATCCAGCACTACTACTTCGTTTTCACGTTTCTCAGCTAAGGTTACCAGCGTGGCAGTTCCACGGGCTATACCATCGCGGTGCACGGCCAGTACAGCGCCAAAACCTTGCTTACGCAGTTCTTCAGCCTGCTTTTTATCAACTTTAAACAACTCTACTGCATTGGTTTCCGGGCGGATAGCCTGGTTCCAGTTATAGGCACCCTGCTTTGTAGACTCAGCCTGTGGCGGCGAGCCATAGTTTATGCGCGCTGGCTTAACCTCAGGCAAACCGTACGTGCTGAACATATCTACCAGGCCAGGGTAAATGTGCTTGCCTTTGGCATCTACCACTACAGCGCCCGCAGGCACTTTAACGTTGGTGCCAACCGCCTCTACTTTGCCTCCCCTTATTAGCAAGGTAGCGTTGTTGAGGGTGGTTTTATAGTCGGTGTGGATGGTGGCATTGGTGAGGGCAACCAGGCCGGAGCGCTCATCATACACACCGTTGCGCGGAAAAGTCTCCTGCGCCATTACGCTGCCTGCCCCTAAAGCAAGACACGCTGCAATGGTTAAGATTTTTTTCATCGGATACAATAAGGTGATTGAAAGTTTAGTTTTATTAGTTTAAGGTTTCTAAATATAAGTATCTCCTAATAAAAAAGCCATTGTTACAACCATATTTTGCAACGCCTCCCCTTATGCTTAATATTATCATTTCCTAATATAAGAAAACCTCGTTTAAATCCTCTTTAACAAACTATTTCTCAGCTACATCAGGCTATGGTTATACTTGGATGGAACTGGTAACAGAGGAATTACTCAGAGCTGGAAGTACAAAATGCGAGGGACTATAAATTATACTTACTGCTTAGTTCGTTTTATACTTATAGTTTTTGGTTTTGCAGGGATTTATAAATCTATGTTCTTATTTTCGCACAGGAAGTCGTTTTCAGATTTCTATCACAGAAGCCTCAACAACCCGACATGAAGCCACTGTCTTCGCCGTTAATGCAGAAGAGTTTTTTTATACTTTTCATATTGCTCATACTTTTAACCTCGTTCGTGTCATCGGCTGCGGCGTTGCTGGCCGGTCTTGTGGTGGGTTTATTTATCGGCAATCCTTTTAAAGCGCATACAGGTAAAATATCAAAGTATGTGCTGCAGGCGGCTGTGGTAGGCCTTGGTTTTGGCATTAACCTGTACCAGGTAGCCGAGACCGGACTGGCTGGCATTGTTTATACCCTTGCATCGCTGGCTGGCACTATGGCAATCGGGTTGCTGCTGGGCAGGTTTTTCAGTACATCATCCAAGCTCACACACCTGGTATCGTCGGGTACTGCTATTTGCGGCGGTAGCGCCATTGCAGCCGTGGCACCTGCCATCAAAGCCAAACCCGAAGAGATATCTGTAGCGCTTGGCATTGTGTTTATACTTAATGCAGTGGCTTTGTTCATTTTTCCGGCCATAGGCAAATGGCTGCATTTATCGCAGGAGCAATTCGGAATCTGGGCGGCCATAGCCATACATGATACCAGCTCAGTGGTGGGTGCCGCTGCCCGCTACGGCGACCATGCTTTGCAGATTGCCACAACGCTAAAACTTACCCGCGCCCTCTGGATCGTACCGCTGGTGCTGGTATCAGGGCTGCTTTACCGCGAAGGACAGGCCAAGGTAAGTATACCGTTGTTTATAGTGCTGTTCCTGCTTGCTTCTGTATTGAACACTTTTATACCAACTGTAGCTTCGGTTTCAGCAACTGTGGTGCTTGTGGCTAAAAAAGCTTTACTGCTGAGTCTGTTCCTCATCGGAGCCAACATCAGTATGGGCAGCCTGAAAACAATCAGCGCTAAACCCTTCTGGCAGGGGCTTATACTTTGGTTTATAGTTACTTCTGTTTCATTAGCCATCATTTATTTTGGTGCATGAGCTATTGTTTATAGGCTAAACTGTAAACGTCTCACCCTTATTGATTTGAACTACATTTTTGTCTCCTAAACTAGTGGACATTCCAGGTATAGTTGGGGCAATTGTTCACTTCTAAAGCTACCACCCGTTATTTCAGGAACTTCTTAAGTATAAGTTTTGTACTTCTATTACATATATGAATACATGTTCATATATTTTAAAAGAGCAAGTATGACAAACATAAGTTCCTTAAAAGTAAGAATAGAGCAGAAGAAGTTAGAAAGGGCAGCTTATGTGCTGAAATGTGTGGCACACCCGGTACGCATCAGCATTATAGATTTATTACAGCAACGTACCCGCCTTACAGTGAGCGAGCTGCAGGAAGTACTGAAAATAGAACAATCCTTGCTGTCACACCACTTAACTAATATGCGCGATAAAGGCATTGTAGATACACAGCGTGAAGGCAAAAACGTGTATTACTTCCTCACCGACGAAACCATTACCGATATCATTGATTGCATAAACAGCTGCAAAGTATTCTAGATCAGCTCGTACACCTACAGGTTCCGGCGCTATACTTTTTAATCAGCTTAATTAATTTAAATTTGCAGTAAGCCGGAGGCGCAGCTGAACGTTAGATAAAGGTAGCAAACCCATTGGCTAACCATAAATTTAAAATTATGAAAACAGTATTCGCAGTTATAGTTGCAGCATTTCTGATGAGTTGCTCAGCACCACAACAGCAAGGCACCGGCGAAGTAAAACGCCTGAGCGCTACCGAGTATAAAGAAAACCATACCGCTAAAAAAGGGGCTGTACTGGTAGATGTTCGCACCACGGAAGAGTATACTGCAGGCCACCTTACCAATTCAAAACATTCTGATTTCCTGAGCGGGCAGTTTGCCTCAGAAATGAAGAACTGGGATAAGAATAAAACCTACTACCTATATTGCGCCAGTGGCAACCGCAGTGGCAAAGCCGCTAAATTAATGCAGGAAGCAGGTTTTAGAAAGGTATACAACATTGGCGGATTTAACGACCTGAAAGCTGCAGGCCTGCCAACAGCCGACAGCACACAAGAAAAATAAGCACACCCTAATCTACTTCAAGACGCATGAAGATTGAACAGTTTTATGACAAAGGCCTGGCGCATGCCAGCTATGCTATAGTTAGCGAAGGTAAAATGGCGCTGGTAGATCCTGCCCGCGACCCGAAACCATACTATGATTTTGCCAGAGAAAATAACGCTGAAATAGTAGCCGTTTTCGAAACGCACCCGCACGCCGACTTTGTAAGCTCACATGCCGAAATAGCCAGAACCACAGGCGCCACCATTTATGTAAGCAAACTTTTAGGAGCTGATTACAAGCACACTGCTTTTGATGATGGCGACGAAGTAAAACTGGGCAACCTTACCCTGAAAGCACTCTACACACCGGGCCATTCTCCGGACAGTATTTCTATACTTTTGCTGGATGAGCACGGAAAGCAGCATGCCGTATTTACCGGCGACTCCCTGTTTATAGGTGATGTTGGCCGCCCTGATCTGCGCGAAAAAGCCGGGAACATACAGGCGCAGCGCGAAGAACTGGCCCGCCAGATGTATGATACCACCAACAGGGTTTTCAAGAAACTGGAGAAAGATGTGCTGGTTTATCCTGCCCATGGCGCCGGCTCACTTTGCGGCAAAAACCTGAGCAGCGAAACTGTATCTACTATAGGTAAGCAGCTGGAAGAAAATTATGCGCTGAAGGATATGAGCGAAGAGCAGTTTATTGGTGCTCTGCTCGAAGATCAACCTTTCATACCTAAATACTTTGGCTACAACGTAGGCATTAACAAAGCCGGTGCCGATAACTACGAAGAAAGTATACAAGCTGTACCCCGGTTAGATCGCGACGCGAAGTTGGAAACCTGCACACTGGTAATCGATACAAGACCGCAGGCACAGTATAAAAAAGGCCACCTGCCTAACAGCCTTAACATTCAGGAAGGCGGCAAATTTGAAACCTGGCTGGGTTCTATCGTAGCCCCTGATGAGAAGTTTTACCTGGTTGCCGAAAACGAGCAGGTGCTGGAATCCGTGATCCGGAAATCAGCCAAGATCGGGTACGAAAAGAACATCAAAGGTGCTTTGCTTACCCCAACAAATCTGCCAGAAACCAGCGAACAAACTGATCTGTCAGACTTTACCGCTAACCCAGATAAATATACTATAGTCGACATCCGCAACAACGGTGAAGTAAAAGCCGGAAAAGTGTTCGACAATGCCATTACCATTCCGCTTCCGGAATTGCGCGAGCGTGCCAACGAAATACCGCAGGACAAACCTGTAATGGTGCATTGCGCTGCCGGCTACCGCTCAGCTGCCGGGCAAAGTATACTGGAAGACAAGCTGGGGGTTAAAGTATACGACCTTGGCGAGGCCATCACGTCTTTTCAGAAAGTGACTCATTAAGAACCATAAATTCTGTATAATAAAGCCCGCTGCAGCAATGTAGCGGGCTTTATTTTTTAGTTGCAAATAGAGAAGTTCCGGTACCGAGTATAAACCATCAGGCAGCCATCTGTATAGATCTTAGCTCTCTGATCCACCAATACTGCAATACAGCTCAAAACATCATACATAGCACTTTAACTATACTTATCTCTCAAAAAGTTATATAAGTAATTTGCAGTATAGGTATAACCTAATGTAACTTAGTGCTTCAAAGGAGAAAGGAACAGGGATATGCGCGTACTACATACTTCAGACTGGCATTTGGGCCAGCGCCTCGTTAATTTAGAACGAACCGAAGAGCACCAGCATTTCCTGAACTGGCTCCTGCAAACCATTGAGCAAGAGCAGGTAGAAGTACTGTTGATGTCGGGCGATGTATTTGATACCGGCGCTCCATCCAACACTGCCCTGCGCCAATACTATAACTTCCTGACCAGAGTATGCGCAACCTGCTGCCGCCACATCATCATCACGGGCGGTAACCATGATTCTGTTTCCACGCTCAATGCGCCGAAAGAACTGTTGGATTGCTTTAACATAAAAGTGATAGGCGGCGCCACTCCTGACCCGCTAGACGAACTGATCGAGCTGCGCGACAAACAGAACGAATTACAACTAGTAGTTTGCGCTGTACCTTTCCTGCGCGACCGCGACGTGCGCCTGTCGGTGCCCGGCGAGAGCTACGAAGAGCGCGAACAGCGCATTAAGCAAGGTATAGCTGCCCACTATGCCGCCTTTGTACCCCATGTGCAAAAGTATAAAGCGCAAAGTATACCGGTTGTAGCCATGGGCCATTTGTTTGCTGCCGGCGGCTCTGCTTCTGACAGCGAGAAAGAAATTCACGTAGGCAACCTTGGGCAGATCGGGGCAGATCAGTTTCCTGCGGAATTTGATTACGTAGCACTTGGCCACCTGCACCGCCCGCAAAAGGTTAACAACACGCACCACATCCGTTACTCCGGCTCCCCTATTCCGCTTAGCTTTAGCGAGGTAACAGACAAAAAAGTAGTTTTTATACTTGATTTTGATGAGGGTAAACTAGCCGACCTGCGCGAGCTGGATATTCCGGTTTCCCGCAAACTGATCCGCTTTAAAGGACCCCTGGAGAAGGTAAAACAGCAAATTGCCGTGTATGATAACAGTAGCTATACTTTACCGGCCTGGGCCGAGCTGCAGGTAGAACTGGAAGCACCGCTCCCCGACCTGAACCAGCAACTGGAGGAAGTGCTGCAACTAAAAAAAGACGAACTGCAACTGCTTATTCACCGTCCTCCCATTATCAAAGCAGCTAAGCAAACGCTGGAGCAGCAAGTACAACAGGAAGTTGACCTGCATACACTGGGCGAAAAAGATGTGTTCCTGAAACGCTGCGAAAGCGCTTTCCCGGAGAGTGATCATACAGAACTGGTTACTACATTCTCGGAACTGCTGGAGCTGATGCGGCAGGAAGAAGAGAGCCTGTAGCAGGTTATACTTTACTAAATTTTATAATTTTATCATCAAAAAGTAAATTTTTCTACACTCCCTGATGTTTACCTAATAATCAGGCGGAAATCCGCGGCAATACATTTCCACTGGTTCCTAAGCTCTGTAGTAACAGAGTGCAGTACCCCTATTTATTAGATTTAACATCAAAGTATAACATGAAGAAAGTACACTTGCTGTGGCTTTCGCTGGCACTGTTATTTTCATCCTGCTCAAAATCGGATGAAGTAGATAGCCTGGAAGATAGCCATACCACAAATATTATTGCAACTAACAGTAAAAAGCTGGAAACAACACAAGATCTGGATGTGCTACTCAATGAGATCGGCGACTCTAAATTTGTGTTGCTGGGCGAAGCATCGCACGGAACAAAAGAATATTATACCTGGCGGGCCGAACTTACAAAGCGCCTGATAGCTGAAAAAGGATTTTCTTTTGTAGCTGTAGAAGGAGATTGGCCTGAACTTTACCGTCTGAACGAATACATAAAAGGCTCAGGGGAACATGGTGGTAGCGCACAGGCCGTTTTACAAGGCCTTGATCGCTGGCCAACCTGGATGTGGGCAAACCAGGAAGTTGCAGAGCTGGCCGAATGGATGCGCCAACACAACACCACTTTACCTGCGAACAGCAGAGCTGGCTTTTATGGTATGGATGTGTATAGCCTTTGGGGATCGATAGATGAGGTAGAAGAATACCTGATGAAGAATAACCCTGCGCTACTACCATTGGTACGTGAGGTGCAAACTGGCCTGGCTCCATACAACAGGGATGAACAAGCCTACGGACGTGCAGTAGCCTATAATGGTGGAGGTAGTGCTGGTAAATTGGCTGCGCTTCAGGAGGCTATAAATAAACACGTTGCAAGTATACCAGCTCCTAGCGAAGCAGATTTCAATGCATCGCAAAGTATACTTACAGCAGTTAACGCTGAAAAGTATTACCGCGAAATGTATATCAGCAACGTTAGCTCCTGGAATCTGCGCGACCGCCACATGATGGAAGCTATCAACCGCCTGGCTGATTTTCATGGTTCGGATGCTAAGGTTATAGTATGGGCGCACAACACGCACGTTGGCGATGCCCGAGCTACTGATATGCAACAGGATGGTTTACTCAATCTTGGCCAGTTGGCAAGAGAGCAGCACAGCCAAAAAGGTGTTTATGCTATAGGCTTTGGCTCTTATACAGGCACTGTTATAGCGGCAAATCAATGGGGCACAACACCTAAAGTAATGCAGGCACCTTTGGCACAAACAAACAGTTGGGAAGCCATGTTACATGCTGTAGAGCCGCTAAATAAAATCGTTCTGCTCGGAAACCTACAGAATGAAGAAGCTCTACAACGATCAATTGGCCACCGTGCAATTGGGGTAGTATACTCACCTGGTTCTGAAAGAGGGAACTATGTACCTTCTGTTTTGCCGGAGCGCTACGATGCCTTTGTTTTTATTGATAAGACAGAAGCTTTAACACCAATTAAAACAGAACCTGCCCTACAAGCTGTAAAATAACAGAACGAACATCCGGAAAAGGCTACCTGCAGAACAGGTAGCCTTTTCTATTTTAAGCCATTTATACTTTCTCTCCTATTTTGGTTTAAGCACTAACCATAACACAGGAAGATCCTCCTGCTATTTATACTTTAATTCCTGCATACTTCTTCTAAACTCCTGCTCAATGTTTTATCTTTACTGCACCTTATATTGCTAATCCTGTGAAAATCCTAGCTGTACGTTTCCAGAACCTGAACTCGCTGAAAGGTGAGCACGAAATTCGATTTGACCAAAGCCCTTTGGCGGATGCCGGACTGTTTGCTATAACCGGGCCTACGGGTGCCGGCAAAACCACTATCCTGGATGCCATAACAGTAGGATTGTACGGTCTGGTGCACCGCCACAGCAACAACAAGCCACTGGAGCTGATGACGCGCCACACCGCAGATTCTTATGCCGAAGTGGAGTTCGAGGCTGATGGCAAAGTATACCGATCCAAGTGGCAGATCCGCCGCAGCCGTGGCAAAGTAGAGGGTAAAATACAGGCCGTGCACATGGATCTTTTCGACTGCAAAGAGAACAGCTTCTTCGACCTGAAACCTAGCCAGGTACCTGAAAAAGTAGCCGAGATCTGCGGCCTGGATTATAGCCAATTCCTGCGATCTGTGATGCTCTCGCAAGGCGATTTTGCACGCTTCCTGAAAGCTGATCCCAACGAGCGCAGCAGCCTGCTGGAGAAGATCACTGACACCGGCATTTATTCTGAGATATCAAAATTTGCCTTCGAGAAAGCAAAATCAGAGCGCCTGAAAAAAGACGAATTGGAACGCCGCCTGCAGGACAGCAAACTCTTGCCCGAAGAACAGCGCCAGAGCTATGAGCAAAGTATAGCCGAACTGACAGCACAGGAAACTATACTTGACAAAGAGGCCAAAACACTGCAGGAGCAGGTTCAGTGGCTGCAGCAGGTACAACAACTGGAGGCTCGCGCAAAACAGCACTATCAGGCTTTGCAGGTACAGGAACAAAAACTGGAGAGTCTTCAGCCCGATTTCCGGAAACTACAGCAGCACGAACATGCCCGTCAGTACGAAGGCCAGCTTACGCGCATAGAGGTTGCCAACGGGCAGCTTGTGCAAGTACGTACTCAGCTGGATAATTTGGTAAAGCGCCTGCCGGTACTGGAAGCTGAAGTTGAATTAACAGGCAGCATTGCCACCGAAGCTGGTAAAGCACATCAGCAGCAGGAAGAAACGGTGCAGAAATTAGAGCCTGTACTTGCCCAGGTAACGCAGCTCGATCATCAGTTGCAAACCATCCGGGATACGTATCAGCGCGACAAAAACCTGTATGTAACTTTTGAGCAGAGCCTGAAACAGGAAGAGCAACAGCTAATAACAAACCAACAGGAGCTGGATAAGCTTACGCAGGAGGCTACAAGTATAAAAAACTGGCTTTCTGAAAATGCACCACTACAGGACCTGCGCGAACACCTGCCCGAGTTCCGCCAGACCCTCCGCGACTTGCAGGAAGTAGAGCAACGTATAAAAAGAAACCTGCAGGAGCAGGCCGAACTGCAAAAACAAGTACAACAGGATGCCGCAAATCGTGCACAGCAAAGTATACACCTTCAGAAAACTGAGGCGGAACAGCATGCTTATACTTTACAGAAACAGGAAAAACTGGCCCAGCTGCAAACCATACTTTCTGATAGAACTATAGATGAATTGGAGCAGTTGGCGCAGGAGCAGCCGCTTTTACTGGCGCGCTACGAAAAGCAACTGGAGCTGGCAAAACAACATGCTGTTCAGCAGCAAAAGCTACAGGAAATAACACAGGCACTTGCCCAGTATGAGCAGGAAATAAAAGACCAGCAAGCTCAGCTGGAGGCAGCACAGCTAAAATATACTGATGCCACAGAACGGCTGGAAGACCTGCAGAAACTGGTACAATTGCAGCAGCAGATCCAAAAGTATGAAGCAGATCGTCATACCCTGGAAAATGGTAAGCCATGCCCGTTGTGTGGTTCAGAAAACCACCCATTTGCGGAAGGTAATTATACTATAAACCTGCCGGAAGAAGTACAGAAACGCGATAAACAGCAGGCATTGGTGGCAGAGCTTCAGCAAAGTATAACTTCGCTGCAACTTCAGGTAAACATACATCAGCAGAAAATACAGGCAGCTGCAACTGCTAAAACCGAAGCAACTGCTGAGATTGAAAGATTAACTCAAGCCTTTACAGCCGCTGCCCCGGATGCAGGTATAACTATAGCAGAAACGCCAAAACTGGAGCTTATTTTACAGACGCAACAGCAAGCCATGGGCCAGTTGCAGCAAACGCTTACGCAGGTCCGCACCCTAAGCCGTGAACTGGAAAGTATAAACCAGCAAACGCAGCTACAGCGCGAAGCACAACTACAATTGCAGGCCCGGTTAAGTCAGTTTGAGCAATCTGAAAAACACCTGCAGGCCCAGCTACAAAAACTGCAAAGTATACTTACCGATGAACAGGAGCAGCAACAGGCTCACACGCAATTGGCCGAATCTTTTGCTGCAACTTACGGACTAAAGTATACTTTGGAATCACGTAACCAACTGCTGAAAACACTGGAGCAGAAAGCTGCGGAATATCAACAGAAACAGCAGCTATTGGATGCCAAACGCGAGAAGTATATTGAGCTGAAAGAGCTGGTTAAAAACCTGAAAATTAAAGTAGAAGAGAAAAAACAGGAACTGGCCTCGCGCCAGGATGACCTGAAAGAAAAACACAATCAACTGGCTAAACTGAAAGCCGAGCGTGCCCAACTTTTTGGAGATAAAGACCCACAGCAGCAGCGTCAGCGGGCTCACCAGGAATTAAAAGCACGTGCTACTCAGGCCGAAGAAGCCCGCTCTGCACATCAGAAAAAGCAACTGGAATTGCAGGAAAACCGCCAGCGCCAGCAGGAATGCGAGCAGAGCCATCAGCAAAGCAAATCGTTACTGGATGAGCTGCGCGATGGTTTGCTGCGCGTGCTGCAACAACAAGGTATAGAAACTATAGAAGTACTAAGCCAGATGCTGTTGCACCGCGACGAAGCCGACCGACTTGCTAACCTGAAAGCACAGACAGAAAAGCACCTGACCGAGTTGTGCCGTACTTTGGCAGATGTGCAGCACGAACTGGAGCAGGCAAAGGCAAGAAACCTGACCGAAGAAAACATAGAACACCTGCAGCAACTATACTTAGATAAGACCCAGCAACAGCGCGAACTTATAGCCACACGCGCCCGGTATGAGCAACTGCTGGAGCAGGACAAGCAACAGCGCGAGAAAAACCAGGAGTTAGCCGAACAACTGAAAATTCAGCAACTGGAGTGCAACCGCTGGAGCCAGCTTTCTGACCTGATAGGCTCTGCTGACGGTAACAAGTTCAGTCGCTTTGCCCAAGGCTTAACTTTGGCAAGGCTGGTAGAACTTGCCAACCGCCACCTGCAAAAACTGAACGACCGTTACCGTATTCAAAAATCCTCTGACGAAGACCTGGAACTGCTGATCGTGGACACATACCAGGCAGAGGCCGTGCGCCCGATGAACACTTTATCGGGTGGAGAGAGCTTCCTTGTAAGTCTGGCGCTGGCATTAGGTTTGTCTGACCTGGCCGGCCGCCGCACGCAGATCAACTCGCTGTTCATTGACGAAGGTTTTGGCACCCTGGATTCTGAAACACTGGATGCGGCAATCTCCACACTCGAGAACCTGCAGGCCAGCGGCAAAATGATTGGTATTATATCGCACGTAGAGGCACTGAAAGAACGTATCAGCACCCAGATAAAAGTACAGAAACAGGCAGGCGGCATCAGCAAGGTAGAAGTAATATGCTAAAGGCGTAGTTTTATCTTTACTTTGTGCGCTGGCTTAAGTATAAAGTATAGCTTTGTTGCGCAACATTACCGACCATAAACCGCCTACTTCTGATATTACTTATGAAACGATTGAATAAACACCTCCTGCTACTGCTTGTGCTGGTGTCCGGCTTTGGCTGCAACCAAGCTGAAGACAGGCGCAAAGCACAGGATGAATTCAGGCAGCGCCAGGGCACAGTGCAGCAGGAACCGACACGGCAAGAGCCTACTCCTCCTACTACCCAGGCCGAAGAACCTGCTGTTACAGAAGAACCGTCAGAAAGAAAACCAAGCACCACAGCCGGCGATAAAGTTGTGGCTGTTAAAGATGGCGATACCATTGACCTCTTACGCAACGGCCAAACTATAAAAGTGCGCCTTTTCGGGGTAGATTGCCCTGAGAAAAACCAGGCTTACGGGCAGCGCGCCAAACAATTTACATCAGACCTTGTGTTTGGTAAAAACGTTCGGCTTATTGCCCACAACACAGATCGTTATGGCCGGACTGTTGGCACCATTATACTTCCGGATGGCAGAAATTTAAATGAAGAACTGGTACGTGAGGGATTTGCCTGGCATTATAAAGCGTACTCTAACGATACAAGGCTGGCAAACCTGGAGGCCGACGCCCGCCGTTTTAAGCGTGGCCTTTGGCAGGATGCAAACCCGACACCGCCATGGGAGTTCAGAAAAGAGAAACGCTCCGGCACTTCCTCTAAAACAAGTACCCCGCTGCCTAAAGGTGCCGATAAAAAACAGGTATACATCTGCAACAGCACCGGCTCCGGTGTTTACCACTACAGCAAAGACTGCTCGGTTCTGAAGCGCTGCAAAGAAGAAACATTAACTATTACCGAAGCTGTAGCCATACGCGATTATAACCGCCGGGGCGATAAAACATGCAGCCCTAAATAACAACAGCATACATCTTTGTACCTCAAACTTCTTTCAGGAAATCACCCTTAACTTTAATTTATGTTCAGATCATTTATAGTTGCTGCAGTTCTTGGCCTTACCACACTTTTCTCGTGCCAGCAGGCGAGCACAGAAGGCGACGCAACTACAACACAAGCACAGACTTCAGTAACTGCTGATACAGTGCAAACACAACGCCGGCCTGCACCAGCGTTTCATAAAATACCAACAGAACTGGCTAAAACCCGTGTCTACATCTGCACCGATTCCTCCGCTGATACTTTCCATAAAAAGCATGATTGTGAGGTACTGATTCAATGTAAGGCCATGTTCAGAGGCGCAAAGCACAGGATGAATTCAGGCAGCGCCAGGGCACAGTGCAGCAGGAACCGACACGGCAAGAGCCTACTCCTCCTACTACCCAGGCCGAAGAACCTGCTGTTACAGAAGAACCGTCAGAAAGAAAACCAAGCACCACAGCCGGCGATAAAGTTGTGGCTGTTAAAGATGGCGATACCATTGACCTCTTACGCAACGGCCAAACTATAAAAGTGCGCCTTTTCGGGGTAGATTGCCCTGAGAAAAACCAGGCTTACGGGCAGCGCGCCAAACAATTTACATCAGACCTTGTGTTTGGTAAAAACGTTCGGCTTATTGCCCACAACACAGATCGTTATGGCCGGACTGTTGGCACCATTATACTTCCGGATGGCAGAAATTTAAATGAAGAACTGGTACGTGAGGGATTTGCCTGGCATTATAAAGCGTACTCTAACGATACAAGGCTGGCAAACCTGGAGGCCGACGCCCGCCGTTTTAAGCGTGGCCTTTGGCAGGATGCAAACCCGACACCGCCATGGGAGTTCAGAAAAGAGAAACGCTCCGGCACTTCCTCTAAAACAAGTACCCCGCTGCCTAAAGGTGCCGATAAAAAACAGGTATACATCTGCAACAGCACCGGCTCCGGTGTTTACCACTACAGCAAAGACTGCTCGGTTCTGAAGCGCTGCAAAGAAGAAACATTAACTATTACCGAAGCTGTAGCCATACGCGATTATAACCGCCGGGGCGATAAAACATGCAGCCCTAAATAACAACAGCATACATCTTTGTACCTCAAACTTCTTTCAGGAAATCACCCTTAACTTTAATTTATGTTCAGATCATTTATAGTTGCTGCAGTTCTTGGCCTTACCACACTTTTCTCGTGCCAGCAGGCGAGCACAGAAGGCGACGCAACTACAACACAAGCACAGACTTCAGTAACTGCTGATACAGTGCAAACACAACGCCGGCCTGCACCAGCGTTTCATAAAATACCAACAGAACTGGCTAAAACCCGTGTCTACATCTGCACCGATTCCTCCGCTGATACTTTCCATAAAAAGCATGATTGTGAGGTACTGATTCAATGTAAGGCCATGTTCAGAAATGTAACTTTGCTGCGCGCTGTAGAAGATTATGACCGCTACAACTGCGAAGTATGCAGCAAAGACCTGGCCTTTGTTTTTGAAGAAGGAAATGTGAACTAGCCTGTTTTTCAGGTATAAAAAAGGCCCCTGGTTAGCAGGGGCCTTTTTGTTTTATTTATGCTTTCTGCCTTGCAACACCAGTAATGGCACCTCCGCTCTATAAGTCATGCGATCTGCCAGGCTCTGAGAAAACAACTCTCTCAGGAAGCCTTTATCTCTTCGAAGTATAGCCAATACACTGGCATTTGTATCTCTGTAATAATCCATCAAACCCTGCTGACGGCTTTTGTTCACAACTTCTTTCAGCTGCAGGGGCAAGCCCTGGAAAGACTGCTGCAACTTTGCCCAGAACTGCTCTGCTTTTTGCGTTGTTTCTGCAGTTGTTTCCTTTATAACATGCACAACCTCTACAGGCGCATTAAATAATCTGGCAAGATCAAATACTTTATGTAAAGCCTCCTGATCATACTCAGAGTAATCGGAGGCAAACATTACTTTGTTTACCACCGGCTCGTCTACGGTAGAAGGAATAGCCAGCACCGGGCAACTTACCTGCTCAAGTATAGCTTCGGCGTTGCTGCCAATAAGTAATTCTTCCAGCGCGTTGCCTACACCTGTAGTTCCCAGCACGATCAGGTCGTAGCCTTCGTGCTTGGTAAGGTGCTCGGTCATATCGGTTAGCAATGCCTCCCGCAGTATGTAGTCGCAGCCTAAGTAGCCTTCATCCGTGCTGCGTCTTGAACTAAGTTCCTGGCAAAGTGTTTTCAGCCTTTCTTCGGCATCACGCATTTGCTCGCCCAAAAGTTCGCTGGCTACCAAAGCAGTTTCAGATGTATCAACTATTGGCAGGTGTACTACGTGCAGCAGCGTTAGGTGCGCACCGGCGCGTTTTGCAATTTCAGCAGCATACTCCGTTGCCTTCATGGCTGTTTTGGAGAAGTCGGTGGGGCAAAGTATTTTTTTCATGTCCTGTGTAGATTATGAGTGCTCAGTCGGTTTTATATCAGGGTTTTACTATGTATACGAGCGAGAACAAAAGAGATAATAAATTTTTACTCTAAAAATGATATCTGTCATAATCTCAGAACTATAATTACCTCTGTATTCTACCGGAAATTGCTACAGAAACCAAAGCCGCTATACTTATTAAGAGCCTTACAATGCAAAATGGCTAAGCTGGTAGCTTAGCCAAAGTATAAAGTATGATAAAGAGTTTGTAGTTACTTACTCCTGCTCTTTGTTCAGTTCTTTTATTTCTTTCCAGGTCCAGTAGCGCTTGGGCTGTATGTTTTGGTAGGCATTAGTATAAAACTCCACCACAGTTCTCTTCAGCTCAGCTACAGGTATAGCGGAAGAATAGATCTCACGTGCAGTCGGGTTATCAAAAGCTTCAGTGCGGGTAAGTTTGTCGCCGTCCAGTCGTAGCAACGGACCTGTGTCGGTAATGGCATCGTAGGTCCAGGTATGGCCCGATGTTTCTATTTTATTAAGTTGCGCAGTCAGCGGTGCCATACTCAGGCGTGGCAGTGTAGGTCTTGTTGCCAGGTCTACCCAAGTGGTATACTTATACTCCAGTTCGTAACGGTTATCGCTATAGCAGGCTAAAACTATATCAAAGCCTTTCGTTCTGCTAAAGAGCGCATAATAATGTACAGGCTTTTCGGTTTCAATAATGATCAGCCCGAGCTCGGGGTGGCGCGTTAGTTTTGTGGTTGGTTTAAACATATCGCGGTAGCCCAACAACACGTCCGCTACTTCATCTTCCCAGAAACCCTTTTCCCAATCCGGATCTTTAAGCACCCGCGTAAACTCACGCAGAAAGTATTTAAACTTCTTTGGGCAAAGGGTAACTTCCGGCTCCGGCAGCTGCTCTGCTCCGAAGGGCGGGTAAAACAAGTCGCGCTCACGGGCATTGATCCAGCACACCAGTTTAAGCGCCTCGCCTGCCAGCGGGTGGTTCAGATCCAGCTCCCGGAAATCACCTATCAGGGCCATCTGGCGCAAAAGTTCTTCGTTATCCAGTGCCAGCTCCGGGTTCAGCAAGCTCCATACTCCAACAAATCCGTCAATATCAAAATGGTTAGCCGTTACAAATTCCAGCTCCAGTTCAGGTAGTTGCTGTCGCATAGCATTCAGCACAATGGCAGCACTGGTATCATCCTGCACGGTTGGCGGTGTTGGTGCTCCGCGCCAGTGCGAAAGCATAAACCCATTCGGGTGCGTGCTATCCACTACTATGGCTTTTTGATTTTTGATATCGGAAAATGGTATAAACTTGCGCTTTATCATGGTTTAAATTTACAGAATAATTTACATTGCAGCCGCTGTAATTACGCTAACTGCTGCAGCTGCATCCCTGATCGGGTGCAAAACTAAATAATAACTCTTTCGTTCGAGGTTCTAAAATAATACCACATGAGACTCACAGACCAGATATATGCTACTTCGCTAACCCTTCTTACCGACCTGTACCAGCTAACGATGGCCTACGGTTACTGGAAACAGGATATGGCCGAGCAGGAAGCAGTGTTCCATTTATACTTTCGTAAGAATCCTTTCGGAGGTGGCTATACGGTAGCGGCTGGTCTGGAGCAGGTGGTGGAGTACCTGCAGGCTTTGCAGTTTCGGGAGGAGGACCTGGAGTACCTGGCCAGCCTGAAAGGCAGCAAAGGACAGCCCTTGTTTGAGCAGGGTTTCCTGGATTACCTGCGCGACATGCGCTTTACCTGCGATATAGAAGCCATACCCGAAGGCACAGTTGTTTTTCCGAACGAGCCGCTTATCCGGGTGCGCGGACCATTGCTGCAGGCCCAACTGATCGAAACACCTCTCCTAACAATTATCAACTTTCAGACGCTGATTGCCACCAAAGCTGCACGCATTGTAGATGCAGCCAAAGGCGACCGTGTTATTGAATTTGGAATGCGACGCGCTCAAGGCATCGATGGTTCTCTGTCAGCCACCCGTGCAGCTTATATAGGAGGAGTTAAAGCTACATCAAACCTGTTAGCTGGTAAACTCTTTAATATACCTGTAAGTGGTACGCATGCCCACAGCTGGGTACAGGCTTTTGACTCGGAACAGGCTGCATTTGATGCTTACGGCGATGCTTTCCCACACGATTCAGTTTTCCTGGTAGATACTTACAATACTCTGGAAGGTGTAAAGAAAGCCATCGAAACTGCTCAAAACCTGAAGCATCTTGGCTTTAACCTCAACGGCATCCGTCTAGACTCCGGCGACCTTACCTATTTAAGTATAGAGGCCCGCAAAATGCTGGATGAAGCCGGCTTTACAGATACCAACATAGTTGCCAGCAACGACCTGGACGAACACCTGATCACGAGCCTGAAGCAGGAAGGATCTAAAGTAAATGTTTGGGGTATCGGCACTAAAATGGTAACTGCTTACGACCAGCCGGCACTTGGTGGCGTGTACAAACTGGCTGCTCTTAAGAAAGACGGGAACGATTGGGAGTATAAGATCAAACTATCGGAGCAGCTGGCTAAAACATCTAACCCAGGCATGCAACAGGTGCGCCGCTTCTACGACGAAAACGATGGCTACATAGCAGACATGATCTTTAATGAGTTAGAGCCACTGCCAAAGCAACTCCTGATCGTGGACCCGCTGGATATAACACGCCGCAAAACTATAGCCCCGGACACTGCCTTTAAAGATCTGCTGGTTCCTGTTTTTGAAAAAGGTAAGCTGAAGTATAACCTGCCCTCTCTGGATAGTATACAAGCTAAAACCCAGGACGAGCTACGCCACCTGCACGAGAGTATACGCCGATACATGAACCCACACAGCTACCCTGCTGGTCTTGAAGAAAGCCTTCACCATTTTAAGACGGAGCTTATACTTAAGCTGCGCGAGAAAGGCGATGAAGTAAGTAAAGTATAAGTATAGGGTTAGCGTTTTTTGCCCCTCCGGTTAGAAATGCGCTCAAGGCGTTTGTTCTGCACCCACTTCAGGTACTTTTGCAGGGGCTCGGCCTGCTGCAATGCTGGTATGGTATTGTAGAGTACGGCCAACTCACGGTTGCTGAAGGTAAGGTGCAACGTACTATGGCAGGGCTGGCATAAATCAGCAGTTGCTCCATAGCGTCCACCTTCTTCGCGCGGCACTAAATGGTGCCGCGAAAGCTCCTGCACTTCCCTGCCACAAAGTTCACATACTTGCTCCTGTTGCTTTTTAGTCATAGTAATCCGCATCTTCACTGCCCTTAAGGCTGTAAAAAGAACAATTACTTCCGGCGTAAGGTTTACTTGAGAACAAGGTTATAACGTATACTAGGCTATTGTATTTGTACGATTAAGCAGCCTTATACTATTACCTTTAGCTATGAATTCTAATAAAGATACTATACTTACCATATCGGCCGAGGAGCGTGTTCCTAAAACAGTCATCCGGGAAGGGTTGTTGATTTTTATACTTGCCGCCATACAGTTTACCCACACCATGGACTTCGTGATCATGATGCCATTAGGGCCACAGCTGATGCGGGTGTTCAGCATCTCGCCACGTGAGTTCGGCTTTCTGGTGTCGGCTTATACTTTCAGTGCTGCTGTTGCAGGCTTCTTAAGCGCCCTCTTCATCGACAGGTTCGACAGAAAACATGCTTTGCTGGCTTTATACTTCGGGTTTACGGCTGGTACGCTGGCCTGTGCCCTGGCCCCTACTTTTGAGCTGCTGCTGGCGGCGCGTGTAATTGCTGGTGGTTTTGGAGGTGTGCTGGGTGCCCTGGTACTTGCCGTTATCGGCGATGCCATACCTGAAAATCGGCGGGGCGCAGCTACAGGTAAAGTTATGGCTTCGTTTTCAGTGGCCTCTATTGCCGGTATACCAGTTGGTTTGTACCTGGCAAGTATAACCAGCTGGCATGCTCCGTTTTACCTGTTGGCTGGCCTCAGCTTCCTGATGTTGCTCGTTGCTTTAAAATTCCTGCCAACTATGCGCGGCCATATGAGCAGCGTAACCAAGGACAGTCCCTTTCAGGTGTTACATGAGGTAGCAACTATACGCAACCTGCAGTGGGCCCTTGTACTGATGATCACCCTCACTATGGCAGGTTTCTTTATTGTGCCATTTGTAAGCCCATATATGGTAGCCAACGTTGGCTTTACAGAGCGAGAACTTAGCTACATATACCTGTTCGGCGGACTTGCCACTATGTTCACATCGCAACTGGCAGGCAGACTTGCAGATAAGTATGGCAAACATAAAGTGTTTACCCTTGCCGCTTTTCTGTCGCTTATACCTATACTTATGCTAACGCATCTGCCGCCTGTGTCGCATTTTATAGCGCTTATAGTTACCACTATCTTCTTCATTTTCTTTGGTGCCCGCTTTGTACCTGCTATGGCCCTGATCACCTCCAGCGTAGAACCAAGGCTCAGAGGGAGTTTTATGAGTATCAATTCATCGGTGCAGCAGCTGAGCGCAGGGTTGGCCGCTTTCTTTTCAGGTTTTATAGTTAAAGAAGCCTCCAACGGTACTTTGCAAAACTATGGACTGGTAGGTATAATCGCCTGTGTAATCACGTTGCTGGCCATATGGGCGGTGCGCTATCTGAAACAGGTAGGGTAAACCTTAGATAGGGCAAAAAAAAACACAGCATGGAGCTGTGCTTTTTTCGCTTGTAAAGGGTTAGGTGTAAAAGTTATTTCCATTCAGGCATGGTGGCATTAGAGAAAAGTTTTACTCTGTTCTTGCCATCGGCCGCATCCATCATCCAGATAGTGTTGGGGCCTAAACCATCGTTAGGTGCATTGGTAAAGATGATCTTGGCACCATCAGGAGAGTATCTTGGGTATAAATCGTTTGTGCCGGCTGGCTTGCTCCCTGAAAGATCTACTTCACCTGAGCCGTCTATTTTTCTGATGAAGATGTGCGAGTTCAGCTGCCGCCCCTCTGCATTTTCGAATCCATCCAAGTCTCTGGAGTAAACCACGCTTTTGCCATTTATAGAGAAAGAAGGGCTTTCTACACGGCCTTTATAATTTTCTACCAGTAGGGTCATATTGCTCCCATCTGCATTCATGATGTAGATTTCAGAATCGTTGATGTTAGACCCTATAGTTTGTACTACAATTTTTTCTCCGCTCGACGTCCAGTCTATCATGCGGAAGTGGCGGTTGGCAGGGGCCTTAGCTATAAGTTTCAAGCCGGTACCATTTCTATCGATGCGGTAAAGGTTATCGTAGTTGGCATAAAGCAGCTGCCCGCCATCCGGAGACCAGGTAAACCCAATGCCCTGGTTATGGTAACCTACAACTGGTATTGTCGTGAGCTGGCGCTTATCAGAACCATCTCGGTTCATGGTATAAATATGCGGCTCCAGACCCACGTTAGATGAGTAGGCAATTCTGTCGCGGTTCGGGCTGATGACTGGCCACCACTCCCGGCTGAAGGCCTCTGTAAGCCTGAAAATGTTTGCTTCGGTTCCGTCTGAGCTATAAATATCGTAGTTACCATCTACTTCGCGTGCAAATACATAGCGGGCCAGCGGCATTGGCTGGGTTGCAAAACTCCAAACAGGTCCGTTGGTAATGGCGCCTTTAGCATTTTTAACAGCTACCTGCCAGAAGTAGGTAGTGTTATACTTCAGGTTAGATGCTACAGCACTTGTATCCTTAATATTCTCTACCAGTAACATCCTTTGCGATACACCGGACTCATACAAGTACACATTATAGTATAAGCTGTCGCTGGGCCTTGCCTCCGGGCGGTGCCACTTTAGCGTTAAGGAAATGTTCTGGTTTTTAGCGTTTACCACCGGCTCTGCGATAGTTGCCGGGTTAGGCACCGATGCTTCAGGATTCTCAGCCAGCAGCATTATGGTTACAGCAGTCTCCGCTTCGTTTTTTACAGCTACGGCTATACTTTCAGATTTGTAGCCTACTTTTTTTGCCATTACCGTATAGCTGCCTCCAGCCACACCCGAAAGTATAAATTTACCATCGGCATCGGTAACAACCGCCGAGGTGGCAGGGTTACTGCTGATAGATGCTCCTACCAGCGGCTTACCGTCTTCAGAGCTGAGGACCACCCCACTAACTGAGCCCTCTCCTTTTGGTTCTATTGTATCCTCATTACAAGAGGTGAACCCGATTAGTAAAGTAAAAAAATAAACAAGCTTAAGTGTAAAGGATTTTTTAAACATGTTTTTAAGGGTTTTAGGGATGTAGTACAGTATGTATCAGCTAAACAGCTTATACATGCTAGCACAAACAGCTATGGCCGGATGCACTAGTAGGTCTGGCGCAATTGTTATATATGAATATACGCATATAATTTGTAACGGTTTAGCTAAATATAATTTTTTATGAATTTTATTTAACTAAAGAGCATAAAGAGATAGGATACTTTATGCAATCACATAAAGTATAAATCATAATGAAAGTATATTGGCCTGATGATCGGGATTTCACCAACTATTCTGGTGCTGCCATAGTTTGTTCGGCAACCAGTTGGCTTCCGTTATAAACCTCCAGCTTGAGGTCGTATTTATCTGAAAGCATAAGCGATACAGCCATTTTATTGAGCTTCACAACCTGCCCCGGATCTGCTTTAACTTTACCTGATTGGCTGCTTACTGATGTACCAGATAAGCTGATGCGTCTGCATTTGAACCTATAGGTAAAATCTACTCGCTCAGTGCTTTTATTCTCGAAAGCACACTCGATCATAAGGGAACCACGCTCAAGTTTTGCGTCGATAATTGCAGCATACAGATCCTTTTCCTGGACTTGCTTATGTGTAATATTCAATGACATAATAAATAATAACAGTGTAAGTATCATTACTATTTAAAAGCGAAAATTTATACTTATGCAGAAGCTATTTACTGCTTTTTACCTGATGCAGCAGGCACGCCCCAGTTGCTTTGCTCAATGGTGATGTTCATATTGTTGCCCTGCTGAACAACTTTATAGGACCGGGAATCAGGGCTGGTTTCTACCTGGTTAATGGTATTGTTGTTGCCAAGTTGTATGAGCGTATGTTCCAGGTTTACGCCATCTATACGCTGTGAAATACTGTTTGAATTACCGTTCTGAAGAACATTTGCAGCGTTATTGGTTCCACTGATTTCTCCAGTATAGCTATTGTTTGCACCTATTTGCCTGGCCAGAGTCTGGTTACCGGCACCTTGTTGCTGCAGAGTAGCTCTGTTAAAACTACCAACCTGCATGATAAAAGCAGCATTAGGCTTGGTAGATATATTTTGCTGACTTACGGTAGTGTTGTTATAGTTGCCTGTTTGGGTTGTGATTACATGCGGCTTAGCTACAGCACCGGGAGCTACTTCAGAGAAACTTTCAGATCCCATTTTCTCTACTAATTCCTCCTCCGTTTTAGCACTTTGAGCAAAAACAGTAACCTGCAGGAGCAGGCAAAGCATTGCTGATAATAATAGATTCCTTTTCATAGCAGCCATAGTTCTCATTGAATTAAAAGTAATTCCGGAGTAAGTATAAAATTACACTTACTCCGGAAATTTAAACTGGGAATATTACTGATTGATTACAGCAGTGTTACCTACACCTGACTGCATCATTACAGCAGTGTTGCTTAAGCCACCCTGGTTAATTGTACCAGCGTTTTCTGCACCTATCTGTAGCATAACAGCTGTGCCCATTACACCAGTCTGATTTACTTCAGCATGGTTGAAGTCTCCAATCTGAGCTACACCAGCAGTGTTGTAAGCACCACCTTGGTTAACAATAGCGTGGTTACCAAGACCAGCCTGACCAACTGCAGCGTAGTTATAGTCACCAGCTTGGTTAACTTCAGCAGCGTTCAGTACGCCGATCTGAAGTACTTCTGCACCATTACCTAAGCCTGCCTGATTTACAAGTGCAGCGTTAGCTACACCATACTGAGCTGTTGCCGCACCATTACCTACGCCAAGCTGATTGGTTTCAGAAACGTTACCATCACCTTCCTGCCAGGTTTCAGCTACGTTTGCCTCGCCTGCCTGATTGATCACAGCAGCATTTAACCAGCCAGCCTGACCAATGTAACCTGCGTTGCCAACACCTACCTGGTCAATACCAGCATAGTTGTCACCACCGCCAAGCTGCTCAATGAATGCTTCGTTCAATGCACCTTCCTGATCGATTTCAGCGTCGTTGTCATGACCGCCTAACTGAACGATTCCGCCATAGTTCAGGTCACCATCCTGGTCGATATCGGCATCGTTAAATTCTCCTTCTTCCTGGTAAGTTTCAGCAAAGTTGCCTACACCATCCTGGTCGATATCAGCATTATTTTCTTCGCCACCAAACTGTGTAGCTTCAGCAAAGTTCAGGTCTCCTTCCTGATCGATGTCAGCTTCGTTTTCGTCGCCGCCAATCTGAGTGATCCAGGCTTCGTTCTCAGAACCATCCTGATCGATTTCAGCGTCGTTGTACTCACCACCTTCCTGGTAGATGTCGCCGTAGTTTAACAAACCATCCTGATCAATGTCAGCACTGTTGTCAAGTCCACCAACCTGCTCGATAACAGCCATGTTACCTGCGCCATCCTGATCGATGTCTGCTCTGTTGTCAGCACCTTCAGTTTGAGTTACAGTAGCAACATTCAGGTCACCACCTTGTCTGATGTCAGAAGCATTGATCAAGCCACCAGTTTGTGTAGTAGTTGCAACGTTGCCACCACCAACCTGATCAGTTACGGCCACGTTGCCAGCACCTAGGATTTGTGTGGTTGTAGCCACGTTAGCAGCACCTGCTTGTGTTGTTGTTGCAGTGTTGCCCACACCACTTTGAGCGAAAGCCGGGCTGGCCATCAGGAGCGCAAGAGCGCCTGCATAGATAAATGATTTTTTCATAATGTTTTAGGATTTGTAAATGGTTTAGAAAATTTTATATTACCCTTATACAAACAGAAATAAGAATAGTTACATATTTAAATAAAAAAAATTATTTTTTTTATATATGACTATAACTTTACCTATAAATATAACTTTAAACAGATTAAAGAGCTGTAAAAATAAAGGGCTCCCTAACGAGAGCCCTTTTCAGAGGAATGTGACGCTTACATACGCCAAACCTAATTTTATTACTGAAGAATCACACCAGACTGATTGATAACAGCCGTATGTGCTGAGCCGCTCTGGCCGATTATAGCTGTATTGCCAAAGCCGCCCTGGTTGATGTAAGCAGTAGAGCATGATCCGTCCTGACCGATCAGGGCAGTACCAGCTACACCCCACTGATCGATATCAGCTAAGTTGCCTTCTCCGAACTGAAGAATACCTGCTTCGTTGCCTAGACCGTACTGGTTTACTTCGGCTGTGTTATATGCACCAAACTGAACCACGGCAGCGCCGTTAAATACACCATCCTGGTTAATATAAGCTTCGTTACCGATACCTAACTGAGCTGTAACTGCAATGTTACCCAGACCATACTGCTCAGTAGTTGCCTCGTTACCAATACCAGCCTGACCAATAACAGCAACGTTTGCAGTTCCTTCCTGCTCTACATCGGCCTCATTGTAAGCACCATCGTACTGAACAACAACCGCTGTGTTGTAATCACCGTCCTGATCTATATAGGTGTTGTTGTCGTAGCCGCCTGCCTGTAGCACATAAGCATCGTTTCCGTCACCACCAAACTGCTCAACATCAGCATCATTGTACTCTCCACCAAGCTGATTTATCTCAGCCCAGTTGCCAGAGCCAGATTGTGCAATGCTAGCTTCGTTGTCTTCACCTTCTTCCTGAAGGATATAAGCATTGTTTTCATCACCAACCTGGATCATCAGAGCAGAGTTATCTACGCCACCATACTGATCTACAGAACCTTCGTTGTACTCGCCAACCTGATAAACAGCAGCACTGTTGCCAACGCCGCCCTCTTGTGTGGCAGAAGCTACGTTGGATAAGCCAGCCTGATTTACACCGGCTCTGTTAGCAAAACCGCCTACTTGTAGCACTGATGCACTATTAGTAATACCAGCCTGATTTACAGTACCCAGATTAAACATGCCACCAACCTGATCGGTTGTAGAAGTGTTGCCTGCACCACTCTGAGTGGTTAAAGCTGTGTTTGCAACCTGAGCAAAGGAAGGGCTAGCCATCAGGAGCGCAAGAGCGCCTGCGTAGATAAATGATTTTTTCATGATGTTTTTTTGAATGATTAAAGGGTTTTAAATGATTTTATAAACTTTATACATCCTTATACAATAATATATTAATATAGTTACATTAAGTATAAAATACTTTTAATATTTTATAAAATATTGCATTTAATCGTTATTTATAACTTTTTAAACCCATCAACTTTGGTTGAAAGCAATAAAAAAAACGCATCAGTAGAGAAAGGTTAAGCTTAAAACCATAATGCACAGCTTAAAAAGCTATAGAAAGGCCGGTAGTGTAAAATTGTTGAGCAGCTAGTTATACTTTACCTATAATTATACTTCGAACCATAAACAAAAAGCCCAGGCTGATGGCCAGGGCTTTTCTTCAAAAAATTTAACTGAACAGATTTACTTATATAACCCGAAATAGAAGTTTATTCCTATTTTACCAGTAAAGAAGTAATCATTGAAACGGCCTTGCGATACTTCGTCCAGCTCGTCGTCTAACATATAGGAGCTGGTGGCATTAAAATCTATACCTATGCGGTTAGTTGCCATATACTCCATACCTACTCCTCCTTTTATATAAGGCGATAAACCTTTTGAGGTAAGATCACTAAAGAAGTCGCCTATTTTATCACCCCTTACCAAAGCACCCGCTCCTATCTGCACATAAGGAGTATACCTTAGCTTAGGGAACAGATTATAGGTGAGGTTAGATTCTGCATAGTTGATTGTCACGTCGAAGTTCCTCTCCGATGCAAGTATGCCTCTTCCTAGCCTGGCATCTATTGCAAAGTTAGTTTTAGAACTAAGCTTAACACCTACATCACCCATTGGCCTGGTATCAGGGTTTCTGTAATCTCCCTGGTAATGCATAAGTCCTACCGACGCACCTACACCAATTAACCCACGTCTGTCAGCCATCAGTTGGCCATGTATATCGGTGTGCTTTATTTCCTCTTTCTCCTGAAAATACTCTTTTATAATAGGAGATTCCATATCGTCTTTATTCTTAAGCTTCCAGTAGCCAGCCTGTATACCTTCTATTATAAGGCTTTGCACAGCTTTATCAATAGCTTCCTTCACAGCCATTTCTGATGGTTCGTTATAGGTAAAACCTGTCTCAGCTTCTAGCAGGCGTTTAAATTTTACATACCTAAACACACCAATATCTACAGACTGCGAAAGTATGGTTTTGGAAGTATAAACTGTCTTAAGAATCTCGCCTGTGCTGGTAGAAATAGCACGCAAGTATACAGTTACTTTATCTTCGCGGTACTGACCTGAGCCACCTGCACCAAAATAACGAAGACCGGCTCCGCCTGTTATCACGTTCGCATCGTAGGAAATAATCCCTCCTTCAAGTATGATACCTGCGAAAAGCAAACCTGGCAGAATAGGCTCACGCTTACCTGTAATAGCTTCGGATTCGGCACGAGTAGAACGGATTATCTTTCGCTCGTTGAGCAGGTTGCCTAAGTTTTCACGTTCTATGGGAGAGAACCAACCGGATTCCTCCAGCGACTTAAGCAGGATGGTGGTAGTACCCTGTGTTACAGCCGTAGACCAGCTGGCACCGTTTACAGATGGTTTATACTGCCCTGTCTGATCGCGGAATTTATACACAGCAGCCACAACTTTTTGCTGTGGTGGCGGCAGATTTACAAGGTTTTCGTTGCCAGGTGCAGGCACCCCTAAAGTTGCCCTGCTCGACTGCATAGGCTGGTTAAAGTATGGTGAGCAGGCAGGCACAAAACAAGCAAGTATAAATAGGCACAGCACACCTGCGCCTTTAGGTAAATTATGCAGCATAAATAAGGGTGATTTAATGCGTGATGTTTTTGTAGCGGTAGAGTTGCGGAAAAGGTGCACCCTTAGTAGTATGGTATAGTTACCGTAGTTTTATCGCCGGTCCCAGTATCTACAATATCGATGTTGATGCCGCTGCCGCCTTCGGTAACCTCTATCTGGTAGTCGCCTATAGTATAGCTGCCTGGAGCAAGTGCATCTTCGCCAAACTGAGAGGTTACAAGTTGCCTGGATAGCTGGTTAAGGATCTGTCGGTTCAGGTTTTGTTTAAAGTCTTCGAGAGGATTCCGGTCCAGTATACTGTTTGTTTGAGCATCGGGGTCCTTCAGTTTGTCCTGAGACTGAGCCGAACTTTGCAGCCATTGGTAATTAAACGTTTCGCCACCAAAGGCCGGGTTCTTAGCCTGGTACACAAAGTCCTGAGCTGATACGTTGCCCGAGAACAGGCAGCATGTTAGCAGCAGCAAGAGCGCATAAAGTATTTTTTTCATAGGGTGATGTATGATTTAATGGTTTGGTATCCGCTTAAAATACTTCTCGTGCTTTCTTCCCCTCTGCCTCCAGTTGTGCATTCAACTGGTTGTTTGCCACATATCCGTAAATAAATGCTACAGAATAATTTGCAACTTCTTCTACCTGGTCGTACCGGGGTTGTAAATTATATTCAAACACCGGCTCATCGTTTACACTTATACTTACAAAGGCTCCGTTGCTGCGTGTTGGCTTCTCCTGAATAAGGATTGTAAAATTCTTGGCGCCAGGAGGTGCCTCCCACTGGCGTTGAAAAATATCGTAAAAATCACGCGCCAGCTTTGTGATTGTCTGGTCAACTATAAGCCCATCAACCTCCAGGTCAGCAGAATTTCGAATGTTCTGTTCCAGCGGTTGGTTTTTCTGCTCTATAGGCTGGTTCTTTTGCTCGTAAGAAATAGTGTCTTGTGTGGTTGTTTGCTGTGGCGCAGTTTTTGGCTTTTGCTGCTTGTTATTCTGAGCAACACAAAACCCCTGAACACATACTATCAGCGCCAGGGTTAAAAGAAAACCAAAAACAAGTCTCAACACTTTCAATTTCTAGCCTATGAACTCAATAAAGTATTTTACCAACATTATATAGTCTTTATACTTTATTCAATCTTAAAAGTTTCTAAATATTATTAGAAAATTAAAATCAAAGTAGTTTAAAGCTCCATCGTACTTTTCTGTAAACACCCGCAACATAACCTCATATTCCAACTTAAGTATAAGGCAATGCACCGGCACATTAACTTATTACTCTTGCCAACGCAGAACCAGATCTTCACGAAAGTCCCCAAGAATTAAACGCCATACTTTACTCATGTTCAGAAAATATATTTACTTGTTATCTGCTGCCCTGACACTTGCTTCCACAGGTTGCCGGAAACCGGATATACATAACATCAAAAACCTGAACAATGGTAAGATCATGATCATCGGGCATGGGGGCAGTGGCTTTCAATCTGTAATTAACCCTTTGCCAACTAATAGTGCGGCTTCGGTTTCCAAAGCTTTGGATGAGCTGGAGGCTGATGGTGTTGAACTGGATGTGCAGCTTACGGCAGATAAACAGCTTATACTTTACCACGATGCACGGCTGGAGTCGCAGACAAATTGCAAAGGTTGTATAAGTGAGCAAACTGCAGCTGATGTACTACCCTGCACTTACAAGTATAAATTTCCGGCAAAACCCACTCCTGAAAACTCCCTGTTACATTTAAATGATGTGCTCAGTAAGTATGCAGCAAAGCAAAAAAAGCCTGTCGTATTTCTGGACACTAAGGTGTTTAACGAATGCAACCCTGGCAATTTACCAGACCCTACAGAATTTGCCAAGGCTATCTCTACGATCATCGGCAGGTATAAGGCGCAGGATTGGGTACATGTAGAAAGCAGCTCAACGGAACTTCTACTGGCGCTGCAGCAACTGGACCCGCAGGTTAAATTATCTTACTACACCAAAAGTATAGATACAGGTATAGCAACCGCAGCAAAGTATAAATTCGATAGCATTACTACATTTAACAATGTAATTTCGAAGGAACAGATAAAGAATGCCCATGAAAAAGACCTGAAGGTAATTGTGCTGGGGGTAAAATCTTATAAAGGTCTAAGGGAAGCTATAGATAAATACCCGGATGCCATACAAACCGATAACATACCACGCCTGAAACGCATGCTGCAGGCCCAAAACGCTGCTGACATAAAGCAACAACTATTGTAACAATTTCCGTATTGATGTTTGGGAAAACCAACGCAGTAAAACTATGGCTAAGAAATCATTCTCTGAACTAATAAACAGCCCGGGCATGCCGGTTTTAGTAGACTTTTACGCCGACTGGTGCGGCCCCTGCAAAACCATGAACCCGATTGTGCAGCAGGTTGCCAGTGAGTTTGCAGGCAAACTAAAAGTACTGAAGGTGAACGTTGATACGAATCAGGCGGCGGCTGCACAGTATAAAGTTCAGGGCGTGCCAACCTTTATACTTTTCCATAAAGGCCAGATCGTCTGGAAGCGGGCGGGCGCTGTTCCGGGTCATATGCTTTCGCAGGTAATCAGGCAGCATGTGAGCTAATAGAAATTCAGAATTACTGAGTTTTGAATAACTGAATTTTAAACGGTTAAAGTCAGGCTAGTCAGAATTCTGCCTTACGCACTAAAAACAAGCGTAAATGTAGTTGGCCCACCGGGCTGGCTGTTTACACGGATACTGCCGCCATGCTGCCGCATAATTTGTTTAGATAAGCTGAGACCGATACCTGAACCTTGCTTTTTGGTAGTATAGAAAGGTATAAAAAGTTTATCCAGTACTTCGGGGGAAATGCCGGCGCCGTTGTCCTGCACCCTGATGTATACTTTGCTTTTATCCTGCTCCTCCTGGTATGCCATTACCTGCACACATGGGGCTGAAGTTCCCTGGCAAGCTTCCATTCCATTTTTTATCAGGTTTATAAGCACCTGCTCCAGAAGTTCAGGATCGGCTATAAGCTCCAGCCTTTCGTCGGGCACATACAACTCCAGCTGTACTTTGTTTCCTTCCAGTTCAGGCTGCATAAGCGTTTGTACCTGCTTGAATAGCTCAGTGGCTTTTACAGTGCGAAGTACAGGGGTAGGCACACGCATCAGGCGACGGTAGTTTTTTACAAAGTTCAGCATACCGGAGCTTCGCTTTTCTATAGTTAACAAGCCATCGCGTATGTCTTCAAACACCTCTTCATCGGGTGTTTCGCCTGCTTTATATTTATCTGAAACTTCGTGTTCTACCAGGCTTTTTACAGTCGATGCCAGCGAAACTACAGGGGTAAGGGAATTCATAATTTCATGCGTCAGTACCCTGATCAGTTTCTGCCAGGTCTGAAGCTCCTGTTCCTCCATCTCAGAGCGGATGTTCTGCAATGACACAATTTTGAGCGTTTGCCCCTGCGACACAAGGGTAGAAGCATGCAGCGTCAGCATCAGCTCTTCCTGTTTTGGCTTTATAGTTACCAGCCGTTTCTCGTTGTTCTCCATTTCCTGCAGTACCTCAACCAGCTCTTCGCTAATGCGGCTAAGGGAATGAATGTTCCGGAGGTAAGGCATGTGCAGCATTTCTTTAGTTACCTGGTTAACTAGGCTGATCTCGCCGGCTTCGTTAAAAGTCAGTAAACCAATGCCTACATGCTCTACTATGGCCTGTAAGTATAAATGGTGCGCCTGTTTATCAGACTTTATATCCTGAAAAGATTTAGATATGTCGTTGAAAGCCTGGTACAGATGCCGGTACGATGGGTCTGCCCCCTGCACTGCAAAGCGCTGCGTAAAATCAGAATGCCGGATTGCTTCCAGAAAACCTGTGATATCGCGGTTGGTGCGCTCTACATAATGCACCAGGTCATAGATCAGGAGCAACATAAACAGGCACAGGCAAGCAGCCGCAATGTACCACTGGGTCTGGAAAATTAACAGCAGCGTAGCAGCCATTGTTAGCAGCAACAGGCCAACACGCAGCAGCAGTCTTACCCTGAAACGGTTATAGGCCATGTTTTTCTATGCGGCGGTAAAGTGCGGTGCGGGTTATGCCCAGTTCTTTAGCAGCGTGCGTAATGTTGCCTGCATGTTTTACCAGGGCTTTCTGCACCATCATTTTCTCAAGTGCTTCCAAAGTGTAGTCGCCGGCATCTAGTTGCTCGCTGCCGGTTTGCTGTTTCTGGTTCTCATCCGGAGCCAAGTAAAAGTCATCAGCCTGCAGCTCATTTTCATCGCAAAGTATAACAGCACGCTCCATAGCATGGTCCAGCTCACGGATGTTGCCCGGCCAGTAGTACTCGGTTAAGCGGCGCATAGTGTTATTTGCAATGCCCAATCCTTTGCGATTATACTTCTCGCTGTATACTTTCAGAAAGTGTTCGGCTAACAGTTTTATATCATCGCGGCGCTCACGGAGTGGCGGCAGCACAATCTCAACGGTATTAATGCGGTAAAGTAAATCCTGCCGGAAAGTGCCCTGTTTTACCATCTCGTAAAGCGGCATGTTGGTAGCGCAGACCAGCCGGATGTCTATAGGCCGGGGCTTGTTGGTGCCTAAACGTATAACCTGCCTGTTTTGCAGCACCGAAAGCAGTTTTGCCTGTAAGCCTAAAGATAAGTTACCGATCTCGTCCAGGAACAGCGTACCTCCGTTTGCAGCTTCAATTCTGCCGGCACGGTCTTCTTTGGCATCGGTAAAGGCACCTTTGGCATGCCCGAAAAGCTCGCTTTCAAACAATGTTTCGCTGATAGCCCCAAGGTCTACCTTCTCAAATACTTTATCTGCTCTGTGCGATTTGCGGTGAAGGGCGCGCGCTGCTACTTCCTTGCCTGTTCCGTTTTCGCCAAGTATAAGCACATTAGCATCGGTGGCTGCTACTTTTTCTATAGTTTGGTAAACGCGCTGCATGGCCGGGGAAACACCAATAAAGTCTGCATAATGGTAGGCAGTTTTATTTTGCTCGGCGGCTTCGGCAGTGCGTTTGCTTTTACCTTTACCCTTCTGGCAGGCAGTTTTAAGTATAGCAACCAGCTTCTCGTTCTGCCAGGGCTTCAGCACAAAATCCGAGGCACCTTCTTTTAAGCCGTGTACTGCCAGTTCAATATCGCCGTAGGCTGTCATCAGTATAACAGAAACCGAAGGGTCAAGGCTAAGTATCTGTTTCAGCCAGTACAAACCTTCTTTGCTTGATGTAGCGCCGGCGCTGTAGTTCATATCCAGCAGCACCACGTCTATCTTCTGTTCCTGCAGAATAAGCGGTATTTTATACGGGTCAGATGTTGTTACCACCGAGGTAAAGTGTTGCTTAAGCAGAAGCTTTCCTGCCACTACAATGTCCTCGTCATCATCTACTATCAGTATGTTACACGCCTCTTTACTCATAGGTACTTACAGGTTTTTACCGGGTAAAAGTATGTTTTTTTGTTCCAAATTACTAACGCTGCCAAGGCACAGGTACAAGCGATACTAAACCTGAAACTACTTATACCTGCAGTGCTGCAACTGCATTGTCCGCATGCAGACAGTAGACTGTACGATAACGGACAATGCACATATACACAGAGACTTCCTAAGCAACACAACACGCTGACAGTCAATAATATATAAAAACCGGCACGCTTATTGGAAAACCCCAAACACACGACTATGAAAAAACTATCTACACCATGGACCGCGTAATCGAAAAAAAGAAATTCACTACTAAAAAGATAGCTGTTATTGCAGCTGTTTCGCTGGCTGCCGTAGTGCTTGTATACAACCTGCTGTTTGCCGAGCATACTTCTAAACTTAACGTTGATAGCCAGCGCGTAACTATAGGCCAGGCCCAGAATGGCAACTTTCAGGAATTTATTGCCATAGATGGTTCTGTTGATCCGCTTAAGACTTTTTTCCTGGATATTACCGAAGGTGGCCGCGTTGATAAGATCTTTACAGACGATGGCCGCATGGTAGAAAAAGGCGACACTATACTTAAGCTGTCGAACACTACGCTTCAGATAGATTTCATGACGCGCGAAACACAGCTATACGACCTGATGAACGAGCGCCAGAACTCTGAGATCACGATGAAGCAGGACCTGATCCGTAAGCAGAATGAGCTGGCAGAAATAGAGTATAAACTTACACTTGCCGAGCGTGCCTATAAGCGCAACAAAATGCTTTACGATGAAAAAGTTGTTTCGAGAGAAGAGTTCGAAGCATCGCGCGACGAGTATGAGTACCTGAAAAAACGCAAAAGCCTTGGAGACCGCTCTGTAAAACAAGATACTCAGCTAATGGAAGAGCGCCTGCGCCAGTTGGACGAATCCATCAGCCGCATGAAAGCCAACATCGACATGGCACGTGGCACTCTGAACAACCTGTATGTAATTGCCCCTTTTGCCGGTCAGCTTTCAACACTTAAGGCCGAAGTTGGTGAGTCTAAATCTCCGGGCGAAAATATTGGCCAGATAGATGACATGAATGGCTTCAAAGTAAAAGCAGCCATAGATGAGCACTATATTTCGCGTGTATACCCTGGCCAGAAAGGAAGCTTTGAGTTCAACGGTAAAAAGTATAACCTTACTGTTGCTAAAGTTATTCCGGAAGTACAGAACGGTACCTTCCAGGTAGATATGGATTTTGCAGATGGTACACCGGAAGGCATCCGCCGCGGCCAGACCCTGCAGATACAGCTTAACCTGAACGATGGCGCTAAAGCATTATTGCTGCCACGCGGAGGTTTCTACCAGAGCACAGGTGGTAGCTGGGTGTTTGTGGTAGATAAATCAGGTGAATTTGCCGAGAAGCGCAACATTAAACTTGGTCGCCAGAATCCACAATACTACGAAGTGCTGGAAGGTCTGAACCCAGGCGAGAAAGTAGTGCTGTCCTCTTACGACAACTATGGCGACATAGACCGTCTGGAGCTTAAGTAGATTTAAAGATTTGGAAATTTAAAGATGTGAAAATTCAGAGCCTTATATCAGCTAAATGAACATATCATTTTCAAATCTCCAAATTCTCAGATTTTCAAATTATATAAACCGCCTTTAGTACAAAATAAAACTATCATCAAACAGAATTTTCTAAACGATAAAGAACATCATGAACAAGGAAGAAATGATCATTGAAGCACGCCAGCTGGAGAAAAAATATGTAACCGATACAGTTGAAACCACTGCCCTTGCCGGCGTAGACCTGCGCATCAGCAGCGGTGAATTCGTAGCTATTATGGGTCCATCGGGCTGCGGTAAATCTACATTACTAAACATACTTGGCCTGCTCGACAGCCCTTCTGGTGGCACGCTTAAGTTCCTGGGTCAGGACATCAGCAATTCTTCTGAACGCCAGCGTGCCAAGCTGCGCAAGCAGAACCTGGGCTTCGTGTTCCAGAGCTTTAACCTGATCGATGAACTAACAGTGGAAGAAAATATTGGCCTGCCATTGGCATATCTAGGTGTATCTAAAGCCGAAACACAACGCAAAGTGCAGGAAGCTATGGAGCGGATGGGTATAGCACACCGCCGTAGTCATTTCCCGCAACAATTGTCTGGTGGTCAGCAGCAGCGTGCCGCCATTGCCCGCGCCGTTGTTTCAGACCCTAAACTTATACTTGCCGATGAGCCTACCGGTAACCTGGATTCGGTACACGGCCGCGGGGTAATGGCTTTGCTTTCAGAGTTAAATGAGCGTGGCACAACAGTAGTTATGGTGACCCACTCTCCTTCTGATGCCGAATACGCGCACCGCATTGTTAATTTGTTTGATGGACAAATCGTGACTGAGAACATCAACTCCAGAAAACATGCTGCAGAACTACTTTAAAATAGCAGTACGTAACCTGATCCGCAACAAAGTATACTCGGCTATCAACATAGCCGGGCTTGCTTTGGGTGTTGCATCCTGCATACTCATATTCTTATATGTGCAGGATGAGCTCAGTTACGAAAGTAACTTCAGCAAGGCAGACCGCATTGTGCGTGTGGTAGGGGAAATAAACTTTGAGGGGCAGCAGGATAACTTTGCCGTAACACCACTCCCGCTCCAGTTCGAGGCGCGCAAGTTTACTGGCATAGAGACTGTAACACAATTCAACCAGCTAGACAAGCAAACCATTTGGTATAACAACCAGAGCTTTTCAGAAGACAAACTGCTGTTTGCCGACAGCTCTTTTTTTACAGTGTTCGACTATAAGTTTATAGCTGGCAACCCTAAAACAGCTCTGGATGCACCCAAAACCATTGTACTGGCAGAAGAGCTGGCAAATAAGCTTTTTGGCGGAGCAGAGCAGGCCATGGGTAAAATGCTTAAACTTAGCCGCGACTCCTATACTGTAACCGGTGTATTCCGCAACGAAAAACATTCACACATCGACCCTTCAGGTCTGGTCTCTAATGTATCAGAGTATAATCATTTAACCGCAGAAGAACGCAAGAACCTGTGGTTTAACCTGAACTATTATACTTATATACTTTTGCCTGAAGAAGGGAAGAATAGTGCTATACAGCAGCAACTGGATTACCTGACAGACAACGTTATCAACCCCTGGATACAGGAGAACAAACTAAACATTAAAACGAAGTTTCTCGCGCAGCCTCTCAAGGAGATTCACTTTGAAAACCGCTATAACCATAGTCTCTCTCCGACAGGCAATATCGCTTATGTATACATTTTCAGTGCTGTTGCCGTGTTCCTGCTGCTGATAGCAAGTATAAATTACATGAACCTGGCCACCGCCCGCTCTGCAAAGCGTGCCAAAGAAGTTGGTTTACGCAAGGTTGTCGGGGCAGACCGCAGCCAGTTGGTTGGCCAGTTCCTGGGAGAATCTATATTACTCACGCTGCTTGCGTTGCTGCTTGCCATGGCTTTGGTAGAGGTACTCCTTCCAAGTTTTAACACACTTACCGGCAAGTACTTTACCTCCAGCTTATTCCTGCAGTGGGAGTTTATGCTCATGTTGCTTTCTATTATAGTATTGGTAGGCATTGTGGCTGGCAGTTATCCGGCGTTCTTCCTGTCCCGCTTTAAACCTGCCGATGTGTTAAAATCTGATAAAATGCCAAGAAGCGGCAGCGTTACCCTCCGTCGGGCGCTGGTTGTGCTTCAGTTCAGTATTTCCATTATCATGATCATCGGCACCATTGTGGTTTTTGCTCAGATGCGCTTCCTTAAAAACTCTGATCTGGGCTTTAAGAAAGAGCAAATACTTGTAGTTGATGTACCGAATGGTGATTCTACACTGGTAAAACGCCTGCCGATTATTAAACAAAAGCTGCTCCAAAACCCCAACATACTTCAGGTATCAAACACGTATAGTTTACCTTCCGAGTCAATGAACCGCACGCTTATGCTGGTCGAGCAGGGCGATAAAATGGTAGAAAAAACAATCGATATTATGGCGGTCGATTATGATTTTATACCATTGATGGGTATTGAAATGAAGGCTGGCCGCAATTTCTCCAAAGATGTTAAAACTGACCAGAGTGGCGGATACATCATTAACGAAGCTGCTGCCAAGTGGCTGGGCTGGAAAGACCCTATAGGTAAAAGGGTGAATACCGGCGACACGACACTTGTAGGCAAACACGCTAAGATCATTGGAGTAGTGAAGGACTTTCATGTTCAATCGTTGCATTCTGAAGTTAAACCACTGGCACTTGAACTGCGACCAGAATCGCCTGGTTACCTGCTGGCTCGCATTGCTCCGGAGAACCAGGAAGCCACTATTCAGTTTGTGGAAGAGCAATGGCAACAATTTGACCAGAAACACCCGATGGAATACTTCTTCCTGGATGAGTTCTTCGACCGCCAGTACAAAGCAGAAGAAAAGATGCTGACTGTGTTCGGCTACTTTGCCGGGTTAACTATACTTATTGCCTGTCTTGGCTTATTCGGCCTTGCCTCTTTCACAGCTGAACAGCGCACCAAAGAAATCGGCATCCGCAAGGTATTGGGCTCATCTACAAGCAATATTGTGCTGTTACTTTCCAAAGATTTTGCCTTGCTGGTAGTTATAGCTATTGCACTGGCAAGCCCGATAGCGTGGTATGGCATGAGCAAATGGCTGCAGGATTTTGCTTACCGCACCGAGCTTAGCTGGTGGATATTTGCCTTATCCGGTACGGCAGCCCTTATCATTGCTTTGCTAACTATAAGTTTCCAGGCGATAAAAGCCGCCACAACAGATCCTGTAAAGGCAATCAGAACAGAATAAAAATTAGCTGTTTTTATAAGGTGAGATTTCTGGCGGTGCAGTTTGGCTGGCCGCCGGAACATCCTTCCTATATCAATGGCAAAGTATAAAATCAGGAGCGGGAAGCTGCTCTTTGCAGGAGACTATACAGGTATAGTTCATCTATAAAAATACCCTGATGGTCGAAAAGGGTGAAATGCTGTTTACTAAAACTATAATTTCAAGTACAGAAAGAACAACCAGTATGGTGCTGGTAAACTTTCGGAAACTATAAACCCTTAACTGACTCCGGTTCGTTAACTGACGAAAAAACGATCATGACGCTAAAGAAAACGATACTTCTGCTGGGCCTGGGCCTGCACCTTTCTTTCTCTGGTTTTGCTGCTGGCCAGGGCAACGCTGCTCAAAAGTATAACTTCACGCTGGACCTGACCAACGTGCAGAACGATAAGGTAATGGTAACTATGCTTGCACCGCCTATCAGCCAAAGCGAGATCGTATATAATATGCCGAAGATCGTGCCTGGCACTTACTCAGTATCTGATTTCGGACAGTTTGTTACAGATTTCAAAGCCTTTGATAAAGCCGGTAAGCTACTGCCAGTTGAGCAACTGGATGTAAACCGCTGGAAGATCGGCAATGCCACGGCGCTGCACAAAGTAACCTACTGGACCGACGACACCTTTGATGCACAAACGAAGGACGAGCCTATTTTCGAGCCTGGCGGAACAAATATCGAGGCCAATAAAAACTTCCTGCTGAACACCTTTGGCTTTATCGGCTATTTCGATGGCCTGAAACAGGTACCTTATGAACTGAATATTACCAAACCTGCCGGTTTTTATGGCTCTACACCTTTAAAGGCAGCATCTACAACAGCTACTTCTGATAAATATCTGGTAGAAAATTATGTTGAGTTGGCCGATTCGCCGCTCATGTATAACAAGCCGGATACAACCATAATTAACCTGGGCAAAACGGAAGTGCTTGTGTCGGTCTACTCACCAACAGGCCGGGTTACATCAGAGCCAATTGCCAGCAATGTTAAAAGTATACTTGAGGCGCAGCGCACCTACCTGGGCGGCACATTGCCCGTTGATAAGTATGCTTTTATTATATATGTGCCGGAACGGCCGGGCAAATCCGGTTCTTATGGCGCCTTGGAGCATTCTTATTCTTCGGTATACTTTCTACCTGAAATGCCAGCCGAACAGTTCAGCAGCACTATCCGGGATGTAGCCGCGCACGAATTCTTCCATATTGTAACGCCGCTTTCCATTCATTCAGAAGAGATCGGCAACTTCGACTTCATCAACCCTAAAATGTCGAAGCACCTGTGGCTGTACGAGGGTGTAACTGAATACTTTGCCTCGCATGTGCAGATACATGAAAAGCTTATACCTATAGAGGATTTCATGCAGAAGATCCGCGAGTACATCATCACATCGAGAAGCTATTACAACGATACACTGCCTTTTACTGTGATGAGTGCGCAGGTGCTGGATAAGTATGAGAAAGAGTATGCCAACGTGTACCAGAAAGGTGCCCTGATCGGGATGACGCTGGACATTATGCTACTGGATCTTTCAGAAGGGAAGTATGGCCTGCGCAACCTGATGCAGGACCTGGCCAAGATATACGGCAAAGACAAACCATTTAAAGATGAAGAGCTTTTTGATAAGATCACTGAGCTTACTTACCCGGAAGTTCGCCAGTTCTTTGCCCGCTATGTAGAAGGCCCTGAACCGCTTCCATTAGAAGAAACTTTTGAAAAAGTAGGTATAGAGTTTCAGCCAACTGCTAAGCAAACTATAAACTCCTATGGCGGTTTTATGCCGGGCTACGACAAAGAAGCCGATAAGATAACCGTTGCTGATACCGAAGACCTGGATGAATTTGGCAAGAAGATAGGCTTTAAAACAGGAGACCAACTGCTGAGCATGAACGGCAAAGAAATCACTCCGCTCACGATCCGCGACATAATTGGCACCCAGTTGCAGGAAATGAAGCCAGGTGACAAGATCGTGTTCGAGGTTGGCAGAAAGAACTCGGCAGGCAAGATCAATAAGAAAAAACTGAAGGGCAAAGTAATGCAGGTAGAGAAAGAGACACTTTATGTGCTGCAACCTGCCCCTAACGCTACGGAGCAGCAACTGAAGCTGCGGGCTGTATGGCTTAACCTATAATCACAACACGCCACTAAGTATAAAATAAAACTATGAATCTTTTTTCTACCAGAGCCCTGCTCCAAAAGCTGGGAGGGCTACTCTTTTGCGCTGTTTTTTCTTTACAGGCACAGGCCCAGCAAACTCTTACACTGGAGCAAAGTATAGAACTGGCCCGCCAGCACAACGTGGCACTGCGCCAGGCACAGCACAACAGCAGCAAAGCATCGGTTAACCTCAGGCGCACACAATTTGCTTACCTGCCCACCATTACAGCCCGCGCCGATGCCAGCCGCATCAACGGTCTTACCTTCGATAACGTGTCGGGACAGGTACGCAGAGGCAACACCACAACCTCTAACCCTTACATAGCCGGTCAGTTAGTATTGTTCGATGGTTTTTCGAGATACTTCGAGCTGAAAAAAGCTGCAGCCCAGGCACAGGCAGGCAAGTATACTCAGGCACAGGCCGAAATAGAGATGGAAGCAGCTGTTACTGGCTACTACCTGCAGGCTATACTTGACCGCGAGAACATCAACATCTCGAAAGACCGCATTGCCCTGTTGCAATCGCAGGTGCAGAAGATGGAGAAGCTTGAGAAAGCCGGCACCAGAACCGAGCAGGATGTTTACCAGCTTAAATCGCAACTGGCAACCGAACAGCTCAACCTGATCACGAACGAGAACAGCTACCGCGCTACCGTGCAGGCGCTTGCGCAACAGATAAATGCCGGCCCTGATGCAAATTATGAGCTGCAGGCCCCCACTACAACACTGGATATAACAGCTCCCCTGCCTCCTCTCGACTCTGTGATGGCACGAGCTTTAGCCAACTCGCCGCAATTGAAAGCAGCAAAAGCGAACCTGGGAGCCACTAAACAAAGTATGAAAATTGCCCGCAGCGGTATCTCGCCTACCCTTTCCTTGGATGGCATTATCGGTTCTAATTACTCTAACAACATACAAGAGTTAAACACAGAAACCAACACATACCAGAACATTCCATACTTCGAGCAGCTGGACCAGAACCAGCAGAAAATTGTGCAGCTGAGCTTAAGTATACCTGTTTTCAGAGGGCTGAGCAGCCATTTCGAAACGCAGACTGCCCGACTGGATTTGCGCAACGCTGAGCTTGATTACATAGCCGCACAGAACCAACTGCAGCAAACCGTTCAGAATGCTTATCAGGATGTTTTGGCAGCCCGAGAAAAGTATGCCACAGCTCAGGCTAACATCGAATACGCCAACAAAGCCTTTGAAGCTGCAAAGCGCCGCTACGAAGCCGGTACTATAGACCTGTTCTCTTACATGGAATCGCTGAACAACAAAAACAAAGTACAGACCGAGCTACTGCAAAGCACCTGCGAGTTTTACTTTAAGCACCGTATTCTGGAACTATACCAAGGCTGAGGCTTGTATTTCTGATTTATACCTTCAAAGCCACATCTGAATGGATGTGGCTTTTTTTATTTTATTCTTCTTAAATAATTTATAAACAATTAGGCACCTAGAGCGTTACTTTGGCAAACCTTGTTGTTTAACCCTCATATTCTTAAACACTTTACCTAACTTCACTAATTAATCAATACCGCCGCTACCATGCGTGTACCTATTTTTCTGTTACCGGTTCTGCTAATACTCTCGCTTTTAAGCCCCGCTTTGGCACAATCTACCTTTAGTGTGAGAGGCTTTGTTAGAGCAGCCGAAACCGGCGAAGCGCTCGTTGGAGCCACAGTGGCCGTGCCTGCTTTGCAGGCAGGAGCCATTACCGATTCCAGAGGCTTTTATACTTTAAACCTGCCTTCCGGAGATTATACTTTACAGGCCACTTATATTGGCTACCAGACTACCACAAAACAGGTATCTGTCATCAATTCAGGCGAGACAGTAAACATAAGTATGGCCACCGCTAACAGCCAGCTGAGCGAAGTGGTGGTAGAAGCAAACTCCCTGCAACAAAAGTTTAATGCCAACCAGATGAGCGTAGAAAAGCTCAGCACCAAAGAAGCTAAACTTTTGCCTGCCATTTTCGGTGAGGTAGACCTGATAAAAACACTGCAGCTAAAACCGGGTGTGCAGTCGGGTGGCGAAGGCTCCAGCGGCTTGTATGTGCGCGGCGGCGGCCCCGACCAGAACCTGGTGCTGTTGGATGATGCTGTTGTTTACAATGCCTCTCACCTATTTGGATTCTTCAGCGTGTTTAACCCCGATGCTGTGGAGAGTGTGGAGCTGTACAAAGGCGGCTTCCCGGCACAGTTCGGAGGCAGGTTATCGTCGGTAGTAGATGTAAAAATGAACGAGGGTAACAAAGAACGCATCAGGGCAAGCGGTGGCCTGGGCCTTATTGCCTCCCGCCTAACCATAGACGGTCCTCTGGTAAAAGATAAAAGCTCCTTTATCCTTTCCGGCCGCCGTACTTATTTCGATGTTTTTACGCGCCGGATAAACAGCATGAACGAAGACGATGAAGACTACGACCGAATTCCAGATTATTATTTCTACGACCTTAATGGCAAAGTAAATTATAAGCTTGGCGAGAAGGATGAGCTTTTCCTGAGCGGTTACCACGGCCGCGATTTCTTTGGTTTTGAGGACAATGATTTTAAATTCGGCTTTGACTGGGGCAATACGGTAGGAGCTTTGCGCTGGAAACATAAATTTAATCCGCGGCTATCGGCAAATACTTCGCTAATCAGTACCGGCTACCAGTACACCATCAGCAACCAGATCGATATTTTCACCTTCAAGCTTACCTCCGACATACAGGACCTGACCCTGAAAACAGATTTCGACCTGCTAATGGATAAAGGCCATACCTTACGCTTTGGAGCTTCGGCTACAAGGCATGACTTTACCGTGGGCCGCCTCAACTTCGACTCCGACGATAACCACCTCTCTTTTAGTGCCGGCAACAAGTATAAAGCTACTGAGTTTGGTGTTTATGCTTCTGATGATTACGTGGCCAATGCACAGCTTTCGCTTAACTATGGCCTGCGGGTATCGGGTTTCAACAATGGCGGCAAAACATACCTGGCGCTGGAACCGCGGGCATCAGCAAAGTATAACCTCTCAGAAAGTGTGGCCCTGAAAGGCAGCTACGCCAGCATGATGCAGTACATACACCTGGTTGCCAACTCGGGTGCTTCGCTGCCTACCGATGTCTGGTACCCTTCTACCCCAACTGTGAAACCGCAACGCTCGCAGCAAGCAGCGCTGGGCGTGAGCAAACTGTTTAACAACGGTCAGTTTTTGCTAACCAACGAAGTATACTACAAGTGGATGCACCGCCAGATCGACTTCCGTGATGGTGCCAACCTGTTTGTGAACGACAGCCTGGAAAATGATTTCCTGTTTGGTAAAGGCGAAAGCTACGGCACTGAACTATACTTCGAGAAGATAAAAGGCCGCACCACCGGCTGGATAGGCTATACTTTATCGTGGACCTACCGCCAGTTCGACGAGATAAACGAAGGCCGCCCCTTCCCGACCCGCTACGATCGCCGCCACGATATAAGCCTTGTACTTTTGCACCAGCTCAGCAAGCGCATTAACCTGACAGGTGCTTTTGTATACGGTACCGGTAATGCGTACTCGCTGCCGGTAGCGCGCTTTGCTTTTCAGGATGTGGAGGGGAAAGAACCAACCGTAGTACCAATTTACTCAGACCGAAACAGCTTCAGGCTGGCCCCATACCACCGCCTCGACCTCGGGCTTGTGCTTAAACTACGGCCTAACCGCGGCGAGTCGGACCTGACATTCAACATATACAACGCCTACAACAGGCGCAACCCGTACTTTGTGTACTTCGAGCAGATAAAAGACGAAAACGAAGAGGAAACGCTTAAATTCCAGGGCAAGCAGGCTTCGCTGTTCCCTATCATCCCTTCAGTTACCTACAACTTTAAATTCTGATGAAAGCCAACTATAAACTATACTTGCTATTGCTTCCGTTCCTGGTGTGGCTGTCTGGCTGCGACCTTGAAAAAGATATTGAAGTAGAATTACCGGACCACGAGCCGCAACTGGTAGTGGAATGTTACCTGGAGCCGGGCAAACCATTACGTGCCACTATACTTGAGACTTCTGCTTATTTCGATCCGCCTGAGTCGCCGTTAGTTGCAGATGCCGAAGTATACATCTCGCACAATGGCCGCAGGATAAAGCTTGTAAATCAGCCTGTTTACGATAAAGAAGCTAACAAGCTCTACTCTCACCAAAGCCCTGAGCGAATGACCGGCAAGCCCGGAGATATTTATAGTATAGAAGTAACTGACGGTAAAGGCCGTAAAGCAACCGGTTTTACCACCATTCTGCCGAAAGTGCCCATAGATACCATCGAGTGGAAATTTAATGACAAGGAAAAAGCGTACCTGCTAACTACTTTTCAGGATGACCCGAATACACGGGACTTCTACCGCTACATGACGCACCGCGACAGCCTGCACACCGATTCAGAACGGGATTTTGTTTCTGACGACGATCTGACCAATGGGAAGCGTACCTCTTTCGGCTCTGCCTACAACTACGAAAAAGGCGATACGCTCGTGATCTCACTGTTCCACATTGAGAAGGCTTATTACGAATACCTGCAATCTACCTCCGATGCCAAAAGCGCCAATGGTAATCCTTTTGCTCAGCCTTCTAAGATAAAATCTACTATACAAGGTGGCTTTGGGGTGTTTACCAATTTAGCATATGACAGGAAAACGGTGATAATACAGTAATAAATTTTTGAGGCTAGAGAGGAAGATTCTATAGTTAATGCGTTAGCTATTTGTAAGTAGGCTATACTTCCAAAATTGACTTTTATCCTCAGTCTTACTTACCTATCGTTTTATAGTTTGCTTTGGCTCGCTCCAAGCCCGCGAAGGCTCGTCCTGGGGGTAGGGGCCCTCGATAAAGGGTATCGCGCTGTGGCGAGCCCTGCCTTCGGCTCCGCCTGCAGCCTGCCCTTAGCGGGCACCGGACACACCAAGGCGCTCAACCCAAGGACTGGAAACAGGTTCGATAGCCAGCGGTTATAAAACTAGAACAGAATCCCCTCTCCTCAGAGGAGAGGGCTAGGGTGAGGTGAAAACAGTAGCTACAAAGCAACGGCCTAAACCAGGTGCACCAACTGACGATTTTTTGTTTGAGCGTTCAGCGAGTTCAAAAGCGTCTTGATTCTTTTGCTTACTTTTCTCATCAAGGAGAAAAGTGAGGCCCAGCCGGCGAGGCGAATGCTGGCAAAGAGTATAAAGGTTTAAAATCAGGTTTACAGTTGGCAAAGAATCTTCTCTTCTCCTTTGACAAGAGGAGCTAGGGGTGGTTGGACAACAGTAACTATGTACCAATTCCATATTCCTTAACCCAAACCCATACACAAACAAAAAGCCGTGAAAAAACTTCCCACGGCTTCATGCTTTATAATTTATACTTCTACTGTAACCTGATCAGCTCACGGATAAGCATGGTCATGCGTGGCTCGGCAATGGCAGCGGCCTCCAGAATGTCAGCTAATTTCACTTTCTTCAGGCGGTCTGGTGTGCACATGTCTGTGATAACCGAAACGGCAAAAACAGGCATACCCATGTGGCGGGCAGCAATCACCTCAGGCACTGTAGACATACCAACGGCATCAGCACCAATTACACGCAGGTAGTTATACTCGGCAGGAGTTTCCAGCATTGGGCCCGGCACACTCACATATACCCCTTCACGCAGGTCAAAATCGGCATCTTCAGCAATAACCATTGCCTGGCGAATCATATGCTCATCGTACACGTCGCTCATATCCGGGAAGCGTGGCCCCAGTTCATCCAGGTTTTTACCGATCAGCGGGTTAGATGGCTGCAGGTTTATGTGGTCAGTCAGCACCATCAGCTCCGATGTGTTGAACTGCGGGTTTAACCCACCTGCTGCATTAGATACGAAAAGCTTTTGCACGCCCAACAGCTTCATTACACGCACCGGAAAAACCACCTGATCCATGGTGTAGCCTTCGTAGTAATGGAAACGCCCCTGCATAACTATAACCTTACGGCCAGCCAGTAATCCGAAGATCAGCTTACCTGAGTGGCTCTCTACCGTAGATACCGGGAAATGCGGGATATCGGCGTAAGACAGGCTGTGCTGTACTTCAATTTCTTTCACCAATGCGCCTAGCCCGGTGCCAAGTATAATACCGAATTCGGCGCCAAAGCCGGCAGTTGTATTTTCTATGTAAGCGGCTGCTTCTCGTAATTGCTGCATCATAAGTTTATGGTACTGTTTAATAATTTCTGCTACTGTTGATTTTGGGACTGCGAAGTAGGCAATTCTAAACGGTAGAATAAATGACTTTCATTACGGGTAAGTCTATTGTTTAAATTTATACCTCTGCGCCGACGCCCCGGCAAGTTGCAAAAAATTAGCCTGTGCTAAAACAAAAAAAACCGCTCCCGGATCAGAAGTCCGGAAGCGGTTTATACTTTGTGCTGAGGAATATACTTCCTCAGATGCACATTTATACTTTACTCGATGGTAATGTCGTAAGGCATGCGGGCCTGAATACCCTTAATGTTTTCTACTTTTTTGTAAAGCTTATACATCGGGTACATTTCGCCAAGCTCAGCTTTTACAGCACTTTCTCTTACATCAGAACCCAAATCGCCAAACATAGAGTCGAAGAATGATTTCTGGCGGGGAAGCTCTTTCAGGCGGTAATCTTTGTCTTTGATGCCGGCTTTAGCAGCAGCAACCTCAATTGCTTTTTCAAGTCCACCAAACTCATCTACCAGCTTACGCTCTTTAGCTTCAGTACCAGACCAAACTCTGCCAGATGCATACTGCTTCAGCTGATCCTGCGACATTTTACGGCCCTGTGCGGCTTTGCTTGTAAACACTTCATAGATCTTGTTGATCTCGCGCTGCACTACCTCCTGTTCAAACTCCGTCATTGGTCGGCTAACAGTTGGCATATCAGAGAATTTACCTGTGCTAACGTGGTCTATGGTAATGCCAAGCTTGTTGTTGAAGAAGCCCTGCATGTTAGGGATAACACCAAATACACCTATACTACCAGTAATAGTGTTAGGGTGCGCTACAATGGCGTCGCAACCCATTGCCATGTAGTAACCACCCGAAGCAGCCACATCAGACATAGAAGCAATTACAGGCTTCTTCTTGCGTGTAAGCTGGATTTCGTTCCACATTACATCGGATGCAAGGGCGCTACCACCCGGGGAGTTGATACGCAGTACAACAGCTTTTACTTTATCATCCTGGCGTGCCTGGCGCAGTGCTTCTGCAAAACGGGTGCTACCAATGTTATCGTCATCGCCTTCACCATCTACAATATCACCTTCAGCATAAATTACAGCTATGCGGTTCTTAGAGCTTTTGCCCTCTGCTTTGGCAGCCACTTTTTTATACTTGTCCAGGCCAATAAGGTGCAGCTTTTCGTCTTCTTTGATGCCTGCTTTCGACTTCATGAAAGAAATAGCCTGGTCGTAGTAACCCACATCCGTAATAAGGCCATACTTCTTGGCATCTTCCGCTTCACGGATCAGCAGGTTATCAGAAATGTTCTTCAGCTCAGCATATGTTTTCTTTCTTGCCTTAGCGATGTTCTGAAGCTGGTAATCGTTGATGGAATTAAGGAAAGAGTTAACCTGCGTGCGGTTAGCCTCGCTCATCTTGTCCAGGAAGAAAGGCTCTACTGCGCTTTTGAACTCTCCTACTTTAAATATCTGAGGCTTGATATCCAGTTTCTCCAGAGTGCCTTTGAAGAAGAATATCTCCGAAGCCATACCATTGAATTCGAACGCACCAAGCGGGCTCAGGTAGATCTTATCGGCCACCGAAGACAGATAATAACCTTTCTCGGTCATGATGTCGCCGTAAGAAACGATGAATTTGCCTGACTTCTTAAACTCGATCAGTTCGTTGCGGATCTCTTCCAGTTTACCCATGCCGGAATCAACCATGCGCATGTTCAGGAAAATACCTTTGATGTTGTCGTCGTTTTTAGCCTTGCGGATAGATTTCTTGATCTGATCCAGGCCATCGGAGCTGGAGAAAGAGCCGAAAGAGAAGCCCAGTTCGGCCAGTGGGTTTTGTGGATCGCGCTCGGTGATCTGTTTATCCAGCTTTAGCTCCAGCACGGAGTTTTCGGCTACTTTAACATCGTCGTCTGAGGCTGAGGCTGCAGCAATGCCTATCAGGATAAGCACCGTTACGAAGAAGAATACGAACAGGCCCACAATGGTTGCCAGCACATATTTCAGGAAGTTTAACATATTCAGTTTTTGTGTTTGTGTTCTTTTAAAGTATGAAAGCAGCAGTGGCTTCACATACAATAAACAAATTTACTGCTTATAGTTCAATAGCTATACCTGGCTTTCTGCACTATTCGACCAAACAGCCGTTTTTATAGACCAACTATAGGAGTTCCGAGTCGCGAGTTCCGAGTCACGAGTTAGTAAAATTTATCACTCGGAACTCAGAACTCGGAACTCGAGACTAATAATTATACTTCTTCCCCCACTGGGCCTGCAGTTGCTTGCGCATTTCGTTTTCGCGGGCGTTCTGGCCGGGCTCGTATAGCCTTGTCTGGCTCATGCCTTCCGGCATAAAATCCTGCTGCACAAAGTTTCCTTCGTAGTCGTGGGCATACTTGTAGTTGTTGCCGTAGCCAATCTCCTTCATCAATTTGGTTGGAGCATTGCGGATGTGCAGCGGTACAGGCAGATTTCCGGTTTGCTGAACCAGTGCTCTGGCCGTTTTGATGGCTTTGTAAGAGGCATTGCTCTTAGGTGAGGTGGCCAGATATACCGTGCACTGAGAAAGTATAATCTCAGCCTCTGGGTAACCAATCATCTGCACCGCCTGGAAACAGGATGTAGCCATGAGCAGCGCATTAGAGTTAGCCAGCCCAATATCTTCTGAAGCTGCAATAAGCAACCTGCGGGCAATAAACTTAGGATCTTCGCCGCCTTCGATCATGCGGGCCAGCCAGTACACAGCAGCATTAGGATCGGAACCACGTATGGATTTGATGAAGGCCGAAACCAGGTCGTAGTGCATCTCACCGGACTTGTCGTACATCACGATGTTCTGCTGCGCTACCTGTTTTACAAGTTCGTTGGTAACTATAACTTCATCGCCTTTCACCCCCTCGGCTACAATCTCCAGCAGGTTCAGCAATTTACGGGCATCGCCTCCGGATATGGTCAGCAGCGCCTCGTACTCCTGCACGCGCACATTGCGGTGGCGCATCCATTCATCTTCGGCCAGGGCTTTGTCAACCAGCTCTATCAGTTCGTCTTTGCTCAGGTGCTTGAGTATATATACCTGGCAGCGCGACAGTAAAGCTGAGATTACTTCGAAAGAGGGATTTTCGGTAGTAGCACCAACCAACGTTACTGTACCTTTCTCCACAGCTCCGAGCAAAGCATCCTGCTGAGATTTATTAAAGCGGTGGATCTCATCTATAAAAAGGACTGTGCCTTGGCGCTTTTTGGCCTGGTCTATAACTTCACGGATGTCTTTTACGCCGGAATTAATAGCGCTAAGCGCCACAAAAGGCACTTTCATCTGGTTGGCAATGATGTTGGCCAGCGTAGTTTTGCCTACTCCAGGAGGTCCCCACAGGATCATACTTGGGATAACGCCGCCTTCTATGTAGCGGCGCAGGATGCCGGTTGGTCCTACCAGGTGTTTCTGGCCGTAATATTGGTCCAGGTTGTGCGGCCGCATGCGCTCGGCCAATGGTATGTTCGGGTGAATCATTTGTCTATACTTTTTCCCGTTTCGGGTAAAGGCAAAGCTACGAATTTGAGCGCAAAGAGGTATAAGTATAGCACCCGCTACAGGTGTTTCTAAAATTGCACACACGTCATTTCAAAACTTATACTTGCGCCCCAGGCTTTTTATACTTGTGTTGCTTACTTATGTGGCGGCTCTACTTTATTTTCCTGCTCCAGTTTTTCTCTTACATGGTCGCTTTTTTTGCGTAGGGCTGGTACTTCCATGGGGCTGCTTCCGGGCCTTTCATCCCCGAATAGAACGCCCCATTGTTTCAGTGGCTCCGTTCTATCGAAGATAACTTTGAGCACTGCAATGATGGGCAGCGACAGAAACATACCTGCTATACCTGCTATCTCGCCGCCCACAATTACGCCCACAATAGTAGCCAGGGCATTTATTTTAACCTTTGAGCCCACAATGCGCGGCATCAGGATGTTGTTATCCAGGAACTGAACTCCGGCAATTGTACCCAGCACTGCAAGTATAGGCCAAAGCTCCGACGAAGAGGCCAGCGTTAACAACACACCTATAATATTACCCAGCAGCGCACCTACGTAAGGTATCAGGTTAAGGAAAGCGAAGATCAGACCGATGAGCAAGGCATGTTTGATACCAATGATCAGCAGAATGCCGCCCAGCAGTATGGTCATGTAGGTAACCTGTATCAGCAGGCCCCAAAGATAGCTTTTTATGATCACCTGCATTTCCCGCAGGGTTTCTTCTACCTTATCATGGTTATCACGCGGAAACCAGAGAAACACAAAACGCAACAGCAGGTTACGGTAAAAAAGGATCAGGAAAATATAGATTGGCAGCAGACCCAAAAAGATCAGAATTGATGTAACAGAGCCGGCAGCACCGCTTAACAGGTTACCTGCAAACCCCAGCAACTTGTTACTTTGTTCGTTGATAAACTTTATCTGTTCGTCTGAAGAGAATGGTGTTTTAGATTCTATCCAGCCGCTAAGAGCATTCAGGTGATTTGTAACGTTTTTCTGGATGACAGGAAAATCCTGGATCAGGTTACCGATCTGCGAAGAGAAGAACCAAACAATAAGCCCTACTACTATTGCCAGCAATAACAGGCTTAACACAATAGACAATGCTTCCGGCACCTTCCGCTTATGAAAAAACCTGTAAACCGGCAGCAGAATAATGCTGATAAAAAAAGCCATCAGCAAGGGTGCCAGCAAACCATGTGCTAACACCACTATCCAACCCAGGAAAAACAGACCTGTTATTTCAATAGATCGCCTCACCGTTAGGGGCATATTGCTCATATAATTCACATTTAGAAGTGACTTTTGTTTTTCATCCTTATACGGTGCAAAAGAAATATACAGGTACCTTTGCGGCATGAACAAACAAGTGCAGGTGCATGCGGCGCTTTTTACAGTTGCGCTGATATATGGCAGCAATTATAGTATAGCCAAAGAAGTAATGCCAGAGTATGTCGGACCCTATGGCCTGATCCTGATACGGGTGGTTTCGGCTGCAATTTTCTTTGGCATATTTTCCAGACTGGTGGTGAAAGAAAAGATTGTTGGCCGTGCCGACAACCTGCGCTCTATTGCCTGTGGCGTAACAGGTATAGCTTTAAACCAGCTTTGCTTTTTTGGCGGACTAAACCTTACGGCCCCTATAAACGCTGCCCTGCTGATGGTGATAGTGCCGGTTATCGTACTTATCTTTTCGGCTATACTTCTGAAAGAGCGGGTTGGCAGCCGGAAAATATCCGGTATTGTACTTGCCTGTGCCGGGGCATTGCTGCTTATTTATACTTCGCGCGGCGAAAGCACAAGTGGCAACCTAGCAGGCGATCTGCTCATTATCCTGAATGCAATATCGTTTGGCATGTACCTGGTGCTGGTTAAACCCCTGATGCAAAAGTATAAAGCTATAACTGTAGTAAGCCGCATATTTGCTGTTGGTGCTGTGCTGGTTATACCTTTTGGCTGGCAGCAATTTACAGCACCAAACTATAGCTCTTTTCCTGTTTCTATCTGGTTGGCGTTGCTGTTCATGGTTTTTGCAGTAACTATAATTGCTTACCTATTTAACACCTGGGCACTGCGCTATGCCAATCCGTCTTTGGTGGGTGCTTACATTTACCTGCAACCTGTGCTGGCTATACTTATAGCTGTTGGCTTCGGTAAAGATGTGTTTACTGTTGAGAAAGCGCTCTATGCTTTGCTGATCTTCGCGGGGGTATACCTGGTCAGCCGAACTAAGCAACACGCTGTGGTACAACAGGAGGTATAACATATTTCAAGCTATACTATAGCTTCAGTTTTTATACTTGCCTGTAGCATCTGTTCACAATTGTTGGTATTCCTGTGGTTATCTTTCTATTTTATTGTCCTTTCACAGTCTTTAAGAAAAGTAGAGTGATTATAGCCTTTTAACTCCTCCTTTTACAGCCTTACTGATTTTATTCACTGATCTGGATTCATAAATAATATCTTTAAAACAATATATTTGTTCCTCAAAATAAAACCATGGCTGAATTAGAAGTTGTAAAACACACCAAAGCAGTTTATAATGTGATGAAAGACCCTGATACCGGTTGGAAGCACAAGCTTAAAGAGACCTTAATTGAGATTGGTATTATCGTTTTTGCTATAACCCTATCGCTGTGGCTGCATAATTGGAGCGAGCATAACCATTTAAAACAGGAGGAGAGAGAATTTCTGACAGGCCTGCAGGTAGATCTGCAAAAGGACCTTACGGAGTTGGAAGGTGATGTTAAAACCTATAAAATTGTAAAAAAGGGGTTTAATTACTTTTACAATGTTGCTTATGGTTTACCTCTGCAACAAGATAGTTTAAACCAATACAAGTGGGTTATGTATAACACCACCCATTTTAATTCGAACAACAGCCGGTACGAAGGATTAAAAGCTTCGGGCAAGCTGGATATTATCGAAAATAAAGAATTGCTGAACAACATTCTGGAGCTCTACCAGGAAGACATCCCCTGGCTGAACCTGCTAAACGCAGACATGAACGACTATAAGAGAGAAAAACTGGAGCCAGCCATAAATACTTTTTTAATACAGGATAAGAATAATAACGGAAACTGGGAACAAGTGCTGCGGGAGCCGCAAATTCAAAACAACCTGAGGCATTTTAACAGCTTTGATGAAATTATTGCCAAGTATGATGGCATAATCGAGAAGTATAACAAAACCCTTGCTCTTATAGCTGAGGAAGTTAAGGAATAATATACCTCGTTGTATTAGACGAGGTATACAATTTCTGAATAGCTAGAGTATACATAGCAGGCCCCTATAGCAGCAATTAAGTTAGCCCTACATGCCAATAAATTTATCCAAGGAACCAGAAATATTGCTGTAAATACTTATTGTTATATAAAATAGGGAGTTCTGGCCTGGCTCTCCCCTATCTTGAAGCATTCTTCCACAGCATATAAACCTTTGTGGAATAGGTTCGATAATTCAATTCTTTGGTCTAAATCAAAACTTTAAAAACCCGCTTGTTTTAGCAAATAAGCGGGTTTTTGTTTTCAAAGCAAAATAAATTTCCACCTTAGTATTCCCTCCATTTTCTCCTGTTTCCAAACTAACATTGTTTGCACTTTCCTATACGCAAGGTATTCTGTTAGAAATCTTATTTCCTAGCCACTAACCGTATATCAGCAACATTTAAGTATTTCGCTCAGATAACAGGTATTTCCTTCAGGTAAAATGGGTGTTTTATCAGTTACCGCTCCTTTTGTGCAACCGTAAATGAATCCATAAGTAAAATAAAGAATATCTTTTATTTTACTGCTGTGTTTAAAAACCACGTTCAAGCAACCAGAATTTGTCCAGAATAAAGCAGGCGAGCTTTTTGTAGCTTTTCTCCTTGTTTGATCCACCCTGATCACCCTTTCCTGTTCAATCTACCCTTCACCCATGCATGAAGGAAGTGCATCAAACCCACTTCCGCTGGATACTATTTATCTGATTTTTTCATCTTAATAATACGCCTATGTTAGCAATGAACTTTCGCGGGCCCTTCCAAATCAGGGCAGACCGTAACCGGCCGGAGCCGGAAATCAAGCATCCAATGGATGCCATTGTCAGGGTCACCCGATCCTTGATATGTGGTTCGGACCTTCACCTGTACCATGGGATGGTGCCGGACACCCGTGTGGGCATGACCTTTGGTCATGAATTTACAGGTATAGTAGAAGAAGTTGGATCCGGGGTAAAAAAACTGAAAGTGGGCGACCATGTACTGGTACCCTTTAACGTGGCCTGCGGTACCTGCCCGCATTGCAAGCAGGAACTCTATGGCAACTGCCATGAATCAAATCCGGAAGCCACAGCCGTAGCCGGCTTTTTTGGCTATGCCCACACCGGTGGGGGTATGATGGCGGACAGGCCGAATACGTTCGGGTACCGTACGCAGATGTAAGCCCCACCATAATTCCGGAAGGCATGGACCCGGAAAATGCCGTGCTCCTGACCGATGTGGTACCCACTGGCTACCAGGCTGCAGAGCAGGGCGGCATCCAGAAAGGCGATACCGTGGTGGTGTTTGGCGCCGGCCCGGTTGGTCTTTTGGCAGCCCGCTTTGCCTGGTTTTTTGGTGCCGGACGTGTTATTGTTATTGACCACCTGGAATACCGCCTGGAGTTTGCCCGCAGATTTGCCTTTGCTGAGGCTTACAACTTCAGAGAAATGAAAGACCCGGTTGTATTCTTGAAAAAAACCACCGATTATTTTGGCGCTGACGTGTGTATTGATGCGGTGGGCTGCGATGGCACCGGCGGTGCTCTGCAATCCATCACCGGCAAAGGACTGATGCTGCAGGCCGGCGATGCGACTGCCTTTCATTGGGCTGTTAATTCCGTTAAAAAAGGTGGTATCGTATCTATTATTGGTGTATACGGTCCACCCTGGAACCTCGTTCCGCTCGGCAGTATAATGAATAAAGGCTTAACCATAAGGGGCAACCAGGCCTCGGTAAAACGGCTGCTGCCTAAAATGATCGATCACGTCATGAGTGGCAGGATCAATCCAAAGGAAATCATTACGCACCGTTTTCCACTGGAAGAAATACCGAATGCCTACCGCATGTTTTCCAAAAAGCTGGACAACATCATCAAACCTTTGTTAATTCCACCAAGAGCCAACGTTTAAAACCTATTTTTATGAAAAGAGCATTAGAAGACAGAATAGAGGAGTTCCAGGATCGGATAATTGCCAAAAACAATATGGCACGCGCCAAAGAAATACCCGGCTGGGGCATGGATGCAGATCCGGAAAACGATCCCCAATATCCAATGAAGCACACGAACGGTGCGGACCACCAGCGTCTCGATTATGAAAAGGCACCCCAGCAGCCGCTAGACATGGAGATCTTACATTCTATAGAGCGACCCGGTGTTACCCGTGTATTTGGTACTTCTACACCGCCTGCAGGCCTAAGTGGCGCTATCCGCCGCTATGCCTATAAGTACAGCGAAGCTAACGCCAAGCACTGGATGATGCTCCTATTGGCAGACCGGGTAGATGTGATACAGGGAAAAATCAATGATTTAAAACACGGCGTTATTCCCAATCCCTGGAAAGAACGGGGCTGGCAAGCTGAATGGAAGTATAACCGCTCGGCTTTTATCGGGAAGGCAGCTACTACGGCTTTGCTTGTAACTGTTGGCATCATGATGATGTCAAAGAAAAACAGGAGTAAGCAACATTTGAGAAGAAGGTAGCATAAATCGTATCAACCCAAAAGTTGGCACAGGTTGTACAGCTTTTGGGTTGATACACCTATTTCATCCCCTCTCTGTGGTTTAAAATCTATTATGAAACAGCAATCAAGAGAAAAGCAGTTCTTTTTATCCACAGAAGAACCTGAGGATATACAAGTGGCGCGAACAACAGATGAATTTATTTACGATCATCTCGGCAAGCGCTATATTGATTTTAATTCAGGCTGGTGCGTGGGGAATCTGGGCTGGAAAAGAAAAGAAATACAGTCAAAAATAGACCCTTCCAAAATACCCGACTATGTAGCTCCAGGCTACCACTACCAAGGCTGGGTGGACCTTGCTGAATTGCTGGCGTCCATTACTCCGGGTGAACTGCAAAAAAGTGTTCGTGCCACGGGCGGCACCGAAGCGGTGGAAGCGGCTATGCAAATAGCCATGTTGTACACAGGGAGAAAAAAATTCCTTTCTGTGGAAGGAAGTTATCACGGCAACTCTATAGGTACATTAAGTATTGGTACTTCAGAAAACAGGAAGCGGTTCAATAACCTTTTGCCGAATTGTATAAAAATCAAGCCTCCCCTGGATGATAAGGCTGCCGATAAGGTAGAAGTCAGATTGAAGAATAAAGACATTGCTGCACTGATAATGGAGCCGGTCATCTGCAACCTGGGTGTAATAATACCGGAGCATGCCTTTATGAAAAGGATAAGTGCTTTGTGCAGGCAGTATGGAACCCTGCTGGTGATAGATGAAGTAGCCTGCGGTTTTGGAAGAACGGGAAAGCTGTTTGCCTGTGAGCATTTTGGAATACAGCCAGATATTCTTTGCCTCGCTAAAGCCATTACCGGAGGATTCGTGCCTATGGGCGCCTGCATTACTACAGCAGACATCGCCAGCAAAGTGCTGAAGAATGGATTTCAGTTTTATTCTACTTATGGCTGGCATCCTTTGGCGGTAGAAGCGGCTATTGCAAATATTCGTTATTGGATAGAAGACAAGGAAACAATACTAAGCAACGTCGATTCCCTGAGCCAGCACTTTACCGCCAGGCTCAGTCAAATGAAATTTAAGAATGGCGCTACCCTGCGCATACTGGGGCTGGCTATCGGTATAGAAGTTAGCGATCAAAAGTATGCGGCTCGCATTCAGCAAAAAAGCCTGAAAAAGGGACTGCTGTTCACTACCCAGGGGAAAACACTCACTCTTTTTCCACCACTTACCATGAGGCAGGAAATAGCAGAGGAAGGATTGGAAATATTGGAAAGCTGTATATAAGTGAACAAGCAAATTATTGATTTTTAAACCGTTCTTATGCACAATCATCGACCAACGGATCGGCTCGAATATTTTAGTGATGCAGTTTTAGCTATAGCGGCAACACTACTGGCCACCGAATTGCCGAAGCCGGAGACCGAAACAGGCTTGCTGCAGGCCATCGTCAAGGAATGGCCTTCGTATGCTGCTTTCGCCGGATGGGAGTTTTTGGATGCCCTGCCTCCCCTTGAACTGAAGCTCCGGGAAAAATGCAGCCTATACATCCTGACATCTTCCCTGGATGTGGGAGACATGGCTAAAAGTCAGGAGTATGCAATCGTATCAGGCTTTATTCATAAGCCCATTAGCCCTGAAGACATCAAGGTGATTGTCCAGCAAGTTTCGGAGAGTCACGGGCAATAGCCCGTGTTCGGTTTTAAGGGCTGCTCTAGAAAGCACCGGTTGCCTTTGTTCTAAAGTTCTTAAAGTAAGTATAAATATCCTTTAAGTACAGTTTGTTGAGGCGAAAAAATGCTTACTGATAGGCAAGAATGGCGCTTCAATTATACTGTGCTGCAAGGAATGAAACAGCTTAAAAATTTAGTCGATATTCCGATTTCTGCAAACAGGTTTAGGCGGGTAAGGTAGTTTACAGATTTCGAAGTTGCTTAAATACTGAAGGGCGGCGGCTAACAGGGTGCTTATAAAATTATGGCCGGACCTAAAGCATTTAACTTTAAATCGCTCTTTTGCTTTTTCGGTTAATTGAAGTTAACATTTTTCAATTGCCAAATCTTCATAAACGCGTTAACGTTACTGAAATAACTACTACTCTTTAAACCTCCATCCTCACTACCTACCACTCGCATCTACCATCATCGCCCGGGTAGCATATTTTCTAAACCCAAGCAACAAGCTTAAACTGATTACTGTGGCACCTGCCATTACAGCCATCATAGGTGTAGACGTGTTGTTGTGAAAGGTACTTACCAGAGCCGAGGCCAGCGCACCCGTTGCCATTTGTATACTTCCCATGATAGCGGAGGCGCTGCCAGCATTACGGGCAAAAGGTGCCAGTGCCAGTGCAGTAGCATTCGGGCCAATGAAGCCCAGGCAGAACATATAAGTGAAGATCAGGAACAGAGAGGCCGTAGCACCTAAAAAGCCAAAGTAGTTACCCAACAGCAGAAGCATACCTGCTGCAAACTGCACCACTCCAGCCCTTAGTGTAACCTGTGCCGATGTCCGTCGCTTCAGGGCCAGGTTGTTTAACTGGCTGCCTAAAATAAACCCAAAGGCATTTGAGCCAAACACCCAGCCATACTGCGTTTCTGTCAGGTCGAAAATGTTCATGAACACAAACGGAGAGCCTGTGATGTAAGCAAACATACCTGCCTGCGCCGTACTGGCAGCCAACACGTAAACTACAAAAACAGGCTCTTTTAAAACTGCTAAGAACTCACCCAGCACGCGCTTTGGCTTCAGCGACAGCGTAGGGTCTGGCCCTTTACTTTCGGGCAGCAGGAACGCAACTGCCATTAAAACCAGCGCTCCTATACCTGTAAGCACCGCAAAGATGTATCGCCAGCCCAGCGTAGAGGTAACAAAACCACCTATAGTTGGTGCTATGATCGGGGCTACACCCATTACCAGCATCAGCATCGAGAATACCTTCGGAATATCAGAAACCGGGAACACATCGCGCACTACGGCACGGCTGGCCACCATGCCCACGCAACCGCCCAGAGCAAGCAACAATCTGAGACCTATCAGCCACTCCACACTTGGTGCGAAAGCACAGCCCACAGAGGCCAGCACAAAAAGGCTCAGGCCAAATACCAGCGGCCTCTTACGCCCAAACCTGTCTACCAAAGGGCCATATATCAGCTGCCCTACCGATATACCGATAAAATAACTCGTAAGCGAGAGGGCAACATGCGAAATGTCTGTTCTAAGGTCCTTGGCAATAGCCGGAAAACCTGGCAGGTACATGTCTATAGCGAATGGGCCCAACGCAGCCAATGCGCCAAGTATAAGTATAATAATATTCTGTTTTCTGGTCATGATTGTGTGTTAAGCCACAAAAGCAGCTTCTGAAATAAAAAAGCAGACGGCTGCCTGCTTTGGTTGTACTTGTACTTATTGTATAGGTATCCGGGTTTTAGGTTTGTATTGGAAAGGTATAGTATCCTGGCTCTGAGCCCGCCGTGCTTCCATTACTATCAGGCTGGTATCGCCTTCATTTAAAGTATAAAAGAAGGTACCGTTGCCAGCCCACCAGCCACCACAGGCCGAGAGCGCCTCTTTCGGAATATCATAGTTACGGTACATCTCCGGAGCAATAACAGAGCAGGTGCTAACGGTATCAACAGCGTGCTGTACCTCGTTGTATTGCAGGTATACTATAGCTTCAGGGTTTGCTTCATCTGTGCCTGCAATTTCCTCACACTTTAAACTGGCTTTCACCATCAGGGCAGGATTGATGACAGGTTCTTCTACTGCCACTTTTTGCTGCTCAGGTTGCTCGCTGCTACAGGCTGCCAGCATCAGGAAAAGTATAAAGTATAAAATCAGGTTTTTCATATAGCTTTCACCAGAACAACACCTCCGATAAATCTCGGCTGCAAATTTAGTTTAAATTCCGGTGTTTGCTTCCTCTGCTATATTTTTTACAATTTTAACGGCGTGCTCGCGCGAGTTTTCTATAAACCAGATGTGTGTATCCATGCCACCGCAGATAACACCTGCCAGGTACACGCCGGGCAGATTGGTTTCCATGGTATCAGGGTCATACTGCGGGTAGCGCTTAAAATCATTGGTCAGGTTAATGCCTATCTTCTGCAGGAAACTAAAGTCTGGTTGATAGCCGGTCATGGCCAGCACAAAATCATTGGCTATAGTTACAGGCCCCTGCGGTGTTTGTATATCTACCTCATGCTCACGTATCTCCACTACATTAGAACTGAAGTATGCTGTAATGGAACATTCCTTTATGCGATTTTCCAGGTCAGGTTTTGTCCAGTATTTTATACTTCCAAGCTCCGGTTCGCGCACTACCATGGTTACATTGGCACCTTTCCGCCAGGTTTCCAGGGCTGCATCGGCGGCAGAGTTGTTTGCGCCAATCACCAGCACGTTCTGTTTATAGTAGTAATGCGGGTCGAAATAATAGTGGCGTACTTTGGGCAGCTCCTCCCCTTTTATGTTGAGCAGGTTCGGGATGCCATAAAACCCAATGGCTATAACTATGTTTTTAGCTTTGTATGTTGATTTGCTTGTACTGATGCTGTAATAGCCCTGCTCCTGCACTACGCCTGTAACTTCTTCAAACAAATTAACATGCAGCGCATGCGCATCTGTAACCCTGCGGTAATACTCCAGTGCCTCTGCCCTGTTTGGTTTAGCACGAATAGAGGCAAAAGGCATTCCGCCAATTTCCAGCCTGTCGGCAGTGGAGAAAAAGGTCATGTAAAGCGGGTAGTTGTAGAGTGAGTTCACCAAGCATCCCTTCTCCACGATCACATAACTTAGGCCAGCTTTTTTAGCTTCTATGCCGGTTGCAAGTCCGATAGGTCCGGCGCCAATAATGAGTATATCAAGTATAGTATCCAAAGTGCTGTTTAAAATGAGTAATAACGCGTGAGCTGCCGGGTAAGGTTGCTATAGTTTAACTCAATGTCTGCTATTTATACTTTATAGAAGCTCCCGCTTCATTACATACATGCCGCGGTACTCTTCTTTCATGGCCTCGAAATCCAGAGTATAAGTACCGCATTTCACAAAACCATTCTGCTCGTAAAAATCAACGGAGCGGCTGCTGTCCATGGCTTTTAGCCATACAACGCGTTTGTTCCTTTCTTTGGCAAAATCAACGGTAAAATGCACTACTCTACGGCCTATGCCACGCCCCGATGCAGCCTTGGTAAGATAGATCCGCTCCAGTTCCAGACTTTCCTCGGCAGTAAAACCTTCCAACTCTTTATCAATATTCAGTTTCAGGAAGCCCACCAGTTCATCGCCCTCATAGATCAGGAAGAAAGCTGCATTGGTATCGGCAAGTTCGGTTTTCAGGGCTTTATCGCTGAAACTGCGGTCTATGTACCACATGCCGCTATCGTACCACAAGTATAAATAATGGTCACCGTAGGAGTTAATGGCAATATCCTGCAGGGTGTGCAGGTCTTCGGCGGTGCAGGGGGTGATGATTACTTCAGGCATGTAAACAGTAAGTATTTTTCTAACGAACTGCTAAGGTATAAACCCGGAGCTTTTGATCCTTACAGGAAAGCAGGAATTATACATTGAAATTAGGCCTGACCATTCCCACTAATAGTACAAACCCATCAATTCCAAGCATTCATTTTGCATCATTTTTAATCGAAAATCGCTATAAATCAACAAATTACACATAAAACAGCCCTGAAAATTTAACGTAAAAATTATTAAGCAAAACAACAGAACTATGAAAAACTTAAGAATAGTATTTACGATGATGTTAGCTATATTCATGCTGGCTGGTTGTGTCAGTACCGACGGCTGGAGTAGAAAAGCAAAAGGCGCTGCTGTTGGCGGTGCAACCGGAGCTGCAACGGGTGCTGCTGTAGGCGGAACAAGTGGTGCTGTAATTGGTGCTGCAGCCGGCACGGCGGCTGGTGGTGCTATTGGCCGCAAGAAGGATAAGAAAAAAGATCCTAAACGATACGAAGGATACAAGGATAAAAAGGATGACAACAGGTAAGTAAGGAGTTCAGATAAACAAAAGAGGCTGCCTAATTAATCATTAATCAGGCAGCCTCTTTTGGTTTAAACTACAACCCCTGCCTTCCGCGCAGCATCTGGTAAGTAGCCTTACTAACTAAGCTCAACACGCGCTCATCAGTTAGTTCAGTATACTTTAGTGGATTGTGCTTGATGATATAATCAGTATAATACTTTACCAGCTTATCCTTGATGATCTTCTCGTACAGTTCTGCGGCGTTCTTGTCAGCGTTGCCGCGTATATCGGCGGCAAGTTCTTCATTCAGAGCCATACTTTCGGCATAGCCTTCAATCACTTCAGCTCCCTCCGGCGATACTTTTTCCTGGAAACGCAGGTTAATGATCTCTACTACTTCTGCTACCGTTGCCATCCTGGAAACGGAAGTGACATTGCCTCCATTTCCGCCACCTTCTCCTCCTTCACCGTCGTCTTCATCTTCTTTGGCGGTTGTTACGTCAACTTCAGCAATATCGTAGCGTTTCAACTTTACGTGGCGCATTTCTTCTTCCAGTTCGGCGGCTGTCATGGTGGTGTCCAGGTAACGGTAGAGCAGCCTGGCGAACAGGTATAGCTCGTGCAGCTCGCCCTGCGGAATTCTGAACAAGGTGCGGATGTACCGAAACAGGCTGACGTAACGACTGAGTAAGGTCCTGAAAACTCGCCGCTCTTCGGCATCCAGCCTGCCTTCCACGGTCTTTTTAATAAAGATCAGGTTTGCCACCAGCGCAACAGCGTCTTCCCCTTTTTCACTTCGGAACAGGGCCAGGCACTCTTCTACATCGGCTGCGGTAAACACGCCCTTCTTCAGGAGCTCGTTCTTCAGCTCGTACAGGTCTTCGGGTTTGGCCTCCTTATGGCTGGTTACGTGCTTCTGGTATTTTTTGAAAGCGGCAATGATGTTATCGTAGGAGTTGGTAAAATCTACGGTTAGTGTATCTTCTTTGCCGGGTGCGGTGCGGTTCAGGCGGCTTAGGGTTTGCACGATGTTCTTTGGGTCTGATAAAGACTTATCCAGGAACATGGTATGCAGCAGTGGCTCATCAAAGCCTGTCTGATATTTATTGGCTACGATCAGGAAACGGTTGGTGCCGTCTTTCTCGAAGGCATCCTCCAGCTTACGCTCCTGCAGTACGGCTGCGTTCATGCCGGCTTCGGTGTAGTTATGGCCGTTGTAGTGAATGGTGCCGCTAAAAGCAACCAGCGCTTTATACTTCAGGCCTTTCTTCTGCAGCACTTCATCCAGAAAGAGTTTATACTTTACAGCGGCCAGGCGACTGCTGGTAACCACCATGGCTTTGGCAAAGCCGTTTATTTTGTGCGCCGTGTGCTTTTTGAAGGTGGTGGCGATAATGCCGCACTTTTCTTTTATCACCTCGTCGTCTTCAAAGGCCTTTTTCTTCAGGGCGCTGTAGATCTGCAGGGGCGGGTATTCTTTTTCGCTGTCGTACTTGTAGTTGAGTTCGTAGAGCGTTTCGTAGGTGATCACATTCTTTACCACATCCAGAATGTAGCCTTCTTCTATGGCTTCATCCATGGAGTACACATCAAAAGGCTCCCATTTACCTTCTTTGTTCTTACGCCCGAAGCGCTCCAGTGTCAGGTCGCTGGGGGTGGCGGTAAGGCCGATGAAGCACAGGTTTGGGTATACTTTTTTGCTGATATCACCGGCCAGTTTCTCCAGCTCGTCTTCGGTACCGGCATCAAAGGTATCGGTCATCTTTTCGTGCAGACTGCCCTCCTGGCTGCGGTGACCTTCGTCTATAATCACACAAATGCGCTTGCCTGTCTGGTCTTCCAAATCCTTCAGGTGCGAGAACTTGTGGATAGTGGATACAATGACTTTATAGTTCTGCTGCAGCGCCTCTTTCAGGTTTAGGTTGTTGCCCGACATTCTATCGGTATAGGCAACAATGCCGGTGCTGTCGATGGCGCTTTTGAAGTTGTCGGAGATCTGCCCGTCCAGGTTAACGCGGTCAGTTAGTACCACCACGCTATCGAACAGGCGGGTGTTGTTTACGTGCAGGTTGCGCAGGTTCTGCACCAGCCACACAATAGTATTGCTCTTGCCCGAGCCCGTGGAATGCTGCACCAGGTAGCGCAGGTTTAGCGTGTCAGTACGCTCCACCTGTTCGGCTATATCGGTGCAGATGCGGCGCACGCTGCGCTGCTGGTGGTAGCGAGGGAATATCCAGCCGCTGTGCTTGCCTGTGTACAGGTATGTTTCGATGTAGTTGAGCAGCGACTCGGGCAGCAACACCTCGTGGTACAGGTAGTGCACCGGATACTCTTTCTTTTGCTTCCACTCGTCTTCCAGTGTGTTCAGCAGGCCTTTGTTAAAGGGGCGGAAATCGTCGGCTGAAGGCGGACGGCTGAAGCTGGCGGCCATCATGGCTGTTTCGTTGTCGCAGACGATGTGCAGGAAAGGCAGCGTGAAAACCGGCAGGTTCAGGTCGCGCTGCAGGTATTGTTTTATGGCCTCGGTATAGTTGCCGCTGGTGCCTATATTTTTGAGCTCGATGGATACAATGGCAAAACCGTTAAGAAACAACACAATGTCGACGGACTTTTTATGGTCGGTGGTGCCGTGCTGGTTGCCGCTCTCGAAGTGGTATTGCCGGATGTAGGTAAAGCGGTCTTTGTATTCGTCCTGCGCTTTTGCTGTGCTTTTATTGGCAATGGCGTCTACCAGGTCCAAGTGTATTTGAGAACTGATCTCCAGGCCGTCTTTCAGGATCTGGAACAGGCGTTTGGTCTGTAGTGCGTCGCTGAGTTTATCGCTTAGTTGCTTGCGCCATGCCTGGCCATACTCTGCCTGCAGCTGCTGTAGCTTTGGCTTTTGGGTGGCGTCCAGAAACTCTACCAGTTCTTCGGTGTGCAGGCAAAGGTTTTGGGCGATATCCTTATAATGGCGCTTTTTGAAGCCGGCCAGCTCCAGTTGATGGCAGAAGTGATTTTCAAAAGCGGTTTCGTCTGGCTTTGGCATGCGGAAACTATTGGATAGCTTGTTTTCTAAGTATAAATATCGAAATAAATAGTGTAATTCCTATTATCCGCCTAAGACAGGTTGCAACACATGACCTCGCGGTGTTTTAAAACCCGCGAGTGTCTTGATGGCTACGAAGCTGCTGCTGTTGGCCTGAGACGCTCGCGGGACCTCCGGACACCACGAGGTCTTTTGAGCCACCGCCTATGCCAATGCCTCTGCTTCCTGCTGCTCGAAATAACGGGCTGGCACTTTTACCTTTCCCGTTACGGCATTAAATATCTCGATCTTCCGCACCTCCTGTAATTGGCTGATTTGGGTTTCAAGGTTAGAAATAGCCGTTTCTATTTTACCAATTCTTTCATCAAGAAACTCCACTATACTCTCCTGTTCATCTACTTCAGGAAAAGCAATTTTCAGCAGGTTGATTTTATCAAGATGTAGGTTTGTTACTGAAGTAGTCTTAGAACTTGCCTTTAACTGTTCATCTACAACTTTGCTTCTGAAGAAATATTTAAAGTAATAAGGAGAAACTTCACTTTTGAATCTTATTAAACATAGACTAACAAAGAAACTGAACTCCCAATCCCAGTCTACAATCTTCATCAGGCCAATCGTACCATTCTTTGATAGTAGCAAATCTCCTCTTTGAGCCTTACTTCTTCTACAAAGTTCCTCGTGCTCCACTTCAGGAATATACTTTATTTCATCGAAGTTAATTTCCTCTGTCTGAATGTCAGTTACCCTTAAGAAAGGTACACCTGTTTCTACATAGGTTGGAGTAAAATGTGTAGCATCAATGATCAGTTCAGTTACAGATTTCAACCGCTTGACCTCCCAATGCTCCGGAATCTGGCCGAGCCATTCTACGCCGCTGTCTTTTAGGAATACATCGGGGTTAAGGCCTTTGGTAACGGCTTTGTTTATTTCAATCTGACGAAGCTCTTGCAGTCGGGTTATCTGCTTCTTTTTGTTTTTGATCAGCCTGTCGAGCTTCTGCGTGTGGTCGTCTAAGTATGACACTATGGCTTTTTGTTCAGATGTGGGTGGCAAGAAAACATGTAATGCGGCAAATATTTCTGAGTTGATTGCCGGATAACTCACACCTAAAGACTTTGATACTATACTTTGGATGAATGGCTCGTTCGTTATCTGATAGTATAAATATCTTGGGTAAGCCAACCTTTTTTCTGCTGAAACTACAGCAAATCCTGTAGATACTATAGCTTCTTTATACTTGTCGTCAATGTATGCAATGGCACGCAAATAGGTGCGGACAGTAGAAACTATAACATCATCTTTTTTAACAATCCTTCTAGCTCTACTTGGTGCCTGAGCAAAAGTATATTGCTGTACGTCAGATATCTTACCACCCGAGTTTACACATCCAATATCAACATAGCTAAACTCATAGTCTGCAGGTGTCTTCTCAGACAAAGTTTCAGCATTGATATCTGCAACGTCCTTCAACCGCTTCACCTCCCAGTGCTCCGGTATCTCCCCTATCCACTCTACGCCGCTGTCTTTATAGAAATCGTATTGCTCCATTACAGGGTCAGTCCTAAGTCGTTCAACAATGCTTTGTTTTCCTGCTCCAGCGCCACAAACTCGCCCATTACCTCCTGCAGGTCGCGCAGCGGCTGGTACACATAAAACTCCTTGGTAAAAGGTATTTCGTAGCCTTTCTCTTCTTTGGTAATGGTCCACTTCTTTTCTACCTCGCGGTTCAGGAATTCTTCCACGTCCTCCTTCCAGGGTATAATCTCGGTATCTTTCACAATTTTAGGCACCCTAACCAACGTCGTAAAACTCAGGCGGTTGCCGCTCACGCGCTTGCTTATAGTTAGCTGCACATCGGGGGTGTTATACTTGTCAGTAAACTCGGTATTGGGCTTCAGCTTTAACGTATACTTTTTCACCTCTTCCTCCTGCTCTTTATTCAGCATTTCCTTCAGGGTTTTGGCGTCGGTCTCGAAGTATAGTTTCAGTTTGCCCTGCGGTATGCTGGCAACTATCGTTTCGTAAGCGGGCAGTCCGTCTTCTTCCAGCTCTTCCAGGTCCAGGTATACTTTGCGGTAGGCAAAATCGTCTTTGTCGTAGATCTTAGAGAACTCGCCCTCAGCAAAATCCTTGTGCAGCTGCACGATGTCCTCTATCTGCTGCTCCGAAATATCTTTGCGCTTGTTGCCCAGGCTGCGCTGGCGTTTCTTCCAGAAGCTGGTGGCGTTTATCAGCTGGAACCTGCCCTCCCGCTCGGTGCCCTGCTTGTTGTTGCGCAGTATCCAGATGTAGGTGGCAATGCCTGTGTTGTAAAACAGGTCGGTTGGCAGGGCTACGATGGTTTCGAGCCAGTCGTTCTCGATAATGAACTTGCGTATCTCGCTTTCACCGGAGCCCGCGTCGCCCGAAAACAGCGGCGAACCGTTGTGTACGATGGCTATTTTGGAGCCGCCCATTTCGGCAGGCTTCATTTTAGAGATCATGTGCAGCGTAAACAGCAGCTGCCCGTCCGAAGAGCGCGGCAGCATGGTATCGTGGAAGCGACCATTGCTGTTGGCAATCACCTTGGTCTTGATGTTCTTCCAGCTTTTGCCGTAAGGCGGGTTCGAGAGCATGTAATCAAACTGCTCACCCACAAAGCCATCGTCGGTCAGGGTATCACCTTTGGTAATCTCGGCTATCTCGCCTTTCAGGATCAGGTCGGCTTCGGCTATGGCCCAGGTCTTGTCGTTTACCTCCTGCCCGTAAATGCGCACGTTGGCTTTCGGGTTGATGTTTTTCTCGATGTACTCTTTGGCCGCTGTAAGCATGCCGCCCGTACCGCAGGCCGGGTCGTAAATGGTTTTCAGTTCGCCGTCTTTTATACCGTCCTCGTCCATACCGAGCAGCTGTATCATCAGCTCGATTACCTCGCGCGGGGTATAGTGTTCCCCGGCCTCCTCGTTGTTCTGCTCCGAAAACTTACGCACCAGCTCCTCAAAAATGTAGCCCATCTTGATGTTGGATACATCACTTGGGTTAAGGTCTATCTCCGAGAAATTCTTGATCAGGCTGTATAGTATCTTTTCGGTATGCAGCTTGTTGATGTGCGCCTTTATACCTGACTTTTCGATGATCTCGCGGATGTTTTCGGTATAGCCGTTCAGGTACGAGATAAATTCGTTTTTCAGGCTGGTTTCGCTCTTGCCTTCCAGGCTTTTCAGGGTTTCGCCACTGGTGTTGTCGAACTTGAGCTCCTGCAACAGTTTATCGCTGATGATCTTCTGCTGCACCTCCTGCGGCAGGTCTTTCAGGCTGTCTTTCAGGGCTTCGGTAATCTCCTGCTTTTTCTGTTCCCACACGTTCTAGATGCGACGGATGAGCACCATCGGGTAAATAATATCAGGGTACTCGTTGCGCTTAAAAATATCGCGCAGCACATCGTTTGCGGTATTCCAGATCAGGCCAACTTCACGGCTTATATCGGTGTCTCGGTTTATCATGGGGGGTAAAGTATAATACTATGAGAGCTTATTCAGCTACCAATGTTTTCTGTGATTCGTAAATTTTATACCAATAAAAAAATGCCTCCGGGTTAGACTTCTTCAGCTTGTTCAGTTTTGTATCGAAAGGCTGCTCAATCACCCAGTCCGTCATCTCTTTCGGGTCTCTGTACTTTTCTATGGTCTTGCCGCCTGCTTTTACTATAGTTGCCAGGTAAGCTGCCTTCGAAGCACACACAATGGCTCTATCAGGGTGGTAATTCTCTGAAAAGATGAAGCTCTTGATCTGCGTTATACCGCGTATCAAAGCATCATAATTTCCGTTACCGCTTTGCCCTTTGGTGCAAATGGTAAGTGCAGTATCATAAATATCGTCGAGCACATCGGCAGGCAGCATTTGTAAATTTCTGTAGCCAAGTTCGGTGGTGGCAAAGGCGTTAAAAGTAGTGCACACTACTTCACCGTCTTCGGCATGGGCGCAAATGCAGCCGATGTCATATAGCTGCTTGATGATTTCCATTGCCCGACTCTGTCCGTTCTTCTCGTAAGGTATACCTGTTGTGTTAGGGGCAAAGGCTGTCAGTTTATCTCCCAGAATATCCTCAAACGAAGGCACCTGCACCATGAACGGCTCACCTTCCTGCTGCACAAAAACCGAATCTATAGGTATAGAGATGATATTCTGGTAAGCTGGTTTTTCAAAGAGTATATCCAGCAGTATATACTCCTCTGTCTGGTTGGTTTTGTGAGCAGGCGTATAGTAAAATTTATAGTGTGCTTTTTCTATCTCAGAGTTCTGGTTTCTCCCGTGCAGTTCGAAACGATTAAAGCCTTTAGCAGAAAGTATACTTTCAAAGGCAGCCTCCATGTCTTCCGGCTTCTCCGGCATAATGACATCGATATCTATGGATAGTCTCTTAGTACTCCCCAACATCAGCATCAAAGCCGTTCCGCCCTTAAATACAAAAGGTAATTTCGCTTCCACCAAGCCTTCCAGCAACAGCAAAGCCCTAATTACCTTTTCAACCAATATTTTATCTGCTTTCCTGTTCTTTTTAGATACTTCAGAAAGCCAGTCTATAGTTAAAGACTTTTGAGAAATCATATATCAAATTTTCGGCAGTAAATTTAAATTACTGCCAAATTATAGTTTTTCAGGAAAGTTATCAGTTCGTTTTTTTTCTGCTTCCTAGCAGCGTATCGAAGCATTTTACTTTGGTTAATGGTATACTTTTCAAAAGCATTCCTGAAGATGTGTGTCATTTCAAAACCTCTCAGAAACTCAAATTCATCATCGAACATAACATCAACAAGTAGCTTCTCAAGTGTAACGGTTGTTACCTTGCCAGTTTCCTGCACCGGAGCCTCCGTTACCAATGGCCGGATCAGTATGGCATTTTGCACCCCATGTACATATGCATTCCGCAAATCCTTGGAAGACTTATAGAAGACATATTTATACTTATCCTCTAAGAGATAATAAACAGACTCTACAGAATGTCGTTCTACTTCTACAATGGAGAATTTTACATTAGGTATATGCTGCACAAACTCTTTAATCGCATCCAAGCTCCAGATGCAGCAATCGAGAAAAGGCAAATCTCTTTTAAGATGATTATAAATAGTAACTTCTCGCCTACCTATTTCGGGCTCAAAATTCACTTCTTTACCTATCTTATATAAACCGTGGCCAATACGCTGAATAACACCTTTATCAACAAGGTAATGAACTCTCCAATAGATTGTGCTTATCGGTGCGTCATCACCAATACTTGAGTAGAAATAAGAGATATCGGAGGTAGAAAAGGCTTCTACTTCTTTAAACTTCTTCTTCAGTTCTGATATATGTAATTTCGTCTCGATTATTTTAGAGTTTTGCCTGTTCAAAAGAATCAAATTTTCGGCAGTAAATCAAAATTACTGCCGAAAATTTGATTTTATATTTTTGCTTCAAGCCTATAAGACCCTCACAGGTCTGGAAGACACTGCGAGCTCAATGTTTATCTTCTGCCTTTTCCGCCGCGCTTGCCTTTGCCGCCTCTGCGCTTATCGTTTTTGCTGGATGCGTTGGCGGCAGCTTCTATAAAATCTTTTGCGGTGAGCGGGTAAGGGTGGTTATCTATTACAGGTATTGCTTTACCGGTTAGCTTTTGTATACTTACCAGCAATGAGGTTTCGCTGGCATCACAGAATGAAATAGCTACGCCACTGGCTCCTGCCCTGCCTGTACGGCCAATGCGGTGCACATAGGTTTCCGGCTCGAAAGGCAACTCATAGTTTATTACATGCGAAAGTTCTTCTACATCTATGCCACGCGCTGCAATTTCAGTAGCTACCAGCACCCGAAGCTCACCACTTTTAAAACTCTCCAGCACAGCCTCACGCGCTTTTTGGGCTTTATCTGCATGCAGTGCACCGGCTGGCACTCCTGCATCTGTCAGGTCTTTGGCTACTTTATCGGCAGTTTCTTTGGTGCGGGTAAAAACCAGGGCACGGTCCATATTCTCGCCTTTCAGCAAGTATAAAAGCAGGTTCTTTTTATCAGCCTTCTTTACATAGTATACTTCCTGCTTTATAGTTCCTGCCGCCGACGACACCGGTGTAACCTCTACACTAGCTGGGTTTGTGAGCATACTATTAGCCAGTTTCTGTATCTCGGCAGGCATGGTAGCCGAAAAGAAAAGCGTTTGCCTTTGCTCGGGCACAGCTTTAAGTATACGCTTTACATCGGGAGCAAACCCCATGTCCAGCATCCGGTCCGCCTCATCCAGCACAAAGATTTTAAGGTTCTGCAGTTTTACAAAGCCTTGGTCCATCAGATCTAGCAGGCGACCTGGCGTCGCAACCAGTATATCAACTCCTGCTTCAAGAGCATCAGTCTGAATTTTATAAGGAACCCCGCCATAAAGCACTGCAAATTTTAAACCTGTATACTTACCGTATGCCTCTAAACTCGCTCCTATCTGAGTGGCCAGTTCGCGGGTAGGTGTAAGTATAAGTGCTTTGATAGATGATCCTGCCTGCTCATTTTCCTGGTAAAGAAGCTGAAGTATAGGCAAAGAAAATGCAGCTGTTTTACCGGTTCCGGTTTGTGCGCAACCAATAAGATCTCTTCTCTGAAGTATAAAAGGAATGGCCTGCTGTTGAATTGGAGTTGGTTTGTTATAACCTTCTGCCTCCAGGGCTTTCAGAATAGGTTTGAGCAGGTGCAGGTCTTGAAATGTCATGTAACTATAAATTATAGAACCTATACTTACGGGCTCTTTAACAAAGGTAACATGAACTTGAGGCACCTACAAACCGGCACAAAAGCAAAAAGACAGAACTCGAGTCTGCCTTTTTTATCTATAATTTTATTTTATACTTAACCAATCGCTTCGTTCAGGCTTGGCAAACGGCCGAAACGGTGAAGCGTAGCAATATGCGAACGCACCGCCTGCAGGAAAGTCTTATTCTCCATATAAGGTATGCCAAATTCTGCAGCAGTTGTTTTTACGATCTCAGAAATAGCCGGGTAATGCACATGGCAAACTCTTGGGAACAGGTGGTGCTCTATCTGGAAATTCAGCCCACCCACATACCACGACAGCAGCTTATTATGACGTGAAAAGTTAACCGTGGTTTCCAGCTGATGTATAGCCCAATCGTTCTCAATATTACCCAATTCGTTCGGGCGTGGATGGCTGGTACCTTCCACTGTATGAGCCAATTGGAACACCACTGTAAGTATAATACCAGCTACAAAGTGCATCAGCAAAAAGCCAAGCAACACCTGCACAAAGGCTATCCCAAAGAACAGGGTGGGCACCGCCAGAATTACAAAGAAGTATAAAACCTTCATGGTAATCAGCTTCAATAAGAATTTACGGTTTTCGGCTTTAGAGTTAGGGTTAACGCCTTTCCGGATGAACAGCGAATACTGTACGAAATCTTTTGCCAGCACCCAATACAGCGTTAGCAAACCATAAAAACTGAACGCATACAACCACTGCAATTGATGATAGAATTTTACTTTAGTATGCGGCGAAAACCGAAGCACCAGCCTGTCCTGTATGTCCTCGTCCAGATCTACCACATTGGTATAAGTATGGTGCAGAATGTTATGTTGCAATTTCCAGTTAGTAGCCGAGCCGCCCACCAGGTTCAAAGTATAGCCCATCAGCGCGTTCACAGATTTGCGGTTAGAGTATGAGCCGTGGTTGGCATCATGCATCACACTCATTCCGATTCCGGCCAAACCTAAGCCCATCAGAAACCATAAAGCCAGACTGATGCTAAAGGCTGGTTGGAAGGTAAGCAACGCTACAAAAGGCAGCACATAGAGCAGTATAAGCACCACGCTCTTTACAACCATCGTATTATTGGCTGTTTTAGGCAGTTTATTTTCCTCGAAATAAGCGTCTACTCGCTTGCGGAGGGTAGGAAAAAAGAGACTTTTCTCTTTGTTAACAAACTTTATTTTACTCTGGGTCTTCATACAAATTCCGATGTATTGTATTATTTTATATAACTCACACACAGAAGCAGTTAAAGATCTAAGAGTGAATTGGTGGGTACTATATTTAAAAGGCTTTGCTGTAACTATAAGTTCATTTACAGCTTTTCAGCAAGCTGTTTCCGAAGTATAAAAAATGGTTAAACTTACTTACTCACAATATAAAAAGAAAACAGACGGCTTTCACCGTCTGTCGCTTAAAACTTGCCAAAATTAACTTAATTTTAACCTGCTGAACAGGGTTTTTAAATTCTAGATGTAATTACCTGCAGTGGTTCCCAGTTTTATTTTGTTGCGCTTTACGCCGTTAAACAGCTCCTCCATCTTCAGCACTTCGTGAGTTTTCTTGCTGATCCAGAAGGTGGCGTAATTGGTGTCGCTGTAATCTATTTTAAGCAGCCAACAGTCAGTTAGGGTGTTGTTTATAGTTTGGATCTTCTCAGAACCGATCACTTTATAGCTATAGTACTTAGGTGCTGTAGGGCTGCCCGGGTGGTAGAAATTGATCAGGTATACTGTCTTGTCTTTCAGTGGCAGGCACTCGAAGGTTTCCATGTCCAGTTCCCAGTCTAACGTAGGTGCCGCAGCAGCCATGTTAAAACCTTTGAAAGCATTTGCTTTAGTGGTGTCGGAGCCAGTGATCTTATCGACATAGAAATTAAAAGCTGCTACACCACGGGCACTTGTGCTGGTCTGGTAGATCGGGGTAAAGTCTTTCTCACAAACCGAGAATATCTTTCTGCTCGACAAAGTATCAGTCCCGATCCAGTTCTGCCGGATAACCAGCCTTTCTTTTCCTTTAAAGTTCTCGAAGCTGATGTTGCGCACCCACAAACTCTGACGCAGTACATTAGGGTTATCCGGCGTTTGCCTGGTAACCAGGTACTGGCGTGTGCCGGGCTTCAGCTGTTTGATTTTAAGGTCTTTGGCAGCAATACGAACTGTATCTACCTGGGCATTGGCTGCTGTGTACAGCAATAGTGTAATGGCTAAAAGGAATAACTTTTTCATAGTATAGGTTTAGTGTTATAACACCTAGACCCTAAAACAGGCGAAAGGGCTGCATGGCAATTATAAAATCCTGAAAATAAAAAAGCCTGGCTGCGTAAACAGCCAGGCTTTTGCTATACCTAAAGTATAAATTACAAGTGGATAACTTCGCCGTAGGCAGCTGCTGCTGCTTCCATCACAGCTTCGCTCATGGTTGGGTGCGGGTGCACAGCCTTGATAATCTCCATACCGGTAGTTTCCAGTTTGCGGGCTACTACAATCTCTGCGATCATTTCTGTTACGTTAGCACCGATCATGTGCGCGCCCAGGAACTCGCCATACTTGGCATCGAAGATAACTTTAACAAAACCATCTTTAGCACCGGCAGCGCTTGCCTTACCAGATGCCGAGAACGGGAACTTACCTACTTTAATTTCCAGGCCTTGCTCGCGGGCAGCCTTCTCTGTTAAACCAACAGAAGCTACTTCAGGAGAGCAGTACGTACAGCCCGGGATGTTGCCATAGTTAAGCGGCTCTGGGTGGTGACCTGCAATAGCCTCCACGCAAATGATACCTTCGGCAGAAGCAACGTGCGCCAGCGCAGGACCAGGAACGATATCACCGATCGCGTAGATGCCCTCCACGTTGGTTCTGTAGTACTCGTCTACAACAACACGGCCTCTGTCTACCTTAATGCCCATTTCTTCAATGCCGATGTTCTCCAGGTTTGTCTGGATACCAACAGCAGAAAGTACAACCTCAGCTTCAAGAGTTTCTTCGCCTTTGGCAGTTTTAACTTTTACTTTGCTGATGCTGCCGCTAGTGTCAACAGACTCAACAGAAGCGTTCGTCATGATATTGATACCGGCTTTCTTGAAAGATTTCTCAAGTTGCTTAGATACTTCTTCGTCCTCTACAGGCACAATGTTAGGCATGTACTCCACAACTGTTACTTTCGTACCCATTGCGTTGTAGAAGTATGCAAACTCAACACCAATCGCACCAGAACCAACCACAACCATAGATGCCGGTTTAGAATCTAAAGCCATAGCCTGGCGGTAGCCGATGATCTTCTTGCCATCGATTGGCAGGTTAGGTAGCTCACGAGAACGAGCACCTGTTGCCAGGATGATGTGACTTGCTTCTACGATGTCTTTTTTACCTTCAGCATCCGTAACTTCTACTTTACCTTTGCCTACTACTTTACCCGTTCCGAAAATAGAATCGATCTTGTTTTTGCGGAACAGGAACTGGATACCTTTGCTCATGCCATCGGCAACACCGCGGCTACGCTTAATTACAGCACCAAAATCTACAGAGGCATCGCCAATGCTGATACCATAATCGGCAGCATGGTTGATGTACTCGAACACGTTAGCGCTTTTAAGCAATGCTTTTGTTGGGATACAGCCCCAGTTAAGGCAGATACCACCCAGCGACTCGCGCTCGACAACACCTACTTTCAAACCAAGCTGAGAAGCACGAATGGCTGCTACATAGCCGCCCGGGCCGCTACCAATCACTACTAAATCGTATTTTGATGCCATAATGTCTTTTTTAAATTGCTCGACAAAATTAAACGATAATCCCAACTTAGCAAAACATGCCTTAAACACTGCAAATGCTTATACTTTGGTATTTACTATATAACAACATAGCACTATAAGAAGAAAAAGCACCCAAAGTCCAAATTTAGCTTTCATCATACTACTGATCTGCTGAACTTTACAGCGCCAAAGTATACTTAAGTTTATTGCATGATTAAAAAATTACTCTCTATTATACTCTTATTGGTTTCTTTTTCAGCCGCTGCACAGAAGTCGGCTTTAGACTATTTTATGAATGGAAACCAGAAGTTTAAGGCAGGAAAATACGCCGAAGCCATCAAAGACTATGACCAGGTGTTGAAGTTAGAGCCCAAGCATGCGGTAACGCTTACCAACCGTGGCGTAGCCAAAGACCGCCTGCTCGATTACCGCAGCGCCATCGAAGATTTTACAAAAGCCATTGCCCTCGATCCCAAGCACACCGAAGCCTGGACAGGCCGTGGCCTCTCTAAGTATAACCTGAAAGATTTTCGCAGCGCCATACTTGATTACGATAAAGCCATTGAGCTTAATCCGAAAGATGCCAAGGCATATAACAACCGCGGCCTTGCCCGCTATGGCCTGAAGGATTACCGTGGAGCCATTACTGATTACACTAAAGCAATAACTCTGAAACAAAATTATGCCGAGGCCTACTATAACCGTGGTGCTCCAAAGTATAACCTTGGAGATAAACCAGGTGCCTGCACCGACTGGGCAAAAGCAAAATCAATGGGCGTGAAAGAGGCAGAGCAGTACCTGAAGAATTACTGCCAATAAGAACCTAACTTTTAGCCACATAAAGAAGAAGAAGCGCAGACCTCAGGTTTGCGCTTCTTTGTTTTTATACTTCAACGTGTTTGTTCCTGCACCATAAAGGCCTTTGCTGAAGGAATTTTAGAATCAGTAAAGTATAATCTTTAATACTCAATATAAAAAAGAAAGGCGCTTTGCAGCGCCCTCCCTTCTAAACTAAGTATGAATACATCCTTATTACGATCCAGCTTCACTTTTATTATCTCCGGATGCCAATAACTCTTGTGGTTTGGCAGCATCGTAGTTCAGGGCTTCCATCTTTTTCATGGTTTCCTCTTTCAAGGAGGCAAAAGCAGTTTTATTTTTTCTGCTGATAGGTTCTGCCAGCGGTAGTTTTACACGAAGCGCATCCACTTGTCGGCCATTTTTCCAGAAGCGGTAGCAAAGGTGCGGACCAGTTGCAAGGCCGGTGCTGCCCACATAGCCAATTGTTTGCCCCTGTTTTACACGCGCCCCTCTGCGTATACCTTTTGCAAACTTAGACATGTGCAGGTATTGAGTTGCATAGGTTTTATTGTGCCTGATCTTTACATAGTAGCCGTTGCCGCGGGTAAAAGCGGCCTCCAGCACAACTCCATCGCCAACCGTACGGATCGGAGTGCCGCGGCGTGCTGCAAAATCGGTGCCCAGGTGTGGCTTGTAGCGCTTCTGTACCGGATGGAAACGGCTTTTAGAGAAACGTGAGCTGATGCGACTGAACTCTAATGGTTCGCGCAGGAAAGCTTTTTTAAGGCTTTTACCATTCTGGTCGTAGTAACCGGTACGGTTGCCTTGTTCAAAAGCAATGGCAAAAAGTGGCTCGCCTTCGTGCTCAAAGTATGCTGACTTGATCTTTCCAAAACCTATGGAATTACCGTTTACCAGTTTTTCCTCATACACCAGTTTAAACTTATCACCGGGCTGTATCCGGTTTAGGTCGAGGCGCCAGGCATAGATGTCTGCAAAGTGGTTTACAAGTTGTGCAGAGCCTCCGGCGGCAAGTATGGCATCAAACAGTGAGTTCTCGATCACGCCCCCGATCATACGCTCTACTATTTCCACTTCGCGCTTTTCTTTTGTGATGGCAAGCTCGCCGCGCAGGTCATAAACTACATATTCTACCTCGTTCGGCTCATAAATAAAATACTGCGCTGTCTGTGCTGAGTCGCGCAGGTGCAGGATGGTATAATTGCGGTTGGCGCTTATGCGGCGCACATTAAATACCTTTTTAGCTTTTCGGGCAAGCAAATCTATAGTTACCGGGCTGATATTATAGTTCTGCAGTATAAGCGACAGGTTCTCGCCACGTTCTACAGTTCCTTCCACAATTTCGAGGGAGTCGGTTGGGATGCCGTAAACAATTGGCGCAGGCTGTTTTATAGCTGGCACAGTCTCTTCCGGCGCGATTTCTTCTTTCTTTAATACCCTTTCGGTATTAAAATTAATTGTCTGAGCTGCTGTAATAAAAATAAAGAGCGACAAAGCGATCAGGATGGCTAGTCCTATACTGCGTTTGAACATTACTGGGTACCTTTGGATTTAACTTGTCGCGAAAATATACTTTATCCGCTAAAAATAAAAACCATACACTTCACAATAATCACATTACAAATCAGTTACACAAGATTAAAAGCAATCGATTTTGCACAAAATACAATTTGCCAAAACAAACACATTTGTACTTTACCTTTACCTACACAAAGCCAACTTTCTCAATAACAGGAATTTACAATTATCTATACTTGCTAAAGCCGTAACTTCATACGCTTTAATAAAATCTTTTTTAACTTTGGCCACCATGAAAACATTAGAAGGAAAAGTAGCTCTGGTAACAGGAGCATCAAAAGGAATAGGCCGCGCTATTGCACAGCAATTTGTGGAGGCAGGCGCACAGGTAGCATTTACCTACTTATCTAGCGTAGAAAAAGGCCAGCAACTGGAGCAGGAGCTTTCTGCAAACGGTGGCAAAGTTAAAGGTTACCGCTCAGATGCATCGGATATAGCGCAGGCTGAAAAGCTGGTAGAGGATGTGGTAGCTGAGTTCGGCAAGATCGACATCCTGGTAAACAATGCCGGCATTACGCGCGATGGTTTGCTGATGCGCATGAGCGAAGAGCAGTGGGATGCCGTTATTAACACCAACCTGAAATCTGTTTTCAACCTGACTAAAGGTGCTACCAAGCACATGATGCGTGCTAAATCCGGCTCTATCATCAACATTACATCGGTAGTAGGTATAAAAGGCAACGCGGGCCAGGCAAACTATGCAGCCTCTAAAGCAGGTAGCATTGGCTTTACAAAATCGGTAGCGCTGGAGCTTGGCTCACGCAACATCCGCTGTAACGCCATTGCCCCGGGCTTTATCGAAACTGAAATGACCGGCGAGCTGGATCAGAAAGTGGTAGACGAATGGAGAAAAGCTATTCCGCTGAAGCGTGGTGGTACGCCTGAAGATGTAGCAAAAGCTGCCGTTTTCCTGGCTTCTGACGATTCTGCTTACATTACCGGCCAGGTGCTGCAGGTAGATGGCGGCATGTTAACTTAATTATGAATGCTGAATTACGGATTATGAATTAAATTTATACTTCGTAAAACTATACAAAGACCAATGTTGCGGCGTTTACGTTAGTAGCATTGGTCTTTTTCGTTTATATTTAGTTGAAGTCTGAACTCATCAAATACTTAAGTTAATAAAGCGTGCTGTCTATAAAGCTTATCACAACCTATTCCCCCTGGCTTATACTTGCCTGCCTGGCAGCGGGTGTTTTGTATGCGTGGCTGTTGTATAGCAAAAAGGCGCCGTGGCCAAAAAGTATAAATTACGCTTTGGCAGCACTGCGTTTTGTGGTGGTAAGTGTACTGAGCTTTTTATTGCTGGGCCCATTGGTACGCTATATTTCTAACACTACTGTTAAGCCAACTATAGTTTTTGCAGTTGATAATTCTGAATCGGTCAAGCTTTTCTCAGACTCGGTACAGTTGAGCCGGGCACAGCAAGGGCTACAGGATTTACTATCGAAGCTATCTGATAAAGGCTACAACACTGAGGTTCGCGACTTAAATAAAGCTCAACAAGAGAAAGACCTGGAACAACTTACGTTTTCAGAAAAAGCTACGAACCTTGGACAATTACTCAACAATGTGCGCGATGATTACCAGGAGCAGAACCTGGCAGGCGTGGTCTTACTCTCAGATGGCATTATAAATCAGGGCACCTCTCCTACTTATGCTAATTATAAGTATAAAATTTATCCTGTTGCCCTCGGCGACACTGTTCCTAAAAAAGATGTTATACTTGCCTCTTTGCGCTACAACAAAGTAACCTATAGTGGCAACCGTTTTCCCCTGGAGGCCGAGCTGCAGCAGGAAGGTTTTGGTGGCAGAACAGCAATAGTGCTGCTGAAAGAGAATGGCAAAATAATAGATCGCAAAACTGTAACTATAAACCCACGCCAAACCATACAACAGGTGCCTTTCCAGGTAATGGCCGGCGGCATTGGCAAGCGCCATTACGAAGTGCAGGTACAGCCACAACAGGGTGAGTTCACGGTCATCAACAATACAAAACATGCTTACATTGATGTGGTGAAAGGCAAAATAAAAGTGCTTGTTGCCGCTGCCTCGCCACACCCCGATATCAAAGCCTTGCGCGCTGCCATAGAGTCGAACGAGAACTATGAAACCACACTGTTTATTCCTGGCCTCTCTCCTTTTAAACAGCAGGATTACGATGTAGCCGTGCTGCACCAACTACCAGGTCGCACTGCCGGAGCCGACATTGCCCTTAATTTTGTTCAGAAGAAGAATATTCCTGGCTTATACATCATCGGGCCGCAAAGCGATATTCAGGCATTTAACCGCTTACGCATAGGTATAAGTATAAATGGAGTATCCAGCTCAGATGAAGTGACCAGTGCCGTAAACCCTAATTTCAGCACTTTCCAGCTGGCTTCGGAGTCTGCCGAGAGGTTGCAGCAGTACCCGCCAGCGAGCGTACCATTTGGCAACTACCAGATCACCCCGAATACCGAAACCGTACTTTACCAGCAGGTTGGCCGCGTGCGCACGAATAAACCACTCCTGGCAGTTCAAACCTCCGGCGACAAACGCAACGCTACTTTACTGGCATCTGGCACCTGGCAATGGCGCATTTCTGAGGCAGCTAACCACCAGAACACCAGCGTATACGACAAACTCATCACAAACTTGATACAGCTGCTGAGTGCCCCCCGCAACAAGAAACGCCTGAACGTGTACCCGGTACAGAATGAATACACCAGTTCCGACGAGATCCGTTTTGAGGCCGAAGCATACAACCAGGCGCTGGAGCCAATTTATGGCCAGAACATTACCCTGAAAATTACACCTGAAGAAGGTGCTACCAAAACCTTTAACTTTGCCAACGGCGAAAACCAGGCAGGCGTAAACATAGGATCGTTGCCGGGCGGGCGCTATACTTACAGTGCTACAGCACGCATAAACGGGCAGCTGCAACAAGATAAAGGCGAATTTATAGTTGAGGAGCTTCAGCTGGAAGCATTAAATGCAGTAGCCGACCATAGCCTGCTTTACCAGCTTGCCAGCAATACCGGTTCCAGGTTATACTACCCGACCCAATTGCAGCAACTGGAGGCAGACCTGCTGAAAGAAGAGCCTAAGGATGTGATCTATAGTTCGGAAGAGCTGAAAGATATTGTGGATATGAAGTGGCTGTTCTTTGTGATACTTGCCCTGATTTGCGTAGAGTGGTTTGTGCGCAAGTATAACGGTAGTTACTAAAGATCAAATTTCAGAAGCTATTAAGTCATTCTTTCTAAATTTTGTTCATTTGAAAACTGAAGCCCCTAAACCCGTGGTTCTGGTAACCGAACGTTTGTATCTGAGCGAACTGAACCCGGTCATTTATACTTACCTTTTCACTTCCTGCTCCGATAAAGAGATATCTGATTACCTGGGCCTAAAAACAACAGCAGAGCTGGCCGAAGAAAAAAGCAAGTATAATAAAGGCCTGACAACCTACTTCCACTCCTTCAAGAACTTCCGGTTGCTAAGAAAAGAGGACGACACAGTGTTGGGCAAATGCGGCTATCATACCTGGATCGTATCACACCGACGGGCTGAGGTAGGTTATGCCCTTATTGGAGAAGAACACAAGCGCAAAGGCTACATGAAAGAAGCTTTAGGGCCTATACTTGCTTATGGGTTTGAAGACATGGGCTTGCGCCGCATAGAGGCTTATATTGCTGATTATAACATACCTTCTAAAAAATTGCTGGAACATTACGGTTTTCAACAGGAAGGCATAGCACGCGAGCACTATGTTGTAGATGGCATCAACGAAGACTCTGTGTCCCTGTCGCTCATCCGCCCTGAGTATGATCAGCTCAAAAGCACCTGGCATTTAAACTACAAAGTGGTGAAGTAGAGAGTATAATGTTGTCAGATTTTATACTTTCTTTTGCAGTAAAATTAGCCTGATCCGTTAGCCCTCGCTGCTTGTTATCACCAGCAAGTATATAAGGATCAAAGTATAAGCTACTGGTGAGAACACCAACAACAGAGGGGTAAAAACAATACCTATTTCAGGAGCAGATCGATTATCAAATACCCAGTTATAATTCATAATTTCAAATTCAGTCTTGAAGTACATTATCCTGAACAAACCCTACGAGGTGCTTACACAGTTTACCGACGAGGCCGGCCGCGCCACGCTGAAAGACTATGTAAAAGTACCCGATATATATCCTGTCGGGAGGTTAGATTATGACAGCGAAGGCCTTGTGCTGTTAACCGATGACAAAGCTCTGCAGCACCGCCTCTCCGACCCTAAGTTCAAGATTGAGAAGACCTATTGGGTGCAGGTAGATGGTGTACCTACCGAAGAAGCACTGGAGGAACTGCGCCGTGGCATTACGATAAAGAACGTAAAAACAGCTCCGGCTAAAGCCCGAATCCTGGAAGAAGAGCCACATGTATGGGAGCGTTCCAAGCCAATCCGTTTCCGGAAAAATATACCCACTTCGTGGGTTGAGATCAAGATTTCACAAGGCATGAACCGTCAGGTGCGGCGTATGACGGCTGCGGTCGGCTACCCTACTCTGCGCCTGATCAGGCCAAGCATTGGTCCATTGACTTTAGGCAATCTGCAGCCAGGTGAGTACCGCGAATTAACGCCAGAGGAAGTAAACAAACTGAAAGCTGTTAGCTCCAAAACTGAAAAGCCAAACTCACGCCCACCGTTTAAACGCCGGTTCTGAACTGATAACAATAAAAAGCGATCTGCCACAGTTCTTATACTGCAACAGATCGCTTTTATACTTATAACACCTTTGGTTATTTGCCCGCTACTTTGCCTGACGTAACATAGAAGTTCTCGTCTACTTTCAGATCAGCTTTTTTACCGACTTTCATTTCTTTCCAGGCAGTAGTTGGCTCCAGCATAGTTTCTTTTCCGCTCAAGTAAACCCGTACCGGCATATTAAAACCATCTACTACGTTAGACCAACGATAGCTCAGGTTTTTGCCGTTAACTCTGTACTCCAGGTTCGGAATGCGAACATCGCGCAGGTACTGGTTAAACACGGGCGTCAGGTCGCGGCCAAAGCCCTTACTCAGGTAGTTTTCAATCTGCTGGGTAGTTACGGTCTGATGGTAGAAATCACGGTTAAGGCCACGCAGTATCTCACGCCATTTTTCATCGTTGTTCAGCAAGTGGCGTAATGTATGCAGCATGTTTGCCCCTTTCGGATACATATCGCCGGAGCCACTGTTGTTAACGTTGTAATAACCTATTATTGGCCTGTCGTTATCTATATTGGCACGTGTACCGATTATGTACTCATTAGCGGCTTGCTTACCAAAATGATAATCCAAGTATAAACTTTCGGAGTAAGCCGTAAAACTTTCGTGTATCCACATATCGGCAACATCTTTATAAGTGATGTTGTTGGCAAACCACTCATGCCCTGCTTCATGTATGATAATAAAGTCGAATTTCAGGCCCCAGCCTGTTCCGCTCAGGTCTCTGCCTAAGTAACCGTTCTGGAACTTGTTGCCATAGGTTACAGAGCTTTGGTGCTCCATGCCCAGGTAAGGCACCTCTACCAGTTTAAAGCCATCTTCATAGAATGGATATGGTCCAAACCAGTGCTCGAATGCCTTCAGCATCAGGCTGGCCTGCTTAAACTGCTCTTTTGCCTTATCCAGGTTATACTTGAGCACATAGTAGTTGCAGTCCAGTTGGCCTTTCTCGCCGTTATACTTCTCTCCGAAATGGGCATAATCGGCAATGTTCACGTTCACGCCATAGTTGTTGATCGGGTTCACTACTGCCCAATGGAAGGTTTTGGTACCGTCTTTGTTCTCATCCACTCCACGCAGTCGGCCGTTCGAAACATCCATCAGATCCTTCGGCACAGTTACGCTGATCTTCATGCTGTCCGGCTCGTCGTACATGTGATCTTTGCACGGCCACCACATACTGGCGCCATCGCCCTGGTTTGAGTTTGCTATAAAGGGTTTGCCATTGGCATCTCTGCGCCATGTCAGGCCACCACTCCAGGGTGGGTTCTTGCTCACCTGTGGTTTACCACCATAGTATACATCCACTTTGTTTAACGCCCCCGACTGTTGTTTTTCAGCCAGCTTCACAAAGAATACATTGCCATCGCGCTTATACTCCAGTGGCTTACCATTCTGGGTTATTTTCTCAACCTGCATAGGTTTCTGCAGATCAATCTGCATAACCTGGTTTGGTGTAAGCACTCTATAATGAATAGTATTTACCCCGCGGATGGTACTGTCAGCAGGGTTTACACGAACATTCAGGTTATAATGCGTCAGATCCCACCACACGCGCTCTGGTGTAATGGAGCCCCGTAAGGTATCCTGGTGGGTAAACTGAGGAGCATTCTGAGCATGTGCTGTGGCAGCAGCGGCCAGCATAAAACCAGCTGCCATAGCACCCTTCAGCAACTTCGGGAAAAGGCTTTTTTCCATAGTTTAAAAGTAACAGGTATAGTTTAGCTTGTAAGTTAAGAAGATACCAATATAAGAAAATACTGGTTTATTTAACGTTGCAACTCCTGAATTAGAGCTTTGGCTGAATTTATACTTAGCAACTATAACATACCTGCAATCACGAAATTACAGGATAATGTTGCCGGGCTATACTTCCACTCTTCTTACTGCGCCAGGTAATTACCGTTATTGTTTTGGCGAGGGATCAATAGCAGCTCTTTTTGCCTGCCGTTGATGTAACGCATACCTGTTGGCATTAGCACAGCCTCCTCTTCCAGCATAACGCGAATATCTTTATTGTTCCACTCTGGCAGGTTGACCTTTGCATTCAACTCGATGGAGAAAACAGTGTTGGACTGCAGGGGGTAATCGCCGGTGCCCGGCACGCCCTGTTGCATATCCCACATGCCGATGGCTGGTCCTGCTCCGTGGCCGTGATAACCAATAGGGTGCGAATAAATACTGGCTTCGATGTTTTCTTTTTTAGCCTGCGCCAGGGCAGCTTTCAGGGCTTCATTTCCTGTTCTGCCTAAAGTCATATTTGTGGTCAGGATGTCCTGCAGGCGGTTGCCGATAGCCAGTGCTTTCTTCAGGTAATCGGGTGCGTCGGTTTCTCCGGGCTTGAGTACGTAAGCCAACTGCTGTACATCGGTGTTCAGTTTAAGGTAAGTTATACCAAAGTCTACGTGCACCAGGTCGCCGGGTAAAATAACTTCCTGTGCCGGGCGCTGCGAGAAAGACCGCTGTGAGTCTCCGGCTCCCGGGTTTGCTCTTTGTACATCCACCGTCGGATGAAACCACGCTTCCAGTTTCAGCTCTGCAATGCGTTCCCGGAACCACCACATCACATCATCTGTGGTAGTAGTACCGGGTTGTATAACCTTTTCAGAAAATCCTTCTGCAATAATGTTATGCCCGATCTGGCTGATCTGCTCGTACAGCTCCAACTCTGATTCTGTTCGGGTCTGCAGCCAGTCTACGGCCAGTTTCTCTGCGGATACTACTCGCTCTTGCTGCGACTTGGAGAGGTTCTCCATCAGGATATCATACTCGTTTTTGGTAAGCCCATCAGCGTGTCCAAAGTGAGGGGAAAAGTTAAGGCCGATCTTTTTCGGGTTCCGCTCCTTAATAAGTGCTGCCAGTCGTTTCCATTGGTCCGGCTCCATCTCAGGGTCCCAGGAACCTTTAAACAGATTTCCGATATCATACCTTGCTACTGCCAGCCGCTCCACCCCTTTTCCCGGCCCCTGATCATAAAACAGCAGAATCGTTCTTCTGCGGGCTGCCAACCAGGTAGCGGGAAGCATTGTCTTGATGACCGGATCCTCATTATACTCCCGTGCAATAATCAGCCACATGTCTATGCCCTGTTTCCGCATGAGGGTGGGCAACAGGTTATCAAGGCGCTCCTGCAGGAGTTTGTCTTCCAGGGCAGCCCTTTCCTTTAGCGGAAGTATAGTCGGCATTTGCTGGGCGATGGCGATGGTTGTGCAGGCTTGCAAAACCAGAAAGAGGAGTAGGAGTTTTTTCATAAGGTGGTACAGTGTAGCATTTTAACAAAGATAGGAGAATAGGTGAAATTAGAAAGAGGCAAGTGTAGCTGTTAGCTTTCTGGTATACAGCAAGCTACATACAAGGTATTGCCTCAAAAACAACAAAGGCAGCCTTATCGGCTGCCTTTGTGCATAGTGTTACAAGTATAAACTTACCCTCTGTTTCTCTTTTCAGGAGCTTTAATGGTAAACTCCTGTGTCTTTTTGGTGCCGTTGCTTTCAACCTCTACAGTATACTTGCCGGGCTGCAGGTAAATTACTTTGTTATCAGCAGGCGTAACCTTTATAGGTTCATCGCCCTCCTTCTTCGCAGCGTTCAGCGCCGTTTCATAAGCCTTGGCGTTGGCTTCGTCTACCGAAAGGTTGTAGCTCACGTAGTTCAGGCCTTTTTCGCTCTGGTCTTTCAGCTCTTTCACCAGCTGTCCTTTTTCGGTTTTAATGCGGATAATGGTGTTACCGGCTGCAGAAGTATAGAACGGCACTACCAGCTCCGGCTCCGTTACCTCGCTCCAGGCGCCGCGCTTGTTACCCCAGCCTTCGTTGTAATTTACTGGCTCAAAAGCGAAGATCTGCAGGTTTTCCTTCATCAGTTCCGGCGTTAGTTGCTGCAGGTGCTTTACAGGCGCAATGTAAATAGAGCGGCCGTGTGTGGCTACTACCAGATCATTTTCGCGCGGGTGCACTACCAGGTCGTGCACGGCTACGGCAGGCATACCATTGCTCATGGCCATAAAGGTCTTGCCTCTGTCAAGTGAGAAGTATAAACCGTGGTCGGTGCCTACATACAGCAGGTTCGGGTTCTTCGGATCTTCTTTTACCACGTTAATAGCTTCGGTTGGCAGGTTACCGCCAATGCGCTCCCACTTCTTGCCGTTGTCTTCGCTCACATACAGGTATGGTGTAAAGTCATCGTAACGGTAACCGTTCAGCGAAGTATAAACACGGTCTTGCTTATGGTTTGAGGCCACTACTGTAGATACCCACAGGTCTTTTGGTAACTTGTCTGAAATACGTGTCCAGGTATTGCCGCCGTCTTTTGATGTGTGAATCACACCATCATCGGAGCCAGTGTACAACAAGCCGAAGCGCAAAGGCGATTCGTCAATTGTTGTCAGTGTGCCATAGCCCACATCACCTTTGCGTCCGCCGTTGGTCAGGTCACCGGAAAGGGTTTGCATATCCTCGCCCTTCTTCATCGAGCGGTGGAATTTGTTCGAGCCAAAGTATAGCACATCCTGGTTGTGGCGACTCAGCAGTATTGGGGATTCCCAGTTAAAGCGCAGTGGTGTTTCGCCTATTTTGTGTGTTGGTTTGATGAAGACACGCTCGCCGGTTGCCTTGTTCAGGCGGGTATAATTACCGTACTGCGATCCGTTGTACACGATGTTGTTATCGCGCCAGTCTACCTGTACCATCATGCCATCGCCACCGCCAATGCGCTCGTATGGGTACTTGCCGCGGCTGGTCCAGTCAAGGCTATACTTGTAGTTGCTTGGGCCAAACCAAGTGCCGTTGTCCTGCAAGCCACCGTACACGTTATAAGGCTTAGCCATGTCAACAGCAATAGAATAAAACTGTCCTACCGATGGGTTGTTGGCATAGAACCAGGTCTTGCCATCGTCATAGGTAATGTTTATACCACCGTCGTTACCATTTATCAGGTAGCCCGGTTTATCAGGGCTCACCCACAGCGCCTGGTGATCGGAGTGCACGTTATCGCCTTCAATGCTGCGGAACGTTTTGCCACCGTCGTCTGAAGTCAGGATAGGAACACCCAGTATGTAGATCTTATCAGGATTATGCGGAGCCACACGTACTACGCCAAAGTAATAACCGTAGCTCGAGTACAGATCGTCGATGTAGCTGTCGTGGGTTTTCTTCCAGGTTTTGCCGCCATCGTCGGTGCGGTATACTTCTGCGCCTTTTACTTCGGTAGCATGTCGTTCAGCCAACGGATCAATGATGTAATCAGACAGTGCAGAAGGCTTTATTTCGCCGTTCTTCACCATCGCTTTCAGGCTTTTGGCAGAATAATCGCGCGGGAAACGGTTCTGATCCAGAAAGGCGTTCAGGCTCTTGTCGTCCAGCTTCTGAAACTCTTCTGCCGACATGCCCGCGAACAGGTCGTTGTCCAGCATTTCCGGCTTGTCTCCCTTCTTCTCAACCGGACGACGGTCATAATTATCCAGCAAAGCATACATGATGTTCGGGTTGCCCGGGAACAGGCTCAGACCAATTCGGCCCACGTTCTCATTGTCCGGGAAGCCACTGCCTTCTTTGCTGACATCTGTCCATGTATTACCACCGTCTGTTGATTTGAATATACCTGATGACTTTCCGCCCTCAACAAAATCCCAAGCGCGGCGCTCACGGTGCCACATGGCTGCATACACGTTATTCGGGTTCTTCGGATCAATCTGCAGGTCGATGGCACCGGTGTTGTCGTCGCTGTAAAGGGTCTTCTTCCAGGTTTTGCCGCCATCAGTGGTTTTGTAAACGCCACGGTCTTTATTCGGGGAATATAAATGACCCAGAGCTGCCACCCAAACCGTGTTTGGATCGGTTGGGTGCACAATGATCTTACCGATGTGGTGCGTGTCGTCGAGGCCCATGTGCTGCCAGGTTTTGCCGCCGTCGGTACTTTTATAAACACCCACTCCTGAGTAAGAAGAGCGGCTGGAGTTGCTCTCGCCAGTACCGATCCAGATGGTTTCGTTATTGTTCCAGTCAATGGCAATGTCGCCGATAGTCATGACGGCCTGCTCATCGAAAAGCGGCTCAAACGACTGCCCGTTATTGGTAGTTTTCCATAGCCCGCCCGAAGCATAAGCTGCGTAAAAAGTTGTAGGGTCTTTAGGCGAAACATCAATATCGGTGATACGGCCACTCATGATGGTTGGCCCCACGTTGCGCAGTTTCAGGTTTGCGGCTAAAGAGTTCTGATCGAGTTGCTGCCTTTTCTGGAAGGCCTCCAACCTGGCTTTGGCAGGTGTGGCAGCTGGTTGTTTAGTTTTCTTCTGAGCCTGCGCAGCTCCTCCAAGAGCTATCATCAGGGCTACCGAGAGTATACGTTTTTGCATTGTATGAATTTGGGTGATAACTATAGGTTAGATCTAATGTCTAAAGCTAATGATTTACAAGCTATTTTAGAATAGGGTGATAACATTGGAGTGTTTCGGATTGTAAAATGCCAAAATTGGAAAAGCATCTGATTTGCTTTTGATTTCTAACCTGCCTTTGATGTTAAGCTTTTCCCTATCCTCTACCTCCTTGAGATTAAACTTCTAGCTGATCCTTTCCAACTCCTGATTAAACCATCTCCATCTTCCACTCTAAGTATAAACTTGCCCTGACAGGCTTATCAGGTATAGCTATAGTTTAGAGTTACGAAGTCAACTTACCCATACTTCCTTAACTGCTTATCAGCACCAGCACTATTGATAAAATTCTAAAACCAGGCACTCCTGTTATTATAGCAAATTGTTGCAATGCCGGTGCTTTATCTTTCCTTTAAGCAACTATAAATTTTCTTTTATGAACATTACATATAAATATAAAACGATAGCAACAATTATATATAGTGGCCGTATTTAAATCATCTGTTATAAATTTATACTTTTTAAACAGAGAAAATCCTGTAGTGCAACAAGCAAAACGAATAAGACAATTTAGCCCTTACAGAAATGACCAAACGCTTAAGTATAGTTTTAGCTTTTTCATGCCTTTTATCCACTTCCTGCACAAGTACAAAAGACGCCGTATACTTTAATGGCATACCAGCCACTGAATTTGCTGATAAAGCAGAAGATCTGGAGCCTGTTATTCATGAAAATGACCTGCTAAGTATAAATGTGAGCAGCCTGAACCCGGAAGCTACCGAAATATTTAATGTCAGCAACACTACAAGCAACCGCCCTACAACCGCTAACAGCAATGTTTCCCAGGCTGTAGGTTATCTGGTGGATCAGGATGGTTATATTCAGTTTCCTTTGTTGGGCAAAATAAAGGCAGCTGGTTCATCTAAAAAAACATTGCGGGAAGGCATAAGAAAAGAGCTGATTAACAGAAGGCTCCTAAAAGACCCTATAGTTGATATCCGCTATCTGAACTATAAAGTTTCTGTGCTGGGCGAGGTGGCAAAACCTTCTGTACTTACTGTGCCGAACGAGAAGATCACTTTGCTGGAGGCACTTGGCCTGGCAGGCGACCTGACCATTTATGCCAACCGGAATAATGTATTGCTGATCAGGGAGGAAGACAATAAAAAGAAGCTGGTTCGGATAGACCTTACAACAGACGACCTGTTCACATCTCCTTATTACTACCTGAAATCCAACGACATTATTTATGTAGAGCCCAACAAGACCAAAATTACCAACGCAAGTACAGCCAGGCAATGGTTACCTGTTGTGTTCAGTGGTTTATCAATCGCTGTAATTGCCATTGACCGATTCACAAAATAGTTTTCTTAAAGCAAATTCTCTATGACTACTAATAGCTCACAGACAGAGGATAATCTGTTTACTTTTTTAATGTACAAGTACATACCCTTTTGGCCTCTTTTTGCAGCATTGCTTGTAGCTTTTCTGGTAGGCGCTTATGGGTACCTGCATTACTTTGCTATACCTACTTATGATATAACAGCAACCCTAATCATAAAAGATGAGAAAAAAGGTGTGAACGACTCCAGAATGACCGAGTCTATAGACGTATTTACTAGCAATAACATTGTTGAGAACGAGATAAAGGTTATTCAGTCGAGAGCATTGCTAAAGCAGGTAGTAGAAGAACTTAGCCTTTACGCCCCTATTTATGAGGAAGCGCAGTTCAAATCTAATCCGGCTTATGCAACCTCTCCGATAACTATAGTGGCTAAGGAGCCAGCCACTATTAAAGGTGTTGAGAAAGTATACTTTACTTTCGACGACAAGCAAAACAAAGTACAGATAGACTACAACAACTATGCGCTGGATAAATGGGTGAAGACCCCTTACGGTGAGCTTAAATTCATCCGAAACAAACACCAACTGAGCCAGCCAACAGAGCCTTTATACTTTTCGCTGGTTAACCCAAGAATCGTAACAGACCAGCTGTTCAGCTCCCTGAATATACAGGCCGAAAATAAAATTTCTACGGTAGTTAATTTAAAGCTTCAGGACCCGGTACCTGTGCGCGGCGAAAACATACTTAACACCCTGATCCATACTTACAATCAGGTTGCCCTTGACGAGCGTAACAAGCTGGCTCTTAACACACTGGAGTTTGTTGAAGACAGAATTAAACTTGTAGAAAAAGACCTGGCAGATATTGAAGCTCAGGTAGTAAAATTTAAATCATCACAGGGCGCTGTTGACCTGGGCGAGCAGGGCAGAATGTACCTGAAGAGTGTGAGCGAGAACGACAGAAAAATAACAGACATAAACCTGCAGCTTGCTGTTCTGGATAAAGTAGAACGCTACGTTATCTCTAAACAGAATGCCGCCGGTATTGTGCCTTCCACGTTGGGTGTAAACGATCCTGTACTATCGCAGTTGCTGCAAAAGCTTTACGATTCTGAGATCGAATACCAGAAGCTCAGCCAAACTACCGCTGAAAATAACCCGGTACTTATATCGCTGAACGAAGAGATCAGAAAGATAAGACCAAGTATACTTGAAAACATAAAGAGCCAGCGCAACAACCTGAGAGCCGGGCTTGCCAACCTTGCAAACACCAATAGCCAGTACAATTCATCGTTGCAAAGTATACCCCAAAAAGAGCGGGAGTTAATGGAGATCAGCAGGCAGCAGGCAATCAAAAACAACGCTTATAGTTTTCTGCTGCAGAAACGCGAAGAAACTGTGCTGTCGTATGCCCCTACTGCTGGCGATAGCCGCGTAGTAGACATGGCCGAATCTACCATGCTGCCTGTAAGCCCTAAGCCACTTTACTTTTACCTTGTAGCTGCGGTACTATCTTTTGTATTCGGTGTTGCCGTTATAACAGGCAAAGAGTTGCTTAACAGCACTATACTTTTCCGATCAGAAATTGAAGAACATACTAATGCACCTATTGTAGCCGAACTGGCTGCTGTAAAACAAGTGCCGGGCGAGCGGTTTAAGCAACCAACCGAAGCCTCTGTAATTGAGCAGTTCCGCCAGCTTAGAACCACCATGGGCCTGTACGGGCGCACCTTTACCAAAAAGAAGATCATCGTTACCTCCAGTATACCTGGCGAAGGTAAAAGCTTTGTCAGCTCTAACTTAGCTCTAAGTCTGGCCTCTTCCGGCAAAAAAGTAGTGTTACTGGATTTCGACCTGCGCAACCCGAATACATCGCAACAATTCGGGCTGTACAAGCAAAGCGGCATTATCGAATACATGACCGGCGAGGCTATTCCGGAAGAAATTACCAGAACTACAGAGTTTACCAACCTCAGCGTTGTGCCAGCTGGCATCAGCATCGGCGACCATACGGAACTGTTACTGAATGGCAGGCTCGACAACTTATTTGACTATTACGAGAGAGAGTTCGATTACCTTATACTTGATACACCTCCTGTTGACCTGGTTTCTGATGCTTACCTCCTTTCGGAGTATTGCGATATAACGCTGCTTGTAATGCGCCATGCTCACACTCCGAAACGCCTGGTAAAACGCCTGTCCCAGGACAACAAACTGAAATCTCTGAACAAGGTAGCCATTGTGTTTAACGGAGTAAAACCACGGGGCTTTGTGAAAGGACAATATGGCTACGGCTACGGGTATGGCTACGAAAACAAGTATGGCGACAAGACCTACAGAAACCGGACAGCTATACCACAGGCATAAGTATAAATGCCATTATACTTCCTGATCATACAGGAACCAGAAATACAATTGCAGCAAGTACAGATTAGCTTATTACTACAAGCCGCTACATGACACAAGACAGCAAACTACTCACCGACCGCACCCTTTTCGGATTCCTCTGGATAATGACCGGCAGCGGTATCCAGGTAGTGCTTAAAATAGGTGTGCTTGCAGTACTGGCGCGCCTGTTAAGCCCGCAGGAATTTGGTTTGGTTGGCATGGCCGTAATTGTAGTTGAGCTATCGAAAATGCTAACGCAGATGGGCATTGGCCCGGCTATAGTTCAGCGTAAAGAAATAGAAAAAAGGCACCTGACAACAGGCTTTACCATCTCCTTATTTATGGGGCTGTTCTTTGCCGGTTTAATCGTACTGCTGGCGCCGTTTATGGAATCTTTTTTCCGGATGAAAGGGCTTGCACCCATACTCAGGGCTATCTCGCTTGTTTTTCTTGTAGACTCTCTCACACTTATAGGTCATGCGCTGATGCAGCGCAACATGAAGCTAAAGGTTATGGCCGCTATTGAGGTAATATCCTATGCCATTGGCTATGGCGCTTTGGGCATTATACTTGGCTACCTTGGTTGGGGCGTTTGGGCTCTTGTGGTTGCACACCTGGCACAGGCAGTGCTGCATGCTATTTTGTTAGTCTGTATCCAGCCATTCTCCAAGAAACCAGGATTCGAGCTGCAGGCTTTTAAAGAGCTTATTCATTTTGGTGGAGGAATGACCATAGGCAGGCTCGCCAACTACCTGGCCAACCAGGGCGACAACCTGGTTGTGGGTCGTATGTTGGGTGCCGCAGCCTTAGGTATCTATGGCAGAGCCTACCAGTTTATGGTTATGCCGGCCGGCTTGTTCGGCACAGCCTTGGATAAAGCGCTGTTTCCGGCTATGGCTAAAGTACAGGACGATAAACAACGGCTTAGCAAAGCATACCTGACAGGTGTAAGTGTAATCGCCCTTATTTCTATTCCGGTGAGTGCTTTGCTCGTACTGCTCGCCCCTGAGATAGTTTCAGTATTACTTGGTGATAAATGGACAGCCGTTATATTTCCATTTCAGATACTTGCTTTCAGCCTGCTTTTCCGGATGAGTTACAAGATGAGCGACTCGCTTGCCAGAGCTACCGGGGCCGTTTACAAAAGAGCATGGCGCCAGGTACTGTATGCATTTATGGTGATTTCTGGTTCTTATATAGGCCAGTTCTGGGGATTACCGGGCGTGGCTGCAGGTGTGGCCGTAGCACTGGTTACTAACTTCCTGATGATGGGCCACCTCAGCCTGAAACTAACGTCATCCTCATGGCTAGACATGCTAAAGGCTCACCAGCATGGTTTTATACTTGGTGCCGTTACAGCAGTTCTTGGCTATACGTTGGTCACGTTCTGCAGAGCCTACATCGGCACACCTATACTTATACTCCTGATCACGAGCATAGGCATCATTACCCTTCTTTTTCCTGCCGCGTGGTTTTTCCCTGATCTGTTCATAAGAGCAGACCAGAAAAAGCTGCTGAGCAAACCTTTAGCCAAGCGTTTTAAGAAACTTAACACCCAAAGCGCATGAACGAGTTGATAGATAACATAATGGCAGGACCGGCTGTTGAGAAGCAAACTCAGCACGCCAAACTCACCCTGATCAGCGACCTGCTGGATGCTTTGCACAGAAACGATATACTTTACTGCCACTGGAAAAGCAACGAGCATTTAGCCGCTTCCATGACAGGCGATACCGACCTGGATGTACTTTTTGATGTAAACCAGAAAGAGAACACAATACAGCTGTTGTCTGACCTGGGCTTCAAGCGTTTTGTATCCATTAAAGAGAAAGAGTACAAGGATATAGAGGATTATCTTGGCCTGGATATTGAATCAGGTAAGCTTGTGCATGTGCACGCCCATTTCAGGCTTACCATGGGCGAGCAATATCTGAAAGGGTATCAGCTAAACCTGGAGGACAAGATCTTAGACTCCCGCATTTTCGATCCTGAGTTTGGGGCATACTGCAGCCTGCCGGCTTTTGAGCTTGTGCTGTTATACATCCGGGAAGCACTTAAACTAAGGACACGCGACAGGCTTATGATGAGCCTGAAAAACCGGATCCATTATACTGAAAACATCCTGAAGGAATACAGGTGGCTTAAAGAGAGACGTACTGACGAAGAAATAGCATCTATACTTACTTCTCTTTTTCCGGGTGACAGTGCCATGTATGGCATTATGACCGGAGATTTTACGCGCGTAGAGATAAGTAAATTAGCCTCTATTTTAAAGCCACAACTTAAGCATAACAGGCTATACTCCCCTACACAGGCGCTGCTCCTGCGCTGGTACAGGGAGCTGTCGGTGAAGGTAGCCCGTAAATCTGCCCAATTGCTGCACCTACCTATACTTTCTAAAAGAGTAAATCCTCGCGGAGGTTTAGTTATCGCCGTGATCGGTGCCGACGGTTCAGGTAAATCTACTGCAATAGCAGACCTGGAAAATACGCTGAAACAGAAACTTGATATTTATAAAATATACTTTGGCAGAGGCGATGGCAGAGTTTCCTGGCCCAGACGCATGCTGAACAAGGTAAAAAGCGTGGTAGCGCCTTCATCTAAAAAGGGTAAAAAGATCAGGACTGAGAAGAGTGGCTTTGAGCCTAAAAGAGGATTTATAGCCACCGTTTTCAAATGCATCGAGGCTCTTATGGTTGCTAACGAAAAGAGCAGCAACCTGAAACAGATGCAGGCAGCCAAAGCAAAAGGCATGGTTGTGATCTGCGACAGGTTTCCGCAAAACCAGTTAATGGGCTACAACGACGGGCCACTGCTACATCACTTTTCAACATCAAAAAATATACTTTACAGAACACTGGCTAAGGCCGAAGCGCGCATTTATGCACAGGCACAGGATTGTCCGCCTGATATACTGATAAAACTAGTAGCCGACGCCCATGTAGTAGAGGCCCGTAAACCCGGCGAAACATCTATAGAGATGCTTAAAACTAAAATTGCCGGTGTAAAACAGCTTAGGTTTAAAGAAAGCTGCAAGGTTGTAACAATAGATGCCACCCAACCCCTGCAAACTGTACTTACTACTATCAGGCAGCACCTTTGGGAGAACTGCAGGTAAATCAGGTTGTACTAGTTAATTAAATGCATGCAAGACGTTTACTCACTTGAACATACAGCTAAACCGGCAACACTGCTTACGCAGCGGGCAAAGGTAGTTGAGTTTGTCGGGCCTCCGGGTGCCGGCAAAACCACCTGTTCGCGCCATTTTACTGCGGCTCTCGAAAACCACGGCTTGCGTGTGTTAGTGCTTCAGGATATAAAAGATTATGTGAAAGCACTGCCATATGCTGACAAGGTAAAACTGTTGTTTAAGACTTTGTTTTCTAGAGGTTATGCTATAATGTTGTTCAGTTTCACATTGGCTTCCAGAGGCATTTATAGTTACGATTCCCTCTATCGCTACACCAGGCTGAACATCTTTCATACAGCTCTGAAGCAGATTCTACAGCATACCAATGTAGACATTGTTTTATTGGAACAGTGGGTAGTTCAGGAGCTATGGTCTGCCACTATTTTCAAGAGTGTAGCTTATGAAAGCCTTCCGGCCCGGTTCCGGAATTTATACTTCTATACAGACATCACCATTTACTTTGACATTGATCTGGCAACTGCTGCCGAAAGAATAGCAGCCCGCCAGACGCGCCGGAGCAGGTTTGACATAATGGATGCCAGCACAAGGCTTGCACAAATGCACAAGTATAACAACTACCTTTTCCAGCTCTTTCAGAATTCTAAATGCAGGCAGAAGCTTACTTTATCAACTGCGCAGAGCCCGGAAGCTAATGCTGAAATTTTCATCGACTTTTTAAATCGTTCTGTAATAAAGCAACACTGATACCATGATCTTATTCGCCCTGTCACTTTTGCTGATCATTACTTTCTTCTACGATTTAAAAGTATTCATTTACTCGTTGATGTTGTTCTTCGTGTTCTTCGACATGTTCGATGGTTTCTACAAAGATGACAAGATATTTGCCGGCCTCCGCTACTTTATACCGCTTGCACTCCTGCTATCCTATACTGTTAAATACAACACCCTGAAGAAATCAGATGCTTTTCTGCTTGTTCTGGTTTTATACTTGCTGCTGCTATGGGTGGTAAATGCCGGCGATGTGCTGGTTTCTTCAAGGATGCTGCTCTCCGTTCTCATTACCCTTATCATGATACCAGTAGGCAAGCATCTGGGCAAAGAAGTAGATTTTATAAAGGAGTTTGAAATCTATAATAGGGTTCTGCTCATCAGCCTGCCCCTGTACATTATAGCCGCTAACATTTTCAAGATCGGGGAATCTTATACCGAGGCTTTTTCTACCGGTTTTCTGATCACCTCCAGAATGTACGTGGTGCCTATTGTGGTATTCTTAGCTATACATTATGCCATCTCCAACAAAGACAAAAGCTGGTTAGTTAAGGCCAACGATCTTGTTTTTATACTCATTAATATCTGTATCCTGCTTATCAATACCAGAAGAACAGCTATAGGTATGCTGGTGGGTGCGCTGTTTATCTATACTTTACTCAACCGCCAGTTAATCTTAAAAATGGCAATACTAGTAGCGGTTATGGTTACTGCCCTTGTTGTGAGCTATCCCTTATATGAAGCCCGCTTAACTGCTCAGCTCGAAAAGAGAGAACGCATACAAAACCTGGATACTTACGAAGAAGAAGGTCGCGTACTGGAGACCTTTTACATTCTGGATTACCACCAGCGGTACGGAAGTATAAGGGAGCTGCTTTTCGGTATAAAGCTGTTCGATACCTACGACTTTGGTACCAGGTACTTTGGCCGCGACCGCCCCATACACAGCGATATAAATATGATGTTTTTTAGCACGGGCTTAGTTGGCGTTCTGCTTTTTGCATTGTTTTTCTTCAGCCAATTCTTTATAAAAAATAAATTAATCAAAGAATGTAACAAAAACATATATTATCCACTATTAATAATGTTTCTAATGGTATTGCTCCCCGGTCGCTTTATCGGGACCATGACCTACGCTCCATTTCTCATGCTTTTGCTGTCCTCAATTAAAGCCAGCAGAAGCGAGCCAGTTACGAATACAACAGAATTACACAATCAGGAAGCTGCAGTATTGGCTAAAGTATAAATATTGGTCCTGGCTGCTCCTGCAATTACTACAGAAAATATGGGTATAACTTTACAAAACGAAGTATGAAAGTACTATTTGTGTGCAGCGGGAATAACAACAACTTTGATATTGTACCTTTCATAAAAGAGCAGGGAACATCTTTGGAAAGTGCAGGAATAGAGGTTGATTATTTCCCGGTAAGAGGCAAAGGGATATTGGGCTATATAAATGCCGGTTTCAAACTCCGGAAGTATATGGCAGAGCGTTCTTATGATCTGGTTCATGCTCATTTTACCCTGTCTGGTTGGTCTGCTGTTATAGGCGCTGGTAAAACACCTGTTGTGTTGTCTTTAATGGGCAGCGATGCCTATGGCGAGTATATAGGTGTTAACAAAGTTCAGTTCAGCAGCAGATTAAACACCTTCCTTACTTACCTTATACAACCTTTTGTCAGCGCTATCATCTCTAAATCACAGAACATCGAGGATTATGTGTACCTCAACCATAAATCATACATAATACCTAATGGCATAAACCTGGATAAATTCAGGGCAGGTGAAGACTGTAAAGAAGAGCTGGGCCTGGACAGAAGCAAAAAGCAAATCCTGTTTCTGGGCAGCAAAACCAATGTCAGGAAGAATATTACTTTAGCACAAAAAGCTGTTGCTCTTTTAAACATGCCTGATGTTGAGCTGATAAACCCATACCCGATAACACATAACCAAATACCTAAATACCTCAATTCTGCCAATGTGCTGGTAGTAACATCGCTGATGGAAGGCTCACCTAATGTGGTAAAAGAAGCAATGGCATGTAACTGTCCTATCGTTTCCACCGATATTGGTGATGTTAAGTGGGTGCTGGGCAATACCGAAGGTTGCTATACTTCAACGTTTTCGCCTGAAGACCTGGCCGCTAAATTAAAGCAGGCCTTGGTTTTCTCTGAACTTTACGGCAGAACCAATGGCGAGCAACGCATAAAAGAGCTAGGCTTGGATGCACCTACAATAGCTAACCGCATTATAGGCATTTATAAGAAAATTCTCAGGAAAAGCAGCAGAAGTTATAAAGGTATAGAAAGCACTACAACAGTTACTGCGCCAGGTTAGCATTAGGCAAATACAAATTGCTTAACCTTCCTTACTTACACAGCCTCCTCCCCCACAACCTAATGAGATCTTCAGTTTTTTACTGCAGGCTATGCTATGCCTTCACACGCTGACTATAGCCTTCACTTAAAGTTAAAGCACAATTAAATACAGACAAAATGAATATACTCATAGACATAAAGCACCCTGCACAATTAAATCTTTTTAAAGGTCTATCCAGGGAGCTATCAGAAGAAGGTTGGAATGTTACAATTTGCTATTTAGAAAGAGGCAAGCTTCCCAAGATCATAAAGTCGGAGTATCAGGGATTTTATACTATACCTGTTGGCAGCAGCAATGGCACAAAATGGTCTATACTTTGGAACGGCAATGTAAAGAGGACATTCACTTTTCTGGACCTTATCAGGAAGAATAAGTATAACATTTGCGTGGCAGCAAGCAGCATTCCGTTAGCTATGGCTTGCAAAATATCAGGGGTACCGGTAATCCAGTTTTATGATGACCCGGAGCGAGGCAGAATCAACAGCCTGAATGCTACATTGTCTGATCAGATGTTCTTCCCTCCGATAGTAGAAAAGACGAAAAAGACCTCTGTTTTCAACTGTTTAAAAGAGTGGAGCTACCTGAGCCCCAAACGGTTCACTCCTAGCCACGACATCTTGAAGAAGTATAATCTTACGCCCCATGAGTATGTATTTGTGCGGGAAGTAAGCAACAAGTCTTTTAATTATTATGACCAGGAAGACGCCATTATCTGCAGTTTCTCAAAAGAGATAGACCCGAATACAAGGGTGGTTTTATCACTGGAAGATAAAAGTATAGCTCATAAGTTTCCGGCCCACTGGACCATACTCGAAGAACCTGTAGGCGACATTCATTCGCTGATCTACTACTCCAAAATGGTGATTTCTTCAGGCGATAGCATGGCCCGCGAAGGCGCTATGCTTGGGGTACCAAGTGTGTACTGCGGCATAAGAAAGATGAAGGCAAATGAGCTGCTGATGGGCTACGGTATTTTACAGCACCTTCCCGGAAAAGACGCTGTACCCTTTATCAATGAAACGATCAGCAAGCCCTTCAGCGAAGAAAACCAGCTCGAGATCAGGAACAAGCTGCTCCAGAGCTGGGACGATATGATACTGTTTATGAAAGATCAGATTAACATTTATAAAAACTAAGGTCATGAAAATATCAATATTTGGTTTAGGTTACGTTGGTTGCGTAAGCTTGGGCTGCCTTGCTAAAAACGGGCACCAGGTAGTTGGCGTGGATGTTAGTTCTTTTAAAGTAGACCTCATTAACAGAGGGCTGGCTACCATTCTTGAAAAAGACATAGATGTAATCATAAAAGAAGGTCATAGCAAAGGACTTATCTCGGCTACTGTTTGCGCAGATGAAGCTGTCTATAACACAGACTTAAGTATAATCTGCGTAGGTACCCCATCCTCCAGACACGGCCATCTTAACCTGGAATATATTTTTAAAACAGCAGAGCAGATTGGCGAAGCTTTACGGGAAAAAGACACTTTCCATACAGTGGTGATCAGAAGCACCGTGTTGCCGGGCACTAACGAGAAATTTGGAAAGATCGTAGAAAAATACTCAGGCAAGAAACGGGGTGAAAGCTTTTCTGTGGTATCTAACCCGGAATTCCTGAGAGAGGGTACTGCCGTAAAAGATTATTACAATCCTTCTGTAACTGTACTGGGAGGCGACCATGAAGAGGCACTGGAGCAGGTAGCATCACTCTACAGCAACCTGAACGCGCCTATCGAGATCACTGATATCAAAATTGCCGAGCTGATTAAGTACATCAACAACTCCTACCATGCTCTTAAGATAACTTTCGCCAACGAAGTAGGCAACGTATGCAAAGCGTTGTCTATTGATTCACACAAAGTTATGGAGCTATTTTGCAAGGATAAGCGCTTGAACATATCTCCAGCCTACTTTAAACCAGGCTTTGCCTATGGCGGCTCTTGCTTGCCTAAAGACCTGAAAGGCTTAGTAACCTTAGGCCACGACCATTATGTGTGCACACCGGTATTAAGCGGCATAGATGCCTCAAACGAGCATCAAAAGAGAATGGCATACGACCTGGTAGAAAAAACCGGCAAGAGAAAAGTATGCTTCATCGGCCTTAGCTTTAAAGAAGGAACCGATGATTTAAGATATAGCCCATCAGTAGATTTGGCAGAGATACTAATTGGTAAAGGCTACCAAATAAAAATATACGATGAAAATGTCCGGTTATCTAAGCTGATTGGTGCCAACAAAGCTTTCATAAACGAGCGCCTGCCACATCTTTCAGAGCTTATTACCCATGACCTGGAAACAGCCATACAAAGTACAGACGTTGTGGTAGTAAACCACAGAAACTTTGATCCGGAGCCTTACCAGCACTTGCTAAAAGATAAGCACGCTGTAATAGACCTGGTAAGGGTAAACAACCTGGAGTGCCTGCCAAACTACGAAGGCCTCTGCTGGTAATAGTTAATCCCTACATTCTAAAACAAAAGGAGCGCTAGTTGATTAGCGCTCCTTTTGCTTTTATAAAGCTGTTTAGCGATTCAAATGCATCTATACTGCGTGTTCTCACCAGCAAGCCAACAATCTCTGCTGGAGTTATCCCGCAAGTTTGAGCGCAGCGGGAACTGGTGACAACTATGGCAGCCAGTTTGTAACTGGCATTAAGCATGACCATATATTCACCAGTTACAAACTGGATCCAAGTATAACCACAAATTGCGCTGGCGCTAAACTTGTGGGATAAAGGTTTGTTTCAGAAGCTATACCCTTAGCCCTTGCTGCGTATTTTCACCAGCAAACATAAGGGGTGAACAGCAGGATTATTGATGATAAATCCAACAATAGCTTTCCATCACTTCAGTAATGGAAACTCTTAACAGCTTCCTATTAAAAAAATTAAACAGATGGCAACCGTGTAAATAATTAAGGCTGCTTAAAAAGCAGACTTATGTACCTTCTTATCAAATATGGTCATGTATACGATCTTGATATCTAGCCAGAACGACCAGTTCTCCATGTACCATAGATCGTGCAGGGTTCGCTGTATTTTTTGCTCATCGGTCTCGGTTGGGCCACGCCAGCCATTAACCTGTGCCCAGCCTGTTATACCTGGTTTAAAATAATGTCGCACCATATACTTATCTACACTTGCCTGTAGTTGCTGGTTAAGGTAGCCTCTGTGTGGCCGCGGCCCTACTACACTCATCTCTCCTAGCAGCACATTTATAAACTGAGGCAATTCGTCCAGGCTATACTTCCTCAAGATCCTACCTATCTTTGTTACCCGCGGGTCATCTTTCTGAGTAGACAATACGCCTCCATTTATAGCGTCATTCACACGCATACTCCTGAATTTATATACTTTAAAAGGCTTACCGCCTCTGCCAATCCTGACCGGACAGTAAAAAACTGGCCCCGGGGAATCAAGCTTGATGAGCAAACCGATGATCAGGAAGACCGGCATCAGGAAGAATAAGGCGCAGCCGGCAAATACTTTGTCAAAAGCATTTTTAAGGAAGAACGAGAAGGATTCATCTAAAGGCAGCTGCCGCACATTTATGGCATCTATCCGGCCTACACGTGTAGCTTTATAGTTTGCCCCAAACAAGTCCTGGTAATCAGGTATGTACTTTACTCTTATACCATGATAATCAGCAGCTTTTATAATGTTTTTTATTTTTTTGGATGGCTTAACAGGTATGGCAATTACAATTTCATCTACAGGATTTTCTTTCAGGTAATCATGAATATTATCCAGGCTACCTACCACCCTATCCTGCCCTACGACACACTCCTCCTTCTTGCATTTTATAAACCCTTTTACCTTGTAGCCTTTGCTCTTGTGGTTGTAAACCAGTCTCTCCACATTGTATGCTGTCTTTCCTACGCCGGCTACCAAAGTATACTTAACATCTTCTTTGGATTTTTTAACCAGTCCCACAATACCTAAAAGCAATAGGTTTACCGGAACCCCCAAAACCGGAAAGCTTAGGACCGACGCTATGACAACATTTTTATGCGGCACAGGAAATGGGTATATGCTATAGAAAATAAATACCACCATTACCATCGTGAAATACGCTTTCAGAAAATTTACAATTCTGAGGCTAAACTTATTTTGCAGGCTGATGCTATAGAGTTTGATCTGGTACCCGATCAGGAACCACAGAATCATAAGTGTAACAATCGTACTCCACTCGATTAATTGAAATGCGTTATCGCTATAAAAATAGACAGATAGAACAAATGCAAGAATAAGTGTAAACATATCCCCTCCTAAGTAGAAAGAGTAATGTAATCTTTCAGGCTTTATCATGGCAAAAAGACATAATGTTCCAACAAGCAGCTATTAGCTGACTGACCGTTAATAAAATGGAAAAGCGTAATTCTTGTATTTTTGCGTGAAAGGCTGCTCGACCTCTATTGCATAATTAAAGTGTAGGTTGGCTTGCAATAAGCGTATATTAAGCACCTCTCCTGCTGTTTTTGATACTCCGGCAGCGCATTCTGACAGCCTATAGTATCTGTTTCATAAGGCTAGATTCTAATATTTACATTACAACAACGCTTAAAATAGCCGTTAGAATTTGAGGATTTATATACTGGCACTCCAGGAAGTATAGAATATTTTGAAGTCATAATTAATCTGTTGTAATAATTCACCATAGTTCTATTTATTTAAAAGCAAGCAAATTCATCCCGTGTTATGGTATAGGCAATAATCACCAATCTCATTTTCAGCAAAAATGAATTTTGTACTATACCATTTTTTTAAACTAATTAACTGGCACTAGTCGGGTGAAACGTGCCAGAGCACACAATTTGAAATTATGCGCACCAGGTATCTCCTTTATACTTAGCCATTAATTCTTACAATTTATAGCCAAACTATAAAAACATACCAGATATAATTAAATGTATATTTTCTTTATATATTATACTTTTTCTATTAGAAATAGTTTATATATAAGCATTAATAATTACAATTATTTATTACTTTCAACTTAATTAACTACAACATTCAAGTCAACAGTTAGATAAAGTCAAAAAATATACTTATATGGATATAACAAGGATAAAATATTATACTATATGACAGGACAATAGGTAATTTTATATTACACACCATTACCCCTGATATTGGCAGGCTTTAATTTGACAGGTAGGGGCTAGCAGTCATGTCTGATAAACTGGCTTCGGGCCCGCCTACCCTGATATTATCATAATAAACAATTCTCTGTTTTACCTTAGAGGTTCCTCTTTTAAAGGATGCTTTGTACACTCCTAGCTTCCACTTTGGTAGAATAGTATCATACATATTGCCGCCCTCATGCGTAAGCACTTTGCTTCCATTGTGCCATATCTCAACTATACCATCCTCACTAAAAGAATGCCTGATGTGGAACACAAACTCATGCCATACATCTTTTGCAACTGGCCCCAGGTCAATTTTTTCCCGCGTTTCCATAGTATTCCCTGTCTGCAGATAGAACCTGTCGCGCTTAACCCGAAGTGCAGTGGCTGGGCTTCCGCTTTGGTACCATTGGCTGATAACTTCCTGCTCAACATCAGGAGCAAAACCATCCGCCGGAAAGTATACATTGAAAGAATACCACATGTCCTTATCCGGCAGTCCTTTAATAATAGTTACCTCTGACCGTTGGCTTCCTTTCACTAGCGGATCATCAACCCTGATTTCGAACCTGGCAGCCCTGGCGCCACTACAAACAGGATTGTTCACATAAGTCAGTGCGTGGTTTGTACCTGTTTCCATGCTGTGGGCTTTAGCGAATGGCTGTTCTCCCTCAAAGTCTTCCTCAAAGAGCAGTTTCCTTCCTTCTCCTCCATCTCCGTTTTGCTCAAATACAGCTACAACCTGAAACACGCTTTCTTTAGCTTTTTGCTTAAACGAAAAAGCCTTCCAGTTCAATGCCAGTATCAGAAATAAATACAACAAGAGATGCTCCTTATAGATACAAAACCCAGACAAAACAACAGCTAAAAAATTGATATTAAACAAGTAAAGTATAAGCTCAGTGTTTAGTACGCGATATATAAAAAAAGTTAAATAAATATGTAAAATATAATTTATAATTTTAATAGTATAAATCGACATAAAATCCTTTTATCACATCAACAGATACAAAGTCTAGTGCTTTGGGAGCTTATTGCAACTATACTTAGGCATTGCCCATTTTTGAATAGAAGCTATACCTTTTGCCCTTGCTGCATATTCTCTTCAGCGTTTTGATATCGACTTGATGATAAATTGTTGATAAAACACCAACAATGACTACGGAATGAATATGGATTACTCCAGTATCTGAAACCCTAACAGCTTCTAAATAAAAAAATAAGGGCGACCATATTGGCCGCCCTTATTTTAAGCTCCTGATAAGTGGAGAAATTATTTATTAACTATTGATTCGTAGGTTAGCTACACGTGATGACCACCACTTCTGGAAGAAGCTCATGAAGTCAGGCTTTGTAGGTGCCGGAGCCGGAGCCGGAGCCGGAGCCGGCACGGGAGCAGGCACAGGTGC
>CBINIP010000010.1:0-175715 GCA_966250805.1 uncultured Pontibacter sp. | reverse complement strand
AGATGCTCCTTTTTTATTAGCCTATAGTTTCCGTTTCAGTTCAAGGAAACTATACTTATACTTGTTCTTTTCATCCGGCTCGTACTGAGCTTCCGATACTGTTTCCCAATCTTCTGGTTGAATCTGCGGAAAGAAAGTATCGCCTTCAAAAGTATGGTGCACACGCGTCAGGAAAATAGTGTCTACCAAAGGCATGGCTTGCTTATAGATCTCTGCACCACCTATAATACAAACTGTATCATCTAATTCACAGGCCCTTGCTATCGCTTCCTGAACAGAGTTTACCACAATACATCCTTCAGCTTTAAAATCCTGCTGGCGCGTAATGATGATCGAAGTACGGCCAGGTAGAGGTTTACCAATAGAATCAAAGGTTTTCCGGCCCATGATCATAGGGTGCCCCATAGTTAAGTTCTTAAAATGTTTCAGGTCGGCGGGCAGGTGCCAGATAAGCTGGTTATCCTTACCTATCACGTTATTGTCGGCTACTGCTACAACTATAGCTACCATGGCTTACATGTTAAAACTATAACCTCTCAATAAATCCTGAACCGGCATTCTTTTTTTGCCTTCCATCTGCAGGTCATGTATAGCCAGGGCGCCACCTGCGGTTTGTACGTGCAGGTATGTCTTGTTATCTGTGTGCAGCTGGCCGGGTGCCGAAGTATAACTTGCATTCTCCAGCACTTCTACTTTAAATATCTTAAAGGTTTTGTTATCGAAGCGGGTCCAGGCGGCGGGGTATGGCGAAAGCCCGCGAATAAAATCACGAACCTGAGTGGCAGGCTGATCCCATTTAATTTCGCAGGTATCCTTAAAGATTTTAGGAGCGTGCTTGGTTTCAGAAGTGATTTGCTGTGGCTGAGGATGTACCTCGTCGCGTTCAATAGCCTGTACCGTTCTGATAGCTAATTTTGCACCCTCATACTTCAGCTTCTCATACATTGTCCCGAAGTCGTCCTCGTCAAGTATAGGCACACGCTCCTGAAAAATAAGGTCGCCGGTATCAATCTCATGTTTCAGGAAGAAGGAGGTAACGCCGGTTTCTTTTTCGCCGTTGATGATGGCCCAGTTAATAGGCGCTGCACCGCGGTATTGCGGCAACAACGATGCATGGATGTTAAATGACCCAAGCTCCGGCATAGCCCATACTACTTCAGGCAACATCCTGAAAGCAACTATAATCTGCAGATTAGCTTTGTAGCTGCGCAGCTCCTCCAGAAAAGCTTCTGATTTTAGGTTAGTTGGCTGCAGCACCGGAATATTTTGTGCAACAGCATATTCTTTTACCGGCGACTGTTGCAGTTTCTGGCCACGGCCTGCTGGTTTATCGGGTGCCGTAATAACAGCCACCACACTATACTTATGCTCAACAAGTGCCTGCAGGGTAGGAACGGCAAAGTCCGGCGTACCCATGAACACTATGCGTAGTTCTCTGCTCATAGTTTATTCGAAATCTGGGTAAAGCAAATATTTTTTACGGAGCTGTTTATAGTTAGACAATGCCGGCTCCCAGCTTGCTCTGATTTCTGCCTCTGTTTTACCACTTTTTATCTGCTCGCGTAATGCTGCTGTACCTGCCAGCTTCTCGAAGAAGTTGTTAAAGAATTTCTCCTGCTGCGAAGAGTTTTTGTAAAACTCGATCAGGTAAGAAAGCGTGAATGGCTGTGCATGTGATGGAGCGGTTAAATCCATACCGTAGCAAACCTGTCCTTTATAAGGCGGCTCCATAGCGCCAGGCATACTTTTCGGAGTGAAACTATAAGCTTTATTTTTATAGTATGGGCTACCAATAACCTGGAACGGAGTTGGTGTACCACGACCTACGCTCACGTTAGTACCTTCAAAAAAGCACAGCGAAGGGTATAAAGTAATTGCCTGTGCATTTGGCAGGTTAGGCGATGGTTTTACCGGTAGGACATAAGCAGTATTATGTGTATAATTGGCAACCGGAACTATAGTGATCTGCACCTTTCGTTTTCCTTCGAGCCACTTTTCACCATTTATCATTTGTGCCAGCTCGCCAACTGTTAAGCCATGCACGATCGGAATAGGGTGCATACCAACAAAAGATGTAAAAGCCGGTTCCAGCACAGGACCATCTACATAATGTCCGTTTGGATTTGGCCGATCCAGTATCAGTACCTGTTTATTGTTTTCGGCAGCGGCCTCCATTACGTAATGCATGGTGCTGATGTAAGTATAAAAACGCGTACCGACATCCTGAATATCGAACACAAGTATATCTATGTTCTGTAGCTGCTCGGGCAGTGGCTTCTTATTTTTGCCGTAAAGCGAAATGATAGGTAGTCCGGTTTTTACATCTTTGGCATCTTTTACGTAAGCACCTGCGTCTGCATCGCCTCTGAAACCATGCTCCGGCGCAAAAATGGTGGTAATATTAACCCCCATACTTACCAGCGAATCTACTATATGCGTTTTGCCGATAACAGACGTTTGGTTTACTACAAGACCTATGTGCTTGCCTTTAAGCAGGTTAAGGTATTTTTCTGTTTGTTCGGCACCTGTTTTAAGTGGAGCTGGCGCTTGTGTTACCGTTGTGTTAGGCGCAGGTGTTGTTGCCTCTGGTTTAGCTGCAGTTTCGGAAGTAGCGGGGGCTTGCTTGGCAGAACAACCTGTGAAGCAAAGCAGCAGCAATGCATAAAGTAAAGTAGTAGCGTGTTTCATGGTATAGGGTAGAAATCAAAATTGATGCCTATCTTTAAGGCATTTTAAAACAAGACGAGTGAACATCTCCAAGTACATATCCAATAAGATATCCGAAGTGCAGGCCGGCTCGTTTACCTCGTCGGTCACAAAAATAGCAATTATAAGCATAGCTGCCGGTATTGCTATCATGATTGTGTCGTTTGCTATACTTGAAGGTTTCCGAAACGAGATCCGGGAAAAGATTTTCAGCTTTAGCGCTCACCTGCAAATAAGCAAATACGATACGAATAACTCCTACGAAGGCGCACCTATCAGTGCCCAGACAGGTATCAGCAATGCTGGCTCTATTGAAGGTATAAAGCACATCCAATCGTTTGCACGCAAAACAGCTATTATTAAAACTGAAGACGAGGTGCTGGGCGTGGTGCTTAAAGGGGTGGACAAAAATTATGACCTGGATGCGATGCAGCATAACCTTGATTCAGGTAAGCTGATCACGTTTACAGATACTGCATCGTCTAAAGATGTGATGCTGAGCCGCCGTATAGCCGATAAACTGCACCTTAAGGTTGGCGACGATGTTATTTTTTATTTTATACAAAACCCACCACGGGCACGCAAGCTACACGTAACCGGTATTTTTAATACAGGCCTGGAGGAGTTTGACGAAGTGTTTGTAATTGGCGATCTGAAGCTGGTGCGTGAACTTAATAACTGGCCTGATACTTTGGTGGGCGGCATTGAAGTTGTTCTAAAGGATTTTGATCAGATTGACCCTGTTGCCAACCAGGTGTTTGAGCAGATGAACTATGATCTGCAGCTCGAAAAGATCACCGATAAACATGCACAGCTCTTTGATTGGCTGAAATTGCTGCGTAAGAACGTAATCATTTTCCTGGTGCTCATCATATTTGTAGCGACCTTCAACATGGTTTCTACGGTGTTCATCATGATTATTGAGCGCATCAACATGATCGGTGTGCTGAAAGCAGTTGGTGCAACAGATGCTCAGATAAGAAAGATATTCTACTTCAGGGGCCTGAATCTTACTTTAAAAGGTATGGTCTGGGGCAACGTGATAGGTATAGGTTTCTGTGCTTTGCAGTACTACTTTAAACTTATCCCGCTGGACCCTGAAAACTATTATATGGATACTGTACCCATCAGTTGGAACATTGGTGTTATAGTTGCCCTGAACATTATAACGCTTGTTTTAACTATGCTGGCTATACTTATACCTGCCGCCATGGTTGCCAGAATAAAGCCAGTGAAAGCTATAAAGTTCGACTAAAGTATAAACCTTATAAACAAAAAGAGCCATGCTATAGCATTATAGCATGGCTCTTTTTGTTTAAGCAAAGAACAATTTTAGTTTACCTAAATTGTAGAACTTTCGGCTTCTGAAGCTTTAAATACTTCTGCTGCTCTTTCTCTCAGGTCAGAAGAAAGGCTCGCAAAATCTTCGCGCTTGCACCACGTACGTAGCGTTATAGTAATGTTGGTATCAGTAAAGTTAGTAATAAGAATAGCAGGCGCAGGTTGCTGTAAAATACGTGCATCAGCCTGAACCAAGTTATTAAGTTTTTGACGTACCTGCGCAATGTTGCTGTTAAGCCCTATGTTGTAGTTTATTTCAATGCGGCGTGTAGGTTCTACATTATAGTTTACCACCACACTGTTTGCCAGCGGGCCATTCGGCATATAAACCGTTTTGTTATCGGCAGTTTTAATAACGGTGTTAAAAATATTGATCAGGTGTACTGTACCCGATTGGCCTTGTGCATCTATAAAATCGCCCACTCTGAATGGCTTTATGGTTAGTATAAGCACACCACCGGCAAAGTTAGAAAGGCTGCCCTGTAGAGCCAAACCTATTGCCAGACCAACAGAACCAAGTACGGCAATAAAAGATGTCATTTCGATGCCGAGCTGGCCGATAACCACCACCAGTAGCAGCACACGCAATGCAATACTTATAATGTTAGCCAGAAAAGGGCGCAAAGAAGCATCAACCCCTTTGCGCAGCATCAGGTTGTTTATAAGGTGGCTGATCCGGTTAACGATCCATAAACCAACAATAAGTATAAGTATGGCAGATATGATCTTGATGCCATAGATCAGGAAAAAGTTAGTTACCAGATCGCTGTATTTTGCAATGTCAAACATACTTCAGAGGTAGGTTTAAGAATAGGCAAATAAATAACGCAGCTCTGTAATTACAAAGCTGCGTTATCCGTATTATACTTTTACTAGAGTGGCAGGTGCCGGCTCTGCAGTATAAAATTGGGGTTAGGGCACAGCTGACGGTAGAGTTCTTTCTCTGCTGTAGTGGCTACTCCCGGATAGTCGCCTGAACGCCCCTGCATATCTGCAATGATCTGGAAGTGCAGGTGCGGCGGCCAATCGCCATTTTCTGGGTAAGCGCCCAGGTATGCAATCACATCTCCTTTTTTGAAGGCTTTACCAACTTCCAGCCCTGTTAGCGAACGCCGTGCCAGGTGGCCGTACAAAGTATAAAAAGTAACTTCATCCAGCTCGTGTTGCAAAATAATGGTAGGGCCGTAATCGCCGAAGTTAGCATTATCCTGAAAGCTGTGAACAGTGCCATCCAGCGGAGTATAAATTTCTACTTCAGCTTCCATCCAGATATCAACCCCCAGGTGCAGGTTGCGGCTTTCTGCCGATGTGTCAAAGTGGGCACTGCGGCTGTAAATAAACCGATCTTCAAGGTAACCGCCCACGCCTATAGTTGCCTGCTTTGCCTGAAGCATTTCCTGCACGGCAGCATCAAAGCTGGCTGTGTCGCGCAGGTCGGCTTGTTGTAAAATCTGGTTTGCCTCAGAAAAATCGAGCAGGCAAACGTTATCAGCATTAAGATCGGCGGCCACTACAGGGCCAAAAGTATGCGCGTGCTTCTTCAGCACATCGCTTAAGGTTGCAGATGTGTTCATACAATAAAAAAGGGGCAATGTTGATATGCCCCTGCAAGTATAAGAAGAATCAGTTTACTTCTTCTACATACTTCGACAACGTTTTCAGGCTTTTTGTTTTCCCGAATAGTTCTTCTGATTTTTTGCTGTAAGCCAGGGCTGCTTCCTGTAAGGTCTCGAAAGTACCCAGGTTAATGCGCTGCTTGTTGAAGTGTATGATAGCACGATACTTCTGTGCCTCTTTGTGCACACCGCGTACGCCTAGTTTGTTTTCTGTTTTGGCAGTGTTACGAACGATCTTGCAAAGTGGCGCCCACTCTAAATTTTCGCGGCGGCAATCCAGCTTATTGCCATTCTTGAAGTGAACATAGAGCTTGATATCGCTCTCAGGCTTTTCGAGCAGCTGCTCACCAATCAGTTTGTGCAGATAAATTGTTTCGTTGCGGTATTTGCCATTCTTCAGTGGCCAGTTCTTCTGGAAAAAGGCATAGCCGTTTGAGTGGATGCGCAAATGCTTGATGAACTCAATCTGCTGCAGATAAGCATTGTTTTGAATGTACTCGTAGGTTCGATCATCTACTACTACAGTTTTTTCACAGTTTTTTAGTGTCAATTTGTAAAGCATCGGTGTTTACAGTGGGTTGTGATGTATAAGAACGGAGCAACTGATCAGGTGTTATCCTGTGCAGTAAATTACCTGCTTTCGCAGTACATTGCAAAGTTGCAGTTTATTTTTTAATTCAGCGTTCTGGAATCTATTTAGATTTGATGCTTGTACGTAAATCCTGTAAAAAACTGCTATCTTTTTATACGATTCTTTACAAGAACAGAGTATAGATTGTGTAACTTTCAGGGCAGAATCGTGTTAAAAGCAAAATTGTTACGAGTTAAAGTCATATAAAATGAGTAGCCCCTACCTAAATCTGAAAGTAGTGGAGATAACCCACGAAACTTCAGATGCTGTTACATTGCATTTTGAACACCCGGAAAAACGAACTATACCTTACAAACCTGGTCAGTTTCTTACACTTATACTGCCGATAGGCGACAAAAAAGAGCGCCGCTCTTACTCGCTCTGCAGCACTCCGCACGAGGCACCACGTTTGTCGGTTACGGTTAAGCGCGTTGCCGGAGGTCTTGTTTCTAATTACCTGCTGGATAACGTACAGGTTGGGCAGGATATGGAGGTAATGGAGCCTCTTGGTAACTTTAACATTACTACCGACCCTAACGCAAGCCGCCAGATCATACTTTTTGGTGCAGGCAGTGGTATAACGCCTCTTATGTCTATACTTAAGGCAGTGCTGCACGAAGAGCCAAATAGTAAAGTTACCCTGCTTTACGGCAACCGCGATGAGGATCATATCATCTTTAAAGCACAGTTGCAGCAACTACAGGAAAAGTATGGCGATCGCCTGCACATAGAATACATTTACAGCCAGCCTAAGTTCGATTGCGAGCATCGTGGGCGCATGAACCAAAGTATAATTATTAAGATTCTGGAGCGCCTGAAGCTAACCAAGCCTGAAAAAGCCCTGTACTACATGTGCGGCCCTGAAGGTATGATGGATGAAGCACGCAGAGCTTTGAACGTATTGCATGTGCCTGCCGACAGAATTATGCGTGAGAGCTTTGTAAGTAGCAAACTAAACGAGCAGCCTGAGATAGATAAACACGGGGATGTGAGTGCTACCGATAGCGACGGTGAAATAACTACCCAAACAGTAACTATAATTTACGAAGGCTCGGAGTATAGCGTAGAAGTACAGCCAGACCAAACTATATTGGAAGCTGCCCTTGAGCAGGATGTAGACCTGCCATACTCATGCCAGGCCGGCCTTTGCACTGCCTGCCGTGGCAAATGCCTGAGTGGCAAAGTACACCTTGACGAGCGCGAAGGTTTATCGGATGCGGAGCTGGATGAAGGTTATGTGCTAAATTGCGTTGGCCATCCGTTAACAAGTGATGTTGTTATCGAAATAGGATAGGACCAAACTATAAGCCGTATAAAGAGCCATGCCAGTAAAGGTATGGCTCTGCTTTTTTGCTCTCTCGCCAGAAGTGAGTATATTACCTTTTATTAGAATTAATAGAACTATGAGCGTTACAAATCCAAACATAGAGATACCAAAGCGCAAGCCGCGCACCTATTTAGCCGAAGATTTTAAAGTAGATACCTGGGAAACCCTGTTGCCATACTTCGATGAGCTGCAGAACCGCCACATTACTTCTGTTGAAGAACTGGAGAAATGGATGTCGGATCGTAGTGAACTGGAAAGTGCCCTGTCAGAAGATGCCGGCTGGCGCTACATCCGGATGACCTGCGACACCCAGAACGAAGAAAGAACTAAGGCTTTTCAGTACTTTGTGGAAGAAATCGAGCCTAAAATTGCTCCTTACGACCACAAGCTGAACGAAAAGCTGATGCACTCGCCTTACGTGAATGCGCTGGACCAGGAGAAGTATAAAATATACCTGCGTGGCGTAGAGCGTGCCCTGGAGATCTTCCGCGAAAAGAACATTCCGCTCAATACCGAGATCAGCACCAAACAACAGCAGTATGCAGCCACAACCGGCGCCATGACGGTTACGTTGGATGGAGAGGAAGTGACCCTGCAACGTGCCGCAGACCGTTTAAAACTGAACGACCGCAGCAAGCGCGAAGAAGCCTGGCGCCTGATCCAGGACCGCCGCCTGCAGGACCGCCAGAAGCTGGACGATCTGTTCGATGAACTGCTGAAATTACGCAATCAAGTTGCCCTTAATGCTGATTTCGAGAACTTCCGCGATTACATGTTCTCAGCACTTGGTCGCTTCGATTACACGCCTCAGGATTGTTTCGATTTCCATACTTCTATTGAGCATACTATAGTTCCGCTTATCACTCGCATTGATGAAGAGCGCAAAAATGAGCTTGGAGTTGATGAGCTTCGCCCTTGGGACTTGGATGTTGACCCTAGCGGTAAAGCTCCATTAGAGCCATTCAAAACAGGCGAAGAGCTGCTGGAGAAAACGGTTCAGGTATTTTACAAACTGGATACTTTCCTTGGCGACTGCCTTGCTACTATGCGCGAGATGGGGCACCTGGATCTGGAATCAAGAAAAGGTAAAGCACCGGGAGGTTACAATTATCCGCTTGATGAAATTGGCGTACCGTTCATCTTTATGAATGCTACATCAAGCCTGCGCGACGTGGTAACCATGCTACACGAAGGTGGCCATGCAGTTCACTCTTTCCTGACCCGCGACATGAGCCTGAATGCCTTTAAGCACACACCTTCTGAGGTGGCTGAACTGGCATCTATGTCGATGGAGCTTATCTCGATGGATTACTGGGATACTTTCTTTGAAAATGAAGATGAACTACGCCGTGCCAAGCGTACGCACCTGGAAAGCGTATTGGAGACTTTCCCGTGGGTAGCAACAGTAGATAAGTTTCAGCACTGGATATATGAGAATCCGCAGCACAAGCAGGAAGAGCGCCATAGCCAGTGGGTTAATATATTCGACACCTTTAACCATAAAACAGTTAGCTGGAAAGGGTTGGAGAAGTATAAACCTTATACCTGGCAGAAGCAGCTGCACATATATGAGGTGCCGTTCTATTACATAGAGTATGCCATGGCACAGTTAGGCGCAATTGCTGTCTGGAAGAACTATAAAGAGAATCCTGCCGAGGGCTTAGCTGCTTACAAACGTGCGCTTGCCTTAGGTTATACTGTTTCTATTGGCGAAGTATACCAGGCAGCCGGTATCAAATTTGATTTCAGCACCGATTACATTAAGAGCCTTGCTGATTTTGTGCAGGGCGAGATGGAAAATTTGTAGAAAGTATAAAGTATAAAAGCAGAAGCCCTGTCATATGACAGGGCTTCTGCTTTTATAAAGTCTTGTGTCTTGCTCTTTTACAACGGCTTAAACTGCTCGAACATCTGCTTACAATTATTGCAATAGTGCATAGAGCGGCAAAGTGTCGGACCAAAAGGCGTTCTAAGATCTGTATTCTCGCTGTCGCAGTACGGACACTTTACGTGTTCCAGAATGTCCAGGTCAAGTATTAGATCATACTTGGGTGGTGGTGCCAAACCAAACTCTTTCAGATGCTGACGTCCTTTCTCTGAGAGCTTATTGCTGTCCCAAGGCTTGTCGAAAGTCATATTAACCGTATACTTGCTGATGTCGTGTTTTTCCAGCGTACGTTCTACATCTTTTTTCATGTAGTCCATAGCAGGGCAACCGGCAAAGGTAGGCGTCATGTTCACAGTTACGTGGCCTTCATCTGAGATCTCCACGCCCGTGATCACACCCAGATCTACCAGCGACAACACCGGTATCTCAGGGTCTTTTACCTCCTCCAACAGCGTTAATATGTCTTCTTTTGTCAGTGTCATTATACTATCTTTTGCCATTATTCTTTGTAGCCACTGCTTAAACTCCCCACACAAGATCCTTCCAAGATGACAATTCAGGTAAAAGTATAAAAGACAAATAATCTAACGTCTTGTGTCTAAAATCTAGCGTCTAAATTTTACCACTCAGCAGTCGGGTCAATTTTAAACACTTCAGCCATTTCGTCCAGCAGTGGCTGCAGATGCTCTGTGTGCTCACCGTAGCGTCCGCCAAATTTAGGTTCTATAGTTGCCAGGTCAGGTAGTTTCAAATCAGTTTTTTCGATCACCGATTGTATGCGCTTCAGCCATTCCGCTTTTACAGCTTCCTCGCCAGCGTAAACACCTGCATCTATCGGTTCCTGCTCATACTTTGATTTCTCAAACATACCCAATGCGTAAGGCAAAGCCTCGTTCAAGGCAGACTGTAAACGAAGTATAGCTTCCTCTGTAGATGTGCCTAAGTTCTTTATCCAGGTGTTAGCGTGCAGCACGTGGTATTTCACTTCACCTTTCAGCTTGGTAGCTACCTTGGCAATCGGTTCGTAGCTTGACTGCGAAAGCATCTCGAAGCGGATGATCTCGGCGTTGTCGTACAAAAAGTGACGGATCAGACTGAAATCGTACTCGCCGTTTGGTAACTCAACCAACTGGCTGTTGTGGAACTGGTTGGCGTTGCGGGTAAATGCAACTGTGTCAGGGTCAGCTTCGCCAAGCTCCTGCAACAAAGTATAAAATGCCAGGCTGTGGCCAATCTTATCCTGCGCCATCGACGAGAAAGCAATATCCTCCTCCAGTATCGGGCCGAAGCCGGTCCACTCAGAGTTGCGGTGGCCAAGTATAAGCTGGTCGTCTGCCAGTTTGTATAACAGGTCTTTTATCGCTTGCTCGTTCATTATTGGGCAGTAGTTTTATTTTCTTCTTTATACTTCGTGATCTTATCCATTACCTTGTAAGCAATGGCTTCGCGGTATTTCTTCTCCGGAATAGTGGTCCACATATCCTTGTCCTCTTCCGCAGACTGCAGCACATCCTTCGATCTTACTACCCACACATTCACGATCGGACCTTTCTCTCCGAAAGCTTTTTTGGCTTCTGCCAATGCTTCCTGATAAGATGTTGCCATTACACGACCTGCATGTGCATGCGCTTTCCCACGCTTTTTCAGGTGGAAAACTTCGTAAGGCTCCGGCTGCGCACTACGCTCGGTTGGCTCATCTATAGTTATGATGTCGTACACATTTTCCTGGTCGCCTACATAAGGAGTTACCTGTATGTTTTCGGTGCGCACAATCCAGAGGCCCACGCATGGGAAACGGCGGCTATACTGCTCTTTTGCAAACAGGAAAGCAACGTCTTCGTTTGGCGCATGAACAGGGCCAACGTAAGTATGGGCAGTTCCTTCTTTTTTCTGATGGAAGGCTTCATATGTTTCAAACTGATCCAGCTCCGGCTTCGGCTCCATGGCAGGAACTTCACCATCCGGCAAATTCAGTCGGGTAACTCTCGGGTCAAGTGACTTTAAGCTCATAGTTCTTAATTATGAATTAAAAATTAGAAATTAGAAATGGGTGTAAGAATTATACTTTCACTCCAGATCAATTTCTAATTCATAATTTCTAATTTTTAATTGCCATTGGCTACGCCAATGGCTTCACATATTTTGCTTTCGGGTTTAGCAGAGCTCTGCGAACCCAGGCACCACGCTCTTCAGCGGTGCGGCGTACAGCAAGGCGCTCGGCGTTGCAAGGCCCATCACCGTTGATCACACGCTTAAACTCATCCCAATCTGGCTCGGTGTATTCCCACTGACCAGTTTCCATGTTCTTCTTCAGCTTCGGATCTGGCACAGTTAAGCCAAGCTCCCAGATCTTAGGTACATACATATCCAGGAACTGCTGACGGCATTCGTCGTTAGAGGCCATTTTTACTTTCCAGCGCATCAGCGTTTCGGTGTGTGTACTCATTTTATCAGATGGTCCGAAGAAGGTCATGATCGGTGGCCACCAGCGGTTAAGCGCAGCCTGAATCATTTCGCGCTGCTTCGGAGTACCAGTCGCCATATGTACCACGGCATCGTGGCCATACTTCAGGTGGAAAGCCTCTTCAGCGCAGATACGCTCTAACGCTCTTGAATAAGGGCCATAACTACCTTTGGCATTTGCCATCTGGTTTACGATAGCGCCTGCATCAATTAGCCAGGAAATAATATTGGAATCTGCCCAGGTAAAGGCAGGATAGTTGAATACGTTTGAGTATTTAGACTTACCATTGATCAGGTCAGTCAGCATTTGCTCGCGCGACTTACCAAGGGTTTCTGCGGCAGAGTATAGCAGCTGTGCGTGGCCTACTTCGTCCTGCACTTTTGCCATCTGCGCCATTTTTCTTCGGAAACCAGGAGCACGTGTGATCCAGGTACCTTCAGGCAGGGCGCCAATGATCTCAGAGTGTGCATGCTGCTCGATCATACGGATCAGCTGCTTGCGGTATAACTCTGGCATCCAATCGGTTGGTTCGATCTTTTCGCCGCGTGCAATGCGTGCTTCAAATTCGGCCAGTTTTGCAGGATCTTCTGTCTGCAAATCGTCGAATTTGGTAGCTTCAAAAACGTTTCCTCCTCCGTACATAATATTTATAGTTTAAAGGTTCAGTTAAGGTGCCGGGCTGTTAAGGTGGCAGCCCGGCGGTAGTTTAGTTTAGTAAAGGTGTTTAAGGTGAGAATGGGTATAGTTTGTTAGTTTGGTGCTTTTTGTAATCCGTTCAGTAACATAGTAGCCAGGTTGTTGGCTATCTCGGCAGGTGTCATTTTTCCTTCCGGCTTATACCAGGTATGGATCCAGTTCAAACCAGAAAGTATGGTCAGAACAGCGAATTTTTCGTCAGGTACCTGAAACTCGCCTGCTTTTATACCTTCTCTTATAATCTCCCTGAAGCTTTCTTCATACTTATCGCGCAACGACAGGAAGGTGCTATGAAAAGGCTCACTCAGATGGCGCCACTCATGCAGAAAAACGGCAGAAGCCGCTGTGTTCTGCGTTAGTACCTGTACGTGTGCTTCAATAGCTTTTCGCAGTTTCTCAGAAGCACTGGCCTCCGACGCTTTTGCCTCATCCATAGCTTCGAAAAACTCCCGAGCCATTCTGAAGCAAACGCGCTGCAGAATCTCTTCTTTAGAACGAATATGGGAGTAGATGCTGGCAGCCTCAATACCAAGTGCATTGGCCAAGTCGCGCATAGATGTAGCAGAAAACCCTCTTGCTTTAAAGAGTGCAGTTGCTGTCTGTTCGATCTGTTCTTTTCTGCTCAATACTACTTCCATGATATAGGTTCTAACAAATATATGCAACCTAACGTTCGTTAGCAAATTTATTTTTGTAAACGTTAAATTATTCTTTCAGGTTACTATCAGTTGTTTAGCCTGTTTCTCTGCCTCAGCTTTATGTAAGCCTTCTTTTGTTTATTTGGACAAGAATATTGATGGTGTGTTTTTTGCTGTAAGAAAAGTACAGTTGGTAAATAAAAATGATGTTTGCTACCGCGCAATTGCTTATTTTGGTATAGCCTAAGTCGGGCGGCTGCGTATATCTGATTCACCACCTGCGTTACAACTATAAAAACAAAACCATGACAAATAAAACAGACACTCCGGCGGTAACAACCATGGATTATATCAGCTATCATGTAAAAGATCGTGTTGGGTATATTACCATGAACAGGGCTGAAAAGCGAAATGCACTTAACTATGATATGGTATCGGAGTTGAAGCGCGCTTTTGCAGCAGCCGAAGACGATGAAGCTTGTAAGGTAATTGTATTGCGTGCCGAAGGAAAGGTATTCTGCGCCGGTGCCGACCTGGAGTATATTCAGCGTTTGCAGAAGTATGATTACCACGACAACCTCGCAGATTCTACACATTTGATGGAGCTCTTCCGTCTGATTTATACTTTGAAAAAAGTGGTGATTGCGCAGGTAAACGGCCATGCACTTGCAGGTGGCTGCGGCCTTGCTACCATCTGTGATATTGCCTTTGCAGTGCCAGAAGCCAAGTTTGGTTATACCGAGGTAAAGATCGGTTTTATTCCTGCTATAGTTAAGGTGTTCCTGCTGCGAAAAGTAGGAGAGGCCCGCGCCAAACAACTGCTGCTTACCGGCGACCTGATTCCGGCAGAACAGGCGGAGCGTTTCGGCTTAGTGAACTATGTTGTGCCAGCTGAGAAACTGGAAGAAGAAGTATATGCTTTTGCTCAGAAGCTTTGTAATGAGAACTCGCGACAGTCTATGGAGGTAACAAAAGAGATGATTGCACGTGTGCAGGAAATGGGCCTGGAAGAAAGCTTGCAATATGCTGCAGAGATGAACGCAGTTGCACGTGGCAGTGAAGATTGCCAGCGCGGTATTGCAGCTTTTCTGAACAAAGAACCGTTAACCTGGTAATTGCTCTGTTTAATATTCTAAACTATTTGTTAAACTTGTTGTTTGTTGTGTATGCTGATAGGACTAGGAATCATGCTGGCAACTTTTGTAGCTATGGAGGGCGTGGCCTGGGCCATGCACAAGTATGTGCTACATGGTTTTCTGTGGTTCCTGCACAAGTCCCATCACACGCGCCACAACCATATTTTTGAGTGGAACGACCTGTTTTTTGCCTATTATGGTACGCTGGCAATGCTGTTCTTCATTTTCGGCAGCGATCCTATAGACTATAAGTTCTGGATAGGGGCAGGTATAACACTGTATGGTGTGGCGTATTTTGTAATCCACGATGTGTTTATCCACAGGCGCATGAAAGTTTTCGGGAAAACGTCTAATGTTTACCTGAAAGCTTTGAACATGGCGCACAAGGTACACCATAAGTCGGAGCAAAAGTATGGCTCTGAGGCTTTTGGTATGCTGTGGGTGAGCAGAAAGTATTTCAAGGCAGCATACCAAACTGTAAAAAAACAACAAGCTACCCGTGGCGCAATACACTATTAAAGAACTTGAACATCTTTCAGGTATAAAAGCTCATACCATAAGAGTATGGGAGCAACGCTATAATATTCTCTGCCCAAAGCGCACAGAAACAAATATCCGTTTTTATGACGATGCCGACCTGAAAGCATTGCTGAATATCTCGCTGCTGAACGAGCACGGATTTAAAATATCGAAGATCGCGCAGATGCAGCCTGAGCAGATAGCCCAGAAGGTGCAGCAACTGAGCGATGAGCCCTGCCTTTACGCGCACCAGATAAACAATCTGATAGCTGCCATGGTGGATATGGACGAAGAGCGCTTTGACAAAACGCTTACCACGTCTGCCCTGCAAATCGGTTTCAGCGACACCATGTACCAGGTGATTTACCCATTCCTGCACAAGATTGGTATACTTTGGCAAACAGGTAAAATTACGCCGGCGCACGAACACTTTGTAAGTAACCTGGTGCGCCAGAAGCTTATAGTAGCCATAGATGGACAGGTGGTAAGGCGGCAGGAGGGGGCAAAGCCTTTTCTTTTATACTTGCCGGAAGGAGAACTGCACGAGATAGCCTTGCTATACATGCACTACATTCTCCGGTCGCATAACAAGCATGTAATTTACCTGGGGCAGAACCTGCCGTTTAGCGATCTGGAGCTAACTGTTGAACAATGTCAGCCTCAGAACATCTGCACCGTGCTCACTACCTCGCCTGATCGTGATAATGTGCAGGCTTATATTGATCAGCTTTCAGCCAGGTTTCCTGCTGCTAGAATTTACATGTATGGTTACCAGGTGCAGTATGATTTCCTGACTTTTCCGCATAATGTGCAGAAGCTGAGTTGTATTCACGATCTGGTTCCATTCATAAGCTAAGTTACTTACTACCTTATCATATTCTTCCGCACTATGTCTTTGGTGATGTAGTGCGGTATTTTTTTGTCTTGTATTTTCTGAAGCCATATCTGCCCTCATTGCCTTCTCTGTAAGGTATAAGTATAAATGCCAGGTATTTTGTTTATGTATTTTAAAAATAAGTTAAACATAAATTAGCTATTTTATTTCCTCTGCGTATATTTGTTTATGATTTAAAGTATAAACTATAAACAAAATGACTGCTATAGAATTTTCAAACCTGGTTCAGAATATGGCGCAATCGCTTAAGCCGGCTGCTATGAATCTGACACGAGACTCCGATGATGCAAAGGACCTGGTGCAGGAAACCATGCTGAAAGCTTTAACTAACAAAGAGAAGTTTAGGGCGGGTACAAATCTGAAGGCCTGGCTTTATACTATCATGCGTAACACCTTCATTAACAACTATAACAAAATAACCAAGCGTAGCAGCAACGTAGATAGTGCCGAATATTTGCAGTACCTGAATTCAGACGAGAACTATATTACCTATAACAAAGGAACCGCAACTTTCGTGATGGGTGATATTAACAAAGCGATCGGGTTGTTGCAGGAGGAGCATCGTACGCCTTTTATGATGTACTATGTGGGGTATAAGTACCTGGAGATCGCTGAAAAACTCCAAATTCCTATCGGTACTGTAAAGAACAGAATTCACATTGCCCGAAAAGAATTGAAGCAGGCGCTAAAAGTTTATCGCCAGGATACGTAAAACAAAATATTCTTGAAATAATAGCACCCACAGCATGTCTGCAAACAAGGTTATCGTTATTGGCTCGGGGTTTTCGGGTATTTCAGCAGCTACCAGTCTGGCCGCGCAAGGCTTTAATGTAACTGTGCTGGAAAAAAATGCCACCCCCGGCGGCCGCGCCAGAAAGTATAGCGCCGATGGCTTTACCTTCGACATGGGCCCAAGCTGGTACTGGATGCCTGATGTGTTTGAGTCATACTTCAACAAGTTTGGCAAAACCACTGCCGATTATTACAACCTGCACAGGCTGGACCCATCTTATACTGTTTTTTTTGGTGAGGATGATTTTGTAGATGTGCCCGCTTCTGTAGAGGAGCTGAAAAAGTTGTTCGAAAGCCTTGAGCCCGGAAGTGCCGCAAAGCTGGATGAATTTCTGGAGCAGGCAGCTTACAAGTATGAAGTAGGTATAAACCAGCTGGTTTACAAACCAGGCCGATCGGTAACAGAGTTTATGAACCTGCGCCTGCTGCTGGATGTGCTCCGGATGGATGTTTTTCAATCTTTTCACAAACACATCCGCCGCTTCTTCAGCCACGAGAAGATCATTAAGCTGATGGAGTTCCCGATCCTGTTTTTAGGTGCTCTGCCCGAGAACACGCCTGCACTTTATAGTTTAATGAACTACGCCGATATAAAACTTGGTACCTGGTATCCGATGGGTGGTATGTTTAAGATCATCGAGGGTATGGTGCAGCTGGCCGAAGAAAAGGGGGTGGTATTCAACTATAACCAGAATGTCCGGCAGATAGAGGTGGAGCAGGGTGCGGCCAAAAGAGTTGTAACCGATACCGATGTTTTCGAGGCTGATGTAGTAGTGGCCAGCGCCGATTATCATCATGTGGAGAAAAACCTGCTGCAGCCTGCATACCGCAACTACTCAGATGCGTATTGGGAGAATCGTGTAATGGCGCCTTCATCCCTTATATTTTACTTAGGTATAAACAAGCGTCTGCAAAACCTGAAACACCACAACCTGTTCTTTGACGAAGACTTCGGGCCGCACGCCAACGAGATCTATACTAACCCGCAGTGGCCCACCAACCCGCTGTTTTATGTATCGGCACCTTCGGTAACCGATGCCAGTGTAGCGCCGGATGGCTGCGAGAACCTGTTTATACTTATACCTGTCGCACCGGGCCTGCATGATACTGAAGAGATACGCGAAAAGTACTACAACCTGGTAATGGACCGGCTGGAGCAGCTTACAAAGCAGGATGTGCGCAGTGCGGTTGTATATAAGAGAAGTTACGCTCACCTGGATTTTATTTCAGATTACAATGCTTTTAAAGGCAATGCTTATGGTTTGGCCAATACCCTGCTGCAAACAGCACTGTTAAAGCCCAGCCTGAAAAGCAAAAAAGTAAAGAACCTTTACTACACTGGTCAGTTGACCGTACCCGGCCCCGGAGTGCCGCCATCCCTGATATCGGGGCAAGTGGTGGCAAAGGAGATAGCGAGAGAATTTGCGGTACCTGTAGAAGTATTAACCTAGCAAACCCGAACCCGCATGGAGCTATTTAAGGATACCTGCCTCAAGTGCAGCAAAATAATTACCGAAGCTTACAGCACCTCCTTTACGCTGGGCATTAAAACGCTGCATAAAAAATACCACATGCCCATTTATGCCATTTATGGTTTTGTGCGCTTCGCCGATGAAATTGTAGATACCTTTCATGAGCACGATAAGCGCAGGTTGCTGAATGAATTTAAAAAGCAGACCTACGAGGCTATCAATACAGGTATAAGTCTTAATCCGGTGCTGCATGCTTTCCAATGCGTGGTAAATGAGTATAAAATAGAGCTGGATTACATAGATGCTTTCCTGAAAAGTATGGAAATGGACCTAGATGACCATACTTATGATCACCGCCTGTATAAAGAGTATATCTATGGGTCTGCCGAGGTTGTTGGCCTGATGTGTCTGAAGGTTTTTTGCGAGGGCGACGAAACTATGTTTGAGCGGTTGAAAAAGCCGGCCTGCAGTCTGGGAGCAGCTTTCCAAAAAGTAAACTTCCTCCGTGATATGAAGAGCGATTACAGCGAGCGGGGCCGTGTATATTTTCCAAAAGTAAAATACGAGAGTTTCAGTAACGACTGCAAAGCTGAAATAGAGGCAGATATTCTGAATGATTTTAACGATGCCTACAAAGGTATATTAGGTTTGCCGGCAGGTGCCCGGATGGGTGTATACCTGGCTTATGTATATTATCTTAAGCTTTTCCGGAAAATACAGAATATGCCAGCAACCCGCATACTCAGCGAGCGCGTAAGAGTACCTGATAATACGAAGTTGGCCTTGTTGCTGGGTTCGTACCTCAAGTACAGATTAAATGCCATCTAATGAAAATCATCTTCTTTATCCTGTTTAGCATAGTATGCATGGCGCCAGGCGCAGTAGCCGCTAATACTTCTTCTTACAAGCTAACCGACCTCCGTGAATATTACCTGAGGGCAAGCAAAAGCAACGAGGAAGGAAAAGAGTTTTACGCGCACATGCAGAAGTATAAAGAGAATAACCCGGTAGTGCTTGCTTATAAAGCTGCTTCGGAGGCAACTATGGCCAAGTATGGCTGGAACCCTTACCAGAAAATGAAGCACCTGAAAGCGGCAACCGAACTTTTTGAAGAAGCAGTGAAAGGTGATAAGCATAACCCTGAGATCCGGTTTCTGCGCTTTACCGTGGAGCATTACGTGCCACGCTACCTGAACATGAGCCCGCACCTGGAGGAGGATAAAAGGTATGTGATAAATAGTTTAGAGGCACATCCTAAATCAGGTTTTTCGGCAGAGTGGGCGCGTACCATGCGCGATTTTATGCTGGCAAAAGACCACAGCACAGAAGAAGAAAAAGCACTGTTGCGCAGCCTCAGGATCTAAGTATAAATTCTAAAACTATAAATAACACCAGTGTATATCTATCTGTACTTAAACATCTTCACAATCCTTTTTCCGTTGCTGCTTTCTTTTGATAAGCGGGTGGCTTTTTACAGAAACTGGCCTAGTCTCTTTCCGGCTATACTTGTGAATGCTGCAGGATTTATACTTTGGGATGTTTTATTTACAGAGGCAGGTGTCTGGGGGTTTAACGATGAATACCTGACAGGTGTTTACATCTTCGGGTTGCCGCTGGAAGAATTGCTTTTCTTTTTTACAGTGCCTTATGCCTGCGTTTTTATATACGATGTTCTGAACGCTTACATCCGCAGAGACCTGTTGCAGCCTTATGCTAAAACTATAGTTTTTCTGTTGCTGCCGTTGTTGGTTGCAGTAGCAGTTTTTAACCTGAGCAGGCTTTATACTTCCATTACTTTTTTGCTTCTGGCAGTAACGCTGGTGGTGCATTACAGGGTTTTTAATACGAAATACCTGGGCCGATTTTTCCTGGCTTACCTGGTGCACCTGGTGCCGTTTTTAATTGTTAATGGTGTGCTTACTTATCTGCCGGTGGTGTGGTATAACAACGATTACAACCTTGGTATCAGGCTGATATCTATACCTGTAGAGGATACCATGTACTCCATGCTGATGCTGTTGATCACTATATCGGTTTACGAAGGATTAAGGGAACGCCGTGCAGTTAAACAATACAAGCCTTTAGCTGTATAACATAATATGCAAAGCCTGAGCGTCACCATCGATTCTAATTCCGGCTTCTGTTTTGGTGTCGTGTATGCCATACAGATGGCCGAAGACATGCTGGAGGAGCAGGGCTATTTATATTGCCTGGGCGATATTGTGCATAATGATGAAGAGGTGGAGCGGCTCCAGAAACGCGGACTGCGCATTATAAACCACGAGCAGCTTCGGGAATTGCATAACGAGGCGGTACTTATCCGAGCTCATGGCGAGCCACCTGAAACATATCAGATTGCTATTCAAAACAACCTTACCTTAATTGATGCCTCCTGCCCGGTGGTGCTTAAGCTGCAAAACCGAATAAAAACATCTTACGATAAGCAGGAGCAGATCTTTATCTATGGCAAGCACGGGCATGCAGAGGTAATGGGGCTATTAGGGCAAACAGGTAACGAGGCTGTGGTTTTTGAAAGTATAGGCGAGCTGATGCAGCACGAGTTGCCGCCTAAAATTACCCTCTACAGCCAGACTACCAAAAGTACCGACAACTTCTATGGCATTAAAGATGAACTTGAAAAGCAGGGTTTTGAAGTAGAAGCCAATGACACAATATGCCGGCAGGTATCTAACCGCGACAAAGAGCTTCGCAAATTTGCAGCTAAGTTCGACAAGATCGTTTTTGTGTCGGGTACTAAATCATCTAATGGAAAGGTGCTTTACCAGGTTTGCAAAAACACCAATCCGCATACTTATTTTATCTCGAAGGTAGAGGATCTTCAAAAGAAGTGGTTCAAAGCCGGAGATTCTGTGGGTATTTGCGGAGCGACTTCTACGCCTATGTGGCTGATGGAAGAGGTGCGGGATGCGCTGCTAAGGTATAAACTATAAGAAAGGTAGGAGCTGAGTCTGGTTTGTTAGTATAGGTATGGTGAAGTTAGAGAAGTATAAGTATAAAGGAGTTGTGATCGCTGTTGTAATAATAGCATGCTGGTCGGGGCTGCTTTTATACTTGCTACATTTTCCTGTAACTTATACTTCGCCGCTGCCTTACATTTTTCTGCTGCTGCAAACCCACCTGTATACGGGCTTATTTATTACAGCGCATGATGCCATGCACGGTGTAGCGGCGCCAGGTAACCCCAGGCTGAACAAGGCAATAGGTACAATCACGGCCCTGTTGTTTGCCTACAACTGGTATCCTCGGCTACTTCCCAAGCATCATCAGCACCACCGCCATGTTGCCACCGATCAGGATCCTGACTATCATCATGGCTCTTTCTGGCCCTGGTACTTTAGTTTCCTGAAACAATATATCACCTGGTGGCAACTCCTGTTGATGGCTATCACCTTTAACATTTTAAAGTTATACTTCCCGCTGGAGAATGTAGTGCTGTTTTGGATGCTGCCGGCTATACTTGCAACTTTTCAGCTTTTTTATTTTGGTACCTATCTGCCCCACAAAGGCGAACATGCTGCAGAGAATAAACACAAATCCGGAACACAGGCTAAAAACCATCTCTGGGCTTTTATTAGCTGCTATTTTTTCGGCTACCATTACGAGCACCACGACAAGCCATACCTGCCCTGGTGGCAGTTGTACAAGGCTAAAGTATAGACGTAGTATACCCGGCACGGCAAAAGCACCACGATTTCAGGGTTTAATATAATAGTTGCTATATAGCTATTTGTAACTATTAACGGTGGTACACGTAAGTGAACAACAATGAATACTTGCGCATAAAAACCTGACTTTTCACCCTGTTTTACCTCTCTATGAAACTTTCTATACTGCTATACACGGTAGCGCTAGCCTCTTTTTTTTCTGTAGCTCCGTTGCAAAATAGTTACGCCGGAAAGAATCCCAACACGCTTAAGTCAGGTATCAGCTACGTGTGGCTGTCTGATTATGATAGCCAGGGCCTTATGTTTTACAATAGTTATGCTTACTCTATAGGTAAGCGTGCCGGTATAGGTGCCAACCTGGGGCTGCTCAATGCTTCGCGCTACGACGCTACCAAAGAAATATACTCTATCAAAAATACATTTTATATCGGGTCGCTTGATCTTATTTTTCAGCCTCTGAACAACGAGTCGGTAGCATTCAGGCTAGGAGCCGGTCCGGCAATAAGACATCGTGCCGAAATAAATTCCAATGCTGAAACCGGAACTGTGGATGGATCAGTAAAGCATATCAAAGCTTCTGATGTGGGTTTTAATGGCTACATCGAAAATGATTTCAATATCCTTAAAAATGGCGTGGCTGGCGGTCGTGTGGAATATTTCTATTTTACTGAAGGTACACCCGTTTTCTCCATAGGGCTTCATCTGGGTTTTAAATTCTGATTAAATTTATACTTAAAGCAGAAAGGGAGCCTGAAGAGGCTCCCTTTCTGCTTTAAGTATTTTTTAGTTTCTGCTAAAAGCTATACTTCCGGGTATCCCGCTGTTGCTACATGGCTAACCAATCTGGCTTACACTTCTGTTACTTCTGATTTTGAGTGTGCACAGTTTGTTTCCTTTACAGCTGTTGGGTTTGCATAAATGTAGAAAATGGCAGCAGTTTTTCTTTCTGGGTCGCCGCAGTTTTGTGGTGCAGTCATGGCTGTGTTCTCCACTTTTGTTCCACTTTGTCCCACACCTGCCACTTTGCCCCACTTTTGGTGTGTAAATCTGCAAATATAGTCTATAAGCTATGCTTAATATCGTAATTGCTTGATAACTAGCTATTTATAGATTATCTTCCTCGTATTTTAGCCGTTTGGAGCATTAAAAGCAAAAAAACTTATACCCAAAATGGGGCGATGAAGCTGTGGATAATGTGGATAAGTGGTGTGGATTACCATAATTTATCCACAAAGTGGTAAAAAGTGGGAGATTGCGGTTGATGTGTTTTGTTGAATCGCTACATTTGTATACTCCGAAGACTCTACGGATGAAACTGTCATAAGCATGAACTTCCTATCAGGCGAATACGAGTGCAAGATTGACCCTAAAGGAAGGTTGGTTTTACCTGCAAAGATAAAATCAAACCTGCCGGAGGCATCGGGCAACCATGTGGTCCTGATGAGGGGATTTGAGCCGTGCTTAGTACTCTATCCGAAGGTAGAATGGAAAGCGATCTATGATAAAGTAGCAGGTCTGAACGAGTTTAATGAAGAGTATCGCCACTTCCAGCGTAATTTTTTCAGGGGTAACACTGAAATAGAATTGGACGGAACCGGCAGATTTATAGTACCACGTACCATGGCTCGCTTTGCTGAACTGGATAAAGATGCCATAGTGGTGGGCTTGGGAAACAGAGTTGAGATCTGGAACCCTGACAAGTATGAGGAATTCCTGATCAAAGACCAGCAGAGTTTCTCGCAGCTCGCCCAGAAGTTTTTGGGTGACAAACCAGTTGAAGAACAAAATATTTAATGGAATACCATCGCCCCGTATTATTGGAAGAATCAGTAGATGCTCTGGCTATTAAGCCTGATGGTGTTTACGTTGATGTGACCTTTGGCGGAGGCGGACATTCCAGCCTTATAGTTAGCAAGCTTACTACGGGTAAGTTATACTCGTTTGATCAGGATCGTGATGCCGAAGAGCAGGCGAAAAAGATAACAAACCCGGCTTTCAATTTTGTGAAGGCCAACTTCAGGGATCTGAAAAAGTACCTGAGGCTGCACCGGGTTACTGCTATAGATGGGTTGCTGGCCGATCTTGGGGTTTCGTCGCACCAGTTTAATGTGGCTGAGCGTGGTTTCTCTACCCGTTTCGATGGCCCCCTGGACATGCGCATGGATCCGCAGTCGGAGCTATCGGCGAGCGATGTGGTAAACACATATTCTGAAGAGCAACTGCACCGCATCTTCGGGATGTATGGCGAGGTGAAAAATGCTAAAACACTGGCTAAGCTTATAGTTGGTCAGCGGGCACGAAAACCAATTGAAACAATTGGTGATTTTAAGCAAGCTATTAGCTCCTGCACCCCGAAAGGGAAGGAGAATAAATATTTGGCGCAGGTGTTTCAGGCACTGCGCATTGAGGTGAATGACGAGCTGAAAGCACTGGAGGAGATGTTGGAGCAGGCAGCAGAATTGCTGAAGCCTGGTGGGAGGCTGGTTGTTATTTCGTATCACTCGCTGGAGGACAGACTTGTGAAGAATTTCATTGCAAAAGGTAAGTTCTTTGGCGAAGTAGAAAAAGACCTCTTTGGTAATGAAATACGACCGCTTGATGCTGTAAACCGCAAGCCAATTACACCAACCGACCAGGAGTTGCTGGAAAACAGCCGCTCCAGAAGTGCTAAACTCAGAATTGCCGAAAAAAGAGATTGAATGATTAAATAGTAACAGCTGTATCCTTAGCTAAAAGTATAAACGTAACTATGGCTTCTAACCTTATGACCAAGAAAGCAAGCGCGCCTAGAGCTAACTCGGCGCGTGTGAAGCCAGAGGTGGTGGAAACTAAGCCTAAAGCTCCGGGCTTTAGCTTGTTTAAGATTTTAGATAAGTATACGAACGTTGATGCCCTGTTCGAGGAAGGACTGCCGATCAAGTATCTGCCGCATGTACTTTTCCTGACAGGTTTAACCCTTTTCTATATCGGCAACACACACTACGCCGAAAAAACCATCCGCAGGATAGACAAGATTAAAGTAGAGACCGAAGATTTACGGGCTGATTATACTACGCTGAAATCTGATTATATGGAGGCCAGTAAGCAATCAGAAGTGGCACGTAATGTGGCACCGCTTGGCCTTATCGAAAGTTCATCTCCACCATATCAAGTAATTGTGCCTGCAGATGAATATTAAGAAGTCCATAATAATCAGGGTACGGGTAGCTTTTCTGCTTATCTGTCTTTTTGCCTGCCTTATACTTTATAAAATAGTTGCCATTCAGTTTCAGGATGGCGCAAAGTGGAAGCAGATATCAAAAGAGCGACGCATTCGTTACCAGCCTGTTTTTGCAACACGGGGGAATATCTACTCTGATAACGAAAGTATATTGGCTACATCGCTGCCATTTTACCGCGTTGCGTTTGACCCGACTATAGCCGATGCAAAAAAGTTTAATGCAGGTATAGATTCATTGGCTATGCTGTTGTCGCGCTTTTACGGCGACAGGTCCGAAGATTTCTACCGACGCAAGATCAAGAATGCGCGCCATTCCGGAAGAAAATACATCCGACTGAACAGCCGCCAGATAAACTATCAGGACAAGAAGATGATGGCAAAGTGGCCGATCTTCAGAGATGGTAAGAACAAAGGCGGTGTGATTTTTGAGAAAGTAGAGAAGCGCTTTAAACCTTTTGGTATGCTGGCTGAGCGTACCATTGGCTTTATTAACGAAGACAAGAATGGTGCAGGTTTGGAGTTTAGCTTTAACAACTACCTTGCCGGTACCGATGGCGAGGCGCTATTTGAACGTATTGCCGGTGGTAACAAACCGATTTACGATGGCACCGAAGTGCAGCCACAGCATGGTTACGATATCAAAACAACCATTGATATAAACCTGCAGGACGTAGCTGAAAACGCACTTTATAAAGCGCTTGTAGAGAAGAATGCAGACTATGGCACTGTTATTCTGATGGAGGTGAAAACCGGTGAGATCAAGGCCATGGTAAACTTGGGTAAAACCAAAGGAGGTTATATTGAAGACTATAACTATGCCGTTGGTAACCAGGGACGTACAGAGCCAGGCTCTACTTTTAAACTGGCTTCGATGATGGCTCTCTTCGAACATTCGAATGTGAAGCTTACAGATACGGTAGATACAGGAAACGGGGCTATGCGCATTAAAGGCAGGGTCATGACCGATGCTAAAAATGGCGGTTATGGTAAGCTAACAGTGCAGCAGGTTTTCGAGAAGTCTTCAAATATTGGTGTGGCGTTGCTAATGGAGGAGCATTTTGGCAATAACCCGACAGCTTATATAGATTACCTGAACAAGTTTGGCCTTAACTCCACGCTGGGCTTCCAGATGGATGGCGAAGCCAGGCCTTATATCAAGAATCCGCAGGACAGAACCTGGTACGGAACTACGCTGGCTTCTATGGCAATAGGTTATGAACTTAAACTGGCACCGTTGCAAACTTTGGCCTACTACAATGCAGTGGCAAACAATGGCGTTAAGATTCAGCCGATTATTGTAAAGGAGATACGCAAAGCGGATAACGTTATTCAGTCTTATAAAACGCGTGTGTTGAACGAGAAGATCTGTTCTGATGAAACACTGAAGAAGCTGCGCGTGATGCTGGAAGGCGTGGTATCGGATGGTACTGCTAAAAACATACTTAGTCCAGACTATAAAGTAGCTGGTAAAACAGGTACAGCCCGCAAGGTAAAGGATGGAAAGTATGTAAAAGAGTATTCTACTTCGTTTGCAGGTTATTTTCCGGCCGATAATCCGAAGTATAGCTGCATCGTGATCATTGACAGCCCGAGAGGTGTGAACGTGTATGGTGGCGATGTGGCTGCGCCGGTGTTTAAAGAAGTGGCTGACAAGGCTTTTGCACGCGACCTGGCTATGCATAAACCGCTTCGTGCAAGAGTGGCTCCAAATAAAGACAGTCTGCCGCAGGTGAAAGCCGGAAGTATGGATGATCTTAGTCTGATCTGCAACACGATAGGTATAAGCAATCACTCTAAAGCATCGGACGAAGAGTGGGTAAAAGTGCAGCCTAAAATGCGCTCGCTGGAATTTGCGCCAAACCCTGTGCTGAATGGCCGGGTGCCTGATGTAACAGGTATGACACTACGTGATGCACTTTACATACTGGGTAACCAGCGCCTGGAAGTGAAGGTGCTGGGTGCAGGTAAGCGTGTTGCCAGACAATCAATACAGCCTGGTACCATAATTAATAAAACAGGAAAGATAACGATCGAATTAAGCTGATGCAGTCTCTGCAAAACATATTGAATGAAGTAACGGTGCTGGAGCACCACGGGCCTCTGTCTGTTCAGGTAGAGGCAATTACGTTCGATTCGCGTCAGGTACGGGAAGGCGTTGCTTTTGTAGCCGTACGTGGCGTGCAGTCAGACGGCCATGATTACATAAACAAAGCAGTAGAAGCAAAAGCAGCCGTTATAATTTGTGAGCAGTTACCTGAGCAGTTTGCAGAAGGTATAACTTATGTGAAGGTAAAAGATTCTGGCAAGGCGCTTGGTCTGATGGCTTCTGCTTTCTACGGACATCCTTCACATAAAATTAAACTGATTGGTGTAACCGGTACAAACGGAAAAACCACATCCGTAACCTTACTGCACAAGCTTTTCCGTGAGCTGGGTTACCATGTAGGTTTGTTGTCAACTGTTCAAAACCAGATCGATGAAGAAGTTATACCAGCTACCCATACAACACCGGATGCGGTAACACTTAACGCTTTACTCGATAAAATGGTAAAAGCCGGCTGTACTTACTGCTTTATGGAAGTAAGCTCGCATGCCATGGTGCAGCAGCGTGTAGCAGGGCTTCAGTTTGCAGGTGGCGTTTTCACCAACATCACACACGATCACCTGGATTACCACCAGACTTTCGACGAGTATATCAAAGCTAAAAAGCTGTTTTTCGATGGCTTGCCTAAAGGAGCTTTTGCGCTGATAAATGCCGATGATAAGCGGGGTGCTGTGATGGTGCAGAATACTAAGGCTGATGTACATGAGTTTTCGCTGAGAAAAGCAACTGAATTCAAGGCACGCATAATTGATAACACCATTGAAGGCCTGCATCTTGAGATTGACGGTAATGAGATTTGGTGCAAGTTAATAGGTTCTTTTAACGCTTATAACCTGCTTGGCGCTTATGCTGTGGCTGTGTTACTGGGCGAAGATCCTGTGGAGACCCTAACAGTATTATCTAACCTGAATACTGCTGCCGGCCGCTTTGAATACATCGTTTCGGATACACGCATTACAGGTATAGTTGATTACGCGCACACGCCGGATGCACTGGAAAACGTGCTGAACACTATTCAGCAGATCCGCACGCCTAACCAGAAGGTGATTACTGTGGTAGGTTGTGGCGGTAACCGCGATGCTGCCAAGCGCCCTGTTATGGCCGATATAGCCTGCCGCCTAAGCGATAAGGTTATACTTACCTCTGATAACCCTCGCTTCGAAGAGCCTCAGGCTATACTGGAGGATATGCAGAAGGGTGTAAAGCCACTTGATTTTAAGAAAACACTATCGGTACTGGACAGGCGTGAAGCGATAAGAACAGCCTGCATGCTTGCCGATGCCAATGATATTATACTTGTTGCTGGAAAAGGCCACGAAACTTACCAAGAAGTAAAAGGGGTAAAGTCTCCTTTTGATGATAAACTGGTGCTTCAGGAGACTTTTCAGCAACTGGCTAAATAACTAAAAACACTACAATCACCCTTAAATTAAAATACCGGCCGCTGGCCACAGAATAAATGCTCTATTACCTCTTTACATACCTCGACCGCGAATTCGACCTTTTTGGTGCAGGTGTATTCCAGTACATCTCCTTCAGGGCGGGTATGGCTACACTCGTGTCGCTGCTGATTGCTATGATCTTCGGGGGCAAACTTATAAAGATCTTGCAGCGCAAGCAGGTTGGCGAAAGCATACGCGATCTTGGTCTGGCAGGGCAAATGGAAAAAAAAGGTACCCCAACTATGGGTGGCCTTATTATACTGTTGGCTATACTGGTGCCTACACTGCTTTTCGCGCGCCTCGATAATATTTACATAATCCTGATGCTGGTATCTACAGTATGGCTCGGGTTGATCGGTTTTCTGGATGACTATATCAAGGTATTTAAGAAAAATAAAGAAGGTCTTGCAGGCCGTTTTAAGATTCTGGGGCAGATTGGTTTAGGGCTTATAGTTGGCCTTACTTTATACTTTAACGACGATGTGGTAGTGCGCCAATACTTGTTCTCGAACGGAACGGCCTCTGCTGTAGATGCTTCAGGTAAATGGGTGGATGTGCATAAGATGATCACAACCATTCCTTTCCGGAAAAATAACGAGCTTGATTACTGCAACCTGTTTGCCTTTGCAGGGCCCATGTTCCAGGACTGGTCTTGCTACCTGTACATACCTTTCGTGATCCTGGTTATCACGGCTGTTTCTAACGGTGCAAACATTACAGACGGTATCGATGGTCTGGCGGCAGGTACTTCAGCTATAATCGGTCTGACACTGGCCATTTTTGCATGGGTTTCCGGTAACACCATTTTCGCCGATTACCTTGATATCATGTTTATACCTAACTCTGGTGAATTGACTATTTTCTGTCTGGCATTTGTGGGAGCGTGCGTTGGTTTCCTGTGGTACAATACATACCCGGCGCAGGTGTTCATGGGCGATACAGGTAGTTTATCAATAGGGGGTATTATTGCAGTACTGGCTCTTATAGTTAGAAAAGAGCTACTTATACCTATACTTTGCGGCATTTTCCTGATCGAGAACCTTTCAGTGATGCTACAAGTGAGCTACTTCAAGTATACTAAAAGAAAGTATGGCGAAGGTCGCAGAATTTTTAAAATGTCGCCGTTGCACCACCACTACCAGAAACTGGGTTACCACGAATCTAAGATTGTGGGCCGCTTCTGGATTGTAGGTATCATGCTGGCTATTTTAACATTGGCCACCTTGAAGCTCCGATAGGGCAGGCGACTAAGGCAGATTGTTGAGTTAACACAACAGAACACGAATTACGAACTATGAGAATAGCAATACTTGGTGCAGGAGAAAGTGGCGTAGGGGCAGCCTTGCTTGCAAAGGCAAAGGGGCTCGATGTTTTTGTATCGGACATGGGGCAGATAAAGGAAGCTTACAAAGCTAAACTTGCTACTGCTGCCATTCCATTTGAAGAAGGAACTCACACATTCGATCTTATACTAAACGCTAATGAAATCATTAAAAGTCCTGGCATTCCTGATAAAGCTGCAATTATTCAGGAAGCAACCAAAAAACAAATACCTGTAATCTCAGAGATTGAGTTTGCCGGCAGGTACACCGATGCAAAATTTATTTGCATTACAGGTACCAACGGTAAAACTACTACCACACTGCTCACTTACCACCTGCTTAAAAGTGCAGGTATAAATGTTGGACTTGCCGGAAATATAGGTGAAAGCCTGGCAGAAAAAGTAGTAGAAAACAAGCACGACTACTATGTGGTGGAGCTTAGCAGCTTTCAGCTGGACGGCATGTTCAAGTTTAAAGCGCACATCGGTGTGTTACTGAACATTACACCAGACCACCTCGACCGCTATGGTTACAGCATGGAGAATTATGCAGCTTCAAAGCTGCGTATCGCCCAGAACATGACAGGTTCCGATTTCTTTATTTACAATGCGGATGATCAGAACATCGCGGATGCTTTCAGATCGGAAACATTTGGAGGAACAACGGTGCCTTTTTCACTGAAAAATGCTGCAGGAAGCAAAGTGACTATGGAGGGCCAAAGTATAAAAGTGGACGTGCAATTCCATGAAGGGCAGGTAGATACTTCAAAATCAAGCCTGATCGGGAAGCACAACCAATACAATACTATGGCAGCAGTGGCGGTAGCTAAACTGGTAGGTGTTGAAGATGCTGCTATTGCGCAGGCACTGGAGACTTTCCAAAACGCTGAGCACCGTTTGCAACCTGTTGGTGTAGCTAAGGAGGTAACCTACATCAACGACTCTAAAGCCACCAATGTAGATGCAGTATGGTATGCGCTGGAAGGTATAAAACAACCGATTATCTGGATTGCCGGCGGCGTAGATAAAGGCAACGATTATAAAATGCTGGAGGACCTGGCACGTGAGAAAGTTAAAGTGCTTGTGTGCCTCGGCAAGGATAACGAAAAACTAAAGCAGGCTTTTGGCCGGATCATTCCGATCATTGCCGAGACTACATCAATAGAATACGCCGTGCGCCTGAGCCGCTCGTTGGCAGTGCCTGGCGATGTAGTGCTGCTTTCGCCGGCTTGCGCCAGCTTCGACCTGTTCGATAATTACGAGCACCGTGGCCAGCGCTTTAAGGAGGCAGTAGAAAAGATAGTACTAAAGAAATAGAAAGATACTTTTAGCCAAAGGATTATGGTAAAGCAGTGGTTGCAGCAGAACCTGAAGGGAGATCCCGTGTTGTGGGGTATCGTCCTGGTTTTCTCGCTCATCAGTATGGCCGTGGTATACTCTGCCACAGGTACGCTTGCTTATAAATCGCATGAGGGAAATACAGAGTATTTTCTGCTGAAGCATTCTTCACTCATTTTTGTTGGGCTGGCTTTTATGTGGGCAGCGCATAAAGTACCTTATCGCTATTACTCAAAGCTTTCCAAGTTTGCGCTTATGCTTTCAGTGCCTTTGTTGTTGTTTACCTTTTTCTTTGGTTCAAACATTAACGAGGCATCACGCTGGATAACTATACCTGTTATCAACCAGACTTTTCAGCCATCTGACTTGGCAAAACTGGCGCTGATCTCTTACCTGGCAAGTATGCTTTCTAAAGTGCAGCAGGAACTGAAAGACTGGAAAAAGACACTGGTGCCGATGTTATTTTGGACGGTGCTTATTTGCGGAGTTATCGCGCTTACAAACACATCTACTGCCGTTCTGCTTTTCATGACATGCATGTTGCTGATGTTTATCGGACGTGTGCCATTCAAGTACCTGATGACGGTGTGCTTCTTTGTACTGGTATTTGGTGGTGCCATGCTGGCTATAGGTCAGCGTCTGGAAACAGCTATTAGTCGTGTTGAGGATTTTATGGATCCGAATAAAACGGCTTTCCAGTTAGAGCAGTCTTACATTGCCATTGCTACAGGTGGTGTGGTAGGTAAGGGGCCTGGCAACAGCGATCAGCGCGATATTCTGCCGCACCCTTACTCAGACTTTATTTTCGCTATCATTCTGGAAGAATATGGTTTACTGGGCGGCGTAGCTGTTCTGTTTTTATACCTGGCCTTGCTTTACCGGGGGTTGGTTACAGTAATGAATAGTACAGGCGCTTTCGGAGGTTTACTTTCAGCAGGGCTGAGCTTCAGTCTGGTAATTCAAGGTATGATCAATATGGGAGTAGCGGTTGGTTTAGGGCCTATCACAGGTCTGCCATTGCCGTTGCTAAGTATGGGTGGTACATCATTGATCTTTACAGGTATCTCCTTGGGTATTATACTTAGTGTAAGCCGCAGCGATTATGAATCAAAACGGGCAGCTACCAGCATGCCTGCTGCCAATGTTTCTTTAAATGCACCTAACCATGGCTGATCCTAAAAGACCATATCGCTTTATCATCAGTGGTGGTGGTACAGGTGGGCACATTTATCCGGCTGTGGCTATTGCTAACCAGATAAAAGCAATTTATCCTGATGCGGAGATATTGTTTGTTGGTGCTATCGGCCGCATGGAGATGACGCGTGTGCCTGAAGCCGGATACAAAATTGTTGGCCTTTGGATCAGTGGTTTGCAGCGCCGATTTACACTGGACAATTTATCGTTCCCGCTGAAAGTGATCTCCAGCATTCGTGCTTCGCATAAGATCATTAAGGAGTTTAAGCCTGATGCTGTAGTTGGAGTAGGTGGTTACGCTAGTGGTCCGTTGCTGTATGCTGCAACAGCCCGTAAAATTCCGGCCCTTATACAGGAGCAGAATTCTTATGCCGGTATCACAAATAAACTGCTGGCAAAGCGTGTAAACAAGATATGTGTGGCCTACAATAACATGGAGGCTTTCTTCCCGGCTGATAAAATGGTGCTGACAGGAAACCCTGTTAGGAAAGACATTATGGACAGCGGTGAAAAACGTGGTGAAGCTTTGCTGTTTTTTGGCCTGAACACACAAAAGAAAACTATACTTGTAATAGGCGGTAGCTTAGGTGCCCGAACCATAAACCAAAGTATAGCTGCCGGCCTGAGTCAGATAACCCAAGCAGGTTACCAGTTGATCTGGCAGACAGGAAGAAGCTTTTATCCTGAAGCACAGGAACTGGAAAAGCCTCTTGCTGACCAGGGTGTGCGTGCATTTGATTTCATAAAGCGCATGGATCTGGCCTATGCAGCTGCAGATATAGTTATATCAAGAGCCGGTGCCTTGTCTATTTCCGAACTGTGTCTTGCTGGCAAGCCCGCAATACTGGTGCCTTCGCCTAACGTGGCTGAAGATCATCAGACTAAAAACGCCATGGCCCTGGTACAGGAGCATACAGCTATACTTGTGCGCGACCAGGAAGCAGGTCAGAAATTAGTGCAGGCAGCTTTGGACTTAGCTAATAACGAGCAGGAGCAGAAACGCCTTTCTGAAAATATACTTAAAATGGCCCGGCCAAACGCTGCCGCCGATATTGTGAACGAGCTGATAAAGTTGATAAAATGAGACTGGAAGACTACAACTATATCTACTTTCTTGGCATCGGCGGAATAGGCATGAGCGCAATTGCCCGCTGGTTTCATGCTAAAGGCTTTCCGGTTTGGGGCTATGATAAAACACGTACGGCACTAACAGAAGCGCTGGAGCAGGAAGGTATAAAAGTACATTACGAAGACAGTCTGCAGTTGCTGCCGGAAGAGGTACTGCAAAATAAAGAGCAGACGCTGGTTATACTTACACCGGCCATACCAGCCGAGCACCAGGAGTGGGCTTACCTGAAAGAACAGAGCTATACTATAAAAAAACGATCAGAAGTATTAGGTATTATCACAGAATCGGCCTTCACAATTGCTGTGGCCGGTACGCATGGCAAGACCACTACTTCATCTATAATTACGCACTTGCTGCACCACGCAAAAGTAGATTTTTCTGCTTTTCTGGGTGGCATCAGCACAAACCTGAACTCTAACCTGCTGATAGGTGCAGGTGCAGGCGGTAAGGAAACTGTGGTTGTGGAAGCAGATGAGTATGATCGCTCTTTCCTGACACTGTTCCCGGACATAGCTATCGTTACATCCGCTGATCCGGATCACTTGGATATTTATGGTGATAAAGAGGAAATGCTGCGTACCTTCCAGAAATTCATCAGTCAGGTAAAGCCAGGCGGGTACCTTATTATTCATGACAGTACTGACCCGAGATTGACAGAATTTGTACAGGCGGGAGTAAAAGTGATAAAATACAGTTTAGACCAGGGAGCGGGGCATGTAGAAGGTTTACATATTGAGGGTCATTGGTTTAAGTTTGATGCGGTAACTCCGTTTGGTAACATAGGCTCTCTTGAACTAGGACTACCAGGTTATCATAATGCTGAAAATACGCTGGCTGCTATAATGGTGGCACAGCTCTTGCGGGTTTCTGAAACCGATATTAAAGCCGGCGTACAGAGCTTCAGGGGTGTGAAGAGGCGTTTTGAATTCGTTTATGAAGGCAAAGGCAAAGTATTTATAGATGACTATGCGCATCATCCAAAAGAGATAGATGCTTTTATGTCCTCGCTAAGGGCTTTGTATCCTGATAAGAAACTAAAAGTGATATTTCAGCCGCACCTGTTTACCCGCACCCGCGATTTTGCAGAGGAGTTTGCAGAGAGCTTGAGCAAGGCTGATGAACTGGTGTTATTGGACATCTATCCGGCACGCGAAAAACCTATACCTGGAGTAACTTCAAGTATAATTTTGGACAAAGTAATTTGTGCGGACAAAGAACTTATCCGGAAGGAGGATGTGTTGGAAAATTTATCCAATAAAAACGACTTTGATGTGCTGGCAACTGTAGGTGCCGGAGATATTGATACGCTTGTTAAACCAATCAGAAATTTTTTAGAAAATAACTGAAATGGGGTTGAATAGTAAAATAAAATCTTTAATTTTTGCAGGTTGTAGCATTGTGTCTATTGGCGCTCTCGCAGGCTTTGCTTCATCTAGGCAAAATGAAAAAGTATGTGAAAAAGTGTCAATAAAAATTGATAATGAGTACAATAATTACTTTATTGGTGATAAGGAAGTAAGAGCTCTTCTGACCCGCGATGGAGAGCGTAAATTAGAAGGATTAGCCAATAAAGACATTGACCTGAAAAACCTGGAAAAGCGCATTGAAGCAAATAGCTTTGTGAAAGATGCAGAAGTATCCAGAGGGTTGGACGGAAATATACAGGTAAGTGTAAAACAGAACAGGCCTATAGCTAGAATTATACGACCAGATCAAGATATGTACATCGATATGGAGGGCACTACGCTCCCTCTATCCGACAGATACACCGCTCGGGTGATCCCAGTAACAAAGTCGGGTTTTAGTAAATCTTTAGATAAAGGATTCTTTGCGGATTCTGCAGGCCAGGATTACCTCGATCTGCTACGCTATGTAGAAGATCATGATTTCTGGAAGGCACAATTAGCCCAGATGCACATTGATGCAAAAGGGAAGGTATCTTTTTTGCCACAGGTTGGCGAGCATACCATAGAGTTCGGCAAGCCGGTAGAGCTTGAGAGTAAGTTTAAAAAGTTAATGATCTTTTATAAAGAAGTGCTGCCTGTTATGGGTTGGGATAAATATAAAAGAGTGAACATAGAATACGAAGATCAGATTATTTGTGAATAACATATACGAGGGTATGCAGAACGACAAAATAGTAGTAGGCTTGGATATAGGCACAACCAAGGTATGCGCACTGGTAGGTCGGAAAAATGAGTTTGGTAAGCTGGAGATTCTTGGCATGGGAAAAGCGCCTTCTGAGGGCGTTGTGCGTGGTATCGTAAGCAACATTGATAAAACGGTAGAGGCCATCAAAAAGGCTATTCGGCAGGCAGAGGAGCAATCAGGTATCAACATTGGTGTAGTTAACGTGGGTATAGCCGGGCAGCATATCAAAAGTCTGCAGCACAACGGTAGTATCACACGCCAGCTTACTGATCAGGAAATTACGGTTGATGATGTTAACCGCCTGACCAACGATATGTATCGGCTTGTTACACCTCCGGGCAGCGAGATCATTCACGTAATGCCTCAGGAGTATAAAGTTGATTACGAAGAAGGTATTGTTGATCCGGTTGGTATGTCGGGTGTGCGCCTGGAGGGTAACTTCCATATTATTACAGCGCAGTCTAACGCTATCAATAACATAAACAAGTGTATCAGCCGTGCCGGCCTAGAAGTTGACAACCTGATTCTGGAGCCATTGGCATCTTGCATGTCGGTGCTGAGCGATGAAGAGAAAGAAGCTGGTGTTGCGCTGGTAGATATCGGTGGCGGTACAACGGATTTAGCTATCTTCAAAGACAATATCATACGCCATACTGCAGTTTTACCTTTTGGTGGCAGCATTATCACGTCCGATATAAAGCAGGGCTGTATGGTAATGCAAAACCAAGCAGAGCAGCTAAAAGTGAAGTTTGGTAAGGCAATTGCCGACGAAGCTTCAGAAAATGAAATAGTTTCTATACCTGGATTGCGCGACAGAACTCCAAAAGAGATATCTTTGAAGAATCTTGCTTATATTATAGAAGCAAGGATGGAAGAGATTGTAGAGTTAGTGTATGCTGAGATTGTAAGATCAGGTTATGCTAACAGCCTGGCTGCCGGTATAGTTATCACTGGTGGCGGTGCGCAGCTACAGAATCTGGTGCAACTGGTAGAGTATATTACCGGCATGGATACCCGAATCGGGTATCCGAACGAGCACTTAGGTAAATCCAAAATAGATGCTGTGAAGAGCCCGATGTATGCAACTACAGTTGGTCTTGTACTGGCAGGTTACCAGTCTCTGGACCAGCGTGCACCGCAGCACTACGAAGAAGCACCAAAAAATGAAATATATTCTAAGCCTGTTCAACAGCAAAAAAACAGCAGCAGCAATGGCGGCGGCCTGTTCCAGAAGCTAAAAGGCTTATTATCTGATGATATTGACAACAAACAAAGTTATTAACCCATAATTGAGCAGGAGAATTTAGCATGACTTCAATGTACACTTTTGATTTGCCAGCAACTGGTAAGTCCATTATCAAGGTGATTGGTGTCGGGGGCGGTGGAAGCAACGCTGTAAACCACATGTATGGACAAGGCATTAAAGATGTTGAGTTTATTATATGTAACACCGATGCACAGGCTCTGAAGAGCAGCAGCGTTCCTACAAAACTTGCCATTGGCCAGGATTTGACAGAAGGACTAGGTGCTGGTGCCAACCCTGAAAGAGGTAAACAGGCTGCCTTAGAAAGCAAGGAACAAATACGTGAGATGCTGAGCAATGACACTAAAATGGTGTTTATTACAGCTGGTATGGGTGGTGGTACTGGTACAGGCGCTGCGCCAGTTATTGCTAAAGTTGCCAAAGAACTTGGCATCCTGACAGTGGGTATCGTTACAGCTCCTTTCGTTTTTGAAGGAAAGAAAAAGAAAACGGCTGCCGAAAACGGTATAAAAGAGCTTAGCGAAAACTGCGATACTATACTTGTTATCCTGAATGACAAGCTGCGCGAAATGTTCGGTAATCTGACTATTCGTGAAGCATTTGCTAAAGCCGATAACGTATTAACAACAGCAGCAAAATCTATTGCCGAGATCATTACTGTAACTGCCGAAGTAAACGTTGACTTTGAAGACGTTAAAACGGTAATGAAAGACTCTGGTGCCGCAGTGATGGGTTCTGCGATCACAGAGGGTGAAGGCCGTGCATTGCGTGCTGCTGAAGAGGCATTATCTTCTCCTTTGCTGAACAATACTGATATACATGGTGCTCAGAAAATCCTCCTTTCTATCATGTCTGGCGAGCAGGCTGAACTTGAAATGGATGAACTAACTGAGATCACTGAATACATACAGGATAAAGCCGGTCAGGAAGCCGAGGTTATATTTGGTCATGGTATCGATGCATCATTGGGTCAGAGCATCCGGGTTACAGTAATTGCTACTGGTTTTGCCAGCAGCGCTGAAACCATCATCGAGCCAAAAAAAACAGTTTTTGACTTAGACAGCGAAAAAAAAATTACAATCAGTGAGCCAGCTAAGCCAGAGGTAATTGAAGTAACTACTTTTGCGCCTAAAGCGCCAGTTGTGCCGCAGCCGGTAGTTGCACCACAAGCTACAGTTGCTCCGCAGCAGCCACAGCATTACGAAGCAGTGCGTCGCCCGGTTGAACAACCAGCGCCTCAGCCGCAGAAGGTTGTGTTTGAACTGGATGGTCATATTCAGGAATCACCTTCTGCTTATACTTCGCGTGAAGATGAGCGCATTGCCCGTGAAAATGCCAGAATTGCAGAAGAGCGTGAGCTGATGCAGCGCAGAGCAGAAGAGCGTCGTGAGCGCCTTAGAATGCTGAGCTCTGAAATTACTTCTGAAGCTATTAAGGAGAAGCTGGATGTACCCGCTTACCTGCGCCGCAATGTGGCACTAGACAGAGTTGTACATTCATCTGAGCGAAACATCTCTCGCTTTAACCTGAACGATGACAACGAGATTCTTGGCGACAATCGTTTCCTGCACGATAACGTTGACTAATTTCTCCTGCCAAAGTATAAAAAGAGAAAGCCTGCAGCACTTGCAGGCTTTCTCTTTTTATAGGCATTACTTAAAACTATAAAGCAGCGAAGTCTTTAGAAACTAATGAATTGTTCGATCTGCTGTTCCAGCAGGTCAGTGTATAGTTTATTAGTGATGGCCATGCCATCAAAGTTCTTCTCGATGTGGGCCAGTTTAGGCTTAAGTGCTAAAACATGCATGCCCAGGTAGTTCAATATATCTGTAAGATGGCTCATAGCCAAACCGCTGCCCTGCATCCCTGATGAGATCCCTACTAATGCAGCCTTCTTATTTCTGAAACCACTAGGATATTGCAGTCCATCAATAAAAGCTTTTAACACACCAGGGAATGAGCCGTTATACTCTGGCACTACAAATACAAATTTATCAGAAGCAGGCAGGAGAGAGGCTAGTTTATTAAACTCTTCATTAGTGCCAACATTATCATATAAGGCTGTAGCGGTAAAGTTTGCAGGCAAATCTGCCAGATCCAGTATTTGTACTTCGTAGCCTTTATCTTTCAACATGGCTGCATACAGGTTTGCTACTGCTCTTGAATTAGAGTCTGGTCTGTTAGTACCCGAAATTATGGTTATCATACAGTTTAATCTCAATTTATACTTCACCTGCTCAGGTAACTATAGTTTTATACTTGGCTGTTCAGGTTTACAAAGATTATACTTTTATTTTATGCTTTAGGCTAGTGTAAAATAAAAAAGGCGAAACATCGCTGTCTCGCCTTTTCTGTTGATCTTTTAGCTGTTATACTAAGTTCTCAGAAGTTGCTTTAGCAGAGATATACTCTCTTCTAAGCATTGCAATGTTCTCAAGCGATATACCTACCGGGCATTCTGCAGCGCAGGCACCAATGTTAGTACAAGCTCCAAAACCTTCTGCATCCATCTGAGCAACCATGTTTTCAACGCGGGTTTTACGCTCTACCTGGCCCTGTGGCAACAATGCCAGCTGAGAAACCTTAGCACTCACGAACAACATAGCTGAAGCGTTTTTACAAGCTGCTACGCAAGCACCGCACTGGATACAGGTTGCAGCATCAAAAGCTTTATCAGCAATTGTTTTCGGAATCGGAATAGCGTTCGCATCTGGTACACCACCTGTGTTAACAGATACATAACCACCAGCCTGCTGAATACGGTCGAAAGCTGAGCGATCTACTACAAGGTCTTTGTGCACAGGGAAAGCAGCTGCTCTCCAAGGCTCGATAGTAATAGTATCGCCATCTTTAAAGTGGCGCATGTGCAGCTGGCAGGTAGTAGTGCCTCTTTCCGGACCATGTGCACGTCCGTTAATGTAAAGGCTGCACATACCGCAGATACCTTCACGGCAATCGTGGTCGAATGCCACTGGTTCTTCGCCTCTGCGTAGCAGGTCTTCGTTCAATACGTCCATCATTTCAAGGAAGGACATATCAGGCGAAATACCTTTTATAGGATATGTTACAAGTTGACCTTGCGAATCTTTATTTTTTTGGCGCCAAATCTTTAGAGTAAGATCCATCGGTTTAGCATTCGGATTACTTCCAGCCATTTCTTTTAAATTAGAAATTATAAATTATGAATTAGAAATTATTAGAATGATGCTGTGCTGCGATTCATTTCTAATTTCTCATTTCTAATTTTTAATTATCACAATCAATTACTTATAGCTACGCTGAGTTAGCTTCACGTTCTCGAATTTCAGATCCTCTTTGTGTAGCATTGGCTCGTTGCCAACACCTGTAAACTCCCAGGCAGCTACATAGGCAAAATTCTCGTCATCACGAAGTGCTTCGTTCTCCGGGGTCTGGTACTCTTCACGGAAGTGGCCACCACAAGATTCATTTCTGTGCAGTGCATCATCAACCATCAGTTCACCAAGTTCTAAGAAGTCAGCTACACGGTGTGCTTTCTCAAGTGTCTGGTTAAGCTCTTCGTTAACACCAGTTACCTTAACATCTCTCCAGAATTCATCGCGCAGCTTACGGATTTCCTGTTTAGCAAACTGAAGGCCTTCAGCATTACGAGCCATACCGCAATGCTCCCACATAATGTGGCCAAGCGCCTTGTGGAAATCATCAACCGTACGTGTACCTTTAATAGATAATAATTGGTTTGTCTTTTCAACAACTGCCTGCTCAGCTTCTCTAAAGGCTGGATGGTCTGTGCCTACTTTTGCGTAAGGCATTTGTGCCAGGTAATCGCCGATAGTGTAAGGTATAACAAAGTAACCATCAGCAAGACCTTGCATCAGGGCAGAAGCACCTAAGCGGTTTGCACCGTGGTCAGAGAAGTTACACTCACCAGTTGCATATAAACCTGGAATAGTTGTCATCAGGTTGTAATCTACCCAAAGGCCACCCATAGTATAGTGTACAGCCGGGTAAATACGCATTGGTTTTTCGTATGGGTTCTCGTCTGTGATCTTAGCATACATCTCGAACAGGTTACCATACTTAGCCGCGATCGCAGCCTGTCCATCACGCTTGATAGCATCAGCAAAGTCAAGGAATACTGCAAGACCAGATGCACCTACACCACGTCCTTCGTCGCAAACCAGTTTCGCATTACGCGATGCCACGTCGCGAGGTACCAGGTTACCGAAAGCAGGATATTTGCGCTCCAGGTAATAATCACGGTCTTCTTCTTTGATATCGTTTACAGTGATCTCGCCTTTTCTTAATCTCTGTGCAGTTTCTACTGATTTAGGCACCCATACACGGCCATCGTTACGAAGCGATTCAGACATCAGCGTCAGCTTAGACTGGTACTCACCTGAAACCGGAATACAGGTAGGGTGGATCTGAGTAAAGCAAGGGTTAGCGAACAAAGCACCTTTCTTATAAGCTCTCCAGGCTGCAGTTGCGTTAGAGCCCATGGCGTTAGTAGAAAGGAAGAATACGTTACCATAACCACCTGTTGCCAATACCACAGCATGTGCACTGTGCGATTCGATCTTACCTGTGATCAAATTACGAACCACAATACCACGCGCTTTGCCATCTACCATTACCAGGTCAAGCATTTCAGTACGTGGGTACATTTTTACTTTACCGTAAGCGATCTGGCGGTTAAGTGCTGAGTAAGCACCTAATAGCAACTGCTGTCCGGTTTGGCCACGGGCGTAGAACGTACGCGATACCTGCGCACCACCGAATGAACGGTTAGCTAAAAGGCCGCCGTACTCACGCGCGAAAGGAACACCCTGCGCCACACACTGGTCAATAATATCAACCGATACCTGAGCAAGGCGGTAAACATTTGCCTCACGTGCACGGTAGTCGCCACCTTTAATAGTGTCGTAGAACAGGCGGAAGATAGAGTCGCCATCGTTCTGGTAGTTTTTAGCTGCGTTGATACCACCCTGCGCGGCAATAGAGTGTGCACGGCGAGGAGAATCCTGGAAGCAGAATGCTTTTACGTTATAACCAAGTTCGCCAAGGGTAGCTGCTGCCGAAGCACCTGCCAGACCTGTACCAACTACTATAATATCGTACTTACGCTTGTTAGCCGGGTTAACCAGCTTTACGTTAAATTTATGTTTGTCCCACTTCTCGGCTAATGCACCTTCCGGGATCTTAGAATCTAATATCATATCAACTACAAAAATTAGTTATTGTAAAAGAAGAAGAAGTATAGCGGAATGATAGCAAAGCCAAGGCAAACTATAATAGAGAATGCATAGCCAAACTTCTGGATAAACGGAGTATACTTCTTGTGGTCAAGGCCAAGAGTCTGGAAGGCGCTCTGGAAACCATGGATAAGGTGATAAGCCAATGCAACCATAGCAATCACATAAAGCGCTACATACCACCAGATCTGGAAAGACTGAACTACCTTAAGGTAAAGGTTCTCGTACTCCACGTTCTCGATAACAACACCTTCAAGACCACCGAAACGAGCCGGCACAAAGAAGTTCCAAAGGTGAATGATTAGGAATACCAGAATAACAGTGCCAAGCAGGCCCATGTTTCTTGATGACCAGTTGCTGTTTTCCTGTGGGCGGTTTTCGCTATAACCGATAGGGCGGGCAGCCTTGTTACGGCTGGTTAACACAATGGCATCGTAAATGTGGAACAGGAAGCCCAGAAGCAGTACTATTTCCATGGTGCGGATAATTGGGTTGGTACCCATGAACCTGGAATAGATGTTGAAAGCAGCGCCGCCATCATCTTTAAAAAGCTGCAGGTTACCAATCAAATGCACTACCAGAAAAGAGCACAGAAAGAGACCCGTAATGGACATCACTATCTTCCGGCCAACTGTACTGGAAAACGTTTTAGTAAACCAATTCATCTGTATTAGTTAAAGGTTGAGTAAATAAGCGTTTTTAATTCTCAAAGGTACATTCAGACCTTATATAAAACAATTTTGATATCATATTTTGAATCAATCTAAATTGCAATGCGTAGGACAGAAAGTCATACCTTAATAACCTGCTTTCCTTACGATTGTTAACATTAAAATTGTTATTATATTAGTTATTATTATACTTTTGTTTTGTTCCTAACCCTACGTTTATGCCAAACAGTTTACGCTTGAGGTATCTGCTGCCAGGCAGTTTTTTGGGGGTGTTGGTATTGCTGTTGATTTCATTAACTGAGGCACAGGCCACGCACATACGTGCAGGCGACATTACGGCTAAACGGGATACTACCCCTAATCCCAATCCTCGCCGTTTCTTCTTTACCATGATCATGTACACCGACCGTGCTTCTACGGCTGATGACCCTACCGTGCAGATATCTACTGGAGCTGGGACTGTTATAACGGTGCCAAGGCAATCTGTAACTCCTATTGGTGAGCCCTCAGACCTGGTAGATAAAGAAGTTTTTAAGTGGGAGTATACTTATCCAGCTGATGGTTCATACATAGTGTCCTGGAACGGTATCAACAGGAACCCGAACATCCTGAACATGGCTCCGCCCTCTGATCAGCTTACCTTTTTTATCTCCACAACTATAAACATAAATGCTCTACGTGGCTTTAACAGTACGCCTATACTTACGGTAGCCCCGGTAGACCTTGCAGCCATTGGACGCAAATGGGTGCATAACCCCGGCGCTTTCGACCCCGATGGCGACAGCCTTGCATTTAAATTGCGCGTTCCTCAGCGTATTGATGGCAGCGGAAGTATAGCACCGGTACCTGGTTATAGCTTGCCAGACCGCACTTTTAACTGCCGTAATTCCGTTGATACAGGCCCGGCTTTTTTAACGCTGGATCTTACACAAGGGCAGTTAACCTGGGATGCACCCTGTGTGAAAGGAGAGTATAACGTAGCCTTTGTGGTGGAAGAATGGCGTGTAACACCCGGCAGGGGAGCTGTTAAGCTTGGCGAAGTGGTGCGTGATATGCAGATTATTGTAAAAGAAACGCCTAACCGGCCACCCGTGCTGGCACCAAAAGATACCTGCGTAATTGCGGGAACAACTATGACAGGTATAGTTCGGGCTACTGACCCGGATAATGATTTTATCAGGCTTACTGTTGCAGGTGCAGGCGGCGTTGTTCCTCCGGCTACATTCACCCCGTTGCTTAACCAGGCAGGTCTGGCCACTGGCCGTTTTACCTGGTCTACACAGTGTACTGATGTGCGTGAGCGCGCTTACCAGGTAATTTTCAGGGCTGAAGACGTAAGGCCACCTACCGAAACCAAACTTGCCGACCTGCAGCCATGGAACATACGGGTTGTAGGGCCGCCGCCTCAGAACCTGATAGCCACAGGGCAAGACAGGGCTGTTAACCTTACCTGGGATAAGTATAGCTGCCAGAATGCCTCTACCATAAGGATCTATCGCCGCGAAGGTCCATCTAATTTTAAACCGGATGTGTGCCAGACAGGCGTGCCGGCAAGTACAGGTTATGTGCTGATAGGTGAGGTGCCAAAAGACCAGACATCATTCCTGGATAATAACGGTGGTGCCGGTTTAAAAGCAGGCGTGGATTACTGTTACATTATCTATGCTGAGTTTCCGGCTCCGGCAGGTGGTAAAAGTATAGCATCTGTAGAGGCTTGTATCTCTATCGAGCAGGACATCCCGTACCTTACTAATGTAACTGTTGATGCTACCAGTGCCACTACAGGCCAGATAACTGTAAAATGGACCCAGCCACGCAGAGGCCTTAATAACCTGACTCCTCCATTTGAGTACAGGCTATACCGCAGAACCGGCCAGAGCGGCAACGATGGCTACGTAGAAGTTAAACGTACACGTAACCTGGCCGATACCACTTTTGTGAACGCAAACCTGAACACTCTGGAGCAGGCATACAGGTATAAGCTGGAGTTCTACCAGTCAGGGCCAAACGGAGCGGCAACGGTGCTACGCGATAGTACATCAGCCTCCAGTGTTCGTCTGGAAGCAACGCCAACCAGCACCTCTGCAGATAAGTTTGTAACGCTTAACTGGAGCTACAATGTGCCGTGGAAGAATGAGGTACTGCTGCACCGCATTTACCGCGTGGTAAATGGCAATCGTGTGCTGATAGATAGCGTGCAGGCAACTGCTGCAAATGGCACTTATGTAGATCGTGGTACTGTAGAAGGGGCGCCGCTTGTACGCGGAAATACCTATTGTTATGTAATAGAGACCAGGGGTACTTACCAGATAGCCGGCTTGCCGGAACCGCTGATAAACTTTTCTCAGCAGGCCTGTGTAGAGCTGCCGCAGGTGGTTTGCCCGCCAACGCTTACATTGGCCATGCTTAATTGCGATGAGTTTAACCAAAACCCGACGCTGCCGCCATACCAGAACGTGCTGTCGTGGGTGCCTCAGGTTAGCGACGATTGTACTGCCGATATTGATTACTACACCGTATACTATAAACCATCGCTGGATGCGGAGTACGTAAGGCTGGATACAACATCGAACACTACCTACACGCACACAGGTTTACAATCATTTGCGGGTTGCTACAAGGTAACGGCTACCGATATGGCGGGTAATGAAAGTGATTTCAGCAACGAAGAGTGTAACGACAACTGTATCACGTTCATGCTGCCGAACATTATCACGCCAAATGGCGATGGCCTGAACGACGTGTTCCGCCCTGATAAACGCACTGCCTTTATCAGATCGATGAAGTTTACGGTATACAACCGATGGGGTGTGAAAGTATATGAGAGCAACGCTACCACCGGCGACGATCTGTATATTAACTGGGGTGGTGTAGATAATGACGGCAATAGATTGAGCGATGGCGTATACTACTACGAAGCAGAGGTCGAGTTCTATACTATTGATCCGGCCAAAGCTAAATCCAAGTATAAAGGTTGGGTAGAGATCGCACGATGAAAACAGACAACATTGAACAGCTGCAGGGCAAGTCTATCGTATTTTACGATGGCACCTGCGGCTTTTGCCAGGCCAGTATACAACTGGCCCTGAAGTATAACAAGAAACAGGATTTATACTTTGCCGCCCTGCAATCGGGACTGGCTCAGGAACTGGTGCCCCAGGCGCAACTGCCTGATCCACTGCCTGATTCTATACTTTTCTTTGAGAACGGCAGGCTCTTTACAGAGTCCGAGGCCGCCCTTCGCATTGCCCGCCATCTTACATTTCCGTGGTCGGTGCTTTACTATTTCAGGTTTATTCCTTTATCTTTCCGCAATTTTGTGTACCGCTTCGTGGCCAGGCACCGCTACCTGATAGCAGGCCGCACCGAAGCCTGTATGCTGCCAAGCCCCGAAGAGAGGGCCAGGTTTATAGCGTACTAAAGACACAAGACATTAAACACAAGTACTAAAACTATTTATAGTCATTAGGATTAGAAGTAATGCAACTTTCTGATTTTAATGACTGTGGCTACTGATTTTTGTCTGGCGTCTTGTGTTACCATCTAATGCTGGAAAAATTAAAGAATAATAAAGAATGAAGAAAGCATACGTTTTCCCGGGACAGGGTTCTCAGTTTGTAGGCATGGGTAAGGAGCTGTACGAGCAGCACGAAGAAGCACGCCAGCTGTTCGATAAAGCAAACGAGATCCTGGGTTTCAACATTACAGAGATCATGTTTAACGGCACCGACGAGGAGCTGAAGCAAACCAAAGTAACACAACCTGCTATTTTCCTGCACTCTGTTGCTCAGGCTGCAGTTGCCAAAGATTTTGCTCCGGATATGGTAGCTGGTCACTCGTTGGGCGAATTTTCGGCGCTGGTTGCCAGCAAAGTGCTGAGCTTTGAAGATGGTCTGAGACTGGTATCGAAAAGAGCACTGGCCATGCAGGCTGCCTGCGAGGCAAACCCATCAACAATGGCGGCTATACTTGGCCTGGACGATGCGAAGGTAGAAGAAGTATGTGCCTCTATAGAAGGCGAAGTAGTAGTGGCTGCCAACTATAACTGCCCGGGCCAGCTGGTAATTTCAGGCTCTAACAAAGGTATAGAAATTGCCTGCGAAAAGATGAAAGAAGCTGGTGCCAAGCGTGCACTTCCGCTTCCGGTTGGTGGTGCGTTCCACTCTCCACTGATGAAGCCAGCTGAAGAAGAACTTGCAAAAGCGATCAACGAAACAACCTTCAGTCAGGGCATCTGCCCGATCTACCAGAACGTAGATGCCAAACCACATACCGACCCAGCTGAAATTAAAGAAAACCTGATCAAACAATTAACTGCTCCTGTTCGCTGGACGCAGTCGGTGCAGCAGATGGTGGCCGATGGCGCTACGCACTTTGTTGAGTGTGGTCCGGGTAAAGTGTTGCAGGGTCTTGTTAAAAAGATCGAGCGTACTGCTGAAGTTAGCTCTGTAGAGTAAAACTTTGACAAAGTATAAACTTAAGGTAAAGGTCCCTTGAAAGTGTCATCTCAGGGGACCTTTATATTTTTATAGTTGCAGGATCAAAATGCTAGTTTTTGATAAATTTATAGGTTTTTCTTCCGGCAGCAGATTCTATGTAGAGTAAGTATAATCCTGTTGGTAACGAAGCAACATTTATAGTTGCAGGTCCCTCTGCCGTAATCTTACCTCTCAGATGCGCTACACCTCTGCTATCCACTATTCGCCAGTCACCATACAGCTCTGCAGCTTCCATGTTAATGTTTATCTCACTTTTAGCTGGGTTCGGGTAAACTAGTCTCTCTTCTGTTATACTTCTTATACTTTGTGATGCTTCCGCTTCAGCCAAAGCATCGGTGGAGGTGTCTCCCAACGTTACACTAAGCAGGTCGTCATGCTCCAGCACAGTACTGTAGCCGTTAACCAATACATATATTCCTACTTGTTCTCCCTCTGCAAGGTCTAAGCCATACTGTGTAAGTTTAGGGATTTTCAACTGAAAGCTTGACCAGCCTGCCTCAGAGCGTATAGTATGCTCAAATCCACCTGTCGGTAAGTAAGATACAATATGATCATTTTGGTCATCTGGCGGTACAGATGCTGCATCTAATAGCCGTACACTGGGAGTTGAATTGCCAGCCAGTATTATCCAGACATTGTCATTGCCATAAAACAGGCCATCATTATTAGCATCCAGGTAGATTTGTATCTCTCCAAATCCTCTTGGCACTCTGGCTCCTATATACAAATTGCTGTCGGAGTATGCCAAATGAAAGGAGGCAGAATCATTGGGGCTTCTGTTAAAAAAGTAGCGCCCGTTTAGTGGCCATTGCCTTACATCCTGCTCAAGTGTTATCCCTGTACTATACTGCACAGTGGTGTCTATGGGGTAAATGGGTTCGGAATCTGTCAGGTCAGGGATGCTGTCGTTATCTGAGTCGGGGCTGAGCGGATTGGCTGGTGTAAAGATTCCTGCCATAGCTTCCTGTAGATCGGTCAGGCCATCTCCATCAGTGTCTGTTAAAGTTGGGCTGCTGCCATATCTTGCTTCATCGAACGGAAGGTCAGGAGCCATATCAGGTATGGTGTCGGAGTCCATGTCTAAAGCAGATTTTATTTTACCCCAGTTGCCGCTGGTAGTAAGGTCGAACCAGGCTGGCCGCGGCCAGAAACGCAATATTTCCCTGTTCAGGTCCCAGTTGGTACCGCTATGGGGCACATACTCGCCTGAGAGCCGTGCTGCACCCGGATGGTTGTGGGGATAATCATTGTGTGCAGAAGAAGAGAACATGGCATCCAGAATGTGGTGGAATTCATGCACAAAGAACCATGAAAAAAGATAATGCTCTTCCCACCAGGGCACCTGAAAGTAGCTGCCTCTGCCGAGTATATTATTGGTGCCCCAGGCATAAGCGCCACCACCTGCTACTACGGCTCCTACTGCATCGAACGTATCAACAGGCAGGCCTCTTTCACGAAGGTCCTGGTCTACCTCCCATGGATAAACATAAGCAAACTCATGTACACGCTCGAGCTGTTCTTCAATTACATGCACAGTCCATTTAATGTTTAAGCTCATGTGAGACTGACGCCAATAAAATCTGCTGGTTTCAGCCAGGGCAGCTGCTAATGAATCCGGATAATAATCAGGTATGGTGCCACCGTTAGTGTTTTTGTATACTACCACCAGGTTATTCAGCTCTACATAAGAAGTATAAGACGGCTGCTGCGGAGCCTGTTCTACGCTGAATGTTATAGCACCCGATGGGCCCTGGGCACCGCCTGCACTATCTGCTGCAAAGGCCGTAGCCGTTACCTTGTACTGGCCGGGTGCAGGCGTCCAGGAGTGGTAGTGTCCTGCAGAATCGCCAAACAGAGCGTATGGCTGCTCATTTTCGATCCTGAAGTTTAAATTCTCGTTAAGCCCGAACCTCACGCTTTCTGTGGCTTGCCAGCCTACATCTGCCTTAATGTTTAATTGTTTGGATGCTAAAGAGTCTAAGTTGATGACGGCACCATCCGTTATTTCCAGAATGTCCTGGTTTGATGACGCATTTACAAGTATAAATCTTAAATATGAGCCGGTGTCTGCTGGTAAAACAGTTAGCTTAACGGAAAGCGACTGGCCTCTTCTGCCAAGTGGCAGGTTATACTTAAACGGGATAGCCGTGAGTATATAAGTGCCGGCCTCTAACTCTAAGGCTGAAAAATTGCTGTTACTGCTTCTGCCTGCAGTAAATGGTGCCGAATTGTCAAACCTGTATCTTGTGTTTCCTGTGCTGTCTGTTAGCCTGAACAAGACACTCTGTACATTACCTTCTGTAATTACCCGAATGTTTAAAGGTTCAGAAACCGGCACCGAATCGTTTGCCTTTAATATCCTCATGTCCTGATCGGTTTCCGAATCAACAAGCATAAAAGCCTGAATGGACCCTGTTGATCTTGCTGGGTTGTAAATAGCCCCAGATAGCGCTGCATTACTTCTTATGCTAAGGATAAGTATCCAGAGCAAAATACTGGTAATCTTTTTCATAGATGGACTGAGTAGATAGTTGCTTCATAGTATAAATAATGTAGTTGCAGAATGGAATTATACCATTAATAGATGTGGTATTTTAATGTACGATTTGTGAATGATGTAGTAGAAATCAATCAGGTAGTTTATACTTTGTAAGGGTAGGTGGTACTTTATCTGAAGTAGAAGCTGTTTAGAGTTTTGAGTACTGGTGTAGTCTATAGCCTTTGTTAGAGCTTTCACCTATAAATTATGAGCAGCCGGTACCAAAATGCTGGTGAGAACACGTAGCAAGGGCTAAAGGGTATAGCTTCTGAAAACTCTAAACAAGTTATAAGCCAGCATCTTTTAATACTAAACCCGGGAAGATTTTTAGTTTCCGGCGGCTGGTAGTTAGTACAGGCTATTGAGAGTGAATAGCAATTTGCTACATTTGCTTTGTTCTTTACCTCTCAACTATGAAAAATAAAATCGCCCTTATCCTGTGGATATCCGGGTTCATACTTCTGAACCTGTACGCCAACCTGATCCCGAAACTTTTTCAACTCAATCCATTGCCTTGGCTGGGCTGGGCAGTTGGTTTCTTTGTTGTAGCTTTTCTGCTGGGTAAGTATGTGCTCCGGCTGAAAGGACTGCAATCGTTTGGCATGCAGTTGCACCGTGGCTGGGGCCGTAATCTGTTGATCGGTTTTATACTTGGCTTTGGCATCTGGGGCCTTAAGAACCTGGTGTTTTATAGTATGGGTAAGTTTGAAGTAACAGGTATGATGGAAGCCGGCTACATATACCCAATGCTTGCGCAGGCACTGCTCGGTATGTTTTTCGCCTCCGCTATTAACGACCTGATGATCCGGGGGTACAGCTTTGCTTTCTGTAAAAAGGAGAACCTGTTGCGCTGGTACCTTATACTTGCCACGGTGCTTTATGCCTTAGACGATTCCTGGAACGAAGGTATAGATGTGATGAACCTGGTGTTTTCGGCTGTGCTGGGCATTTCGCTGGCATATACGGTGCTGAAGACCGGCTCTATCTGGATGACGATTGGCATACACTGGGGCAGTAACGTGATGTACCGCATGATGTCCGGTTTCGACGGGCAGGGGATATGGAAACTGGAGAACGTAACCGAAGGAGTGCAGTATGAATACATCAGCCTGCTGGTTACAGCGCTTCTTTTCCCGATAGTATACCTGTTACTACGCAATAATAACTGGCAAAAAGAGGAGAAACCGATACAGGAGAGTGCGCAACCGCAAGTAATTGTTTAACCCTGAAGTATGAATATCCACAACCGAAAAGAGGTGTTGAAGCTCGTAGATGCGGCACACGCTAAATTAGAATCTTTTTACCCTGAAACGCCGGTGTACAAAGGCACGCTGGAATGGGAGGAAAAGCGCAGGCTGTTGCTCGCAGACCTGTCGTTGCACCTGGCACAGGACGCGCTGAAAGGCGAAAGTATAAACAAAGACTCCTTGAAGAACCACCTCTTTGCCATACTTAAGATCAGCAGCGAGTTTTTTCCAGAGGAAGAATACGCAAAAGCTGCCACTTTGCTCGAACAGCCGCAGCAGGTTGAGTTATAGTTCTCTAAGCACCCTGGCCCATAAACAACGATAAGCCGCCATCCATAAAATAGCTAGAACCTGTAACATAATCCGAGTCAGGTGAGGCCAGGAAAACGGCTACTTCTGCAATTTCTTCAGGCTTGCCGGGGCGCTTCATAGGTATGTTTTCGGATTTCTCTTCCCGTACTTCTTTGTCATCCACAGCCTCCTGGTTCATGGGCGTCAGGATCATGCCGGGACAGATGTTGTTTACGTTAATGCCATCTTCGGCCAGTTCCAGTGCCAGCGTGCGGGTAAGGTTGCGAATACCCGCCTTGGAGGCGCAATAATCGGCTGTGCCTGCCGATACGATCTCTTCGTGCACAGAGGAGACATTGATAATCTTGCCCTTGCCACCAGATTTTCGGCGATCCCTGATAAAGCGACGCGAGCAGAAGAACGTACCGTAAAGATTGGTGCGTATGGTTCTGTCGAAGGTGTCCGTATCCATATCGGCAACGTTTACGCCGGAGCCATTGACAGCGGCATTGTTTACCAAAATGTCTATAGTTTTGAATTCGCGAAGGGCTTGGTCGAAAAGCTTTTCTACAGCCTGCTCATCGCTTACATCAACCTGCAGCACAATGCCTTTGCGCTTGTATTTTTCTATTTCCTGAAGCGTTTTTCGGGCTCCTTCTTCATCGGTGTGGTACGTAATCACAACATCTGCGCCCTCCCTGGCAAATGCAATGGCCGTAGCCTGCCCGATACCAGAATCTGAACCTGTAATAAGTGCCACTTTCCCGTTTAATCTAGCCATAAACCCTTTGCTTTAAGATGATGAAGTATAAATACCGGTTAGTTATACTTTTAGGTATAACAAAAGCTTCTAGTTCATACTTGTGTAGCAGCCTGAATGTTTAGGAAGTGAGGGAAGTATAAGTTAGGGTTGTGATTTGGGAGGGGAGAGTTTAAGTAAGAGTTTTAACGTGCTCGTGTAGTAGAGGCGAAGCGTTAGCAAGCCTAACTGCTACACTTTGTTGCCAGAAGTTATTTTCTTTTTAGCTCTGTGGCAAATATGTTTTTGATTGCCACATAATCCTTCAATTCCTGCACATCAGCGTAGAAGTCAGCATATGCTTCAGGGTTATTGAAGGAGTAGATTCTGTGCTTGCCTCCAATTTTGAATTCCACAGTATAACTATACCCGTCCATAACAAATACCACCTGCTCTGCTCTGCCCCTTTTATCAGCTACTGCAGCATACTTCTTCATCTTTGGCTTCAGCTCTTCCTGACTTGGAAGTTTGGTTAGGTTGTTATCAATAAGCATTTGAACTACCTCTGCAAACCCTTTATCAGCCTCTAAGCCGAACTTCTTGACCTTGCTTTCTGGCAAATTAGATTCACTATAGTGAGTTCCTTTCCAGGTGTCATTTTGAAGCTCTAAGACTGTCAAATCTCTTGTATTGTTAGCCGATTCAAGTTCATAGAACCTAATTTCAATTCTATTCTCTGATTCGTTTATTGGTTTTAGTTTTATCCGCTTCTCAAAAACTTTAATGGGTGAGAAATTGGTTGAGTCAGACTGCACAGTACTGGCTTCGAGTGCTAATACTTTGTAGCGATCTGCCTGTGAAAATCCTGCCTCACAGAACAAGAGCATTAACAGAACTATTAACTGAAGCTTTTTCATAATTATACTTACTAGCAACAACGTGTTGGGCTATGAGGTGGCGCAGCTACCTTATAGGTTTTGTTGTGCTTGGTTTATTTTTCCTGCCTTTTTATTCGGTAACCAATTGTAGTACCTATACCTAAGCTTAATTCATTAAACGAGTTAAGCTTATAGAATTTCGTAAAAAAAAGAAGCCTTTTATAGCCCCCTTGAACAGATGCCTGATATTCTAATTTGTCTTTATACCATGCTACCTTTCCAATAATTGTAGGATGAAGAGGCTGCCCAAAAGTGGTCCCAAAACCAATCAAAACTCCTGATGAAGTTTGTGTGCCAACTGCTTCAAAGTTATCAAAACTCAAGTGGGTATATCCTGCAATCAGTTTGACGTTCCTGAAGTTGTAGTCTGTCTCAAAGGAGTTGGCTTTGGAGTTAAAATCGTTATTAAAGTTGACCTGACGATAATTCCATTTAAAATCCATGTCAAAGTCACAGGTAGAAATGAAATGACTAAACTCAACCTGCCCGTTCTCAAGTTCGCTTTGGTCAAAGTTGGTCTGATAACTATAGGAACCTTTGATTACACCACCAAAAAGTAGATAAGGGGTAGCTACTTCAATCTGTCCGCCTAATGGAGTATTGATTAACCCGCTATTGACATACACCTTTATCTCATTCGAATCAAAGAAGTCTTTGTTGCAATCCCACTTGGTTTCAACAATTATATGTCTTTCTCCCTTAAGTCGGTACTCTTTTGTTACCATGCCAATGAAGGAGAAAACAAGAGTAGAATTAGGGTCTGATACTTTAATCGAAAAATTGCCGTCGATGTCGGTTGTAGTTCCGTTACTTGTGCTCTTTTCAACAATACCAACACCAGGTATAGGTGTGTCGTCAATTTTTGAAATGACTTTCCCTGTTATGGTCACTTGGCTCCAAGCAGTAAGGGAGCTTACAAGCAAGCTAAGTATGAAAGTCAATCGTTTTATCAAGAGTTTTTATTATTTTAAATGCAGCACATAGTGCAGATAAACGGAACTCTATTCCGTTTATCTGCACTATGTGCGAAGGTTACTTTATTCTTGTTCTAGGTTATAATTGGCTTTAAAACAATAAACAACAACCGTTCTGCTCACCTTATATTTATATTACAATATATTAAAGTTAAGAATTGGAACCAAACAACTGACCTTTCTTAATAATCTATGTTGGTAAAAATGAAAATTTTAGGAAAAGTGTGTTGTTACAAGAGGAAAGTTGGTCTAAAAAACAACTGACTTTGTATGAAAATAAGTTGGTAGCTACTAGCAGTGTAATAGAGGGCTCCTGTAAGCTTTGCGCTAGCCGTAATTATCCGTGTATAAACGGATAGTTTTGCTTATTCAATTTTATTGATTTAATAAATGCTTGAAATATAGGTTGTTGCGTGGGTGGTGTGAAAAATATCAGTTTGCCAACCCGTGCAACCGGTTAAAGAGCAGCCGTATTGTATTATAATTATACTCTGCAAAGCTAATTCCTACTCCTAAACACCTTTACTTCCAGCTTATCCTCACACGTTTCCAATAGCTGGGTTATACTTTGCCTTAGTACCGGGTGCATCATGTCAGGAGTTAGCTCAGCCAAAGGCAGCAGCGTGAAGCGGCGCAGATGCAGTTGAGGGTGGGGGATGGTGAGGCGTTGGGTTTGTTGCACGAGGTTGTCGTAAAAAAGTATATCAATGTCGATAACGCGGGCACCCCAATGCTCCTGGCGCACACGGCCAAGTTCATGCTCTATAAGGTTTATACTTTGCAGTACCTCTTCAGGCGACAGTTTTGTCTGTACTTCCAGTACCTGGTTCAGGAAGCTGGGCTGGTCGGTTTTGCCCCAGGCGGCAGTTTCGTATAGTTTGGAGCTGCGAAGTACAGTACCAACCTGGGAGGCTATACTTTCGCGGGCCTGCTGCAAGTATAAAGTGCGGTTGCCAAGGTTGCCACCCAACAACAAGTATAGTTTAGGCATGTTTCTGAAAAAAGGCTATACTTAAGTCGGCTGCTGCCTGGGCAGCAGCAGGTAGCTCTTGGTGCTCGTAAGGGTGTTTGCCGCCAAAAGAGTGGTCGGCACCAGGAAGCACATGCAGCTCAGCATCAGGTTTCCAGCTGTGCAGGTCGTGAGCCATTTTTACAGGCAGTGTTTCATCTTCCTCGCCATGAAGTATAAGCAGCGGCTGCTGCATCTTCTTAATTACTTTCGGTATCTCCAGTCGCTCAATATTTGCCAGGTAATCTTCCACAATCTGGTAGTAAAGCGGCATGCGCTGGCCGGTGCGGGCATTCTGTACCCACTGCACTCCTTCGCGTTTCCATTGCTCGCGCTCCAGTTCATCCCAGCGCTGGTCAAATTTGTTAACTGCCGCCCAGGTAGCCACGGCTTTTACCCGGCTGTCTTCGGCAGCTTTAAGTATAACCGAACCACCCCCGCGGCTATGCCCGATAAGGTAAATGCGGCTAAGGTCCATTTCCTGTTGCTGCAGCGGTCCTTTTGCATCGTGTACCAGGTCTATCAGGGCTTTTAGGTCTTCCAGTTCCAGGCTGAAGTTGTTCTTGCCAAAGGCTTCCATGTCGTGCACATCAGAGAAATTATCTATTGTAGTGCCGTTATAGGAGAAGTTGAATTTAATGAACACAAAACCGCGCTCGGCAAAATAGCGTGCCAGCAGGTTAAAATGTCCCCAGTCTTTAAACCCTTTGAACCCGTGCGTGTAAATCACAACCGGCTTGGGCACACCGTCCTGGCGGTAAGTGGCATCGGCGGTAAAAGGGCGGCCGTGTTCAGGGTATACTACAAAGTCAACTTTCATACGACTTAATGGTTTTATTGCTGATTGTTAATTGCTTGATGCTACGTCTGCTGTTACTGCTTCGGATATCTACGTTTGAAATTGTTTTCAGAGTGAAACAGGTAAAAAGTTATCAGTGGTGTGTACAGCGTATAGTTCCTGATAAATCACAGCTTAGTTTAACAAGGCGGCAATTTAACAATTAAACGCGGTTTTGAAGCCTCACGTTTGGATACCACATCCAAGCATAGTAATATTGCAGTCTTAACACATGAGCATCGGCCTAACGCAAATACAAGCGCCTATAGCGCAGGAAATGGAGCTGTTCGAGAAGAAGTTTAGGGCTTCCATGAAGTCCAAAGTACTGCTTCTTGATAAGATCATGAGCTACATTGTAAAGCGCAAAGGTAAACAGATGCGCCCCATGTTTGTGTTCTTTACCGCCAACCTCTTTGGCAAAGGTATAACAGAAGCTACTTACCGTGGCGCGGCCCTGATAGAACTGCTGCACACAGCCACCCTCGTGCACGACGACGTAGTAGATGATGCCAATTACCGCCGTGGTTTCTTCTCTGTAAATGCCCTCTGGAAAAATAAAATTGCCGTACTTGTTGGCGATTACCTGTTATCTAAAGGTCTGCTGCTTTCGTTGCAAAACGATGACTATGAACTGCTGAAGATCGTGTCGAATGCGGTGCGTGAGATGAGCGAAGGAGAATTACTGCAAATAGAAAAAGCACGCCGCCTCGATATAACCGAGGATGTGTACTTTGATATCATTCGCCAGAAAACAGCTTCACTTATTGCGTCTTGCTGTGCGGTAGGTGCTGCTTCGGCTGGCGCTACACCCGAAGAGATTGAAAAAGCCCGTTTGTTCGGCGAGAAAGTAGGCATAGCTTTCCAGATAAAAGATGACCTTTTTGATTACGGTACTGCCGAGATCGGTAAACCTGTAGGCATCGATATCAAGGAGAAGAAAATGACCCTGCCGTTGATCCACGCTTTACGCAGCGCAGACTGGCTGACCAAACGCCGTGTTATTTACAACGTGAAGAATAACAATGGTAACAACAAGCGCGTGCAGGAGGTTATCAGTTTTGTGAAACAATCTGGCGGCATCGACTATACTGTTCAGCTCATGAATAAGTATCATGCCGAAGCCTTAGCTATACTTCATACTTTCCCGCCGTCTCCATCCCGTACTTCCCTTGAGCAGCTTATCTCTTATACTATAGAAAGGGAGAAGTAAGGTATTTGCTTTCGCTGAAGGTAATATCTTTTACTGTTGAATTCTCTTTTTTATACTTCCATAGTTACTGTTTATCCTCAGTCGTACATGCCTATAGTTTTATAGTATACTTTGGTGCGCTCCAAGCCCGCGGGGCCTCGTCCTTTGGCATCGCGCTGGGAGCTTTTCCTTTGCTCCTATCGTCGCAATATCGCTGGCGCGACACCGGAAAAACTCGCATAGGCGCTCAACCCAAGGACTGGGATCAACTTCGATAGCTAGCTGCTATGCAAAAGAACCAGATCCCACTTTGAAGGAGGCAGGGGATGTTTATGCTTAAACTACAAAGCAACGGCTTCAGTCAGGTGCACCCATTGACGATTCGATGTTTGAGCGTTCAGCGAGTTTCGAAGTGTCTTGATTCTTTTGCTTACTTTTCTCATCAAGGAGAAAAGTGAGGCCCAGCCGGCAAGGCGAATGCTAATTCAAGACATTATAGTTGAGAGGTGTAATACCATTTGCGAAGAACCTTTAAGTTCCCCATCAGGGGCCGGGGGAACAATACCACAATATCCCGCAAAATAAAAGGCCGCTACTTTTGCAGTAGCAGCCTTTTATACTTTAACTAACAATCAATAATTAAATTTTCTCAGCCAACAGCTCGTCCATCGTCTTGTTAAAATCAGCTACAAATTCTTCGTAGTATTTGCCAGTGCCTGGGCCGGAGAAACCGGTGTGGATTTTGCGAACTTTGCCTTGTCTGTCGATGAAGATGGTGGTTGGGAAGGACATAACTTTGTTAAGTGCCGGAAGGGCTTTGCCTGCAGCTTCTTTATCAGATACGCCAGCTACCAATAGGTCATAGTTAACATTCATGCGTTCCTGCATTTTCTTCAGACGAGCAGAAGCTTTTTCAAACTCAGGACTGCGCTCAAAGCCAAGGCCTATAATTTCCAGGCCACGATCTTTGTTCTTGTCGTAGTAAGGCGACAGGAAATTTGTTTCGTCCATGCAGTTAGGGCACCAGGTACCAAGCAACTGCACAATAACTACTTTGCCTTTATACTTGTCATCGGTAAGCGATACTTTCTTGCCGTTCAGGTCCGGGAAAGTAAATTCCAGTTTCTCGTAACCCGGTTTTAGGTAGGTTAGGGTATCGGCGCTGGCCAGCTGCGCATTCTCGTTGCGTTTGGCAGTCCAGCTTTCGTAGCCATTCATTCCAGCATAGAAATCGCCTTTCAGTGTATTGTCGCCGTTTGGCTTGGCAGTGAACAGGTAAGCATGGTTGCCATCGAAGGTCGATAGCTTTAGCTCATCGCCTTCAACCTGTCCTTCAAGGTAACGGTAATCGCCTGTTTCGGTCAGGAAAGTACCGGTTACATAGTTGTCTTTCTGTTCGAAAACACCAATTGCTTTATAAGGAGTACCTTCTTTAGGAGAGAACACAACTTCCCATTTGCCATCGAAGTTATACTTGGCAGCACCAGGGTTTTCAGCAAAACGGTTCTTTTTGCCAAGTTCAGCAGTAAAAGGCACCGAGTAAGGCTCTTTAGTATCATTCTTCACAAAGCGGCCGTTCATTTTATCGCCCTCGATCTTGGCGATCAGGTCAGCATCAAAAATATGCAGGCTGATCTTTACAGAATCGCCTTGTTGTGTGATCTCATCTACCAGAATGCGCTGTTCCCCGTTAATTAAGTATAGCACGGTTTTGCCTTCTTTCTCTTCGGCTTCCATTATAAAAGGAATCTCTTTTCCTTCGGCGTGCTTCAGGGCAACGCGCCATGTTCCGGTTTTAAGCGTATTGTTTTCTGATTTCATGTTTGATGTACAAGATGTAACCACTTGTGTTAATGTCAGTGCCAACAACAAAATAAGCCTGACAGGTGTATTTAAAATGGAGTTTCTCATGGTGCAAAATTACACTTTGGTTTAGATAAATACCACAGCTGTTGTAAATGCTCTTTAGCTGGCAAAAGCTGTTATATTGATTTTGGCTAATGTTTCAATAAAACTATGTTATTTCGTACATTTGTAAACTTCAACAAGAAGAGTTAAAAAAACTAATAATAGCAAAACTATGGCATTTGATTTAGGAATGATCAAGGCAGTTTATGCCGGTATGGCTGAGCGAGTTTCTGCTGCCCGTAACGCAGTAGGCAGACCACTTACCCTGACAGAAAAAATCCTGTATTCTCACCTTTACAACGGGTCGGCTACAGAAGGTTATGAGCGTGGAAAGTCTTACGTAGATTTCGCTCCGGACAGGGTAGCTATGCAGGATGCAACAGCACAGATGGCCTTGCTTCAGTTTATGCAGGCTGGAAAAACAAGAGCGGCTGTACCTTCTTCAGTACACTGTGACCACCTGATACAGGCACGTGTTGGTGCTGATTCAGATTTAAAAGACGCTTACTCAGAAAATAAAGAAGTATACGATTTCCTTGCCTCTGTTTCTAACAAATACGGTATCGGTTTCTGGAAACCAGGTGCAGGTATCATCCATACTGTAATACAGGAGCATTATGCATTCCCGGGCGGTATGATGATCGGTACTGACTCGCACACACCAAATGCCGGTGGTCTGGGTATGATCGCGATTGGTGTTGGTGGTGCTGATGCCGTAGACGTAATGGCAGGTATGCCGTGGGAGCTTAAGTTCCCGAAAATTATTGGTGTGAAGCTGACAGGTAAACTGAACGGCTGGACAGCACCAAAAGACGTTATCCTGAAAGTAGCTGGTATCCTTACTGTAAAAGGTGGTACTGGTGCTATCGTAGAATATTTCGGCGAGGGTGCTGAAAGCCTTTCTGCAACTGGTAAGTCTACAATCTGTAACATGGGTGCTGAGATCGGTGCTACTACATCTGTATTTGCTTACGATGAGAAGATCCGCCAGTATCTGAATGCTACAGATCGCCAGGAAATAGCTGAGCTTGCTGATGCAGTAGCTGAGCACCTGCGTGCTGATGATGAAGTATTTGCTGATCCGGCTTCTTTCTATGATCAATTGATCGAGATCGATCTTTCAACATTGGAGCCGCACGTAAACGGTCCATTCACTCCGGATGCTGCGTGGCCAATTTCTCAGTTTGCTGCTGTTGTTAAAGAGCACAACTGGCCAGCTAAACTGGAGGTAGGTCTGATCGGTTCATGCACCAACTCATCTTACGAAGATATCACACGTGCTGCTTCGGTAGCTGCACAGGCTGTTGATAAGAAATTAGTAACGAAGGCTGAATTCACAATCACACCAGGTTCTGAGATTGTTCGTTATACAGCTGCCCGCGATGGTTTGTTAGATACTTTCGCAGAGATGGGTGGTGTGGTACTGGCAAACGCTTGCGGTCCGTGCATCGGTCAGTGGGCGCGCCATACAGATGACCCAACTCGCAAGAACTCTATCATCACGTCTTTCAACCGTAACTTCGCTAAGCGTAACGATGGTAACCCGAACACACACGCGTTCGTGGCATCTCCTGAGATCGTAACAGCTTTCGCAATTGCCGGTGACCTTACTTTCAACCCGCTTACTGACACACTGCTGAACGAAGACGGTGTAGAAGTAAAACTGGATGAGCCAACAGGGATTGAGTTCCCGACTCAGGGATTTGCAGTTGAAGATGCAGGTTATGTAGCTCCTGCTGAAGATGGTAGCAATGTAGAAGTTGTTGTTGATCCTAAGTCTGACCGTCTGCAGTTACTGGAAGGCTTTAAGCCTTGGGAAGGTACAGATCTTAAAGGTCTGAAGCTTCTTATCAAAGCGCAGGGTAAGTGTACTACTGACCATATCTCGATGGCTGGTCCTTGGTTGAAATACCGTGGTCACCTGGACAACATCTCTAACAACATGCTGATCGGTGCGATCAACGCTTTCAACGGCGAAGCAAACAGCGTGTACAACGACATGACCCGTGGTTATGACACTGTACCTGCTACTGCCCGCACTTACAAAGCTGCCGGTATTGGTACTGTTGTAGTAGGTGATGAGAACTACGGCGAAGGTTCATCTCGTGAGCACGCTGCCATGGAGCCACGCCATTTAGGTGTTCGTGCCGTACTTGTAAAATCTTTCGCTCGTATCCACGAAACTAACCTGAAGAAGCAAGGTATGCTGGCGCTCACTTTCAACAATAAAGCTGATTATGACCTGATCGAGGAGAACGATACTATTGACATCCTGGGTCTGGAAAACTTTACGCCTGGTCAGCCGCTGAAAGTTGTTCTTACTCACAAAGATGGTTCTCAGGATGTGATCCAGGTAAACCATACTTACAACGAAGGACAGATCGAGTGGTTCAAGGCTGGTTCAGCTCTTAACCTGATCCGTTTACAGCAGAAACAAGCAGCACAGGCATAAGCTTAAACTGCAACCTATAAAAGAAGAAGGCCTCCCGGAAACGGGAGGCCTTCTCTTTTTATCTATACTTTAAATTAAAACTCCAGTGTAAAGAATTTGAAGTTAGCGCGCTACTACAATTCGCTTCATAATGCTGGTATTACTGTAGTTAAACCTGACATGGTAAATGCCGGAAGTAAGGTTGCTGATATCTATACTTGCCTGATTTCCTTCCAGGAAGCGAATCGGAGCCATGACTAACCTGCCTGTGGCATTCCACACCTGTATCACCGGGTATTTTGATGCACTTCCATCAGGCAACAGATCTACTGTAATCTTAGAAGTTGCGGGGTTAGGGAACAGTTGCAGTGTTTCGGCTATTGCCATTGGTGAAACTGGTAGTACTTCAATTGTTTTAACCAGATCAATAGAGTTACAGTTCTGCCTGTCTGTTACATAAAACCTTGCTTCGTAGGAGCCGGGCTTATTAAGTACAATCGTAGTATCTCTATCAATTGTAGTTTCAGTAAGCGGCAAGTATAAAGTTTGAGAACTGCCGTTCTGGCTTTTAATTTTAAGCGAAACAGGTGTGCCCGGATAGATTTTGGCAGGAGTTATTTCTAAGCTTCCGGTAACTTGGGCCGGTTCAGCGTAGACCGCAGCAACAGCTATACTTTCAAATAGTGAGTCTGCGTTTGTGGCGTATATAGTTGTCTTTTCCGTGAAGGGCTTAATAGTGTAGCTTCGTCCGGTTTTTAATTTAGATTTTTTTGCAGCATCAGCATAAAAGTTAAAGACAGAGCCTCCTGTTGGCGCCCACGTAACAGAACTATTGATGCAAAGTGTATCCGTAACAGCTAAAGGTGCAGGGCCGGTTTTTATACTATAGTATTTCTGCTGGGCTGCTTCTGCATGGCTTTTCAGGTCGTCCAGGTTATCGCCGGCTAATAATGCAAAGGCAATTATTTTTGTTTCGCCTGGTGCCAAGTTCTTAGCACTTGCGCCAACTACATGCGAGATATCGTTACCAAAACCACTTCCCCAGGCTGTAGTTCGTGCTATCCCGTTCGATAATGTTTTATACTTTTCGTCTGTTGTAAATCCGTCACTTACGGAAACAGTGCCCTCTTCTCCGCCAATATTATCGATGGCATAATATAGCGGCTCGTCGTGTGTAAGGAGTTTTATACCTGCGTAAGGCAATTCTGCAACGGTGCTGTAGGCATAACCTAATTTGTTTTCGGCATCCCATTCAGCAGCATTCTGATAGGTGTCGCTGCCAATATCCCAGTCAGCAAAAAGACCGGCATATACATTTTCTATAACTGCTTCAGAAATGTTCTGGATGTAGTACTCAAGTATAACAAAGTCTTTGTCAGCTTCTGTGTTCCAGGAGAATGCTTTGTGTTTTATATTTACGCCTACACTTGTAGCTAATTCGCTTTGCTCGGCCAGAACTGTCCGTGCCTCCATGTCAGCTGATTTGCTGTTGTAGTATAGCCTCGCTGAGCTGGTGGCAGTAAAGTCGTTATCAAGTTCCCATTTATCGTTTCGTACGTTGTCTGATACCTGAGTAGGACCTGAGGCTACCATAAGGCCACCCTCAAATAATAGGGAGTTACTGCCTTTGTAGGTAAGGCCAATGCCCTGATCAAAATTAAACCCGTTGTAGCCGAAGTTTCCTTTTGAGTTGACGGTTACGTGCAGGTTATTACTGCTGAGGGTTACGTAATCCGGATTTACATACTGCTCTGTGTACTGGAAATCAGAATAAGTGCCATCGGTATATGCAAGCCTGAAGTTTACCTTAGTATTGTGTGGTGTGCCGGGCAGAACTACAAAACGGAAAGGCTGCTTTGTATTACTCTTGCGTGCCATAGTTCCTAGCTGCCCAAGCATAAACTGCTCATCCAGAATTTTTACATAAGGTGAGGAGCAGGAAAGAGTTACTCCCAGGTTTTCTGTGGCAGCCAGGTAATTTACAAACTCCATTTCCAGGGCTACTGTATCACCAGTTTGAGGAGTTCGCCCGTTCGCCAGATGCACGTTCGTTGCCCTTAGAGACTTAAGGTTAGTGTCGAGGAGTGCGCGTTTGAGATTTACGCGGCCTTTACCCAGCATTTCGAGGTATGGCTGGTTGCCTTCCAAAGTATAAATATCATCGGCAGAGGCCCTGATACGCTCCATTACCTGCAGCGCATTTAGCTCCGGGAATTGTGCTCTTAGCAGAGCAGCGCCACCGGCCACGGCAGGTGACGCAAAAGAAGTACCGTTATTGCCGGCATAGGCATTGTCGTTACCTATATTGGTAGTATAAATATTTACGCTTGGTGCGCTTACATCAATTTTATAACTATAAGTATAGCTTTTATACTTTACATCAGCCTGGTCTGTACCACCCACTGAAAGTACATTGTTGTAAGAAGCGGGGTAAATGTCGAGGTGCTGGTTAGTGTTACCACCAGAGGCCACAATTACTACATCTTTATCCAGAACAGCGTAGTTGATAATATCCTGCTCATATTGCGAATAGCCTTCCCCGCCCCACGATAAGTTAATGATCTTACATCCTTTATCGGCTGCGTAAACGATGGCTTCAAAGCCACCAAAATTTCCGTTGGATGATTTTGAAAACACTTTCAGGGGCAAAAACTTAGTCTTGAAACCTAAGCCAGCCATGCCAACGCTGTTATGGGTAGCCGCTGCAACGCCGGCAACGCCTGTACCGTGCCCTCTGTAAGGAGTATCATCGTTAACATCATTATCGTTGTCTGCAAAATCCCAGCCTGCGTAATTATCAACAAAGCCATCCCCATCGTTGTCGGTGCCATCAATAGGGTCTTTATGGTTGTGCTTTATATTGGCTTTCAAGTCGGTATGGGATAGACGAAAACCTGTATCTAGAATGCCGATTACAATGTTAGTGTCTCCCTGCTGAACATCCCAGCTCCGGTAAGCCTGTAGAAGTTTCAGGTAATATTGCGTAGTTTTAAGAGAGTCGGAGGCAGGATCGGCAGGCTGATGAAGTGGCTCACGCGCATACATTGGCTCTACATATTCAACCATACCAGTAGCCATCAGGGCTTTTTTAACCTGGCTGAAACTCTGATCAGGTCTATACTTAAGTTCGTAAATAAGGGACAGGTCTACAGAGGGGGCAACGCGGCGGGCAAAAGATGGGGCTGCTGTTTTAGGAAATTTCTGTACAGCAGGTTTTGCACCTACTTTTTTCAAGGTTTGTTGTAAAGTGGTAGTGGCCTTTTGCGGAACCCGTGCATTGCTATTGAAAGCAGGCTTCAGTTTATAGACGACAGTATAAGGTCTGGTTTTTCCGGAACCAGCAGCCGAAGTCTGCGCCAGGGCACCTGAAGGCGAAAAAGCAAACCATAAAAAAAGTAAAAGCAGGGTGCAGCGAATGTGCGCTCCTAATAAAGTAGACATTTTACCATATATGAAAATGGGGAACAGCTAATTAAGTATGGCTAACCTTGTACTTTAGCAGCATATTATAATGCAAAGTTACGTATGAAATTGCTAGCCTAGTTCAGTTGATTAAAAAAATACGTAACTTTCCACAATTTGATTCTTATATAGATGTTAAATTATATAAAAACTTTACTATGTCTTCAAACCTGATTGCAAAGCATCAAAATATTCTTGATACTGCTGTAAAGGCGCTTCATGAGCGTACTTTTTTTGCACACTACCCTGAGAACCCAACTCCTGATGTGTATGGCGAAAATGCAGACAAAGAAGGCCGCGAAAAGTATAAAACGCACCTGAACACTAACTTTAGCGAGTTGCTGCAGGAAAGCCCTGTGAAATGGGTAGGGCAGGAGGAGTCGCCTTATGAGCAGCAGTCGCTGGGCGTAAAGTACCCATACTTTGAAGTTGAAACGCTTGTTGGCCGTGCCGAGGAAGCTTACCACCAGTGGCGAAAAGTAAAGCCAGCAGACCGCGCAGCTATACTTGTAGAGTCGCTGGAGCGTTTGCGCAACCGTTTCTTCGAGATCGCCTATGCTACCATGCACACAACCGGCCAGGCTTACATGATGTCGTTCCAGGCATCAGGCCCTCACGCTGCTGACCGTGCCCTGGAGGCAATTGCATCTGGTTACGAGGAACAGACACGTTTCCCTGAGGCTACGGAGTGGGAGAAGCCAATGGGCAAGTATAACCTGAAGCTGAACAAGACCTGGAAAGCGGTTCCGAAAGGTGTGGCGCTGGTAATTGGTTGCTCTACCTTCCCAACCTGGAACACTGTGCCTGGCATGTATGCAAGCCTTGTAACCGGTAACCCTGTTATAGTTAAACCGCACCCGAAAGCGGTGTTGCCAATTGCAATTGTAGTTGCCGAAGTACAGAAAGTGCTGGCTGAAAATGGCCTTAACCCGAACATCTGCCAGCTGGCCGTTGATGCTGATGATCACCTGATCACAAAAGAACTGGCTGAGCACCCAAGCGTGAAGCTGATAGACTACACGGGAGGTACTGAGTTTGGTAACTACATCGAGAGCCTGAAAGGTAAGACTGTATTCACTGAAAAGACTGGTGTTAACTCCATTATCATCGATTCTGTGGCAGACCTGGATAAGGTAGCGCAGAACCTGGCATTCTCGGTAAGCTTATATTCTGGCCAGATGTGTACAGCACCACAAAACTTCTTTATACCTGAAGGTGGTGTTAAAGTAGGCGGCGAAACTGTGCCTTACGAGCAAGTGGTTCAGAAACTGGCAGATGCAGTAAGCGGGCTGGTGAATAACCCTAAGGCAGGACCTCATATCCTGGGCGCAATACAGAATCCGGCAACACTGGAGCGTGTAAAAGAAGCTTCAACTGTAAAAGGCAAGCCAGTGCTTACTACCTGCGATTTCAGCAACCCGATGTTTGCCAACGCACGTACCTGCACGCCGGTTATTTACGAAGTAGATGCTACTGAGAAAGAAAGCTATAGCCGTGAGTTGTTCGGCCCGATCATGCTGGTGATCAAAACAAGAGATACTAACCAATCTATTGAACTGGCTAAGGAAATGGCTATGAATTATGGTGCTATCTCTTGCGGTGCTTACACTACAGACCCTGCTGTAAAAGAGCACATAATGGATGAGATGAGCCTTGCCGGAACCCCGGTTAGCTTTAACCTGACAGGCGGTATCTATGTGAACCAGAACGCCAGCTTCTCTGATTTCCACGTTACAGGTGGTAACCCGGCAGGTAACGCTTCTTTCACTAACCCTGAATTTGTGATCAAACGCTTTACCTGGGTTGGCTTCCGTGAGCCGGTAGCTGGCTAAGTGTAAACTATAAAGTATAAAAAAGCCCGGCAGTGTGCATCTGCCGGGCTTTTTTGTTATTTGCTGAACAAGTTGTTGAGGTCGTTCTTCAGGTTATCAAGGCCGTCTTTCAGCGATTGCCATTTGCTCTGAGTGTCTTCTGCATCACCGAGTTTGCTGGCTATCAGTTCGCGCTTCGCCTCAAGGGCTGCAATGTGCTCGTGGTAAGTATGGTTAGAGTCGGCAGTGGTGGCATTAACTTTAGCACGCAGTACTTTTATTTTGCTGTCCAACTCGTCAAGGCTCTTTTGTATTTCCTCGCGTGTCAGGTGGTTGGGTGCACGCATGTTTTCAGGTTTCAGGTGATATGTATCCATGTTACTTTAATGTCTTGTTCTGGTTAATCCGATACAGAATTCATATCTCTAAATACTCTAAAATTCGAAAAAAGATGTTTAGCGATGTTATCAGCAACTAAATTGCTCATATATGGAACTTATTTAGAAAAAATCTAAATAGAAGTTTTGAGTTACCGGAATGCTTCTTACTTTTGCGCATATTTAGATTAAATCCAAATAAGATGCGCCCCATACTTTCTGTATTAGTAACCTTAATTTTAGTAGCACAAACTGCTCTTGGCCAGAATGCAGGCCGAATAGAGGGTAGAATTGTGTCGGAACGAAACGAACCTCTTGCAGGTATAAGCGTGGCTTTAGAAGGCACCAGCCAGGGTACCACTACCGATGAAGAAGGTAAATATGTGATAAGAGCCGTAGCACCGGGTGCTTATACGTTGGTAGCAAACAGCCTAGGTTTTGTAACCACCAAACGCTCGATAGAAGTTAAGCCGGGCTCTACAGCTACCGTATACTTACTGCTACCATCATCGGCAACTGCATTGAACGAGGTAGAAGTAACCGCCAGCCATAGCGGTGAATTTGTGCAGCCAATTGGTTCTACAGCTACTAAAATGGAAGCTCCGCTGAAATCGGTGCCCCAGTCGGTCCAGATTATTTCGCGCCGTGCTCTTGACCAGATGCAGGTGGTACGACTTGATGATGCCATGCGCAACGTAAGCGGCGTAACTATGGAAACTGGTTTTGGTGGACGAACCGATATTTTCCAGGTACGTGGTTTCAGAACCAGTACTGAAAGTATCTTCAAGAACGGCTTCCGTAACAGTGTTCGTACTTTCCGCGAAACTGCCAATATCCAGCAGATAGAGGTAATGAAAGGCCCTGCATCTGTATTATATGGTGTCAGCGATCCGGGTGGTATGGTAAACATTACTACTAAAAAGCCTACAGCTTATACTTTCCAGGATGTGCAGCTGACAGCTAACAGCTTTGGGCAGATACGTCCGGCTATTGACCTGGGTGGCGCATTTAACAAGAGCAAAACGTTCAAGTATAGATTGAATGCTGTTTACGAAAAAGGCGATACTTACCGCGACTTCGTAAGCACAGAGCGTTTCTTTATAGCTCCTGCCTTCACTTATGATTTCTCTGACAAAACATCTCTTACTGTAGAGGCAGAATATCTGGATCATGATCAGGCTTCGGACAGAGGTATAGTTGCTTTCAACAAAGTGATTGCAGATGTGCCTTCTAACTTCTCTATCGGCGAGCCGGATAACAAAGGCAAACACCAGAACCGCCTGGTACAGTATAACCTGCAGCATCGCTTCAACGATATTTTCAGCCTGCGCCACGCTTCAAACTTCAACTACTCATCTGAAGACAGAACTGTGGTGGAGATGGGCGCAATTGTAAAGGGCAGCGATTCTAAAGTTACCCGCCGTATGCAGGACCAGTATAACTTTGAGCGCAACTTCGCGACGCAGAACGAACTATACGCCACTTTTAACACAGGCGCGTTGTTTGAGCATAAAGCAGTAGTAGGGGTAGAGGTAGCAAGATCTATGTTCGATATCTGGTACAAACGTGCCAACTATGATACACTGGATGTTTACAACCCGCAGTACAGCCGCCTGCCAAAGCCATATGATAAATTAAAGGTTGGCGATGACTACCGTGACAATACTGATCTGGTAGGTTTGTATGTGCAGGACTTTCTTTCGATAAACCAGAAACTGAAGCTGTTACTTGGTGCCCGATATGATGTGTGGGATCAGGAAAACATCAGCATAAAAAATGACACAACTACTGCCCAAAAGAATACTGCTTTTAATCCGCGTGTAGGTGTTTTATATGAAGTATATGGTCCTGCCTCGATTTATGGTAACTGGTCCAGAGGCTTTCAACCGGAAGTTGGCCGTACCCGGGATGGTAATGTGTTCGAGCCTGTTACCTCTGACCTGATAGAAGCTGGCGTTAAAGTCGGATTGCTAAAAGATAAAGTTAACCTTAAAGCTGCTTACTTTAATATTACACGCCGTAACGTGCCAGTTACTGACCCTGTAGATGCAAACTATAGCATACAGGTAGGCGAGGTGCGCAGCGAGGGTGTAGAGACAGACATAACAGGTGAATTACTGCCTGGCCTGAACGTGATTGCTACTTATAGTTATACAGACGCACGCATTACAGAAGATACAAATGAAAAAAATATTGGGGTAGCTTTCAGAGGTGTAAGCAAACACAGCGGAAGCCTCTGGACTACCTATGAATTACAAAGCGGCTTGCTGAAAGGCCTTGGCTTCGGAGGTGGCTTTACCAGCTTCGGCGACAGACCTGTTGATGCAGCTGACAGCTTCAGGTTACCTGGCTACACCCGCTACGATGCTACAGTTTACTACGACTCGAAGCGTTTTCATGCAGCCATCAACCTGAAGAACTTGGCAGATGTTAAGTACTACGATGGTTCGCAATCTGCCACTGCTATTATGCCGGGTGCGCCGCGTTCGGTACAAGGTACAATTGGTGTAAGGTTCTAAAGTATAAATTCTTTAGTTTTGCTCATACTGGCGGCACGGCTTTTGGCTGTGTCGCCGGTTTTTGTTAAAAGCCATGCGAAAACTTCTTCTTCAACTGCACCTCTGGATAGGATTAACAGCAGGCGCTGTATTATCTGTGGTTGGCGTTACCGGTTCTGTTTATGTTTTTCAGCCGGAGCTTACGCGCCTGCTATATGCTGACCTATACCAAAGCTCAAACCCTGAGGCCGCACCGGTAGAAGCCCGGAAAGTAGTGCAGGCCGCCGAAGAACAATTCGACGGGAAGGTTATAAACATGCTTTTCCCGCTACGCGAGCTGGATAACTACATTGTTAAGGTAAAAGGCAAAAAGGAGTGGCTGTTTTATGATGGCGCTACCGGAAAATACCTCGGCGAAATGGCGGAGCGTCGTGGCGTACTAGATACGGTGCTGGAAGTACACCGCGAGCTGACTATAGGTAAGAACGGTTCTAAGATTACAGGTATCTGCTCTTTGCTGATGGCTTTTGTGCTGATCTCTTCAGGTTTATACTTGTGGTTGCCCCGTAAGAAAAAGCAGTTTAAAGATGGCCTAAAGTTTAAACCCAATACATCTTTTAAGCGCCGGAATTACGATGTGCACAAGGTGCTTGGCTTTTACTTCAGCATACCTCTTTTCCTGGCAGCTATTACAGGCGTATACTTTGCTTTTCCGGTGCAGGTACAGGCAGTTTCTGATTTTATAACACGTGCTAAAGAATCAACCCCGGATCCTGAAAAACTCAAATCAACGTACCAGGCATATACGGCTTCTATCTCTGTTTACCAGGTGCTCGACCTGATGGATGATCCTGCTTACAAAAGTTACCACAAGCGTAACCTTACCATGCCTAAAGATAGTATAGGCTTTGCATACTTTTCTCTTACCAATGCCAACGATGTAGATGCCGGCCCTGAACACAGGCCTGCCGTTTATCTTGATCAGTATTCCGGTAAAACTCTTTATGCTTATAACCCGAAAACTGCACCCGCTGGTCGGCAGCTTACCCGTAACTGGTTTGTTCCTGTTCATTTTGGTGAAGTAGGTGGTTATTTTACCCGCATTTTGTGGTTTTTAATGGGGCTGATGCCAGCTATACTTTGGGCTAGCGGTATTGTTATATGGCAGGGTAAAAGGAAGAAGAAGCTAGCAAAGGTCCGTACAAAAGCAAATTTTGTTTAATGCCCTTCATGCTAACATTGCCTGCAGGAATATAGTAGTACAGAGGTTTTTTATAGTTGTATTGCTTTGAAAAACAGGATAAAGTATAACAGCAGTTATAACGTTAAACTTACTGCTAACGCGGCTATAATCTTTGTTTATTGTTGAACAAATCGGATATTTGCAGTGGTAAACAAAATAGATAAAGTATAGCTACAAGAGCATACAGCTATTGCGGTTTAAAGAAAGAAAAAGCGGATGGATAATTACAATTCGGTACTCGACCTTGTTATGCTGGTCGATGATGACTCAACTACTAATTACCTGAATCAACGTTTGTTAAACGAAATGAGTGTTGCAAAGCAGGTTTTAGTAAAAGAGAATGGCAGGGAGGCGTTGGATTATCTCATCAAAGCGGCAGAAGGTGGCGAAAATGCCCCAAAATCTCCTGACCTGATTTTCCTGGATATTAAAATGCCTGTAATGGATGGCTTTTCATTTTTAGAAGAGTACCAGAAGCAGGGACTGGATTCCGGTGACCATGTTATCATCCTGATGCTTACTTCTTCAGCAAGTTTTTATGACCTGGAGAGAATAAAGACATTTAATAGAGTGAAGAAGCATTTTTCGAAAGCACTTACAAAGCATGATGTGCGCGAAATAATGAAGGAATATTTTTCAACGAGAAGTAACTAAACAAAAGGGGCTGCATCAGCAGCCCCTTTTTTATTGCTCTTCGGTAACGAGTTCTTCAACAGGCCACGTAAACGAGAACTTGCTGCCGCGCCCATGCGATTCTACCCACACATTGCCACCCTTTTCTGTTACTATTTTCTTAACAATAGATAAGCCCAGACCAGTGCTATCGGAGCGGGAATAGTCAGCGCCCCGGTCAAACATCTCGAAAATAGTTATTTGGTTTTCGGCAGGTATACCAGGGCCGTTGTCCTGCACTGTAAACAATAGCCTGTCAGGGTGCTTTTCAAATGAAACTCTCAATTCGCCTTCTTCCGGTTTATCGTTATACTTGATAGCGTTTACCAGCAGGTTGCTGAATACCTGGTGCAGTTTTATTTGCTCGGTAAACAGCTCGGGCAGGTCTGGTTGTAGAATTATTCTAAAACTTTCGGGTACATTAAGCGAACTTATAACCTGCTCCAGGAGTGCGCCTACATTTACAAAAACTTTATCGGCATTGGTGTGGCCAGCCATAGAGTAAGAAAGTATACCTGTGATCAGGTTCTCCATCTTCTGGGTCTGGCCTCGCAGCATAGGTAAAATAGATATAGCTTCCTGGTAATGTTCTGATGCTACACTGGATTCCAGTGCGTTGGTAAGGCCGTTTATATTTTGCAGCGGAGCACGCAGGTCATGCGACACAGTAAGGGCAAAGGCATCGAGGTTATCGTTTATTTTCTGCAGCTGCCTGTTCTTTTTGTCGCGCTCTACCAGCAGTTCGCTGATCTCGCTGTTTGATTGCTGTAACTGCACATTAAGCCTCCTGATCTCCTGCAGGCGTTGCTCGGCTTCCAGGTTACGGATGCGCAGCTGCTCCAGTACCTCCAGCAACTGCATGTTCTGCCTCTTTATCTCGGCATAAGGCGATATGTCTTTTTCCTGGTTAAACTCTTCGGTCCACTGGTCGAGCAGGGCCTTGGTAACACCAAATGTCTGTGCCGGAATTTTACGCCACAGCGTTACTTTGGTGCCTTTCTCATACTCGGTTTCAATGTTGAACCTATCTACAAGCTTTCGGGCATTTATGATGCCTGTGCCCCGGCTACCGCCCCTTAAGTTTTCGGCCTGGTTAAGTATATACTCCAGGTTGCCAATGCCGCGTCCCCTGTCCGATATCAACGCTTCCAGGTAGTTATGACCGTTATCCTCCACAAGGTTAAACTGTATAACCCCATCGCCAACATGCTCTACCACATTTCGGCAGATCTCGGAAACAGCTGTAGAAAACTTAGTCTGATTGCCCAATGCTATACCCAATCTTTCTGAAAGCTGCATGGCTCTTTTGTAAGCGAGCACAATGTCCAGCTCGTTTGCGATATTGAATTTCAGGATTGGTCGTGGCATCAGGTCAGATCTTTGCTTTACAAACTACTACTAAAGTATCATCGGTGTGGCGGCTGAAGTCTTTATAAAGTACGGCTGCTATAACAGTAGGGTGGTGGCGCTGCAGGTTTGGATATTTAGATAAATCCCACCGAGATCTAAGTCCGTCGGAATGCATGATCAGCATTTTGGAACGGCCCCACTCCAGCTGCTGATTGTTAAGCGTGTTAGGTATGTTGTGCCCAAGTATACCGTTGTAAGAAATTATGTTCTTATACGGAGGCGTATTGTTGCTGAGGTCGCCGGTGTATAATTTGCCGCCAATATTGCCTACTCCACAGTAAGAGATGTTTTCGGAGCTGATGCTGGCTGCAAAACCTACTGCGCCGCGTGTGCGCTTTATGCCCATGTGCAGATCGCGTAAAGCTTGCACCGGGTTTACCTCGCCTGATTGCTCAAATAATTTAGTAGCTAAAGAAGATGCTTCGTTTGCATAGCTTCCATGACCAAGTCCGTCCAGTGCCAGTAAGTATAAATTGTTATGGCGTACTTTCATGGCAAAGCCATCGCCGCACAATATTTCGTGGGGCTTGGGCACCATCACATACCCAACTTCCAGGTTTTTAGGTAAGCCATCGGTAGTGTCTGTTGCGGTTGCCTTGGTTACCTGTGTAAGTATAACCGTGCCTAAGCCAGGCGCAGAGTAGATATCGAAAAAATTGGCTTGTCTTTTTATTGCCCCAAGGCCTTCTCCTGCAGAGCCAAAGGTGGTAACGCCATCCTGCATCATGCGCAACGGTTCGTTCATACCTGGCCCTGAGTCGATGCAGATTATTTCTAAGGAATGAACAGGCTCACCAACCTGCCTTACAAGCAACTCGCCGCCTTCGGGCGAGAACTTTGCCAGGTTGGTAAGCATTTCTGAGACAATGATATTAATCTTACCGGTCTCGTTTTCAGAAAAACCCAGGCTTTCGGCCAGTCGGGTAATATCTCGTTTAGTTATACTAGCAAAGCTCCTGTCAGGGATTGAGAAACTTTGGTGGTGTTTAGCGGCCATGTTTCCAGTGAATTATCATTACAGTAGTGCCCTCGCCAGGTTCGCTTTTGATGAAAAACTCGTTTACAAGCCTTTTGGCACCGGGCAGCCCCAGGCCAAGGCTCTTGCCGGTGGAAAACCCATCCTGCATTGCTTGCTTTACATCTGCAATTCCCGGTCCTTCATCTACGAAAGTTAGTCTTACGCCAGATTGAGCACTTTTGCTGATAATTTCTAATATTACTTTTCCGCCGTTTGCATAGCGGAGCATGTTACGGACCAGTTCGCTGGCTGCCGTTATGAGTTTGGTCTGGTTAACCAAACTCATGCCTATTTTAGTAGCAAATTCGCGCACTCTGTTTCGGAAGGGCACTACATCCTGTTCGCGCACGATCTGCATCGTATCCTTAGTCAATACGATCATCAGGCTCTTCCTCTTCGTCTTCCGTCTGCTGGTACTGCTGCAGGTTTAGTTTTGACTGCAGCAACTCCATACCTTTTTCCACATCAAGTGCAGTATACACTCCCTGAAGCGTAAGGCCAAGTTCTACTAATGTTATTGCCACTGCTGGCTGCATACCTACCACCACTGTTTCAGCATCCATAATGCGCGACATAGAAGCTATGTTGCCCAGGATACGCCCCATAAAGGAGTCAACTATAGTTACTGCAGATATATCGATAAGAACACCTTTTGCACCGGTCTTGCTTACCATTGTAATAAGATCATTTTCAAGATTCAGGGCCAGCCGGTCATACAGGTCAATCTGTATGGTTACCAGCAAAAACGGCCCCATCTTCAGAATGGGAATTCTTTCCATATTAACCTATCGGTTCAGCCCGAAGAACTGTGCTTTGTTTGATTTCTTTACTTCTACGTTGCGCATGCTGAAAGCCAGTTGCAGGGCATCGGCAAGCGAAGCTTTTGTTTTAACGTTAGACAGATCAATGCCTAAGTGTACTATAGTTTGAGCAATCTCGGCACGTATACCACTGATAATACATTCAGCACCCATTAATCTTGTAGCGCTTACAGTTTTTATCAGGTGCTGTGCTACCAGAGAGTCTACTGCCGGTACACCAGAGATATCAAGTATAGCTATGCTGCTGCCTGTGTTCACAATTTCCTGTAACAGGTTTTCCATTACAATCTGGGTGCGGGCACTATCCAGCGTACCAATGATAGGCAGGGCAAGTATACCTTCCCAAACACGGATAACCGGAGTCGAGATTTCATTTATCTCGTCAGTCTGGCGAAGTATAACTTCTTCGCGGCCTTTAATAAATGTTTCGAAAGTGATGATGCTAAGGTCATCAAGCAGCTTGTTGATGCGTGAGATCTCGCGGTAAAGTTCTGCAGGCTTATCGCTAAGTTCTTCTTCCAGCACAGTGCTGATAGCTTGTTTCAGGCTTAGCACATACATGCCTGTTTCGCGTGGGCTGTAACCCTGGCGTGCACGTGTAATTGAAATGTCGCTCAGGATTTCGGTTATTTGCTCGTATTCAGCAGTATAAATGTTGTCTGTGTTGCCGTTAGCAACAGCGCGTGCCAACGCATTAAGCAACTCTTCCGACTGTTTGTGAAGCTCATCGTTAGACATCAGGTCATCACGTAGCGTCGCATCGGCTAACTGGTTCTGCATCCAGTTTTCCAGTATTCTCTTTTTGTGTTTTTGCAAAAGTTCAGTTATAAAGTTCATAATTTCGGTAATGAACAAGTTCGCTTAATGGTTAAAAAATCGTTTATAAAAATGAGGAAAGACCTACGTAATTATCGGATTCGCTTAAAGGTATGAAAATTAAACTACAAGAGACGCGTTTAATAAGATTTGCTCGGAATGTAATGCATCTTTAAGTGTAAACCTATTAACTGAGGTAAGTATAAATCTGCTGGTTTTGATTTAAAGGCAGTCTACATGATCTCGGTTTAAAAGGTAAAATTTAAATAAACCAGCCGTTGCAAGTGTCGTAAGCAGGTGCATAATGCAAGGAGTTTTTCTTGCTGATGACCTAAGAGTATATACTATATGATACGACATAACAAGTTAGTGTACTTCTGTTCTTTGCTGGCGCTATTGGTGAGTTGCTCGCCATTCAGAGTTCTGGATGCTGAGTCGGATGAGGGTTTCCGGTTGGCCAACTATAAATCGTTTGATTTTGTGGATGTGGAAATTTCCGGTGAAGCCCTGAGCGAAAAGCATAGTCCGCAGGTAGAGCTACTTAAAAAAGAAATTGCAAAACAACTTACTGCAAGGGGCCTCGCTTACGAATCGGCTGACCCAGACCTGGAGGTGAATATTGGTATTGTAGTAACCGAGAAAGTGCAGACCCGGCAGACTAATTATTTAACCGATGCGCCTAAGTATATCGGGCAACGGCGCTATACCTGGAAGAGCGAAGAGGTAGAAGTTGGCCGCTACAAAGAAGGCACTTTATCATTGCACCTGATCGATCATGATAAAAAAGAGCTGGTTTGGCAGGGAGCAATAGAGGCCATAGTGCCCAAAGATGCCGATAAACAAAAAGGTAAAATTGTGGAAGGTGTTAGAAAGCTGATAAGCACAATACCGTAGTTCTATAGCTTATACCTGTCTCAAGTATAAATTGAGCTTAAAAGCAAGTATAAGTATAAACAAGGGCTTCTACCAAAGTAGGAGCCCTGTTATTAGTCGGAGTGGCGGGATTCGAACCCACGACCTCCAGCACCCCATGCTGGCGCGATACCAGGCTACGCTACACCCCGAAAGGAAAAGCAAATTAAATGCGTGTTATCGAAAAAGCAATAGTTTGTACTTGATATAATTATATCTGCTGTAGCGTGTGCTAAATATACTTTGCTGCAGAAACGAAAAAGCCTTACAAGTATAATCCTGTAAGGCTTTTTCTGTCGGGGTGGCAGGATTCGAACCTACGACCTCCACATCCCAAATGTGGCGCGATACCGGGCTACGCTACACCCCGAGTTCCAGTATATAAAAGCCTTACAAGGCGCAAGGCTTTTATACCTGGTGGTGCACCCGAGAGGATTCGAACCCCTAACCCTCGGAGCCGAAATCCGATATTCTATCCAGTTGAACTACGGGTGCAAGACGTGTGCAAAAATAGGAACAATGTTGACAAAAGGAAACAATCTGCTTAAATATTATAAGCGCCCAAAATAACTATTAGCAGAGGCTGTGCTTCCTTTCCTCCAGCTCTTCCATTACAATAGAAGCCAGCCCTTCTAATAATCTTACATTGTCTTCGGAGAATGTCCTTGACTTTTTATCTACGATAGCTACTACGCCAATATTAAAGCCCTCGGGAGTTTTTAAAGGGGCCGCTGCATAAAACTGTAGCCCGAAATCGCCATAAACATAGGGGTTGGCATACAGGCAGGGGTCTGCTTTTGCATTTTCGTAGATGGTTACTTCATCTCTGAGTATGGCCTGAGAGCATAGTGTAACTTCTCGTTTTACTTCAGTATAACCATTCAGACCTATACTTGAATTTGCCAACACACTTGTATCATCTACAAAATTTACCATAGCCACTGGCACTTTAAACAAGTGCGTTGCCATAGCAACAACATGCATAAATGTACCTGTCAGGTCATAGTTGCCTGCAATGTTATAGTTGTAAAGTTTTGTAAGCCGCTCCTGCTCGTATGCCCTGCTGCTCTTATTATCTAGCGTAACTTCCATTGTAAAACTATAATCAGCCTTTGTTTTGTTGGCGCTGTGTGTATTGGTTATAAATATGGCTAATGTCTTCGCTGCTCAATGGCTTATGCAGAAATCCGGACACAAACGGGTACTCCTTAGATCTTGTAATATCTGCAACATCAAGTGAGGAGGTAAGAATATAGATACAGCATTTATCTTCTCCGATCCTTTGTTTAAGCGGAGCAATCGCCGTAAGAAAATTCCAGCCATCCATTATGGGCATATTCAGGTCCAGGAACACAACATCGGGCATGGTGTTCTCGCTGCATGCGTGCAAGGCATCCAAAGCATCTGAAGCGGACTGAAAAGTATGTATACTTTGTGTTACATTCTCAAGCTCCAGCATACTTTGGGTTAGAAAAATGCTTAACTGATCATCATCAATGATGAATACTTTCATCTTTAAATCTTTGGTAAGTAAATTAAGAACCTGGTTCCTGCACCGGCCTGGCTTGTTACTTCTATGTGTCCGCCCATTGCCTCTAAGTGCGTCTTTATGAGGTAAAGGCCTATGCCTCTGCCTTTCTTATCCATGTGGAACCGTTTGTATAGTTTAAATACACTGTCTTTAGCCGATTTCATATCGAAGCCGGAGCCGTTATCGGAAAAAGAAATAAGCGTGCCATTTGATGAATTGCCAAAGCTTTTGACACGCACCTTCAGGGCACGGCTCTGCGACCTATACTTGATCGAATTTGAAAGCAGGTTATAAAATATACTGTAGATGTATGCTTTATTTGCCAGCACGCTCAGGTTGTCATCAACATCAATAATTACTTCGCCTCCACATTTCTGAAGTGGCTCCTGCAAAGACTCTAGCGCCTGCTTTATCTTCTGTTTTACTCTTACTTGTTCCTTTTCTAAATTTCCTTTGCCGTCCCGGATGCTCAGGATGGTGTTCATGTCTTTCAGCACAACATCTAACTGCGAAACGCTCTGCTTCAGATTTGATAAGGTTAGGTTGAAAAGTTCTGAGTCTTTATCAACTTTTGATAACAGGCTTGTTAACCCAATGGCGTTGGCAACAGGTGCCCTTAGGTTGTGCGATACAATGTATGTGAACTGCTGCAGATCTCTGTTCTGGGCGTAAAGGTCCTGCGTCATTTTCAGCAAGTCAGCTTCTGCCTCTTTTATGAAAGTAACGTCTTTTTGTATAGCTATAAATTGTCTGACATGGCCGGCTTCATCGTGTACCGGAGTTATATCCATCGAAACCCAGAACTTCTCGCCCGACTTTTTATAGTTGATGAGCAAGATGTTGAAGTGTGAGCCTGATCTAAGCTTTTCGCCTATTGTTCTGATAGCTTCTGGGTCTGTTTCAGGGCCTTGCAGTAACTCCCCAGGCTTTCTGCCAACTATTTCTGATGAAGTATAGCCTGTTATTCTGGTAAAGCCTTCGTTCACCCATTCGGTAAGCCCATGGGCATCGGTTATAACAACGCCGTTATCTGTGCCGCTGGCTACCAACGATAATTTCTCAAGCTCCTGTTCCGATTTTTTTAACTGAGAGATATCAGTTTGCAGGGTTACATAATTTGTAAGTTCGCCTTTCTCGTTGTGTACCGGGTTTACCTGCACAGATGTCCATACTATATTGCCGTCTTTTTTCTGGTTCTGGATCTCGAAAGAAACAGGTTTACCCTGTAGCATGTCCGGCTTCACCAGATTAAAAGGTGTGATATCGGCATTTTTCTGGTGCAGTAAATCAGAAGGTGTTCTGCCTTTGGCTTCATCAAATGAGTAGCCTGTAAGCCTGGTAAAGCCTTCGTTTGTCCACACAATTTTGCGGTCAGCATCTGTAATAACCACCCCATTAGTAGTGTGCTGCGCTACCAGCGATAGTTTTTTAAGCTCTTTCTGGGCTTCTATTTTTGCTGTTATGTTTTTGATAACAGAATGAACAGCTATGGTTTGTGTACCTATAGTTACCGGTATTTTTGTTATCTCCAGATTTAGCTTCCCATACTCTTCATAGTCAGCCTCTAGCTCAAACTTAACTGTATTGCCACTGAATGCTTCCTGCAGATGCCTGGTACATACTTCTACAGTTTCAGGTGGCAGAAACTCTGAGAAATGCCGGTTAAGAATAAGGTGCTTTGGTATAGAAAGCAGTGCTTCAGCCGCTGGGTTGGCATCAATAACCAGTCCCTGAGGGTTTTCTATAAGTATAGCATCCGGGTTTTCATTAAACATCGACCTGAACCGTTGCTCACTTTCAATAAGCTTTTTCTTATTTATAAAGCTCTCGGTAATGTCGCGCGAACTGGTAACCAAAGCTCTCACGGCAGGGTTCTGAAGTTGGTTGCTTATAGTTGTTTCAAGCCACTTCCACTCTCCGTTGGCATCTTTAAACCGGAAGTCTGAAATGGTAGCATGGCTTTCAGAAGCCAGTACAGATAACAGCTTTTCCTGAACCTGCGGAACATCGTCGGGGTGTATGAGCGAGAAGGCATTTACCCCAACAAGCTGCTCAGGTGAGTAACCAAGAATCCGTTGGGTGGAGCCGCTGCTGTAAGTAAAGCTTATACTTTCATCAAACAAGGCCAGCATATCTGAACCATGCTCCACCAATGCCCGGTGTAACTCCTGCTGTTCGCCTAGTTTCTGTTTTTCCAGCTTCTGAGCCGTTACATCGTGGCCTATAAAGTATAAAAGCTTATCATCCTCTGACCAGGCTCCTGACCAGTGTGCATATACTATGTGGCCGTCTTTATGGAAAAAACGGTTATCAAAGTTTATCTGGCTATCATTTTCAAAAATATCCTGAATAACCAGCGTGGTACTTTCAAGATCTTCCGGGTGTAAAATTTCTGAATAATGCCTGCCAACCAGTTCCTGACTACTGTAGCCTAACATTTTATTACAGGCATTGCTCAGGTAAAGTATAAAGCCATCCCGGTCGCAGCTCCCGAAAAGTTCCTGGGAGGTATTAAGCATTTTTTCAAATAAGCTGATGCTCTTATCGAGTTTCATCTAATAGTAGTATAAGTTTGCAATCTATGGCTTCTTATTAAAGTTATATAATTAGCTGTTTTATTTATTTGTGTTGTGGCTAAATAAACGCGGCTACAATTTAATAAAATTATGAAATTCAGCAGATAATAAATTTTGGTTTATTATGGGTGTATTAGATATGTATAACAATTTCAAGAATTTGCTTGAATTGGTTTTATAGGTTAAGTTCAAATTTTTAATCGCGTGAACAGATGCTGCTGAATGGCCTTTTTACGGTGGGTAAAGTATAGTTCGGCGGCAGGAGTGAAGTATAACCTAAACAAACAGGCTGGTTTTATAGTTAAGAGAATTATCGCAGCAGGTTTAACTAAATATTCAACTATGGAAAAATTGTATACGGCAGAGGTTACTGCCACCGGCGGCCGTAGGGGCCATGTAAAATCATCGGATAATGTGTTGGATATGCCATTATCGGTGCCTGAAGGGCTTGGCGGTGAGAAGGGTAAAACTAACCCCGAGCAGCTTTTTGCAGCAGGTTATGCTGCCTGTTTTCAGAGTGCCCTTCTGGTAGTTGCCGGTAAGCACCACCAACGCCTGGACCCATCCTCTACAGTTACAGCCCATGTAGACCTAAACAAGATGGACGACGGAGCTTATGGTTTAAGTGTGAAGCTGGCCGTAGACCTGAAAGGTTTGGATAAAGATAAAGCCCGGCAAATGGTAGAAGAAGCTAACCAGATTTGCCCGTACTCTATTGGCGTGCAGGGTAATATTGATGTGCAGTTAGAAGTGGTGTGAAATTTATTCAAGCTACAAAATTATAGTTGCCCTTGCTGTGTGTTTTCACCAGCAAGCACAAAGGCTTGGGAAGTACAAGTTGTTGATGAGAACACCAACAACGGCGAAAATTGTGGATGACAAATAGGGCAGGAGTAAAGTATAGCCTGCTACATAACCTAATTGTAGAAGTTTAAAAACAGGAAAGGCTGCCATTTTTGGCAGCCTTTCCTGTTTTTATAGTATAAGCTTATACTTAAGCTCCAACTTCAGCCAATACCTGCTTTACCTTTTCAGCAGCTTCTTTAAGCGCTACTGCAGAGTAAACTTTAAGGCCAGACTCGTCAATGATACGGGCACCTTCTTCAGCGTTTGTACCTTGCAGACGAACGATGATCGGAATGTTGATATCACCAATGTTTTTGTAAGCCTCAACCACACCGTTAGCAACACGGTCGCAACGAACGATACCACCAAAGATGTTGATCAGGATTGCTTTTACATTCGGGTCTTTCAGGATAATGCGGAAACCAGCTTCTACAGTCTGTGCGTTAGCGCCACCACCTACGTCAAGGAAGTTAGCAGGCTCACCGCCAGAAAGTTTAATGATATCCATAGTTGCCATTGCAAGACCTGCACCGTTTACCATACAACCTACGTTACCATCAAGCTTCACGTAGTTCAGGTTAGATGCACTCGCTTCAACTTCCAACGGATCTTCTTCTGAAGTATCGCGAAGGGCAGCCAGGTCTTTGTGGCGGAACAGGGCGTTATCGTCTAAGTCAACTTTAGCATCTACAGCCAGGATCTTGTTGTCTGAAGTTTTCAGAACAGGGTTGATCTCGAACATAGAAGCATCAGACTCTACATAAGCTCTGTAAAGGCTTGTTACGAATTTTACCATTTCTTTGAAAGCTTCGCCTTGTAAACCAAATGCGAAAGCAATCTTGTTAGCCTGGAAAGGACGCAGACCTACAGCCGGATCAATCCATTCTTTGATGATCTTCTCAGGGTGCTTCTCAGCCACTTCCTCGATGTCCATACCACCTTCAGTAGATGCCATGATCACGTTCTGACCTTTTGCACGGTCAAGGAGAATGCTCAGGTAAAACTCTTTTGGATCAGATTCGCCAGGGTAGTATACATCCTGCGCTACCAGTACTTTCTGTACCAGTTTACCTTCAGGACCAGTCTGGTGTGTAACCAATGTCATACCCAGTATCTGATCAGCAAGCTCTTTTACCTGCTCCAGGTTTTTAGCAAGCTTAACGCCACCGCCTTTACCACGGCCACCCGCATGTATCTGTGCTTTAATTACATGCCAGCCTGTGCCGGTTTCTTCAGTCAGCTTCATGGCAGCCTTTACTGCCTGGTCTGGCGTTTCAGCCACGATGCCTTCCTGTACGCGAACGCCGTAGCTCTTTAAAATGTCTTTACCCTGATATTCGTGTATGTTCATGCTTTCAGTTTTAATGGACGCACGAAAGTACGCCTATTTACCTATAAATTCAAGTAATGGATTTTTAAAATATTTGGCACCTTATACTTATCAAAACACCTCATTAATCCAGGTATAGCCGCCTGAATGATTATCCTTTTACAGAAGAAGGCAGGTAACAGTTGTGCACTCTGTTTATACTTATAAAAAGCAAAAAACCAAGTGCTCCGTGTTAAGTATAATGCCATTGCAATACGTTTAGTATGGTGAACGTACCTGTTTAACCTGCGAAGAGCATTTTTTAGCAGACCATTGCCATAGTATTGACATTGTTTTGTAGCTTTGGCAGAATTAAAGTTTTGTTTATCACGCCTCAATACCCATTTTACAAACTGTGCTGCAGGTAGTTAATATTCATAAAAAATACGGATCGCTTGAAGTGCTGAAAGGCATTGACCTCTTTATTGCCGCCGGTGAGGTGGTATCTATAGTAGGAGCGTCGGGTGCCGGTAAAAGTACATTGCTGCATATTTTGGGTACGCTGGATACAGCGGATTCCGGTGAGGTGCTGTTTGATGAAAAAAACATAGTAAAGCTAAATGCTACTGAACTGGCGCGTTTCCGCAACAGGCACATCGGCTTTATTTTCCAGTTTCATAACCTGCTGCCAGAATTTACAGCTCTGGAAAATGCCTGCCTGCCGGGTTTCTTGGCTGGGCGACCCGAAAAAGAAGTGCGCGAACGTGCCAAGGAACTCCTGGCAATGCTCAACCTGTCGCACCGCCTCGACCACAAGCCTTCGGAGCTATCGGGTGGCGAGCAGCAGCGTACGGCCGTAGCCCGTGCACTTATCAATTCTCCTCGTATTATTTTTGCCGACGAGCCAAGCGGTAACCTCGACTCGCACAACGCACAGGAACTGCACGAGATTTTCTTCCGTTTGCGCGAAGAGTTTAATCAGACTTTTGTTATTGTTACGCACAACGAGCAGCTGGCATCTATGGCTGATCGTACGCTTGTAATGAAGGATGGCCTGATCGTGCAGGAAACCCCAATCCTGTAGTTATACTTTCCCGGAATATTTATTTATGTGAACCTTCTACCTGAAGGCGTAAAACACGTATCTTCTCTTTACCCTTTGCTTCGCTTTTAGCCTCTGAACACCACATGCCAGAGATGCAAAAAACTTTCAAAAAATTTTATAACTTGCTGATAATCAGCAATATAATTTATGTAATTTTTTGATTTTTTTGCACCATTTCTGTATAAGCTGTGTTTGATATATGTACTGAAACAATGAAAGCTAAAAGAGATGAGTCAACCAATGAAAGAGACAAACGTGCAGAAGAAAGCAAAAGTAGAAAGCTACGATATTGCTAAGTCGGATGAGACAATGCACCTGGCTGTTGATCTGGCTAAGTTCATAAAAGAGAACCGCTTGTATCAGAACATTCAGGGAAAGGAGTATGTGAACGTGGAAGGTTGGCAATATGCTGGCTCTCGTTTAGGTATTCTACCGGTGGTAGACCATGTGGTCAACATCAGCACCGATGATGAAATAAAATATCAGGCTAAAGTTAACCTGCTGGACCTCAGAAGCCAGCAAGTAGTAGGAGCCGGTTTCGCGATTTGCTCTAATAAGGAGCAGGGTAAGAAATATTACCAGGAATTTGCTATTGCCTCTATGGCGCAGACCCGCGCAATAGGTAAAGCATACCGTAACATACTTGCCTGGATAATTCGTGCAGCTGGTTACGAGCCAACTCCTGCCGAGGAAATGGACTATAGCGGCAACGAGCCTGCAAAAGCAGCGCAAAGCCCTGCAGTGCCAACCGAGAAAAAAGCTACTATGAAAGCAGCTCCGGCAACTGCTGCCGCACCAGCAGAAGCTCCGGCTGCAGAAGCAGCACCAGCACCAGCGTCAGGTTCCAGCGTGCGTTATGCATCGGCTAAGCAGAAAGAAGAAATTATCCGCCTGCTTAACAACCCGGTGATCACGCGCCAGGAGAAAACAAAGATGCTGCTTAATATCAACCGCCTGGATGAAGAAAGAGCTTCACAGGCCATTGATAAACTGAAGAAAGTGATCGAAGAGCGCGAAGACGGACAGTCTGCAGCTGCTTAATTAAAGTTATCTACCAGTAGAAAGCCTGCTCCTTTTGGGGCAGGCTTTTTTTGTTGTCTGCTGATCAAACTCACCTGTTCATTTCTAAGGAAAGTAGCTAGAAAGTTCTTTTCAAACGAATCTTCTACTACTATGCTTCGATTAAGCTTTTCGCCTCGCCGGCTGGGCCTCACTTTTCTCCTTGATGAGAAAAGTAAGCAAAAGAATCAAGACGCTTCGAAACTCGCTGAACGCTCAAACATCGAATCGTCAGTTGGTGCACTTGGCTGGAGCCGTTGCTTTGTAGCAACTGATTAAGGTTCAAGTTGCATAGCAGCTGGCTATCGAAGTAGATCCCAGTCCTTGGGTTGAGCGCCTTGGTGTGTCCGGTGCCCGTCAAGGGCAGGCTGCAGGCGGAGCCGAAGGCAGGACTCACCACAGCGCGATGCCAAAGGACGAGCCCCCGCGGGCTTGGAGCGAGCCAATGCTAAAGATGAAACAATGGGTAGGTAAGACTGAGGATGAAAGCAAACTATGGAAGTATAGCTTGTTTGCCAGTAGTCAAGAAGCTAATTATTAAAAAAACCAGATTTCTCGCTTTGCTCGAAATGACAATTAAGTTATTACACTGACTTCTGTCATCAATACTTTATCTTCGCTTTCTCAACTACAATTACCCTTTGCACGACATCCACCACATACTAAAATCCTATTGGGGTTACGACCGATTCCGGCCGTTACAGGAGGATATTATCCGGTCTGTACTGGCTGGTAAAGATACCCTGGCGCTGCTGCCAACTGGTGGTGGAAAGTCTATTTGCTTTCAGGTACCGGCTATGGCAAAAGAAGGGCTTTGCCTCGTAATAACTCCGCTTATTGCCCTGATGAAGGACCAGGTAGAGCAGCTGAAAAAACGTGGAATACCGGCTGTGGCTATTTACTCAGGTATGAACCGCCGCGAGATTGACATTGCTCTGGATAACTGTGTGTATGGCAACATTAAGTTTTTATACTTGTCGCCGGAGCGTTTGCTGACAGAGCTTTTCCAGGAGCGGGTGAAGCGAATGAAAGTAAGCCTGCTGGCCGTAGACGAAGCTCATTGTATTTCGCAGTGGGGCTATGATTTCAGGCCGCCATACCTGCAACTGGCCGAACTGCGGGAGATATTAACTGATGTGCCTGTAATTGCCTTAACAGCTACCGCCACAGAGCAGGTGCGCGACGATATACAGGAAAGGCTGAAGTTTAAGGAGCGGAATGTTTTTGTTAAAAGTTTTGCCCGTAGCAACCTTTCATACTCCTGCCTTTACACCGAAGATAAAACTACCCGTTTGCTGGAAATTCTGCAGCGAATGCAGGGGCAGAGCATTGTGTACGTGCGCAGCCGTAAGCAAACCGTAGAGATGGCGAAGTTTTTGCAAAGCAGGCGTATTTCTGCAGCTGCTTACCATGCAGGACTAAAATTTGAAGAACGCAGTGCAGCGCAGCAGGCCTGGATAGATGATAAAGTGCGGGTTATAGTTGCTACCAATGCTTTTGGTATGGGTATAGATAAACCCGATGTGAGGCTGGTGGTGCACCTTGATCTGCCTGAAAGCCTGGAGGCTTACTACCAGGAAGCTGGTCGGGCCGGCCGCGATGAAAAGTATGCCTATGCTGTTATACTTTATGGCCCTTCCGATGTAGCTGAACTAAAACGCAAAGTAGCTGAAGCGCATCCTCCGGTTGAGTTTATTAGGCGCGTGTACCAGTCGTTGGCTAACTATTACCAGTTGGCCATTGGCAGCGGCTTGCTCAGCAGTTTCGATTTTGATCTGGCAGATTTCGCTAAGAATTATAAACTGAAGCCGCTGGAGGTACATCATGCGATCAAACGCTTGGAAGGTGAGGGATATCTGCAGCTGAATGAAGCCTATTTTATGCCTTCAAGGTTATTTCTCTCGATGAATAACATGGCTTTATATGAGTTTCAGGTAGCAAACCCGGAACACGATGCCTTGATCAGGATGATACTGCGCCTGTACGGAGGGGAGGCTTTTGCAAACTTTGTAAAGATTTCTGAGAAGAAACTGGCGCAGCAACTGCGTGCGCAGGAGCAGGATGTGCGGCGAAAGCTGGAATACCTGCACAAGCTACAGGTGCTGGTTTACGAACCACAACATGACGCTCCGCAACTGGTATTTACTGCCCCCAGGCAAGATGCTCATAACCTGCCGCTCAACCATAAAAAGCTGGACCAACTACGCGACCGGGCACTGGAGCAGGTAGAGGAAATGGCGCACTATATCGAAACACAAAACCGCTGCCGAACCCAGTTACTATTGGAATATTTTAGCGAGATCAGCGACAAGAGCTGCCGTATCTGTGATTACTGCCTGGCCGAACGCAAAAAAGAAAAAGCAGAGCAGGAGGAAGCGGCATTGCGCGCAAAAGTACTTGTGCTGCTAAAACAGAAACCTTACCTACCAAAAGAACTCGTGCAGCAGTTTGAGCCTAAGTATACAGAAACTATCACTGGTATTATCCGTGAGCTTGTTGATGTTGGGCAGTTAAAGTACCAGGAAAGTGGCAAACTAGAGGTTGCTGGTTAATTTCTTTCTGATCATCTCCTTGAAGTATAAGATAAAAACCCAGCCGCTCAGAAAGTGGCTGGGTTCCAGGTTAGATAGTTTAGTTAGATCAGGTGTTTAAGGTTGTCAGGCGGTTAGTTTGTTATCAGCGAAGGTTTTGATGATAGAATCAGAGAAACGCTCCATTTCTTCTAGTTGCGGACTGCACTGCAGCAGGAAGAAATCAACTCCAACGGCTTCAAATTCAGCAATGCGATCCTGTACCTGTGCCGGTGTTCCGGTTAAGCCTGAACGCAAGCCGCGGTTCGAAACAGAATAATCCTGAAGTGAAAGTTGCTGTTCCAACTGTGTGCCTGCCAGCCACTGCTGGTAGTTTTTAAAACCAGCCGATGAAGCCTGTACATTCGTGATACGGTCCAGCTCTTTCTTCACTTCCTGCTCCGAATTGCGCACAATGCTGTAAGCTGCTACACCGAATTTCATTGGCGGTAATCCTGCTGCTTCGCGGCGGCGCTTCATATCTGCTATGCGCTTGCCGATCTGCTCCGGCGAATCGCCATGCATTACGTAGCCATCGCACTGCTGTGAGATCAGGGTTTTAGCTGCTTCCGATTCGCCACCAGCATACAGGAAAGGCTTGCGTACAGGTTTGGGTTGTAACACGTTATCTGCCACATTGTAGTACTTGCCCTGGTAGGAGAAGTGATCCTGCTCCCACACGCTTGTTACCACATCCAGCCACTCTTTGGTGCGGGCATAGCGATCGTCGTGTTGCTCGAAATGTATGCCATACTTGGTAGCCTCATCGCGCCACCAGGACGACACCACATTAAGTGATAACCTGCCATTGCTGATGTGGCTGATATTTGCCGCCTGTTTGGCAAGCAATGCCGGATTATGGAACGTAGGGCGAACAGCCACCATGATCTCCAGTTGCTCCGTAACAGCCGCAAGAGCCGCAGCTGTAGACCATGCATCAAGCGCAGGCGCTTCTTCGCCTTTAATATCGTTCAGGTATAGCTCAGCGATAAGCGAAAGGTTGTAGCCCCAGTCTTCGCTGCGTTGTGCTAGTTTTTTTACATAGTCCCAAGAAGTGTCCATGCCTTCGTCGGGAACGTTGCGGAGCCAGCCGCCGAATACAGGTAACCAATATCCGAATTCCATGCTTATGCCTCCTGCAGTTTAAGTTGAGCTTTTGCTATCAGGAAATCAGCTAATTTCGCATGCGGGTTAAAGCCGATTACATTCACCGCATCTGCAACAAAGTTTGAAAGCGCATTTACATCGTAGTAGTAAAGCTGGCCATCTCTGTCGTCAACTATATACTCGATACCACCAACATCAATACCAGCATTCTGTACTATGCTTTCAATTGCATCAATTACTTCCTGATCTGGTGTAAAGGCTTCTACTTTAAGGCCGTTTTTAGGAGCATCAAGCGCGCAGGCATTGCGAACAAGTTCTTTACCGTTAGTTGTCTGGCAGATATCGGCAGGGCAGAGGTTAAAGCTTTCGCCGGAAGTATAAACTTTGATAGCATACAAGTACTTGCCACCCAACGTCTCAACACGATTGATATGGCCACCGCGTGCAGGTATAAACTCCTGAACCAGAGCAGTATGATCGATGCCTAACTCAACCTCGCCAGCAGCAACTGCCAATGCAAGCGCCTCAGGGTTATCGTATCGGGTAATGCCTGCACCGCTACCGCCAATGTTTGCTTTTACCACAACAGGGTAACGAAGTCCTTCGGCAGCAGCCAGTGCCTGAGAAGCATGGTTTATTACGCGTGCTTTCGGGTAAGGCAGGCCCAGTTTTTCCAGCAAGGTAAGTTGCAGTGCTTTAGATGTTTCGTAGAGGAAGGCTTTGTGGCCGTTTACAACGGTAGTGCCTTTTGCCTCCAGGTGCGCCAGCAGGTTCAGAGTATAAAAAATGCCTTGCTCGTTGTTGCGCAGGTAAGCCGATGGGCTCATGCGGTTGAAGAACAGGCTGAAAGGCTGCTCCGTCTGGGCAAGATCATAATTATGCTCCGCTGCATTCAAACGCACATAGGGTACACCGCGCTCATCCAGTTCGTTGAACAATGGTCGGAACCAGTCCGGATGCTCGTGGAAAATAGCTATTGGTTTTTCAATTGATTGAATAGACATTGTGTTCGTAATTTCAGGTTTATGAATAGACATACAAGTGCTGTTATGGCACCGTGAAAAATGTAAAAACAATAGATTATTAAGGGTAGCAGAAATGCTGCCTTTGAGCCCAAGCGTGTAGAAAGGGCAAAAAGAGGATTTGCCAGTTTTGTATGGCTACAAAAAGGCAATAGCTATCCCGTGAAGCTGCGGAAAAAGGTATAAGATCAGCTAACGCCTAAAGCGCAAACCAAACCTACAGCCTGTGCAGCTGGGTTAGCAACAACAGCAACAACAACAGGTAGAGAAAGTGAATGAAGTAGTAATGCCGAATGCAGATGGTTGGATTCGGTTGGACAGAGTGCCAGAGATAAAAAATACTGAGTTCTTCATGTTTGATAATTTATATCCCCTAAAATATTTAGGCAGGAATTAGCACCTGGTTTGGTTAACTGGTTGCTAGAAGTTCACAGAGCCTGTTCTCTCCCTTCTTCTTTATAAATCAAAGCCCGGAAAATGGGTGATTGACTTTTCTGCTGCAAAGTTGGCAGCAGATTTTCAGGAATCCAAATTTTTCTCTAAAAATAATGTTGATACATTAAAAGAGTATGTTTGTTATGAATTTACTGTTGGTTACAGCGGCAGCACCATGTGGTAAGTGGAAGGCGTAAAACCTTGCGACTCCCAGAATTTAAGGCCGGCAGCGTTCTTAACAGATACCTGCAGTTCCAGGTGGTCAGCGCCTTTGTCCTGCAGCCACTTTTTGGCGGCTTCAAATAATTCTTTGCCCACTCCAGAACCTCTGTACTTTTCTTTTACTACAGTTTCGCCGATGTAGCCTTTGCGGGAAAGCTTAAAACCTTCCACAGCTTTTTTATAGGTAGCAATGGTCATTCCCAGCCATTCTTCCTGCTCGGTTACGTAGGCAAAAACGCGCGTGTCTTTGTCTTTTAGGCGACTGTTAAGTTCTTCTTTCAGTGAGCGTTCGCTGCCCTGTTTATACTTAAATACCGGGTGGTGCCCCTGGTGAAAATCCAGCAACTCGCGCCACAAAGTATAAAGTTCATCCAGGTCGTCTAAATCTACCTCTCTTATCATATCTTAGCTTTCATACTTGCTGAAAAGTGTATACGCAGAAAAGCCCGGGTGCATAATAACAGCACCTGCTGCCTTGTAGCTGCGGCAGGTGCTCTAAGAATATAGCTCTGTTTGTTAGCTTTGAAAACGAATACAGGTCCAGGTTGCTTCTATAGCAGGCTCCTCGTTTACATAAGCAATACCTGATTGCCTGATGATGCGTTCACTGAGGCGCAGGTTACGGATAACCATTCTTATGGAAATTCCATGCGGAACTACTTTATGAAAAACAGCCGACTCGATGGTGGCCAAAGCAAAAAGGCCGTCTGTGATGTTAAGTAAACGAACGCCGGCACCGCCGCATTGGGCCATCGCCTCGATTAAGATGGTGCCGGGAACAAAACCCAAATTCGGAAAGGTGGTACTCAGCGTTTTATTTGAGCTGTCAAAGGTAATGGTGCCAACTATTTCTTCTTCAGTGGCAGAAAGGATGTTGTCAACAAATAAAAACGGGTCGCGGTGGGGCAGAAGGGCTACTGTGTCTTTCATAGTTTAAAAGTTATCTCGGAACGATTGATAAATTATGTATTTTTTGATTTTTATCAAATCTGGCATCACCAACTTTGTGGTGGATAGGTTACGGTATAGATGATCAGAAGATCTCAATAAGATCGGTTGGTTTGTCTATCACTTTGTCGTAGTGCTCTACCTCGCGGAAGCCATACCTGGCGTAGATGAACGGAACGCTGGCCTTTACACTGGCTTCGTAGTCGCCTTGCGTATCGCCCACATAGTATACCGAGTTCAGGTTGTTGCGCTCTACCACTGCTTTCAGGTTTTCGCCTTTGGGGTTGCCGGTTCTGCCGGAGCACTCGAAGTCGGTAAAGTATTTGCCCAGATCATGAAAGTCCAGGAAAGCTTCTATGTAGCCATCCTGGCAATTACTAACAATGCAGAGTTTATACTTCTGGTGCAGGTATTCTAAAGTTTCCTCAAGCCCCTCGTAAAGTTCGCCGCCATACTTTTTAATGTGTGCCATTTCTTCCTGACCGCTTATCTCCATCAACTCTTTTTGCTGCTCTTTACTTAGTTGCGGGAAGAGTTTTTTAAAGATCAGGTCGTGTTGTGTGCCGGCAATGTTTCGGATGTCCTGCTGGGTTATTTCCTGTATGTCGAAATCTACTTTTTTGCGGGCTGCCTGCCAGGCTTTTGCTACAGTGGCGGTGGCGTCCCAAAGGGTGCCGTCAAGGTCAAATATGAGGCTGTCGGTATTTTCTTTCATGTATAAAATTGGGTGTGCAGGGCTAAGTAAAATGCTGCCGGAATTGCACAGTTATGTTGCTGTTTTTACGCCGTTTCAGGTTTATCGTTCGCCTTTATACTTTGTTAAACTATGGTTTCTGTAACTACTGCGCCTTGTCAGGCATCACAAAAGTTACCTCTACAATTTCGTTGTTTTGTACCCTGTATATGGCAATGGCATCGAAGCGTGGCTGACCGTTTTTGCGTACTTTTTCATGGTCAATTACCACGTTGCCAGCTACTATGCGGTTAACTATTTCGCAATGCAGGTCGGGTGTTTCGGCAAACATCTGGGCGTATCTTTTTCTGAGCTCATCTTTGCCCTCGTAAGTTAAAACGCCTGGGGTGCGGTATACTTTCACGTTATTACTGAACGCTTTCACGAACATATCAATATCTCGCTTATTGTACGCCTCTAGCTGAAGTTTTACAGGATCTACCACGGATGGTGCACCGGGTGCTGACTGGCCTTTTGCCGGCATAATGAACAGAGTAAATAGGATTGAAAATAAGTATAGTTTCAGGTTCATGATCTGACTGACCAGGCTGTTGCTGCTGATCATCCAAAAGTATAAAACATTTACCTATTACAACTAACCGGCTATACTTTACCTGCCAAAGTATACCTGTCAACCGAACCACCGTATAGCTGACCTATGATCGAAGAACTGATTATCCGGACACTCTGCGATACGCTACCCAGAACGCCTGTTGATGCTGTTTTCCTTTTCGGGCAAACCGAGGATAACGAGCATGCGGCCTTTGTGGCGGCACGACTGCTGGTAGAAAGCAAGCTTACTGATAAAGTTTTATGCCTTGGCACACCTGCCATAAGTGGTTACCCCGGCTACGAAAGCTGGAAACAGGAATTTGATAAGCTAGGTATAAAGGAACCTGTGCTGGAGCCGGTATCACCAGTGCCTGCCGACACAGATATACTTCATACTTTCATTGAGGCGCAATCGGTAGTGCGGCACGCTTTGCAACATAACTACAAGCGCCTGATCGTGTCAGCAGCACCTTTTCAGCAGCCACGCGCTTTTATGACGGCTGTTACACTGGCGTTGCGCGAGTACCCTCGCTTATACTTGTATAGTTTGCCGGGGCAGCCGTTGCCGTGGCAGGAAGAGGTAACGCACTCGCAGGGGGAGGTGCAGGGTACCAGAGCCGAACTGATTACCGGTGAAATGGATCGTATCAAAGCTTATTATGCCAAAGGAGATCTGGCCTCGGTAACCGAAGTTTTAGATTACCTGAATCGGCGCGACAAATGTATGCTTTAGAGATTACTTAGGCTTAACCAGCGACTCCTTCACCACCAGCCTGTTTACAGTTAACTGGTCTACCTGCAGCTTGCCTATCCTGAGCCGTTTAATGTCGGAGTTTGCAATGGCCATGCGTTTAGCTGCCATACTTTTTATGGCGATGCGCTTAACAGCCATGTTTCTGATAGCCAGAGCCCCAACTGCCAGCGCGCCTATAGCCGCTGCGCCAACTGCAAAAGCACCCGCCGACATGGCACCCATGGCCAGCACTCGTATAGCGCCTCTTTCAGCTGTTAGGTTTTTTATACTTCTTACCACACCCCCCATAGCTTTATACTTTAGATTTTTCTGTAAAACGAAAGGCACTAAGAGTGGTTAAGCCAGTCAGTAAAATATCAGTGAACAGGCTATTGCAGTGAGGGAGTTACAGCTGTCAGTTCTGGAACCCTTCCACCATGATCATATTGGTGTTTGCGGCCTGCTGCCTTAACTTCTTTGCTGGTTCATACTCCGGCGAGCTCCACCAGGCTTTGGCTTTCTCAAGCGTCGGAAACTCAAGTATAACTATACGGTTTGGCTGCCACTGTCCTTCCAAAGTTTCGGTGCCTCCGCCTCGCACTATAAATTTACCATCGTAGGGCACCAGCGAATCCGGTGTAAGTTTTTTATACTCTTCGTATGTGGCAGGGTCGGTTATATCAATATCTACAATAATGTATGCTGGCATAAGTTTAAAGTTTAAGTTAGCGGCAGCAAAGTATAAATAATTTTAGCAGCTGCAATCGGGTATAATTTTACGTATTTATAAATTTTGCATCTGCATAAGTTTTTAAGATTGTACTAACTAAAAAGAGTGAACTATGAAAGCAATGGTACTGCACGAGCCGGGTGCGCCGGAAATCCTGAAACTGGAAGAAATAGATACCCCCACACCAAAGGCTAACGAAGTGTTGGTAAAAGTACGTGCTATAAGTATAAATCCCGTTGATACGAAGACCCGCGAGGGCTTGGCACTTTACAACTCTCTGAAGGAAACGCCTCCGGTTATAGTTGGCTGGGACATTTCAGGCGAAGTGGTTGCTGTTGGCGAAGAGGTGAAAGTATTTAAGATTGGTGATGAGGTTTTCGGTATGGTGAACTTTCCAGGGCATGGCAAAGCTTATGCTGAGTATGTGGCAGCACCGGAAGCACACCTGGCACATAAACCGGCTAATGTGCCGCACCACGAGGCAGCTGCCGCCACACTGGCTGCCCTTACTGCCTGGCAGGTGTTGGTGCACGAAGCAAATATTCAGCCGGGGCAGCGCGTGCTTATACATGCAGCTGCAGGTGGTGTTGGGCATTATGCTGTGCAACTGGCAAAGTACTTCCAAGCTATCGTAATTGGTACCGCCTCCGCCGAGAACCACGAGTTTATCAGCAACCTGGGTGCCGATGAACAGATAGACTACCATACTTATAATGTAGAAGATGTGCTTCAGGATGTAGACATTGTGCTGGACTCGCTGGGAGAGGAAAATACCCGCAGATCCCTTAAAACCCTGAAAGACGGCGGAAAGATCGTTTCTATACTTGGCGGTGCTAAGGAGGAAGTTCAAAAGCTGGCGAAAGAGCGGAATATTGATGCCCGAAACTACCTGGTGCATTCCAGCGGCGCAGATCAGGAACAGATAGCCAACCTGCTAAGCCAGGGATTGCTGCGCTCGCACGTTTCGCATGTCTTTGATTTCAAGGATATGGCTGCAGCGCACCGGCAGGTAGAAACCAGGAAGACAAAAGGAAAGGTAGTAGTTACTGTCTCTTAATTTGCTGTGAATCAACGTTGCCCTGATCAAGGGTAAAAAAACTCTTAAAAGGAAGTATAAACATAAAAAGAGCTATAGCAGAGAATATCATCTTTGCTATAGCTCTTTTTTTATAAGTATAAATTCTGATAATCAGCTTTCTTTTGTTTCCTGCAGGTGCACGAGGTAAGCTGTTAGTTTATTCCATTGCAGGGCTTGTATGCCTGCCCAGCCGCCTTCAGCTATAAGTGTATTGAGCAAAGCGCGGTTGCCAGCTTCAGTACCTTGGTTGTTGATAGACTCGTTCTTACCTATCTCTGAGGCAATGAGTTTAGTGCCTTTGCGCTCTACCCGAAAGGTGCTGCTGGCTTCTTTTACAAAAAAATGTTGAACAACTTCCTGGTCATCGGTTAGCTCAGCGGGCTTCTGGCTGGGGTGCACTGTAAATTCTGCCAGGTCTTTTTCTGATCTTATACTTACTACCTGCACCCAATTCTCGATAGGAGCACCCGGAAGTATAATTTTTATGAAGTTACCTATCTCTGGTTTAGTGGCGGAGCTTTGCCGGCCTCGGGCATCGTAAAGTGTAAACGTAGAGTTTATACCTTTCAGGTTTGTCCAGTTGTTTACATCAAATAATTTTGCGCGCGACTCCTCAAATGCTTCTGCGGCAGCTGCCTCGGTCGGATAATCCTGCTCGTTGGTGTAAAGCTTGTCTTTGGACTCATCGCCCTGCACTGCTTTTACTTCGTGCTTTACTTTGTTAACAATATCTTTCAGTCCCATTATGCCTCCTGTTTTAAAGTATAAACCGGCTACTCTTTACGGGCACAACTACAGTATGTTAACAGAGCTCCAGGTTTGAATGCTTATACATTGGCCGGGGATTAAAATTATTTGTAAGGTATGATCTCTCCGTTTTTGATCAGGAAAGCTTTTTTAGCTTCGTCAAGTATGTCTTCTTTGCTGTCGGAGTAGGCTTCTATAACCTCGTATGGCTGGCCTTTAAAATGAGCATCCAGTCGTTTCAGCTTCTCCTCATCTTTACAGGCTTTGCCTTCTACCAGGTATGTGGTGCCGTTATACTTTGTCTGGGTTCCGGCCAGACCATCTATCTCATACAGCTTAAAAAGTGGTTTCACGTATAGTTCTAGCCCGCCGGTGGCGCAAAACAGCTTCACCCCCTTTTGCTTCATTTTGTCAAAATGATCCTTCAGCTCTTTGTTAAAGTTTTCCGGATACTCCTTTTCCCAGAATTCTGCTGCGTATTCTTCTACTTTGTCGGGTGGCAGTTCATCGAGGTAGTTAAAGAAGTTCTCCTTGAACTCTGTCTTTCGCATCTGATTCATCTTTTTCAGGAGCTTGTAATAAAGCATCTCGAAGTAATAGCCTACCCGTTTAGGTCTTTTAGTGCAGATAAATTTGAAGAACTCGTCTTTCGAGCTCTTGTTATAAAAAGTACCGTTCAGGTCGAATACTATAACCTTTATCTTCTCTTTTCCTTCTTCGCTTGCCATAGGTGGTTTTACAATTTGCTTAAGCTAATACGTTAAAACCCTGGCTTTAGCGAAGCTTATTTGGCAGGCTAAGTATAAACATCAGGTAACCTGAAGTATAGTAACATGATTTGAAATCTGTTTAAAGCAGCAGCGAATCTATACGGTGGGCATGTACCATGGCTTCGCACGGCGACCAAGTAAATATCGTGAAGCGGCCATCCTGCGAGGCAACCAGGGCCATAGCGTCGCGTTGGTCATAAACGAATTGAGCAGCTGATAGATGGCGCGTGCCGCCGCTTTGGGTAGGATGCACTATTTCAGGATTCTTGCCGATTATGGGCTCCGTTACAACCATATGTTCTACAGTTTTGCTGCCAACTGCCCGCACTATTTTTGCGCCAAAAGCCAGCAACTCGTAATTACTGTTCATAATAGTAGCACCGTCTACAGCCGTGAGCCCGGCTGTACTTTCTACTACCTGGCGTAAAGCAGCTTGCCATACACTATCCCTGTTCACATCAGTCTGCTGGTTTACAAGGTCTGCCAGACCAGTATAAGCCGGAACCACAGGGTAGGAGATAGGTTGCACAATAGAGTTTTGCCAGGTGCTGGAACCGGCAGGCACTACAAGCAGAGAACCGCCATGTGCGTGCGCCCGCATAGAAACAGCTAACTGCACCAGTACATTAACCGATTTACCCCAGGTGTTGGGCGAGGTGAAGCCAAGAAGCGAGGTCAGCAGTTCGGGGCAGTCTGGTAAACTGGCGCTGCCTTCGTCTACGATCTTGATCTGGTCGCCTTTCAGTACGGCTACATTTGCAAACTTGCCAAAGCCATCGCGGCGGCGGTGTTTTATAACCAGCAGGCCCGGCTCCGGTACATCCACCACAAAACAGAAACTTCTGATCTCGCGGGTAGTGCCCCACAGGTATAAATCTCCGCCATCAGACCAAACACCTAAATGTATACCTGCACGCTCTACACCGGGTGCCAGTTTTGTAAGTATAGCCGGAGACAAGGGCAGCTTTTTCTCGAACATGAGCGGCAGGCCAGCCTGAACAGGTGACAGAAAGGCAAGCGATATTTTAGGAGAACGGCCTTCTTCGCGACGCAGGCTGGCCCAGAAAGCAGCATCAATAACAGCTTCTATTACATGACGGGTTGGTGCACTTGCCAGTTCCGGTTCGCCCTGCTCCTGTGCATTTGTGATCTGTTTGGCAAAGTGAGCCTCTATAGTTGCTGCCACAGTTCGGGCAGCCTGGTAAGTTGGTTCGCCGTTCATGTAACTCCTGGGTGTGGTGAATTAAAAAGACTGAAGCTCCGGATTTATACTTTATACTTGCGCATACTCTTCTTTTTTGAACATCTCAGAGATGATCTCATAGGAATGTACGCGGGCAGCGTGGTCGTAAATAGTGGAGGTAACCATCAGTTCATCAACCTGAGTTTCATCCAGAAATGCCTGTAAACCTTTCTTAACTGTTTCCGGACTGCCGATAAAGGAATAGCGCAGCATCTGGTGCACGGCATACTTTTCAGAGCCATCCCAGCCAAGATCGTCAAGGTTGTCTACAGGTGGTTGCATTTGCCTGGCCGTGCCGCGCACAACGTTCAGGAAAGACGCATACATAGTAGTGGCTAAACGGTTGGCTTCTTCGTCGGTGTCGGCGGCGATAACGTTTACACAGGCCATAGCATAAGGCTCTTTCAGTTTATCAACCGGTTTAAAAGTGTCACGGTATACTTTAAGGGCCATGTGCAGGCTTGCCGGTGCAAAGTGGCTGGCAAATGCATACGGAAAACCAAGTATAGCTGCCAGCTGCGCGCCATAGGTGCTGGAGCCCAGTAGCCACATCGGAACTTCAAGCCCCTCGCCAGGTACGGCACGAACACGGGCTGTCGGGTCTGAAGGGCCGAAGTAATGGTGTATTTCCTGTACGTTCTGCGGAAACTCTTCTACGCTGCCGTGCAGGTCGCGGCGCAGTGCCATAGATGTAACCTGGTCGGTGCCAGGTGCGCGGCCTAAACCCAGATCAATTCTGCCGGGATACAAAGATTCTAACGTTCCAAACTGCTCTGCTACAACCAGTGGCGCATGGTTTGGCAGCATAATGCCACCGGAGCCTACACGTATCTTTTTTGTACTACCTGCAACATGCCCGATCAGGACAACAGTTGCAGAGCTGGCTATACCTGCCATATTATGGTGCTCTGCCATCCAGTAACGTTTCAGGCCCAGGCGCTCGGCGTTTTGTGCCAGGTCCAGGGTGTTCTTAAACGATTCAGCAACAGTTTTACCAGCAAGTATCGGCACCAGGTCCAGCACCGACAGCGGGATATCAGAGAGTTGTTTGGCAGTATTTGGCATAATGTAATAAAAGCTAATTCCGGATTAGGTTATATACCCTGAAATCCGGCAGGGGTTATACAAAACACGGGATGATCAGAAAGTATAACTTCTAACCACCCCGTTTTAAATTGTTTAGCTGCTGAAAGGCAGCACTATGTTACTTAGAAGGATACCATTGTCTCAGGCGCACATCGATATTTTTGTTGCCCTGGTTAACCTGCTTTTTAAACGACTCTACATCGCTCAAACCTTCCTGGCCGCGGTAATGGTAAGGGTATACTACTTTTGGTTTGAAAGCAAGTACAGCTTCGGCCGCCTGGTTCACATCCATAGTATAAGGCAGGTTCATGGTTACAAAGGCTACATCAATGTTCTTTAAAGCCCGCATTTCAGGTATGTCTTCGGTGTCGCCGGAGAGGTATACGTTTTTGCCTCCCAAGTTCAGAATATAGCCGTTACCTCGGCCTTTTGGGTGGCGAGAGTCTGCTGTTTCGGGCAGGTTATACATAGGTATAGCTGAAATTGAAATACCAGCCTGTTCTGTTTTTCCTCCGTTTTTAACCACAGCAGCTTTGCTTTTCAGGTTCTCCGGAAGCTGATTGGCTACGGCCTGCGGTACCACAAAAGTAGCTTTGGAAACATCCAGCGAATCAAGTGTTTTCGGGTCAAGGTGGTCGCCGTGAATGTCGGTGATAAGGATAAGATCAGGGGCTGCAAGGCCTTTATAAGCTGCCGCGCCGCCATAAGGATCTACATAAATGGTTTTGCCATTCCATTGCAGCACCAGCGAACCATGCATAATGGGTTGTACGGTTAAGTTGCCTTTGCTTGTTTTGATCTGATCGGGTGCCGGGCGCTGTGCTAAAGCCGGATATAGTGACAGGCTAAGGATTAAGGCGAATAAGGTTTTTAATTTCATAGTTATAGGTTTTAGGGTAAACAACAGGTAAGTAAAGGATAAGTTTTAGCAGCTGCTAGTTGAGGCTACATATTTTCGTAATACTGGCTCAGGAATTTTTGCCTGCAAATGTACGGACGTAAAGCTCTTCTACTTTCTGGCGAGCCCAAGGCGTTTTGCGCAAAAATTTCAGGCTGGAGTTTATAGTTGGGTTACTGTTAAAACTGTTGATCCTGATCTTATATCCCAGTTCATCCCAGCCATAATAATCCACTAGCTGCACCAAAATGCGCTCCAGTGTTTTACCATGCAGAGGGTTGTTCTTCTGTTCTTCCATGCGAGTGAATTTGCCTCAAAGGTACTTAAAGTGCGTTTAATTGCGGTAAAGGATAGTAATTATAATGCAGGAACAATCACTATTACTTTCCTATTAGATCCCAAAGGTTGCCATACAGGTCTTCGAATACAGTTACTATACCATAAGCCTCAGTAACTGGTTCTCTTACGATTTTAATGCCCTGTTCTTCAGGTTCTGATAATCTTTTTCAAAATTATCGGTATGCAGAAACAGGAAAACTCGACCTCCTGTTTGATCTCCAATTCTACTTTTTTGCTCTTTGGTGGTTGCCCTTGCCAATAATAAGCGACATCCATCTGAGCCTTTAGGTGCTACCAAAACCCAACGTTTTGTTTCGCTTAAGGCGGTGTCTTCTACCAGTTCGAAATTAAGCTTCTTGTATAGAATTCAATGGCTTCATCATAGTCATTCACCAGCAGCGCTATGTGGACTATACTTTGGCTCAAGCTTATGTCTTTTATAGTTTAAATGCTGATCGATTACTCAGAGTACTTCCGGAAGAATTCTACCAGGTCGTCGTTTATTTTCAGATCTGTGCCGTGGCCTATGTTCGGGTAGGTTCTTAAATCTACCTGTACGCCGCTTTTAACATACACGTCTCCTACAAATTGCCAGCGTTGCGGCACAAGTTTTTTGCCCATCAGCCGGTATACTATTTCGCGGTCTTCTTTGCTGTAGCCATCATCAAAAGCTACGGCATCGTTATCATCTAAAGCACCCATGTAAAGCATTTTGGGTAACTTTTTAAAGTCCTCCAGGTTAACTGGTTTACCCGTTATTTGCGGCACGTCGGCTATACCTAAAGGGTAGTTAAGCGTCTGTCCATCTATCTCTGAAACAGGCAGTATAGGTATAGCATTTATACCACCTGATGCCGTAGCCTTTAACTTTTCGGGGTGAAGTATAGAGAACCTGTTGGCAAAGGTGCCGGATGCCGAGAACCCCGTCATAAAAAACTTCTCTTTCAGAGGATAACCCTGCTGAGCCAGTTGATTTTTAGCATCTTCGATCATGGCCAGCAACTGCAGGTCCAGCCTTTCTATTGCTGAGTTTTTGCTTAAAATTACATCCCTGTCGAGGGCGTGGGTGTAGTAGAGCCAGTTTGTTTCTGACCTCGGGAAGATAGGGATCAGTAAAGGGATCTGTAGTTTTTTGGAAACATAGTTTGCCACGCCGCTTTTGCTGGCTGCATGCCGTGCTCCCCGTTCATGAAATTCTATAGAATCGTTGAGCCCGCTGTTGTTGGTTTCTACCATCAGGTAGTTTTCGGTCTGGCTCTTCAGACCTATGGGCAGGTATACCAGGTATTCGAAATTAAAACCGGCAGTAGGCCTGGCCGGAAACTTCATCAAGGTATCAGTTGCCAGTAGCGCAGGTTGTTTAACAGCTATACTTTCAGCCTTTTTCAGGTTAGAGCTGCAACTCCAAAGTATAGGTAAGGCGAGTAAGAGGAAGAACTTTTTCATAGCGTTTTATCTTGAGGCATTGAGGTTGCAGTAGTGTTAGCTGCTGTATAAAAGCAGCTCTTCTTCGGTGCCCGGGTAGGTAATTTTATTAGCATACCTGAGTCCGATTTTCTCCAGAAGCCGAATGGAGTTGGCGTTTTCAGCTAGAGTTATGGCTGTTATTACGTGTAGGTTTAAAGTCTCTTTCGCGTAAACTAAGGTGGCGCTGGCTGCCTCAAAAGCATAGCCTTTGCCGGTATAATCAGGCAAAAACGCAAAGCCAATATCGGGGTGCTCTAAAAAATAACGTTTGATTATGCCACACATGCCAAGGGCTATACTGTCAGCTTTTGTTTCTACCATAGCCAAACCATAGCCATACTGCTCATAACTTTTTAAAGGGCCGTGCTGAAGGTATGCTTTTGCCTGTGCCTCGGTTTTAACATTTCTGTCGCCGATATACTTTAGCCAGCCCGGGCTGTTGAGAAGTTCAAGTATAAATCCGGCATCCTCAAGGGTGAATCGCCTTATTCTTAACCTTTCTGTTTCTAAGATGCTGTCCATTTAGTGCCGATGTTTGCTGTTTTGCCTGCCCATTGTGTATTAGCTGGATTTGCCTTGCAGGGCAGGGGTGGTAAAGAAAACGTAACCGAAAAGTATGGCAAAAACGGCGTAGGCAAATGCTGCTACCCAAAAGTAACTATGGCCGGTGCTGTTGAAAGCATACTTAGCTAATGCAAGTGCTGCAATCATAAAGTGGGCAAGATTACCCAGCGCAACGGGCCTGCTATAAATGCCACCTATCAGGTTTGCCTTGGCTGTCCAGTTGATCATGGCAAAACCAAAGTATAAAGCTCCCAGCACTTGCAGCAGTATAGCAGAGGCTTCGTTCATGCTCATATAGCTGGCAATTTCTTCTGGCAGAAAGGAGAACATAATTCCCGCCGCCCCCAAAGTAACAGCGCTTACAGACATTAGTAGTTTTGTGTTCATGTTGGTTAGGTTAAGTATTTATTGAACTAGTAAATGGAACATCAATTGCAGCCTTTATAAAGCTTTTGAAATCTGTTAGATATCAAAGCATTCTGTAAAAGACATACGGCGCAATGGCAACCCAAACAGGAATCAAAATCCAGAGGCGACCTTTAAGTATGTTATACTCAGTCAGCATTTGATCCCAGGAATTCCCTCTGTATAAGCCAAAACCAAATTCAAATAGTAAGGTTAGTATTAACCATATAATCCCAATCAACAAAGCAGCCTGCCCGGACTCTGGTGGGAATATTGCTATTACACTGTATATAAAGATGCCAAAAAAGATGAGTAAGGTAATTGTTGAAATCTGACGTCCTGCTAATTCTCCTGTATACTTTTTATACCATTCCCGGGCAACTCCATTTAGAATAGCGATGACTAACATAGGAAACCATAACAAGATGTACTTCAGCATATAAGTTTCTTAAAATCTTTGTTAACTATTTAAAGCACACTATCAGGATATTAGTTGCCAAACCAACAGCCATAAAAGCTTTTCTTATGAGGCATGAAATTGTAAGAGATTTATACTTTAAATATATGAAATTTACATTTAAAACAATAAAAAATCCCCTGCCACAATTAAGCAGCAGGGGATTTTTTATACTTTAAACTATAGTTTAATAATCGTCGCGCTCTATGGCAGCTACGCCAGGCAGGGTTTTGCCTTCCATGTACTCCAGCAGTGCACCGCCACCAGTAGATACATAAGAAACGCGGTCTGCATAGCCAAACTTGTTAACAGCTGCTGCCGAGTCGCCGCCGCCGATAAGAGAGTAAGCACCCATGCGGGTAGCATCTACCACAGCATCAGCAATGGCTTCGGTACCTACCGAGAAGTTAGACATTTCGAACACGCCCATAGGGCCGTTCCAAAGTATAGTTCTAGAGTTGCGGATCACTTCTGCATACTGTGAGCGTGCTTCAGGTCCTATGTCCAGGCCCATCCAGAGCGGTTTAATGTGGTGGCTCAGGCTAACATCAACGTTGGCATCGTTGCTGAAGGCATCGGCCACAACCGAATCTACAGGTATCATCAGATTTACGCCTTTTTCACGGGCCATCGCGATCAGGCGGGCTGCCAGTTCCACTTTGTCGGCTTCTACCAGCGAAGCACCTATCTCGCCGCCATCTGCCTTCACAAAAGTATAAGACATGCCACCACCTATGAGCAGGTTATCTACCTTATCCATCAGGCGCTCTATGATCTGGATCTTGTCAGATATTTTGGCACCACCCATAATGGCAGTGTAAGGGCGCTCCACGTTATCCAGCACACGGCGGGCATTGTCCAGCTCGGCCTGCATAACATAACCCATCACTTTGTCTTTCGGGAAGTAGCGCGCAATTACTGCCGTAGAAGCATGTTCGCGGTGCGCAGTACCAAAGGCATCGTTTACATACACATCGCCAAAACTGGCCAGTTTTTCTGCAAAAGCAGCGTCACCTTTTTCTTCTTCTTTGTAGAAACGCAGGTTCTCCAGCAACAGTATTTCGCCTGGCTGAAGGTTCTGTGCCAGTTGCACGGCCTCGTCGCCTATGCAATCAGAAGCAAAATGAACCGTGGTGTTAAATTCTTCAGAAAGACGGTTTACCAGGTGCTTCAGCGAGTATTTCTCTTCCGGACCGGTTTTAGGGCGGCCCAGGTGCGACATCAGGATTACAGCACCTCCATCCTGAAGGATCTTGTTGATTGTAGGCACAGCCGCACGGATGCGGGTGTCGTCGGTAATGCGGTAGTCAGCGTCCAGGGGCACGTTAAAATCTACGCGCACAAGCGCTCTTTTACCGGCAAAATTATACTCGTCTACAGTTCTCATGAAGTATGTTATGGTTTGGATTCGGATACTCGTTGTTCGTGTTTCCGCCGATTTTGTTACTGAGAATTTAGCGGCCGAACAAATATAGTAAAATCGCTATGATTTACGGGAGAATCGGGGAGGGGTTATGGTTTGATTCAGGATTTGCAAGAGCGTCTTGTTACGAAGCAACGGTTCATCCACCAGACGCTCGTATGTCTTCAAGACGCTACGAAGTCTTTTGAGTAACTGCCATACTTGAAGTATAAGTTTCCTGGTTGCTCGTATCCAACCACCCCTAACCCCTCCTTGACTAAGGAGGGGAGCTTTCCTGCTTTTGCTTTACTTTGAGTAATAGATTCATAGCTACTGTAAAAACATCCCCCTGCGCCCCCTTCAAAGGGGAGTTGGCTCTAGTTCCAAAGCAGTAAGCTATCGAATATATTTACAGTACTTGGGTGGGGGTAGGGGCCCCCTTTAAAGAGCGCCTCGAGGTTCCGGTGCCTGCAAGGCATTGCGACGTCAGGAGCAAAGGAAAAGCTCCCAGCGCGATGCCCTTTATCGAGGGCCCCTACCCTAGGACGAGTCCCCGCGGGCTTGGAGCGAGCCAAAAAGTAACTATGAAAGTATAGGCAGGTAAGACTTAGGAAGAAAGCGAAATTGAAAGTATAGCCAGATAACCATCTGCCAAAGCATTAACTATAAACTTCATTAACAATAATTGTTACATCCATTAGTTAAAATCCAGAAACAAGTCCTAACTTTTAACCCTTAACTTTAGCCTTCAATTTGTTACCTTTGCAAGAATGAAAGTAGGAATAATTTTCGGTGGACCATCACGTGAGCGCGAGATTTCGTTTGCGGGTGGGCGTACGGTTTACGATAACTTAGATAAAGCACTTTTTGAGGCCGTTCCGGTGTTTGTAGACAGCCTTGGCAATTTCATTTTGCTGGACTGGCAGTTTATTTACAAAGGTACTATCCGCGATTTCTATCCGCCGGTAGAGGCCCTTCCGGAAACAGAGCATGGCCTGCAAATCTACCTGGAGTCGTTTGGCGAGCTGAGCATAGAAGAGCAAGACCGCATAATTGCCAAAGCCGGTAAGCGCCTGCAGCCAAACGAGTTTAAGGAGCATTTCGATTTTGCTTTCCTGGCACTGCACGGCCCGTATGGCGAAGACGGCAGCATACAAGGCTTGCTGGAGTGGTACCACATTCCATACTCAGGTTCAGGTATACTTCCTTCGGCAATAGGTATAGATAAAGCTGCCCAGAAAGAAATGCTGAAGCAGCACGGTTTCCCGACACCGGATTACCGGACTATAAGTTATACCGAATGGGCTGATAAGCAGAACCGACCACAGTTGCTGGAAAAGCTGGTAGCTGAGTTAGGTTTACCGCTTGTATTAAAGGCTCCGCACCAGGGTTCATCTATCGGTGTTTCTATACTTAAGGATAAGGATTTCGCAGCTTTTGAGGCAGGGGTAGACCGCAGCTTTTTTACTAAAACCATTTACAGAAACCAGTGGCTGGGCATGAGCCAGGAGCAACAGCTGATGAGCATGAAGCAACTGGTAGATATCCGCGAAGGTATAGGCATGCCTGTACTGGTAGATGGCAGCGAGATCATTTATCATCCGGAAAAGCTTTTCAACTACATCAATTCTACTTTCAGTGCAGCTGCTACCGATACTATCACGCTAACAAACGTGGAGCACGAGCAGCAGGTGTTGGTAGAAGCGTTTATCAAAGGCCGCGAATTCTCAAGCATTGTGGTGCAGGACGAAACAGGCAAGCCTATTGCCCTGCCACCAACCGAGATTGTGAAAGGCAGCGAGGTGTTTGATTACAGATCAAAATACCTGCCAGGTCTGAGCCGCAAGATCACACCTATCAACCTGCCAAGCGAAGACATTCAGCGAATCCGCGAAGCTACGAGCAAGTTATTCACTGCTTTCGGCTTTAACGTGTATGCCCGTCTTGATGGCTTTATTACCGAGAGTGGCGAGATATTCCTGAACGATCCGAACACAACATCCGGTATGTTGCCTTCGTCGTTCTTTTTCCACCAGGCAGCTGAGATCGGGCTTAACCCGTCGCAGTTCCTGACTTACATTATCCGTACTTCTATTGCCGAGCGCCTGAAGTCTGGCAAGGATACGGTGAAGCTTACCCGTTTGCTTAACAAGCTGGATGCAAGTATAAAAGATGAGCAGTCGCACCGCCACGATAAAATTCGAGTAGGTGTAATCATGGGTGGTTATTCATCTGAAAGACATATATCTGTAGAGAGCGGCCGTAACATTTATGAAAAGCTTTCTTCCTCAACTAAATACGAGCCGCTGCCTATCTTCCTGACAGGTAGTAACGAAGAACACCGTCTGTACTCTATTCCGATCAACATCATGCTGAAGGATAATGCAGACGATATCAAAGAAAAGGTACATTATTTTGAGCAGGGGGGCAGGCCGCATCCGGTGCTGGAGCAAATCGCTAAGGAGGCCGAAGGCATTACCCGTAAGTATACCGGGCGCAGCCTGCAGGAGCCACAGCGCATTACGTACTCGCAGCTCAAGAACATGGTAGATGCCGTATTCATTGCATTGCATGGTCGTCCGGGTGAGGATGGCGCGCTGCAAACCGAGCTTGAGAAACTATACATCCCATACAACGGCTCGGGCATTCACTCGTCTCAGATCACGATCAACAAATATGAGACAAACGAGATACTGGCCAAGTATGGCGTGCCTGTTGCAAAGCATCGCATGGCATTTAAGCAGGACTGGGAGCAGGATAAAGAAGCTTTCTTCCAAAGTATAGAAGCTGAGTTCCCGTATCCGTTTATTGCGAAACCTGCCGATGATGGTTGCAGCTCAGCTGTTAAAAAGATAAAGAACCGTGCCGAACTGGATGCTTTCGCTACCCTGATCTTCCGTGAAATGGAGGAGCTGGATACAGAATGTGCTCGTACGCTGTCGCTTGGTTTTAAAGAAGAATTCCCGAACAAGCAGGGCTTCCTGATCGAGACACTTATTTCGAAGAACGGAGCCAAGCACTTCCTGGAGATCACAGGTGGCTTGCTAACCAAGTATGGACCGGATGGTAATGTTACCTATGAGATCTTCGAGGCATCGGAAGCACTTGCAGAAGGTGAGGTACTATCTTTAGAAGAGAAATTCCTGGCAGGCGAAGGGCAGAACATTACACCAGCCCGTTATGCTAATGACCCGGTGCGCCGCCAGCAGATCTCTGATAAAGTGAAGGAAGACCTGAAGCGTGTAGCCAAAATCCTGAACATAGAAGGTTATGCCCGTATCGATGCCTTTGTACGCGTACTGGAAAACGATGAGGTGGAGACTATCATCATCGAAATTAACTCGCTGCCAGGTATGACGCCGGCAACCTGCATCTTCCACCAGACAGCCATTAACGGTTACAAGCCATACGACTTCATCGACCGCATTCTTACTTACGGTATCGAGCGTACCCGTATGAAGGCTGCTGTGTAAGGTAATTGATCAGAAATTAAAATACAGAGTTGGTTTATAGTCTGCAGTTAAGGGTTTCTTAACTGCAGGCATTTAAGCGATTCAACACTAAATAAGCATGTTAAAAGCAAAATCTTTTGCGGATGTTCTGAAGCATCTGGCCATTATGGTAGCCATTGTAGCTATACTTGTTGTCGGCTTCTTTTATGTATACCTGCCATCTACCACAAACCACGGCGAGAGTATTTCGGTGCCTAAAATAACCGGTATGGCACTGCCTGATGCTGAAGAATACCTGGATGAACAGAACCTGTTATACTTCGTAAACGATTCCAGCTACAACGCCGACAGAAAACCTTTCGAGATCCTGACACAGGATCCTGCACCTGGGGCTAAAGTAAAGGAAGGACGTAAGATCTACATCAGCGTGAACATGAAGAACCCGCCGATGATCAAGATGCCTAAACTGATTGATGGATCGGTGAAAAATGCTGAGCTGATACTGAAGAGCTACGACCTGAGAAAAGGGCAGATTACATATGTACCGGACCTGCAGCAGAATGCAGTGCTGAAGCAGTTTGTGAAAGGCCGCGAAATAAAGCCAGGCGAGATGATACCAAAAGGTTCTGTAGTTGATTTGCACGTGGGAGATGGCCTGGGTAATACCGAGTTCGAGATTCCGGATGTAGTGGGTATGCCTGTAGACGAAGCATCTGTGCTGCTGGTAGGGCAGGGGCTGCAAATTGGTAATATTATCTATGAGCCGGGCAGCACCGAAGAGCCTGGTACCATTGTGCGGCAGCGTCCGTTTGCCGAGGTTGGCGCCAAAATACGTGTAGGTGAGTTAGTAGACCTATGGGTAGCCGGCGAGGAACAGGTACAGTTACAGGAAATTGAATAATATAAGAGCGCCTGCCATAGTGGTAGGCGCTCTTTTGATACCACCCAAAACTATGAAACTAAAACTGGCGCTTACTTTTTTGCTTTTCTGCTATGGTATGGTTGCCATGGCACAAGCTGTGCTTACACCGCTGCAACAGGAGCCGCGCCAGTTAAATAACTATACTTTAAAGCAGCAACGTGTAGCTGCTGTTTCTCTCCCTTTCTTCGATGATTTTGCCACGGCTACTGTTTCGCCTGACCCGGCAAGGTGGATTAATGGCGGTGTGTATGTGAACAGCCGCTTTGCTGTAGATCCCATCACCAAAAATGTAGCTTCTTTTGATGGTCTGAATGCTGCCGGTTTGCCTTACCAGGCAGGCTCCGTAGGCACCGGCCCTTCTGATACGCTTACATCACAGCCTATACTTCTGGGTGCTCTGGTGCCTTCCGATTCTGTATACCTTAGCTTTTACTGGCAAGCAGGTGGTTTAGGCGATGTGCCGGATAAGTCGGGGACAAGCCAGGTATACCTGCAACTTGAGTTTAAAGACGCTGCAGGAGTATGGCAGCAGGTATGGCAGCAGCCAGGTTTAGGCGAAGCTACACCATTTGCACAAGCTTTTGTGGCTATAAAGGATGCCCGCTATTTCCACGACGGGTTTCAGTTCAGGTTCAGGAGCTTTGGCCAGCGTGGCGGCCTGGGTGATAACTGGAACCTGGATTATGTAGAGCTAGACCGGAACCGCAGTTTCAGGCAAAATACCTCCCGTGATATTGCCATCAGCCAAACTATAACACCGCTGCTAAAGAACTACACCGCCATGCCACTGCGGCAGTTTTTAGAAAATCCTGCGGCATCAGTCCGGGAGGAAGTATCCGCAACTATAAACAACCTGGGCGATCTTCCAGGGGCCATCAGTTGGCGAGGGTTTGTAAGAAGAGCAGACGAAACTGTAGCCGATACTTTTTTGCGATCACAGGCCCTGATTCCTGCTGCGGCACGGCAATACGAAATAAAAGGTACACCCAATATTCAGGCGCTGGCCCTGCCCCAGGAGAATTTTATTTTGATGCACGGCATCATACTGGATACAAAAGAGCAAAACCCACTGCAACGCGCAAACGACAGCACTTACCGGAAAACAGAATTTGCTGATTACTATGCTTACGACGATGGCACTGCCGAAGCAGGTTTCAGTTACATAGCCTCAGGAAACAGCCAGGTAGCCCAGCGCTTTGAGTTGAACAGTTCGGACCAGGTAAGAGGTTTCCAGGTATACTTCCCGCGGGTGCGAAACATGATAGAAGGCACATCTATTACTTTCCGGGTGTGGAGAGACGATAACGGAAAGCCCGGCGAAAGTATAGGCGAGCAAAGCTTTCAGGTAAAGTATAGCCAGAACCTCAATCAGTTTTATACTATCGACCTTACAAAACCTGTTGGCGTGGACGGCAGCTTTTATATTGGCTGGTCTCAGCCGGGCAGTCTGTTCCTCAACATCGGGTTTGATAGAAACGAACGTGCCCCGGGCCGCTTTTTGTGGAGCACGCAGAACGATTGGGTAGAAGACCAGACTATAGCAGGTGCCATTATGATGCGCCCTTTAATGGCAGGCGTGGCCTTAGGTATAGAAGACGAAGAACTGGCGAATAACCTCAAAGTTTACCCTAACCCATCGGGAGGTACAATTGCCATAAGCGAGGCTTTTAAAACATTGACAGTGATTGATGTGGCAGGACGCAAAGTATACCAGCAGGGTTTTTCAGGTATTATCAACAGCCCTATCAGTTTAAAGCATCTTTCGCCGGGACTTTATACTTTACGTATCGAAACACAGAATTCCATCATCACCAGAAAACTTATACTTACAACACCATGATAACAACAGACATTACTGCAGAAGAACTGAAAGAGCGCTTGAATAAAGGTGAAACGCCGGTTATAATTGATGTGCGCGAAGATTGGGAATACCAGGAAACAAATATCGGTGGCTCGCAGAATATCCCGTTGGGCACTTTGCCACAACGCATAGAAGATCTGGAAGACCTGAAAGATGCAGAGATTATTGTGCATTGCAAGTCTGGTGCGCGCTCGGCTACAGCAAAAGCATTTCTGCAGCAGCAGGGCTTTAAGCAGGTGCGTAACCTGTTAGGCGGTATTATCGCTTATAAAGGCTAAGATTACAAAGTATAAACAGCAACCGGCTCCCGATGATCTATACTTACATCGGGAGCCGGTTTGTTTTATAGCTTTTTATCAGCCTACTCTATAATAAAAGGAGATGGGCTGAAGCAAAGTATAAAGATCACGAAAGCAAGTATACCCAACACTTTGCGGGTGGGTGTAAGCGGTGTTTCGTCGGGGCAGGAGGGGTGAAAAATGCCCATCACACGCGATAATAATAAACCGAACAATAACCAGCCGCTGTAGCCGTCCGCACCCGGAAAAGCAAACGAAACCAGCACCTGTACTGTAAGCACAAGCACGGTTAAGTATACACCATAGCTCAGCTTTGGCATGGCAGGTTCCAGCACAAAAAGCAGGTATACCAGGTAGGCGGGCCACACCCACACATAACCCTGCCACTCCGGGAAAGTAGTAGCCAGGCTATACTGTACCATGAGCATCAGCATAGCAGCGCCAAAGCCATAGCGGTTATCGTGTAGCAGTTTCCGGAATGCCCAGAACAAGAACGGTACATAAACAACCAGCAGTTCATCTGACCAAATAGGTTCGTTATAAGGCGATATCACACCTAAACCGGCATAGATGATAAAGAAAGTAAAAAACACCGGCGATACCCTGTTAAAGCGTTTGTAGCCCATCAGCCCATACAATACGTGCCCGCCATCCAGCTGCCCGATAGGGAGCAAGTTTAAGGCTGTAAAGAACAAAGCCAGATAACCAGCAAAAACAAGCGGGTAGTGGATTACCTCATACTGGTTAGGTAAGAGGGCAGGATCAGCCACAAAACGCTCGAAAAAGATAAACAGCAGGTTTTTACCCAATGCGAAGTTTGCCCCGGCATCGCGGTAAACATGCTGTGCATAATCTAGTCCGAACTGCTTATACTCCGGGTGTATACTATAAATATACTCGGGTTGCGGCAGGTGCGTGAAGGCATAAAAAAGCAGCGGTAAGGCCACCACAAAACCTGCAATAGGCCCTGCTATACCTATATCGAAGAACTGCTGACGCGAATAAATGCGGCTCTTGATGCGGATAAAGGCCCCCATGGTACCTATTGTGGATGTAATGCCCAGCCACATGGGGATGTAGTAAGGCAGTGTTACGCGTGTTCGGTATACTTTAGCCGTGTAATAATGCCCAAATTCATGCACGGTGAGTACTCCCAGAAAAGGTATTGAGAAGTATAAACCCGCCACAAACTCTGCCCACGATATAGTGCCTCCTCCTGTAAAACCCTGAGGCCCGAGGAAAAACAACTTACCGAAGCGCCACTCGGCGCCGGCAAGTGTAGTGCTCAGGAGTGTGATGCAAAACAGCAGCAGGTGCAGGCTGTAACTGCGCTGCCGTTTAGATAGCAACATCCTGGAAGAACTTGTTTATAGTAAGCGGAGGCTGCAGGTGCAGTGCATGAAGGCCTACTTTACGGGCACTTTCTATATGTTGTATGCTATCGTCTATAAAAAGTGTTTCTTCTCTGTTAAGGCCGTTCTGCTCCAGTATCAGCTCAAAAATGGCAGCATCGGGTTTGCGTTTGCCCACCAGGTGCGAGTAATAGCTTTGCTCAAACAGCGAGTCCAGGTTAGGGATGGTAAAGCTATGCGCCACAATTTCGTTAAAGCGCTTCAGGTGGATGGCGTTGGTATTGCTGAGAAGGAAGATCCTGTACTTTTTGCCCAGTTCCTGCAGCAGGTCTATACGCTCTTTGGGTATATCCAGCAGCATGGCATTCCAGGCGTTATCTATTTCTTCGTCGGTAGCATCCAGGTTATATTCCTGGCGCAGGCTGTCGCGGAACTCCTGGCAGGTGCTGTTGCCTGTCTCGTATAGGTCGAACAGAGGCGATTGTGCTCTTTGGGTAAACTCCATAGCAGAGCCCGTTTTGCTGTAACGCAGCAGCTCACGCAGGCTTTTATCATAGTCTAGGTTAATGATAACCCCACCCAAATCGAAGATGATATTTTTTATACTTTCTAAATTCACAGAAAATTTTTCGTTTACTATTTGAATATTCGATACAAATATGTAGAATTGCACTCCCAAATCAAAGAAAGCAATTTCTAATAGGGAACGGGCCTATAGCTCATTCGGTTAGAGCAACTGACTCATAATCAGTAGGTGCCTGGTTCGATTCCAGGTGGGCCCACTAAAAAGCCTCTCATTTAATTTTGAGAGGCTTTTTTATTTTATGTATCGCAATATGTAACTAAAATTGTCGATAATGCTATTTTTTGCTGAAAGTATAAAATCGGCAAGTCGATTTGTCCCAAATTATAAAACGAAATGTCCGAAAAAAAGTCTTTTGATTAAATAGCTTTAAAAGACCTATTTAATGGTCATTTAAAACATAAAAAAAGCCCTCGTAATTGAGGGCTTTTTCTTTAAAATATTCTACAAAAGAGGTGATTTTGTTAGCCTATTTAGTAGGTAAATTCACAGATATTTTGTATCTTTAATAGATAACAATCAGGTATTAAGGCTGTTTTTCTATGCTTCATCCTGTATATATTCTCTCACATCTCTATTCAATTCATACGTCATAAAGTAATAGAAAAAGGCGGCTTTCTGAAACTTTGTTAAGCTTCTATTGCCAGATAGCAGCTCAGACAATGTAGCCTTATCAATACCCATCTGCTTAATCAGGTCATTCCTGCTTATCTTAAATTCTGCCATACGGTCATTAACCCAGTGATGGTCATATCGGCTTAAATCAGGGCTATAGGTGAGCGCAACATAATGAATCTTATACTTGTTATCCAGCGGAGCAAATAAAGCACCTGCACGGCTTACAAGCTGAGATTGATTCAGCATAAAGTTGTTCTTTAGTTCTGTTTGCTCCACTCGAACACGAAGCTTATTTTCATCAAACTCCAGTATATCAACTTTGATACCTGCAAAGGCAAACAGCTTATCTCTGGATAACCTTATTTGATCCTGAATAGACTTTTCTACGGGTAACAGTTCTAGGTTTCTCATGATTATATAGTTTAAGGAGGGGCTTTCACCCCTCCTTTGTTTACAATTTGATTTCTTCTAAGTTAGTCAGGTCGAAGATTGCTATTTGCTTGTTTTCGATTCCGAACTCTATTGCTGCTTTTCTGTTTTTAAAGACCTTGCAGCTGTCGAAGTAGTATTCTTTGTTTTCTGAATTTAACCAGCCTCCGACTATCATTTCGTGTTTGCTGGCATGTTCTAATACTCTTTGCAAACCTTCTAATCCGAAGCAGTTTTGAGTCTCTTTGTAGGCTACTACGAAGCCATATTTTACAAAAGAGTTTGTTTTGAGGGAGTAAGTGAATCCGTAAGGGTTTTCCTTAACGATTGTGAGAATTGTGTTTAACATACTTAGATTTTTTATGCCTCTCGGCGGTGATTGATAACTGATACAAATATATGCAAAAGTTCGCATTATGCAAACTTTTAAACTAAAAAAGAGTCAAGTATTTTAAATAAAAAAAGCTCCCAAATAAGAGAGCTTTTCTTTTAAATAAGGTAGTATAAACTGCTTTAATTATACTTTATAAGTCTCATAAACCTGGCCGTCTGATAGCTCATCATAAGAATCAAAATCACTAGGCACGCCTGAAAGTTCTTCTCTTCCTAACGCGATATTGCCCAGGCCGGAGCAAATGATGCCATAACGGTTCTTCCAGCCCAGCTTGATTTCAAAAAGCCTCCACCACAAGGCGATGATATAAGCTGTGATCAGGTCACGCTTTCCATACTTGGTATCGAGCAGCGACAATAAAAGATGAAACTGTTCCAGTGTCAGCTCCTTATCAGGCAGGCGCTCTTTTACTTTCCTGTCAGAGTGAGTAAACCATTCCTCGTAAGGCTTCAGTTTCACGCCTTTGCCAATGCTCTCGATCACGTACCACCTGCCATAGATAAATACAGCAATAGCGATATGATTCCAGAAGCTAAAGCATAAGAACCGGATAAGGAGTGACAGCCAGGTAACCTCTTCCTGCTTTCGGAAGCGGTTGTGCACCAGCAGAATCTTAAAGGGTATCATCTGCAGGAGTTATTACAGGTTCTTCAATTGGTTCTTCCACTACCGGGGCAGGGTGTAGCTCGGGATAGATCCAGGAGCCATCCGCTTTTTTATGGTCGTAGTCGATGGTATTAGGTTCAGCCGCTGCTATTTCTTCCAGCTGGACTTCTGTATATTCTATCACGCCATTCTGCCCAAACACAGGGTAGGAGTTGTAGCCGTTAATTTTGCGGATCCTGCCATTGACCATAAACAGCGTGATGGTGCCTCCCAGTTGATGAATGAAAGCGGGCACATCGGCATCGTTGGCATTCATGGATTGCGTACCAAGTTCGAGTATCTCCCCAGAATTAGAAATCAGGTACTTGTACCACATCGTGGTAATGGTAACCTTCAGCGCCTCGGCAGGCATTTCAATATTGCCTTCGCTGTCAATGGTAAACTTCTTATAAGGCGCTATCTGAGAGTTTACACTTTGTGGCGAATAAGCCAGGCGCTGTCCCAGTTTAGCATCCTTCAGGTGGTCTACCAGCAGGAAGCGAAACTCCCCGCCTTCCGTGGAGTAGTAGAGCGTCTGATCAACACTAATGCCTCGTTTAATTTTTAATGTGTTCATAGGGCTAAAAGTTAAATTGTCTGAAATAGGTAGCGCCTTCTGCGGATCTGGGTAGGTGTAGCCTGCATCAGTCCAATGGCAAGGCTGTTCACATAGCTGTCTTCCCGCATGCGTTCTGTGGCAGGGTTAAGAACAGACACCGAAATACTGCCAGTATAAATATTTTCCGGAAAGCGGAATTGCTCCCTGTCGCCACTGTCGAGGGATAAGCTGATGCTTTGTAAATCCGTGTTATCCGTTGCCATATCAGATCGCGCGTAAGCCTTTTGGCATAATCGTTACTTCGGCCTGAATGCCGCGGAAAAACACCGGCAATACCTTGGCAGGCGTTCGGTCAAAGTCTGAAGCACCGTTACCACGGATGATAGCACCTGTGCCCACATCGCCTACACGGTTAGCGGTGATCTTCTGCCCGGCTTCGTACAACTGCCAGCTAAGGGTGTCAAAGGTGGCCTGATCGTAGTTGAAGCGGTGTGTTTTGAGCTTTAAAATAGCCCTGGTAGGGCGCTTGAGTATCTGGCGCACGACACCGCCATCGGATGTGATAAAGGTTGTCGCCGCTGCCACAGCTGTAAAGCGTGTGCCGATGTTATACATCTGGCTGTTGTAGTTGATGGTGCCCGTTTCCACGACATAGCTTTGCCCGGTGGTGAGATTGGCACCTGCCGCTATGGTGGTGGCGGCCAGATCGCTTTCCGGGTTGAAACTCTCGCCATTTCGATAGGCGGCTACACCGTTAATGTAAGGAGCTGCCCCTTCATATTCGGCTCCTAAATCGGTTACAGGCCAACGAATAACTCCTTTAAGCGTATTATCTGTTAATGCTGCTAATCCACTGGTAATGGTTATGTTTTCCAGGTATTCGGCGTTTTCCGGGTAAAGCGCAAAGCCTACGCCGCGCGTGCCTACATACTTTCCATTAAAAGCCAGGTTACGGGCCGGACTGGTAGGCTGTAACGTGTAATCCTGCCTGGCTACGCTATTAAACAAAGGGTCTGCAATTTTACAGCCTGCAAACTCCTTTGCAAAGGCCGTACGCATATCGGCTATAGTTGCATACGTGTTAAACGTACCCGTTGTGGCGGGCCGTAGCTTGCAGTTAAAAAACAGGCTGTAACTCGCTTCAACGCCTGCACTCAAAGCTAAAGTAAGTTGCTGACAATTGTAAAAAACATTGTTTAGTATACGCCCGTTACTTTGTCCTAGAATCCTTAATTCGTTTGCACAATTTACAAAGGTACAGTTTATTAAATACGGGTCAGTCCAATTTAAATTTACGCCCGATTGTACGTTATCCATTAGACAATCTCTAAAAGTGGCGCTTCCGTTTGTACCTGTTACAAAGGATTGAATATTACGGAATACACACCCTATTGCTGTACTTGCATCCTGCCTATTACCTATAAAGCCGTAAATGTTGTTTTGAAACGTAATGTTATAGCAGGTGCTTTGTGTGGTAAAATAACTGGTTAACCCTGTGCCGTCTATAGTTACATCGCCGTCTGCTATTAGCGTCCGAGAGACTAGATTTACTTCGTTATAAAAGCCTGTCCCAATAATAACATTGCCTAAAGCTACGCCAATATTCCGGTACGGCCTTAATCGGGAGCCGTTGCCCGTACTGTCGTTACCCCATATAGCTACATACGTCGCATTACTTGGCTTTACATCGTCTGCGCTGGCTGCTACGGTTACGCCGTTTGGCAATAGAGAGCCGCTTGTATATTTCCAGTTCATATTATTGCTTTTTAACTCTAATGATCAATACTCCCTCTGTTACTCCTGTAGCATAGGTAATGCGCAACTTGAAGCGTTTGCCGGCTGCTACTAAAAAGCCCACGGCAAGCGGCTGGTAAGTGCCGCCATCCACTGCAATCTCCACGCTGCTGCTTAATAAAGTGCCTGTATCAATGGCCGTAAACTCCACGGCCTCCACAAAGCGATCCATCACTTCGGTGGTGCCCTGGAAGTAGTAGCTGGTTTCGTAGCCGTTTATCTGCAGGCTATCAAATTTTGCTTTGATTACTTTGTTTTGCACAGGGTTCTCACTGACACCTGAAAGCTCAGCATCTATAGTTATGGTACTACCTGCTGTATCTTCAAACACCAGCTTCCAATTTGCATCTTCAGCCACCGGCTCAGCTGCTGATTCATGATCCTGCAATGCTTGCCAAAACTTATTGCCATCCGTTGAGATTGCTACCCAACCGGCATTAAACTCTCCAGCTCTCCAAGGGCCAAAGTAAAAGTCAGAGCCAACGATAATAGTGGAGCCATCCGGAGCAGTAAGTACTCCATTCATATAGCGTACAGCATTGGCCACTCGCTGATCAGTACTCTGTACTTTATTAGCCAAGGTGGTTTGAAGGTTCTCTACATCAGTGATCTTGATAGCTTCTCCTTTATGCCAGAAGCTATCGATCCACTCTGCAAACTGTGTCCCTGTTGGCTTTTTGCCAGTGGAAAACCAACTTTTTAATATGTCTTTAGCAGTCATTTAAAAGCTGTTTAATTGCCTGTGTATTCGATGAACATCACCACTCTGTAAGGGTTGAGCAAAGAGAACGGCAGGTTACTTCCAACCTTGGCCAATGACTGCGTATTAATCAAATCCGGTTCTGTGCCTGAGCCAGACGAATCTACCTGAGGTGTTGTGTTTTGCCCTGCAATACTTGTTCTCAAGATTTTATTATAGGAGCCAACGGAGTGATCATGTTCAGGCAGTTGTGCGGTTGTCAGGTAATGTTGCTTACTACCACCAGTTTCACCCACTGTATCAAATGCGGCATCAGCAGGATCATAACCCATAGGCAAGCGACCTCTCCAGTCTACTACTTCCTGCCATCCAGCCGGAATAAGTATAGCAGGCTTTTTCCAAAGCACCATGCCGCCTCGTTGCTCCACACCATTCGCATCCAGCACCGGAAGAAACGGGGCTGATATACGCTCTAATCTTTCAAGCCTGGCCAGTACCCCCTCAGAAGTGTTTCGCTTGAAATCAGTCCATAGCAAGTTGGTTACACCATCATCACCAAAAGTGGCATGGCGTTTCTTAATGGAAGGGTATACATCTCCGCTCTCGTAAAGCAGGTCTTCTGTCAGTTCAACAATAACCACTTTGGCCTGCACAGCACCACCCACAAAAGGCAGTATTTCGCCATTTATCACGACAAAGCCGTTAGCTACGTTACCGCCTGCTTCTTCGCAACCGGTAAGCACATACAAAGTGCCACCGAATGAAGCTGCCTTAGCTGCTGTAAGAATTGAATCCTGCAGGAAGCTTAAAGTATCCTGGTCAAAAGGGAATCCGCCTTGTTTTGTAAAGTCTATCGTGTTCATGATCTGTAGATGATGTAGCGCTTACTGGCCAGTTTATAAAAGTCAATTAATGATTTAAGCTCATAGGTATCTATGCTTGAAAGTGGCACAGTATTAGGAACCCAAACAATAAAGTCTACACCAGTGTCTGAGTAGTCAGCTCTGTTATGGAGGGTAAGAGAACCTAAGTATTTCGGCTTATCTTCTGATGTGGTGTGAATAAATAGCCTGTCCTTAGTGTAGCCATCAGTTATGTAAATGCGCTTTAATGCACTATCAAAGCGATCATTCAATACCTTCTGCATGCTAAATACCTGACTGTTGTGATTCAGCTTATAAAGGCTCTTTTCCCTTTTTAGCAGGAACTGCTCTGATAACTGCACTACTGGCGAACAAAGCACCTTTAACCAGGCAATAAGCTTCGGCTTTCTTTTGAAGTCAGGTATTAGCCAAAGAATAAGCTTATTATAGTCGATGTTATACATACTCTCTATAGTTTATCTTTAGCACCTCTTCATCGATGCGCATGTAACCGGCATCCGGAATGTACTTCTCATCAATCTGCGTGTAAGGAAGTAAACCATACTTGGCCTGGGAAGTCTTAATAACCGGATATACCAAACCATCTACTTTCTGCAGCTCATCTACCAGGCGCGTGTTGGCATACTCTCCATTAAAAGGCAGATTGCGCAGGTAGTTATTAATAGCTGACTTAACCGGCTCCTGATTTGAGCCATCAATGCGACTGCCATCTACACGAAGTACAAGCGGGTTGTACCAAATGTCCAGCTCTAACTTTAGTAGGTCAGCAGGGAGGCTATCGGTTGTAATTCTTACACCTGCATCTTTTTTCATTCCGATATACTCTTTAAAAGCTGGCAACTCATCATCATTATCTAAAGGAACGAACTCACCATCCAGCTCCTTAGCTACTTTGATGCGAAGCTTACCATCTATTTCAGTAACTGCAGCCTGCTTGATAATTTTACGCTGCTCGATCTGCTGAGCTGATAACCCTGTATTATCATAAGTTCCGGACTCTGGTACCAGTGTTTGACCATACTGAAACTGTAAGGCATTTTCGCGGTACCACTGTGGGCTATGCGGCTTAAGCATTGCAATCTTCTGGTCTATTTCTGCTTTATGCTGATCAAAAAGATTCTCCAGTGTCCACATTACTACAGCCACGATGTAAGCCCAAAGGTTAAACACAGCAACTTTGCTGGTACTGTTGAGTTCATCTAGTTCCGTATGAAGGTTTTTCTCCTGGAGTATCGCCAGGTATATTTCATCAATTTTACGTGCCATGTTAGCTTACTCTAAAATCTTGTTCAATTATCCAGAATCCAATGCCCTCTTCTGTAGCTGGCAATACCTGACCAGGTAAAGTTTTAGCAGATGATGGTCGCCACTTATTATCCTGAAAAGCTTTCCGTACAATCCGGTCTACAGCTTTTGTCGGGTATTTCAGATTAGCACCTTCACTTAATTCATCAGTGATCGCAAGTCCATTTAAAGCTGCCAACTGAAAGACACCTTCCACACTGCCGGTTTCCTGCATGGCCAGGTCAATAAGTGTCTGGCCTGACATGATCTGTACCTGGTTTGTTTCCCGCACCAGGTTAATAGTGGAGCTGCTTGGTTTATAAATAATACCTGTTGGCTTCAGGTCTTCACCTGGCAACAAATCATCGGTAATACTTTTGCCGTTAGCCATTGCCAGAACAAATAGATCTTCCAGGCTTCCGGCTGTGGCCAGTGCAGCATCTAAAAGATTCATATTTGTTTCTACCTTAAGCATAAGCCGCATCAATATTTAGTTTGCCACCATTGAAGCCTAGTTGCTTCACGTTCATTCCATCTCTGGAGAACTGTATTCTTATCTCCCGGAGCAGGTCGCTTGTGTTATCATCCTTCAGGAAAGAAGCTATACCAACACCTACAGTCGGATACTGCTTATAGCTCCCTTTTTCAGCCAGGAGCAAGCACTGCTGGTGCTGTCCGGCACTGTCCCCAATGGCAAAATCTCCGTTCTTGCACTTCAGGTCAAAGTCTTCACCTAATAGTATATCCTTCATCATTCAATGGTATGGGTCAAGGTTCCGGTCACTTGATTGCCAGCAGCAACTAAGCCAGTAGTATAAACCACCTTAGCTGTTTTAACATACTTCTCAAAGGCACTTGCCATGTGTACACAAAATGCTTCCAGCGCAGCATCTTCACCATCCTCACTATTTCTGGCAAGTTGAAATCCTGCTTTCAGGTCTTCCTTTAGTTGTTCAGTCTGGAGAGCCATTATTTTAAAAGTGTGTTAATGCGTTGTTTTATAGTTGCCAGTCCCGGTTTATTCATCGGTGCATAAATCTTAAGCACCTCATCTACAAAAGCATTTAAAATGCTTTTAAGGCTTTCTGAACCTTTGGAGATACCCACACCTTCCGCATCGATGTCAATAACTGTAGTGTCTGTTGTTACTTTAAAGCTCTGCAACTCATCACACGCCACTATAAAGAAATCATCATCTTCCAGTTTTGCCACCAGCACTTTTGAGCCAACTTTAGGCAGCATATCTAAACTTTGATTGCCGCTGATCAGCGCACGAAGGCGGCAATCAAAAAGCTCTAAACCATCATCTGTTAATAGGTCTGCCTGGTATTCCTGTTCATCAATGGAAAGCACCTTTGCTTCCTGAAATACAGATGGTCCAAACTGTGAAGCCAGCTTTTTGAACCCATCACTCATTTCTTGAAAATCATCCATTTAAACTCCTCCCAATTTCTACTATCCTGCGACCGCCACTCATTCCCGCTGTAACTTCAGTACCTATGCTGAAGTAGGCACCACCGCGCTCATCATATTTTGGATCAATTATCTCACTTCGATAACCTGGTGCACAGTAAGGCTGCAGAAAGCTTGTTATTTTGCCTTCATAGCCGGTATACTTTGCTTTCTTTAAGGCTTCGTCACCAATCCTTTTAGCATCTTCTGCAGTTACATTAGGTAAGGTTATTTTGCTGACTGACCCATCTTTATCGCCTACTTCATAAAGCACCTGTTCGCCTTTTTTCTGCTTCCGCTGCACTTTTACCAGCACCCTGGTATCTTCTGCCAATCGGTACTTCAACTGGTCATCTTTTATGACATTCCAACCCAGCTTATACTTTGTTGTTCCGGCCATTTGACCTTGTTGAATACCAGCATACAGTTCGTTGAAATTGAAGTATACTGTCAGGTGTAGCTTATCTTTCAAATATTCCAGCACTTGCAGGCCATTGCTATTGGTAATGTAAAGCTTCTCCAGTTTTACATCAGGTATGTTGGGACTTAACACTATGTCAGTACCACTTACCAGTTCTTCCAATACTTGGCGAAGCGTGGTGCTTCTCCAACTCTTATTCATGCTCTTGTTGCGAAGCTGCCAGCCGTAACCTTCTAAATCTAGTGTTACAGGTGAGCCAAAATTCACGCGGCGGATAAAGCCTTCAAACTCTCTATGGAGCACATCGTTGTACCCTAACTCAATTCTTACTTTATCCCCTTCTCTAAACAGTCTGGCTGTTTCAGCTGAACTTTGTGGCAGGTTGGAATCATCCTTCATCACACGGCTTAAGGATGGAAGTGTAATAGTGGCCGTGTCCATGATCTGCTGCACACTACGGTTTATCTTCAGCTCATTAAAACCTCCTTTAAAGGAGTACTTGCCGATCTTCAATTTGCTGCTTAACCTGAACATGCTATTCTACCTCCAGTGTTAAGATGGTATCTGACTCCATTGAAAAGGAAAAGTCTCTCACACCGATCACCTTTGATTTATCCGGAATGTCCAGGTCAGTGATCACTACATAGTCGTTTCCTTCCAGGAACAAATCACTTAGCGCACATTTCAGGCGAACCGGTTCATTGCGCAAGAAGAGCTCATTTAGTAAATAGAGCTGGTCATCAGGGAATTGGTTCATCGGATCAATCAGAAAGCCCTTCATGCCAATTTGCCAGTCTTCCATGTTGATCAACTCTTTCACTGAACCGCCGCGCTCTACCATTGGCGTAGAAACTATATTCTTTTTGCGACGCATGGCCAGCACGGAATATGGAAACTCATAGTTCTTACCACCGGCTTCTATAGTTACTGGAAGAAACACTTCACGCCCGATCAAATCTTTATTGCCATAAACAGGCGTTCCCTGCAAGGTGCTTTGCCTCTTGGTAAAGGCATCAATCTGGTATGGATTACCACTTTCTGATGGTGAAGGCAAGCCAGGCAAAGTATAGGGTTTATAACCCCATACTCTCTCTACTATATCCGCTATATCGTAAATGATTCCGCTCATACTTATGCTATAACTGCGTTACCGGAGTTTACCACCCGCATGAACATTTCTTTAAATTTTGCCTCTATATCTTTCATACCTTCATTGCTGCTTGCAGAATGGAAGTGCAGGTCATCAAAGAACTTACTCACGTTGATGCTGAGGTTTCTAACACCGCCACCAGTGATACCATTTGCTGAAGCTTTTGCTGAATCTGGCGGAGCCATAGCACCGGCTAATCCTAAGCCATCACCTGCCCCTAATCCAGTATCAGATCCAGGCTCAAGTTCCGCTACACGTTCTCTCGCTTTCTCAGCCCTGAAAGCTGCAATACCTTTTGCCTGCCCCTTTTTAAAAGCCCCGGCTACACCCTTCGTCAAACCACCTTCAGCAGTGAATTGAATCAGGTTTGCGGCCATGCCCACTGGTGACAGGTTATACACCATCTTACCCATGGATGCGCCAATGATCTTGGTCTTCTCCCAGGCAGAAAGGTTCGGGTTCTGGAAAGCGTTGATGGCATCCATAACCGGACTGAAGATCATTTTAAAGAAGTTTCCGATGTTCGAGAAGATCTGTTTAAAGGATTCCCAGAAACCATACAGGAAGCCCCGGAATCCTTCAAAGGTTTCCCAACAATAAATAATCGTAGCAACAAGCCCTCCTATAACTGCTGCAATCCAGAAGATAGGATTGGCGAGCATAGCACTGTTCAGGCCAAGTTGTGCCAGGGTAAGTTTTCCTGTTGCTAATTGCCAAAGGGTTGTGGCTAGTGTTATGGCTTTGAATGCTACAACTGCAGCCAGTAAACCACCGCCAAATGCTTTTATATACTTGGTGTTCTCCAATAGCCAAGATGCCAGTTCAATTAATGGTACCAACATTTCTAACAGACTTGCACCGGCTTTGGCAGTAAAGCCTTCAAAGGCTCCCTGTAATCCCATCAGTTTACCTGGTGCAGTTTTGGCCAGCTCATTGGTCATATTGTAGAACTTGCCACCTTTGCTGGTAGCAGTCTCAATGGCTCCTGCAACATCAGTAAATGATATTTTGCCTTCCTCCATTTCTTTTTTGAGCACGGCCATGCTCTTGCCGGTCTTTTCAGAAATAATCTGAAGCGGGTTAAAACCGGCATTAATAAACTGCAGGTTATCAGAACCCATCAGTCTGCCTTGTGCGGCCACCTGGCTATAAACCAGACCAAGGCTTTTAAACTTTTCGCCATTGCCCATTGCAAGGTCGCCTAAGCGCTGCACGGAAGGCATTACTTTTTCTGACTCTATACCAAAGGCCAGCATTGTTTTACCAATGTCTAGCACTTCATTACCATAAATGGTGTCTTGTGCGTACTTGAGTAGGTTTGAACTTAACTGACCACCTTGTTGCTGGCCAGCCATCACCTCATAGGTTTTTTTGGTCATGGTCTGATCCATGCCAGCCTGAATCACCCCACCCACACCCGCAATGCCAGCCATGCCTAATGCTGCACCGGCAAAACCTCCTAAGCCAATGCCACCACCGCTGCTACTGTTGCCACCTTCTAGTCTTGCTTTCCGGCGCTCCAGTTCCTGCATTTCACTATTAATTCTTCTAAGCTGACGGCCATCTAAACTTATTTCCCTGGCTTTCTTGAGCTGGTCCAGTTTCCGGTCAATGTCCTGAATAGACATACCCAATCGATTGAACCGTGTGGAAACTTTGGAAATACCCTGCTCCAGCTGTGAGAAAGATTTACTTCCGGAAGAAGAAATCTTTCCCAGCGGGCCGGATGCCAGGTCTTTCACTTTAACCAAAAACTCAACTATGTTTGCCACGGGTTTTTCTTTGCTTCGTTCAGACGGATGTCTAAGAGTTGTTTGTACATTTCTGCCCAGCGTTCATCGGTAAGGGACGAAGGATCAACGCCAGGCAGATAATAAGCGAACATCGTATCGACGTAGCCTATCCAGTTTTCTTCAAACTTGCCGGATGCCTCGTCTACAGCTTTTTTAAGCTGCCACTCTTCACCTGGATAAGTTCCTGCAGCTGGGTGACAGCTCCGAAGAAGTAATCATCGTCATCTAGCAACTCCTGATCACCTCCCAGCCACATCTCTTCCAGAAGCGCTTCGGCCATATCCAGTTCGCCACCACCTTTTAAGCGGCTCATGGCATACTTCATGTCGTTGCGGTTCGGATTACGGATGTAGCCTTTCTTATCGTCAACAGTCAACTCATGCACGCCTTTCGGGTGCTGCTTTTTCCAGGCTTCAATCATTTCAGGCGTTACCTGAGCAGCCGTTATTGGTCCGTCATTTTTCATTTTAAAAGCCTTTTAAAGTTCTGTTAAACCTAGGAACTGAAGCGGAATATCCATCTCCATGAACTTGGCTCCCTGATCCATTCCTTTTTCATAAGAACCGAACGAAACACCCTGAAGCACATCCGTCTTCATTGCTCTGCCGAATGCAGCCTTATAGTTGATAGTGATAACGACCATTTGAGCTGGCACTTCTGTGATATCACGGAAGCCTGCTTTCTTGGCAGCTTCGTTCATTTTATCCAGTTCACCTTTCAATACTTTCAGCGAACCATCGTATTTTTCGTTGCCATGCTGAATACTGATAGGCGCACTGCCGGCAGCGTAAAGCGGCTCTTTCTCTACTTCTTTTTTGTAGCGGATGCCGCGCAATCCTTTTACCTGGCTGTCAAACAGCTTCACTGATAAGTCAGCCCAGGCGCATTCCTGCGAATTGAATTCCATTGCTTAGTTCTCCTTAATTATTGGCCGGATTGATAAAGCCGAGTTCAACATCTATTTGCTTTAGATAGCCTTTCGGTATCAGGCGCAGCTTTACTTTCAGCTTGCTGCCAGCTGCCAGATTCTGAGCAGGATCAATGAAAGCCTGTGGCTCTCCACTGATGCTGTCACCCATGCCTAACAGAATGTTATTTGAAATAACAGCTTCCAGGTGCTTCAGGTCAATGGCTGCGATCTGGCCTTTGCTGTCCAGGTCTACATCATCCTTCAATTCTTCCAGGTAAGTCTGGTAGGCAATGATGCTGGCCTTATCAATCACACGGCAGTTAGCCAGTGATCTGTAATCATCAGCGCCATCGGTGGCCATCGGATCATCCGAAATAAAATAGCCTGCTTTGTGCGGGTAAGTCTGGAAAGTGATAAACCCATTGCTGATAAGCGTATTGATGCCAGCGTACTGGTCTATTTTCTTATCGCCAATGTATAGCACTGTAGCAGGCAAAGAACCATCTTTCACACGACCAATGTTGCGGTGAGGTGGTCCGGCAGCTACACGGCCTAAAACCAACCCAACAGAAGGAGTGCCATCATTCTTGGTACCACCGATCACCATACCCACTGCATTGTTATCCTGAGTGCTTGGATTAAACACGGTAACATTTGCTACATCATGAACTCTGGCACCGATCAGGATGCGCACCGGCATAATTTTCTGGAAGTATTCTGCTACCAGGGTTTTAGCCGATACCAGTGCATCAATTGCATCGCTGTCTATAAACTGCGGTGTAGTTGGCACATATTCGGCTGCTGGCTTTCTGTCTACTGCCAGTACTTTGATTTCACCGGCAGCAAAGTCAAGAAGCTTAGAAGCACCGTTTACATTGGTCTTATCCAGCAGGCTTTCCAACGTTTCTGTATTGGCTGCTGCCATTACATAAAGTTTAGAGCCAATCGGAGCGATATCATAAAACTCCTTCAGGTGACGATACAGGTTCGGTTCTGCTTCTTCTGTAAAGCCCTGCTCAATCGCGTTCTCCAGTGAGTAAACAATAAAGGGAGTAAGTAGCGCAACTCCCGTTCCGCTACCTGTGCCTATCAAGCCAACTATTCTGTCGTTAGAGACAGCAACGCCTCCGATCAGGCCATTGGCTAAGGCAATTGAAACACCAGGTATAAGCATGATTATTCAGTAACCTTGGTTTCAGTTTTATTTTCTTCCGTGCTGGTTGATTCACCAGTGCCGGTTTTATCAGTTTCAGCGCCTGGCTCTTTAGCTCCTTCTGCAGCAGCAGTTTTAGCTGGATCAGCTTCTTTGGCCTTTTTACCCATAGAACCTTCGCCTTTGGAAGCAGTCTTATCACTTACTATCTTATCAATTTGCTCAAACAGCTTTCTTGAATAAGACACAATATCTTTATCAGCTAAGGAGTTGGCATGCGCATCAGCATGATCCTTTCTAATAAAAACCTGCTCATCAGATGTGATGTAGAACTTGTCTACTTTTGGATGAGTCTTGAAGAGATTCTTCAGCTTGAAATTTTTAGTATCCTTTTCCATTTTAGATTTTTATTTTAAAATAAAGCCACACAATTAATAGGATAAGGAGTAGCATCAGCCCAGCACCCACCAGGAGTAAGGTCATTACAGATCGTTGTTTTTCTTTTTTTACATCCGATACCTGTTCCTGGTGCTGGGTGCTGTTCTGTGCTTGTGTGGTTGTGGTTGATGATTGTTTCTCGTTCGTTACACTTGTAGGCTTGGCCGTACTTTCATACTCCAGCTGATGGCCTTTCAGCTTTCCGTTTTTGTCATAAGCAGGCTTTAGCTTCACCTTCACTTTAATGCCTTTGCTTTCCATTGAATAGGAAGCTGCAGTATCATCGGCTGCGATAAATCCTTCTCCTTTCAGCTCCTCTCCGTAAGTGGTGGTTTGCTTTTCAGAAGTAGCCTGCTTTGTACTGGTAGAGTCTGACTGTTGCTCCGTCTGACTCTCCGTTTTTATTGTTCGCTTCTGCGTGGCACAACCCATCAGAAGCGAACAACCTATACCTATGATCAGTAATTTTCTCATGCGTTGAAGTATAAATCGGCTTCCGCTTTTCTTCTTCGGCGCAAGCCATTCTCATAGCCGCTACCAGGTGAAACCCATGCCAGGAACTGTTGGCGGATTGCCGGATCGTTCGGGTTGGCGTTGATCTTGCGTAAGAGCGTAGATGGTCTGCCATCCAGCAGCCAAATTAAACCGGCCTTTTTGCCTGGTTCGCCTGGACCAACGTTGTAAAGAGCCGAAACGAATGCAGAGAACTGGCTAGCGGTAACGTTGGAAGTGATGGCCTTTTGCGCCATTTTCACAAATCCGCTTAGAATAGCTTCAAACAACTTATCTGCCCGTTCCTGGGTAATTACATCTCCTTGCTTTACAGGCTTGCCATTTTCATAAAAGGTGTTACCCCAGCCGATGGTCCATTTGCCTGCAGGACATTTATATGCCTTAAGCACACACTTCTCAAAACTGTGGATCAGCTTAATGCCTTCCGGTGTTACCTGTAAATTGTTCATGAGAATATCTGATCTACTTTATTCTGAATTTTAGTTATCCAATGCGTTTTGTCTTTGCCTTGAATCACTGCGTAGTTTTCCAGTATGGAGATAATGTTCTCCACGACAATCTGCACGACCAAGAAGATGTGAATCCAATTGAAGATGTCAGATGCCAGCTCTTTGCCTTTTGCTTCGAAGCTTTGAGAAAACAGGTAAGGAACAGCGATTAATGTCAGGTAAACAGCGCACTTGAATGTGAACCGGGATAGTTTCCGGCTGCTGAATTCTTCCTTCCGGATGTGGCTTGCCCATACGCCAGAAGTCAGCTCAAGGATCATGACCGCTATTAGTCCCGCAAAAGCCAGATAATCAAGCCCAAAGACGGTTTCTAACAAGGTGCTTCCTGCACTTACCCCCATGCCTACAGCCATGATGTTGTACTTATAGCTAGGGGCTAGGCTGGTGAGCCAGTCCCCAGGGCTCTGGTATTCAAAGCCCTGGAGTATTCTGGTTATGAACAGCTTCATTCGACTAGGCAGCAGCTTCCTGTATAATAGCGATCACACCTGCGTTGTCTTCGCGTCTGCGACGACCACCGGCTCTTAACAGAGCAGAATAGATGTCACCGTAGAATTCAGCTCTGTCCGGGTTCTCAAAGAACTTCACTTCGCCAAGGGCACGCGCTACCGCATTCTTCTGCCATGCCAATGATACTTCATGGTCTGTGGCATCATTGACAGAACCCAGCGCTTTGATTACACCTGCACTTGTTGCAGCTGCAACAGATGCTCTAGTATAAATATCAAAGCCATGTAGTCGACCTACTACACCATTCACAGGATCAAGAGCTCTTGAATAATCACGCTCTTGTGTAGCTGAAAGACTTGCCTGAAGCTGATCTTCCATGTCTTCAGTTAAAAGCACGTAGCGATCAGTTTTAGGTACTTTTTGCTTATTCATTGCAAGTTTTACTTTGCGAAGGTCAGCTTCCGTGAAGGCTTTGCGATTACCTGTGGCATTATCTAATGTAGCAGGCACTGCTGTACCACTTGTGCGGATAATGTTGCCAGCAGGAATATCTTTCAGCCACTTGTAGATCATATCATCAGCAGCAGTTTCCACTATTGTATTTGCATGATCACCATATTCGCTTTCAATCTTATCATAAGATAGTTCCACCTTTTCGGCATCAACTATATGAGTAGGATCAGTGGTGTATTCATCCAGTACATAGGTAATATCAGTGTCAGCTCGTCTTACAGCAGCAGCAGGGAATGATGTTCTATTTTTAACTACTGTAGGTTTTGCGCCAGGCTGTGGGATGTGCACGATCTTACCGGCTACTACTTTATCATCATCTGAGAAAGCATGTTTTAAGAATGCATTTGCCTTCCAGAAACGTTCGATAATATAGTTTACCCAGATTTCTACCTGAACACCGTTTACAAAAACGCCAGGTAAGGAAGGACCAGGCAACGCAGCCAGTAACACGGTTGCACCCAGACCTAGGCCAGTAGCCATGCCAGCCGAAACATCCAGAGTTTCAGCAATTGCACCTGATACAGGAGCCAGCACCAATGCCAGACCTAACAGGGCTAAAAGGAATGAAGTAGTCTTTTTCATTTAATTCGAGTTTTAATTTTTCGTTTATGCGTTTTTTAAAAGGTTTTAAAAGCAATTTTAAGAGAGGCTACTGCACCGGCTCTTTACCAAACTTTTCTTTATAGATGCGGTTATAAGCCGTAGGATCATTCAGCTTTACTGTTGCCAGCGCGCCTGATTTATGCAGCTCATCCCAGCTCTTATCTGCCAGGTTTACCACACCGTCTTTCAGCCCAGCGTTTACACTTGCCTGTACTGATGGAGCGGAAGGCATTTCGCTCAGCAACTTCTCCACACTTTCAAAGTCACCTTCTGCCAGCTTTACAAAGTGCTCTTTAGCTGATGGAGAAATCTTGCGTTCAGCAATCGCACCATCAACCAGCGTAGTGATCTTCTGGGCAACAGCCTCTTTCTGCACTGTGTCCAGTTGTGATTGCAGCTCCGTGTTCTTGGTTTCCAGCGACTGGTTTTTAGTCGTCAGGTCAGAAGCCAGCTGCACCATATTATCAATGGCCGCAACTACTTCTTCGGATGTGGCATTATCACCCAGCTTCAGCTTGGTTGCCACGTCTTCGGCTTTGAGTTGAATTAATTTCATATTAAGGGTTTTGATTTCCGGGAGTATAGAATCGATGCCTTTATCTGAGAGCGTGATCAGCTTCTCATTTGCATCATAAAGCGCCACCGCCAATGCACCAGGGTTGGCACCTATATCGGTGATGCTTGCTTCTTTTAATTTGCCTTTTGTTATAGTTGGCCTGATCTGACCAGGTAATAAGTACTTTTCATCTTCACTTACTTCGATAGGGATAATGCCAGCGCTGCAAGTACGGATCGTGCCGTTTTCGACCTTATGATAAATCTGCATAGCAAACTGGTCGTTGTCATCAAAGAAAGGAACAGCTGATATTTCGTCTCCTTCTACTTTAAGGTCATCCCAATAGCCAAGCGGCAATACTTCATCCTTGGTACCACGAAAGGCGCGGTTGTGCATCCAAAGCATAATAGGGTTTTGCTTGAACTCTTCCAGGTCAACCCCTGCAGTCAGCACTCGGAACCCGAAGGAGTTCAGCTGGCTGTTCGTTAAAATGAATCGTTTGCTACTTTTTGGCATCGTTTGCGTCTTATATCGATACAAACATAACCTGCCTTTTTTGCCCTAAAAAACTGGCTTTCAGTATCCTGACAGCTATTGTAGTTTATCTTAACAGTTATTGTCAGCTTATCAAAACCCGCTGAAACCAGTTCCTTTTTAAGGTGCATTTTTGTCTCACTATGGCAGAAAAACTTACGATTCAGCAAAAGAAAGATTGGGCTAAACTGCTCTTCACGAAGGAAGGCATCAACACCCAGAAAGAGCTGGCAGCACGTGTAGGCGTGTCTGAAAAGACCATTGGCAAGTGGATAAAAGACGAAGCCTGGGAAAAGCTGCGCACTTCTTTGATCATGACGAAGGAAGAGGAACTAAGCAGGCTATATGACCAGCTGTCTGAACTTAATACCTGGATCACAAGCAAGCCAAAAGGAAAGCGTTATGCTGATGCAAAAGAAGCCGACACATTAGTAAAGCTTTCAGCTGCCATCAGAAGTTTAGAAACTGACACATCGGTTTCTGAAGTGATCCAGTCTGCAACAGGTTTTATAAAATGGCTACAAACTTCCGACCTGACCAAAGCACAGGAAATTGCACAGCTGTTTGATGCTTATATTAAAACACTCCTGAAATGAGAAATTTAAGCACAGCAGATAAACGGGCGCTGGTAACCTGGGAAGAGTTCGCACAAAGTATAAAGAAGGCTACGGTCATTGATTACAATGAAAGCGAACTGGATAAGCGCAAGCGTATTGAAAGGCTCGAAGCTGATCCGGAAGAATGGTTTAAGTATTACTTCCCAAACTTCTGCACGGCTCCCCCTGCCAAGTTTCATAAAAAGGCCACCAAACGCATTATTGAAAATAAGCGCTGGTTTGAAGTGCGCATGTGGAGCCGTGAGCTGGCTAAGTCTACACGTACCATGCTGGAAGTACTATACTTGGCTTTGGTAAAGAAAGAGCTTCGGAACATCCTACTGGTTTCCAATTCCGAAACGAATGCAGCAAGGTTGCTACTGCCTTACAAACTAACACTGGAGTTTAACCAACGCCTGAACCATGACTATGGCACGCAGGAAAAGCCCGGTAGTTGGACAGACAGTGAATTCACCACAAGGCTTGGTGTTTCCTTCCGTGCTTTGGGTGCCGGTCAATCTCCTCGTGGTACCAGAAATGAGAACTTTCGTGTGGATTGTATTCTGGTAGATGATATTGATACCGATGAAGAATGCCGCAACCCAAAACGGGTAACGGATAAATGGAAGTGGATACAGGAAGCGTTGATTCCTACCGTTTCTGTGTCAGGTAACTATCGCATTATCTTTTGTGGTAACCTGATTGCCAAAGTATGTTGTGTGGCATTGGCTTCTAAACTGGCTCAGCATGTTGACCAGGTAAATATTCGGGATGCAAGTGGCAAAAGCACCTGGCCTGAAAAGAACAGCGAAGTCGATATTGATGCCATCCTTTCGATCATCAGTTATATCTCACAGCAAAAGGAATACTTTAATAACCCTATTTCAGAAGGCACCACCTTCAAGGAAATGAGTTATAAGAAGATGCGGCCATTAAAGGAGTATAAATTCCTGGTTTGCTATACTGACCCCTCATTTAAGGATTCCAAGAAAAACGACTTTAAGGCAACTGTACTGGTTGGTAAATGGAAAGATGAATTCCATGTGATAAAAGCATTTGTGGAGCAAACCACTACGGCTGCTATGATTGAATGGCTGTATCAGATGGAAGCTTTTGTAAGTGACCGTGTGCCGGTGTATTACTATATGGAGTCGAACTTTATCCAGGACACATTGGTGCAGGAAGTTTATAAGGAAGGCCAAAAGCGTGGTAAGGTTATCCCGCTAAAAGGGGATGAACGCAAGAAAGCTGAAAAGTTTACCCGAATTGAATCACTACTTGAGCCTTTAAACAGCAACGGGAAATTATACCTGAATGAAGCGGAAGCAGACAACCCGCACATGCAGCGCCTGGAAGAACAGTTTCTGGCCTTAGAGCCTGGAAGCAGGGCACACGATGACGGACCAGATTCTGTAGAAGGTGCCGTGTTTATCATCAATGGCAAAATTATTATAGATACAGCTGCTTTAACATATGGCAGCCACAGACCTAACAGCAAACGATTTTAATTATGGCTTTTCTAACACCCGAAGAATTAAGCACACACCTGTATGCAGATGTGATGCATGCGATAAGCAATAATGATAATACCAACGTGCAGACTGCCATCAACGCAGCTACAGCAGAAGCACAAGGCTATATGAGCCGCTATGATGCGGTCACTATACTTGGCAAAGCAGGTGATGAGCGAGACCCGATCTTGCTCATGTATTTAAAGGATATGGCTGTTTGGCATTTAATTGCACTGGGTAATCCAGGTATTGAGATGGAGCTTCGTGAAAACCGATACAATTCTGCTATTGGCTGGCTTACCAAAATTCAGGCAGGCAAGGTTGTACCAAGCGGCTGGCCTCTGAACGAACCTGCTGCAGAACAGTCCTACTTTCAGTATGGCAGCAACCCTCGCAGGAGTAACCATTACTAAATATATTAAAAACCCATTAAATAGCCCGAACAATGGCACGGAGCAAAAAAAGCAAGCAATCTACCGCATCAACACATACAATGTCTCAAAACGCCTTAAATCAAGCCAACGATACACCGCCTGTAGTGGTGCAAAACTTAGTAGTGCGACCTGTCAACAGGAAGACACAGGACATCGGCAGCTGGCGCAATGCACTTCGAGCTGCAGAAGCATCCAATCCCAGACGTGTGGAATTGTACGATCTGTACGATGACATTCTGTTGGATGGTCACCTGGATTCTGTGATTGACAAGCGCATTATGGCTGTTACGAATGCGGAGTGGCAATTTGTGAAAGATGGCAAGATCATTACAAAGGTGAATGACCTGGTTGATACACTAGCTTTTGAAGAATTGCTGCAAGGCATCATGAGCTCCCGTTTCTGGGGCTATGCCATGATGGAGTTTGCCTTTAATAAGCAGGGCCGTTTCACGTTGTATGATGTACCTAAAAAGCACATGCGGCCACATACGGGCATCGTATCGTTTGAACAGACCGGAGATAGCGGCCTGAACATCAGGGAAGGTATTTACCTGAATACCGTAATGGAAGTAGGTAAACCGAAAGACCTGGGCAAACTGTTGAAAGCCGCTCAATATGCCATTTATAAGCGGGGCTCTTTCGGGGACTGGTCGCAGTTTGCAGAATTGTTCGGTATGCCTTTCCGGGTTGGCACGTATGATGGCTTTGATGAGTCCCAGCGCATCCAGCTTGAAACAGCTTTAGAAAAAATGGGTGGTGCTGCCTATGTGGTTAAACCAAATGGCTCTACTATAGAGTTTCTGGAAAACAAGACAAATTCAGATGGGCGCTTATATGACCTGCTGAAAGATGCCTGTAATAAAGAAATGAGTAAAGTGATCCTTGGCCAGACCATGACTACGGAAAGCGGCAGCAGCCGAAGCCAGGGAGAAGTACATAAGGAAGTAGAAGAAAGCATTAACCTGGCTGACCGCATCTTTGTACGCCGTTTATTGAATACCCGCTTTATTGAGATTTTACAGGCCAATGGCATAGATACGCAAGGTGGCTGGTTCAGTATTAAAGGTGAAGGCGAAGAGCACCTGACGAAAGAACAGCGACTGAATATGGTGATCAAACTTAAGAAAGATGGTGGCCTTCCGGTTGATGATGACTTTCTGTATGAAGAGTTTGACATTCCCAAACCTGCCAACTATGACACGTTGAAGAACGAAATAGAAAGCAAAAAGACTGTTGTAACGGTACCTGAACCGACACCTACCCCTGCTGCTAAGACAGGTAAAACCACTAAGAAGCCAAAGCAGAAAGAACAAAACCCGGATGCTGAAACAACAGAACTGGCACATGCTGATGGGGAAAGCATTATCCGTAAGGTGCAGGAAGCTGCAGACAAATACATTCAGGAGCTAAAAGGTTTTTTCGCATAACCCCGCCAATAGCGGGGATTCAGGAAGAACTAAAGCTGTTTTACCAGGCTTGCGGGTGTGACCATGAGATGATCACACTGGCAAATGCGCCAGGTTATAAAATAGTTTTAAATGAGTTTTTAAAGGATATTCATTCAGGAACTATAAAGCCAGGACAAATACACACCGGCTATTATGAACACCTGAGCAGTAAACTAACCGGTGCTGTGAATGAAGGGCTGGGTGGTGCTTCTTTTGGAGCTGATGACTACCGCAATACCCTAAAAGCTTATTTAGAACAAAACGTGTATGCTTTCAGTGCAGCCAAGTCACTTACGATGCTGGAGGAATTCCGGAGCTACCTGACCGATGAAAAAGGCGATGTGGTAAACTTCGGCACGTTCAAAAATAAGGTAGAAGCTATTGATGCAACCTATAATGCCGCTTACCTGGAGACAGAATACCATAGTGCAATTGCTGCTGCACAGATGGCTGAGAAGTGGGAGACGTTGAAAGGCTTCAAAGCATTACAGTACACAACAGTAGGTGATGCTAATGTAAGACCTGAGCACGTAATACTGGATAAGCTTATCATAGCTACTGATGATCCGTTGCTGGATAAGATTTACCCGCCAAAAGACTGGGGCTGTCGCTGCAGCATGATTCCGGCTTCAACGAACGCTATACCAACAGACCGCAGCCAGGTTAAGAAGATAGCCAAGAGCCTGGACACGAAGCCATACTTTGCTAAACACGTAGGCAAAGAGAAGTTCGTATTTGACCAGGCGCATCCATACTATAAAATATTCGGCAGTACCAAACTGCATGAACTAGATGCACTGAAGCATTATAATATGCCATCAGTAGAGCGCATTTATGATATGCAGGATTTACCAGTTGCTGATTTTCTGCCTGATAAGGAAGCAGCCAATAGCTGGTGGGAACAGGTATCTGGTGATAAGCATGGCTCCTTCAGTTTAAAATCAGCAGATGGCTTGAACATTACTTTTGATAATAAATTTAGGGTGCATGTATTGGAGCAAAATAATGAAGACCGCTTCCGCTATTTGCATAAACTGGTAGAGATCATCCAGAATCCGGATGAAGTATGGGCGAACCGAATGAAAGGCCGTATTCAGCAGGTGTACATTAAATACTATGAAGGCGCTCCGATGGTGTTGCAAGCAGAAGCAGGTGAAGGTATCAGAGCAGCAACCCTGTTTGAAGCTAAGAAAGACGGAGCTGTTAACTTCTCCAGTATTGCCAACAGTCGAAAAGGACAGCTTAAACTAAAAAAATAACCGCCGGGCACCTCCCAAGCGAACTGCTAAAGAACAGCTCCCTGAGAAACCCAGCGGTTATCTGATCACAATATACAAAGTATACATGGATTCTCATTCTTTTGTACGTGTAAGCAGGCAGCAGGTTAGCCGTATCGTGCGCTATATCGGTGATCAGGCTCCCGGAATGGTAGTAGGCAAGACGTTACGCTTTATAGACGGAAACTTCAGAGCGCAGGGCTTTCAGGGCAATAAGTTTGAACCCTGGAAGAAGAACCGAAGGAACGGCACCATACTGGTTAAAAGCGGAGCCTTGCGCCGTGGCACTAATTATGGCAGTGCAGGATTTGGGACGGTAAGATTTTACAACAACGTGAAATATGCCGGTATTCATAACAGGGGCGGCACCATCAATAAACGGGTGCAGGTGAAAGCCCATGACCGGAAGAAACGCAAAGGCTTTTCGCCTGTGAAAGCGCATGATCGCAACATGAACCTGGTTATGCCGAAGCGCCAGTTTGCACCATATCCCGGATCAGAAAGCCAGGTACTTAATAAAGCTATTACCAGAGAGCTTGCAAGAGATATAAATAAGATCTTAAACTTTAAATAAGATGAACAGCATTTTAGCAAACATCCTGCTGGCAGTGCAGGAGCGCATTAAAACAGTGGTCCCATCTATCAAATGGATAGACCAGGATTTAGGCCAGCTCGAGTTTTATAGTATGGACAGGCCACCAGTGCTTTTCCCTGCTGCTTTAATAGACTTCTCCAATACGGATTATAGTGATTTGTCGGCCAATCAGCAGATAGGTGAAGGTATACTGGATATACGGTTAGCTGTAGCTGCTTATACTCCTTCGGCATCCGTTCATAGTTTACAGCACCGTGAAAAGGCTTTGGAGTACTATAATATAGAGCATGAATTAAACAAGTCGTTACATGGCTGGTGCGATGACAGGCTGTTTTCACCTTTAGCCAGGACTGGAGCACAAACCGAAAGAAGGGAAGATAATATCAGGGTGCGTGTCTTACGCTTTAAATTCGCGCTGCAGGATAATACGGCAATGACTATTGCCTCCAGTACAGTACCGCGTCCTGGTATGGAGCTGGAGCACTTACCAGACGAAGTGCGGGTATAGTTTCTTTAAGTCGGTTATGTTGGTTTTTTTGGCTACCAACTCTTTTATAAAGCCTGTTTTTTCGTTCAGGTGCTGCACTATAACGGAAGGTGTGATAAAGAATTCCTGCTCTAAGTGGTGCAGGCAATCATCGTAGCGGCGGCGCAGTATTTGAGCGTGGTAATAATAACGGCTGGCTAATACTTCGTTTCTTCTGTCCAGGTGAACATTGCGCTGCCCTTTGCGTGGCGCTTCCACAACTACGGAAGAAGGGAAGAGGGAAGTATATAAGGTCTGGTGGCCACGCATATAGACAAATATATATATTGCGTTGCATATTTTTCAGGACACTTATACACATAAAAAAAGCCCCGGTTAAGGGGCTTTTAACATTTATCTATAAACTATTACATCTCTTGTGCTGATATTTCCACTTTAGCTGGCAGTTTCTCTTTATCAGTGAACAGGAAAAAGGTTTCTATAACCGTGCTATCCCCAGCAGCAAGCGCTTTGCCACCTATTGCTGAACCGATACTATCTCCCGCAGCATTCTTGTATACCGTTGTCAGCTGTATAGCATCGTAATCCTTATCACTTGTGTTTTTAACGAAAGCAGCTACTTTGTAATGTCCTTCGTAGCTATCATATTCATCAAAGGGATTACTGATCTCTATACCTTCTGGTGCAGTACTTACAACCATCTCAGCTGGTGATACATCGCAAGCTGCAAATAGAAATAATGCAGCTATAAAAGAGAATGTGTTTTGTAAAGTTTTTTTCATGGTTTTCAGTTAAATGTTGCTTAAAGCTATTAATATTCTTTTAAATACCCTGCATAAAGTCCTGATACATTCTTTCGAACTGTGTCACAATCAGCGAAAGCTCACTTTCCGTATGTTGATCAAGTGGTTTGTGTTTGTAGCCATACTTTACACACCAGTCATTTAGCCGGTTCATGTCCACTTTGCCTCCTGGTAACTCCCAGCGCATCTCGTGCGCCATACTCAAGATTTTTCGCACCATCTTCTCTTTTGGACTATCTGGCTGTTTGGCTTCTTTTTTGAGGAAGTTAATAAGTGCCTTCACTTCATCCTGGTTTAGCTCGCTGGTGCTGGAGGTTCTTCCCGCTGAGTAAGTAAAGGCCAGTTCGGCCTTTACTTCTTTGTCTGCCATACCCAACTGGTTAAGCAGTACATGTATAAAAGATAGTTGTTTGGGTGTGGCTTTCATTTTTCGCTATTCCAGTTGGTTTCGTAAGATCCATTTTTCAAGTAGTTCTCCGGGTCAAGCTGGCCACGGAAACCGGAACGCTGCAGGTAAGCTTTGTAAGGTTCTATACTTCGCAGCGCCTGCATTCGCTCAGTATCTTTTAACTTCTTCCAGAGTGGTTCACAACGTTTGCGGTTGATCTTCTTGCCGTACTTGGTCCAGAATGCATCAAAGCTCAAGTCCACCGGTATTTCTTCCAGCTTACCCTTTATAGTTGTGGCCAGCTCATTAATCAGGTGTATCGTTCGGGGCACTTTGTTTAGCAGCCACATTTGCTGCTCTGCATTCATTTCGCTGTCGTTGTGGAAGTAGATCAGGAAATCTTCATCTGAGAAGCCAAACTCTACACTTCCTTTAAACATTGGCGATGTTAGTACATATTTTTTCATACTTTCAACTCCTTCTTTTTTGCATCTACCCCCTGTGTTAAAGTGCTTCCTGTTGCACAGCCTCTGGTTCAGCTACAGGTTCCGGACTGTTAGCCTGGGAGAATAACCCCGGTGCATTGAGCAGTTTTGCTTTCTCCGGCCATATCACGAACGGCTTATTGCCACCGTACCTGCAGCGTGGTTGTGCCACATAGCTTTTTACCCTGATCTTGATGTCGCACATATATTCAATGTCTCGTGCGGCCTGGCTCTTTGGTTGGTTGCCTACACTCCAGGTGATAATGATGATAGCCTTTTTAGGGAAAGCTTCACGTAGCCTTTTATACTGATCCGTAGTCAGGCGCATGTAGTCCAGTGAATCTATCAGTACTATACCTGGTGAATTACGCTTGCGCAGGTACTCTACCAGCTCATCCATTGTCGCTTTTTCTGCCAGTATCACTTTGCCGGTTACTTCGGTCATGTTGTTTCTGGCCATTGCCTCCTGGATAGTGGAGCTGATACCTTCTTCGTGACTCAGATATAGTACCTTGTTAAAGTTGCTCAGGTACTTGGCAAACTTCACACAGAAGTCTGTTTTACCGTTGCCTGACTCGCCGTAAACGATACAGCTAAAGTTCTTTTCGGGCTTGCCAAAGCTTTCAGCCCACGCTCCTTCAAAGTCGTAGCAGTCGAATTTCATCTGCTGGAGCTGAAACATTCCAATTGTTCTCATTAACTATTAGGGTTTAATTATTTACTAAAAGGGAAGTACATCTTGAAGATGATGTTGTAGATCATAGTAATCATCTGCATCTTGTTCTAGGAGCTCACCATTATTTGTTAGTTTACCATGCAGCTCAATTAGCCGAACCAGTTGCTTTGTCTTTTGCTCTCCGATAAGGATTTCAAGCTTTTCTCCTGCGGTCATAATTATCAGTTTTTTTAGCACGCTTTATACTTGTCTCCAGCATCTTTACCACAGTGATTCGTGGCTCTGGCTTGCTGTTCTCGTCTGTCAATGCAGATTCCAGGTCTTCTAAACTATGGCTGAATTTGAGTGAGCATCGTATGTCATCAACGCTCCCTAATCGGTTTATTAAATACTTCATAATTACTAGCTTATTAATTCGAGTTGTGATTCTGTGAAAGGTGCGATTACTACTGTTGTTTTGCTCTTACTTGCTTTAGTGAATTTGACTATCCATAAACCAGGTAACATCAGAGACTTATTCAGTATTTCACCCTGGTAGCCACGGTGTCGGCCAGACACTATTTTTACTTTACTGCCCGGATTCATACTTCACATCATTCACACTGTCAATAATTTGCTGGGCGTATCCGTTTTTGACACCGGCTTCAAACACATCTGCCAGGATGCCTTCTATCGCTTTCATGTGAATAAGAAAATCGTAGGTGCTGGGCTTATCGGGTAGCGGATCAAGCACGGCCATTTCATCTATGGCCGCCTGTAGCGCTTTGTCTTTAGCTGTTTTGCTCATGGTCTATAGGTTGGTTTTGGATTAACTGAAGTAGTTCCTGAACTGGGAGCTTGCAGTAGTTGCCGCCTTTGCCCTCTATGATCAGGGAGCCGTGCAGGTCTGTAGAAAGGTTTAGTTTCTCTCCATTCAGTTGCACATTGGCCACAAACTTTCTGATCATGAAGCGGCCCTCTTGTTTGAAGTTTCCTTTTGTGATATTTACCGACATGGCTTTATAGTTTTAATTGCTTCTAATTGTCTTAATTCTTCCTTTTTCTCTTTTAGCTCCTGCTTCAGCATCTCGCTTTCCTTTTCATATTGAGATAGGCAGCAGATGTCGTGGTCTAAATCCCATCGAAGGTTATCAAGCCCTCTAACAAGTTGCTTCACGCAGGCACGTAGCACTACTATTTTGAAGCTGTCTGATACTTCCGTTTTCATTTGGCTAAAAGTGAAAGGGTGAGTTTGATTAATTATTCGTTTGCTGATTACCCTCCAGTGTCGCGGCTATAAAAAGATCTGCAAAACATAGAATTGGGATAGCGAAAAAGAGTAGTGCTAGTATCATCTTGTGGTTTTTAAAGTATTCTGTGTACACCAGTGGTCATGCGGGTAATCAGCGTAATGGCTTCATCCTTGCTCAGAATGATGTTCATTTTCTTGCCGTTTGTGTTCCTTGCAATCAGTTTGATGGACTTAGCACCCCATACAACTGAGATAGATTGCAAGTCAGAAAGATTCGCTTTGCTCTCGCAGGAATGCCAGTTTCTATACTTTGCCATAGTATTATAGTTAGAGCCTGAAAGCTGAGTCGAACAGCTTTTGCGACCATCCAGGCTGTGAGATTAGGCCAGTACTGCAGCCTGTTCTTTTTTAGGCTCTACATAGAAGGTTTCAGCTTGCTTAACCTCTATGCCTACCTTCTCAAATAGGTCTGCTACATCTTCTTTATCACGGTCAGCCAGTAGCTTATCCTTGGCTGGCTCTTCCACTACACGCACATAGTCTGGAAGGAATGTTTTAAGCAGGTTTGTCACTGCAGGCCATGTAAAGCCTTTGCGTGTTTTAAGTGAAGGTGTGCCGGTTCTGAAGCCTAAAACCCCATGCGTAAACTCCAGTGATTTCTTTTTGGTGAACTGGTCCGGGTTGTTGACAGCGAAGTACTGCAGCTGCTCCATTTTCTGTTCACGTAACTCGCATAGTTTGTTCAGCTCTTCCTGGTACTTCTCCCGTATCTTGGTAATCTGCATATCCATCTTTGCAGTTAGCTGGTTGATCTGCGCATCGTAACCGGCATATTCCCCGAAGATCACTTCTGCATTTTCCTTGGTGATCTCTTCCGTGATCAGTACCTTTTTTGCTCTTGCCTTAGCCATTTGTATAAGTTTTAAATAGATTATAAATAGGTTTTTAACACAGTTTTTGATGTATGGCCAGCATGACAGCTCTCGTCAGTGGCCCTAAACTATAACAGTAGTTTTCGTAGCTACCCCATAGCAGCAATGCTTCATGTCTGCTTAAATTAAGGATGGCGGTCTGCTCGTAATCGTGGTTATTGAAATAGCGCTGGTACAGGTCCATGAGCAAAGCCAGCTCCGCATATTCGGTATAGGACATTACATCCAGCTCTTTCTTTTCCTTTACAGCAGCATCGCAGTTTTTCACCATTTCAGCCAGGCAGTAAGTAAAGCAGGCTCGTTTTACACTATTCAGCCTGATCTTTACTTTGCCACTCCCTGTAAGGCTTACCACTTCTTTATCTTTCGACATTTACTTTATCTTTAATTCTGATGTATCTAGTTCTAAACCCCTTGTCTACCTGTAGCCAGTTTCTAACCTGAGCCAACCCATAGGACACCACACTTCTTTCCTTGTTTATCATATCAGCTATCTCTTTATGCATGTAGCGTTCGCTTATAAGCAGGTCAGCTATCAGATAGCGGGCTTCTACCAGCATAATGGACCGCCTCTTGCTTTTAATTTCTTCCGGTGTAAAGCCGTATTCTGAGCTTACAATCCTGATTATTTCATCTGCTTTCATGCTGCTGTCTCCTTAGCTATAGTTTTGATATTGGTACTCTCCATAATGGCGCGGTGCGGGTAAAAAGTGAAGCCGGATACATCGTGCAGCTCTAAATACAGGGCTTGTCTTGCTTCAGGAGTCAGGTCAGATGCCAGGCTGATGAACAGTTCATCGCGTTTATCCCAATGATTTACCCACCAGCGCCAGAACATACCGTTTTTGCTTAGGTAGTCGATGCCTGTTGCGTCATTACCCAGCATGTTCTTCAGGTATTCTGTTCCGGCATCCATCTGAAACTGGCCATACTCCAGGTCATCCCAGCCCAGGAGTTGTTTTACCTGGTGCTGGTTGACCATCTGCATGATCTTCGTAGCTTTTGCCTTCGACATATCTTAAGCTTCCTGAAGTTTTTTGCTATGCACCAGGCGTTTTACCCTGCGTAGGTCGCCTTCGCTTTCGTTGAATATCTCCGTGATCAGCAGGTCTTCTTCCAGTCCGTTGGCACGCATTATCTGCTGCACATCTTTCTTCTGAATCTTTGGCAGGTGTATGAACTTGCGACCTAAGCGGCTGTAAATCTCCTTATAGCCCTTTTTGTTAAGTCTCAAACCGCGCTGGATGCGCTTCTCTAAGTGGTCAGTGGCCATCATGACAATGCCGCACTTATCTTCCAGCTTATTGTATAGGGTAATAAAGAAGGAGAGCACCTGGTCAGACAGCTTATCGGCTTCATCCAGTATAATTAATGGGTTCTCAGCTCTTAAAATCTGGCTGATAATGGTTTCCATCAGTTCAGATATAGTATAGCCACCGCTATCTTTACCCATGGCCTGAAGCAGCTCTGCTAAGAAGGATTTGCGGTTAAAGTACTCGTTGCAACGCACCAGGTACACACTATCCTGCTGGCTGTATGCTTTAGCCGTAAAGGATTTACCGCTTCCGGCATCGGCACACACGCCATATACATTGGAATGCTGCCTTGCATCAGTAAACAGTTTGCTTAATAGCTGCCAGTTGCGTGTTTCAGCTGTTGTCCAGCCATCAGAATTAAAACCGATCTGCTTGGCTATATTGCGCCACATTTCAGGGCTGATGCTTTCCCATTTGTCGTTCAGGATGTTGCTTAGTGTAGCAATGGATACATCCTTTAAGGTTTTAACAGCCTTGTTCTGGGAACCAATGTTATCCACATATTTGGATAACTGGATAGCGATTTGTTGTTTTGTTTCGTAAATCATAATTATTAATTATTAGGTCTGAAAGGGCTGTTGCTGCCAGGCGACAGCCCTTTCGTTTTACATAAATTTCTTATCTCATTAATTGATAGATGCTGATTTCATCGTCATCATCATTATGTGCAGACAGCTGCCTAACCACTGCTTTTTCTGCCTGGTGGCGAATCTCTTTCACCAGTACTCCAGCCTGTAGCATACTTGCTGCATCTATCTGAGCACGTTGCAGTACTTCTGCACGATCCTGGGTAGCCTGTCCGATCTTACCCATGATGCGTTTCTTCTCTTCAATCAGATTATTGAACCTTGCACGGTCACCTTCTTTAAAGTCTGCCAGTGCAGCAGGCATGTTTTCGTACTCCTTAGCTATAAAGCGCAGGCCGTTACCATCTGTAATCAGCACCTGGCTCATATCGTAAGGGTCATAAATGGCATTTACCTTTTTGCCTACATGGTCCAGGTAGTATTCTTCTGGTATGTCGTAGGTAAAAGGCTGCTTATTGATGGTTACCTTCAGGCCACCTGCTGTTAATTTGTTGCTATAGTTGTGCTGTATGCCAAATAAGCCTAGTCTTACCTCGTTGCTTAATAGCCTCTGCTGGCTCTTCTCCGAAGCCCAGAATGCATCTACCCATTCCTGTTGGCGTGGCTTTCCTGTCTTAGGGTTGACGGTTTGGCGCATCATTGTGATGAAACCGTCTACTACCTGAGTCGCATTTTCCCAAAGTGGAAAGTCTTTTTTGCTCTTATCGATGGCATCCGGGTTGATTCTTTCTTTTGCCGTGATGTTATGTCCGGAGTAATTCGGGAACATCTTCAGGTTCTGGTGCCAGGTGGTACCAAAGGCTCTTTCGATGTATTTACCCTGTGCTGCTTTTGCCGTAGCTGGTGTAAAGTGTGCCTGAGCTTTAAAGAATTTGGTCAGTTCACTGTCTTTACCGATGCTCCAACGGTCAGTTTGAATCTGATTCCAGCAGTAAGCACCGCCAGTCAACTGCATTACATGGTGCATCGCGTTACGATAAGCCGCTTTTACAAGCTCAATGGTTACCGTTTCGCCAATCGCATACCCTAAAATGTAGTCGTTGTAGGCATCCATTACCACATACAGCGCAGGACGCTTATATGGGTTCTTATCTTGCATGAAGTACAAATCCAGTACGTTATCATCAGAGTTGATCAGCAGCAATGGAGCTGATGGCCTGTCACGATGTATCTGTTTGCTGTACTTATTGTAGTTCTTTGAATTACCTTCACGTCCCTGCGTTACCAGGTGTGCGTTTTTCTGTCTTCTGTAACCTACAGCTCCTGCAGTGATCTGCTCTCTGCCATTGGCAATAGCCCACTCATTATACTTAGCTGCTATTACCGTATCATCGTGCTGATGTGGGTGTGCAATCATCTGGATAAGCAGCGCTTCAGCTACTTCATCCTTTACTTTCTTGCTGTTATCGTTGCCAAAGCGCCATGCTTCTACCAGTGCCGAATAACTTTCAGCCTTATATTGCTTCAATTTCTCGTTCAGGCGCTTATAAGAAGTAGGCAAAGCCACTTTTTTTACACGAATAAGGTCAGTTATCAGCTCCCAGAATGCACCTACAGGCACATTTAAAGACTCTTTTAAAGCTCTTTTATCGGTAGTTAAAAGCCCGATAGTGTTAAGCCAGCTGGCACCTTGCGTATACTTTTGAATGTATTCTTCAGGTAATTTCATGCTGTTTGGCAGCACATAACCTGTATAAAACTCCTGGGCTTTATGATCCATCTGAATCATATCCAGGATAGGCTGTTTAGCCATGAATTCGTAAGGATTGCCGTACTGATCCTGCACAGCCTTCTTATATTTGAATGGCAGGCTTTCGTACTCAACGAGTACCTCCCGGCCATTGCCGCCACGTCCGTGGATTGTTATGTTCCCGCGAGATTTGCAGCTATCATAGGTGCCTTTAGGCATTATAACAGGCACAAGCTCATCGTAGGTCAAACACAATATGTTGCCGTTGAGATACTTCATTTAATTATTAGGTCTGGTTCCTGTTGCCAGGATTAAACTTCTGGATTAACCGCTTTTTTTACTTCATCAATCAGTAGGCTTGCGCCTTCAAGCAATAACTCATCGGCCATCTTTATTTTCTGGCCGGTAGTTGTGTCTTCAGACCGTATGCCAGCACGGACATTGACAACTGTTGTCTCCCCACACCCCACTACATAGGCTGTCACCTTTGCAGGTATCTTCCATATTCCTCGCGCTTTTTGGGACATCTCGATTTTTTATTTTTATATTTGATACTGTTTGTATTGCTTTGCGATACAATTATACGGACTATTTTCTGTACAAAGCAATACAAACACAGATTTTTTTCTGCAAAAGCACAGACAATTTTCTACACCCTATATGAAGACCATTGAGCGGTTAAAGCAATTTATTGAGTATAAGCAACTTAGCTTAAACAGCTTCGATGAGCGTATAGGTACGAGCAATGGTTATATAGGCAAGCAGATAAAGCGTATAGCCTCTGTCGGAAGTGATGTGCTTGAGAAAATTTTCTCTGAATTTCCGGATTTGAATCCAACTTGGTTGGTAACTGGAGAGGGTGATATGTTAAAATCAGCAAATGTATATGCACTTACCCCTACCACAGACAAAAGCCTAAGCCAACTTAACAGGGACAAAACCGTACATATCTCCCCTGAATTTGCAAGCCCAACTGCAAGCCCAACTGCAAGCCCAACTCGTAATTTGGGGCTTCCAATGGTAGTTACTGTTGACCGGGAAGGGAATGAGAATATAGTATATGTGCCAGTACGTGCCAGGGCAGGTTACCTGGCTGGTTATGGTGATCCTGAGTTCATTGAAACACTTCCAAACTATAGTTTACCTGGTTTCAGAAACGGCACATTCCGGATGTTTGAAATCGAAGGATCATCAATGGCTCCTACGCTTAAGAACCGTGATATCGTTGTTGGAGAACACGTTGAAAGTACCGATGATATTCGTGACGACAGGATATATATAGTAGTCACAAAACACGAAGGAATCGTAATTAAACGGCTTTTAAATCGTATTGACAAGTATGGCTATATAATAGCTAAATCGGATGCCATAACCAGCAGAAACGACTATCCTAACCTGCACATACCCCCAGAAGATATAAAGGAAATCTGGTACGCTCGCATGTTTATGAGTGCAGATTTCAAAGCACCATCAGACTATTGGCACCGCCTCAGCTCCCTGGAAGCGGATGTAAGCATACTCATGAAAAGGCTAAACGAGAAAGGCATTTAAAACAGTTTTTACACCGCTTTAAATGCCTTTTAAGGAAAACGCCAAAATGGAAGCTGAATGGAAGGCAATGGAACGAGTGGTTTTTTCGCCAATTTCAGAAAACGCCCTTTTCGCACAAATTTCGCACTTTTTTATTTACTGTTTTTGGACGTCTCGTTTTATCCCCCTTAAGTACGGTTATTAATTCCTACCAAGCTGGATAGGTATACTTCTTTTTAAGAACTAGGTTATCGCGATCCACTTTGCTTAGAAGTTCATCCTCTTGCCTGATTTGGGGATCATACCAATTTGCCTCATCAGATGCCCATTTAAGCCATTCGTCAATTTCATTGGTTAAAGTATCCAGAGCAACAGCGGTCTTTCTCACATCCTCAATATATTCACGTAGCATTTGGTCTGTCGCCACCTTTCTGCATCTTTAAGAAGCTTTTTGAAGCTCTCCAGTTCCTTTTCTTGACGAGTCTCTAACTCACGTTCTATCATTTCCCTTTCACGTTGCTGTTCTGCTTCTTTTTGCCATCTGATCTTCCGGTCTATTTCGTTTGAGCCTTAATTTCTAGACTGGCTATAATATTCGATAGTTGCTGTTCAAGAGGTAACTTGCCATCAACCCATTCTTTTACCCAAGCACTCCTATCCATTTTAAAAATTAAAACACCAGTAGGTTTGTATATGGCAGTATTCCAATTCTTTTCCTCAACAATAGTTCTCTGTAATTTTTCTCGTAAGCTAATCTCTATTTCTTCTCCTTTAATAACTGCATATGTAGTACTGTGCCTTGCCTTTACATGATTGCTTCTAACTCTCATAATTTTGATGAGTGTGTTCATGAAGCGTAACGACCGCGAAATATTTTCAGGTGCAACTTTTATACCTATTCTCCCATCATAGGTATGAACGACATCTTACTATATTTTGTGTAACTTATTGATAATTAGAATATAAAGTAAGTATATATCTTAAACTCAAGTGACTGTGAAGCTGTTTGTTCAACTTCAAATTCACTGTTATGAGAGCCAATTTCAACCTCCTGTTCTATCTCAAGAAACCAAAATATTATAATTCAGGCCCTGCTCCGATTTACATGCGGATTACCGTTGAAGGAAAACGTGCATAACTGACTACCGGAAGGGAGTGCGAGCCCAGCCGGTGGAATGCCGCTGCAGGGCGGGCCTCCGGTACAAAAGCTAGCGTTAAGTCCATGAATATATACCTGGACACTCTTCAGGCAAAAGTATATGAGGCTTATCGGCAGTTGGTAGAAGCAGAGCAGCCCATTACGGCGGAGACTATTAAAAACAAATTCATCGGAAAAGAAGAGAGCCCGAGAATGCTGATGGAGGTCTTTGAGGAGCACAATTCAAAGTTAAAGGCCTTGGTTGGCTCTGAATATTCTGCAGAAACACTGAAACGGTATAGAACTTCTCTTCGGCATACTGCCGATTTTCTGCGCTGGAAGTACCAGGTTGATGACATAGATATCAGGAAGGTGGACACCTTCTTTGTCTCAGAATATGATTTTTATCTTCTTAGCGTCCGCAAGTGCTGCAATAATTCAACAGTTAAATACATCAAAAACTTCTGTAAAGTGATTCGTGTTTGCCTGGCTAATGGTTGGTTGAAGACAGATCCCTTCAGCAACTACAAAGCTAAGACCAAAAAGGTGGATAGAGTGTTTTTGACAGAAGAGGAGCTGCAAACAATGGCTGAAAAGGAGTTTGTAAGTAACCGCCTGATGCAGGTTAGGGATATTTTTCTCTTCAGCTGTTTTACTGGGTTGGCATACGTTGATGTACAAAAATTAAAATGAACAGACATACGGCAGCTGGTAGAAGCAGAGCAGTGGATATTCAAGAATCGTCAGAAAACAGATACCGCCTCTCGTATACCTTTGCTTCCGGTGGCGCTTAAGATTCTGGATCGCTATAAGGAACATCCACAATGCGTGTATGAAGGCTGCTTTTTCATTTACGGTGTAGACCGTGAGATAGAATTAACTAACTAAATTTATATAGATTTAGTGGCTGTGGAAGTGTGCCTGCAACTAGAGGGCTATAATGTTAATATGTTCCGCTAAACACAACAGCTGTTCAAACTTCTCTACAGTCCGGGATCGGAGCCAGAATTTTGAGCACTCAGATGGGAGGGGAAATTCCCTACAGGTTCCTTTATACGAAACTATGAACAAGTGCAGGCTTCACCTTTGTTGCGCTTTAGGCTACTGCTGCACAAATCTATTTGTATCTTGAACCGACTCCGCTGGGCAAGGAACCGAGCTGTACAAAAGATAAAGGACCCTGTAGAAGCACACCCTTTGTGTGGGTATTAATCTAAATAATTGATTATAAGATGTTTATATACTAAAAGGGAAAGATGATTTGCTGACAACTCTCAAGAGAATTCGGCAAACCACCTGCTACTGCCGGGGTGGAAGCTTCCGGTGGTGAACGAGCTAGGGAAGAGTTGGAGCGTGTGAATTCCGCAGGTACGTGTTGTCGAGTTGATTAGAGCAAGCTAGCGACCAAAGCCTTGTAAGTATAAAGGCAGTGCAGGAAAGGGGCAATTGCTGTTCCCGTGACTAGGGTGCGACAGACACCTTGGTTTCCTCCGCGTGCAGCATCCAGGGTATTATGACGGGAAGGCAACAACAGGTTTTTGTATAGAGCAAGAGATGTAGCAATGTCCTCATACCGATTTTTTCTCCCGGATGGCTGAGGGGATCAAAGATTTGACAAGCTGGAGAAACTGATAGGCCACTAGCCTGTCCAGGTGTTTCACGGCCCAGGTTTCCGCTGCGCTGGCATTCAAAATAGAGAAGTATTGCCCCTGAAAGGAGCTATCCTACGGGTGACGTTCATTGGTATGCAGTACTTCCGGCGTGTGCACCTCGCGACCGATGATATAACCCAGCAACCATCTGGAAGCATTAATTTTATACGTGCCGTAAGCCTTGCCACGGCGGCTTTCAATGACCTGGTTGCCGTGTACGCAATCAATGTTCTCCCTGATTTTTTGCTCGAAATAGGAGCTTAAAGAATAAAGGTCTTCTTCGTAACCGGGCACCTCTTCTTCCAGCCATACGCCCTGGAAAAATAGAAGCGGGTGATGCGGATTCGTCAAATTGAATGAGTCAAGCACTTCGAAAAAGTGAGGATAGTGCATAGATCCTTATAGTGATAATCCCTGCCTCCCGGAAAAGTTTAAACCACCTGCTATAATCGGCCCTGCTGGCAGCCAGCTGACAGGGAAAAGTGCCTGGCTTGGCAATGCCCATGTTGATGCCCTTGATGAAGAGCGGAACATACTTCTCACCGTTCCAGACAGTTAGGTGGGTGCTGCTGGTTGAAAAAGGTAGGTGTGGGGTTGGGATGTCTTGCTGCTGTGCCTTGGCGGGCAAACAGCATAATAACAGCAAAAAACAGGCAGCAATTCGAAGGAGGTAAAGGTATTACAAATTTAAAGTATAGCTGGTACAAAAACGCCTCTGACAGCTAGAGTACCTGATATAAATGAGCTATATGCTACTTATATTGGGACCTGGCCAGGATGCAGCAAAATTAAGTATTTGGTAGTTAGTATGAATACATCTGCTCCAATAATTTGCTGCATCTAAGCATGCAAACGCCTCATCCAGATCTGCTTCCTTCAGATTTAAAGAAAACTGATAGGCTGAAAACCAGGTGCTAAAGGTTCTACAAAAGCGTACTACTTTTATATGAAAAGAAGTTATATAATAATTTTAAGATTATTTACTTGGTTGTAAAACTTTATTTGGAGGGTGTTATTCGCCTGTGCTAATATTGCAGCTGTTTTATGGTCTAAGCTTCAGTTGTTTATGTGATTTGTCTTATGTTTGGAAAGAACCTAGATGTATGAGTGAAATAATGTAATTATAGAATGACTTGTAGGAAGCCTTTTGTCAAGATAAACAGCTGTACTACTTGGCGAAACAGATAGTGAAAAGTTAAACTTTAAAATATACCGGCAGCCGTAGGAAAACTACTGCCATTTATAACCTAGTTAATAAACGGATAATGCATATATTTTTACTGTAATGAAAGCCCTTCTTATTGATGATGATGAGCTATTGCTGCACATGCTCACTTTTTGGTTGGAAAGCGAAGGTTGTCTTGTAGTTGCAACAACAACAGGCAAGGAGGCAATGGAAAAGCTGAAAAGCGAAGCCTTTGACCTGGTAATCACCGACCTGTTGCTCCCAGATGTAACAGGCTTGGAGATTGTGGTCAATATTAAGTCGACTCAACCGGAACTGCCTGTCATCGTCTTGTCATCTGCAAACGAGGAAAAGACCATACGGGAAACCCTTGAATTAGGAGCCGCTGATTTTATAACCAAGCCTTTCAGTCCTGCTGACTTTTCAAAGCGCATCAGACGTTTCTCGGCACAAAAGCCTACTATTTTATGATCGTCAGGTTGCGTGCCTCATTCCTGTTTTGTATCCTGGTAATCGGTCTGTTGTTTCGCCCTGCTGCTATGTTTGCACAGGCTATCCAGAACAGTGATTCACTTTTCCAGAAAGCACAGCAACTTGCCAGAGAGGGAAACTACGAGCGCAGCCGTCGGTTAGCCCGCCAGGTCATTCAGGAGGTGCCAGATTTTACGGATGCTACCGTGCTGATTGGGCGCACCTATGCCTGGGAAAGCAAGTACGACTCTGCCAGGGCTGTGTTGCTTCCGCATGTGGAGGTACTTCCTGCGCCAGCCGAAGTACTGTTGGCCCTGACAGACATTGAATTGTGGTCTAAAAATCCGCTGGCCTCCCTGCGCTATGCGTCGCTGGGGCAGGCCCAGTATCCGAACGTTGTCTCATTTGATTTGGCCAAAGCCCGTGCCCTACGTGACCTGCATCGCTACAGGGAGGCGATCCAGGCGCTAAAGGCTGTGAACGTGCCCGACAATCATAAGGTTGAGGAACTGCTGACGCAACTGTACGGCAGCCTCGGGAACCGCCTGCGAGCCGATTACCGGTTTTCCTATCAGACAGACGATGCGCCGAGCTGGCAACTTGGTAGTATCGAGTACACACGCCTCAGTCCAAAAGGAAACTTTATCGCGAAGATAAATTATGCAGACCGCTTTGAGCGAGAGGGGGTTCAGGGCGAACTGGAGGCCTATCCACGCCTGGGAGAAAAGGCCTATGCCTATGTAGGGCTTGGTGCCTCCAGCGGCATGCTATTTCCATCGTACAGGGGGGGGGCTGAATTCTACTACCTGCTTCCTCGTCAGATGGAGGTCTCTCTTGGAACGCGTGCTTTATTTTATCCGGAGGAAACCGTTCTGCTGTATACGGGGCATTTTGGGATTTACTTCTCCAGGTACTGGGTCGCATTCCGCCCCTTCCTCCAGCAACAGCGCAACCAATGGAAGACAACCGCTACCCTGCAGCTGAGGAGGTACTTCAAGCATGCCGATGAGTTTCTGTCGTTAAAACTGGTTAAGGGAAGCACACCCTTCACTCAGGTCACGATCGAGGAAATGCGCCGACTTAATGCCAGTGGCATAGGGTTAGAGGGGCAGCTTAGGCTCGGACAAAGATTCCTGCTGGGGAGTAGTTTCTTGTTCGAATACGAAGAGTACCGACCCTCTTCTTACCGGAGCCGGTACACTACCGGTATATCCGTAGATTATAAATTTTAATCCCATGCTCCAATGCCTCAAATAGCTATTCCAACTGATAGCTTGTTGCGCTATAACCTCTATTTTATAGGTTTTTTTCTATGCCTGTCTTTTGTACTCTTCCTGTTTATCTTAGTTAGCAGGTGGGTCGACGGACTCCGGTATAGGAAGGTAAGCTGGATGGATAAAGAGTCACAGCGCTTGCTTTCGTCTTATCTGGTGGCAGACGAAGGGCAGCAGGATCAAATTATAACGCTGCTCAAAAAATGTATGGCGCGCCCTTTGTTTCGCCGGGTCATCATGAAAAATCTGCTTGCTTTGAGGAAAAACCTTTTAGGGGATACAACTGAAAAACTCTCCTGCCTTTACCTGGAGCTCGGTCTTTACCAATACTCAAAAAGAAAGATTTACGCCAGTTCCTGGAATATTATTGTCGAAGGAATTATTGAGCTGGCGGAGATGAACATGCGGCAGGATAGGAAGCTGATCAAACAGTTTTTGAACCACTCCCATCCCATTGTTCGCCTGGAAGTATATACGGCCTTGCTGCGCCTTCGTACGCACAAGCCCTTTTCGTTTCTGAATAAGCTGGAAATGCAAATACTGGAATGGGAGCAAATGCAGTTGATTATGGCGGCGAAGCATACGAATCTAACCATCCCTGACTTATCCAGGTGGCTGGATAAGAGGTACGACAGCATTGTTATTTTCTGTCTGCGCGTGATTTCATATTACAACCAGCAGGAGGCAGCAGGGAAGGTGCTGGGGCTCCTGAATCATCCGTCGGCAAATGTCAGGGAGGAAGCAGTTTATACGCTCAGGCGATTACGTTACTTGGAAGCGAGTCCCAGGTTAATAGCGATTTATACCCAGGAGGTAGACGCTGTCAAGCTGGCTATTCTGCGCACGCTTCGTGTTATTGCCGGCAAGGAGGCTTTTCCGCTTTATAAGCGTCAGCTCAGGGAAAGGAACAGAGCCCTTAAGTTGGCTGCGGCCAAATCACTTCGCCTAGCCGGCTACAAGGGTAAAATAAAATTCTATGGCAAGGATGCGGTTTATTCAAAAGACATGCAGCCCATGGAAGCAATGGCAATCGGATAATCCCTATGAGCGAAATCTTACACGAAAACATCAGCCAGGCAGCTTTGCTTTTGAACCGCCTGTTCCTGCTCTATGCCTTAAGTATCGGCCTGTACTATGTCCTGCTCATCTTTATTTCAGCCTTTGCCATGGCTTCGTACAAGAAGAGGAACAGCTTTATTAAGTACGATACCTTGCTGTCTTACCAGTATGCCCCCTCGGTGTCAGTCATCGCGCCGGCTTACAATGAGGCCATGACGATCGTAGACAATGTACGCTCCCTGCTTACGCTTCATTACAATAATTTCGAGATTATCATTGTGAACGATGGTAGCAAAGATAATACGCTGGAGCTGCTGATAGAGGCATACGAACTTGAACGCGTAGACATTGTACCAGGGGGTATAATTGCGACCAAGCCTATCACAGGCTTATACAAGTCCCAAAACCCTGCCTTTAAGAAGTTGCTGGTAGTAGACAAAGAAAACGGTGGCAAAGCAGATGCCCTGAATGTGGGAATCAATGTGTCTTCAAAAAAGCTGATCGCCTGCATTGATGTTGATTGTGTTTTGGAACCTGATTCCCTACAGAAGCTGGTGAAGCCATTTATGGAAGAGGAACAGCCCGTGATCGCTACCGGCGGAGTGGTACGCATTGCTAATTCCTGCGTGGTGGAGGACGGACGCCTGGTAAAGGTGGTGTTGCCGGATAGGTTCATCCCGAGGGTGCAGGTACTGGAGTATTTCAGGGCTTTCCTGATGGGGCGCATGGCCTGGGGCTATGTCAATAATTTGCTATTAATTTCAGGTGCCTTTGGGTTGTTTGATAAGGCCACCGTGATCAGGGCAGGTGGGTATAACCCTGCAACGGTCGGTGAGGACATGGAGTTACTGGTGCGCATGCGGCGGCTGATGTATGAAGAAAAAAAACCATATAAAGTGGCCTTCATCCCGGATCCGCTCTGTTGGACAGAGGCTCCTCAGACGTGGGATGTTTTACTGCGACAGCGAAATCGCTGGACGCGTGGCTCTATTGAGACACTGCTCCTGCATCGAAAATTGATCTTTAATCCGCGCTATGGTAGGCTGGGGATGCTAGGTCTCCCAAGGTGGATTCTGTTTGAGTGGTTTGCTCCTTTCATCGAGTTCTTCGGTGTTCTTTTTTGTTTGTGCCTTGTTTTGGCGGGCTATGTCGATTGGCTATATTTCGTTTCCTTTTTGGGGGTAGCCTATAGTTTTGCGCTGACCATCTCGGTGTTTGCCATTCTTTTTGAGGAACGCTCCTATCAGCAGTATAAAAAGCCCCGACAAATGCTCAAATTAGTTGTTACAGCCATTTTAGAGCCAATTTTCTATCACCCCATCACTGTTTGGGCGGCGTTGAAAGGAAATTTTGACTACCTGACCGGGAAGAAGAATTGGGGCGAAATGAGCAGGGCCGGCTTTAAGAGAAAGAAAAAAGCGAGTATTGTAGTTTAAAGAACTGAATAAGAAACGTTTACTGAAATTCTAAATATCCTGTGTGATAGCTGCTGCCTTAAGGTAACATAGCTGCATTTTGAGTAGTGTATGAGTGATTTTGCTAAATAGAGAGCCTGCTTATTCTTGGTTTATTTACTTGATCACAGGTGAGTAGAAACTCTTATATCATTAAACAGGCTCTGCTTCATCAATGAGTAATAACGTGAGGTAAGAAAGTATGGCCTTTACCATACACTCTAGACTATACTGTATCAGTTCAGCAGGTTTAACCAATAGTAATCAACGCATTACCTTATGTATTTTAACTATTTAGAGAATATACATAAATGATCTAACCAGTTTTTATTATATATATATTATTAAATATTGAAATATACCTTTGTGTATAATAAGGAGAATTATATTGTTTAACTAATACACAACCAACTATTTATGAATTTCAAAACTTTTACTCTCGGGGGAGAGGGTAAAAGCTTATGGTGTGTCCAATTGGGCTTACGCTCAAGGTGGCTTGCCATATGCCTTGTACTCTTTATTTGCCTGGTAAACTCTAATCAGGCAATAGCGCAACAGTATACTGCTGATTTCTCAGCTGCACCTGCGTTTTATGCCGGTTCATGGCCGGGATACAATACACATGCTACCGTAAATCTTGGCGGCGTTGACTATGATATTGCAATAGGTCAAGTAACCAACTGGTCACATTCTTCTACCGGAGGTGAGTCCAATAGTGGATCTATTACTGCTATTGGCGGCGGAGACATTAACGTTACGATAAAGCGTAAGGATAACCAAAGATTCCAGTTTTACGGGGTTTGGTTAAAGTATACTAATTACTCAAACTATGCAAACAAAGATCTTCGGGTAACCTATAGCGGGTCTTCTGATCCGCAGCAAACTTTTGGAGGTAATTCAACAGCTATACTTTCAAAGAATGTAAATGTTTCTTCTGTATCGCTATACTTCGGCGGTCTAGATAGGTTATATCTGGATAATTTAATTGTTGGCCCTGCGATAGCTTCACTTCCAACTTTAACAACAACTAATGCAGATAATATCAACAGTACTTTTGCAACAGTTGGAGGTAATATTACTAACGACGGCGGAGGCACTGTAACTGAACGCGGTGTGGTTTGGGCAACTTCTACAAATCCAACAACAGGCAACAACAAGCTAGCCATAGGTAGTGGTACAGGCGCTTTTAGCGGTCAGATTACTGGACTAACTGCAAACACTATTTACTATGTACGGGCTTATGCTACTAATACAGCGGGAACAGCTTACGGTAATCAAGTCTCTTTTACAACTAGCGACGGTACCGGCCCTATTACCCTAACCCCAACTTTAGACAGTTCTTTTGATAGCTATGGTTCTTATCCAGATGATCCTAATTGTTATGTAGCGTATAGTTCTGAGTATGGCCAGGTAACAGCTGCGCTTAAGTTTTCCTTGACACCTGTGTCCGGCACAGTGTCCTCTGCTAAACTGAGGCTATTTGTCAATACTGTAAATGGCACCAATGCTTTTGCTAAGGTATGGTCTTCGTCAAATGAGAACTGGACTTCTTCCACAACTGCAGCGCCAGCTGTTAACCAAGCCATAGGTCAGGTGAATAGTCCTGTGGTGGGTACTTGGATGGAGTTTGATGTTACAGACTATGTCAAAGCTCAGGTCAATGGCAGTAAGGTCGCGTCACTGGTTGTGACTGGCAATACTCCACCTAGCCCCGGGGAAATATACTTTAACGCGACGGAGAATGGCGAGAACCACCCTCAGTTGGTCATAACTACTGGTTCCCCGGTCCTGTCTTCCAACGCCAACCTTTCTAACCTGGTTTTATCTGCCGGCACGCTTTCTCCGGCTTTCGCTGCCAGTACAACCAGTTACACGGCAAATGTGACATTTGGAGTATCATCAGTAAGTATAACGGCAACAAAAGCTGATGCAAACGCTACAATAAAAGTAAACGGAGCTACAGTAGCAAGTGGAACAGCATCTTCAGCCATCCCATTAAGTATAGGCTCTAACCAGATAAGTATAACAGTAACAGCACAGGACGGAACAAATAAAGAATATACGATAGATGTAACACGTGCTGCGCCAACATTACCACAATATGCGCTTAGTTTTAATGGTATAAATCAATATGTATCTGTACCGAACAATGCAAAGTTCGAAACAACTACAAGTACAGTAGAAATGTGGGTTAAACCTGACTGGATTACAGGACAAGTAGTTGGAAATCCTACTTTAATAGGAGTGCGGTCTAGCACAGGAACCCGTTATAGTATACACTTAAATAATGGACTTGACAGATTAGGTAGTTGGAACGGCTCCAGTTATCAAGCACTACCTTATACCTTTGTTCAGGGGAATTGGTATCATGTAGCTGCCGTAATGACAGCTGCAACAACCGAGTTCTTTGTAAATGGTACATCGATAGGCGTGTTAAACATAGCCCGTAATGCTTCTGTTACAGGAAGAAACCTCAATATAGGGGTTGCTGAAATAGCTGGTACCAATTTATTCGAATTATTTAAAGGCGAAATAGATGAGGTTCGTGTTTGGAACACTGCCCGTACCGCTAGTGAGATTCAAGCTAATTATGGTAATCCGATCAGTGCTTCAAGTGCCGGATTAATAGCCTATTATGGTATTGAGGAAGGGGTAACAGGACAAGCCAACGCGGTTGCCAGGAAGGTAACGGACAACACGTCTAATGCTTTGCATGGTACACTTTACAATTATTATTCTTCTAATGCCAACCTTGCCAGCCTGACCTTATCTGCCGGAACACTTTCTCCGGTTTTTGCTGCGGGTACAACCAGCTACACGGCGGCTGTTACATCTGCAACAACTTCGGTTACAATCACTCCGGTAGTAGCAGATGCAAGCGCAACGGTAACGGTTAACGGTACTGCCGTTACCAGTGGTAATGCTTCTCAGGACATCTCCCTGAATATTGGAGATAATACGATAACTACGCTGGTTACTGCACAGGATGGCAGCACCAAAACTTATACTATAAACATAACCCGACCTTATCCTCCTGTTTCTGCGTCAATCACTGCCCAGACGAATGTGAGTTGCAGCGGAGGGGCTAACGGCTCTGCTACGGTAACTGTATCAGAAGGAACTGCACCTTATGCCTATAGCTGGTCACCTACAGGAGGTACAGGTGCAACGGCTACCGGTTTAACTCCCGGTACTTATACAGTAACTGTAACAGACGCTGCCGGCAATTCAACAACCGCCACAACAACAATAGAAGTTAGTGATACTGAAAAACCTACCATATCAGTTCCTACCACAGTTACCGTAAGTACGGACGCCGGTAAAAGTACAGCAACAGGTATCGTGTTAGGCACGCCAGTTACAGCTGACAATTGCAGCGTTGAAACTGTAACAAACGATGCTCCTGCAACTTTCCCGCTGGGAAATACGACAGTAAACTGGACGGTAACAGATGGTGCAGGAAATACCGCCACCGCTACGCAACTGGTTACTGTAAAAGACACAGAAGCTCCTGTACCAACTATAGCAAATCTGCCTACTGTAACAGGCGAGTGTTCTGCAACAGTAACAGCACCAACCGCAACTGATAATGCGGCTGGTAACATTACCGGTACTACAGCTGACCCGATTGTTTACACACAACAAGGCACCTATACCATTACCTGGACTTATAACGACGGAAATGGTAACACAACTACGCAAACTCAGCAGGTTGAAGTAAAAGACGTGATAGCGCCTGTTTTAGCAGCTATTGCACCAATTACACAGGAGAACGACCTGAACAAGTGCGGAGCAGTAGTTATTTTCAGCAAACCAGCGGTAACAGACAACTGCATGGTTAGCTTCAATTACTTTAACGCAGGTGAGCCAAACGACTGGGGCGGATCAGAAGACTATATTCAGTTCCTCTACGACGGTACCTGGAACGACATGCCAAGTACTAGTGAGATGGACTACGTAGTAGAGTTCAATGCTATTACCTCTGCAAGCTTTGCAGATTATAACAAGATAGGCGATTTCCGTAACCGTTCTTATTATGTATCTATAACTCCAAAGACGTGGTCAGATGCTAAGGATGCCGCACAGGCAATTGGAGGCAACCTGGTATCAATCAATACGCAGGAGGAAAACGACTTCCTTAAAGGTAAAGTTGGCGGCGTATGGGTAGGTGGCTTCCACGACCATAATGATATCTGGTACGTAGAGCCGGGTAATGCAAGCCAATCGTTCGGTGGTTGGAAATGGGTAGACGGTACCAGCATTGGCACCAACATTTCGCTTACCCAAACTGCAGGTCTTCCTTCAGGTTCATTGTTCCCGATAGGTACTACCACCAACACTTTTGTAGCTACTGATGCTGCCGGTAATAAGTCTGAAATAAGCTTCGACGTTACCGTTACGGATACACAGAAGCCAACAGTACTGACACAGAACATCACAGTTCAGTTAGATGCGAATGGCGCTGCTACAATTACAGCTGATCAGGTAAACAACGGTTCCTCCGACAATTGCGCTATCAAAACAATTGTACTGGATAAGACTGCCTTCGACTGCTCAAACGTGGGGCAAAACACCGTGACACTGACAGTTACAGATGTGAACGGCAACGAAGCTACAGCAACAGCTATAGTTACAGTAGAAGACAAAACCCTGCCAACCATAACAGCAAGGAACATAACAGTTCAGCTTGATGCGAATGGCCAGGCAACTATTACAGTTGACCAGGTTAGCACTGCTGCTTCGGATAACTGCGGTATTGCTTCTATCTCGGTAAGCAAAACATCTTTTGATTGCAGCAACGTGGGCGCTAACAATGTAACGTTAACAGTTACAGATAACAGCGGCAACACGCACACAGCACCGGCTATAGTTACTGTAGTAGATAACATCAACCCAACTATAACAGCACCTGCTGCCGTGGTAGTAGATGTAGATGCAGGTAAAAATACCGCGTCGAATGTAGTGCTTGGCAACCCGGTAACAGCTGACAACTGCTTGGTAGCTACAGTTACAAACGATGCGCCTGCTACCTACCCGACAGGTAACACCACCGTAACCTGGACAGTAACGGATGCGAATGGTAATACGGCTACGGCTATACAGATCGTAACGGTTCGTCGTGATGTGATCTCGGTAGCAACACCGGCTACGGTTAATGTTCCGATCAGAACAATGTTTGCCAATGTGCCGCTACCAACAACTGTTACCGTTACTTACTCTGATAACTCCACTGCACAGATTGGTGTAACCTGGAGCCAGGGCAACTATAACGGCTTGGTAGCTGGAAACTATACCATTGCAGGTCAGCTTATATTGGCAGCTGGAACTACCAACACCGGTAACAAAGCAGCCAGCATGACAGTGGTAGTAGAGCCTAACAAAGCGCCTACAGCCCTTGCTTTCAGCGCGACTACGTTTGCACCAAATATTAAAGCAGATGAGGCCATCGGAACGCTTTCAACCACTGACCCGGATGATACACAGTTTGTATACACACTGGTAGCTGGCAACGGCGACAAAGACAATAACCTGTTCGAGATACAAGGCGATAAAGTGTACCTGAAGTCTAACAGCGGCTTGTCTGGCAAAACAGTGTTCACGTTCCGAGTTCGCAGCACAGACCCATACCAGAACACGATCGAGAAAGAGTTTACCCTGACCAAAGGCAACTATGGCGTAGCGGCAGATAAGCTGAAGATCGTGAATGCTTTCTCACCAAACGGTGATGGTATCAACGATACTTGGAGAATACCGGAACTGAGCTTCTACAACAACGTGGAAGTGGAAGTATTCGACCGATCTGGCGTACGCCTGTTCCATACAACCGATCCTGAAATGACCTGGGACGGACGTAGTGCGAACGGACAGATCCTGCAGGGAGCGTTCTTCTACATCGTGCAGATCAAAGACATCAGCCTGGTGAAAAAAGGTGTTGTGACCATTCTTAAGAAGTAATTAAAATGAAAAAGATATTTTTAACCATAGCCCTTGTGGCTTCTGTTCTGGGCGCAAATGCCCAGAACAGAAAACATGTGGCAAATTTCTCGCTGTACCAGCAGTACTTTAACCCGGCCCTTACCGGCTACGAAGGCTCTATGCTCAAAACCTATTACCGCAACCAGTGGACCGGTTTTGAAGATGCTCCTAAAACCATTTTCGCCTCAGCCGAGCTTGACCTGGCTGACCTGGCCTCGTGGAAAAAAGATGGTTTGCTGAAAAGCAGCAGCAACGACGAGTATAACCGCCAGTTGGAAGCCAAACACTCTTTTGGCCTGGCTGTACTGAATGACCGTTTTGGACCATTCTCTGAAACGCAGCTGCACCTGAGCTACGGCACGCGTGTGCGTTTGTCTGAAAAGCTGAGCCTGCGCTGGGGTGCTGCCGCTACTTATAGTTCGCAGCAACTGGATGCCAGCAAACTGACCACCGATCAGGAAGGAGATCCGGAATTTGAGAACTTTAACGGGCAGACCGCCAAAGTAGGTAAATTTGACCTGAACATGGGCCTGATGCTGACAGCCGAAAACTTTTATGTAGGCTACGCAATGCAGGACATCACCAAAGGAAAAATGACGACCGGCGATGATTTCCTGAACAATACATTTCCGCAGCACCATGTGGCACAGGCTGGTTTCCGTGCTGCGCTTACCGAGCAGGTTGGCGTGGTAGTAAACGGCTTGTACCGCTACGATGAAAAGCTGGATGACACCATGGAAGGACAACTGAAGGCAGTATACCAGAACATGCTGTGGCTTGGAGCCGGATACCGCAATGAATTGGCTTATTCAGTGCAGGGTGGTATTAGATTAAGCCAGCTTCACATCGGGTATGCATACGAAATACCTACTGCAGATGCAAAGTACATGGATAAGTCTACCAACGAGATCATGCTAACCTATAACCTGATCCCGGTGAAGTATCCGAAGTATGGCAAAAAAGTAACTATCTGGTAACCTGAGGCAACATGAAGAGAATAGTATACACCGTAACATTTCTTATGGCGGTTGCATTTACCGCCCAGGCACAAACGCCCATCAAGGAGACCCGAGAAGAGGTGGCCGACGTCACATTACTAAACAATAAGCTCCTGATCTACACAAAAAAGGAGAAGGACGGTCAGTTTCTGTACACAGAGCAGTTAGGGGTCACAGGCACAGCCAAGAAAGAGCCGGTACTAAACCAGGGATCAGTAAATACAGTAGTGGGCAGCAACAAAGAGAACAACGAGTTCTTTGTTTACCACAGGCGAGGCCGTAAAGACGAGGTGATAGCATTTTATACGTACGCTGACGGAATCTTTACGAAAGTAGGGGAGCGCCAACTGCCAAAACTAAAAAACCAGTCCTATAACCTCGGTTTGTTCTTGACACCGGATAAATATGAGCTCCTGATCTCGGCAGAACTGGGCAGGACAAAAGGCTACGACGATATTTACCTGAGCAAATGGAGCGGTAACCGCTGGAGCATACCAAAGAACCTTGGCAAAACAGTGAATACACGTCAATCTGAATTTGCTCCGTACCTGGCTAATGACTCGCTTTACTTCTCTAGAAAGGACGGTGAAGCAGCGTATGTATACGCAGTGCCTTTCAAGGCAGGTACTGTGGTTGGTCAGGAGCCTGTGAAACTGGCTGGTACCGTTAACCAGGAAAATGCCTTTAACGCCTATTACAAGAGGCAGGGGGAGCAGGAGCTTTGGATTACAGCCAGCAGTAAAGGCGAGTATACGACCTATACAACAGGAGCAGAGGAGGAAACCTCTGAAAGTGTATTTGGAGACAACTACTCTTTTGAAAATGCGGTCTCTGGTTCACAGAACCCTGGCACGCTAGTGGATCGGGAGGAGAAGATGGCCAATGAAAAGGTGCGTGCAGCAGATTTGGAATTGATGTACGGCTTTAACAGTATATACTTGGATAAAGCGGGCGTCAGCAAACTCAAGGCCTTCCTGAAGCGTCAGCAGCGTGGTGCGGCAGTGCACATTACAGGGTATTCAGATAGTAAGGGAAATGATGCCGCCAAAAGTGAGGTGAGCCGCAAAAGGGCTGCCTTTGTGGAGTGGTACATCCAGCAAAACTTTGCAGATAAGAACTTCAGGGTCACCCGCGAGAGTGTGGTGCTACTCGAGGAGGGAACGGCGTACCGCAAAGCTGAGATCAGGATCAACTAAATTAACTAAAAAGGGGCTTTATTTAAGGCCCCTTTTTAGTTAAGAAGCATACTGAAAATTAAGTTAAGATGTTAAAGGAGAACCTTCTGTTATAGACATATAATTAATGCGTCAACTAAGGATATGTGGGGTTTGGTTTTCCACCCCTGCGAACGTATTCCTATGAACTGTATTTTCTCCAAACATTACATTCTACGCTGCCTGATAGCTAGGGAAGAGTTGGAGCGTGTGACTTCCGCAGGTATGTGTTGTCGAGTTGATTAGAGCAAGCCAGCGACCAAAGCCTCGTAAGTATAAAGGCAGTGCAGGAAAGGGGCAATTGCTGTTCCCGTGACTAGGGTGCGACAGACACCTTGGTTTCCTCCGCGTGCAGCATCCAGGGTATTATGACGGGAAGGCAACAACAGGCTTTTGTATAGAGCAAGAGATGTGGCCATCGCCCGGGTGATTTGAAAGGTAGCTGGCGTTTCAGGACGGCACGAGAGGTGCGACGGCGGAGTGGGCCGTAGTTGCTGGGTGGCTGCCGAAAGGCAATAGAACCAAGGGGATGGCCTGTGCGCAATTTCATTAACAAGCGACAAACAGTGATGGGGTAGTTACTTTTTATGAAGTAAAGTCACAATCAATTATCAGGGTAGTTGGTAGGGAGGATGATCCACACATGTTTGTTCGAACTGAAGAAAATGACTCACTAAAAATATGTGGAATTGAAATGGCAGAAGCTTTTGCCGCAAGTATCTCAGATAAGATACAAGCTCTTTTTATTCGTAGCGTACAAGCAGGAAAACTATGGGTGAAAGACATAAAGCAGTTGAACAATGCCTTTAACTTAGCTATAGTTCCTAAAAAAGTCTTGAGCTGGATTTATATTTAGAGCTGTTATTGGGGAAAGACTATCCGCTCAATTTATATGATGATCAAAATTTCAATAGGAATCAGACTCTTGTTCTATTGCTACAGTTCTTGAAAGATAATCCTGGTTATAATTGCTATAGGCTACCAATCGATATTTACCATCATAGGGAGACACTACAGCCGGATGATAGCACTCGCTTTGGGTGGTATTTCCACCAGTTAAACGAGTATTGGCAATACGCTTGTAACACGTTGCTTTGGTCTGTACTTTACCTCCTTAACAAAGAGTATGAAGGACAGGCATATCTGCCAGAGCTATTAAATGAACTTTCAGCAGCAGTAATGGAGATGTTGAAAGAAATCAATGAAGACGTAGATGTAAACACTCAAGTTAATCTGTTACTTGATAATACCTCATTGTCTTTGGAAACTGAAGAAGATTGTATGGAGAGCATCAAATCCTCAGTAAAGGCTAGGAAGCCTATCGTTGGAGCAACTATTGCATTTTGCCTCAACATAAAGCTATACCACAACAATTGGGTAAAACTGGATCAGTTAAAGTCCTTTGGAAGGAGATATGATACTTTAAGGAGTGGTAATTTTTACAATACATGGAATTGCTTCATGCGAAAGGAGATATGCAACTCAATAGGTTCTTACAGGAATTTATCTTTCGCAATGTTATAAACCGTCATCAGTTTACAGCTCTGCGAAAGATGGGGAATGGTCAACAATCGTCACAGAAGTTCTTTTTAGAAGAATCGATTATCAATTTTTACGATTTTACCTTACCTCAATTCTCATTGCCACGATTGCAAACACTATTAACTATAGGGCAAGATTTGCATTTGATAACAGAGGATAATCATGTAACAGAGTTAGGATTAACCTTTATTCAGCAGTAGTATGGCATTAACTAGGCAAACGATTATTGAATTAATAGGTAGTGGTAAATATCATTCTTGTTTATTTACTACCTACAGCTTTGACTTTAGCTTCTTTGAGCTTAGAGTACTAAAATCCATACGTGGTGCTGATACGAAGAACGTAATGGTGTTATTCGATGCAAAGGTATTGCAAAAACTGGTGCATCAGCCTTCAGGCCTTGAGTTTAAAAACTCCTCAGCATACACAATACACCCTATTTATTCAAAAGGAGTGTTTCACGCAAAAATAACCTGCTATTCGGAAAAAAGAAGGATTATTAATAATAGGATCAGGAAATTTAACAGACTCTGGAATAGGGCATAATGATGAAATCTGGAGTGCGTTCCATGTATCAGATTTAACATCTGCAAACGCCTACGTGTTTTCAGATACATGGGCATATGTTCAGCGCATTGCATCTGACTTGAAAGGAATTAATGCCGAAAAGCTGCAATGGGTCCATCAATATACGCCTTGGTTAGCCGAGCTTCCTTCTACAACGTCAGGTACAATGTGTGAGCTAGCAAACGGTGTTTCTGGCGGGTTAATGGTAAATACACATGAGCCAATTCTGAGAACAGTAACGGAGATTATAGGTGATAGAACGGTACGAACAATAACTACTGTCTCGCCTTTCTATGACCTTCATGGTAATATTTTGAGCCAGTTATGGGGAAAATATAAAAGTGCAAAATAAGCTGTGTAGTTGAAGAGCGCTTAGGTACAATTCCATCCAATCTTCCTGAAGAAATAGCTGACGACATATCTTTCTATACGTGGGAGGGCTTATTTCCTGAAAATAAAAATGTGAATCGCTTACATGTTAAGTTACTGCATTTTGCTACAGATAATGGTGAATACATGCTTTTAGGTATTGCAAACAATACTGTAGCAGCTCTGGGGAGTAGCAAGATACCACCTATAAATGAAGAAGCTTGTATTTTGCTGTATAGAAGAAGTGGTGATTGGCTTAGAGAATTAGGTATAGATTTCAGAAGAGTGTTTCTAAGGAACTGTCGGCTATAAAAACTACATTAATAGCTGCTGATAACCAAGAAGCTCAATCAGTACCAAATACTGGTGTAATCATTGTTTCTGCAGAAATTGAGAATGATGTTCTGATGTTATACATGGCTAAAGGTGTAGAAGGAGGCTATGAGGTAGAGTTATTAGATGCAAATGGCTTTGTAATCTTTAGCAGTTTAGTTGATGGTTTTGAACAATTGACAAAAGTTAAGATTCATGATCTTACTGGTCATGCTCATATAGTAAGAGTGTTGAATTTATTTGGAGATGACGTGGCAAGGCAGTTTGTTCAGTTTTCAAAAGAGCAACACAAGTACTGTACTGATCCTGTTTATGAGAAATTATAACAGGTGATGTTGAGCTTAGGCTTCAATACTGACATAACAGACTTGCTTGAGCTTCTAGATTTTGAGACAAGTGGGCCCACTTAACAATCAGCCACTTACGAATAAAATCGTTAAGTGGCTTTTTTTTGTTTTGCGAATAAAAGGTGAATTATCGATTAGCTACAATGGCTCATTAGCTAGGCTCAAGAACTCAGCCTCAACTGAAAAGCACTAAGCCAATAGCCACTCCAAAGCAGCATTCTTGTTGCTGAAGTTATGAAACAGAAGCGGGTGAAGTCGCTTCTGCTGAATCTCCTCTGAAATCCAGGTTGCCCGCCGTTCCTGCTTCACATCCTACGTACCTACGTGCGCCATCTTTTGAAGCCTGGTCTGCATCAGATCCTGGCTAAAACCGAAGTGCAAGATGACAATAGGCCTCATATTTCACCTCCACAATTGCTTTACTAGCTTACTCCTGTAACCAAACTAACGCCTCTTCCTTCGTTGGAAAGTTCTGCAACAGGAACGGAAGCGAATAGGTTTGCTGTATGTTAGCTATGTTGCCTTCAGCCAATGTCTCTACCGATTCGCTCTGAGACTGCACCCGTGCCAGCTTCATGATGCGTGTCTGCATAAAACCAGCTGCCAAACTTAGCGATACTTCCCTGCTCTCTTCTGGACTGGCAGACACAACCGTATCTGAAGAATCAAGCAATACTTTTCTGATGTCGTAATTTCTAACCGTTTCCATTAAAATGCTGATGCTGTACTTTATCTCAGGCACCAGGTAGCCGTGCAGGTCAGGATGTTTTACTACCAGAATATCCGTTGCAGGATTGTAATCAAGTTTAATGATGCTGTTCTCGAAGAGGATCATGAAAGTATAGTCGGTAAATAGCTTCAAAATTAGCAATTTACTCAACTTGTTGTTACCATTTGTAGTTCCATCTTAGGAACAGTGATGACAAAACCTTTTGATATCCAGGCGAAACATACTTGATAATCTGAACACGGAGAAAGGAAAAGATCATCTTCCTGGCATTACCAGGACGGGAGGCAGGGAAGATGATCGGAATAGAATGTTATTTCGAAGTATAGAATCTTGAATTTTAGTTTAGCAGAAGCAGGTATCAACCATTACTACCTCTTGTTCATTACAGCTTTCATCCAGGCGTCGGTATCGGTAACAAGTTTTTTACTGAAGTGGGTTTTGTTATAGTTCAGGTCGCGCTTGTTCATTTGTTTCACTCCTTCTGCCATACCTGCTACTTCAATCAGGGAGTGGTTGGTTTTAGGGAGCATCAGAAACGTTGCGTGGCCTGGGTGGTAATGATTCACCACCTCTACAATGCGTTTATGGTCTTCATCATTTACAATTTCAAAATCATACTCACCCCAGATCGAAAGTACCTGTTCCTCCGTTTCTGCCCAGGCTTTGGTTAAATTAAGCTCATCTATTTCCTGCCAGTAACGGTAATCCCGGGACCAGAACAAGTCTCCACCGTTATGCTGAAACTCTTCCTGAAGGATCTTTTTATAGGCAGGATCAGCGGCTGCGATGGTATCAGGATGCTGGCCAAGTACAAAAAAGCGGTACAACACGTGGTGCAGCTGGCGCATATCCTTTTCGTGGGCTACATAATCTGTGCCGGTTACAGGCTTCTGAAAGCGGAACATTTCTGTGGCAAATTCAAACCAGGGGCGGTAAGGGCTGCCATACACCATCACTCCTTTTACCTGGTGTTTCTGTGTTAGCATAGGCGCAATAATCCCTCCCATAGAGTGGCCGAAAATAAAGATGTTTTCACGGTCTACTTTAGGGTGGCGTTGCAGAGCTAAGAGGCCTTGTTCAAAAGATTCTATTTCTGTGTAGAGGTCTATCTGCATGCAATCCTGTGTATTCTGGTTGTCTCCTAAACCTGGCTTTTCAACCAGCATTACCGCATAGCCTAGGTCGCTCCAGGCTTTTATCAGTTGGTTGTAAGAAGAGGTGCCGTAATCGTCTATAGAGCGGCACGGAAAGCCCGGAATAAACAAAATAGCGGGATGTTTGCCTGCTGCTTTAGGCTGATACATAATGGTGCGCAATTGGCCTTCTCTGAAAGGCACCTGGCTGTAAACCACATCTGCAGAAGCGGCTGTTTCGAGTGGTTTTGCAACTGCTTTGCCTCTTATACTTGTCTTTTTACCATTGCGCAGGAGCTGGAAAGCAACAGCCTGACCTGGATAGAGTGTTTTACCAAAATCTGCAAGTTCTTCCGGTTTGTGCAGCGGCTTCTTATTAAGAGAAAGCAGAATGTCGCCCTGCCGGATTCCGATTGCTTCGGCTGTGGAGTGAGGTGTAATGGCAGATACCACTAAACCGCTTTCAATTTTATTTACCCTAGCAAGAGAGTCGGAGATTGAAGTAGTGCGTAAGCCCAGGCTGGCCCGGCGCTTTAATTCCTGTGCCTCTGTTTGGTTAGCAGCCAGAAAAAACAATAGTAGCAGGAGTGTATGGATCGGTTTCATTTATGTTGCAAGTTAACTTTTACTCAATATTTAGGTAAGCGCGGTTTTAGTGGGCTCTACAGACGCCAATTTATTTTATAAAGAAATCAATCTTCCTGCTAGATACACTTGTAATATCCTGCCTTTTTTAGATTTGGATATAGCTCTGCATACTAATTCTTTTGTAGATTCTTTATATTTAAAGAATAATACAGCATACCGGTATCATGTTGGAATTCGACATTTCAGGGAAAGAAGCAAGCGCCTACAGCGCTGATTGTGAGATCGTGCATTTGAACGACAGGAATTATCATTCTCATAAACAGAAGAAAAGCAGTAACCATATTTTAAGCTCTTTTATAACTTCAATTGAGGATGAGATCCGGCCCAGGGGGCTTGGGATAAAATATTCAGCAGAAGGTTTGGAAACGTATTGGTCGCAGAACAAGCGGTACCAGGTTTCGAAAGGGAAATACCTGCTTGTGAACGAGACTTTACCCTCCCTGGATGTAGCCATTCAGAACCAGCCAACCTGGAGCGTTTGCATTGATATGGATGCCGCTTTAGTGAACGATATGCTACTGCAGTTGCTTCAGCCAAACGACCCGGATAGTTACCAAAATGCCAGCCGTTACCTTTTGTCACCGGAGTTGCTGGTAAGAGAAGCCACAGCAGGTAAGAAGTTGCAAGCCCATCTGAACTACATCATTTCTTCCTCAGCAGCGCAAACCATAGACAAACCTGCTATCGAGCTGATCTATGATCTGATATCCTTGCTGATGGAGGAAAATATAGAGGTAATCAGCTCTTACTATAAACTGGAAGCCACTAAACCATCCACGCGGAAGGAGTTGTTTAACCGCTTGCTTTTGGGTAAGGAAATGCTGGACGACAGTTTGTTCTCTGAGCTAAGTATAAAGCAGGTGGCAGAAACCTGTTGCCTTTCAGAGTTTCGGTTTTACAGGTTGTTCAAGCAATGTTTCGGCGATAGCCCTTACAACTACCTTTTCAAAAAGCGCATAGAGAAAAGTATAGAGCTGAAAAAGCAGGGGCATAACTGGAGCGATATTGCATCGCAACTAAATTTCACGGATCTGGCTGCTTTTAGTAAAAGCTTCAAAAAGCTCAAAGGTGTTTCTCCAACCAAAGCAATTTTATAAATGAAGCCGTATAGATTTATAGTTGCTGATGTAAACTATAGCCATTGGTGGCGTTTTCACCAACAACTTATACTTCGGCGCCCGATTTACTTGCTGGTGAGAACACGCAGCAAGGGCAAAGGGTGTAGCTTCTAGAAAACTCTAAGCAAGTTCAGATTAAAGCAATTGCCGTTCTTGCCAAAGGCTAAAAGTATAAATAAGGTGGATTGCTACCGCTGAAGGTTTCTGTCTACAGACCAATAGCCTCCGCCTTTAATGAGCAGGAATATGCTTCCGAGCAGCATAGACCAATCTGTTCTGCTGCCATGCAGCATCTCCCAAAGGCCGTCGTTAACCAGTATATCTACTTTGGTTGTGGCAATGGCCACAAGCATAATAATGATCAGAGGTATACTTGCCAGTCGTGTTACAAGTCCGATTAAAATAAGCATACCACAAATGATCTCGAAGCTGCCAACAAAAGAACCCAGGAACTCAGGGGAGGGCAGACCTATTTTTTCAAATCTGCCGGCACCGCGATCATCAGGAAATAAGAACTTCTGTATACCCTCTGATAAGAAAACCGCGCCTACCATTAAGCGAATAAGTATAGTTGTTTTGGCGTCGTCTGTAAGTATAAGTTTCTTCATAGATCCTTTCTGATTAGTTAACAGCTATAGGGTATACTCACAGTAAAGAAAGGAAATTATCTTAAAGTATAGAAGGATTTGCTTCCGGGAATGGAAGAAGGCAGCAGGTATATACCTGAGTCAGGCTCGGTTGAAGCTAATACTTTAAGATAACAGGATTATACCTAATCTTTATTATCCCGGGCTGTATCGTCTGCCCAGTATTTCTGGTAGGCATCCTGTAGCCTTTCTTTGGAGAGGGGCTTATCTGTAAATTCCTGAACCCCCAGGTCTTCGAATCTTTTCAGGTCTTCCTGGTTTGTATGGATGGCCAGCAGCAGAAAAACAGTTCTCATTTTATCTATCATGCCGTTCTCGTGCAAAGTCTCCAGCATTTCCTTTCCATCCATCACAGGCATATGATGATCCAGTATGATGAGTTCGGGGCACGTGGTACTGCCTTTATCGCCGCAATGCTCTAAAATATAATTAAGCCCATCTTTGCCATTATGCAGCACTCTAATGCTATCCGTGATTTCCATCTCTCTCACTATTCGCTCATTCAGATAGTTCGCTGTCTTGTCATCGTCTATTATCAGTACTTCTCTTAGCTTTATGGGGCTCATCGGTATGCTGTTTTTGTTGCTGCTTTTAACGCCGCCAATCACAATGGAGTTTTAAGAATATACTTCTGCTGGCGGGTTATTCTTAAAGCATGAATTCAGTGTGATAACAATATTTAAATTATTGCACCTAAAAGTGTTAGTTCTGATGAAGGAGTGGTCAGGCAGCTCAGACATGAAGCCATAGTAAAATTAATCTCGTAGGCAGTAAGAATAATTTATACTTTTGGTGAAGCGAATATAGAGCATATAAAATATGAGCAAAGAGAACTCAGTATTGTACGGAATATTAGCTGCCAGATGCCCGAGGTGCCGGGAAGGCGAGTTATTTACATCAGGAACATATACAACCAAATTTGCAGATATGCATACAGAGTGCCCTTGCTGCGGCCAGCAATATGAGCCTGAGCCAGGCTTCTATTATGGCGCCATGTATGTAAGCTTTGCCTTTAATGTGGCTATTTTTCTAGTATCTCTGTTTATACTATCACAGTTTGTAGAGGAAGTAACTATGGCTATGATGATAGGCGTGGTGCTGGCCGTGGTGGTGGGCCTGCTGCCGGTAATTTTCCGATTATCGAGGATATTATGGATCTATATGTTTGTCCGTTACGAAGGACCCTGCAGCCAGATACCGAAAAAAGGCAGATAGAGCTAAGATAGCTTTAAGAGCAAACGCAAACAACCCGTAACCGGACTCCTGGCCTGCTACGGGTTGTTTGCGTTTTTATTAAAGTGAATCAATCCATCTTTTCAGGTCATGTTTCGCTTTGCCGGTCTTCTGCTGAAGCCTGCCCAGCCACTCGTCCTGCTTACCTTCTTCGTAAGTAAGATCATCATCTGTCATATCACCGTACTGCTGCTTTATTTTTCCTTTCAGCTCGTTCCAGTTTCCTCTCGCTCTATATTCGTCTTCGTGCATGGTTAAGGTGCTTATAGTTAAACAATTGTATACCATACTAGATTTTACGAGGGTATTATTGGTAAGTTTATGAACTGATTATAGGTAAAATAGTGCAGCTTATTGCACCTTATACCCCACACCAAACAGGGTGTGCAAGGCCAGGTTGGTAACATCGGCGTCACCATCTGCAACAGGCACCTGCTCTCCCTCCTGAAACCTTATCCAAGCGAGGAAATGAAAGCTTATGCTGTATCGTCGTTGATAAACTCGCCCCTGAACAACGTGCCGGAAGTAATAAACTCTCTCCAGAAGCCTCAAAAGATGATGGAGCAGCGTCAAGAATGAATAGGGAAACAGATTTAAAGGCATAAACATTGCCGCACAGCGCCCCGAAGCCGTTAATAATATAGCATAGCACAGGAAAAGTCTTCTGCTATAGTCTACATTAAGAGTATTGTTATGAAAAAAAATAAAAAAGTACTGAAGCACAACTTTGAGAGTTTTGCTGCAAAGGCGACTAAGTTAGCAGGACAGCCAATTGCGTTTATAGTGGCATTTGCAATTGTCATGTTCTGGGCTGTTTCAGGGACTTTGTTTAAGTTTTCAGATACCTGGCAGTTAGTGATAAATACAGGCACCACCATCATCACCTTCCTAATGGTATTTATCATCCAGCAAACACAGAACAAAGATTCACACGCAATCCAGCTAAAACTGAACGAAATAGTGGCCGCGATGAAGGGGGCAAGCAATAAACTGATCAACGTAGAAGACCTGACGGAAGATGAACTACATGTTCTTCATAAATTATACCAACGGCTTTCAGATATTGCCGATCAGGATGAAGATATCGGGAAGTCTCTTTCTATTAAAGAAGCTGAAATGAACCAGCAGGAAAAGGGTAAACAAGCCCACAAACCTTCCTAGAGGTTTTACTATTTTAAAGCTATAGGAAGTAGCTGTGCTAATTGCCTGTGGGCATGAAGAAAGCTACTTTTATACTTTAGTCACCTCCTTTAGTGCCACTAAGGTTGTATCCTACACCGAAGAGAATGTGTAAAGCTACATTAGAAACCTTAGCATCACCATCCACTACAGGCACCTGTACATAGGAAGCCGTGGCTCTGCCTTCGCCAAGCAAAAACCATTTCTCTGCAAAGTAAATGCGTTTGGCAAGTGCTGCCTCTACAGTAGGGCCTGAGATATAATAGCCTTTGTTCAGGATACCTTTATTTTCATTAAAAGGCTTATTGCGGATAGTAGATTCCGGATGCGTGATTACAACTCCACCTCCCAGCGACCAGATCATGCCTTTATAAAGCCAGAGCCTGTTTATTGTTAAAAGATTAAAGCCATCGGTAATAGAAAAGCGCTGCACTTCTGGAGGCAGGTTATCAAGTATAAGTTTGTGGTGCGTAAACTTCAGTTCCCAGCCTTTTTCCCGCTGCATAGTGCTTACCCGGATGTCGTAGTAAACAGGCGGGTTAAATGGCTCTGTGCGATACTTTGCATCCAGTTTTATAGTTTCCAGATCGCTCTGGTGAATACGCAGCGGTGTTTTAAAATTATGAACGGCACCACCAGCTATACTTACTTCCCATGTTCTGTTCTGGGCAAGGCAACCGAGCGGCAGCAGCAAACACAATCCTACTTTCCATACCTTGTTCATTCTCAAACCTCCTGTATCAATCCTTTTTTACGAAATCTGCTTAAAAGTGCCTTTGCGCTAGTATAGAAAATGGTTGGAGAGGCTGTTTATACTTTGTGTGGCTGTTATTAATACTGATTTTTCTGTTTGCAGGTCTTTAGTTAAACCTTTGGATTGCATTTATCGCTTAAGGAATTATAACCAAATGAGCAAAATAATACTATGGCAAACCCTTTTTACCAGGCATACAGAAGGATGAACCACACACGCCACAACCTTACAGGTATAATGCAGTTGGTTTACGATCCTACACTTTCAAGATCTTATTACCCCGATGAGAAGCGGAAGCCGAAATGGGCGATCTGGATGGATAATTTGCTATGGCTGGTGAGGAGCGGCGAGGTAAACAAGTATTATTATGTGTATGGGTTCGATAAAAAAAATACCGCCGACCTGCCGGAAGTACTGCCCTACAAAGAGTTTATAAAGATACGCAACAGCCGCAACCTGCACCCCAACCAGCAGGGCTACAACTATGTGTGCATCCTACGCGATAAGTTTGTGTTCTCGCAGTTCCTGACCAGCCTTGGCATACCTACGCCGGTAAACGTTGCCTTGCTGAAACCTGATGAAGTAACCTGGATTGCAGATATGAAAAAGGCCCCGCTGACAAGCCTTCTGCAGGACCCGAACATTAACCTGAACGGCTTTTGTAAAGAGTTGGGAGGTATACTTGGTAAAGGCGCTTTCCCGCTGCGCATAGAGAACCAGAAGCTTTATGTGAAAGACGAGGAGATCACCGTAGATCAGTTGAAAGAAAAACTTACCGGGCAGTTCCTTTTGCAGGAGCGCCTGCAGCAGCACCCTAAAATGAGCGAGCTGCACCCTTCTTCAGTTAATACCATCCGGTTGATCACGTTTAACAACAATGGTAAGGTAGAAGTGTTCTGCGCCTCGCTCAGGATAGGCACCAAAGGAAGAAGTGTAGATAACTGGGCATCGGGTGGCATTGTGGTGGCTATTGATACTGCTACAGGTAAACTGAAAGGCGAAGGTCTGTTTAAGCCCGGGTATGGCGGTAGGGTAACAGCCCACCCCGATACTGGTGTTACATTAGATGGTTTTGAGATCCCATACTTTAAAGAGGGCATAGAAGTGGCCTGCAACCTGCACAGCTACCTGTATGGCATACACTCTGTTGGTTGGGACATTGCCATAACACCGGATGGCCCTACTATTATTGAAGGAAACGATGACTGGGAGGGAGGCATTCCTATGTCGCTGGAGAAGAATTTCAGGAGCAGGTTCCTGCAGTTTTTCCGAAATTAGAAAGTATAAAAACCAAAAGCTCCTCCTGCTACAGGAGGAGCTTTGGCAATAAAGTTACTTATGAGGATGTGTTGCTCGTATGAACTTGAATTGGTCGGAGTTCCAGGAGCTATCACGTCATTCTTGATGAGCAAGCTCTCACGTAACGGGTTGTCCAGGCCTATACTTATGCCACATTTTTATCTAACAGATTTTTCTTGATAGCAA
>CBINIP010000009.1:0-181381 GCA_966250805.1 uncultured Pontibacter sp. | reverse complement strand
GGAGCTTCAACCTTACCGGGAAGGTAAGAGCAAGATGTATTTTTGTATACAAAAACGCTGCACCGCCCGCCTCGGAACTCGGCTCCTGCTCCTTAAACCAGCACCTATGACAGGAAGAAAACAGAAAAAGCAGGAAGAACGTCTCTCCAAACCCGTCACCTTCCGCCTGACAGCACTGGAACACCAGCAACTGGAGGCCCTCCGGAAACGGAGTGACTGCCATTCCATCGGAGAGCTCATCCGGCGGCGCCTGGCAGGAAAGCCTGTCCGGGTGTTTCACCGGGATACGTCCCATGACAGCCTTTTAGAAGAGTTGGCCGCCATCCGCCACGAACTTAAGCTTATCGGGGTAAACATCAACCAGGTCACCCGCCACTTTCACGGCAGCCAACAGGCAGCGCACAAGGTCATGCTGGCACAGCAGGTCTTAACGCAATACCGCGAAGTGGACAGCCGGGTAAACCTGCTGCTTACGCTTATCTCTCAACTGTCGAAAAAATGGTAGCGCGCATCATTACCGGCAAGAGCATCCGGGGCGCCCTCAGCTATAACGAGCAGAAGGTGCGGGAGGGCCAGGCAGAATTACTCTTTGCCGGCAGGTTTCTGCGGGAGCCGGCCCTGCTGACCTTCGACGACAAGCTGCGCCGCTTTGAACAGCTCCAGGAAAAAGCCCCTCACGTTAAGACCAATGCCGTTCACATCTCACTCAATTTTGACCTGCAGGAGGTGCTTCCTCCTGCCAGGCTCATTCAGATTGCAACGAGCTATATGGAACGGATCGGCTTTGGAGAACAACCCTTCCTGCTCTACCGTCACCTGGATGCCGCTCATCCGCACCTCCACATTGTCACCACCTGCATCACGCCCGGTGGACAACGCATCAACCTGCACAACATTGGCAGGGAAAAGTCAGAACCGGCACGGAAAGCGCTGGAGCTGGAATTTGGCCTCGTGCAGGCCGACAGCAAAAAGCAAACGCTGTCTCCTCCGCAGCACCTAGCAGTGGAACCGGCCCTTTATGGTAAGACAGCGACAAAAAAGGCCATTACAGCCATTGTCAGCTATGTGACCCGCCACTACAATTATACCAGCCTGGCAGAGCTCAACGCCGCCCTCCGTAGCTTTGGGGTCACAGCCGACAGGGGCAGTGAAAACTCCCTGATGCACCGCAACAAGGGCCTGATCTACTACCTGGCGGATGCACAGGGAAACAAGGCCGGCATTCCCATCAAGGCAAGCGCCCTCTACGGAAAGCCTACGCTGGCTGCCCTGGAAAAAAGGTTTATTCAGAACAGTCATTCCCGGAAAACATTCCGGCCGGCTATCAGGCAGCACATCGACCAGGCCCTTCAGCAGGCCCGGCAGTACGGTGCAGCCGCTTTTACCAGGTACCTGCACCAGGTCGATACCCAGGTGCTTTTCCGGGAGAATGCCCAGGGTACCGTGTTCGGCGTCACCTTCGTGGACCACCACCACAAGGTTGTCATCAAGGGCAGCGAGCTGGGCAAAGGCTACAGCGCCGCCAGCCTCCTCACACGCCTCAGCGATGGCAGGCCTGCCGCTGTCCAGCAGCCCGAAGCGTATGCAACAGCCAAAGGACAGGAGCAGACAGGGACCGGCTCTGCGGCCGGTGCCCTGGATACAAGCCTGCTCCGCGTGCTGCAGGCTTCACCAACTTACGACTACCTGCCCCGGGAGCTGCGAAGAGGCAGGCGAAAACGAAAAAAGCGAAACCCTCACCTTTAACCTGTACCCACCTATGAATACCGGAGAAAACCTGCAGGGCCTGCGCCATGTCATCGATTTTACCAGGTTACTAAGCCTGGTGGTCCTGCTCCTACACTTGTACATTACCCTGTACCCCGCCTGGCGCCAGTGGGGCCTGACTTTCCCCTTGCTGGAGGATATCCTGCAGCCTGTAGCTCGCCTGTTCCTGTTCCGGGATACTTTTACCTCCAAAGGCGCTGCGCTGCTACTGCTGCTTATCTCCCTGCTGGGAACGCGTGGAAAAAAAGATGAGCAGGCCCGGCCCGGGACTATTGTCGCCTGTCTTTCGGGTGGCATGCTGTTGTATGGAATGAGCAGCCTCCTGTTATCCAGCAGCTGGTCTGTCACGACGGCAGCTATCGCTTATGGTACACTTACGCTGTTTGGCTACCTGCTTGTACTCGCAGGCGGCACACGCCTCTCCCGCCTGCTGTTCCTGCAGTTGGGGCGTGATGTCTTCAACAAAGGGAATGAAACGTTTCCCCAGGAAGAGCGCCTGCTGAACAACCCTTTCTCGGTTAACCTGCCCGCACTCTATACCCTCAAAGGCAAGCGCAGGAAAAGCTGGATCAATATCATCAACCCTTTCCGGGCCCTGCTCGTGCTCGGTACACCCGGTGCAGGTAAGTCTTACTTTGTAATCCGGCACGTCATCACCCAGCACATCCGGAAAGGCTTCACCATGTTCCTTTATGACTTCAAATACGATGACCTGGCCAGGATCGCCTATAATACCCTCCGGCACCATGTGAATTCCTACCCGGTACCTCCCAGGTTTTACCTCATCAACTTCGATGACCTTACCCGCACACACCGCTGCAATCCGCTGGACCCGGGCAATATGACCGATATCACCGATGCCACGGAAGCATCGCGTACCATCATGTTGGGACTTAACCGCGAGTGGATCAGGCGGCAGGGAGACTTTTTCGTCGAGTCGCCCATCAATTTTGTCACGGCCATCATCTGGTTTCTCAAAAAATACCGCGACGGGCGCTACTGCACCCTGCCACATGTCATCGAGCTCATGCAGGCAGGCTACCGGGAGCTCTTTGCCGTGCTGCGTACCGAGCCGGAAATTGCCGTACTCATCAATCCCTTTGTATCTGCCTTTGAACAGGAAGCGGTCGATCAGCTCGAAGGACAGGTAGCCAGCGCCAAAATCAGCATGGCCCGCCTTTCTTCTCCGCAGCTCTACTATGTGCTGTCAGGCCATGACTTTACCCTGGACCTCAACAACCCGAAGTCCCCTAAGATAATCTGCCTGGGCAATAATCCGCAGAAACAACAGGTCTATGGTGCTGTTCTCTCTCTCTATGTCTCCCGTGCAGTCAAGCTCGTCAACCAGAAAGGACGCCTCAAAAGCAGCCTCATCTTCGATGAGTTTCCCACCATCTATTTCAACGGCATCGACAGCCTGATCGCCACGGCCCGCTCCAACAAGGTAGCCACCACGCTGGGGGTGCAGGATTACAGTCAGCTGAAAAAAGACTACGGGCGGGAGCAGGCTGAAGTAATCCTGAACATTGTCGGTAATATCATCAGCGGACAGGTAAGCGGTGAAACCGCACGGCAACTCTCTGAACGGTTTGGAAAAATCGTGCAGCAGCGGGAAAGCATCTCGGTAAATTCCGGCGACACCTCTTTCAGCCGCTCCACCCAACTCGATGCTGCCATACCACCGGCAACCATCGCCTCTCTTTCCTCCGGCGAATTTGTGGGTCTCGTCGCCGATGAACCCGGGCAGCTCCTCCCCCTGAAAACATTCCATGCAACGATCACTAACGATCATGCAGCTATCGCCCGCGAAGAAAAAGCTTACCACCCCCTTCCTGTCATCCGGCAACTGGAACCAGGTAAGGTACAGGAAAACTATACCCGGATCCGGGACGACATCCAGCAAATCATCAGCGAGTGCATGGGAAATATCCCATCAGAGTACGGGGAAAACAACAGAAACTTTTAAGCTCTGATACACAATCACTTACATCAAATTAAACCTGACAACACCGCTCCCAAGGAGATAAATGCAACTTTCTGTTATGACATTAAATATAAGCTATATAAAATACTTGGTATCATTCCCCGTCGGCAGATACCCGGTACATTTCAGGAAGCAGGCACTGCCTGCGCATAGCCTCCGATCATGTCAGCAGCAGAACACATACCATACCCCAACGACACGCTGCCGTAGTAGCTATCTGGCAGAGCTTCTGAAGCAGAACCTCTCCTCACGATGCAAGAGCCATCGTCCGGTACGCATGTCATCATACCTGTAACACCATACCTACATGCATATGATACACCAAGCAGAAAGACGCTATGAACAGCTGGTAGACCAGCTACGGGAAGTAGAGCTGCAAGCAGCCCTCTCCCCGGCGCAATGCCGTGAAACAAGCTTAAACCTGATCCACGAAGCGATTCAGGAACTCAAAGCCCTCGTCATCCACCACACCTTCCCGGACGAAAAAGAGGAAATCTATTTCTTCAAACACGTCAAACCCAAATTCACCAGCCTCCTCATCTATACCTCCCGGCTGGCGCTCGTAGAGCTGAAAAAGCCTGCAGGAAGCACGAAACACATCAAAAGGCATTACGAGCGGGAGCTGTTGCTTATCCGCATCTTCTACGATCACCACATTCAGCTCGCCCAGTACCTGCGTGCTGGTGCTACTTTCCTGGATTCAAAACTTTTTGTTCGTGGCTCCTGTGACCTTCCCTACCATTACGCCACTACAGCCGTTGATACCGACAACCGCTTTACCACCCATTATGACTATGTGGTTGCCCGACTCCAGGCAAACGAACGCCTGCGAACCTACCTGCTGGCAGCCCTGCAGGACCTTGAAGCAGGAAATACGCCCGGAGATAGTCCGCAGGATAAAAAAGAGTTGAGCTGGACAGGGTCCAAAGTCCACCTCATCGAACTGGCCTATGCCCTTCAGGAATCAGGGCAGATCAACAACGGCACGATAGGCGTCCTGGAAATTGCCTCCCAGCTGGAAGCTTTCTTCCAGGTACGCCTGGGCAGTGTCTACCGCACCTTCCAGGAAATGCGCCAGCGCAAAAAAGACAGCCGCACCAAATTTCTAGACCTGATGCGGGAAAGGCTGGCTATCCGAATGGATGAACTGGACGCAGCTTAACCGCCTCCCTTCCTTTTTTCAACTGGTGTCCCTTTCCGCAGGCCTGAAGCACTGCGAAAAGGGACACCAGCTATTTACAGACCGTCCCACCCGGTCAGGCGCTCCCTTGTCTGAAAAGAATTTTTCCCCCCTACGGTACGACTTGTGAAAAACGGGCACGCCGGTTCTTCACCTTTGCTATCACCAAGCCGGCCGCATGGGGCGGTCGGGCTAAAAACGCAACATTATGCTGACATCCTTCACCTGGCACCAGTTCTTCCTGTATCTGGGAAGCGCCCTGCTGCTTTACTACCTGGTCACGCTGTTCTTCTGCTACAGGCAGGAACTCTTCCACCTGTACCGGAAGTACAGCCGGCGTGCCCCGCCATCTGCAGCATCTCCACCGGAACCTGATGCCTGCATCGGTCCGGTAGCTGCTGAAATATCCCTTACCGATGCCGCCGCTATTCGGGTTGCTTCCCCGCCAGAAGCGGCAGACAACCCGGGCACTGCCTCTGACACAGACCCGGAGCCACTGCCTGCAGCACTGGCCGCGTTACTGGAGGCAGTGGAACCGCTGCTGGATCATGCAGCCCGGACCGGGGCAGAAAAAAACGATTTCCTCTCCCTGCTGCGCCTGCTAATGGCAGACTTCCCGCTGGCGGATGACAGACACCGGGAAATGGCCATCCGGTCTCTCCTGGCAGCTGGCAACGGCAGGCTGTCCTTTCAGCTTACGGCGGCTGAGTTGCAGCAGCTATGGCCTGAGCAGGAGCACATCGCATAAATGAATTCATTTTTATCCTAACGATTCAGACATCATGAAAAAGCAATTCTTCCCATCTCTACTATTTCCAGGAACCAGAAGCCTGGCGACAAAGGCAAGCTTCCTAACCTGTTTATGCTCCATCCTGGCATCTGTCGCACAGGCACAGACAGCGGACGGCAACGCCGGCATCCAGGAAGCCACCGCCATGGTCAGCAGTTACTTTGACACCGGCACCAGCCTCATGTACGCCATCGGGGCGGTGGTCGGCCTGGTAGGTGCTGTAAAGGTCTACCAGAAGTGGAACGGCGGTGAACCGGATACCGGTAAGGTGGCAGCTGCCTGGTTTGGCAGCTGCATCTTCCTGGTAGTAGTGGCGACTGTCCTGAAATCATTCTTTGGCATTTAACTACCGGCTATCATGACAGGCAGTGTATACCACATCAACAAGGGCATCAACCAGCCGCTGGTGTTCCGCGGGCTGAAAGCCCATTATATCGGCTACCTTGCCGCCGGCCTGGTTGTCCTCCTTCTCCTCTTTGCCGGCATGTACCTGGCAGGCGCCAACCTGCTGCTTTGCCTGGGCACCATCCTCGTGCTGGGCAGCCTGCTCTTTGCAGGTACCTACCACCTGAGTAACACGTACGGGGAGCACGGCCTCCTCAAGCAGGTGGCACGGCGCAGCATCCCGGCCTGTGTCCGTATCCGGTCACGCCATGCTTTCACCACCCTGTCAGCGGAACATAGCATTAGAAAGGAGGGCGACCATGGCACAGGCAATTGATATCGAGCGCATCCTGCCGGTTTACAAGGTGGAGCACGACTGCGTGCTTTCGCGGCAGGGAGACGTCACCATCGCCTTTGAGGCAACGCTGCCGGAAATCTTCACCTTGTCTGACAATGAATATGAAGCGTTGCATCAGGCTTTCACCAAAGCACTGCGCCTGCTGCCCCGGGCATCTGTCTTCCACAAACAGGACTGGTTCCTGGAAAGCTCCTATGCTGCTGACTTCCACCAGAAAGGAAACACCTTCCTTTCCAGGGCCAGCGAACGCTTCTTCCACGAAAGGCCCGGCTGGGACCACCAGTGTTATATCCTGCTGACCCAGAAAGCAGACAGCAGGAAAGCCAGTAGCTCGCTGCTGTCCAGCCTGCTGCGCACTTCGCTGGCACCCCTGCAAACCCTGCAGCCCCAGCGCTACCTCGATTTCCTCGACCAGGTCGGACAGTTTGAACGCGTACTCCAGGACAGCGGTTTTGTCCGGCTTCGCAGGCTGGGACGGGATGAACTCGCCGGCACAAACCAGGTGGCCGGGCTGCTGGAGCGCTACTGCGGCCTGCTGCCACGCCACAGCGCCCCCTTCCTGCAGGATATTCACCTGCAGGAGGAGTTCCGCATAGGGAACCAGCATTGCCAGCTGTTTACCCTGGCCGATGCCGCTCACCTGCCATCCCTGTGCGGGCCACGGGTAAATTATGACAAATACTCGACAGACAGGACCCGCTTCAGCACCGGCTTCGCATCTCCCCTCGGGCTGTTGCTGCCCTGCAACCATATCCTGAACCAGTATATCTTTCTGGAGAATGTGCCCCAGACCCTGGAGCGCCTGGAGCGTAAACGCCTGCGGTTGCAGTCCCTGGCTGCCTACTCACGCGAAAATGCCATTGCACGGGATGCTACCCATGATTTCCTAAACGAGGCGATCAGCCAGCAGCGGCTCCCTGTCAAAGCACACCTTAATGTACTGGCCTGGACCGACAGCCGGGCAAAAAGCAAAGAACTCCGTAACCAGGTCTCTTCCGCCATTGCTCAGCTCGATGCGGTACCGCACCTGGAAACAGCAGGAGCACCGCAAATCTTCTGGGCCGGCTTGCCGGGCAACGAGGCGGACTTCCCCATGAACGAGACCTTCGATACCTTCCTGGAACACGCCTGCTGCTTTCTCAACCTGGAAACCAGTTACCGTTCTTCCCTCAGCCCGGTGGGCATCCGCCTGGGAGAAAGGCTGACAGGCAAACCGGTACATGTTGACATCTCAGACGAACCCGTCCGGCAGGGCATCATCACCAACCGGAACAAATTTATCCTTGGTCCGTCCGGCAGTGGCAAGTCTTTCTTTACCAACCACCTGGTGCGTTCCTACCACGAACAGGGAAGTCACATTGTACTGGTGGATGTGGGACATTCCTACAAAGGGCTCTGCGACCTGGTCAAGGGGTATTACTTTACTTACAATGAAAGGAACCCCATCCGATTCAATCCATTTTACATCCCTAAAGGCGATGCACTGGACACAGAGAAAAAAGAAAGCATCAAGACCCTGCTGCTGGCACTGTGGAAAAAGGACAGCGAAGCATTTTCACGCTCCGAATACGTGGCGCTTTCCAATGCACTGGAAATGTACTACCACCTGTTGCAGGCAAAACCAGAGCTTTTTCCCTGCTTTGATACCTTTTATGAATTTGTACGCGGCACCTTTACACGCAAACTGCGGGATGACGGCGTAAAGGAAAAGGATTTTGACATTGACAACTTCCTCTACGTACTCCGGCCCTACTACCGGGACGGCGAGTTCGGCTACCTGCTCAATGCCCGGGAAAACCTGGACCTGCTGCACGAACGCTTTATCGTCTTTGAACTGGACAGTATCAAGGATCACCCGATCCTCTTCCCGGTGGTGACCATCATCATTATGGAAGTATTCATTTCCAAGATGAGGAAGCTCAGGGGAATCCGTAAAGTCATCCTCATTGAAGAGGCCTGGAAAGCTATTGCCCGCGAAGGAATGGCAGAGTACATCCGGTACCTGTTCAAGACTGTGCGCAAATTTTACGGCGAAGCCATCGTGGTTACCCAGGAGGTGGAGGATATCATTTCTTCTCCTATCGTCAAGGAAGCTATCATCAACAATTCAGACTGCAAGATTCTGCTCGACCAAAGCAAGTACCTCAACAAGTTTGACGGAATACAGCAGCTGCTCGGCCTGACAGAAAAGGAAAAGACGCTGGTGCTCTCCATCAACAAAGCCAATGATCCCACCCGCAAATACAAAGAGGTCTTTATCAGCCTGGGTGGCACCTACTCCAGGGTCTACCGCACAGAAGTGTCACTCGAAGAATACCTGGCTTACACAACGGAAGAATCAGAAAAGATAAAGGTGCAGGCCTATACCGAGCAGCAGGGAGGCGACGTCCGCCAGGGCATTGCCGCCCTGGCACAGGCTATACGGGATGGCCTCGCCTGATCCATCACGAACCGATTAAACATTTAAAAATATGAAGACAAGTGCCCGAATATTTTTCATTACCCTATGCCTGATCGTTGCTGCCGGGTATAGGCATCCGGTTCAGGCGCAGGACCCTATCCTGGAAGTGATCAGGACAGGTGTCAAAAAGGCCATCGTAGCAGTGGACCTGAAAGTACAGCGCCTCCAGAACAAGACGATCTGGCTGCAGCAGGCACAACAGGTACTCGAAAACAAGCTTACAGCACTCCGGCTTGGGGAAATAGCAGACTGGACAGAGCGACAGCGCCTGCTCTACGCAGCGTATTACGAGGAGCTCCGGCAAGTGAAGGCGGCAATTGGCTTCTTTCAGCGGGTACGCGACCTTGTCCGGCAACAGGAAGCCCTGGTGGAAGCGCACCGCCAGGCTTTCCGCCTCCTGCGGCAGGAGGGCATCTTTTCAGCACAGGAGCTGGACTACATGCAACGGGTCTATGGCGCGATCCTGGAAGAAAGCGTGCAACAGCTGGACCTGTTGCTGCTGGCTACCCGCCCCTCCTCCATACAGCTGCAGGACAGCCAGCGGCTACGGCTCATTCACCAGGCCGCAGACCGAATGGAGCAGCTCTACAGCGACCTGCGCGAGTTCAATGAGCAGAATACCCGTCTCAGCCTGCTGCGGTCCGGCGAGCGGCAGCAACTGCAACTGATAAAGCAACTGCATAACCTTTCAACCGACAACTAACATGAAGACCATCCTGCATATCCTGCTCCTGACCGTCCTGACCACCGTGGCCTGCGCCCAGACAACCGGGGAATGGCTCCGGCAGAAGCAGACACAAGAAAAATACCTGGTGCAGCAGATCGCAGCCTTACAGGCATACGCCGGTACCCTTCGCCAGGGCTATGTCCTGGCGAAACAAGGGCTCAGCACCGTGCAGCACATCCGGAACGGCGACCTTGGCCTGCACCAGGTTTTCTTTAACTCCCTCCGACAGGTACACCCGCTTGTCCGCAACTCTTCCCCGGCACAGGAAACCCTGCGCTTCCAGACTGCCATCCTGGAGGCTTTTGCCAGCCACCTACCCCGCCTGCAGCGTTCAGAACTGCTAACAGATTCCGAGCGGGCATACCTGCAGCAAGTGTATACTGCGGTACTGGCTGCCTGTACTGCAGATATGGCCACCTTCGGGCTGGTGCTCACCCCCGGAAAGATGGAAATGCAGGACGCCAGCCGCCTGGAACAACTCGAAGCCCTGTGCCTGCACTATCGGGAACGCTACCAGTTCACCCGTTCCTTCCTCGGGCAAGCCTGGCTGCTGGTGGCGCAACGCTCCAGGCAGCAACAGGATACCCGTGCCACAGGGAGTTTACACAACATCCACCCCTTTAACGCACCTGACAGATGAAAAAGACATTTCGAGCCCTCCTCGCCCTCCTGCTGCTGGCAGCAGGCACCGGCAGCGCGCCTGCCTTTGCCCAAACAGCAGAAGCTCGCCAACTGCTGCTCAACGTTGAGAAGCTCCGGCAGCTCAAAAGTATCCTGGCGGATATGAAAAACGGGTACCAGATCCTTTATACCGGTTACACCACAGTCAAAGATATTTCGGAAGGGAGCTTTACCCTCCATCAGGCATTCCTGAACGGCCTGCTGGCAGTAAACCCGGCACTACGCCGCTACCAGCGTGTGGCAGACATCATTGCTACCCAGCAAAGCCTTGTCCGGGAATTCAGGGATGCTGACCGCCGCTTCCGGCAGGCCGGTGCATTTTCAGCACAGGAGCTGCTGTATATGGGGAAAGTCTACAGCAACCTCTCCGACAAGAGCCTGCAGCACCTCGATGAACTGTTTCTTTTACTGACGGACGGCTCCCTCCGCATGGACGACGCGGAGCGCCTGGAAGCCATCAACCGCATCTTCCGGGAAACACAGGACAAACTGATCTTCCTACGCCACTTCAACCGCCAGGCATCCCTGCTGGCGCTACAGCGGGAAAAAGAACAGAAAAACCTGCAGGCCCTGCAGCAGCAATATGGTCTGCAGCATATCGACTGACACATTTTAACCCTTACACATGATGAAAAAACACATGTTCCGTTATATGATCCTGCCGGTAGCCGGGCTGCTCCTGCCCGGCATCGCCGAGGCACAGGTTACCGGTACCGAAGCTGACAGTCTGCACGCAGTGCTCCAGCAGGTCTACACTGAAATGTTGCCCCTCTCCGGGCAGCTTATCAGTGTTGGCAGGGGACTGGCCGGTTTTGCTGCCTTATGGTACATTGGCTCCCGCATCTGGCACCACCTGGCGAACGCAGAGCCCGTGGATTTCTACCCGTTGCTCCGCCCCTTTGCGCTGGGAATTGCCATTCTGCTGTTCCCGGCAGTCCTCTCCCTGCTGAACGGCGTGCTCCAGCCAACCGTTGCGGCAACAAATGCGATGGTCGCTCAGTCCAACAAGGCCATAGCCGTTCTTCTGCAGCACAAGGAAGCAGCCCTTCGGAAATCGGAAGCCTGGCAGATCTATGTGGGAGCCGATGGGAACGGAGACCGGGAAAAGTGGTATAAATATACCCACCCGGAGGCACCGACAGGGGATAGCGAAAGCTTACTCGACCGCCTCGGCAACGATGTTAAATTTGCCATGGCTAAAGCTTCCTACAGCTTTCGTCACTCCGTCAAACAGTGGATGGCAGAAATCCTGGAACTCCTGTTCATCGCCGCAGCTCTTTGCATCAACACTATCCGTACCTTTTACCTGATCATCCTTTCCATTCTGGGCCCGCTTGTACTTGGCTTTGCCGTCTTTGATGGTTTTCACCATTCGCTTACGGTCTGGCTCGCACGTTACGTCAACGTATTCCTGTGGCTGCCCGTCTCCAATATTTTCGGTAGCATCATCGGTAAAATCCAGGAAAACATGCTTCGCCTCGATATCAGCCAGGTGGAGCAAAGCGGTGACACTTTCTTCAGCCCTACGGATACGGCTTACCTCGTCTTCCTGCTGATTGGTATTATAGGGTACTGCACTGTTCCCAGTGTAGCGAACTACATTGTCCACGCCGGCGGGGGAAATACCCTGCTCTACAAAGTGACCAACCTGCTGGGAACGGTCACGCAAACGACCACAGCAGCGGCGGGCACCGGCACCCGCTATGTCAGCCGGACACCGGCACTGATCGCCAGGCACTTCCAGCACGCCGGTACGGCGGGAGTTGCCGGCAACAACCGCGAAGGCCTCTCCCCCGCGTCCCGGTACCAGCACAACCGGCTCAGTGGTAACTCCTGAACATTATAACCCCTTTCTCTATGTTTAAGCAACTTCAAAACATCGACAGCGCATTCCGCCATATCCGCGCTTTCAGCCTGGCCTTTCTGCTGGCCTGTACTGCCATCAGTTGCCTGGCCCTCTACCACAGTTACCGACAGGTACAAGCCGCCCAGGAACGCATCTATATTCTTGCAGCCGGCAAAGCCCTGGAAGCATTTTCGGCTGATCGCCGTGAAAATATTCCTGTAGAAGCACGCGACCATGTCCGTACGTTTCATCACTATTTTTTTACGCTGGCACCCGATGACAAAGCCATAGAGAGCCAGCTGGCAAAGGCGCTATACCTGGCAGACGGCTCCGCCAAGCGGCAGTATGACAACCTGCGCGAGAGCGGCTACTTTACGGACCTGATAACCGGCAATATCAGCCAGGAAATTACCGTGGATAGCATCCAGGTAAACACAGCCCGCTCCCCTTACCATTTCCGTTGTTACGCCAGGCAACAGCTGACCCGGGCTACATCTGTCCTCACCAGAAGCCTGGTAACAGAAGGGTACCTCCGCCCGGTAACGCGGTCGGATCACAACCCGCATGGTTTCCTTATCGAGCGATGGACTACGCTGGAAAACCGCGACCTGCACATCAAAAGCCGTTAGCCATGTTTTTCCGCAAACGACAACCTCTCTGCCGGGGAACAGCCCCAAAGGCAAAGGTGGCGGCACGCACGGCCATTGCACCGGTTTTCAGGAAAGGGCACCAGCTACTGGCCACTTTCCTGGGCAAAAAGTTTAATGCCCTGCCGGTCAAGACACGGAAAATTTTCCTCCTGCTTTTCTGCCTGCTCTTTGGTAGCGCCTGCAGCTGGTTCCTGGTACGGACCGTGTGGCTTCCCCCTCCTTCCCTCCCGGTTCCTGGTATCGGATCCTCTCCGGGAGCGGGAGCTGTCCTGCAAGACACCCTTGATCGTCCACCACTAAAAAATAAATGATATGAGACCTCAAACAGAAGCATTTCGTCGCAAAAGAAACTTCTTCCTTGTACTCCCGCTCCTGGTAATGCCTTTCCTGACACTGGCATTCTGGGCACTGGGTGGCGGCAAAGGCGGGACTCTGCCGGTACAACAGGCCGGCGAACAGCAAGGCCTGAACCTGCAATTGCCCGAGCCGCACCTCCAGGCAACAGCCACACAGGATAAACTCAGCCTTTACAAACAACTCCAACGGGAGCTCCTGGAAAAAGAAAAGTATGACGCCTCTCCCTTTCTGCAGCCCCCCGGGGAGCACGGAAACCTTCCAGCAGAAGATGTTGCCAGTTCCCCTCTATTTAATAAAAACTCTCCTATGGAAACCAGCCGGAACGAGGCGAGGATCAACCAGCGGCTGGCACAGTTGTCTGCTATGCTCAACCAGCAGCCAGCCACCGCCTCCCCTCCGGCTGTTACCTCCCTATCCCCCCTCAGGCGTAGCCGGACACCTGCTACCCAGGACCTAGACAGGTTGGAAGATATGCTGCATACCCTTAGCGGAAATAAGGAAGCGGGGGACCCCGAAATGCAGCAGCTCGAAGGCATGCTCGACCGGATACTCGATATCCAGCACCCGGAAAGGGTAAGAGAACGGATCCAGCACCAGTCGCAGGAAAACGGGCAACAGGCTTTCGCTCTCCATACTTCCCTGTCCCCGGTCAGTGTTACCTTACTGGAGCGACCAGCCCCCTCAGGCCAGCCTCCTCACTTCCTGGGTTTAGATCCGGACAGCTCAGCGGCCCCACTGCCTGGTAACACGCTGCAGGCTGTTATTCATGAAACGCAGACATTCGCGACGGGAGCCATGGCGAAAATCCGGATGGAGCAGGAGGCTTACCTGGGTGGCAGGCTCCTGCCGAAAGGGAGCATTGTCTATGGCACCTGCCAGGTAAAGGGAGAACGTCTCCTCATCAAAGTGTCCGGCGTGCGCATCGGGAATAGTTTGCTTCCCGCCAAACTAACAGCCTATGACCTGGATGGCCAGGAAGGGCTTTATATACCGGATGCTGCCATACAGCAGGCCGCCCGCCAGGGGGCCGACCGGATGATAAACCAGAGCCTGCAGGTACCTGCCCTTTCCCCTTCTCTCGGAGCACAGGCTGCCAGCACCGGGCTGGAAGCCGTCAAAGGCTTGTTCAGCCGGAAAAACCGGCTGGTAAAGGTCAGGGTCCGGGCCGGCTATCAACTCCTGTTGCGCGATCAGTAGCGTCACCCTTCTTACACGTCCAGTCACCTATTGTCCATTCTCATACAAAACATCATGAAAAAGAACAGCTTCCTAACTATCCTTTGGCTCATTTGCCTGCAGCTGGCAGGCTATGCACAAGACAGCACACCACCGGTTCTGCAGCTCTCTGACCACAAAACCTCCAGCCTCATATTCCCCTATCCCATCAAAAGCGTGGACCGGGGCACCGCCGACATTTTAGCACAAGTACCTCCCGAAGCGCGCAATGTCCTGCAGGTAAAAGCTGCGCGGAGCAGCATTCCTGAGACAAACCTGACCGTAATTACTTCCGACGGAAAACTATACAGCTTCCCGGTCAGCTATACCAGAAACCCGGCAACAACGGTCCTGCAACTTGACACTTTCCTGTTGAATGCCACCCCTGTGATGCTTGCCGGCACGGCACTCAACGAAGCACAACTGGAAAAGCTATGCCGTCAGCTGGCAGGAGATTACAGATTTTACTCGGGTATACATGCCAGGGCAGGAGGCGTAAGCGCCAGCCTGGAAGGCATCTATACCTACGACAACCTGGTTTTCTTCCGGGTAGTTCTTACCAACAACTCCCCGCTCCCCTACACGACCAGCTCCCTGCGCTTCAGCATCCGTGAGCGGAAACAGGCCCGCCGTACAGCCCTGCAGGAAGAAGAAAAAGAGCTGGTATACCTGCATGGATCCGAAGCCGAAGCCGTGGTGGAAGCCGGAGGTTCCAGAGTACTGGTGGCTGTCCTAAAAAAAACTGCCATAAGCCGGGACAAAGAACTTCGGATCAACCTGTTCGAGGAACAGGGAGACAGGCACCTGCTGCTCAGCGTTCGTCAGCGGCACCTGCTCCAGGCTGCCCCCCTGTTATTTGATGCTGCTTATTAACTACTAACCGTCCACTTAAACTCTTACCAATATGAACACGCAAAACCTGGACTACCTGAAGGAAAACCTTAAATTCATGGGATTTGGCACCAGTTTACACACCGAGCTGGAGAAAAGCATGCAATCACAGCAGCCCGAGTTCCAACTGAAGGCAACTGCCTCCTATCATCAAAGTGCAGTCGACTACACCCTGCACTTCTGGAAATCGGAAGCAACAGGCCTGTACTTCTTTAACAAGTATGATGCACTTTACAAGCATGCAGATTCCAAACAGGATAAAAGCCAGACCTTCTACCTGCACAAAGGCAGCGGCATTACGGCCAAGGAAGCTTATAATTTACTAGAGGGCCGCGCCGTCTATAAGGAACTGCTCAACACAGAAGGACAACCTTATAAAGCATGGCTGCAACTGGATATGGCATCAAAAAGCCCTTCGGGCAATCATAAACTGAAGCAGTACCATGAGAACTATGGCTATGATCTGGAAAAAACGCTCCAGCGTTTTTACATTAAAGAATTGCAGGACCCCCAACAAAAGGAACAACTGCTATATTCCCTGCGGAAAGGAAACTTACACACTGTCACCGCCCTTGAGGAAGGCTATGAAGTGAAACGGATGATTGAGGCCAGCCCCCAATTCAAAACAATCAATGTGTACAATGAACAAAGGCACCACGTCATGCGCGAGACCATCCAGAAGCAGCCTGTAAATCTTCTCCGTCAACAGGTCCCTTCTCATAACCTAAAACCGGAAAACAGCTTACAGCTACGGACTGCCCGACACAAAGGGCTAACCCCCTGAAGTATGCTAGCTACAGGCATTTTAGCCTGCGAACGCTGTACGGCGGAATACCCTGCACTTACCCTGCAGGGTATTTTTATTTAAAAGATGATTGGTGCGACAGCACAGGCAAGAGAGCAGGGTTCCGATCCGACTCATAAATGACAGAAAAGTACAAGTTCATTCCTTCAGGGAATGGCTACCTTGCAGGGATTGTTGCATTTACAAGAAAACGACTATCGCAAGACAGCTTTCAAACAACTTTTTGTTTTCCTGCTTCCAAAGCGGGTACAGACGAAATGCATTATACATATCCTTAACAAAAATCAATGCAACAGCTCATTACCTCTTATTACAAAAAAGCTACCCTGGAGTTGCGGCTGCTTTTACTTTTCGCTTTGTTGTCCGTGGGCCCTTGCTCAGCACAAGACACGGGATTATCATTACCCAAACCAACCGGGAAGTACGCAATAGGAACAAAAATACTGGAGCTGACTGACGAGCAGCGGGGTGTCTTGTTTAAAACGGACCGCAACCGGAAGCTGCCTCTACAGGTATGGTATCCGACCGATGACACATCCGGTAAAAGGGCTCCTTACCTGCCGGATAACCGGTTGCTGCAGCTTATGCTGGACCATAGCTACAATCGTCTGGACAGTACAACGCTGGCCAGTATGGCTGGCCGCCCCACCCATGCCAGGCTTAATGCGCCCCTGGTAAAGAAACAGAAGTTCCCCCTGATCCTATTCTCCCATGGTCAGGGCGTTTCAAGGGTAAATTATACAGCGATAGCAGAAGAGCTTGTCAGCCAGGGATATGTTGTCCTCATGATGGAACATCCCTACGGAGGTTTCACCATACTCCGGGACGGCCGCTTCCTGAGCGCTCGTATGGACACCCTTCTTTACTCAGAACAGGCAGATGAAACGTACAAAGTGCGAATGGCAGAATGGTCGCAGGACGCAATTTTTGTGCTCAATAAGGTATTCAGCCGGGATAACCCATTAGGTTATTTTCTTTCGTCACATATTGATCATAACCGGATAGCAGCAATGGGGCATTCACTTGGTGGAAATGTAGCCCTGAAGCTGCCTACATTTGATAAACGTATAAAAGCGGGTATCAATTTAGACGGAGGCAGTTTCCAGAATATGGAGGGCGTACAACTTGATGCTCCTACCCTTACGCTCCGTAGCCAGCCGGTATACGCTGAAGAAGATCTTAAAAAGCGGGGCCGCAGTGTGGAAGAATGGGAAGCCATGGGGAAAGAAATTGATCGCAGCTTTCAACAGGCACTAGCAGGAGCAACACATGCTTATGAGATAAAAATTGCGGGAGCCGGCCACATGAGTTTCAGTGATGCCCCTTTCATACTTCCTGAAATGATAAACCGGTTTGGAGGTAAGATCATTCCCCCACAAAAAGGACATGACATTATCATGCAATCTATTCTCCGCTTCTTAAAAACAACATTTTACAGCGAACAGCAGGGCTTTGAAAGTTTCGTCGCAGCATATCCTGAAATCACTATAAAGTCTTACTAGGCCTACCGGCTCATGCTACGCTGCCGCTGACAGGTACACCGGCCTGTGTAACCTGGCAATACACAGGCCGAATCATTTTAGATTACATTTACAGAAATGCTGAGGAAGTAGGATAATCTGGGTACACGGGAATCAGCTACGAACGGACTAACTGGTTCTGATAGCTTCATCTCCATTCAGTTGTACAGCCAAAGCAGGATTATAATACATAGTTGCTACACATGGAGATTCAATTCAGGTCTGAGAGCTGCACAACCAGAGGCATGCTTCTCTGCAGTTTGGAGCCAAACTTCCTGCCACACAACGCATCTAAGCTATGAGTGCAGACAAAAAATAACCGATTGACTATGAATGTCTTTGCTATCTCACTGTTGTTGAAAAACAGGGAGATGGCCAGGAAGCAGGCTCTCCACCAACGAGCTGTTCACACCATTCAAAGCGGGAAGTAATCCGTTGACTTCAGACTTTATTGCTCCTACAATTACCCACGTTCAGGTTGCATGATATGGCGAAATATTATCTGGTATTTTTTTGCCGATACCTGGTGCGCAATCAAGCTTACGCAGCCATTAACATCATCGGATTGGCTGTCGTGCTTCCTGCATCTTTATTTACCTGTATGAACAACACGAGCTCTGCTCAAATGTGCCGCTTCGAAGAGCAAATGATGCCGCTAAGCTTCCATTAAACCCGGAATTTGTGGAAGGGGCATGCCTCCCCTACAAGTGGCTATACAGCAGAAGGTGCCGACCTACAACTACAAACACTCTCAGCTATACACCTGCACCACGATTACCCTCCGCAAGCTTTCCCTGTTGACACACAGTCTTATAGCTATCTCTTTTCCTTGTTGGCGGTTTAATTCTCTTCAATGGGGCCATTAATTTCATGAATCTGACACTAGCCCGTTCTGTTAGGCGTGCAAAAGCAACAGGTTTGAGAAAGATCCGGGGCGCTTCATGCCACCAGTTGATGCTGCAGTTTCTGAGCGAAAAATGCCAGATAAGAAAATTGCTATCTCCGTTTACAACGCCTCTCCATAGCAAAAGTGCGGGGGCATCTATTCTGCTGCAAAGGTAGCCCTGGGACCGGACACGGGTACTAGGTAGTCCAAACAAAATGGGTATCCCTCAACGGGAGCCCTCCGCATTTTCTTTGGCTCCACCTATGCCCTTAGTCCGGTCCCAGGGCAGGTGGGGCACCATAATCAATTCCCATCACTAAAAGTCAACGATTATGGAAAAGACAGTCACAAAACCAGCAACAGTAAAGACATCATTCTTCAACAGAGTAGCCGAAGTAAAGCTCACCTACCGCTCCAGGGTAAAGCCATCGGAAAGGCCACAGGTCACCAGCTCTTCTGACAGCTACCGGATACTGAAGGAAACCTGGGACACAGGCAGGCTGGAGTTCGTGGAGCAGTTCAAGGTGCTGCTTTTAAACAGGGCCAATAGGGTACTGGGCATCTATGAGCTTTCTACCGGCGGGGTAGCTGGCACCGTGGCTGATCCCAAGCTGGTCTTTGTAGCCGCACTAAAAGCCTGTGCCTCCGCCATCATCCTTTGCCACAACCATCCATCGGGCAACACCAAACCCAGCGCAGCTGACCTGCAGCTCACCAGAAAAATGAAGCAGGCAGGGGAAGTGCTCGACATTGCCGTGCTGGACCATATCATCCTGACCAGCGAAAGTTATTATTCACTGGCAGACGAAGGGCTCTTGTAGCCCTTCTTTTTGTGCATGTTAATCCATAGCATGTATATATTAATGCGCCTGGCAGGATAAGTTATAAATTCAGACTATTATTGATTGAAACCAAACGTACCTTTCATGCAGCGTTGCTCATGACGTTATGTTACATCCGCTTCATCTCCTTCTTCACTTTCAGGACTACCCGGTTAAAACCAGAGGAGTAGCAACAGCCAACGTTTTGCCACCTATTTCAGCAAGAGTGACTAAAACCTGTCGCATTTATATCTTTCTCAGCAAAAACAAAAAGTCTCCTGGCGTGTAGGCATGCAAAGAGACTTTAAGTAAAGAAAATGCCAAGGCTAAACTTATAATTGTTGAAAACTGCAGCAGTACACATGAATGAAACAGGTGAAGTATCCACGATCATCTCCGATTTTGCTTAACTTTACCGGGATAAAACAAGCCATCTGCGATGGCCGCTTATTACTGCTGCAAGTTTGAAAATTCACCTTTTAGCTATACCCAAACGCTATAAGAAAAAGAAGTACGAATACCATGATCCTGCACCAAAACCTGGAAATGTTCCGGGAGGCTGTCAAAGCCACAGCTGAGGCTTTAGATTACACCGAAGATGCAATTCAGCGGAACTACTGGATGACTTTTTTGCTTTGTCGGCTGGCATCTTCCACTTACGGGAACCAATTAACCATACAGGAGGAGATCTTCTTTCCCAATGACTATGTACTGGCGCCTTCTTCTAACAAAGTAAGCATCGTTGTCCACACAGCAGGCAAAACTACTGCCCAGGCCAGGCAACTAGTACAGGATATCCTGCATGAAATTCAGCTGCAACTCCAGGGCTTTCCGGGAACCTGCGACACTACTTCAAATGACAGGCTCATAATTAATTCTGTTTTCTTTCAAACCAGCATGGAAGTAACTATAAGAGCTGTTTTCGATAGTGTGCCTTCCCGCCAGCTACCTATACAAATGTATATTAGCCAATTCTTTGCGCAAAGAAACCTATTAGACCTGATAAAACAGTACCAGTTGCTTCCTTTCGAAGTGAGTGTTGCGGCTTTAAGCTGAAAATGGCTTATAACACAGGTTGCACTTCCAGAAAATCATTGACATGCGACCAAGGCTAAAGGGAGCCTACGCACAGGCAGCGATATGAAAGTGGCTTCCACCTACAAAAGAACCAACCCATTCTCTTAACCATAGCATAGACTCTATTTCACCCGTGGCAGCAGCAAACTATACCCTTGTTACGCAGCTATCAAATGTAAGCTTTAGACCTAAAGCACCATAAAGCTTTTAACCATCAGATTTTGCATTTGCTTTGCTTCCCGAACTTTTTTCGAAGCAACCGCATATCCTCGCTCACCTTAATATCAAGGACCTTTGCATACTGCTGTGTTGTTCGCAGATTGGTATGCCCTAACATCTTTGAAACACTCTCAATAGGTACTCCATTCAGAAGTGTTACAGTGGTTGCAAAAGTGTGACGGGCAATATGGAAGGTGAGTACTTTGCGGATTCCACAGACAGCAGCTATTTCTTTCAGATAAGAATTCATTTTCTGGTTGCTCAGCACTGGCAGCAACCTGTCAGCATGCAGGCACTGAGGGTGTGCTTTGTAACGATCCAGTATCTGTTGCGCCACAGGCAACAGCGGTATACGGGAAGGGGTACCTGTCTTTTGCCTGTTTTTAGATAGCCACTGCTCGCCATCAATACCTTTGACAAGGTTTTCCTGTCTGAGCCGCTGGACATCCACATAAGCCAGCCCGGTAAAACAGCTGAAGAGGAAAATGTCCCGCACCTGTGAAAGACGCTCACTGGCAAAAACTTTGGAAGCCATCACTTCCAGTTCTTCTTCAGATAAGAAGACTCTTTCAACTTTTTTGACTGTTGACTTATAGTGCAGGAAAGGATCTGCTTTAAGCCACCCATTTGAAAGGCAGATGCGAATAATTTTGCCAAAGTTCTTGATGTACTTTACAGCAGTATTGTTGGAACACTTACGTTCGCTCCTCAGGTAAAATTCATATTCGGAGATAAAGGCATGATCTATTTCCCTTATGTCAATATCGTCCACGCCATACTTCCATTTAATAAATGTCCTGGTATGGCTGAGAGAAGTGGCGTAACGCTCATACGTACCTGGTGAAAATTCATTCCCCACTAAGGCTTTCATTTTCCGGTTATGTTCCTGAAAAATCTCCAGGAGCATTTTGCCGTTTTCTGCCTTTCCTGTCAGCCGCTGTTTGACTTTTTCTGCTGAGATAGACTCCCCTGCCTCTAACAGCTGTCGCTGGATTTCATGCACTTTTACCTGAAGTGTCTCCAGGTAAGCATTTAACACCTTGGTTGCTTCCCTTGTACCGGTAGCTCGCCCGGCAGCGGCATTCCAGCGACCAGGCTCACAGGTGCGTCCAGTTGTCACTTCCGCACGTAATCCATTTACTGTCAGACGCAGGTAAACAGGAATGGGGCCTGAAGTATAGTTCTTTGGCTTTTTAAGGTAGAAGAGCTGGTTAACATTGGTTTTCATAACAGTGATGCTTAATGGTTAAAACTAAATTAGTTTTGCAGTCATCACCGGACAAGATGTACAGCAACAGTACATCTTGAATATCAATTGGTTACAAGCATTCTGGTGAGTAAATAACTCTCTCTTCATCGACTCACCTGATCACTCACCTGTAGTGCGTGAAAAAATGAATGATTCAGTACCTGCCAGAAACAAAAAAAGCCTGCAAATTCCTCATTTGCAGGCTTTTAGCTAAACTTGGTATTGCTACCAGCAGAGAGTGAGGGATTCGAACCCCCGGACCTGTTACAGTCAACGGTTTTCAAGACCGCCGCGTTCGACCACTCCGCCAACTCTCTGTATTAATCGTGCACAAAAGTATATAGCCCGATCTTATTATCAAAACTATACGGAAACATTTTTTTCAATGTTTTTAGCTATGGAGTATAAATAACTGATTCTGAAGCAGAAAATTTTTACTCTTTTTTCTTCACAAATAGCTGAGCACTGGCTGTTGCCAGCTTAAACGTTTTTTGCCGCCTGGCCAGCGCCAGATGCTGAAAGGCAATTTTCATTGAAAAACGCTGTCCTTGTACTGTTAAAGTAAGTTTTTCCTGGGGAAGTTCGTGTACATCAAGCTCCCGCAACTGCTGTGTAAAAGGCTCCAGCGCTACCAGCAGCGTATCGTTCAGGTAAGCAATGCTCAGCTCATCAGAAACCGGTTTATACTTTACAGTAAGTGAGTCTGTTCCAAGTTTATACTTTCCTGCCTGGGGCGTTACTATTTCCGGCTTCGCACCCCTCACATCTTCTACCACCAACTGGTAATCCATTACATAATCGTAGCCTTGCACATCCCAAACTTCAGGTCCTTGCTCATACTTGCGGTTAAAGTATAGCATGTTGCCTGCATAGCCAGCCGGCAGGTACTCCAGCCCCATCAGCTCCATTACTGCTATGGTGTTGTTGCGGTCGTAGATGCGCTCAGCTTTCAGCGAATCCTGCCTGTGCGCTAACACCGAGTCCAGATCAACAGCAAACCACGGCTTTATCTCCTCGAAAGTATGCATGTTATCGAGGTAATGAAGTATGGAGCTGATATTCTGCACCTCTTTCTCCGGCAGGCGCTCTGTAGCAGGTTTTATTTTGCCGTTTACAAGAAGGTTGTTCTGCTTCAATGCCTGCTGCAACCGATTTAACTGGCTATGTTTTGATACCTGAAACGCACTGAATGGACCTACCGCTACCAAAACTGCCAGTAAGCACAGTGTAACAGGTATAAACTTGATGTTCTTTTTCGGGCTGAACAGGAAGTATAAGGCAGTGCAGAAAAGCCATAGCACCAGCGCCATCACAAAATAACGCTCCTCGGTTACTCCATACTCCGATACACGCCTCCAGATAGCCAGCGCCAGCAAAATAATCAGCGGGAACAAGGCACGATAAAACCACCTGCTATAGGTCCTGATCCAGGTGTTGGATGCTTCGTGGCGGATAGGATGGATGAGCAGCAGCGAAAGTATACCGGCAATAGAAAACCACAGCACCAGCACCGATACCCACCCTTGCGGCCACTCCCACTCCAGCACTATCTTGCCAAAGTATACATACAGAATAATGAGGTACAGCGTAACCAGCGGCAACAACACAAACTGGGTAAATACCTTTAACCCCTTTGGGTAAGTATGGTTCTGCTCCAGTTCATCCAGGTCGGCAGGCACACCAGCCAGGAAAAACCAGGTGTTAAACACGCCCACCAGTAACAGCCACAGCCGCTCATAAAAATGCGCCGGTATAGTTACGCTAAACAGTTTTTCTACTGCCAGCACAGCCAGCGACAAGCCCATAAAAAGTACAGCAGTATACAGTGCCGAGGTAAGTATGCGCAGGAAAAGGGATTTACTGAATTGCCAGAAACCGTTTTCCTGGCGGGTGTTAAGGTACATGGCAAATGTAGCAGCCAGGTGCAAAGCCAATGCCAGCATAAAAAACCGGAGCCCTTGTTTTGCATTCAGTTCAGGGGGAAGAAACCAGTAATACAGCCCCAGGAAAACTATACCTGCCAACCATAAAACAGGCCGCTTATACTTATACCTTTGCGCCAGCAGTTCCAGCACCAGAAACAGGATAAGGCCCAGCGCACTTACTATCATCAGCTTATCGAGGTATACATACTCCTGCAGTTTCTCGTAAGGCACCCCTACCCTCTTTATAGCTGCGGCAGTACCTGCAAAAGCAGAAAGCAACACCAGCGGAAAACGCAGGAAAGTAGCCATTGCGCCGCTTAACAGCTGCTGCAACGACAGGTTACGCCAGAAAGCCATGAAGTATAGTTTGTTAAAGTATAGTCTTATCTAACAGAAAGATAGTATTTACCTTATACTTCGGCAATGGCAGGGGTTTATTCTTTTATGGCAGCTTTTCGGGTCTGGCGGGAAACCAAACGCTTGGTAACGGTATCGATGCTGACATTTATCTCGAAGCCAAGTATAAGGATCATCGACACAAAATCAAGCCAGATCATCAAACCTATAAGCGCCCCGATAGAGCCATAGAATTTGTTGTAGGTATCAAAGGCACTGATGTACATAGAGAAAGCCATCGACACGATAAAGATAAGCCCGGTAGCCACCACAGCTCCCGCTGAAATAAAAGGCCACTTATCCTGAATAGCAGGCACATAGTAGTAGATCAGCGAGGTAGCCAGCAGAAAAAGGAAAAGTATAGCCACATACTTCAGTATCACGATCAGGGCATAAGTATAGCTTTCGGTAACTACCTCGTAAAAAACCAGCACATCCAGAATCCACTGCCCGAAGAAAATAGCCGAAACCGCCAGGAAAAGTATAAGCGCCAGTGCTACAGTCAGCAAAGTCGCAATCATGCGCTTACGCACATAACTTCGTTTGTAAAAAGTATGGTACTTCTTATCAAAAGCATCCATCAGCGACATAATGCCATTGGTAGAGAGCACCAGTGCAAACAAAAAACCAAAAGACAGTAAGCCGCCCCGGGGTTTGTTTACAATATCTTCTATAGTGCTATAGGTTACAGCATACATCTCCTCGGGCATAAAGTCGCCGATAAAATTGAGGATGCTGGCGCTCAGGTCCATGGAAAGTACACTCGGGATGTATGGAATGAGCGTGAAAAGGAAAATTATACTTGGGAAAATGGCCAATGTAAAGTTGAAGGCCATATAGGAAGCACGCTTGGTAATAGAATCAAGGCGGAGCTCGCCCAGCAGCACATCTACCACATCATATACCGAATAGCGGCCATTACTGAAACGCCACCTTTTCAGGAAAACGATGAATTTACGGTACGCTCGTCGGCGCTTTAGGTATTGGTGGTTTAGCTTCATGCGCTAAAACTTCATTCGCTGAAGTATGAGTCGAGTTTCTGGTGAATAAGCGCCGGCACAGCCGTTGGCCTTCCGGATTTCATATCCACAAAAACCATGGTGGTTTCGCCTATGTTCAGCAGTGTTTGTTCCTCGTTGTATACTTCGTATTCAAATTTTATACGCGATCCGTGCGGTTTTTGCTTTAACAGCAGTTTTATAGTAAGCAGATCATCGTACTTTGCAGGGCGCATATACTTGCATTTCAGCTCCAGAACGGGCATCATGGTACCGGTAGCTTCCATCTCTTTGTAATGAATTCCCAGCCTGCGGAAAACCTCTGTACGGGCTACCTCATAGTATGCTGCGTAGTTGCCGTAGTAAACATACCCCATCTGGTCGGTTTCGGCGTAGCGCACACGTATCTGTACTTCTGATTCGAACATAGTTTTATTGCTGATAGTTAGTTGTTGATTCCTTTATCTGCTCTAGTTGAATTTATACTTCGCAACAACCAGCAATTAACAATCAACAACCTAAGTTACTTCATAATATTACGCTGGGTCAGGGCCTGCTGGTAACGGCGGGCATTAGCCAGGTGCTCAGACTGGGTAACGGCAAAACTATGGTAGCCTGAGAAATCTTCTTTGGCGCAGAAATAAATATAATCGTGCTGTTCAGGGTTCAGTACTGCGTCTATACTTGAAATGTTAGGCACATTGATCGGGCCCGGTGGCAAACCTTTATACTTGTAAGTATTGTAAGGAGAGTCGTACACAAGGTGTTTGTTCAGTACACGGCGGATGGTAAAATCACGCACAGCAAACACTACCGTAGGGTCGGCTTGCAGCAGCATGTTCTTCTGCAAACGGTTCAGGTAAACACCAGCAACACGCGGCTTCTCATCACTCTTGATTGTTTCAGCCTGTACTATAGATGCCAGCGTAGAAACCTGCAAAGGCGTCAGTCCTAATTTATCGGCTTTTGCTTTGCGCTCAGCTGTCCAGAACTTATCGTACTCGGTTTTCATACGCTCCATCAGTTCTTTGGCTGTAATAGTCCAGTAAACTTCGTAAGTATTTGGCACAAACATGCTTACTACGGTAGTAGTATCAAAGCCAAGTGTTTTAAGGTATTCGTTATCACTCAACAGCGCATCAATCTCATCTTTGTCCGGCTCTATCTCGGTAGCTAGTTTTTCGGCCAGCTGGCTGCGCAGGCGCACGTTGTTAAACGTCAGCTTTACAGGAGATTGCTCACCCAGTCGCAGCACACCAATCAGCTGGCGGTTGCCCCAGCCATGCTCCAGTTTATAACGGCCAGGCTTTACCAGTTCATCATAGTCCATCAACTTAGCCATAAAGCGCAGCGATAACTTATCAATGATAGTACCGGTTGCTTCTACTGAATCTAAAGCCTGCTCATAGGTAGCGCCGGTTGGTATGTATACATATGTTTCCTGATCTTTTGTATCCACATTGGCTGTGTAAACGATCTGGTAAGCGTAATAAGAGAAACTCACAAACAGGAACAGGAACAATACCACCAGCCCTGGCACCAGTTTACTCTTTTCTTTTCTTTTCTTTGTTGTAGCGACTTTCTTAGCCATAGTTGTAGTTGATGCAGCGTTACTTACACTTCACCTGTTATTATTCAAGCTCCAAAATTAACACTTATGTTCCTAATTCTGAACGGGTGCAGGTACGAATGCATGAATTATCTTTACTAAACTGCTTTAGAATTGCCTGCATAACTATTGGCAACGGAAACGTTTAACGCTGCAAAAGAGTATGCTTTGCTTATACTTACCATTAGAAACACAGAATTAAACTATGGCCAACGCAATTTTTATGCGGATCCATCCTGATAATCCGCAGGAGAAAAAGATTCTTGAAGCAGTTGATATTCTTCGTAATGGCGGTGTTATCATCTACCCTACCGATACTATTTACGGCCTGGGCTGCGACATCCATAATGTGCGGGCAGTAGAGCGGCTTTGTCAGATAAAAGGAGTTAAGCCAGACAAGGTGAACTTGTCGTTCATCTGCTCCGACCTCACGCACATTTCCGACTATGCCAAAATAGACACACAGGCTTACAAAGTGATGAAGAAAGCGCTGCCCGGCCCATTTACATTTGTGCTGGAGGCAAGCAGCAAAGTACCTCGTTATGCAGGTGCCAAAAAGAAGACGGTAGGTATACGTGTACCCGATAATGAAATTGCTTTAGGCCTTGTGCGCGAGTTAGGCAACCCAATTATCTCCACCTCTATCCGCGATGAGGATGATGTGGTAGAATATAGCACAGACCCAGAACTGATCTATGAGAAGTACAGAAACCTGGTTGATCTGGTAATTGATGGCGGCTACGGCAACAATATTGCCTCTACGGTGGTAGATGCTGCCAACGATTTCGAAGTGCTTCGCGAAGGCGCTGGCGATATTGAGCAGTACTTATAGAGTCTTGAGTCTTGAGTCTCGAGTTGTTGGAAATATTTATAATGAACGATTAACTCGAGACTCAGCACTCGGAATTAGTAACTGCCACTTCGCGGCGATGTTTCCAGCGTTTGTGGGTCCAGAGATAATCGGCGGGGGCGCGGCGAATGGCTGCTTCCAGTTTCTGAGCAAAAGCTACTGTTATCGGATATTCAGTGCCAGTTTCCTGCAATGCGTTTCCATCTGAAATTACTTCAAAAGTGAGGCGGTAGTAGCCTCTTTTAATGCGATAAACATCAAGAAACAGCACCGGGTAATTAAACTTACGGGCCAGCTTTTCGGCACCTACATAAAACGGTGTATCCTGGTTTAAAAAGTTCGTCCAGAAGGTAATCTCGCTTCTAAGTGGCGTCTGGTCAGAGAGCATGGCAACTACACGCGGTTTGTTCCGGTTGGCTGCAAAGTCACGTAACGTGTCTTTCATTTTTATCAGGCGGGCTCCCATGCGACTGCGCAGGTAAAGCATAAACTCCTCAAAAAATGCATTGTTCAGAGGTTTGTAAACTCCTTCTGCCGGAAAATCGAATTGTACTGCCCCAGCCGAAAGTATCCATTCCCAATTACCGGAATGCGATCCCATGGTAATTACAGGTTTGCCTTGCCGCACAAAATCATCCAGCACTTCCTGATTTGCAAACACGAGCCGGCGCTTCAATTCTTCCCTGCTCATGGAAACCAGTTTAAGAATCTCGACAATCACATCTGTAAATTGACGGTAAAAGTCTTTGGCTATTTTCTGAATTTCGCGTTCTGTTTTCTCCGGAAAGGAATTGCGCAGGTTCTGAAGCGTTACTTTTCTGCGGTAGCCGATGCCGTAGTAAACAACCAGAAATAAAAAATCAGAGAGCACGTAAAGTACACGCAACGGCAGCAAAGACAAGCCTTTGAGCAGCAGCCACAGCGGGTAATATAACGGCGGGATGTTTATACTTTTCTTCATCTGCAAATAAGCAGCTGCAAAGGTACAACCTAAGTTTAATTACGAATTAAGAATTACGAATTTTGAATTAGTTTAAGTAGTATCGCAAATACATTGGGCTTAATGATGAAGCCTAAAACACGAAGCAGCACCTGTAATATCCGGGTCCGGCTACTCACATTCATAATTTCTAATTCATAATTAGCCAAACTTGATTCTTCTTACCGAAATACAGTATAACCCGCCAGTGCAGTACTTCTGGCACGCTTTGCGCGCCGATAGTTTGCTTATAGAGCAGCACGAAAACTATGTTAAGCAAAGCTACCGTAACCGCTGCCACGTACTTACAGCGCAAGGCGTAGTGCCGCTAAGTATACCTATACTTCGGGGTAACAGCAAAGACAAGATCCGGATCACTGATATCGAGATAGATTATAGCCAGAAATGGTACAATGTGCACTGGCGCACAATACAGGCTGCCTATGGCCGTGCACCATACTTTGAATTCTACAGTGATTATATAAAGGAGGTATATGAGCAGCAGCCGAAATATTTGTTTGAGCTGAACGTTAAACTATTGCGACTTTATCTGAAATTTCTTAAGATAGATAAACAGTTGCATTTCACTGACTTTTACCAGACAGAGGTGCCAGAAAACGTAGCCGATCTCAGGAATAAGATACATCCTAAAATCATTCCTGACATTTTGCACGTAAAACCCTATACACAAGTGTTTGGCAAACAATTTGTACCAGAGTTAAGTATAATTGACTTGTTGTTTACTCAGGGACCAAAGTCACTTTCTTTTATGCAGTAAGAATGCCGCAGATATGAACATTTGTTCACTCCGGCTTGTTTAAAATTAGGCTTCTCCTGACAGCCGCAAGCAATTATCAACTTTAGACTTTTTTTAGATTAATAGAGTATACATGGAAGCTAAATTCTCAAACCGAGTGAAAGAGGTTATATCACTCAGCCGTGAGGAAGCTATTCGACTTGGTCATGATTACATCGGTACCGAACACCTGGTGCTGGGCATGATCCGGGAAGGAGAAGGTACAGCCATTGCCCTGCTCAAAAAGCTTGGCGTTTCGATAGATGAACTTAAGTACGCTTTAGAACAAGCTACACGAAATACAGCTTCGCAGAACAGCAATATTACCGGCAGTATCCCGCTTACAAAGCAAACTGAGAAGGTGTTGAAGATCACTTACCTGGAGGCAAAAATCTTCAAAAGTGATATTATAGGCACTGAACACCTCTTATTATCCATCCTGCGGGATGAAGACAATATTTCTTCACAAATATTAGCGAAATTTAACGTGAACTACGAAGCAATAAGAGACTCACTGGATTATCATAGCAATAATCCGCTTGCATCGTCAGATACAGATGATTCTGATGATTCAGACAAATTATTTGGCAGCTCTTCTCGCTCTGGCAGCAGCACAAGCAAGAAACCCGGCGAAAAATCGCGCACACCAGTGCTTGATAACTTTGGCCGCGATCTTACCAAGCTGGCAGAAGAAGATAAGCTGGACCCGATAGTTGGTCGTGAAAAAGAAATTGAGCGTGTGGCACAGGTTCTGAGCCGCCGCAAGAAAAATAACCCGATTCTGATTGGTGAGCCTGGTGTAGGTAAAACAGCTATTGCTGAAGGTCTTGCGCTGCGCATTATCCAGAAAAAGGTAAGCCGCGTGCTCTTTAACAAACGTGTTGTTACTTTGGACCTGGCTTCGCTGGTAGCTGGTACTAAATACCGTGGCCAGTTTGAGGAGCGTATGAAGGCCGTGATGAACGAGTTGGAAAAATCTCCGGATGTTATCCTTTTCATCGATGAGCTGCATACTATAGTTGGAGCCGGTGGTGCCTCTGGCTCACTTGATGCCTCTAACATGTTCAAGCCTGCGCTTGCCCGTGGCGAGATCCAATGCATTGGTGCTACTACACTAGATGAGTACCGCCAGTACATCGAGAAAGATGGCGCTCTGGCTCGTCGTTTTCAGGTAGTTATGGTTGACCCTACTACTCCTGAAGAAACTATCGAGATCCTGAACAACATCAAGGATAAATACCAGGATCACCACCACGTGAACTATACTGACAAGGCTATTGAGGCCTGCGTTAAGTTAAGTGACCGCTACATGAGCGACCGTTTCTTACCAGATAAAGCTATCGATATTCTGGATGAAGCCGGTGCGCGTGTGCACATCAACAACATTGTGGTGCCGGATGATATCCTGAAGCTGGAAGAGCAGATCGAGAACATTAAGGTAGAAAAGAACCGTGTTGTAAAGAGCCAGAAATATGAAGAGGCTGCACAGCTACGCGATAAAGAGAAAAAGCTCATCGACCAGCTTGAAACTGCTAAACGCAACTGGGAAGAAGAGACCAAGAAGAAACGCTATACCGTAAAAGAGGAAAATGTGGCAGAAGTTATTGCCATGATGACAGGTATTCCGGTTAAGCGTATCGCCCAGAACGAAGGCCAGAAATTATTGAACATGGCTGATGAACTGGGTGGCAAAGTGATCGGTCAGGACAAAGCAATTAAGCAGTTGGTTAAAGCGATCCAGCGTACTCGCGTTGGTCTGAAAGATCCGAAGAAGCCAATTGGTTCGTTTGTATTCCTGGGCCCTACTGGTGTAGGTAAAACAGAGCTTGCTAAAGTACTGGCTACTTACCTGTTCGATAAAGAAGACGCACTGGTACGTATCGACATGAGTGAGTACATGGAGAAATTCAGTGTATCTCGCTTAGTGGGAGCGCCTCCGGGATACGTTGGTTACGAAGAAGGTGGCCAGCTGACCGAGAAGATCCGCCGCAAGCCATACTCTGTGGTATTGCTGGATGAGATAGAGAAAGCTCACCCTGATGTTTACAACCTGTTACTACAGGTGCTGGATGATGGTATTCTGACTGACGGACTAGGCCGTAAGGTTGACTTCCGTAACACGATCATCATCATGACATCGAACATCGGTGCACGCGACTTGCAGGACTTTGGTGCCGGTATCGGTTTCATGTCTAAGAGCAAGCAGGAAAACGTGGATGACATCATGAAAGGCACTATTGCAAGTGCTTTGAAGAAGACATTCTCGCCTGAGTTCCTGAACCGTCTGGATGATGTGATCGTGTTCAACTCGCTTAACCGTGAGGATATGCACAAGATCATCGAGATCTCGCTCAGCAAGCTGTTCAAGCGCATTGAGACTCTTGGTTACAAGATCGAGCTTACAGATAAAGCTAAAGACTTTGTTGCCGAGAAAGGTTATGATCCGAAGTATGGTGCACGTCCGCTGAACCGCGCTATTCAGAAGTATATCGAAGATCCGATTGCGGAAGAGATACTGAAGGCCGAAGTAGCACAAGGCGACACTTTACAGGTAGATTACAAGGAAGGCGACGAGAAGCTTACCTTTACGTCTAAGAAGAGTAATGGCAAAAAAGCCAAAGGCTCTTCAGACGACAGCGAGGAAACAACAGAGCCAACCAAGTCTACAGACAAGACAACTGAGTAATATTCTCATATCATAAATAAAAAGGGCAGTCCGCTTGGACTGCCCTTTTTGTTTATAGTTAAAAGCTCTTAACTATATATTTAAAAAGTAATACAATTATAGCAGATTTAGGAGCAGAGTTTTTAAATTTGGAGACAGAATATCTTAACAACTACAGGAGTAAGTTATACAATACATAAATGGCAGGAGAAATCAGACAAAGCCAGATAGAAACGCTGGAGCGCAAAAACGCTGAGGCGCTTTTAGGCGGAGGACAAGATAGAATAGATGCACAACACCAGAAAGGTAAACTAACTGCGCGCGAGCGTATACACCTGTTGCTGGATGAAAACTCTTTCGAAGAGATCGGCAAATTTGTAATGCACCGCTCCAAAGACTTTGGTCTGGATAAACAGTACTATCTTGGCGATGGCGTTGTAACCGGCTACGGTACCATTAACGGCCGTCTGGTATATGTTTTCTCACAGGACTTTACCGTACTGGGCGGCTCTTTGTCAGAAACGCATGCCGAAAAGATCGTGAAGATCATGGAACTGGCCATGAAAAATGGTGCTCCGGTTATTGGCCTTAACGACTCTGGCGGTGCCCGTATTCAGGAAGGTGTGGTATCGCTGGGCGGCTATGCCGATATCTTCTACCGCAACACACTGGCTTCAGGGGTAATTCCACAAATCTCGGCTATCATGGGCCCATGCGCGGGTGGCGCGGTATACTCGCCAGCCATCACCGACTTTATCATGATGGTGGAGAATACTTCTTACATGTTCGTGACCGGCCCTAACGTGGTAAAAACGGTAACGCACGAGAACGTAACCTCTGAAGAACTTGGCGGCGCCAGCACGCACAGCACCAAAAGTGGTGTTACCCATTTCTCCTGCGCTAACGAAGTGGAGTGTATCAACTACATCAAAACACTGCTGAGTTATATTCCGCAGAACTGCGAAGAGCTTCCGCCTTCTGTGCCTTACGAGCCACAGGCAGACGAAACCCGCACTGTACTTGACACGATAGTTCCTGAAAACCCGAACCAGCCTTACGATATCCGCGAGGTAATTGAGGGCATCATTGATACAGACTCTTTTTTTGAAGTACATAAAAACTTCGGCGAAAACATTGTTGTAGGTTTTGCCCGATTAGGTGGCCGCAGTATAGGTATAGTTGGCAACCAGCCTGCCGTACTTGCCGGTGTACTTGATATTAACGCCAGCACCAAAGCTGCCCGTTTCGTACGTTTCTGCGATAGCTTTAACGTGCCGCTGCTTGTTCTGGAAGATGTTCCGGGCTTCCTGCCGGGTACCGACCAGGAGTGGCGCGGGATTATTACAAACGGTGCTAAACTACTTTATGCTTTCTGCGAGGCTACAGTTCCTCGTATCACGGTTATTACCCGCAAGGCCTACGGCGGTGCATACGATGTAATGAACTCGAAGCACATCGGCGCGGACATGAACTATGCATGGCCAACTGCCGAGATTGCCGTAATGGGTGCACAGGGTGCTGCCGAAATCATTTTCAAACGCGAGATCGCGATGGCCGAAGATCCGGAGGCGAAACTGGCAGAGAAAGTACAGGAGTATAAAGATAAGTTTGCAACGCCTTACCGTGCGGCACACCGCGGGTTTATAGACGAGGTGATCATGCCTTCTGAAACTCGTGCAAAACTGATCAAAGCATTTAAGATGCTGGAGAACAAGGCTGTAACGCTGCCGCGCAAAAAACACGGCAATATTCCGCTTTAATTTAAATTATGAATGCTGAATTAGGAATTATGAATGGTACGTATAACCACTTTAAATTTCCTGATTTCATTAATTCATAACTCATAATTTATAATTCATAATTAGCGAAAGCATGCGACAAGAATCTTTTGATTTTCTGCAGAAATACCTGAATAACTCCTCTCCTACCGGCTTTGAGGTGGAAGGCCAGAAACTATGGCTGGAGTACATTAAACCATATATCGATGAACACTTTGTAGATACTTATGGCACTGTAGTAGGTGTAATAAACCCACAGGCTGAGTATAAAGTGGTTATAGAAGCGCATGCCGACGAGATCAGTTGGTTTGTAAACTACATTACACCAGAAGGTTACATCTACCTGAAGCGTAACGGCGGTTCTGATGCCCTGATAGCGCCATCTAAGCGTGTGAACATCTACACAGCAAAAGGCATTGTAAAAGCTATTTTCGGCTGGCCGGCCATACACGTACGCAAAGTAGAGAACGATAAAGCACCAACTTTAGAAACTGTATTCCTGGACTGCGGCGCCAGCAGCCGTGAGGAAGTAGAGGAAATGGGTATACATGTTGGCTGCGTAGCTACTTTCGAGGACGAGTTTACGGTAATGAACGATAAGTTCTACGTTGGCCGTGCGCTCGATAACCGTGTAGGTGGTTTTATGATAGCTGAAGTTGCCCGACTGATCAAAGAGCGTAAGCACCAGCTGCCATTTGGCTTATATATTGTAAATGCCGTGCAGGAAGAGATTGGCTTACGTGGTGCTGAAATGATTGCTCATCGCATTAACCCTGATGTAGCAATAATCACAGACGTAACGCACGACACACAATCTCCGATGTATGACAAGAAGAACAGCGGCGACATCCATTGCGGTAAAGGCCCGGTAATTGCTTATGGCCCGGCTGTGCAGAACAATGTGCGCGACCTGATCATCAACACGGCAAAAGAAAAAGAGATACCATTCCAACGCGCAGCTGTTTCACGTGCTACCGGCACCGATACCGATGCGTTTGCTTACTCTAATGCAGGTGTTGCCTCAGCGCTTATATCGTTGCCACTTAAGTACATGCACACCACCGTAGAAACCGTGCATAAAGACGACGTTGAGAACGTGATCAAGCTGATCTACGAAACCATCCTGAAAATTGAAGACAAGCAGGATTTCCGTTACCTGAGCTAAGATCTATACTTTCTATACTTAAAAGCCTCACAAGACCTTATTCCTGTGAGGCTTTTGTTTTACAAATTCATATAGTTATTCCTTGTAAACTACCCCATCTTTTATAACAATTTTGTTTTGCAGAAGTCCCTCCGGCTTCTCTAGATGGTTTACAGAAAACAGAACCAGGTTAGCTCTTTTACCTACTTCTATACTTCCGATGGTATCTTCCATACCTATTGCTTTGGCTCCGTTTAGGGTAGCAATCTTAAATACATCAGCCATAGGTATACCTATTTCGTGCAACTCAAGCATTTCTGAAAAATTACAAAGTATACTTTATTCATCATACTTACTGCCATGCTTTAAAAGCCTTACCTTTGGTTTATGAGTTATCCTGCCACTTTCAAGGACCAGATGGGCCATAGTATTATACTGGAGCATTTGCCTCAGCGCATTGTGTCGTTGGTGCCTTCGCAAACCGAACTTCTCTTTGATTTAGGCTTAGGAGAGCGTGTAGTCGGCGTTACCAAATTCTGCATTCACCCGAAACAGCAGGTAAAGTATAAAACTATAGTTGGCGGCACCAAGAACTTTAAGTTTGATGTGATTGACCAATTACAGCCCGACCTGATCATCGGCAACAAGGAGGAAAACTATAAAGAAGGCATAGAGCAGTTGCAGGCAAAGTATAAATTATGGATGAGTGACATTTATACTTTAGAAGATGCGCTAGAGATGATGCAGCAGTTAGGCCAGCTAACAGGATCTGAAACAAAAGCACAGGAGCTTGCGCAAAGTATAAAATCAGGTTTCGAACAGCTCCAACCACTTCAACCAAGTGTAAAAACAGCTTACTTTATTTGGCGCAAGCCATACATGGCAGTGGGCGGGAACAACTTTATAGATCATATACTACAATGTAGTGGCTTTGAGAACGTTTATGGCCAACTATCCCGCTATCCAGAAATAACTACAGAGCAACTACAACAGGCTAATCCGCAGCTTATACTTTTATCCTCGGAGCCCTACCCTTTCAAGGAGAAGCATATACAGGAGTTCAGGGAAATCTGCCCGCAGGCAAGTATAAAAGTAGTGGATGGCGAAATGTTCAGCTGGTATGGCAGCAGGCTGTTGCAAGCACCAGCTTACCTGCAGCGGGTAATTGAGAAAGTAAAGAGGGAATTAATGCATTAAATGCCGCAAGTTTAGCGTCAGCGTAACTTGTGGCTATGTATAGAAGCAGTTTGTAACTGGCTTTGCTTTCGGCTGCAATAGCATTGGCTATACTTTATACTTTGGCTACTACAGATTAACCCACCCCTACCCCTCCCAAGAGGGTACGGTTGTTCCATTCTGTAAAATGTAGCTTAAAAATCTCTGTCATTCTGTAAAGAAACTTGTTAGAAGAGTGGTTAAGCTGTAACTACAGGCCCACAAGATCCTTTCAGGATAACAAAAAGAGAGGATGAAGCTACCAAACCGCTAGAAAGAAATTTCACAAAGTATACTTTTCTGTTGCGCAGATAGCAAGTTGCAAACTTGCATCAATTACAACCACAAGTTACGCTGACGCTAAACTTGCGCCATGGACCGCTGTTACAACCTATCCAGCAGCTTCATAGCCCTTCTCGCAACGTCCTCGAAGTATAGAGCATCAGCTTGTAACTGCTCTATCGTTTTTCCTTTAATCTGCCGCCTGTTTGTTGGCTCTAGTAAAGAGGTGAGGGTAATGAGCTTTCGGATTCGCTGCTTCTGCTCTGGAGTTATACTTTCCAGATCCTTCTCCTCCAGCTGCTGCACCAGTAAATGCCGGAAATCTTTTCCCTCCAGTGCTTCTTCGTCCAGCAGACGCATAACGGCTGCCACAGTCTCATCTTCGAACGGAGATTCAATAGCAACTGTAATTAATTCACTTGAGGTTGGTAACGGCAACTTGATCAGCAACTCATAACCACCACTGCCCTTTTCACCTACTGTTGAGTAGCATTTCATCCAGAACTCACCCGTGGAAGCATCTTTGTATACTGCTGCCCAGCCGCCGCCGGCCTCCTCCATCAGCTGCATCCTGTTCAGCAAGTCATTAATAAGCCTGGAATCTCCGTACAGCTTCCGTTCCTGCATCAGCTTTAGTCATTATACTTTAGCTCAAACCCTGTTTTCTCCAGATTCTCCCAAAACCTTGGGTAAGATTTACGCACTACACTCGGTTCCTGAATCTGCACAGGCTCCAGCAAGGCAATTGGAGAAAATGCCATGGCCATACGGTGATCCTGGTAAGTGCGAAAGCAAAGCTGTTGCTTATTGATGATGCCTGGTTTCATGCGGAACACTCCGGTTGTAATTTCTTCCAGAGAAGTGTTCATGCCCAGCACCTCTATTTGCAGCGCCTGTATACGGTCTGTTTCTTTGATACGCAGACTTTCTACTCCGGTCATTTCTAAGGTTACACCCAGTGCAGCGCAAAGAGCAACTATAGTTTGGGCCAGGTCCGGGCAGTTAGAGAAGTCGAAGGCCACCAGTTTTTCACAATGTTTTTTAGTTAGTTGCACGCCATCTTTTGTGAAGGAAGTATAAACTCCCAACCGATCCATAATTTCTACAATGGCCTTATCGCCCTGAAAAGAATCTTCTCGCAGGCCAAGCAAAGTTATATCGGCCTCCCGTGCCAGTGCTACCATACTATACCAGTAACTCGCCGCCGACCAATCCGACTCTACCGAAAAAGTAGCTGCTTTATATTGCTGGTGCGGCACTGTAATAGTGTTGCCCTCAAATGTAGCCTCTGCCCCGAAGTGCTTCATCAGCGAGAGCGTCATCTCGATGTAAGGTCTTGAGCTAATTTTCCCTTCCAGTTCCAGAACCAGACCATCCGGCAGCACAGGGGCAACCATCAGCAGAGCGGAAATATACTGGCTACTGATATCGCTGCGTACTTTTAACTTATTGTTTCCATTGCCCTCAAAACCATTGATCTTCAGCGGCGGGTAGCCTTCCTCTCCGAGATAATCTATACTTGCACCAAGTTCGCGCAGCGCCTCAACCAATACTTTTATAGGTCGCTGGCACATGCGTTCTGTACCAACAAGTGTCTTCTGCTGACCGGTAACAGCATAATAAGCCGTGAGAAAACGCATAACGGTACCTGCATCTTCGGCATCTATAGTTTCTGCATCGCTTTTAAGCAGGCGTTGCAGCAGCTGGGTATCATTGGCTTCAGATAAATTATCTATAGTTGAGTTGCCGCCGGCTAAGGCTGCTATAATCAGAACACGGTTAGCTTCGCTTTTAGAAGCAGGCAGTTTTATACTTCCGTTCAGGATTCCTGTCGGGTGGCTGAGGGTAACGGATTTTGTCATAGTAACTGGTAGTAGCGAAGTGATTCCTGAATTTCCTGTAATGTGATTGGTTGGTCGTACACGGCCTGCCCGATGCTGCTTAGTAACGTGCAGTTGATGGCCGAGCGGGTATTTTTTTTATCCTGTAAAGCAAGTTGTGCAATGGTTCTGATGTCGTCTTCGCTGAGCAGCACTTTCTCGTAAACCGATACAAGAAAGGTTTCAATCTTATCCAGCGCCTCTTTCTGCAACAGCTCGTGCTTTACCGATAAATACGCTTCGCACAGCATACCAACGGCAATAGCCTCGCCGTGTAAAAGCTCACGCCCCGGCTTCTCCAGTAAAAAGCTTTCCACGGCATGCCCTACCGTATGGCCAAAGTTCAGCACCTTGCGGTAGCCACCTTCCAACGGGTCAGCCTCCACCACTCCGGATTTTATACTTACCGAATGCCGTATCAGCTCCTCCCAGTCTTCGGTAAAAAGGCCTACATGGCGCTGCTCCTGAAAAGCGTTGGCATCGGCAATAAGCCAGTGCTTAATGATCTCAGCATAGCCTGACTTTACCTGCCGGGGAGAAAGTGTTTGTAAAAACGGAGGATAAATGAACACGGCCTGTGGCTCCTGGTAAACGCCGATATGGTTCTTCAGCCCATAAAAATCGACACCAGTCTTGCCTCCTACGCTAGCATCAACCTGGGCAAGCAACGTTGTAGGCACCTGCACAAAGTATAAACCACGCTTGAAAAGAGCCGCACAAAAACCACCCATATCGCCTATTACGCCGCCACCCAAATTTACCAGCACCGACCAGCGGTCCAGGTTCAGTTCGGTCATGCGTTGCCAGATATACTCGCAGGTTTGCAGGTTTTTATGCTCCTCGCCACTCTGTATCTGGATCAGGTGATGCTCCGGCAAGTGTGGCTTTACAAGCGGGTAGCAATGGTGTAGCGTGTTCTCATCAACCAGCACAGCTACTTTGCTGAACGCGCGGTTCTGCAAGTCTTCAGCCAGCATGGTTAGGGCGTCAGCGCCAATATGTACAGTGTTCATGTTCTGTGTTCGTTTTGCCCATGCCCGCAGGCGGAGCAAGTATAAAATTACCTGCCGGAAAGATTTCCGAAATTCTCCTTCCTTGCCAGCAGCTGTCTACAAAGATACGTGTTGCGGGTGCCAGATAACAACGAATTTTCAATTGAACAGGCTCTGTAAGCTCAACTTCTTAAAACATAAACGAAACAATAAAGCTATCTACATGCTATATACCTATAGGCCAACATTTTAGCATAACAAAAAAAACATCTACACAAAGTATAGCACCTAACCCTAACCTGATACAACATGAGCACCTGGCACACACAATCTCCGGATGAGGTAATCAAAAGCCTTGGCACTTCCGAAAACGGGCTGAGCAGCTCCGAAGCCAGTGAGCGCCTGAAAAAGTATGGTTACAACGAACTGCAGGAACGCAGTGGTAAAAGCCCGCTTCGGATGCTGTGGGAGCAGTTTACGCAGACGATGGTGCTTATTCTGATCGTAGCCGCCATTATCTCTGCTTTTCTGGGTAAGGATATCGAAACGATAGCCATACTTGCCATTGTGGTGCTGTTTGGTGTGCTGGGTTTTGTGCAGGAATATCGCGCCGAAAAAGCAATGGCTGCCTTAAAACGGATGGTAGTGCCCACAGTAAGAGCCCGTCGTGATGGCAAAGTGCAGGAGCTTTCGGCAAGGGAGCTGGTGCCCGGAGATGTGGTGCTGCTGGAAGCCGGCAACGTGGTACCTGCTGATATGCGCGTGCTGGAAAGTGCGAACCTTCGCGTACAGGAAGCAGCACTTACCGGCGAATCGGAAGCGGTTGAAAAAGAAACAGGAAGCTTCCACAGCGAAGATCTTCCGCTCGGCGACCGCAAGAATATGGTTTACCTGGGCACGAACGTGGCTTATGGCCGAGGCACGGCAGTGGTAACAGGTACCGGCATGCAGACCGAGCTAGGCAAGATTGCCGACCTGTTACAGGAAGTAGACGTAAAGCAAACGCCACTGCAAAAGAAGCTGGACCAACTGGGCAAGTTACTGGCTATACTTGGTTTCGTGGCCGCTGCGCTTATGCTGGTTATTGGGGTGCTGATAGGCGAGCCCCTGGAAGATATGTTCCTGACTGCCGTAAGCTTAGCGGTTGCCGTGGTACCCGAAGGACTTCCGGCTGTAGTTACCATTACACTGGCCATTGGCGCCCAACGCATGCTCAAGCGGCAAGCCCTGATGCGTAAACTTCCGGCCGTTGAAACGCTGGGCTCTGTTACAACCATATGCTCCGATAAAACCGGCACGCTCACCGAAAACAGGATGACAGTAACTTCTATCAGTTTACCGGACGAGCAGATAGAATTTACAGGAAATGGAAGTTTAAAAGTACCTGAAAAAGCTGCGCTGGCCCTTACCATAGGTATGCTCTGCAACGACAGCATTATAAAATCGGATAACGGGAACGAGCCACAGGTGATAGGCGACCCAACTGAAGGAGCACTGCTCTTAGCTGCAAACCGGGCCGGATTCGAGAAAGAGACACTGGAGCAACACCTGCCGCGCGTACACGAAGAGCCTTTCGACTCGACCCGCAAGCGCATGACCACTGTGCATCGGCTACCATCCGGTGGTTCTGAATTTCCAGGACTTAAGTATCTTTCCCAAGCCTCCTACATTGCCTGTACCAAAGGGGCTGTAGATAGTCTACTTAAAATTACAGACCAGGTATGGGTAAACGGCCGGGCCGAACAAATGACTACCAACTGGCACGAACGGCTGCTGGAAGTGAACAACCAACTTGCCCAGAATGGTATGCGGGTACTGGGCATTGCTTTCCGTGAATTGCCGGAACCATACAACCATGGCAAACCGCTGGAGGAAAAATTGACATTCGTGGGCATGATGGGAATTATTGATCCGCCCCGGGCTGCTGTTAAGTCGGCGGTAGCAACCTGCCGCACTGCAGGTATCCGGCCAATCATGATTACTGGCGACCACCCGCTTACAGCCGCTGCCATTGCCAAAGAGCTGCGCATTACCGAAAGTCCCGATGCCATAACAGGAGAAATGCTGAACAATATGTCGGAGGCTGAGCTGGAGGAGGCAGTATCGAGGGTTTCTATCTATGCGCGGGTATCGCCGGAGGATAAACTGCGGATTGTAGAGATGCTGCAGAAAAAAGGCGAAGTGGTGGCCATGACCGGCGATGGCGTGAACGACTCTCCTGCCCTGAAGACAGCTAATATTGGCGTGGCTATGGGTATAACGGGTACCGATGTGGCAAAAGAGGCATCCGACATGGTGCTGCTGGATGATAACTTTGCGACCATAGTAGCCGCCGTAGAAGAAGGCCGCGTGATCTACGATAACCTGATCCGGTTTGTAAAGTTCTCGCTAGGCGGTAACCTGGGCAAAGTGCTGGTGATGCTGTGCGCGCCGCTGATAGGTATAAACGTAGCCTTAAGCCCTTTGCAACTGCTCTGGCTAAACCTGCTGACAGATGGCTTGATGGGACTTGGGCTAGGAACAGAACCTGCCGAGGCCGATACCATGAAACGTCCGCCACGCTCTCCGGAGCAATCTGTACTTACCAAAAAGGATGTAACGCACGTTTCCTGGACAGGCGCGTTTATTGCAGCCATTACGCTGGGTATGGGAGCCTTATACTTCGACCCAAGCAACCTGCAGGACACCCGCTGGCAAACCATGATCTTTGCTACACTTGGCTTTACGCAGATAGGGCACGCGCTTGGCCTTCGTGCTTACGGCCACTCTCCTTTCTCGCTTGGCGCTAATCCTTTAATTATTTTGATGGCAACGCTTACATTCCTGCTACAGATCGCCGCAATTTATACTCCTTACTTGGATAAGTTCTTCGGTCTGGAGCAACTTAGTTTATCGGAACTAAGCTTAGCCATTGGGGCTGGTTTAATAACTCTGGCAGCTGTTCTTCTGGAATCTTACTTCAGCAGGAAAAAGAGCGTCAGCAACGAAAAGGTTCTGTCATAAACAAAAGAGAAGGCTTTCGGGCTTCTCTTTTTGTTTCTATACTTCTTTCTTCATCACTTCGGTCTGCTTCCGGATCGATTCCACGTGAATCAGCTTGTAGAGTTCTTCCACGAAAGCAGGGTTCACGCCAACTTCCGATGCCCAATCGGCACGGGACTGGAAGATTTCTTTCCAACGCTCCAGTTGCAGCACTTGCACATTGTTTAGTTTTTTATACTCCCCGATCTGCTCTACCAGGGCCATACGTTTTGCTAATGCCGAAATGATCTCATGGTCGGCGGCATCTATTTGCAGGCGCAGCTCTTCGGCACGGTTAACCAGTTCTGCATCGTCGTAATTGGTTTTGCGCACCTGCAGGTTGCTTACTATCTCAGCCAGTCTTGCCGGGGTTACCTGCTGATCGGCATCACTCAGAGCATTAACCGGGTCCGGGTGCGTTTCGATCATCACACCGTCATAGCCCAGATCCAGCGCCTTCTGCGATACCGAGAATATAAGCTCGCGGTTACCGGCAATATGGCTGGGGTCAACTATAACCGGCAAGCCCTGGAACTGTGCCTTCAGCTCTATCGGTATCTGCCACACCGGTGCATTTCTATACTTTGTTTTCTGATAAGACGAGAACCCACGATGAATGGCCGCCACATCGGTTATACCTGTATTATAAACGCGCTCAATGGCACCAATCCACAAAGCCAGATCAGGGTTTACCGGGTTTTTCACCATAACCGGCACGTTGGCACCTTGTAAGGCATCGGCAATTTCCTGCACGGCAAATGGGTTTACGGTAGTGCGGGCACCTATCCATAATACATCAATTCCCTGCTTCAGGGCTTCTTCTACGTGCCGGGTGTTTGCAACCTCTGTAGTTACGCGCAGGCCCAGCTCGCGCTTAACGCGGCCCAGCCATTTTAATCCTTCCAAGCCTATACCCTCAAAAGAGTTCGGACGCGAACGGGGCTTCCAGATGCCTGCCCTGAACAGGTGAATGTGCTGATCTTTCAGAGCCTCGGCTGTTTGCATTACCTGCGCCTCGGTTTCGGCGCTGCAGGGGCCTGCAATCAGCAGTGGTTTACCGCGCTCAGACAGCAAACGGCTGAAATAAGAGTCTTTATTAGTAAAATTCATTAATGCTAAATTCTTGCTGCAAAGTTAACCTAAATACAACAGCAATGCACGCAGAGTAGTTTATTATCGGCACCAGCCATTGTACAATTCAAAACAATAGCTTATTATGCGGTATAAATTTCCGGATGCACTATCTTTGCATCTGCAAACTCATACTTTACATGAACCCGGTTACAAAAGTATCATTCGACGACACCGCCGTTGCATTCTCATCAAAATCCAACGCCGAGCTATATAAAATGTACCTGCTGTTCAAATCAATGAACAGTAACATGTTTGTGAAATTGGGTGGAAGCCTTCTGAACACAGCACTGAAACTACACCTCCCGGTTAAGTTTATCATCAAGCCTACTATCTTCAACCACTTCTGCGGAGGCGAAACCATTGAGGAATCAGAGAGAGCTATACAGGAACTTGGCAAGTATAACATTGGTACCATCCTGGACTACTCTGTTGAAGGCGAGGGCTCTGAAAAAAGCTTTGACCAGACCCGCGATGAAATTCTGCGCACAGTAGAAAAAGCACGCGGCAACAAGCACATTCCTTTCTCGGTGTTCAAGGTAACCGGCCTTGTGGATATTAAGCTGCTGGAGAAAGTGCAGGCCAAGCAGGAACTTAACGCTAACGAACGGGCTGCTTATGAGCGTGGACGCGATCGTATAAATGCTATTTGCAAGCGCTGCTTCGAAGCTGATGTTCGTGTTTTTGTTGATGCCGAAGAAAGCTGGATTCAGGAAACCATTGATAACCTGACCTATGAAATGATGGAGCTCTACAACAAGGAAAGAGCCATTGTTTATAACACTTACCAGCTTTACCGCCACGACCGCCTGGATGCTATAAAACGTGATTATGAAAATGCTGTAGCAGGCGGTTATTACCTGGGTGGCAAACTGGTGCGTGGTGCCTATATGGAAAAAGAGCGCAAACGTGCACAGGAACAGGGTTACCAAAGTCCTATCAATATTTCGAAAGAGGCTTCGGATAAACTTTTTGATGATGCACTACGCTTCTGTGTTGAGCACATAGACCGTATTGCCATCTGCGCTGGTACACATAACGAAAAGAGCTCGTACCTGCTGATGGACCTGATGAACAAGTATAACATTGCCCCAGGCGATGAGCGCATATACTTTGCACAACTGTTTGGCATGAGCGATAATCTGTCTTACAACTTGGCTAATGCGGGTTACAATGTTGCCAAGTATGTACCTTATGGTCCAGTAGAAGCTGTAATGCCTTACCTGCTGCGCCGTGCAAACGAAAACACAGCAATTGCAGGCCAGAGCAGCCGCGAGTTTCTGCTTATCAATAAAGAAATGGAGCGCCGCAAAAAGAATAAATAACTAACAAGTATAAAAGAAAAGGCCGGCTGTAAGTAGCCGGCCTTTTCTTTTATACTTGTTGTCTGCCTATTACCGTTGAAGGAACATACAGCAAAGTATAAAAAACAAGAGGGCCCCGTGCCTGGTAGCAAGGGGCCCTCTTGTGTGCTTTAGAACTATAAGCAAATATGCTTAGTTCTGTTATTAATTACTGAGCAGCAGTAGTAGTGTCAGTAGTTGTAGCAGCAGTATCTACAGTTGTAGCAGCTGTATCAACAGTTGTAGCAGCAGTGTCTACAGTAGTTTCTTCAGTAGTAGTAGCTTCAGTTTCAGTAGCGGCTTCTTTGTTTTCGCAAGCAGTGAAAGCAGTAAGGGCAAGAGCTACGAACGCAAATTTGATTGAATTTTTCATTTTTGTGATTGTGATTAAGTATTTTGGATTCAGTTTTGAACTTCATACCAAAATGAAGTATAGGTAACCCGCAATTTTTAAATATTTTAAAATATTTTTTTCCGTGGGTTACAAACACCCTAACAGCGTATTAAAACTTGAACGGAATGAAGAAGAGTTTGTATGAGACGGATGAGGCGATTATTCAGGGCATTCGGCGAGACGATGACCGTGCGCTAGCTTATCTGTACAAACTTCATTTCCCGATGATATCTCATTTTATACTGAGTAACAGCGGAACTGACGACGAAGCAAAAGACATTTACCAAGAAGGCGTCATCGTTTTTTATGAAAAGATAAAGGACAATAGCCTGGAGTTAAGCTGCCAGATAAAAACATACCTCTACTCTGTTTGCAGAAGGTTATGGCTGAAGCGCCTTGCAGAAAAAGGGCGCTATGCCAGCCGGATAGATGATTCGGAAGATTACCAGTTGCTGGAAGAGGACGTGCAGAAGCACGAGGAGAATGAAAGGCAGTTTGGAGTGATGGCAGATGCGCTGGGGCAGCTTGGCGAGCCTTGCCGCACTTTACTCGAGGATTATTACATCCGGATGCAGAATATGCAGGACATTACCGATAAGTTTGGCTATACTAATACCGATACAGCCAAAAACCAGAAATATAAATGCCTGCAGCGCTTAAAGAAATTATTTTTCGCAGCCTATAAACCAGAAGTATAAGCTGCAGTAATAAGTATAAAAATTCGCCTTGCGAAAGGCTAACCAGAAAAAAGGATGAAGGACTACGGCATGTATGAGCAGATTGAGCGCTACCTGAACGGCGCTATGGCAACAGAAGAGCGAGCCGCCTTTGAGGCTTTATTGCACACCGACCTAAGGCTTGCAACTAAAGTACAGGAACACGCACAACTATTGCAGGCTATGCAGCAGTATGGCCAACGCCAGACGCTTAAGCATAGGCTTAATGGTTTGCATGCCGAAATGGAAGCCGAATTAGACCTGACTCCGGAAGCATCTCCGGCACAAACCGTTCCTCTGTGGAAAGTATACTGGAAACGCCACGCCCAAACTATTGCCGTTGCCGCCAGTGTATCTCTGCTTTCAGTTTTTGGTACGCTCTGGAGCGTGCAGCAGCTAAAAGCCCCGGTTCGCCAACAAACAGCGCGTTACGTTGAGCTTCGCCGCGAAGTAGAGAAAATAAAGCAGGAGCAGCGTGCCATCATCAACGATATAAACAGTGTAGATCCGTCGGTTAAACCTGCTCCACGCCCTGCAAGCTTCAGCGGTACTGGTTTTGCAATCAGCTCGGATGGCTATATTGTAACGAGTTCGCACGTTTTGGAAGCAGTAGACTCTGTTATGATAGAGAACGAGGCCGGCATGAAGTATAAAGTAACTGAAGTATACCGCGACCGCGACAACGATCTTTCCATACTTAAAATAGACGACCCTTCTTTTACAGGTTTCGGAAAGCTGCCTTATACTTTTAAAACTGCCGAAGCCGACCTTGGCGAACGTGTTTATACTTTGGGTTATCCACGCGAAGACATCGTTTTCGGTGAGGGTGCACTTAGCTCTACCTCCGGTTTTGAAGGCGACACAACTTCTTACCAGATCTCGATTCCGCTGAACCCGGGTAATTCTGGTGGCCCGCTGCTGGATGATAAAGGCAACATGATCGGTATTATCAGCGGCAAGCAAGTAGGCTTGGAAGGCGCAGCTTTTGCTGTAAAATCTACTTACCTGCTGGAGATGATTTCTGAACTGCCTAAAGCTGCCACTTCGGAGCCGCTGACTTTACCAAGACATAACAGCCTGTCGGGCAACAGCAGAACCCAGCAACTGAAGAAGCTTAAGAATTATGTTTTTGTTGTAAAAGTATACAGCAGCAAGAACGCATAAGCACCGTTGTTTTCGCTAAGTATAAACTAGGTGTAGCTGCGGCATCGCATCTTTTTACAGAATTGTAAAGCTTAGTCATCAACAAATTAGTTTTCGGCGAGTTTAAGAATAGTAGTTACCTGCAATACTTAAAGCCCGTAAGCTATGGAAAAGATACTTCTAAATTATGTGGCCCTGCCGGTAACGGCGGGGCTTCTTCTTTTCGGATGTGCCACCAACCCCGAAACTCCCACACAAGAAACCGAAACTGAAACCTCCGAAGAAGGCAAAGTAATGGAAGTAGGTGATTCCACTGCCACTGGGGAGGTCAGTACTACCGGAAATCTTATAACCGTAGTCCAAAGCCAGCCTAACCTATCTACTCTTGTAAAGGCCATTGAAGCAGCAAACCTTACCACTATGCTACAGGGCCCCGGCACATACACCATCTTCGCTCCTACCAACGACGCCTTTTCTGCACTACCCGCCGGCGAATTAGATAATCTGTTAAGGCCCGAAAATAAAGCAGAACTTGTGCAACTGCTGCAATACCATGTAGTGCCGTCTGTTGTAGTGGCATCGGATCTTAAAAGTGTACATAACATTAAAACAGTGCAGGGTGGGCGGGCTAAAATAAGTACAGAAGGCAACGATATTCTTTTAGATGAAGCCAAGGTTATTACACCAGATATCACGGCATCCAACGGCGTAATTCATGTAGTAGATAAAGTGCTTTTGCCGCCAGCAGAAACAGGAAATTAATAACTCCTCAATAACAATTGCAACGCCGTTTCTTCTACAAATACGGGGATGATTTACTATTCAGAAACCAATGAGTAAGTATAAACTTATATACTCTACCGTAACTATACTTTTACAAAACCGTTAGTATTAATCAGCTATTTTAAAAGAATAAGCTTTTTACGACTCTAAATAAAAACTATTAAAGCTATGACAAACAGAGATAATGCGGGTATGATGACCGCCATGTTCCGAGACAGAAACAGTGCAGAACAAGCTTACAACGAACTGCGTGCACGTGGTTATGACAAAGATGATATCAACGTTGTAATGTCTGATGAGGCACGTAAGCGCCACTTTGCCCACGACGAGAAAGGCAACACAACTGAGTTAGGTAACAAGTCGCTGGAAGGCGCCGGTGCTGGTTCTGCCATTGGTGGTACACTTGGCGCTATAGTTGGTGCTATCGCAGCCATTGGTACTTCGGTTGCTATTCCGGGTCTTGGCCTTGTAGTAGCAGGTCCGTTGGCAGCTGGTTTGGCTGGCGCTGGTGCTGGTGGTTTAACAGGTGGCTTAATTGGTGCACTTGTTGGTGCCGGCATTCCGGAAGAGCGTGCTAAAGTATATGAAAGCGGTATAAAAGAAGGTAACATTGTACTAGGTTTCAACCCTCGTACTCCTGAAGATGCCCGTTATTTCGAGCAGCATTTCCAGAGTAACCGCGGTGAGCATATCTATTACTAGGTAAAAGCGATAGTATAAGCATAGAAAAGCCCGGCTGTTGTAAAGCAGCCGGGCTTTTTATTTGAAAATCACCTGTTCAAGCTCCTGTGCATTTAAACCAGCTATACTTAACCCGTCTCAGTAAATATGAATAAACTTTTAGGCTGCATACTAAAATCAAGTACAGTCCGTTTCTGATTATGTGTACAATGAGATGTACTAGTTCAATATAATTTTGCATCTCGGCAATTCAGAAGTAACTTGCGGAGCACCAGATTTAGCCAGGGGAGAACATGCACAAACTGAATCATATTCTGATTATTGACGATGACCAGATCAATAATCTTTTTTCACAGATAATTTTAGAAGATGCCGATGCCGGTAATATGATCTCGGTTTGCCAGAGCGCACAGGAAGCGCTGGACCTGTTACACAACTTCAGTAGTAACCAACTCGCCCCTTTCCCGGACCTGATCCTGCTCGATATCAGCATGCCTGAACTGGATGGTTTTGATTTTCTGGACCGCTACTATGCTATGAATTACCACCAGACCCATAAAACGCTTATCTCCATGTTCACAGCATCGGATGAGGAGGACTACAAGGATCGTATTGGCCAGTACAATACCGTAATTGGCTTTATCAAAAAACCGCTCTCGCTTATAAGCCTGCAAACTATACTTAACCGCAACATACAAGTATAGGAGCAAACAATTTTCTGTAGCTGCGTATGCTTTAAAAACATTAGGTACTTAAAGTATACAACTATGAAAAAATACATGTTGGCTGCAATTTGCCTGGCAAGCGCCTGCGCATTTACAGCCTGTAATTCTGACTCGGGCAAACAGGAAGGCGAAGCTACTGATACCACTACTGCCCCTGCTGAAACTGACACAACCGGCACCGCAACCGCAGCTCCTACCGACACCACACTTACCGATGAGCAGAAGCAGTTTCTAGGCGATGCTTACAAGCACACACAACTACAGCTCTCGCTGGCAAAAATAGCTACACAAAAAGGCACTACTGATGATGTAAAGGAGTACGGTCAGCGCATCTCTCAGATTTATACTACACGGCAGAAAGAGCTGGCTGAGATGGCTAAACAGCAGAATGTAACGCTACCCACAGCTTTAGATGATAACGAGCAGGAAAAAGTAGACAACCTTGCCAAAGCAAAACCTGATGAGTTTGATAAAGCTTACTGGGATAACACCATTGATGCACACAAGGCAGCTATAGATGAATTTGATGACATCATAAAAGATGTGCCTCAGAATAACGTGGCTCCATTTAACCTATGGGTGCGCAACACCCGCAAAGAGATGCAGGCACAGATGGAACAAGCCATGCGCATGCGCCTCGACCAGAGAAGTGGGGCATAACTAAAATAAAACTACCGGAGCAAATTATAAATCTTGCTCCGGTATACTTTTACAACAAATCTTTCAGTACAGCCCAGGTATGGTTGGCAAGTATCTTCTGCCCTTCTGCATTGGGGTGCACCCTGTCCGGTAAGTTAAGATGGGCCATTCCGGCCACCCCCTCCAGCAGAAAAGGTATAAATGAGATATTGTTCTTTATAGCCAGCTCCCGGAACAGCACCCTAAACTCGGCAGCATACCGCCCTGGCACAATGTCAGGAATTTCGAGGCCGGCAAGTATGATCTTGGCTTCGGGATATTTATGCTTTACCTTATCAATAATCTCCTGCAGGTTTTGCGTTGTTTCACGTGTGGGTATACCGCGCAGGCCGTCGTTTGCACCAAGCCCTAAAAAGAAAATATCAATTGGCTGGCTAAGCCACCTCTCCAGCCGGTGTACGCCACCAGCCGTTGTATCGCCGCTTAGCCCTGCATTAACTACAGTATAATCTGAATGCCCGTTTTCTTTCAGGCGCTCCTGTATAATAGACGGAAAAGCCTGCGAGGCTGGTAATCCATAACCTGCTGTCAGGCTGTCTCCAAAAAATAGTATTCGTTTCATTCCCTTCACTTCCTCTGTTAATTTGCCAGGTGCTGGTTTAAGCAAGAAAGGGCCACCTGCAGGCAACCCTTCTGTATTTATACTTTCAGCACAATTTTACCAGGCTAAACCCAAGTGCACCAGGCAAATTACTGATCCAAATCTTAAAATTTAATTTTCTGATGCAGCTGCTGCCCTAACAGCCCGGGTTGCCGGTTTTTGTTTGCACAGCTCCCTGAATTGTTTTTATCGGAAACGAAAAATTTTACTTTACAGTTGTAATATATAATAGTAATGCGCGTAAGTATAACTTAGCAATTATGTTTAGTTGAATAGCAAATCTTGGCAGAGGAGGGCTATTTTACAGCTTTTTTAGTACATTACACTTTAAAGCGCAAGGTATACTGTTCTGCGGCACTACTTTTGCGTATTACTTTAAACAGAATCATCAAACGTTAATAGATGCTATCCTTGACAACTAGATTTAAAATAATACTGTCGGTTTTGGCAGTTATACTGCTAACCGGCTCCTTTATACTTTACAGTAAAAACAGCGTACCGGAAGGCAAAAACGAAATACTGCTTAAAACTGTAATGCAGGGCCTGTCGCAGGGCCATTACAGCCCCGAAAAGGTAGATGATGCTTTTTCTAAAAAAGTATTCAAGCTTTACATAGACCGCCTGGATTACAACAAAAAGTTTTTGCTGGAGTCGGATGTAGCTGCATTGCGCAAATACGAAACCGCAATAGATGATCAGCTGCGCCAGGGCTCGTTCGAGTTCTTTGACCTGTCTGCCGACCTGATCGAAAAGCGTACAAAGGAGTCGCAAGCATACTACAAGGAAATACTGGCTAAGCCTTTCGATTTTAACCAAGATGAAAGTATAGAACTGGATGGCGAGAAGCTGAAGTTTGCTAAAGACAGAAATGCCCTGAAAGATGCGTGGCGCAAGCAGCTGAAGTACCAGACCCTGGTGCGCCTGGCTGATATGCAGAAAGAGCAGGAAAAAGCCACTGCCAGCAAGGATGCTAAAACAGAAAAGAAGAGTTTTGAGCAACTGGAAGTTGAAGCACGCCAGCGTGTACTTAAAACCTATGACGACCTTTATGACCGTTTGGCTAAAGTAAACAAAGAAGACCGTCGCGCTACATACATTAACGCTATAACCAATGTGTACGACCCACACAGCGGTTACTTTCCGCCAAAAGCAAAATCTGATTTCGATATCGAGTTCACCGGACGTCTGGAAGGTATAGGTGCTTCGCTTCAGGAAAAAGATGGTCAGATCAAAGTGGCTGAGATTGTACCTGGTAGCCCATCATACCTGCAGGGCGATCTTAAACCTGGCGATGCGATACAAAAAGTAGCACAAGGTAACGGTGAGCCTGTATTAATAGAAGGCATGCGCATTGATGATGCCATTCAGCTGATAAGAGGTAAAAAAGGCACCGAAGTACGACTGACTGTTAAGAAGCCGGATGGTTCGACTAAAGTGATTCCGATCATCCGCGATGTGATTGTGTTTGAGGAAACTTATGCGCAATCAGCCATGATCAACGATAAGAAGAAGATAGGTTACATTAAGCTGCCTGGCTTCTACGCTGACTTTGAGAACAAAGGTGGCCCTAACAGTGGCGCCGATGTAAAACGTGAAGTTGAGAAATTGAAAGCTGCCGGTATGCAGGGGCTTATACTTGACCTGCGCAACAACGGTGGTGGCTCACTTGCCGACGCTATCGAAATGGCCGGTCTGTTCATTGATCAGGGCCCGATAGTACAGGTTAAAACAGCAACAGGTAAAGCCGTGGTGTTAGACGACCGCGATCCGCAGATACAGTATGCAGGTCCGCTTGTAGTAATGGTTAACTCCAACAGCGCATCAGCTTCTGAAATTCTGGCTGCTGCCATGCAGGACTATAAACGTGCTGTAATTGTTGGTAGCCCTACTTATGGCAAAGGCACAGTGCAGCAGTTCTTTGAGCTGGATGAGGCCCTGCCTGCTCAGTTCGATCCGTTTAAGCCATTCGGAGCCCTGAAGCTTACTACGCAGAAGTTCTACCGCATAAACGGAGGTACAACGCAGCTGCGTGGCGTACAGCCTGATGTGGTATTGCCGGATGCTTACAGCTTCCTGGAGTTTGGCGAAAAAGATCAGGATTTCCCGCTTCCATTTGATGAGATCGCTCCTGCCAAGTATAAGCCTTGGACGCAAAGCAAGCTGAACGTTGCACAGATACAGGCAAACAGCCGCAACCGCATTGCCACTAACCAAAGCTTTAAACTTATAAAGGAAAGCGGCCAGCGCCTGAAGCAGCAATCAGACAACACGGTACGCTCACTTAAATATGCTGAGTACCTGCTGGAAGAGAAGAAAGCTGAAGAGCAGGCTAAACGTTTTGAAGAAGCTCAGAAAAACGTTCCTGTACTTGATGTAACTCGCTTGCAACAAGACCTGCAGGCTGTAAGCGGCGATACTGCAAAAGCAGCACGCAGCAAAGACTTCCTGAAAAACCTGCAGAAAGATATTTATGTAGAGGAGGCAGTAGCCGTAATCGAGCAAGACCTGAAGTAAGTATAAAAAGTATAGATGAAACGCCGGTTGTTTTTACAGCCGGCGTTTTTTATTTTGAGCTCTTCTAACTAAAGTCTCACCTCTATGCAACAAGGTAAACACCTTACATTCAGACGAACAAATGGCTCGTGGCTTATACTTTGGGTATGGCTGCTAGGTATACTTGCAGGCTGCGCAACAGGCACTAAACAGCAAGCACAGCAGCAAGGCACAGTAGCCGAAAAAGCCATGGTAGTTTCGGCCCACCCCGATGCTTCTCGTATTGGTTTGGAAATAATAAAAAAAGGCGGTAACGCGTATGATGCGACCGTGGCCACACAGTTTGCCCTGGCCGTCTGCTTTCCGGCAGCTGGTAACATTGGCGGTGGCGGCTTTGTAGTGTACCGTCACCACACCGGCGAAACAGGCAGCTTAGACTTCCGGGAAATGGCACCTGGCGCAGCTCATAAAGATATGTACCTCGATGAGGCTGGCAACCCGATCGATGACCTCAGCAAGCTGGGGCACCTGGCAGCCGGCGTTCCCGGCGCTGTAGACGGTATGGTAAAACTGCACCAGAAAATGGGTTCGCTGCCATGGCGCGACGTGGTGCAGCCAGCCATTGACCTGGCAAAGCGCGGCGTTATACTTACAGCCAAGGAAGCTGCCGGGCTTAACGGTAATAAAGAAGATTTTGTAAAGTATAACAAGCACCTGCCCTACCTGGTAAAGCAAACCGAATGGAAAGCAGGCGACACGCTCTTCCACCCTGACCTGGCCCGCACATTGGAGCGCATCCGCGACAAAGGCCGCGACGGCTTTTACGCCGGCGAAACAGCAGACCTGATCGTAAAGGAAATGCAGGCAGGCGGTGGTATCATTACTCACCAGGATCTGAAAAACTATACTTCAGTATGGCGCACGCCGGTAGTAGGCAACTACAAAGATTACAGGATCATTTCGATGGGACCTCCTTCCAGCGGTGGTGTAGCCTTGCTGCAACTCCTGAACATGGTAGCGCCTTACGACCTGAAGAAGTATGGTTGGCAGCAGCCCAACGCCATACAGGTAATGACAGAAGCCGAAAGACGCGTGTATGCTGATCGTGCTACCTACCTCGGTGACCCTGATTTTGTAAAGGTGCCGGTGAAAGAACTACTGCAGCCAGATTACCTCAAGGCCCGTATGGCCGATTTCAACCTGGAGCAGGCCACGCCTTCCTCTGCCGTAAAAGCCGGAGAGTTTGCCCTCTATGAGTCGGAGCAGACAACTCATTTCAGCATTGTTGACCAGTCTGGTAATGCGGTTTCGGTTACCACTACCATCAACGGCAGCTATGGTTCTAAGGTAGTAGTGCAGGGCGCTGGCTTCCTGCTCAACAACGAGATGGACGATTTTAGCGTGAAGCCGGGTGTACCGAACATGTATGGCCTTGTAGGCGGAACAGCCAATGCCATACAGCCTGACAAGCGCATGCTAAGCGCCATGACACCAACCATTGTGGAGAAGGGTAACAAATTGTATATGGTGGTAGGTACTCCAGGTGGTTCTACTATCATCACACAAGTTTTCCAGGCGATTCTGAATGTGATAGAGCACAACATGACGATGCAGGAAGCGGTAGCCGCTCCGCGCTTCCACCACCAGTGGCTACCCGACGAGATACAGCACGAGCCGGATGCCATCTCACAGGAGGTACGCGCCATACTTACTGGCAAAGGCTATAAGCTGAAAGAACGTGGCCGCTTTGGCCGTATTGATGCCATACTGGTGCGACCGGATGGTACCATGGAAGGTGGCGCCGACCCACGTGGCGACGACGTGGCGGTAGGCTTCTAAGCTATACTTTATAATAAACCCAAAGGGGCGCAGCTACTGAAGCTGCGCCCCTTTGGGTTTATACTTTGTTCCTGCTCCTAATAGCCTCTTCTTCGCTTCTCGATAAAGCCTGCCACATAAATACTTACTGCTGCCAGGCCAGTTATGCTCATCAGCCCAAAAACCAATGAGCGCCGCTGCAATGTCTGTTCATCGAGCTTTACCGTTGTTTCTTCATCTGGCATGGCTGCCTGCAAGAACATACGTGTGGTCTGTACCAGCAATCCGGCTGTAGCAAGTACAGCTGCATGCGCCACCGATCTGTTTCCTTTCTTCAGCCCGTTACTCAGAAGCAACAACGAGCCACCCACCGCCGGCGGAATAAGCGCTGTCTTAGGTCTGCTTTTGTTCAGGAAGTAGCTTGCTAGCCCTGCTCCTATCAGAGTAGCTGCGTGCACATTGTTGATGATATGCGGTCTGTCTGTCATAGCTTTCACATTTGTCCTTTTCCCTTTACCACAACCTCTGCTCTCAGGTTATACTTAATATTGCTCAAACATTGGAAACAGCTTAAAACAAAAGAGCCTGCCACAAGTATGGCAGGCTCTTTTAATAAGTGTTTTTTATAAAAGATTAGTTCTTCACCATACGGGTCTGGTATACTTCGCTGCCGGAAACCAACTTCAAAATATACATACCATTGCGCAGTGTAGCTGTTCGGGCACTTAGTTGCTCCTGCACACTCTGCTGATCACCTGTAATCTCAAACAACTTGTTACCTTCTGCTTTGAATACAGTTAAAGTGATTGTATCGAGGGCGCTGATATGCTGTGGAAGCATCAGGTTAGGATTATTGCCATGTGTCGGGTTAGGGTACACACGGAAAGCAAGTTCCTGTCCGTTGGCAACACCAACCGGAATATCGTTCTCACGGATGGCCAGCGTGAAGTTACGGGACGCGCCAACGCCCAGATCCGTACTCACGCCAGTGATCGTGAAGGTTACCTGCTCGGTTGGCTCTACCAGCTTATCATCTGCCAGGGTTACATCAAACGATGTGGTAGTGGCATTAGCTGGAATCGTTACTGCAAACACATTGTTAGCCGCTGGCGGCGTAGTACGGTAATCAGCGGCAGTAGCTGTCGCATTCTCTTCAACAGTAAAGTATACCGTGTGTGGTTTTGCCTGTGATTCTGATAGGGTCAGGTTTACAGCGAAAGTACCTGCGTCTTCTGCTTTGGCAACGTAGGCCTCAGAGAAAGTAACAGCTGGCGTGCCGGTAAAGGTGAAACGGGCAGATACCGGAGCGTGATCGGAAGTAGTACCTCTGAAGCTCGGTATGCTGTTAACCACACCATTTTCAATCTGCGTAGATTCCTCTACATACTCATCGTTGAAAGCTTTTGAGATGATGATGTGATCCAGGAAGCTTCTGAAAGAACCGGAAGCATACGAATACTGCCCTGCTGTGCTCAGGTCATAAGTCAGGGCTCTGTAGTTGTTGTCGGCTACAAATGGCGCCAGCGTAGACGGCAGGTTGTTTACCACCGATACATCCACGTCGTCGTTCATGTCGCCCATCATCACGAGGTTAATGTCCGGATACTGCGCGACTAAAGAGTCTTTCAGCACCTGAATGTCATACTTGCGCTGGTTGTACGGCGCTACGTTGGTTCCTGAATTGGCTCTGGTGTGCAGGTTAACCAGGTGCAGGCGCTGTGTTACGCCGTTCATGGTAGCTTCAACTTCTACCATAAACGGTAGACGGCCGCTGGCCCAGAAGCTTGTCTGTGAGCTTGGGTAGTTTGGCAACGTAGCGGTGCCGGCAATCACGTCGGTATATAATTTCTGGAGTAGTACTTTCTGGCTCTTCACCTGCACCACATCTTTCTTGTAAGCGATCACCAGTTTCTGCGGTACCAGGTTGCGGCTTGGATCCCAGGAGTAGGATGTTACATCCGACTTCACAAAATCGTATCCGTTCAGCTCGCTTACCAGTCTAGCGATAGCTTCATCGTTGGATACTTCCTGGAAAGCAAAGATATCAGCATTCAGGTCCTGCAGCAGTTTCTTCGCATTCTGGAACTGAAGCTCTTCGTCTTCAGGCCCAAGCTCAGCGCCTCTGTCGTCTTTATCAGCACCGAACCATTCCATGTTCCAGGTTACGATATCGAGCGTGCTGCTCTTTGGCAGGGACGAGCCTATCAGACTACCTTTGGTTACAGAAAAATCGCCGCTGGTAAAGGTAATGTTACCGGCAATTTTGAGGGCTGTTGAAGCCGGTTTAAAACGAATTGCTACAGTATTTTCGGTAGTGGCTTCAGCTACAGTGTAAGTCAGAGACGAAGCGAAAGCCTGACCATCTTTAGACAGTTCGAAACCAGAGCCAGCGGTTAAAGTGAATGGCGCAGCAAAGCCAGCTCCTTTGAACGTGAAGGTTTGCGGAGCTGACGCATTCGGCACTTCCACCACTCCAAAATCAAAGTTGATGTCGCTCGTTACCAGTAACTGGTCTACGTTTTCCACGGCAAAATCATCTACTGTCCAACGGGCGGCACCGTCTGTTACAGCCTCCGAAGTATAAACAAAGGCCACGTATACTGCTGCACCTTTGTAGGCAGTCAAATCCACTACCGACTGCTTCCATACATCCGAAGCGGTTGCCGGGAAGTTAGCATTTAGTTCTGTCCAGGCGGCTGTTGCCGGAGCGCTTGAACCGTCATAATTAGTAGAAACCATCAATTTCATACCCGGACCTTTAAAGGCTGTGCGGGTCCAGAAAGAAAGGGCTGCGATGTTAAAATCTGTCAGATCCAGTGCAGGTGAAATCAGCCAGTCCTGGTTATCGCGGGCGCTGCCGCTAAAGCCGTTTATCTGCAGGGCGCTGTTGCGTGGGCTCTCTTCTGTTTCCCGGCCGAAGGTAGTGCAGGCCCAGTTCTGGTCGCCTGCTACACTGTAGGCTTTCCAGCCGCCTGGCAACGAAGTGCCGCAATTGTTGAAATTCTGCGCAAACGGGCTAACGCCAGTGGCTGTCACTTCGGTTACAACGGGTGCCAAGCCAGAAGCGGTATGCGTTATGGAGCCAGTAAACTCACCAGCCGTTGCAGGAACTACACGTACATACACGGTTGGTTTCGCTGACAGTTCGGCTGCCGTAAAGCTCAGGCTGGTAGCATAGCCGGCTGCTGCCTCTTTTGAAATGGTAAAGCCGCCTGTAGAGGCTAATTGCAGTGTACCTGTTAGGTTAGCAGTAGTTAAAGTATAAGAAGTAACGTTTGGTTGGTTCAGCACCACGTCGCCAAAGGCCAGCGAAGCAGGCACCAGCACACTTGGTTGCTTGCTATCGCTCAGGCTCTTCACTTCCACGTTATCTACCGCAAAGCTTGGTCTTGATCCGCCTCCACTTATCTGGCGGCTGGCCCAGCGCAGCTGCACCACTTCCTGGTTGTTGGCTTCTTCCGGCAGCGTGATGGTAAAGCGTTCTACCTTCTGAGGTTCTGTGTTGCCACTTGTAGCGAATTTTTCCTCGTTGTTGCGGTATTCTGTGCCTACAATGTTGATAAATGCACCGCTGGTACCAATGCGGTACTGCAGCACAGCTTCATTGATTCGGGTGTTAGAACCTCCATCGTACGGGTTACGCAGCGTCATCATGTCAAACGACACACTAACCGTAGATTTCTGCAGGGTGTTGATGGCAAATGCTACGCTCAGGTCCACGCTGCCGCTGTTCAGGAAGCCGATCTTGCCATTGTAGTTATGCACGGCACCGTTGGTGGTGGTAGAGGTACTGTTTCCGAGCATGGTTCTGTCCCCTGTCGGAGCAGTTGTCCGAAAATTGGAGCCGGGGCTTGTGCTCAGCAACCAGCCCTGCCAACCATCTGGGTAAGCGGAGGCAGCATGCGGCAGTTCCGAGAAATCCTGGGTGTAAGGCAGGCTCTGCGGCTGCGGGTTAGACTGCGCCCAGACACTGTTGCTGCCAAAAAGGCAACAGCCAAGTGCCACAAGCGCATAACGCTTTTGTAAATGTTTAAACATAAATATGGGTTATTAAGTTTGGAATTGATTTTCAGGGGAAGGTGAAGCACAAGGTGCTGTAAAACACAAGCTTCGGGCACACGAACAGTAGCGTAGGAATGCATGTACAAAGCTACGAAGTTGTACTCAATGTAGGGTTAAGAAAATATTAAATATATAAAATATTTATACTTTTTAACGGGTAAACTACAAGTATAGAAGTATACTTAGCGGGACATCATAGTTTAGCAAAAGCCTGCTCTAAATCCCTGATCAGGTAATCCGGCTCTTCCAGCCCGATGTAAAACCGGATGAGATTAAAGGGCAATGAAGATTTATAGTTACCCGAAGTATAAGATGCCGCAACAGGGTAAATCAGCGACTCGTGCCCACCCCAGGATGCAGCCATCAGGAAGTGCTGCAAACTATCACAGAACAGGTCTACTTTCTCAATTTCCTGGGTTTTAAGTATGATTGAAAACTGGCCCGAGTTATTGCGCATTTGCCGGTGAGCCAGCTCGTATTGCGGGTGCGATTTTAGGAACGGGAACAGCACCTGCTCTACTTTCGGGTGCTGTTCAAGATAATCAACCACCACTCTTGTACTAGCAGCTATGCGCTCCATGCGAACAGGCAAAGTACGCAGGCCACGCAACAGCAGCCAGGCATCGTGTGGCGATAGCACTGCTCCCAGGGTCATATATTCGGCGACAAATATCTTATTTATAGTTTCCCTTGTGCCGCAAATTATGCCACCCATCACATCAGAATGTCCGCCTATATACTTGGTAGCAGAGTGCACCACAATGTCTACTCCAAGCTTTATCGGGTTCTGGTACAAAGGGCTGGCGTAGCTGTTATCAATTATTGTTACCAAATTATACTCTTTGGCTATGGCAACTACAGCGGCAATGTCTTGTAGTTCGAAGGTAAAGGAGTTGGGGCTTTCCAGGTATAAAACCTTTGTGTTTGGCTGTATGGCTGCCCTGTAGTTTTCAGCATCGGTGCCGTCTACAAAAGTAACCTCTACTCCGAACCGCGGCAAAAGCTTGCGCATCAGGGCGTTGGTCCAGGTATAAGGCTTTTTTACACTTACAATATGATCTCCTGCATTTACCTGCGATAGCACCGCCGCCGACACCGCTGCAATGCCGCTACCAAAAGCAATGGCGTGCTCCGCTCCTTCCAGGGCTGCAATTTTCTGCTCCAATATAGTTACAGTTGGGTTATTGCCCCGGGTATAGAAATGTACTTCTGGCTCGTGCTGCAGCATGTGGCGTAACTGGGCAACTGTTTTGCAGGCAAAGTTGCTGCTCTGGATGATGGGTGGTGCTACGGCGTTAAAATACTGCTCCCGCTCCTCCCCTAACTCGTTCAGAATATACGAAATGTCCATGCTGCTTAAGGTGTATGTTCAACCCTCTCATACTCCTAAAAACAGGCAGATGTTATACTTGCAGCACCTTTGTTTCAGGGTTTAAAAACTTATACTTCTGCCTTATAATGAGCTGGTTCACAGCTTATTAAATTTCTCTTTAAACTCAAATACAACTAACTGATTATCAACAACATAATTTTAAAAGAAACAGTGATTTAGTGCCTGTTTTTGCAACTGATACAGCGTTAAAAATGTTTAATTTACATGAAAGAGAGAGAAGAAGAAAATATTTATTCGCTGTACCCGGAAGAGCAAAAACAGCTGGATCAGGAGCAGGTAAAATCTATTCCGGCACAGGTGTTTCTGAATTACTTTTTCGCTATCAACTACCACATCAAGAACTTTGATGACGGTGGCTTAGAGCAGCTTGCTTTTTTCAGAGAGGCCAAACCAGAATTGGCAGATCAGGATATAGAAGCGGTGAAACGCCTGCTGGTTAACAGTTGGAGTACCGAGTATGCTTTGCGTGCTACTGCCGAACTGGGCGATGCTGATTATATGCGTAACGCCCTGCACTGGACGTTTCCGCAGGCTTACTATTCTGTATTTGCCGGGCTGCAGGCTTTCTTGCGCACGCGTGGTGTACAGAGCAATAACGAAGCTCTTGTTATGCGAGAGGTAGGTAGGTTAGTGGTTAAGAATGCGTATCCGCAGGCTGTTGGTTTTTATGCTTCCGGCCATTTCGATGACTTTAAGGTGAACCGCCTGCCACTGGCACATTACAAGCCGGGCTTGCAGATTGCAGGTAAAGAACTTGAAGCACAGGCTCAGATAGGTCAGTTTCTGCGCACCACCCGCCGTATGAAAGCTAGAGCCATAAGACAGCAGATACAGGCTAATCCAAGCACTGCTATCCGTAGCAGCCGCACCGGCGATATTCTGCAGAAATTTGGTCCGCAACACTGGCAGCAATTAACTTGGCGTGTAGGCTATACTACTATTTTTGATCTGCTATCGAGGTTGCGTATTTCTAACTCACACCGCGAAATAGAGCGTTTTGTGCAGGCAGAAATAGATTTCAAGCTGTTCCACGAATCGCTGCTGGAGATTGTAAGTTACCTGAACGGCATACATGAGTGCTATGTAGCGCAGGCAATGGGTTTGCAGCAATACGAGCAATTTGTACAGGAACTGCCAAAGCATCTGCAAAACTCCTTTGTTACAGCAAGGCTACGCGATAAAGTACAGCCATTATTACAAGACCATGACTATAGTTTAGGTGCAGCAGCCTAAGCTATAGTACTAAATTCCCCATACGTTGAGCTCCTGCAGGTTTATACTTGCAGGAGCTTTCTGTTTACCCTGATTCAAGTATAAATTAGCCTTGTTTACTTAATTTAGATAAGTTTGCTGAAAGTCATCCACATCACCTTAAATCAACAGCAATGTCTCCTAAAACCATAAAGTATATACTTATAGCAGTTGCCGCTGCCCTTGTTATCTGGTTCATCCAGGATTCTTTTTCGCAACCAAGTGTAGATGATCTGAAAGGGGATTTCAAGGAAGTAGCTTTTTATCGCAACGAGAACAACACTGGCCCTATAGTCAGAGTTTATGCCGTAACCGTAGCCGATACTCTTTGGGATGAAATGCGCCAGTACGGAGATTTTATGCCGCACACAAAGTATGGCAACACCAAAGTATACTTCTTCCTGAAAGGCAAGCCTGCACCTGATAAAGTATCACCGGAAGGTGACCAGATAGAGCAGCAATTTCAGCAGTATTGCCTTGCCATGTACCAAAAGGATGCTATGGGACAAGTAAGCTTTGTGCAACACCCTTTCCAGGCAAAGTATAAATAAGTATAAATTAGAAACTACACCAACCATCCTGAGCCTAAAACAATGCAAAAATAGTCAGGCATTTACAGCGCCACCCGTATTAAAGCCGTACAAATACATGTCATGTACAACTTTAATACTAATTGCAATGAAAAATAAATGGATATCAGGGGTTGCCACTTTGTTTTTAGGCTCCTCTTTGTTTCTCGCATCATGTGGTGGTAATAACGGCGATATGCCTCAGGAAAATACAGAAGGAAATAACCGTGAAACCGGCGTAGAAGGTACCGGTGACTTACCAGGTACCGGAGCCGAAGATACAACCGGCATGGGCACCGATACTACCACAACCAGTGCAGGTGGTACAACTTCAGGTACCACTGCCGGCACAACAACAGGCACCACTACAGGTCAATAATCAAAGTATAAGCAAGGGGCAGGTTTTATACCTGCCTCTTTTGTTACATCTGCCCCCAACTCTGCTGATCTCTTAATCTGCCCTCAGCTAATTTTTTAGTTAAGGCTGGCATCGCATTTGCACTAAGCGCGTTATATATAAAACAACCGCACAGCATGGGCATCATGAAAAAATTCCTGGCAGTAGCTATACTTTGCATCTGTAATCTTACAGCTTTTGCACAAGGCGAAACGGCCAATTGGTACTTCGGCAAAAACGCCGGCATCTCTTTTGTTTCTGGTACAGCCACCGCACTCACTAACGGCCGACTTATTACTGAAGAAGGCAGCGCAACTATCTCCGATAAAAACGGCAACCTGATGTTTTACACAAACGGCATCACCGTCTGGAACCGTAACCACCGTGTTATGCCTAATGGCAATGGGCTAATGGGCCGAAACTCCTCCACCCAATCGGCGCTTATACTTCCGAAGCCCGGCAACGACAGCATTTTCTACATCTTTACTACCGATATACAAGCTCAGTCGGAAGGCTTGCGCTATAATATGGTTAACATGAAGCGGGATGGCGGCAATGGCGATGTGATTTTTAAAAACGGTTTTTTGATGGCACCTGCCACTGAAAAACTTACCGCAGTACGCCACAGCAACAACCGTGATTGGTGGGTGCTGGCACACCGCTGGAACAGCAATGCCTATGTAGCTTACCTTGTTTCTGATGAAGGTGTGAAAACGCAGCCTGTAATAAGCAATGTTGGCACCGTGCATGGTGGCGCTAACCGTAAAGCAATTGGTTACCTGGTGCCTTCGCCGGATGGTACAAAGCTGGCCGCAGCCCTCTGGAATGATAAGAGCAACTTTGAGGTACTAGACTTTAACCGCAGCACCGGAGTAGTTTCTAATCCTATACTTCTGACAGGATTTGAAGAAGCTTATGGTGTAGCATTTTCGCCGGATGGCAGCAAACTATACGGCACGGCCAATGGTGTAGGAGGCGGTAAAGCACAAGTAATTCAGTTCGATTTAAAAGCAGGCAGTCCTGAAGCTATTTCTAAATCGGCGGTAGTGGTAGGAACTTCCGGTAGCCCGCGTGTTGGGGCATTGCTGCTTGGCCCTGATGGGCAAATCTATGTTGCCAGAAAAGATAATATATATTTGGGTGTTATCAGCAAGCCAAATGTGGCCGGTAAAGAATGTACTTATACCGACAACGGCTTTCACCTGGCAAACCGCAAATCCGACCTTGGCTTACCTAATTTTCCGCAGGGTTTGGTTCCGGGTGGTTACAGAACTACATCTAAGCGTTAAGTATATCTGAAGTATAAGTATAAAAAAGGTCAGCCCACAAGTGGGCTGACCTTTTTGTTTTAGCTCAAAGTATAAACTATAGTATCTGTGGCTTTCCGATTTTAAAACGCAGGAAGCCCATTGCAAAAGATGCCCCTGGGTTGTTCTTTGTAAACGGAGCGGTTACGTCGCGCGTACTCACGCCAAACTCATACACTGGTGTTACGATTGCTATACCAACCGGCAGATTTACTTTATCGCCTGCACCGCTAGATACACCTGTGCTCAACCTGAAGAACGGAATTGGCATAACGTCAACACCTAAACCAATAAAGTCTTGTGTGATGTTGCCTGGGGCTTTGTTCAGAGGCTTAACGTAGTCTACACCTACCTGTACTTTGTTACCTAATTTAACGCCAACACCTGTTCTTAAGCGGGTAGGTAGTTTAGTAGTAAGCTCACTGATTGGAGAGAACACCAAAGCACTGTCGATTAAAGTTTCGGCAAGCTCGGCAGTAGATTCGTAATCTTCGGCGCCTTCTGCAGTATCAGGCAGTTTAAAGCCGTTGTCCTTTCCTTGCAGCAGGTTTTCTGTCCAGCTCATTTTACCGATGTCGGTTACTGAAGCGCTAACTTTCACGATCTTCACGATCTCGGCAGAAAGGCCAATATCAAAACCATGGCCACGACCTACAGGGCTTAACAAACCATCGGCATCTTTGTAGTTGAAATTCGGGTTATTGATATACTTACCATAATCGATATCCAGAACCGGAGAAGCTGCATTATACGCTTTCACTTCGCCATCGATAGAGCTGAACTCGAACAGTGCCAGGCCTTGCATGTACTTGTAACCAACACCCGCATAAATGTTGAACATTGGCAGGTCGATTACTTTACGGCCGTAAGCCAGGTTCCATTCGTTTACCCACGATGCTTTGATCTCGGTACCGTCAAAAATATCAGACACATAAACTGTCTGGCCAGGCTTTACTTCATTGTAAACAGAAGCCTCCTGTCCCAGGAAGATCAGCTCGGCAAAATTCTTATTAAAGCCAACATGCCCCAGCATACGTTGCCTGTTACTAAAGGCAAAACCACCAAGCTTTGGCAGGTTAACAGATATACCGAATGTGTTGATATCGGCATTGGCGTTTAGCACGTTATCACTTGTAAAGGCTTTAGCCAGATCCATTCTATCCTGTAAGCTAAGGCCTTCAGACTCAGAAAAATTGGCAAATTTGCGGAAGGTATCTTTGGTAAGCGCCTGCGAGCTCATACCAGCTCCAAACTCTGCAATAGAGAACGACACAATTGTAGTACTTCTGCCTAGGTTGGCTGGGTTCACGCCTAGCGCCTGGTAATCGGTGACGAAGGTGTTCATAACACCACCGCGGCCAGCAACCGTAAAGCTGCTAAGCTCAGTTTGTGCAAATGCACCTGCCTGCCCCGCTAATAGCGCACCTGCAAGCAACAACATCTTTTTCATCAGGATGTAAAAATTTTGGAATAAGTAGACTATTTGTAGATTAGTGAAAAGGCGGAAGTACAAACCATAAATCGAAAATCAGTTAGAGCTGCATTTCCTGAGGCTAAATATAACTTCCTATCGGTGTGCAAGTTCAGCTCTTTTTTCTAAATATCATAATGTTTAACCTGCATTTTCTTATAAAATGGATATACTTTAATATAGAGCTGGTTTAGCTATAATTTGCAGCTCGATAACGCAGAAATATTAAATTTGTGATAGACTCTTTAACTTAAAAACTGTAGCGATTGGCAAAGCGATTTACTCCCGAACAATATGTAGAAGGTATACTTTCCGGTGACCGGGTAATGCTTAGCCGCGCTATTACGCTGGTTGAAAGCAAACTACCCTCCGACCAAGACCTGGCACAGGCTGTAATAGACCAGGTGCTACCACATGCTGGCAAATCGGTACGCATAGGTATAACCGGTGTTCCGGGAGTTGGGAAAAGTACATTTATCGAGGCTTTTGGCAATTATTTGATACAGGAGCAGGGTAAAAAGTTAGCTGTATTGGCTATAGACCCTACAAGCCAGCGCTCCGGCGGAAGTATACTTGGCGATAAAACCCGTATGGAATCGCTCTCAATAAATCCGCAGGCTTACATCAGGCCTTCGCCTGCAGGCAAATCATTGGGTGGTGTTACGCGCAGCACCCGCGAAACTATTATACTTTGCGAGGCAGCTGGCTTTGATGCCGTAATTGTGGAAACGGTAGGCGTAGGCCAATCGGAAACGGCTGTGCATGCTATGGTAGATTTTTTTCTGCTGCTGATGCTGGCCGGTGCCGGCGACGAGCTGCAAGGTATAAAGCGAGGCATTATGGAAATGGCCGATGCCATTGCCATCACTAAAGCCGATGGCGCTAACATAGACAAAGCAAAATCAGCGCGTGTTGAGTATCAGAACGCTCTGCACCTCTACCCTTTAGCTGCCTCAGGTTGGTCACCGAAAGTGTCTGTATGCTCCGCTCTGGCACAAACCGGACTTGATATTATCTGGCAAACTATATCTGAGTATGTAACGCTCACCCAGCAAAACGGCTACTTCGAGAAAAAACGCCGCGACCAGAACCTGCAATGGATGTATGAAAGCATCCGTCAGGGGCTGGAGGATAATTTCTATTCTCACCAGGAAGTAAAAGATCAGTTGCCGTCTGTTGCTGAGCAGGTTAAGTTGGGTAAGAAATCTGCCTTTGCTGCTGCAGCTGAGTTGTTGGGGCTGGTGTAGTGTTTGGCCGCTGTTCCTGATCCACTCGCTATAGGATGAATAATTCTTTGTTCTAGTTGAAGCTATACTTTCCAACCATTTCTAGTCCCACTTTGTCCAAGGAGCTAGAAAGTTCTTTGCAAACAGAAAGCTCCCATTTCAACGTCCATGCTTTGAATTAGCTTTCGCCTCGCCGGCGGGGCCTTCCTTTTTTCTTGATAAAAAAGGAAGCAAAAAATCAAGACACTTCGAAACTCGCTGAACGCTCAAACATCGAATCGTCAATGAGTGCACCTGGTTGAGGCCGTTGCTTTGTAGCTTCTTTACAAACACCCCTGTAGTCCCCTCAAGGGGACAGTAGTTCTAGTTGCATCGCCAGTAGCTATCGAACTAGATCCCAGTCCTTGGGTTGAGCGCCTTGGTGTGTCCGGTGCCCGTTCAGGGCAGCCTGCAGGCGGAGCCGAAGGCAGGACTCACCACCGCGCGATGCCCGAGGACGAGCCCCCGCGGGCTTGGAGTGAGCCAAAGTTAAAATTGAAACTTTAGGTAAGTAAGACTGAGGAAGAACAGCAGCTACGCAACGAAGGCTTGCTGGCTACTAAGTATAAGCGAAGCTATAAGTATAAGATTCCTCGCTCTGCTCGAAATGAGAGAAGTATAAAAACAAAAGCAGCTGATCCATTACTGAACCAGCTGCTTTTGTATCAATAAGTAAATCTTTCTATCTGGCTTCTTCTAAAGTAACCTTCGCCCATTTGCAGATGCCTCCGAGCGGCGGGTTATACTTGTATACATTGATCTTTACCGACTGCACAAACGGAAACTGCTCATAGATCCTGTCGATGATGCGGTGGCCCAGGTGCTCCAGCAGGCGTGCAGGTACTTTCATTTCCTCCAAAGCCAGATTATACAGCACTTCGTAGTTTACCGTCTGGTCAAGGTCATCAGATTCGGCGGCACGGCGCAGGTCTGTTTTAATGTACAGGTCCAGGCCATACTTGTTTCCTATCTTCTGCTCCTCGTCGTAGTAGCCGTGGAAGGCAAAGAATTCCATGCCCTCCAATGCAATTTGTCCCATGTGGTGCCTGCCTAGATCTCGTCGAAGAAAGAGCCTGCTGTTTGTTTTACCGGAGCGCTTCCGTAGTTTCTGGAAGGCTCAGTAAGCGGAGGCTGAATCTCTGGCTTATCCGGAGTTACCGGTTGAATATCCGGGATAGGACGCTCAATTTCCGGTGCAGGAACAGTACCAGGATAATCTGGCTTAGGTTGCTCTATTTCCGGAGCCGGAATATCCGGAACAGGGGTTATCGGGTTCGGAATTTCAGGATGTGGCTGCGTTACGTCCGGGGCAGGATCGCCGATCGGGTTATAATCGTTGCCATTTCTTACAATGATCGGCGCATTGGCTGCTGTCGATTCTGTTATTTGCGGTTGATTTATTATAGTTCCATTCATGTCTTTCAGTTTATGCAGCAGCTCCGGTGCCTGTACTTTTACATCGGCTGCTCTAGAAAGAATACTGAATGTTGTTGTCTTTGGTTTTGCCTGGGTTTTCTCGACTTTCTCCAATGCTTCGTTTGCAAGGTTCTTCAGGTCGCGCACCATAGTGTCCAGGTACGTTTCCAGGCGCTGGTAATCCTGCTCCAGGGCTTTTACCTCCTGCTGCATCTCTGCTACCACTCTTTCTGATTGTCTGGCAGCATCTTCTAGCATGCGGCGGGCTTCTGTGCGGGCCTGGTTCAGCAGCTCATCAGCTTTTAACTGAGCCTCGCGGGCCTGCAGTTCAGCAGATTTGGTTGCCTGCTCCAGTATACTGTTACCAGTGTCTTCAGCGGTTTTAAGGGTTTTGTATAGCGATGATTCCACCTCACGAAGCTTCTGGGTTTCGCGGTGTGATGCCTCCAGTTTCAGGCGCAGATCTTTATTTTCGTCCAGCAGTTTTTCCCACTGTTGCGAAAGTGTAAGCAAAAAAGCATTTACTTCATCTTTATCTAACCCTCTGAAAGCCTTTTCAAACGTCTTTTGCCTGATCTCTAATGGTGTAATCTTCATAACTAAAATTTTATATCCCAAACCGAAATGGTACGGTCATCGCTACACGAAACTAACTGATTCTGATGAGCTGACCAAAATAATTTATTTACAGATGTGCCATGGCCTGCGTGGCGTACTTTATCAATCACTTTCAGCAGTTTAAAGGTTTTGGCATCCCATACTTTTATGGATTTATCCATGCTGCAGGTTGCAAAGTATAAACCATCGGGGCTAAAGGTAAGGTGGTTTATAGTATACATGTGCGCAATGGTATACCCTCGCTCTTTATACTTTTGGTGCACTTCCCAAACCCGCAGGTGTGCATCGCGCCCGGCAGTTAAAAGCAACGTTTTATCCGGAGAATAAGCCAGCGTGAACACAGAGTTTGTATGCGCCTGCAGCTCATGCTTCAGTTCATGCGTGGCGGCATCAAAAATGCGGACTTTGTTATCGCTATAGCCGGCAGCCAGCTCCTGTGTTTGCGGATTAAATGCCAGACTTCGGACACTCTGCTCTGATTTCCTAACTAAAGTTTGCAGCTCAAACGTATCGGAGTTCAGCACTGCAATAGCCCCGTTACCTAACCCAACGAAAACTTTACCGGTTCCTGGTGCATAGGCTATATCAAAAATTGCCACCTTAGGCAGGGCAACTGACTTAAGTATCTTTTTATCAGAAAGATCTATTACCTGTATACCTTCTGTATTTTGCCCTATCAGCAGCAGGTTGCGGTCAGGTATGTGGCGCAGGGCGTAAACCGATGTGGTTACTTTTGCTACCAACTCTCCTATTTCAGGGTCGTGCAGGGTCCAGGCGGCTACCATCCCATCGCCACCGGCCGAATAAAATATTGCCTCATCAGCCGATCGTTCCAAGGTATACACACAGTCGTGGTGGCCGGTAAGGGTTGCTTTCTTCTCTACTTGTACTTTACTCGCCATCTGGCTAAAACTTGTTTCTTAATTTTGATTAAATTTACAATAATTGCAGCTAAACCACAGGCTGTACACTTAATTAACACTTAATTCTATACTTTACCTGCCATGCCCCTGCTAGAACTGCGCCAGTTAAACAACCATACATTACTGGGAATATGGGCATTAACAGAAACTAAGGAAGAACTTCGCCAGCAACTACCCTCCGGGGTTGATGTGTCAGGTATAGCCACGGCACACCTGCGCCGCCAGAACGAATGGCTGGCCAGCCGAATACTGGCTTACCAGCTGCTCGGCAAGTATACAGACCAGGCTCACAAACTGCTACGTAACGAGCATGGCCGCCCGTTTTTTGAGGATGCAGGCTTTCATTTATCTATTACGCACTCACCTGAGATGGCCGCAGTTATACTTTCCGACAAGTATGAAGTTGGCATAGATATTGAAGTCATAAGCGGGAAGGCATTACGCGTGGCAGACAAGTTTTTATCAGAAGCAGAAAAAAGTATAACCGCTAACGACCCGGAACGAACCTGCCTTTACTGGAGTGCCAAAGAAACTTTGTACAAATTATACAGCAAAAAACAGCTGCTGCTTAAAGAAAATCTACTGTTAGAACCCTCCGGGCACAATATTTTGCAAGGATGTGTGCAAACCGAAAATTTTTCTAAATTGTACCAGGTTTACTACGAAACTATCCAGAACCACGTACTGACCTATAGTATAGATTATACTATATAATAATAGAACATGAAAACTATAAACAGGCTAAAGATTGCCGCAACGCTGGTAGTTATACTTCTGGCAACTATAGGAGTGTTTGCACAAACCGGCTATAAGCTGGGCGATAAAGTGGCAAGCTTCTCGCTGAAAGATGCAGGCGGCAAAGAAGTCTCTCTCGGTGATTTTAACTCTGGCAAAGCATTGGTAGTGGTTTTTACAAACACCACCTGCCCTTATGCCAAACTATACGAAAACCGCCTGGTAAACCTGGCTGGCATTTATGCTGGCAAGAGTGTGCAGTTTGTTTTTATAAACCCAAGTATAGGCGGCGAAGGTGGCGAAACATTGGAAGATATGGCTGCCAAGAAGTATAGTTTCCCGTACCTGGTGGATGAAGGCCAGAAAATAAGCGCTCAGTTTGGCGCCACTAAAACGCCTGAAGCTTTCGTGTTGTACAATAGTGGCAACGGCTTTGTGCTCAAGTATAAAGGCGCCATTGATGATAACCCGCAGGTGGAAACAAGCGTGAAGAACAGCTATCTGAAAACCGTGATCGATGAAGTGCTGGCCAACAAAACTGTAACCGTACTGGATAAACGTCCGACCGGCTGCATGATCAAGAGATACTAAGGCAATCAATAAATAAAAAAAGAAGCCGCCCCTGTGTAAGGAGCGGCTTCTTTTTTTATTTATAGGGTCGGATCTTCGTCGGAAATGGCTGTAAGCAGTTTTGTTACTTCGGTAGCTTTTTCCAGGTCATCCATCTTTTCAAAAGAGAATGCCAGGTTGCGCAGCGCCCTTTTTACAATATCCAGGTTAGAGCATGGCTCATAAAATATATCCACCGGGTTCAGGTTCAGCTGCAGCACATAATTATCAATATCTGCTTTGGAAAGTATAAGCCCCTTGTTGTATACATTAATGTAGAACTGCACGCTATCCTGCTTATAAGTAAGTATAAACAGGTTCGGCAGATTCACCCCAAACACCGGCATATCCAGCTTCTGGGCAATGGTAAGGTAGATCACGCACAAGGTAAGCGGGTTGCCACGCTTTGTTTCCAGCGCCAGGTGCAGCATTGAGTTTGCCGGTGAGTGAAAATTCTTGGTATTAGCTGAGAACTTTTGCTCACGAAACAATACGTTGTTCAGCGATTTAACCTGGTCAAACGGATGCATTTCATCCTGCATATGTGTCCAGGCATTAAAGTATAGCTGCTCGATCTTGCGCTTTATGGTCGCCAGATCTACATCGGGGTACATGTAGGAGTTTACCAGCCACATACCTTCCAGCAGATCTCCAGCACCGCTTGTCTTCCACCCTTTAAGCCGGGTTAGCAGCCCGTTAAACTGCAGCCCATGGATCAGGTCTTCTATCCTCTTCTGCATGTCAGGGTCCAGCGACTCCTCCCACTCTTCTTCCAGAAAAGGTATTATACTTTCTCCCAACGACACTATCTTCTGCTCTACATGCGAGGCTACTTCTGCATCATTATCATCCAGCAGCGAGATAAGTGCTTTAATTTCCTTCTTCGTCACTACGTTATATTAATTAGAAATTCAAAATTAGAAATTAGAAATCGGAGCTTCTGTTTAGTTATACTTACTTATACTCCCATTTCTGATTTCTAATTCATAATTTTTAATTTGTTGTTATCATGTTTGAATTACACCCACGTTATAAGGCTTTTCTATGGGAGCATGATTGGCTGCTTCTATACCCATCGAAATTACCTTGCGTGTTTCCAGCGGATCAATGATGCCATCTACCCATAAACGAGCTGCGGCATAGTATGGCGATAGTTCTTCGTTATATTTGGCCGTGATGCGCTCCAGCAGTTCCTGCTCTGCTTCCGGTGTAATCTCTTCGCCTTTTGCTTTTAACGCAGACACCTGTATCTGCAGCAATGTTTTAGCTGCTGAGGCGCCACTCATTACTGCCAGCTGTGCTGTTGGCCATGCATAGATCAGGCGCGGGTCGTAAGCTTTACCGCACATGGCATAGTTGCCTGCACCGTAGCTGTTGCCAATAAGTATGGTGAATTTAGGTACCACCGAGTTAGCCATGGCATTTACCATTTTGGCCCCATCTTTAATAATACCACCATGCTCTGCTTTGCTACCCACCATAAAACCTGATACATCTTGCAGGAACACCAGCGGAATCTTCTTTTGGTTACAGTTCATGATAAAGCGCGCGGCTTTGTCGGCTGAGTCGGAGTAGATAACTCCGCCCATCTGCATTTCGCCTTTCTTGCTCTTTACTATTTTACGTTGGTTAGCAACTATACCTACAGCCCAGCCATCAATGCGGGCAAGGCCACAGATCAACGACTGCCCGTAATGCTCTTTGTATGCCTCAAATTCTGAGTTATCTACCAAACGCAGGATAATATCCATCATATCGTACGGCTTTACGCGGTCAGATGGCAACAGGCCGTAGATTTCGTTTTGTTCCAGTTTAGGTGCGGCAGGCTCAGCGCGATTAAAACCAGCTTTGGTGTAGTCGCCCATCTTATCGAAGATGTTTCGGATATGATCAAGGCACTCTTTATCGTCTTTGCACTTATAGTCGGTTACGCCTGATATCTCAGAGTGAGTGGTGGCCCCACCAAGTGTTTCGTTATCTATACTTTCGCCGATAGCAGCTTTAACTAAGTATGAACCCGCCAGGAAGATAGAACCTGTACCTTCTACTATCAGGGCTTCGTCGCTCATGATAGGCAGATAAGCACCGCCCGCAACACAACTACCCATTATAGCCGCAATCTGCACAATACCCATCGAACTCATTACGGCGTTGTTGCGGAACATACGACCAAAGTGCTCTTTATCCGGGAAGATCTCGTCCTGCATTGGCAGAAAAACTCCTGCACTATCCACCAGGTAAACTATAGGCAGCTTATTTTCTATGGAGATTTCCTGCGCACGCAGGTTTTTCTTAGCAGTGATCGGGAACCAGGCACCGGCTTTCACAGTGGCATCGTTGGCTACCACCACGCACTGGCGGCCTTTTATGTAACCTATACCTGTTACTACCCCACCACTTGGGCATCCGCCAACTTCCTGGTACATGCCATCGCCGGCAAAGGCGCCAATTTCTAGGAACTCGCTGCCTTCATCAAGCAGGTATGCGATGCGTTCGCGGGCAGTCATTTTGCCTCTTTCGTGCTCTTTCTGGATGCGTTTTTCACCGCCTCCCAGGTATACTTTCTTAAGTTTGGTTTTAAGCTGATAACTAAGCTGCTTTAGCGCGTCTTCGTTCTTGTTGAATTCGATGTCCATTGAAGGGTGTTAGGGTATATAGACAGAGTTTACAAAGAAAAATCCGCCCTTTATCAGCGGATTCTACAAATATACAATTTTTAAATACAAGACTACTGTGCTTTTGTACTATCCGCTTTAGACGGTACTTTAAGCGTATCAGGTGCAGATCTCCTGAACTCATCTGGATTTTCATCCTGCATATCTTTTACCTCATCTAGCATTATTACACGGCCCGTAGCATCCACTTTATACTTGTCGCGGCGACCAATAAGCGAAAAATGTACATAACGTTTAGGGTATGCCTGAATGTCGCGCAGCAGCAGGTTCAGTGCCTCAGTAGAGCGGTTCAGGTTTTCGTACAGCTGCTCATCGTTCATGAGCTTACCTGCCGAGCCCTGCCCTGAATTAAGTTTTGCAACTGCCTCCTGCATTTCAGCTACCGCCTGGTTCGCATTATTTACCAGCTTATTTACCTCCACCCGTTTCAGGGTATCGGTTATCTCGCTCATGTTCTGGGCAAGATGGTCGATGTGGCGCTGAGTCTGCTGCAACGAAGCCGTAAGTCGGCTTAAGTTGCGGGTAATGTCATTTATGTTTTGCTGGTTTGCCCTCAGGATGTCGTTAAGGGCTTTGGTGGTTACCTGTGTATTGGCAAGTATAAGCTGGATGTTTTCCTTTGCTTCGCTATCCAGCAACCTGTTTACGCGGGCAAGCGTGGTATCTACTTTCGTGATAACAGGCACAGATTTGGAAGAGAGCATATCGGTTATACTTTCCTCCATGTACGGGATCACATGTTCCCCTCCTTTGTAGATCTTGGTACTGTTGCCCAGGTACAATGTAATGGCCTTGCTGCCCAACAGGTCGGAGTTGCCAAGACTGGCAATAGTAGAGTCGCCTACTTTTATATCCTTAAGTACCTGAAATTCTACCTGTATCTTATTCCCTTTATCGGTAAGCAGCTTTAAGCTCTGTACCGTACCTACCTGTATACCATTCAGGATGATAGGATTGGAGGCAGTAAGACCGTCTACGTTATCGTAGATAACATAGTATTTTTTGTTGTTGGAAAAGATATCTGTTCCCTTCAGGAACATAAATCCGAAGTATAGAATAACAACAGCTACTATACCAAGAAGTGCTACTTTAATTTCTTTCGATATTCTCACGTGGGGTGTTTGGCTTGTGCATTAGTTCATTGCTTCAAGTTCTTGCTTATACTCCTTGAAAGCACGATATATACCTGATGCCATATACGTTTGGTTAGTCTTATCGTTAAGAAATTTTTCTTCGGTAGGGTTTGTAAGGAAGCCAGCTTCTATCAGAACGCTTGGCATGTATGATTTCCAGAGCACCAGGAAGCCCGCCTGCTTTACGCCACGGCTGCTACGGCCCACTTTATGCTTGAATTCTCTTTCAATTTTCTGGGCCAGGCGAAGACTGTTATCTATGTGGGCACTTTGGTGTAGGGCAAACATAATATGGCTCTGCGGCGAGTTAGGATCGAAGCCTCCGTAGTTCTCTTTATAGTTATCTTCCTGCAAAATAACAGAGTTCTCACGCTTGGCGACATTCAGGTTACCTTGCGAAGTATGTAGCCCCATCGTATAAGTTTCCGTACCATAAGCAGCGGAAGGGCCTGAATTCAGGTGGATCGATATAAAGAAATCGGCGTTGTTTTTGTTGGCAATACCGGCTCTGTCTATCAGCTCTACAAACGTATCGGTTTTGCGGGTATAAATTACCTTCACGTCCGGCAGGTTCTCCTCTATCAGGCTACCAACTTTAAGGGCAAGGGCAAGGGCAACATCAGCCTCCTGAGAGGTTTTACCATTACAGCCTACGTCTTTTCCTCCGTGGCCGGCATCGATCACAACCGTGCGCACTTTGTATGCTTTGCTGTACTCCAGCGTGTTTGAAGAACATAGTAAAAGCACAAAAACCAAAACTGAAATAGTAACAATATTTCTCACAACATTCGTTAGTTAAAAGTTAAACAATAACTTTGTACAAAATAAACAAAACTTTAGGGAAGTCTGAAGAAGTTGCGCTACATTTTGATCTTTTTGCTGCTACTGCAGCTCACCATAATTTCTCCTCTGCTGGTGATGGGGCAAGTAACGCCACGCCCTGTTGTCACTCCGAAAGACACTGTTAACATTATACAGGATTCGCTCACAGTCTCCGGTCCGAAAGGCGACATCGAGACGACTATCAAATACTCTGCCAAGGATTCTATACAATTTGAAGTAGATCGCAAAGTGGTGCACCTATATGGCGATGCCAAGATAAACTACGGCACCATATCGTTGTCAGCTGCTTATATTGAGATAGACTACGAAACAAACACACTTACTGCCACTACCCTGCCCGACTCTACAGGCAAAGAGATTGGTGTACCTGTATTTGTGAATGGCGCCGAAACCTATGCTGCAAAAAAAATAGCTTACAACTATAAGACCAAGAAAGGCCGCATTGCTGATGTAGTAACGCAGCAAGGCGAGGGATATATACATGCGGAGCTCGTAAAAAAGAACGAGGATAACGACATTTATGGTTTACATGCCCGCTATACTACCTGTAACCTGGAGCATCCGCACTTTTATATAAATGCCAGCCGCATCAAGGCCATACCTAACGATAAGGTAATGTCCGGACCTTTCAACCTTGTTATCGGTGATATCCCTACTCCGCTAGGCTTTTTGTTCGGCTTATTTCCTACGCCACGTGCTAAACGGGCATCAGGCGTAATTGTTCCTAGTTTTGGTGAGTCGCGTGCACGGGGTTTCTATTTATCTAATGGCGGTTATTATTTTGCCGTTAACGATTACATTGGCACAAGTATAACCGGAGATATTTACTCGCTGGGCGGCTACCGTGTAAGTATGGATAACACCTATATCAAGCGTTATTCCTATAGCGGTAACCTGCGCTTAGATTATGATTATTTTAAAAATGATGAGGCTGATATAGTTGGTACCGACTTACGTTCGCAGTTGCCACCATCTACCCGCAGCTTCTGGATTAACTGGTCGCATTCGCCGGTGCAAAAGCCGGGCCGAGGCCGCTTTACTGCTAGTGTAAATGCAGGTAGCACTCTGCACCAGCGTTTGGCTTATACCAACACCACCCAATACCTGGCCCCAACTTTTAACTCGAACATCTCTTACCAGAAAAACATACAGAACACGCCATTTAGTTATACTGCTAAATTATCGCAGGGCCAGCAAAGCGGTGCACTTTCAAACAACCGCATCGGGGTAATGAATTTCGTGTTGCCGGATGTCAACTTCTCGATGACACCAATAAGCATTTATGAAGCGCTGACTAAGAATGTGCCTACCGGCCAGTGGTACGAGAATTTCACGATTGGCTATAACGTAACTGCCCGCAACGAGGTATCGAATGTGGTGCAGCCACGCACTCTTGGGGGTATCCCGGTTATTGGTGAATCCCGTGCCGATACTTTTGCTATTAATGGCAGTAACCTGAGCCGCCTCTGGAACAATGGCCGCCGCAGTGCACAGCATAACTTTTCTATAGGTCTGGGTAGCTTCAAATTGCTTCGTTACCTGAACCTGTCGCCAAGCGTGTCTTACAACGAAGTATGGCTTGATAAAAAATTCACCTACAGGTATAACGCCGACTCAAACAAAGTTGAAGTTGATACTACTAACTTTGGCCGCATTTACGAATACAACGCCGGAGCATCGTTAAACACCACTGTTTATGGAACCGTGTATGTGAAAGGCAAACGCGTAGAGGCTATCCGCCACATTATGCGCCCAAGTATATCGTACAGCTACCGCCCTGATTTTGGAGACGAAAACCGCTTTGGCTATTACCAGAGAGTTCAAACAGACACACTTAACGGACGAGAGGTCTTTACTACTCTGCCTCGGTTCTATAGCAACGTACCGGGTGCTGGTTTACAAAGTGCTTTAAGCTTTAGCTTGCAGAACAACATCGAGATGAAGGTGCGGTCTAAGAGCGACACAGCCTCCACTGCATTTGAGAAAGTAAGTATAATTGATAACCTGGGCCTGAGCGCTGCCTATAACTTCGCTGCCGACTCCTTTAAGCTCAGTACTATTAATATGAACATGAACACTAGGCTGTTTAAACTGTTCAATGTTAACCTTACCTCTACTTTCGACCCTTATCAGATAAATGCAGAAGGCCAGCGCATAAACAAGTACTTGTTCCAGGGATCTGGTTTTAACCTGGCAAGGCTTACAAATGCCAGCTTATCTGTCGGGGCAAGCTTAAACCCTGAGGCACGCCGTACGTCGGCAGGCGGTTCGGCAACAAACCTGCCATCGCTGCAACAGAACCAGAACTCACTGATGCCGGACTATGTGGACTTTAAAATTCCATGGACTCTGAACTTCGACTTCACCCTGTATTACCAGAACGCCTTGTTGCGAAACCAAAAGGACCAGATCACAAAGAACCTTAGTGTAGATGGCTCGCTGAACATGACAGACAAGTGGAAGATTACCTACATGGCGGCTTATGATTTCACGAACAACAACATAGCGCATGCCAACCTGCAGATCTACCGTGACCTGCACTGCTGGGAAATGAGCATAGGTTGGAGTCCTGTTGGTTTCCAGCGTGGCTATAACGTAACTATAAATGCCCGCTCAGCATTACTACGCGACCTTCGCCTGACCAAGAACAGAACAGGCTTTAACAGATAACCAGAAGCCGTTTATACTTTGCAGCAGCGGCCATAAGTATACATTAAGAAATAACAGAACCCCAACAACTATGTCAGTACAGAAACGCGATGTAAAAGTAATTACCACGCACCAGTTGCAGAACATGAAGGAGCGCGGCGAAAAAATATCGATGCTTACGGCCTACGACTTTTCGATGGCAACTATACTTGATGCAGCCGGAGTTGATGTACTACTTGTTGGTGATTCTGCCTCTAATGTTATGGCCGGCCACGAAACTACTTTACCAATTACGCTGGATCAGATGATCTACCATGCGCAATCAGTGGTTCGGGGTGCAAAGCGCGCTTTTGTAGTAGTTGATATGCCTTTTGGTTCTTACCAGGGAAATTCTTCTGAAGCCCTGCGTTCCGCTATCCGCATCATGAAAGAGTCTGGCGCACATGGTATAAAACTGGAGGGTGGTGCAGAAATCAAAGAATCAATTACCCGCATCTTAAGTGCCGGTGTTCCTGTAATGGGCCACCTTGGTCTTACACCACAGTCTATCTATAAATTCGGCACTTATACTGTTCGCGCCAAAGAAGAAGCCGAAGCACAGAAACTGCTGGAAGATGCGCAACTCCTGCAGGACCTGGGTTGCTTTGCTATTGTACTGGAGAAGATACCATCAGAACTTGCAAAAAAAGTAGCAGAACAACTACAGATACCTATTATAGGCATTGGCGCAGGTCCGCATGTAGACGGTCAGGTTCTGGTAGTGCACGACATGCTGGGCATTACAAAAGAGTTCAAGCCTCGCTTCCTTCGCCGCTACGCCGATCTTCACGGCATCATGACAGAAGCTGTGCAGCACTATGTACAGGACGTGAAAAACCGCGACTTTCCAACCGAACAAGAAGCATATTAATTTATTTACGAATTAAGAATTACGAGTAACGATTGATACAAGAACTGTTGCAGCTACGCGCCATACAGTTCTCCTTTCGGAATTTATAATTCATAATTCGTAACTCGTAATTCTTAATTATCATGCTAGATGTTCTCTTTGAAGACAACCACCTGTTGGTAGTAAACAAGCCAGCCGGTATGCTGGTACACGGCGACGAGACTGGTGATGAGTCGCTGGATGTGGTGGCGAAGAAGTATATTAAAGAGAAGTATAATAAACCGGGCAATGTGTTTATAGGTGTGGTTCACCGCTTAGACAGGCCTGTAAGCGGAGTGGTGCTTTTAGCTAAAACATCGAAAGCCCTCACCCGCCTCACCGAGCTTTTCAGGGATAAAAAAACAAGGAAGATCTATTGGGCAGTTGTACAGAGGAAACCTATACCTGAAAGTGGCAATTTGATTCACTGGCTTGTAAAAGACAGCTCCAGAAATGTTACCAAGGCCTACCCTAAACAGAACCCAAGCGGACTAAGGTCTGAACTGAACTATAGATTACTGAACCAGCAGCAAGGCAAATATCTGGTAGAGGTGAATCCCATAACCGGCCGTCCGCACCAAATAAGGGTGCAACTGGCCTCGCTAAACTGTCCTATTGCCGGCGATTTAAAGTACGGAGCACCTGAGCCGCTACCGGATAAAAGTATAGCCCTGCATGCCCGCGAACTACAGTTTGAACACCCTACGCTTAAAACACCTGTGAAAGTGAGCGCGCCTTTACCGAACACAGCCATCTGGCAGCCATTCAGGAGCCTTACCTAAAGATTATACTACAGAAAAAAGATGATTTACGTCAGTTTTCTGAACTTTTGCAGGGACACCTATACTTTACTAATTACGGATGTTGTAGATTTGTGCTGCAGCAATACTGTTTAGGCGTTTTGCCTTTCTTTGCTTCTACCAATTTGATTCATTTTATTACAGTTAGTTAATGGCAATTCTTATCTTCTTTGTAGTGCACTGGTACCTGTCGTTATTCGTACAGACGTTCTTCCTGCACCGCTACGCTGCCCACAAAATGTTCACCATGAACCCTTTCTGGGAAAAGGCATTTTACCTGCTGACCTATATTGCTCAGGGTTCTTCTTTCCTGTCGCCGCGTGCTTATGCTATTTTGCACCGCATGCACCATGCATTCTCTGATACTGAGCGCGACCCACACTCGCCGCATTACTCTAATAATGCCTTTACGATGATGTGGAAGACCAAGAATATCTATAACGATGTACTGAACAACCGTGTGGAGCCGGAGCGACGTTTTGATGGCGATTACCCGGTATGGAATTTTATAGAGAAGGTAGGTGATTCATACTTCTCCAGAATTGGCTGGGGTGTGCTTTATGTACTGTTCTACATTCAGTTTGCTGAATTTTGGTGGATGTACCTGTTGTTGCCAATTCACTTCCTGATGGGACCAGTACACGGTGCTATCGTAAACTGGAGCGGCCACAAGTATGGCTACCAGAATTTCGACAATAATGATAAATCCAGAAACTCGCTGTTCTTCGACTTTCTGACAGGTGGCGAGTTGTTCCAGAACAACCACCACAAGCTGCCAAACAGAGTTAACTTCGGCGTAAAATGGTGGGAAGTAGATCCAACATGGCCTGTGATCTGGACGCTGGATAAGCTCAACATCATTAAGCTGAAGAAAGCGAAAGTAAGAGCCTAAAGTATAAAGCCCTCCCGAAACGGAGGGCTTTTTGTTGCTACCTGCCAGTTGAATTTATACTTCCGGCAGTGCAGCAAGTATAAAAGCATCATTTACAGCTACATCAACACAAAAGAGATGTCGCATTTTTTTGTGATAATATGGATACTTTTGCTACCTTTGCGGTTCTAAAAATGGCGGACGGGTTCCGCCGACTTAAATTTTATATAAAAAATGGCAGTTAAAATCAGACTGGCCCGCAGAGGCCGCAAGAAAGCCGCTATCTACGATATCGTAGTAGCTGACGCAAGATCACCACGTGATGGTAAGTTCATCGAGAAACTGGGTACTTACAACCCTAACACTAACCCTGCATCTATCGATTTCGATGATAACAAGGCGTTCCAGTGGTTGATGAACGGTGCCCAGCCTACTGACACTGTAAAAGCTATGCTTTCTTACAGAGGCGTACTTTACAGAAAACACCTTCAGATCGGTGTAATTAAAGGAGCTATCTCTCAGGAAACTGCTGACAGCCGTTTCGAAGAGTGGAAGCAGTCTAAAGAAGCTAAGATCGAAAGCAAGCGCACTAGCATTGGTTCTGCTAAAGAAGCGAAGCGTCAGGCTGCTCTTGAAGCTGAAACTAAAGTAAAAGAAGCTCGTGCTGAGGCTCTGCGCCAGCGTGAAGCTGAGAAAGCTGCTGCTAACGCTCCTGCTGATGAGGCTACTGAAGCTCCAGCTGAAGGCGAAGCAACTGAATCTACTGAAGAGCAAGCATAATTTAGGGCGCCATGAATATTGATGACTGCTTCCTGTTAGGATATATCGTCAAAACCCATGGCACCAGAGGGCAGGTAGTCGCGTTTTTTGACGTAGATTACCCCGAAGATTATGAAGATCTGGAATCAGTCTTCCTTGAGCAAGGAGGAAGACTGGTTCCTTTTTTTATTGACAATATGGAGCCGCAGCAAAAGGGGCGTTTCATCATCCAGTTCGAGGATATTAAAACGATGGAACAAGCCGAAAAACTGCGCAACACCTCTTTATACTTACCCCTTGACGAATTACCGGAGCTGGAGGAAGACCAGTTCTATTTCCATGAAGTGATCGGCTACAAAGTAGTGGATGCTAACCATGGCGAGCTAGGCACAGTGAAGGACTTTTACGACATGCCACAGCAACAGCTGATGGCTATGGAGTACCAGAACCAGGAGATGCTAATCCCGGTTATTGATGAGATAGTACTACGTGCCGACCATGAGGCCAAAATACTGCATGTGCAGTTGCCTGAAGGCCTGCTGGAAGTATACACCCAACCTACTGCCCCCGAAGAAGCCGACGACCAGGACGAGGAGAACGAATAGAAATGCGCTTTGATATTATAAGCTGCCAGCCAGACCTGTTAGAAAGCCCTTTTAGCCACTCTATACTTAAAAGAGCACAAAACAAAAATCTTGTTGAGGTTCACATTCACGACCTGCGCAAATATGCTATAAACAAGCATGGCCAGATCGATGACTATGCTTTTGGCGGAGGCGCCGGTATGGTAATGATGATTGAGCCTATAGACAAGTGCATATCTGAGCTGCAGGCACAACGCAACTACGACGCCATTATTTATATGACGCCGGATGGGCAAACGCTTAATCAGAAGATCGTTAACAAGTTTTCGCTGCTAAAGAATGTAATTATACTTTGCGGCCACTACAAAGGTGTAGATGAGCGTGTGCGTCAGCGTTTTGTAACGCATGAGATCAGCATTGGCGATTATGTTTTATCTGGTGGCGAACTGGGTGCAGCGGTGCTTGCTGATGCTATTATCCGCATCATACCTGGTGTGCTGAATGATGAGTCGTCTGCCCTGACAGATTCTTTCCAGGATGGTTTGCTGGCTCCGCCGGTTTATACCCGCCCTGCTGAATATAAAGGTATGGAAGTACCTGAAATTCTGCTATCAGGCGATGGTCCAAAGATTGAACAGTGGCGTTTTGAGCAGGCCATAGCCCGCACCAGACAACGCCGTCCAGACCTTCTGGAAGAGTAACATATTGCACCCTCACTTATTCCTGAACCGGCCTTAAAATAAAGTTTCAGGAATTAATATTTTTTTTCGAACAAATCTTCCTAAGTAATAAATAATTATCTAACTTTGCAGTCCGAATTTTGAAGAAGATACTTTAAGAACATAGCGATGAGCGAACTATTAAAACTAATCGAACAGGAATCTACTGACAAGCGTACCTCTTTCCCGGCTTTCCAGGCAGGTGATACTATCAACATTCACGTTAAAATCCGTGAGGGTAACAAAGAGCGTATCCAGCAGTTCCAAGGCGTTGTGATTCAGCGTAAAAATGTAAACACAAACGGTGAAACTTTTACTGTAAGAAAAGTATCTAACCAAATCGGATTAGAGCGTATCTTCCCTCTTCTTTCGCCAGCTATCGAGAAAATCGAGCTAGTAAGAAAAGGTAGAGTAAGAAGAGCAAGACTTTACTACCTGAGAGGTCTTCAGGGTAAGGCAGCTAGAATTAAGGAAAGAAGATAAAAATACCTGTTTTCATAAATTTTCCATAGTTTATAAAAGGGAGCTACAATCAGAGTGGCTCCCTTTTGTGCTTTAACGTGGTGACAAAAGCACATACTTTATATATTTGCGAAAGCACCATTTATACTTCCGCATGAATACCACCATAAAATGGCTTCTGCCCTTACTGCTTATAGTTGCCTTAACTGCCTGCAAAACAGACTATACCAAATTGCCAACTTACACTCCCCGCAAACAACTGCAGGCTGTAGTTGAGATCCCTGCCGGTACAAACCATACCTTGAAGTATAATCGCCAAACGCACGAATTTGTAGCCGATAAGGAGGCTGGCCAAGATCGTGTTATAGAGTTTCTGCCGTACCCCGGCAACTTTGGTTTTATACCTTCCACAGAAACCAACAAGGCAGGAAAGCCGCTGGAAATATTAGTACTAGCCGAAAGTGCAGCGCAAGGCACTATTATGGAAGTTATACCTATTGCGGTATTGCAACTGGAAACAGCCGGCGACCTGGACCACAAAATAATTGCTGTACCTGCACGCCCAAAAGATCAGATAATCGCTGCTACCGATTTTTATACTTTCAGCACAAAGTACCCGGCAGCAAAGGCAATATTACAGCAATGGTTTGTTCATAACACTCCAACTGCGCGCAGCAAATTTGTTGGTTGGAAAGACGAACGCTTTGCTGAAAGAGAGATACAGCGCTGGATGAAACTATAAAATGAACCTGCTCGGGGTTTATATTTTCTAGTTGATACTTTCTACAGGAAGAGAGCCATTATTGGTGTTATCGTCAACAATCCCAATACCCGTTTCCTTATAATTGCTGGTGATAACACAGCAAGAGCGCATTTAGAAAACTAAACAGCTTCAATAAAAAGGCCGGCTATAACAAAGTATAGCCGGCCTTTTTATTTTATAGTTGAGCTGCGAGCTTTATTTTATACTTTGCAGTTTAGCACGAACAGCCTCTACAGCTTTTTCCATTTCCTGAACCTGCTTGCGGCTAACTTCCTGCTGCTTTAGGTTATTTTCCACGCCTTGCTGAAGTTGTTTCAGATCTTCGGCATTGCGCACCAGTTCTGCTTCTAACTCTCCCTTACGCTTCTTGTTGCGCTCTATACCAGCCTGCAGATCGTTTGCCTGGCGCACTACGCGCTCTTGCTCAGCTTTAGTATCGCTCAGTACTTTCTCTGCTTCATTAATCTGCCGTAACACATCTTCGCGGTACAGTTTACGGGCAAAATTACGCAGGAAACCTTCAGCTGCGGCATACTCTTTTGGCGTAGCATTTTTATCTACATAAGCCACACCCATATCCAACGACCACCATACGTAACTACCTGCTGCCCCACTGCCTACTGTTGAGATAAGCCGCATAGGTTGTTTCGAAATGGTATCTATAACAGCGCCTTCTATAGTATAAACTCCTTTAGTATACTTTGTTCTGCCAGCCTTTTCTGTCAGGTGTTCTTTCCAGTACTTCTCTACAAACTTAGGGTCGAGCTGCACAGTAAGCTGCTGCCCGCGGCGGGTGATGCCGTTTACTAGCTGCTCCCGCTCCTCTACCTCTACCGACTGCGCCTGGCAAATACCAGCCACCATCAAAAGCAATCCGAGTAAAATTCCTCTCATTTCCGTATAATATAATTTGGCTAAAATTTATATACGAAAATAGCTATTCTGGCTGAGATACAGCCCGGTTACCTTTAATTATTTAGCAAAAAATAGGTTTGCCTTTCGTGCCTACTGCACTAACTTTGCAAACTTATAGTGTTACAGTTCTTACCGTTTTCATAACTGGTCAAACATTAGGCAGAACGTGGTTGTTAAAGAAACTATGAAAGTAACCGTTTGCAGGAAAGAGCATTTTAATGCTGCCCACAGACTACACAACCCCTCCTGGAGCGATGAGCAGAATCAGGCTGTGTTCGGAAGTTGCAACAATCCCAATTTCCATGGCCACAACTATAACCTCACCGTGAAACTGACTGGCACTGTTGACCCTGACACAGGCTATGTGTATGATATGAAGAAGCTCAGCGATCTTTTGAAGAATGAGATCCTGAACCGTTTCGATCATAAAAACCTTAACCTTGATACAGCAGAGTTCAAGACATTGAACCCGACAGCAGAAAACATTGCAATAGTTATCTGGGATATTCTGAGAAAGCAGATTGATGAGGAGTATGAACCGGCTGTAACACTTTATGAAACTGAACGAAACTTTGTTGAATACAATGGATAACCGGAACCTGGAGCACGAGGAAGACGCCATGGATGACCACATGATGAGCTCACTGGAAACGCCTCTGCGCCCTGACGCCTTTGAATTATCGGATGACGAGAAGATTGATCTTATAGAAGGACACTTCCATAAGATTATGCACACGCTTGGCCTTGACCTGACCGACGACAGCCTGAAAGGAACGCCACGCCGTGTAGCTAAAATGTACGTAAAAGAAATTTTCCACGGCCTGCACCCAGACAATAAGCCTGTAGTACGCCGCTTCGAGAACAAGTATAAGTATAACCAGATGCTGGTAGAGCGTGATATTACCATCTACTCTTCCTGCGAGCACCACTTTGTACCTATTATTGGCAAAGCGCATGTAGCTTATATGCCTAATGATTATGTAATTGGCTTATCAAAGCTTAACCGCATTGTGCAGTATTATGCCCGCCGCCCTCAGGTGCAGGAGCGCATGACCATGCAGATTGCCAACGAACTTAAAGCTGCTTTAAAAACTGAAAATGTAGCTGTTCTGATCGAAGCCGACCACCTGTGCGTAATGAGCCGTGGTGTGAATGATGTAAGCAGCAGCACTATAACAGCAGAATACTCCGGTATTTTTGAGCAGGACCTGTACCGTAACGAGTTCCTGCACCACATTCGCAAATAATTAGCTACCACCGCTCCCCTGAAAACTTACTTAATAGTTAAGATCGCATTTTGAACAACGGATTATAAACCTATTTACGTATAGGTACAATTCATAACGCACATATGCTTACTAAAAACTATGTCAGGTAAGATACTTATTACAGGAGGTTCAGGCCTCGTAGGCTCACGCCTGTCCGAGATGCTGATAGACCTTGGCTATGAGGTTGCGCACCTGAGCAGAACGCCTGATAAATTCTCGCGCTACAAGACCTTTAAATGGGATATCAGAGAGCCGTACATTGATGATAATGCCATTGGCTGGGCCGACTACATTGTGCACCTGGCAGGAGCCAGCGTGGCCGAGGAGAAGTGGACGGATGAACGCAAAAAAGAGATTCTTGAGAGCCGTGTAAACAGCGCCAACCTGCTGTACAGCTGCCTTCAGAAATCGCATCACCATGTAAAAGGCTTTATTTCCTCTTCTGCCATTGGCATATATGGTAACTCCGGCGACCAGCTTATGTCTGAGGAGAGCACTCTGGGCGATGATTTTCTTGCAGAAGTATGCAAAGCCTGGGAAGGTGCCGCCTGGAAAATGAAGGAGCTTGGCTTAAGAACAGTTATACTTAGGTTGGGCATTGTACTTAGCGATAAAGGAGGCGCACTGCCACAGATTGCACGCCCTGTTAAAATGATGGCTGGCGCAGCCCTTGGCACAGGAAAGCAGTACATGTCCTGGGTACACATTGATGATGCCTGCCGCCTCTTTATAAGAGCGATAGAAGACCATCAGTTTGAAGGTGTGTACAATGCTGTAGCTCCACACCCTGTAACTAACAAAGAGTTCACAAAAGAACTGGCTGAAGCCATGCATAAGCCTTTGGTGCTGCCCAAAGTACCAGCCTTTGCCATAAACCTGATGATGGGCGAAATGAGCGAAGTAGTACTGGCGAGTCAACGGGTAAGTGCAAACAAAGTGCTGCAAACAGGCTTTACCTTCGAGTACAATTACCTTGAAGAAGCGCTGGATTCGTTTTACGAGAAAAACCACTAAGTATAAAAGTATAAAAAGAGCGGGGGCTGCTAAATTATAGCAGCCCCCGCTCTTTTTATACTTGGTTTATCAGAACTAAAGTATAGAATCTCCAAAATTCAGCTCTTCCAGTTGTGCATCCAGTGCTGTAGAATCTGGAACTACTTTTTTCGGAAGTACTGTAGTACAGTTATACTTCTTGTTGATTTTAACTGTAGGCCCCGGGAACCTGCCCATGGTATAGCCTAATGATTTATCCTGATAGATCTTTTCCATATAAAGGCCAAAGATCGGTAAGGCTGTTTTAGAACCTTCGCCCAGGTTTGAGGTACGGAAATGGATACTGCGGTCTTCGCCACCAACCCAAACGCCTGTTACCAGGTCTTTGGTTACACCCATAAACCAGCCATCAGAGTGGTTAGAAGTTGTTCCGGTTTTACCACCTATTTCGTTGCCTTTCCAAAGGTCATATTCCCATAGTGCCTGCGATGTTCCGCCCGGCTCTTCAATACCACCTTTCAGCATGTGCATCATCAGGAAGGCAGTTTCTTCGCTCAGTACCTTTTTCTGGCGTGGCGTAAACTGCGTTATCAGGTTACCGTTACGGTCCTCGATGCGGGTAATGAACATTGGGTTGGTATAGAAACCATGGTTAGGGAAAGTACTGTAAGCGCCTACCATTTCAAAGATAGAAACATCGCTAGGCCCCAAACCGATAGAAGGCACAGATTGTAAAGGACTGTTTATACCTAAGCGTTTCGCATACTTCACAACGGTGTCCCAGCCTATCAATTCGGTAAGTTTGGCCGTTACAGAGTTTACAGATTTACCCATACCACGGCGAAGCGTCATAGGCGCACCTGTATACTGCCAATCAGCGTTGGTTGGCGACCAGCTTTTCTTCTCGCCGTTCTCTACATAGTTTATAGTTATGCGCTGATCTACGATTTTATCGCATGGCGAGTAACCGTTATCAATGGCAGCAACATACACGAATGGCTTAAACGTTGAGCCTGGCTGGCGACGCGCCTGTTTCACGTGGTCGTACTTAAAATATTTAAAGTTGATACCACCTACCCAGGCTTTAATATGACCAGTGAATGGGTCCATCGTCATCATACCACCGTGCAGAAAGCGTTTGTAATACCGCAGCGAATCTAGCGGCGACATAGTTACTTTCTTCTCCAGCGAGTCGTTATCCCAAGTAAACACCTTCATCTCGCGTGGCCTGTTCAGCTCGCGGTTGATGGCCGTCACATCGTCTCCGAAACGTTTTTTTAGTCTGCGGTAGTAATCGGTTCGTTTTATGGTTGCCTCAATAAAGCCCGGTATCTCCTTGTCCTGCTCATCTACCCAAGGGTTTTTGCCTTGCCAGTGGTTGTTAAAGCGGCGCTGCAATGCACGCATGTGTTTCTCCATAGCTTCCTCGGCGTGCTCCTGCATGCGCGAGTCTATGGTAGTATAGATCTTAAGGCCATCGCGGTACAGGTCATAACCGTTCTGCTTGCACCACTCTTTCAGATAATCGGCAACAGCCCCTCTGAAGTATGTGGCAGGGCCATCGTAGTGCGTCTCCACGCTGTAATCCAGCACCAATGGTAGCTTGCTAATAGAATCGGCTTCTGCTTTAGTAATGTAGTTGTACTTTGCCAGCTGCCCTAGTACGGTATTGCGGCGGCGAAGAGAGTTCTCCGGGTTAAACTTAGGGCTATAGTAAGTAGGCGCTTTTAGTAAACCTACCAGCACAGCTGCCTGCTCGGCTTTTAAACTATCCGGCGATGTGTTGAAGAATGTTTTGGAAGCTACTTTGATACCGAAAGAGTTAGAGCCAAAATCTACCGTGTTCAGGTACATGGCCAGTATCTCCTCTTTTGTATAGCGTTGCTCCAGCTTAATAGCGGTTAGCCATTCTTTTGTTTTAGAGATAACTATGTTCACACCCGGTATATGCCCCAGAACACCTTTAGAGTCGTCGGTACGGGTTTTGTACAGGTTCTTGGCTAACTGCTGCGTTATGGTACTGGCACCCCGCCCCTCGCCGCGCAGATTGTCATACAACGCAGAGAATAAAGCCTCCGGATCTATACCAGAGTGTTCATAAAAACGAACGTCTTCTGTAGCTATAAGGGCCTTTATCAACGTTGGCGAGATCTGGTTGTAACGAACCGGGCTTCGGTTCTCGCTGAAGTACTTGCCGATCAGTTTACCATCGGCAGTATAAAGTTCTGAAGCCAGATCGCTTCTAGGATTTTCCAGCCTGTCCAGGCTTGGGGAGGAACCAAAAAGATAAAACAGGTTAAACTCAACGCTCAGCAGGTACAATAAAACAAAGGCAGCACCCAGGAAAAACACCTTCCAGATAAAGCTTACCGTTCTGTTATACCACGTTTTATTCTTTGGCTTTTCTACTATCTCTTGCTCTTGCGGCATTTTATTCAAAATCAAAGGACGGAAGCCCTCTCAAAATTATGTAAACGCTTCTCTCAAATCTTCTGCAAATATACCGTTTGTGCACAACATTAATGACCGATAGTTCATAAAACTTCGTGAACATCACCTGTTAACAGTTATACTTTGCCAGTGACCTCCTATATTTGCCGCTGTCGAAATTCACGATCATCATGCAAGAGCAATTACAGCCGGGTCTGAAAAAAATTCTGAACCTGCCACTTACCAAAACAACCCGCAACGAAACAATACAATACTTCCATTTTGGCCACACACACTATACCACGCCGCAGGGTCTGGTGCTGGATGTAGGCGCTTATACTTTGGCTGTAAATTGCCCGTGGCAGTTGCAGTACCCCAATGGTGATGTTATAAAGCACAACGAGGTATTTATGCGCAAGCGCGAACCGGGGCTGCCATCAACAAAATTCGACTGGAAAGTACCGGGTGCCAACCTCCGCGACCAACGCCTGCAGGAGTTTGTAAATAGTGGAGAGGCTTTAATTATTGAGCACGTGGAACTGCAGGAGAACTATAGCTTTATACTTCACTTTGCCTACGGAGCCAAACTCATAGTTACACCTGATGCCAGCAAACCTACAGCCGAATACTGGCAACTGTTCAGCAACACCGGCGATGGGTTCAGAATTGGCGCCGGCGAGGCAGGTATACTTTAACTATAAATTTATACTTCCGTGAAAAAGATCTTACAAAGTACGGCTATACTTATGCTGCTGGCTTTTTGCTTATGTGTGGATGCTCAGGCACAAACTAACAAAAAAGCTCCAGCAAAAAAGGCTCCTGTTCAGAAGGCTGATGCTAAAAGCAGCGATATAGATATGAGCCAGATGAAAACATATTACATGGCATTTCTGAAGCGCGGCCCTTACCAGCCGACCGATACTGCTGAGATTAACCACATACAGGCTGCCCACATGGCTCATATTCAGAAGATGGCAAAAGATGGAAAACTGGTTATTGCAGGCCCTTTCCTGGACAACACCGACTTGCGCGGCATTTTTATTTTTGATGTAGCCTCTTTGGAAGAAGCTAAAGCCCTTACCGAAGCTGACCCTGCCGTTAAAGCCGGCAAACTTATTATGGAACTGCACCCCTGGATGGCACAACGCGGCTCCAAATTACCTTAGTAACCTTTATAGTAGCAGCACAGTAAGCGGTGGTGTACAGCCAAACCACCGCTTACTGTGAACATACGCCTGCAACTTTTAGAACTGGAAGACCAAGCCTGGTTTCCGCACATCATCCGGCAAGGCATGCTCGATTTTCTGCGGTTCATGATCTCTAAGCTACAGGCCTACGAAGCAGCAATCCCACTTCTGCAGGAACTGCTGCTTGTAACAAAACAGCACCACATCACGGATCTTTGTTCGGGCGCGGGCGGTGGCATAGCCGGCATACAGGAGGCACTTTCTCAACGTATGGGCAGCCCGGTACAGATCACCCTTACCGACCTCTACCCTAACATCAGCGCCTACAAATACCTGCAGGATCAATCTTCAGGTGCGTTAGATTATATTTCTAAGCCAGTTGATGCCACCAATGTGCCTGCCGATATAACAGGTGTGCGCACCATATTTTCTTCTTTTCATCATTTCAACCCAAAGCAGGCACAAGCTATACTTCAGGATGCGGCAGATAAACGCGCAGCTATTGGTGTGTTTGAGGGAGCGAGCAAAAGCTGGTTTGAGATGATACTTTTCCTGCTCACTTTTCCGGTCATTATACTTATAGTTACGCCTTTCATCCGGCCATTTAAAATAAGCAGGCTGTTTTTCACATACCTTATTCCGCTTATTCCGGTTGGTATACTTTGGGATGGAGTGGTATCGCTGCTGCGCATTTACACACCACAGATGTTGCAGGAAATGACACAAAAGGTAAAGGCTCCAAACTATACCTGGCGAACTGGCAAAGCTGGCAACCGCACGGGCAAGCATGTGATTTACCTGATAGGCTACCCGCAGGAGGCGCAACTATGAAAGCATTGCAACACACCTCCCATTCTGCAGCAAGCTTTACCAGGTATAAAGCAGCATTTATACTTATGCGTATTCCCTTTTCGGTGTACCTGATGCCTGTTTTCTGGTTTGCATTAAGTACAGCGTCAGGTTACGAAGTATGGCGGGCAACTATAGTTTTTGTAGTGCTGCATTTGCTTACATACCCAGCCAGCAACGGTTACAACTCTTACCACGACCGTGATGAAGAAAGTATAGGCGGCCTGAAAAAACCGCCTAAAGTTACCCGCGAGCTCCTGTACCTGGTACTGCTTTTCGATGTTCTTTCGATTGCTGTAGCGCTGCTGCTTTCTGTGCTATTTGCAGGTATGGTGGCGGTGTATCTTCTTGTTTCCAAAGCTTATAGTTACAAAGGTATACGCCTGAAAAAATATCCTATACTTAGCACAGTTGTAGTTACTGTTTTTCAGGGGGCGTTTACTTATGTGATGGTGCAGGTAGGTACAGGATTAGCTTTATCAGAAATATTCCGGTTCCCGAACTTATGTTTTGCGCTGGTGAGCACGCTCTTCCTTTGCGGCTCCTATCCCCTCACGCAGATATACCAGCACCACGAAGACAGCCGGCGCGGCGACAAAACCATCAGTATACTTTTAGGAATACAAGGTACGTTTCTTTTCGCCGCAGTTAACTTGCTGCTTGGCGCCGGTCTGCTGCTCTACCTATACTTTATACTTGATCAGGAGGTAAACATTTCCATCTTCCTTATCTGCACCAGCCCCGTTTTATACTTTTTCAGTAAATGGGTGCTCCAATCGATGAAGAATGCAGAGGTGGTAAACTATGAAAATACCATGCGCATGAATAAAATTTCATCACTTTGTATCAGCCTCGCTTTTATTCTAATGATTGTCTTTGAATTGTACTTCAGGTAAAGCTACTTAATCTGAAAGTATAAAACAGGTGCAGCCACAACAAAAACTATTGCACTTTTAAATTCAGGATTACTCAGCTTACAGTTATAGTAATTATAGTTAATAGCTAAGTATGATTTTAACGGTTTCTGTTTCATGCGCAAAAGCTGCTTACATAGAACTGATTATGTGCGTATAACACCGAAAACTATAAAACTATGAAGACGCTGGACGCTATTGTTGCAGGACTTGCAGGCACCGCCGCCATGACAGCTTTTCTGTACCTTTTATCCTTTATTACGCACCGTGTTATGAAGGTGGTAAGGATACTGGGCACCATGCTGCTCTTCCGTACCCAACCCGACGGCAGCCTCTCTGAAGCCACCAGTACAAAAGTAGTAGGCACTATAGCACATTATGCCATGGGTGCAATCTTTGCCATTATTTACCTGGCCCTCTGGGATTCAGAAGTAGGTATGGTTACAGCATCATGGGGTATTTTACTGGGTTTTGCACACGGCATTGCCGCCATGATCATCTGGTATACTTTTTTCCTGGTTCACCCCAAGCCGCCTATTATCCTCCTGAAAACATATCTGCTTACCCTTATTTTCGCACACATAGTTTTTGGCTTCGTTACCACTTATACTTTTTACCTCCTAACTCAACCTGACTATAGTTTTTGGCAGTAGAGTTAATCTAGTCTGTGCTTCAACCACCCCCAACCCCTCCTTGTCTAAGGCGGGGGGTTTTCCTGCTGTTGCTATACTTTAAGTGTTAGTTTCATAGCTAAAGTATATACACCCCTATAGTCCCCTCAAGGGGACACCGAGCTGAAGTTGCATAGCCGCTGGATATCTTATCTGTTTCCAGTCCTTGGGTGGGGCCCCCTTTAAAGAGCGCCTTGTGAGATTCCGGTGCCGCAGGCATTGCGACGTTTAGGAGCAAAGGAAGGGAACACAGCACGATGCCCTTTATCGAGGGCCCCTACCCCCAGGACGAGGCTGCGCGGCCGTGAGCGCACCAAAGCTTGAGATGAAACTATAGGCAGGTAAGACTGAGGAAGAAATTATACTTGAAAGTATAGCTTGTTGTCAGCAGCAAGCGCCTTAACTATAAAACTATAAACAGATTTCTAGCTGACGTTCAAAATGACATGAGTAAATAAAAGACATCAGCTATAAAAACAAACGAGCCTGATTGCTATTGTAGCAATCAGGCTCGTTTTATACTTCTGCTCAGTTATACTTAGCCATTCATCGAAATCAGGAACTCTTCGTTGCTCTTGGTTCCTACCATTCTGTCTTTCAGGAACTCCATAGCTTCTACTGAATTCATATCCGACATAAACTTGCGCAGGATCCAAACGCGGTTCAGTTCGTCTCTGTCCATTAACAGGTCTTCGCGACGAGTACCAGATGCAGGAACGTCGATAGCCGGGTAAATACGCTTGTTAGCCAACTTACGATCCAGCTGAAGCTCCATGTTACCAGTACCTTTAAATTCTTCGAAGATAACTTCATCCATCTTAGAACCAGTGTCGATAAGCGCAGTTGCGATGATGGTAAGTGAACCGCCGTTTTCTACGTTACGGGCAGCACCAAAGAAGCGCTTAGGTTTGTGCAGTGCGTTTGCATCCACACCACCCGATAAGATCTTACCAGATGAAGGAACTACTGTGTTATAAGCACGGGCCAGACGCGTAATGGAGTCAAGAAGTATAACCACATCGTGGCCACACTCCACCATGCGCTTCGCTTTATCCAATACAATACTCGAAACCTTCACGTGGCGCTCGGCAGTCTCATCAAAAGTTGATGCGATAACCTCTGCTTTTACGCTACGGGCCATGTCTGTCACCTCTTCCGGACGCTCATCGATCAGAAGGATCATCAGGTATACCTCAGGGTGGTTTTCAGAAATAGCGTTGGCTATCTCCTTCAATAACACCGTTTTACCTGTCTTAGGCTGCGCCACAATCATACCACGCTGGCCTTTACCGATTGGTGCAAAAAGGTCAAGTATACGGGTTGATAGCTGGCTTGGCTTTGTAGTTAACTTCAGGCGCTCTTCAGGGAAAAGCGGCGTAAGGTGCTGGAACGGAATACGATCACGAATTTCTTCGGTGGTGCGTCCGTTTACAGTTTCTACCTTAAGCAGTGCAAAATATTTTTCGCCTTCTTTCGGAGGGCGGATCTGTCCTTTTACAGTATCACCGGTTTTCAGTCCAAAAAGTTTGATCTGAGATGGCGATACATAGATATCATCCGGAGATGCTAAATAGTTATAGTGTGTAGAACGAAGGAAGCCATAACCGTCCTGCATCAGTTCCAGAACACCTTCGTTTAGGATTATTCCGTCGAACTCCTTAAAATTATTAGCGCTGGCAGAAACCTGTTGCTGCTGCGGCTGGTTGCCACGGCGTTGGTTCTGATCTGCGTTGCGGTTACCTGCAAACTCGCGTTGCTCGCGGTTTTCGTTACCTCTTTCAGGGCGCTGCTCGCGGCCTTCAGAACGGGTATCTACACGCTGCTCACGGTTGTCAACACCACGGTTATCAGTGCGCTCTGGTCTTTGCTCGCGTACTTCGGCACGGTCAAAGCGCTGCTCGTTAGCTGCTTGTTCACGGCCATCGTTGCGGTTATCGCGGCGTGGCTGCTGCTGTAAACGCTCGCGGTGCTGTTGTGGACCATGATCTTTGGCTGGAGCCGGAGTTGGTACCAGGTTTCTTGGTGCGTTTCCTTCGCTGCGGGCAGCAAACTCGCGTGCAGGTCTCCTGTCGGTTCTGGCAGGTGCAGGCGCAGCTTCTCTTGCAACAGGAGCCGGAGCTACTCTTTCTTCTACTACTTCCGTCTTAATTTCAGGGGTTTCGCTAGCAGCGACTGGTTGGGCAGGTATTTTGTACTTTTTAGGTAACTTTTCAGGAGGGGTAATGGCTTGCTGATCAAGGATCTTGTAAATAATATCTTGTTTGCTCAGCTTTTTAAAGTTCTGAACACCCAAGCCTTCTGCAATCTCCTTGAGTTCTGAAAGAAGCCTATCTTTCAATTCTTCAATATTGTACATAAATAATGGTGTGGTGGTTAAATTAACATGCCAGGTACGCGGTGTGCGGACGCAGCGCGAGCTTTATCTTTATTAGGAAAACAGGTTAGGTCGTGATAGAGTTTGTGAGGCTCAGGAAAGGGCCTTCTTCAAATTGTACCGCAATGTTATTGCAATGCCGTTTAATTAACAAATATTACGCACTTTTTTGTTGAAAATGTTTCAGATTTTAACTAAAAGATTTCGTAAATGCCGCAATACTGTTCAAAAAAGTATATTTTTGTCTTCCTATATACGTTATATTATGCTACAGCTATCAGTTTTAAGAGAACAGACCGACCTTGTAGTTGCCGGACTGAACAAGAAAAACTACAAAAACGCGGCCGAAGAAGTAGCCGCCCTGCTGGAGCTCGACCAGCAACGCCGCCAGGTGCAGAACGAGCACGATGAGCTTCAGAGCAGAGCCAATTCTATTGCCAAAGAAATTGGCGGCCTAATGAAAAGCGGTGAACGTGAAAAAGCCGAATCGCTTAAATCTGAAACATCGGAACTAAAGCAGAGAACAAAAACTCTTGCTGAGCAGCTGTCAGCTATTGAGGACGAGATACAGAAAGCGTTATATAAACTACCTAACCTGCCGCACGAAAGCGTACCTGTAGGTAGAACAGCAGAAGATAACGAAGTAGTTCTACAACACGGCGAAATTCCTACTCTTCATGAAGGTGCTCTGCCACATTGGGAGCTTATCAAGCAATACGACATTATCGACTTCGATCTTGGCAATAAAATAACCGGTGCCGGCTTCCCTGTTTATAAAAAGCAAGGTGCCCGTTTGCAGCGTGCGCTCATTAACTTCTTTTTAGATGAGGCTATGAAAGCAGGTTATGTAGAAGTACAGCCACCTATACTTATAAACGAGGCTTCGGGCTACGGAACAGGACAGTTGCCAGACAAGGAAGGCCAGATGTACCATGCTACTGCCGATAACCTGTACCTGATACCAACTGCCGAAGTTCCTATCACTAATATTTACCGTGATGAAATTGTACCGGTAGACAAGTTACCGATCAAAAATGCAGGTTATACACCATGCTTCAGAAGAGAGGCTGGCTCGTGGGGAGCTGATGTGCGTGGCCTGAACCGTTTGCACCAGTTTGACAAGGTAGAAATTGTACAGATTTCGCTGCCGGAGAAGTCTTATGAGATATTAGAGGAAATGAGCAGTTATATCCAGAGCCTGTTGCAGAAACTGGAACTGCCTTACCGTGTGCTGCGCCTCTGCGGCGGCGATATGGGCTTTACTTCTGCCCTTACCTACGACATGGAAGTATACTCTACAGCACAAGGCCGCTGGCTGGAGGTTAGTTCTTGCAGCAACTTTGAAACGTACCAGGCCAACCGCCTGAAGCTGCGCTACAAAACAGAATCTGGCAAAACGCAGCTACTGCATACTTTAAATGGCAGCGCACTTGCCTTACCTCGTATTGTAGCGGCTATACTTGAAAATAACCAGACACCCGATGGTATCAACATGCCAAAAGTGCTACACCCATACTTAGGGTTCGAGAAAATCTCTTAAGATTAGGAGATTTGAAGATATGAGGATTATTTTCCTCTAAAGTATAAAAGCCGCTGAGAACATCAGCGGCTTTTGTTTTATAGTTACCTGAAACACTTACAGGTATGAAAGACGCTGTAAGGTCTCCTTAACTTTAGTTTTTTGCTCTTTCGGACTTCTTAGTCCGGAAGTATAACTGCCGGAATTTCCTAATCCCGTATACTTGCTGAAGCGGATTAGGAAATCCGCTTCAGCTCTGGTTTCATCTCCTCATCTCCTCATCTCCAAATTCTCATATCTCCACATCTCCAAATCTAAAACTCCCCAAACTGCTCCAGGTACTGTTGGTAGTGGTTTTTGAGCTTATACTTTTTAAGCACAGAGGTGCGTACCTCTTCTATTTTTTCTTCGCTTAAAGGCTGTTGTTCCAGTAGTGTTATAAGTGGCTTTTGCTCTTCTGTAACGCCTTCCTGTAAGGTAATATGCTCGTACTTCTCCAGGAACTCAGGTGTAAGTGACAGTTTGTTTTTTTGTATTGCTACAAAATCAACCGAAAGCAGTTTTTCCAGGCCCTGTTCCAGTTCATTTAAAGAAAACACAGTACCATCCACAGCATCCGCCATCAGAAGCACATCCTGTAAGCCGGTACCGCCTTCGCCGCCTGTTGCCAGCAGTAATGCATCCAGTAACTGAGCATCTGTTTCCTGCCAGGTTAAGTTATACTTTGGCATCTTATTTAATTTCTAGATCATCGAATTTAATATCGCGCATGCACCTGAAATGGCCTTTCGGGCACTTGCTATAGCCTATTTTAGAGCACGGCCGGCAGCTAAGGTTTTTCACCTCTAGCACTTTATACTTTGTACGGAAAGGGTACATACCAAACTCAGGTATAGTATTGCCCCAGATACTTATAATTTCCTTCTGAAAAGCAGCTGCAATGTGCATCAGGCCGGTATCGTGGCTTACTACTTTAGCGGCCTGCCTTACCAGCGAGGCCGAGCCATTCAGGTTATATTTACCGCAGGCATTGAGTACAATATTCTTCTCTCCTACCTGTTGCACAATTTCGTCGCCGGTTGCGGCGTCTTCTTTGCCACCCAAAAGTATAACCGGCTGCTGTAAAAGGCTGCAAAGTTCTATAATGCGCTCAGTGGGCAGGCGTTTGGTATAATGTTGTGCTCCAATGGCAAAGGCGATAAAACCATTCTGGAAAGGTGCCGGCAGCGTTTGCAGGTCTACCTCATCTTTGGCAGGTATAAAATAATCTAATCCTTTGCCATCATCTTTAATACCAAGTGCAGCTGCAGCATCTAAGTAACGATCAACTATGTGTGTGTCGGGCAAACGGTTAAGCTTAAAATTTACCATCAGCCATTTCTCATAGTTCAGCTTGTTAAAGCTCTTGCTCGGTTTCCCCAGCCTTGTTTTGATGATGCGCGTGCGAAGGTTGTTGTGCAGGTCTACTACATAATCAAAGTTTTCGGCCTTCAGCTTTTGCACCAGTTCTTTTAAACTATCGCCAAGCAGGTGCAGCTTATCCACGTGCGGGTTGTGCTCCAGTATAGTTTTAAAAGCTTGTTTGGTACAATAGTGCACCTCGGCACCCTGTACCTGCTGCTTTATGCAACGGATAACGGGCGTAGTCAGCACAATATCGCCGATAGAGGAAAAACGAAGTATAAGTATTTTAGGCATTCCAGCTTATTTTATCCGCTCTTTGCGCTCCCTGAAATACTTCTCTACCTCTTCTGCAGATTTTGCATTAAAAGTCATTTCTTTCGTCAGGCCACCTTTTCTACCAACCAACACACCATACTTCATGTCATCGTAACCGCTGGTGTGGTGAGCATCCGGGTTTATACTTATCATCACACCTTTTTCAAGTGCGTACTGCACATGCCTCCAATCCAGGTCCAGGCGCCATGGGTTAGCATTTATCTCGATGATAACATTGTTGGCAGCGCAGGCATCAATTACCATTTTATGGTTGATCGGGTAGCCCTCGCGGCGCAGTAAGAGGCGGCCGGTTGGGTGTCCCAGCATGGTAGTGTATGGGTTTTCAATGGCTGTTATCAGGCGTGCAGTTGCTTTGTTTTCATCCATGTTAAGGTTGCTATGGATAGAGGCAACTATAAAATCGAACGTCTTCAGGATATCTTCTTCATAATCCAGGGAGCCGTCGCCTAAGATATCTGATTCTATACCTTTGAAGATCTTGAAAGGAGCCAGCTTCTGATTCAGTTCATCAATCTCTTTTTGCTGACGCAGCACATCTCCTTCGCGTAAGCCGCCGGCATAAGCAGCCGTTTTAGAGTGATCGGAAATGCCCAGGTACTGGTATCCCATGTCGCGGCAGTAGGTTGCCATCTGCTCCAGTGTATGAGCGCCGTCGGAGTATGTACTGTGGTTGTGTAGTATACCTTTCAGGTCGGTTAGCTCCAGCAATTTTGGCAGCTTGTTTTCCATGGCCAGTTGCAGCTCGTTTGTACCTTCGCGCAGTTCTGGTGCAATGTAGGCCATACCAGCCGATGCATAAATATCTTCTTCTGAAGTATGATTTCCTTCACGGATAACCGAGATTATGCACTTGCCGGCCGCAAATACCTGCCCTAAATGGGCCTGCGAGGCAGAACGTTTGAGAAGCTCGTTGGCAAAAGAGGCATCAGAGGCAAAGTATACTTCCAGCGGCAGATTGCTGAGCAGGTGCTGGCCACGCCAAACTGCAGGGCCTGATTTTCTGATATTCTGCTCAACAACTGTCAGTTCATTCAGTTTATCCTGAGCTGTTGCCGTATTATCAGTAGCTACAACAAACTGCAGCGTTTCCACAATTTCCATACGGCGGCGCACATCACCGGCAATCTCTACTCTGGCACCCGGGAAAGCAGATTTTATACTTCCTAAAAGCTCTTCAGCTGCAGATTCAGCCTCGGCATACAGGAGCTTGCCACGGTTTTGCTGTGTAAATAACAGCGCCTGCTTTACTGTTTCCTGTGTTTTGGCGCCAAAGCCTTTTATCTTGCTCAGCTTATCCTGTTCACAGGCCTCCAGCAGTTCTTCCAGCGTTTCGGTGCCAAGTTCTTTCCAGATCAGGCGCACTTTTTTAGGGCCTATACCTTTTATACTTAGCATTTCTACCACGCCCGGAGGCGTAGCAGCCAGCATCTGGTCCAGCTCTTCAAAAGAGCCAGTTGCGTTTATCTCTACTATTTTGGCTGCAATACCTTTGCCCACACCCGGTATACTTTCCAGGTCTGCCTGAGTTTTAACAGACAATGGCTCTTCTACCAGCTCCAGCGCAGCCACAGCATTGGCATAACCGCGCACCTTAAATGGGTTGGCATCGTGCAGCTCCAGCAGCTCGGCCGCAAGCTTAAACAGCTTTATGATCTTCTTATTTTCCAAGGCTATCTCCTGTATACATACAAAGATATGAAAACCGGCACAAACCACGCTCACCTTAAACCATAGCGTTTTATATTCCGAAGCTTCTATATAAAACCGGAATTGCGTACCTTAGCTTAATAAACGTCTCTGATAAAAGAGCTACTGTACCTACTATGAAACACGCTTCTATACTTTGCATCCTGTGCCTGTTGCTATTGGCCGCCACCTGCAAAAAGCAGAATAAACTGGAAAACGCGTTGCTGGGTAAAACCTGGCTCCACTCTTTTGAAGAAGATGAAGGAGAAATAACAGTGTACCGCCCTAACACCTACGATTTTGCACCATCGCGTGGCAGAACGGGCTTTGAGTTAGAGAAAGGTAACGTGATAAAGCGCTATGAGATTGCAGAAACCGACGGATTACAGGAACAAACCGGCCACTGGACCTTTGCCGGAAAGAACACTATAAATGTGCGCTTTGAAGGCAACGACAAACCTGAAGAAAGCTATAGTTTCGAGATCGTATCGCTGAAGGACGAAGTGCTTAAGATCAGGAGAAAACCTGTTACACAATAAATTACCAGGCAAAGTATAAGCCTGTCTTAAAGTTCTAATTACATAAATTAACAAATGCGTTACTGGTTAGTAAAGTCGGAGCCCGAGACTTTTTCGTGGGCTGATTTAGTAAGAGATGGCCGTGCCTGCTGGGATGGCGTTCGAAATTTTCAGGCAAGGAATAATCTGCAGCAAATGCAGCCCGGCGACATGGTACTGTTTTACCACAGTGTAACCCAGAAAGCTATAGTTGGCATAGCCAAAGTAGACAAGGCCGCTTACCCGGACCCTACCACCGACGATGCAAAATGGGTAGCCGTAGACCTGGTGCCATTCCGCGACTTTAAAGACCCTGTAACACTGGAGCAGATAAAGCAGGACAAACGCCTGGAGAATATTGCATTGCTGCGCCAGTCGCGGCTGTCGGTTATGCCCCTTCAGGCCGAAGAGTTTGATGTGCTTCTTGCCCTTGGCAATTAACTACTTAACAGCAGCAGGATTCTGAAAAGTATAACAACGATTAAGGCCTAAAAAGAGTACAAAGCCTTAAAGCCACTCTTATACTTTCTTGTACTTATTAGCATGCTTAACCCTATGCCTGGAGTACGTATCCTGCTGCTGTGCCTGCTCGCGCTTGCACCGGCCCTGCTATGCGCACAAGCCCCTACACAAAGCCTGCGCCTCGAGTTGCCTTTTAAATTAGAAGAAACCGAAGCTGAAGTAATTGCCCTACCCGATAGCAACCTGCTGGTTTACAGCAAAACCGCCAATACATGGGGCACTAAGGCTGCTTTCCAACTAGAGAAGTATAACCACAAACTGGAGAAGGTCTGGAGCAAAGAAGCCAGCTTGGATGCTTCAGACCAGTACATCCGCTATACTACAGAGGCGCCTTTCATTTATTTTGCATTCAACAACTATACGCCCAACGAGTTTAAATTCCTGCGGATAGACATGAATACAGGAGCCCTGCAGCTTACTGAACTCAAAATAGACATTGATTATCTTTTTGAGTTTAAGGTACTACAGGGGAAATTCTTTCTGATAGGTCGTGAAGAATCTGATGATAAGTCGATGCTGCTGCACGCCGACCCGGTAAAGAAGGTAGTAAAACAACTGCCCAGCATTTACGGCAGCCAATCTACTTTTTCAGACCTTTTGGATGATGCCGAAAATAAGCGGATGGATGTGGTGATTACCGAATCCAACGGGCGCATATCCAGGTTGCAGGTTAAGAGCTTTGATGCAAACGGCGAGCTGATCAGCAACCACTTTATACTTCAGACACCCAATAAAAGCCTGCTGAATGCAGAGGTATCTCCCGGCGACAGCACAGCTAAAATGCTTTACGGCACTTACGGCTCCCGCGACCTGCGCTTTATGCAGGGCTTTTTTGCAGCACCAGTTGCATCGCAGGTAGTAGAAGGCCAGTTTTACAACCTGCTCCAGCTAAAAAATTTTTTCAAATTTGTAAGTCCGAAACGTGAGAAGCGCCTGCGGGCACGTGAGATCAGCAGGCAGAAAGCTGGTAAAGATCCCGGATACCAATACCGCGTACTACTCCACGACTTAATACCTACCCCACAAGGCTACATTCTGCCTGGCGAAATATACGTGCCCCAGTATAAAAACGGCTCCAACTATTTTAACACCTCTATAAGAGGCGCTGGTTCGCGCATTTCAGATGGCTACAAACGCTCTCATGCCATTGCCCTGGCTTTCGACAAAGAAGGCACCCTACTTTGGGACAACTGCTTTCCGCTAAAAGATGTAGTTACACCCGAATTAACTCACGCTGTTGAAGTCAGCTACACCCCCGACAACCGTTTGATAATGGTATACCCTGAGGAGGAAGGCAGGCTAAAATACCGCATCATGCTCCAGGACAAGTATAATGATGAGGAAAAAGAACTGGAGCTACTCAGCTACGACGAAGAGGATAAGATTAACGCCACTGAAGAAGTCGGTATTATAAAATGGTACGGTAATCATTTTGCTGCCTTTGGCTTTCAGCGCATCCGCTCCAACGACGCCGGCAGCCGTAGCGTTTTCTTTATCAACAAGGTCACTTTCTAAATTTTATCTGACTGTAAAAGCTGTATTATGGCGTAAGAGGCGAAAGGTTCTTGTGACAAGGGGAGTTTAGATTGAGCATTTTATCCAACCACAACCTGCCCCTCCTTGTCTAAGGAGGGAAAATAGAAAGTTTTTCGCAAACGGAAAGCTTCGATTTCAACCTCTATGCTCTTAGCTCGCTTTTCGCCTCGCCGGCTGGGCCTTACTTTTCTCCTTGATGAGAAAAGTAAGCAAAAGAATCAAGACACTTCGAAACTCGCTGAACGCTCAAACATCGAATCGTCAATGGGTGCACCTGGCTAAGTCTTTCTGCTTCGAAGTGAAAATATAAACCCACCCCTGCACCCCTCCAAGGAGGGGATAATGTCTTAGTTCCATAGCCAGCTACTATCGAAGTAGATCCCAGTCCTTGGGTTGAGCGCCTATGCGAGTTTTTCCGGTGCCTGTTAAGGCATTGCGACCGGAGGGTAGCAAAGGAAAAGCTCGCAGCGCGATGCCCAAGGACGAGCCCTCGCGGGCTTGGAGCGAGCCAAAAACAAATATGAAACGATTGGGAAGTAAGACTGAGGATCACCAGTAACTATGGAAGTATGAACTGCCTGCCAGTGGCAAAGCCATCAACTATAAAACTACAGCCAAACGTCTCATTATCCTTTAAAACACTAAAAGTGGCTTTACAATATTAACAAGAATCATAATTATTTTCGCTTCTTTGTCTGAACCCTCTATATTTGCAACACATACATTTGGCTATGCAGAAAAGACTCATCGTTAACCACCAACTACTCGATATCATGGTGATGCGCCTTTGCCACCAGCTCATTGAGAACCACGGCGACTTTTCTGATTCTGTTATACTTGGCCTGCAACCGCGCGGCAAACAGGTAGCACAGCGCATACAGCAAACGCTGGCTACTATACTTGGCAAAACCATACCAACCGGCTACCTCGATACCACCTTCCATCGCGACGATTTCCGAAGAAGAGAAACACCACTTACAGCCAACGCCACTAAAATAGATTTTCTGGTAGAAGGCAAAAAAGTGATTCTTGTGGATGATGTGCTGTACACCGGCCGTTCGGTAAGAGCTGCCATGGATGCCATGATCGCTTACGGGCGACCGGCCAACGTAGAGCTGCTGGTACTTATAGACCGCCTCTACAGCCGCGACCTGCCAATTGAGGCTACTTATGTAGGCCGGCATGTAAACTCGCTGCAAAGCCAGCGGGTACTGGTAGAGTGGAAAGGCGATAGTGCAGCAGAAGACAATATCTGGCTAATAACTAAAAACGAAGACTAATTCTTACCCATGCAAGAGCTCAGCGTTAGGCACCTGTTAGGTATAAAAGACATCACCGCAGAAGACATTCAGCTTATTTTTGAAACGGCTGATAACTTTAAAGATGTCTTGAACAGGCCGATAAAGAAAGTGCCATCGCTGCGAGATATTACTATTGCCAACGTTTTCTTTGAAAACTCTACCCGTACGAGGCTCTCGTTTGAGCTGGCAGAAAAAAGGCTCTCGGCAGATGTTATCAACTTTAGCAGCAGCAGCAGCTCCGTTAAAAAAGGTGAAACCCTGTTAGATACAGTTAACAACATCCTGGCCATGAAAGTGGACATGATCGTGATGCGCCACTCCAGCCCAGGCTCGCCGCACTTCCTTAGCCGCCACATAAAAGCCAATATTGTTAACGCCGGCGATGGCACCCACGAACACCCAACCCAGGCCCTGCTTGATACTTTTTCTATCAGAGAGAAGTATGGCGATGTAGCTGGTAAAAAAGTGGTTATTATTGGTGATATTCTGCACTCGCGTGTGGCGCTGTCTAACATATTTGCCCTTCAAAAACTAGGTGCCGAGGTTATGGTTTGTGGACCAATAACGTTGCTACCAAAGTATATTAAAGAACTGGGGGTTAAAGTTGAGTTGAACGTGCGCAAAGCGCTGGAATGGTGCGATGTAGCAAACGTGCTGCGCATACAGTTGGAGCGCCAGCAGATGAAATATTTCCCGTCGTTGCGCGAGTATACCTTGTACTATGGCATCGATAAGAAAATGCTGGATAGCCTGAACAAGGAGATCACGCTGATGCACCCTGGCCCGATAAACCGTGGGGTAGAACTTAGCTCCGATGCTGCCGATTCGCATCACTCTATTATCCTGAACCAGGTGGAGAATGGCGTGGCCATACGTATGGCCGTGTTATACCTGCTGGCTTCAAAACAATAATAAAGCACTCGCTTTTATTGCACTAATTGCAAAGTATAAAGCCTGCTGAAAGTATAGCTTTGAGCAGGCTTTATACTTTAATTTCCTCTACCCTCTCCTGCTTTACCTATACTTGCGATCTACTAAATTGCTCAGGCTATACTTTGGCTTTTCAACAAAGAGTACAACACTTCAGCAGATCATCCGGCACCGCAAATTGCACTTTATCAGTAAACACCGCTTTAAATAATCTTTAAATTCAGAATCTTTAGCACTTGTTTAGCGGTAAAAGTATAGTACACAACAAACTATACTACCTACTGCTCTTTCAAAATGCAAAGAGCTGTGTTACTGGGGCATGGAAAGAAAGAAGAAGAGGATAAAGCTTAGCGTATTAGATCAATCTCCGGTGCGGAAGGGAGGCAATGCAGTACAGGCCATAAAGGAAACTATAGAACTTGCAAAAGCTGCCGATGCATTGGGCTATACACGATATTGGGTGTCAGAGCACCACAATTCGCGTGGTCTGGCAGGCTCTACACCAGAGGTGCTGATCGCGCACCTGGCCGGCGAAACTACACGCATCAGGGTTGGCTCTGGCGGCGTAATGCTGCCTCACTACAGCTCCCTAAAAGTGGCTGAAAACTTTAAGATGCTGGAGACTTTATTCCCTGGTCGAATAGATCTCGGTATTGGCAGAGCACCTGGTACCGACAGGCTTACGGCGGCTATACTTAACCCTTTCAACGATTTTGATGAACAGCAGTTTATAGAACAATTGCAGCACCTGGGCCACTACCTGCAGGATTCTTTTGAGCCCGGCCATGTAACCGAAAAAATACGTGCCATGCCTCAGGCACCATCTGTGCCGCCTGTCTGGCTGCTGAGCTCCAGCGGACAAAGCTCTTTATTTGCCGCAAATTTTGGCTTTGCATTTTCGTTCGCACACTTTATTAACCCTATTGGCGGCCCTGATATGGTTAAGCAGTATAAGCAGCAGTTTCAATCATCAGAGTTCTTTAAAAAGCCACAGGCTAATGTGGGGATATTTGTGATGTGCGCCAGCACCGAAGAAAAGGCCATGCAATTGCAGCAGACTATGGACCTGGTAATGCTGAGAATAGAAAAAGGTGTTAATGCTGGTATACCACCTTATAAAGATGTAGCCGCACAAAAGTATACCCAGGCCGAGCAGGCACGCATCAGCAACAACCGCCAGCGCATGATAAGCGGAACCCCAGACCAGGTGAAAGAGAAGCTGGAAAATCTGGCAAATGATTACGATGTAGATGAGCTTGTGCTGGTAACCATTACCCACGATTTTGAAGACAGGCTGGAGTCTTACAAGTTATTAGCCGATGCATTTTCGCTGAACAGCCAGAACCCTTATACCAATGCGCTGTAGTCTATAACTCGTACTTTATACTTAAAACTGCTGCAGCTATACTTCAAACTTTATTACCTTGCAGGCACTCTTATTTAAAGTATAAAAGATGCCTGAAATACAGATTATACATGTACCCGGACTAGGAAACTCCGGCCCCGAACATTGGCAAAGTTTATGGCAGGCACAGCAACCTGGCAGTGTTCGCGTGAACCAGAACGATTGGGATAATCCGGTGCGGCACGATTGGGTAGAAAAGCTTCAGGAAGTAATAAGTGAGGCCGGTGATAAAGAAATTGTACTGGTGGCTCACAGCCTGGGCTGCCTGACGGTAGCGCATTGGGCCCAAAAGTATAGCGCAAATATCAAAGGTGCTTTACTGGTAGCTCCACCTGAAGTTGAGATAGATGTTGCGCTGGAAGAGGTGCTGGATTTCGCTCCCTTTCCAACACAAAAGCTGCCCTTCAGATCTATACTTGTGGCAAGTACCGATGATGATTACCTGACCATTGCAAGAGCAGAATACCTGGCTAACCTGTGGGGCAGCGAGTTTGTAAATGTTGGTGCCAAAGGCCATATAAACACCTACTCTAACATTGGCGACTGGCCCGAAGGAAAACAGCAACTGGAAAAGCTTCTGGCATAACTTTCAGGATTACATGAAACCGATCATACAATACTTATACATAAAAAAGGCGCCGCAGATAACTCTGCGGCGCCTTTTAAATTTTAGCCTTTAACAGGAGCTTACTCCATGTTCAGCTTCATATCAGGTGTGTTCATCTCGAAGCCTACTCGTCTGTTTCTAGCTCTGGCTGTAGCAGTTCTAGCTTTAGATAGGCGAGTATTAACTTTTACAAGTGGCTGAGTTTCACCGTAGCCTTTAGTTACCAGTCTGTCTGGGTTCTGAACACCTCTAGACACCAGGTAATCTTTCACAGCTTGTGCTCTGCGCTCAGACAGTGCCTGGTTATACTCTTCTGAACCGATGTGGTCAGCGTGGCCTTTGATAAGCAGTACGTGGTCAGGATATTTCTCCAGAGCAACTACAATGCTGTCAAGCAACTGCTGGTAACCATCCTGTACACGAGCCTGGTCGAATTCAAAGCGAACTTTTTCTTCCATCAGTTTCAGCGTACGGGCATCAAGCTCAGGGCAACCACCTTTTTCAGCTGGGCCTGCAGAGTTAGGGCAGATATCTTTGTCGTCAGCTACACCGTCACCGTCTGTGTCAGTTGCGCAACCGTCGGCACCTACCTGCTGTCCTGCTGGAGTGTCAGGGCACTTATCATCTTTATCAGCTACACCGTCGCCGTCAGCATCAGGGCAACCGTTTGTAGCAGCAGTACCGGCCTCATCTGGGCACTGGTCGTTCTTATCAGCTACACCGTCGTTATCGCGGTCAGGGCAACCACCCAGGTTAGCTACACCAGCCTCAGCAGGACATTCATCCTGGTAGTCAGCAACACCGTCGCCATCAGTATCAACAGGGCAGCCCTGCTTATCTACCTGTACGCCGGTTGGTGTGTCAGGGCACTTATCTCTTCTGTCAGGAACACCATCTGCATCGGTATCTTTTGCTTTACCTAAGTTAAAGCCAAGACCAACGTTATGCATCAGGAAACGGTCGTTTGCACCTTGCTCGTAGCCATCTATCTTATCGTTACCAGTTACCATGTAACCAGACTGTATAAAGGCACTAACGGCATCAGAGAAACGGAAACGCAAACCGGCACCACCTAAAGCAGCAGGTGTAAAGAACTTATCATCGCCCTGTACTGTACCATCGGCTCTTGTTGCATCAGTCTTAACCCATGCACCACCACCGTTTACGAACAGGTATGGCCCGATAAATGCATCTTCTTTTAGGATCTTGCCATTGTTCATTTTAAGTCTCAGACCTAACATGGCAGTTCCCATTTGAGCATCAAAGTTACCCAGGTTAGCATTAGATGCCTCAGTGCTACCGTAAGTCAGGTGCAGGCCACCATCAAACGAAGGGCTCAGATAACGGTTAAGCGAAAGACCGCCACCCCACTCCAAACGGTTGCTTTCGAAATGCTGGTTCTCAAGCTCACCTTTGTACTGTAAGGCACTACCGTATATCTGGATGTTCATTCTTTGATCTGCACTTTGCGCAAGTGCGTCTGGGTTGGTTGCCAGGAGGCAGACAGACGCTAAAGCAGCTGTACTTAATTTTGTGAGATATTTTTGCATAGTTTTACAAAGTATATTTTGATATGTCAATACGTACATGTTTCAACCTAAGTTTTTTTGCTGCCATTTTAATATTCTGGCCGGTGGTTTAACTTCTAAAGGATTCAGGGAGTGTTTGCAGGAAAAGTAGAGTTTAATCATACGCCATAGTTTTTATTTAAAGTTTACGCCTCCTTGTTTAATTACCTGACATTCAATACGCCTTATTGCACCGGTTTTACGCAGCCGCACCTACCCTGTCAGGAAACAAGGTCTGCTTGGTTATTTCAACTATAACTAGATGACAAGGTTTTATTCATGAAAAAAAAATAATTCAAAGTATCGAAAACGGGGGTAAGAGGAACAAAAAAGGCTGCCGATGTCATCGGCAGCCTCCTTAAATATTTGTACTTTATTTTCACTTAATGTTGCATCAGGTGTTCGATCTCATCAGCCTCCAACGGAATATCCTTCATCAGATCTACCGGTCCGTTCTTGGTTACCAATATATCGTTCTCCAGCCTGATGCCTAAACCTTCTTCTCTTATATAAATACCCGGCTCACAGGTAAAGACCATACCTTCCTCAAACGGCCTATACTTGTTGCCTACATCGTGTACATCCAGGCCCAGGAAATGTGAGGTGCCGTGCATGAAGTACTTTTTGTACAGCGGTTTTGCCGGGTCCTGGTTTTTTACATCGTTCTCGTTCAGCAATCCCAGCCTTATCAGCTCATTTTCCATAACGGTACCCACAAAAGAATGGTACTGATCGAGGGTGTTCCCAGGCACCAGCATTTGCGTGGCAGCTTTCATTACGTTCAGTACGGCATCGTATACTTCGCGCTGCCGAGGCGTGAACTTGCCATTAACCGGAACGGTGCGTGTAAGATCGGCGGCATAGTTGGCATATTCGGCTCCGAAGTCCATCAGCACCAGGTCTCCGTCTTTGCACTCCTTATCATTGTCTACATAATGAAGGATGCAGGCGTTAGCCCCCGAGGCAATGATAGAACTATAAGCAGGACCACGCGAGCGGTTACGGAGGAATTCATGGTACAGCTCAGCCTCAATTTCATACTCCATTACACCTGGCTTAATAAACTTAAGGAGCCTGCGGAAACCCAGTTCGGTTATGTGGCAGGCTTTTTTCAGGAGCGCGATTTCATACTCTGACTTTATGGCCCGCAGGTAATGCATGATGGGAGCGCTGCGCTCATACTTGTGCAGCGGATACGTTTCTTTGCACCACTTTATAAAGCGGGCATCGCGAGTTTCAACCTCTACCACGGCCCGCAGGTGCTCGTTTGTGTTAAGGTATACGTGCTCGGCCTCCATCATCAGGGAGTTGAGTATCTGCTTAAAATCACTGAGCCAAAGTATGGTGCTGATGCCCGACACCTCCTGCGCCTGCTGTTTTGTAAGTTTATAGCCTTCCCAAGTCAGGATCTGTTCGTTTGTTTCGCGCAGGAACAGGACTTCCCGCATCCGTTGGTCGCGCGCATCCGGAAATAGCAGCAGTACACTCTCCTCCTGATCTATCCCCGACAGGTAAAACAGGTCGTTGTTTTGCCTGAACGCCATAGTGCCATCGGCATTGGTAGGCATAATGTCGTTGGAGTGGAAAATGGCAATAGAAGAAGGCTTGAGCTGCTTATTAAAGTTGTGCCTGTTCTGGATAAACAACTCCTGGCTGATGGGCATGTATCTCATAGTTATATCGAATGGTGATGTCAGATACAGTTTTATACTTAAAAGTATAGGTTCTACGCAGATGCTACAAATAAATCTAAAGTATAGCCGGCAGCCCGAAAAGTATAAAAAGCAATGCCTGAAACTATACGGTAAGTTGCTGCTCAGCTAAAGCGAGCACCTCCAGCAGCTGTTCGTTGCGGATATCGCGGGCGCATTTGAAGTGCCCCTGCGGGCAAGCTTTGTAGCCATGTAAGCCACATGGGCGGCAGTACAAGGGCTCCTCTTTTTCGACAACCTTTGCAAAATCTGCCAGCGGGCCAAACCCGAAGCGTGGAACAGTAGAGCAGTAAACGGCACAGGTCGGCGCATTCAGAGCCGAAGCAAGGTGCATTGGCCCGGAGTCGTTTACATAGTTAAGCACGGCATTCCGCATCAGCGCTGCAGATTGCAACAGGTTCAGCTGCCCGCACAGGTTTACCACTTGTTTGTTTATACTTTGCGCTATCATATCGTCGCAATGCTGTTTATCGGCAGGCGAGCCCAACAGGTATACTTTATACTTTGTATCTACGCTGTTGATAAGTGTAATCCATTGCTCCTTCGGAAACTGCTTTGTAAACCACACCGATGTCGGTGCCATGCAAATAAACGGCTGTTGTTTCAGGGGCTGTACTTTAGCAAAATCCTGCTCTGAAGGGTAAAGCCGTGGTTTAGCCGGCTTGCTGTCTGTTATACTTTGGATGAGCAGGTGGTTGCGCTCTACTTCGTGCGTACCGGATTCTACATCGTGCGGATAGCGGCGTGTGAACAAACGCGAGAAAGGATTCTTATCGAAACCCACTGTTTCACGTGCGCCGGACAAGGCTGTAAGTATACCGGTAGCTCCAAAGCGCTGCACATTTACTACAAGGTCATACTTCTGGTTCCGGATGTGGCCCAGCAACTTGAGCAGGCTTTTATACTTGCCCTGCTGCTTGTCCCAGATCAGGACCTCGTTTAACAACGGATGCCCTTTCAGAAGCGCCTCATTTCCTTTCCGCAGCAAAAAATCCAGCCGGGCCTCCGGGTAAAAGGCATGCAGTTTCTCAACAAGGGCTGTTGCCAGCACCACATCTCCTAAAAAAGCCGTTTGTATGATCAGTATATTTTTCATGCCGTTGCGGCAAAGCTACGCGAAAGTGCCCTTAGTTAAAAACAAAGTATAAATCAGGCTATAGTTGGACAAGTTTACACCTTTCCACAAAGTATAACTATTTATCCACAATCGGCTTAAATTGGTGTATTTGCATTGAATAAAAATTAAACTTTCTCGTTGTCTCTCTTGATATTTGCAGCTGGTGCATTATGCCCCAAATTATATTTCAGAAATTACCAGTAGAACAGAGCCAGCGGCCATTACAACTTTTAGCCTTTTATGAGAAAACATCTTTACCCTTATAGTTTTATTGCCGGCCTTTTATTTTTATTGTCTGGTTGCGTTTCTACTTATATGCCCAATGTGCCTAATGTGCCTATGTTTACCGAAAAAGGTGAGCTAAGTGCTGCGGCCCACGTTACACCAAAAGGCAATATCACTTTTAACACGGCCTATGCCGTTTCCGACCACTTTGCAGTGCTTGTAAATGGCTCTATGCTGAACAGCGAGCGCAAAAAGCGCGATTTTAAACATAACCTGCTGGAGGCCGGCGGCGGTTACTTCACTACTTTTGGCGAGAACCGTGTGCTCGAAATCTATGGCGGGCTTGGCCGTGGCAGCAGCGACCGCATCGAAAAAGATGAGAACGAGAAAGGCGAAATGATCTACGACCGCCGCGAAGCCGATTTTGGTAAATACTTTGTACAGGTAAACTTTAGCTCGAAGCGCAAAAAATCGTTAAGGTTGCTGAGCTACGAGTTTCCGCTAAATTATGGCACTGCCCTGCGCGCCAGCTATATTAACATGAACAAATACCAACTGAACGGTGTGGAGCAGAAAACAGAAGACAACATTTTCCTGGAGCCAATCTTTTACACCCGCCTTGCTCTGAGCCCTTCGGTACAACTGCAGTACACCAGCGGTGGTAACTTCGGCCTTAAAAACAACAAATCGTTAACAGCAGGTTACTCCGTTTTCTCGCTGGGTTTTGTGATCAACGTTGGCGGGCAGGCTAAGAATTGGTAGGGTTAGATTTTCTCTTCTAGAATAACCACCCAACTGATTCACCTCACCCTAACCCTCTCCTAAAAACAGGAGAGGGGACTTAGTTGAAGTTATACTTTCATAGTTCTCCAACCACCCCCTGCCCCTCCTTGACTAAGGAGGGGAGCTTCTTCTTGATATGATACAAGTATAAGTTTCATAGTTGCGGACATAGCACGGACAGGTCGCGACCTGTCCCTACAAATGGGTTTGCTGTAGCAAAGCCAGCTAGCTATCAAAGTTGATCCCAATCCTTGGGTTGAGCGCCTTGTGCATGTTGCGGTGCCCGAAAGGGCAGCCGGAGCAGAGCGCATGCAGCTTCAGGCACGCCGCGCGATGCCAAAGGACGAGCCCTCGCGGGCTTGGAGCGAGCCAAAATAAACTATAAAACTAGCAGCTAGTAAGACTGGGGAAGAAAGTATGAATGAAAGTATAGCTTGCGTGCCAGAAGTATATACTTTAAGTAATAGCTATACTCCTATCCCGACGAAGTCGAAATCCTACCTTATCCTCTTCAAAAACCGTACATCCCTTTTAACTCATAGCACTTTCGCGTAACTTTGCAGGCTAATTATCGACTTAATGCTTGATTATCATATCCATACATTACCGAACGGTATTCGTATCGTTCACAAACAAGTAACACACACTAAAATTGCGCATAGCGGCTTTATACTTGATATAGGCAGCCGCGATGAGCTGCCGGTGCAGCAGGGTCTTGCCCATTTCTGGGAGCACATGGCTTTTAAAGGCACTGCCAAGCGCAAATCTTTTCACATTATAAACAGTCTGGAATCGGTAGGTGGTGAGCTGAATGCCTATACTACCAAAGAAAAGCTGTGTTTTTATAGCTCGGTGCTGGATAAGCACTTTGAGCGTTCATTTGAGCTGCTTACAGATATCACTTTTCGCTCTGTTTTCCCGGAGAAAGAGATTGAGAAAGAGCGTGGCGTGATTCTGGAAGAAATGGCCATGTACCTCGACACGCCTGAGGAGGCTATTGTAGATGAATTTGACGCTGTAGTTTATGGCGATCATCCGCTTGGTAACAACATATTAGGCACCAAGGAAAGTGTATCAGGTTTCCAGAAGCAGGACTTTCTTGATTTCATAGATCGCAACCTCAGCACCGATACTATTGTCTTCTGCTCGGTAAGTAATCTGCCTTTCGAGAAGGTGGTGAAGCTGGCCGAGAAGTTTCTGAAAGATATTCCAACTATAAAAAAAGAGCGTGATCGTTTATGGGTGGGCAACTATAACCCGAAAACCATAACCATAGAAAAATCTATCACGCAGGCACATTGCGTGCTGGGCTGCCCTGCTTACGCTCTAAGCGATGAGCGCCGTATTCCGTTCTTCATGCTCGTAAACCTGCTGGGCGGGCCAGGCATGAATTCTCGCCTGAACCTTGCCGTGCGCGAAAAGTATGGCCTGGTTTATACTATCGACGCTAACTATGCTACTTATATAGATACTGGTTTGCTCTCGATATACTTTGGTACGGAGAAAAAACAGCTGAAACGAACTACATCGCTGGTGCTGAAAGAGCTGAAGAAGCTGCGTGAAAAACCGTTGGGCTCGATGCAACTGCACACTGCCAAAGAGCAGCTGATGGGCCAATTGGCGATGGCTGAGGAAAGCAACATGGGCCTGATGATGATGATGGGCAAAAGTATACTTGACCTGGACAAAGTAGAGTCTCTGAACGAGATCTTTGACCGTATCAAGAACATCACTTCATCTGACCTGATAGAAATTGCCAATGATGTGCTGCGCGAAGACCAGCTCAGCTTCCTGAATTACGTGCCGGCCTAAGGCGGAATCAAAAATTGTGAATTAGAAATTGTGGGGCATCTTCACATCTCCACATTTTTCAAATCTTCAAATCTTAGCTATGGAATTTATAGACGAAGAGTTGTTGCGGTATGCAGAGGACCATACTTCTCCTGAAAGTGAGCTGCTGCGCAAGGTAAACCGCCAGACACACCTGAATGTGCTGAAGCCGCGCATGCTTTCAGGCCACCTGCAGGGCAGGCTGCTGGCTATGTTTTCGCAGATGGTAAAGCCAAAACAGGTGCTGGAGATAGGTACTTATACCGGCTACTCGGCTCTCTGCCTTGCCGAAGGTCTGCAGCCAGGCGGCACCATCCATACTATAGATAAGAACGAAGAGCTGGAAGATATGGTGCGCGGCTACATTGCCGAAGCCGGTCTTTCTGAAAGTATAAAGCTATACATTGGCAACGCTCTGGACATTGTACCAACTATAGATGCCACTTTTGATCTGGTATTTATAGATGCCGATAAGATAAATAACGCCACCTATTACGACATGGTGTTCGACAGAGTAGCTAAAGGCGGTTATATTATTGCCGACAACGTATTGTGGAGCGGTAAAGTGCTGGCCAAGCACCGCAAGAAGCTGGACGAAGACACAGCTGCCCTACTTGCCTTTAATAAAAAAGTGCAGGACGATGAGCGGGTAGAAAACATTCTGCTGCCTGTACGCGATGGTTTGATGATAGCCCGCAAACTATAAAATTCACTTCTTCTGCTTTTTCAGAAACTAACATTCTAACAGTTCCTGCTATACTTCTGGCCGGAACTGCTCATTTATACCCCCTCCTAAAAAATTAATAAAAAGAAGTTCGTTCTACCCTTTAGAATCAGGCTTAAAATCTGTTAATTTTGCAATAGCTATATTCGGCTCTAAACATATTATAGCAGAGCAGCTTAGTAGCCTTGCTTTAAAGCAACAGTAGCACCAGAATCAACTTATTAGCCAAGTATATTTACCTTTTATTCATGAGAAAACCTTTACCCCTTCTCTTCTTATTGCTTCTGCCCTTTTTAGCCCTGGCGCAAAATGTGGTAGTACCCCAAAACGTATACTTTGCAGATATCCACCTGAAGATATCTGATTCCGGACAGCAGGAGATCCAGAAAAAAGTAGACGCACTCCACCGTAACCAGAAGTACTTTAAAATTAAAGTAGACCTGGCTGATACTTACTTCCCATTGATTGAGCGTGTATTAAAAGAAGAGGGCGTACCGGAGGATTTTAAATACCTGTCGTTGCAGGAAAGTGGTTTGATTCCGGATGCAGTTTCTACTTCTAATGCAGTAGGTTTCTGGCAGTTTAAGAAAGAGGCTGCCTCTGATTTTAACCTGCGCATAAACAGCATGGTAGATGAACGTCGTCATATTATTGAGGCCACCCGTGGTGCTGCTTTATACTTTAAGCGCAGCAACAACTACTACGGCAACTGGCTAAATACTTTGCTGTCTTACCTGGAAGGCTACACTGGCGCCAAAGCCTATGCCAAGCCATCTGATAAGGGAGCTAAGAAAATGGAGATTACCGATAAAACGCACCCTTACATACTTACTTTCCTGGCGCATAAGGTAGCTTACGACAACTTTGTGGGTAAAGCAACGCCACCGGCTCTTACCCTTCGCGAGCAGCGTGCTACTCCAGGCCAAAGCCTTGCCGATATTGCACTTGCCTCACAAACAGACCCGAACGAGCTGGCTAAGTATAACAAATGGCTGTTAGGCAGCACTATTCCATCTGATAAGGATTATTATGTAATGATACCGGTGCGCAACGGAGATAGCTCTGGGCTGCTGGCATCTAATCAGACTACAACTCCTGCAACTGCTGCCAAAACTAAGCAAACAGAAGCGGCTGCAGTTATGGTAAAGCGTAATGGCCTGAATGCACTGGTAGCACGCCCTGGCGACACCAAAGACAAACTGGCTTTGCAGGCAGGCATTTCTACACGCAGGTTCCTGAAAAACAACGACCTCCACAACTTCGATAAAATTGAGGCAGGCCAGACCTATTACATCGAGCCAAAGCATAGTATAGCTAGCACAGAATACCACGTGGTGCAACCAGGTGAAACTATGCAGATGATCTCTCAGCACTATGGTATAAAGTTACGCTACCTGGTGTTTAAGAACCGTATGGCCCGTAACGAGGTGCCAGTACCTGGCCGTGTACTTTGGTTACAGAAGCGCCGCCCATACAACACCCCGGTTGAAGTACGAGACCTGAAACAGGCACAAACTACAGCCAAGACAGCTACTTCATCTGTAAGCAAGGTAACACCCGTTGAGAGTGATGCTGAACATGCAGCCAATGAAAGCGCATTCAAGCGTTTCCTGAACAGCTTTAAACCGAAGAAAACACAGCCGAAAAAAGCTGTTGCTAAGAAAGTTGAACCAGTTCCGACCACGGCTCCAACTCCTGCAACTCCGCAGCCGGCTACAACTGCCGAGTTGGAAGAGGCGCTGCAGAAACAAGAGGAAGAGGAAACAAGAATACCTGCTCAGAAAAACAGTGCTATACTTTACCCAAGCAAAGGCAATGTAGCTATAGTTCAGCCAACTGCGCCAAAGCAACAGGAGCAGCAGCAGAAGGAATATATAGGTTATGGCAGCAACACCGAAATTACAACTGCAACCGAGTCTACTCCGGCACCAAAGCCAATAGCTACTCAGCCTAAAACAGAAGCAGTAGTTGAAGAACCAGCTGCTACCGAAAGTATAGCAGCACCAACTGCAAAGTCAGCTAAGCATGTTGTAAAACAAGGTGAAACGCTTTACGGCATTTCAAAGATGTACGGCATTACAGTTAGCGACCTTACAACCTGGAACAAACTTGGCAACGAGGGCATTAAACTTGATCAGGAGTTAATCATAGCCGAACCTCTCACCCTGAATGAACCAACCAAAGCAGAAGATGCTGAGGAAGTTGAAGAAGTACAGGAAACAAAACCTGTAGGAGGTTACCATACAGTAGTTGCCGGCGAAACGCTTTACCAGATCTCAAAGAAGTTTAATGTAACGCTTGATGAGCTGAAGAAGTGGAACAACTTAACTGATAATGCCATTAAGTTAGGGCAGCAACTGATTGTAGTAGCGCCGCCAACAGCTGCACCGGCTAAAACAGAGCCAACTCCGGCAGCCACCAGCGAAACGCAAGTGCAAACTATAACTTCTGACACTTACCACACCGTTGGAGCCGGTGAGAGCATGTACCAGATTTCGCGCAAGTATGGTGTAACTATAAAAGACATCATGGAGTGGAACAAGAAATCTGACTTCAACGTGAAGCCGGGTGAAAAACTGCTGATAAAGAAGAAATAAGCAGTAGTTTAGACCGAAACAAAAAGGCCAGCATAACTGCTGGCCTTTTTGTTTATCGTTATTTTATTCTTGCATCCTTTGTCTTAAAACTTGTGTCTTCAATAGCTATCTTTCCTCAGGTGGGGCAGTAAGATTCGATGCCGTTTGAAGACCTGTGGCAATTTCGGGTACGATGCCCAGGCGCTGATAAATTGGCCAAACCATTTTACGGAGTTTGCCTAATTGCACAGCAAACGGAATTATACTTATGGCGCATAAAAGTCCGCAGGCGGCCAGGGTATAGTTTACTCCTATCAGTTCAGCCACCGAACCCGCCAGCATACTTCCGACTGGTGCCATGCCCATAAAAGCTGTTGCATATAGGCTCATTACCCTGCCACGCTTGTCTTCATCCACTATAGTCTGGAGCAAGGTGTTGCAGGAGGCCATCGAAACGATCATACCAAAACCTGTGAATAACATAAGCAGCAGCGAGATGTAAAGCGTCTTGGAAAAGGAGAAAGCAATTAGTGCCGTACCGAAAAGCAGCATGGTAAATACAATTACTTTACCCAACCCCACCACAGACTTTCGCTGGGCCAGGAACAAAGCACCCGTTAGCGCCCCTACTCCCGAAGCACCCATCAGGAAACCCAGTGTGTTAGCGCCACCATGCAGTATATCGCGGGCATAAACAGGCAACAGCACACTGAACGGCATACCGAACAGACTAAGCAAACCAACTATAAGTATAAGTGCCCGGATCGGGGAGAAATTGTACGCATAGCCAAAGCCTTCCTGCAGCGATTGCCACACTTTATGCTCCCGTTTTACCCGCTCTAAAGGCTTTAGGCGCATCAGCAGCAACGAGGCTATTACAGCAATATAACTCACTGCATTTATAAGTATACACATACCCTCTCCTACTGCCGCTATCAGCACCCCAGCAATAGATGGGCCCACCAAACGGGCCATGTTGAACAACGATGAATTGAGCGCAATACCGTTGCTCAGATCCTCGCGCCGCTCTACCATCTGCACCACAAAAGCCTGTCGGGTTGCTATATCAAAGGCGTTGATCACACCTAAAAAAGCACTCAGCGTTAGTACATGCCATATTTGTATCGAGTTAGTAAGCACCAGGGCGGCCAGCGTAGAAGCCTGTAGCATAGAAAGCGCCTGCGTTACCACCAGCACCTTGCGCCGCTCAAACTTATCGGCAATAACACCCGCAAAAGGCCCAAGTATAAACGATGGAATCTGGCTGGAGAAAGTTACAGCACCGAGTAGAAAAACAGAATCAGTTAGTCGGTACACAAGCCAGCTTAGCGCGATCTGCTGCATCCAGGTGCCTATCAGCGATATGCCCTGACCCACAAAAAAGAGCCTATAGTTGCGATACCGCAAGGCCCTGAACATTCCCCCTAACTTCCCTGATTTATCTTCTGCTTCCATTCTATACTTGTAGTTGCTGCGCCGTGCACAGCAGATTAAAGAGTACGCACCACGCCACTGTCTGAGTTTAAGAATTTACCGCCCCAGAACAGAAATACTTAACTATATCCAATTTTCTTCCTTCTGTTTACAGTATAACAATAGGATAAGCTGCCTTAGGCAACTCTGGCAGTTCAATTCTGTATAAAACCCTCAAGGTATAAAACCACAAAAAGAAATAAATGGACGAATTCTTAAACCGGATATACTTCAATAACACTGTCCAGGATTACTTCATAGCATTAGGATTTATTCTGGCAGGCTCTCTTATAATTACTGTTTTCAGGAAATCTGTTCTGACCCGGATCAGAAAATGGACCGAAAACACGCACACCAAATTTGACAATTTTGTAGTGCGCAGCTTTGCCCGCTTTGGCGTTCCTATCGTGCATTTTATAGTTATCTATGCCGGGCTCAATTATTTAAAGTTTACTCCTAAAGGTGAGCGCATTATTACCATAGCCTTTACCGTGGCAGTTACCTTTATGGTTATCCTGTTCATAACATCTACACTGGTACTGCTCATCAAATCTTACTTTAAAAGGAAGTACCCGGATAAAAGCCATCTGAACGAGGTAGGTGCTGTAAGTCTTATCATCAATATTGTAGTGTGGGGATTGGGGCTTGGTTTTCTGTTCGATAACATGGGCTACGACCTTACGGCCATTATTGCCGGTTTGGGTATTGGTGGTATAGCCGTGGCGCTGGCTGCCCAGAATATACTTGGTGACCTTTTCAACTACTTCGTCATCTTCCTGGACCGGCCTTTTGAAGTGGGCGATTTTATTGCCGTGGGAGACAAAAGCGGAACAATTGAGCACATCGGCGTTAAAACCACCCGACTCAAGAGCCTTACCGGCGAGCAGCTTATTATTGCCAACAGCGACCTGACCAGCTCCCGCATACACAATTATAAACGCATGCAGCTCCGCCGGGTAGAGTTTAAACTGGGCATTGCCTACGAAACATCCATGGAAAACCTCCGGGAGGTTCCGGATCTGCTAAAAAAGATTGTTTCGGAGCAGGAACTTGCACAATTCGACAGAGCACACTTTGCCTCTTACGGCGACTCTACCCTTGATTTTGTAATAGTTTACAACATGCTCAACTCTGATTATAATGTATACATGGATACCCAGCAAAAAATCAACCTGCGCATTTTCGAGGAATTCCAGAAACGAGGAATAGAGTTTGCTTACCCTACGCGCAAGCTTTATGTGGTAAACGAGCAACTGGAGGAGGAAAATGAGGCGGGGCGGTTTAAATAAATACGACTTATTCTTTAAAGTATAGCAAAGCATCGGAGACTATTTCCGCTGCTTTTTTGTTAGTAAGTGTGTTAGTAAATGAGCCGCTTTCGGTTTGGGCAGCCGCCCGATTTTGTGTAATTTTAACATCCCGAAAATGACTTGGGCTGCGCCAAATTAAGAATTAGAAATTATGAATTATGAATACAGGAAAGCATGATTTTCCGCGCTTTCATAATGCTATGATATTTCTAAAGCTTTAATTGTGATGTAGCAGCTGGTATTGATTTCCAGATTTGGAGTCATTCGTAATTCTTAATTCGTAATTCATAATTCCCCAAATGCCTGTTTTTTCGCATTTACACACCCATACACAGTACTCGCTGCTCGACGGTCAGGCCAGCATTAGTGCGCTTATGAAAAAGGCGCAGGCCGATGGCATGCCCGCCGTTGCCATGACCGACCACGGAAACATGTTTGCTGCTTTCAACTTCGTGAACGAGGCCAACAAGTATAACGTGAAGCCGATCGTGGGTTGCGAGTTCTACCTGGTTGCCGACCGCCATCAGAAAACCTTCAGCAAAGAGCAGAAAGACGTTCGCCACCACCAGTTGCTGCTTGCCAAAGACCAGGAAGGTTACCAGAACCTGGCCAAGCTTTGCTCGCTTTCTTACATTGAGGGGGTATACAGCAAGTGGCCACGTATCGATAAAGAGTTGTTGCTGAAGTATAGCAAAGGCCTTATCGCGACCAGCTGCTGTATTGGTGCCGAAGTACCACAGGCTATACTTTGGAAAACCGAGGAAGAAGCAGAAGAGATATTTAAGTGGTGGCTGGATGTGTTTGGTGAGGATTACTACATTGAGATCCAGCGCCACGGCCTGCAGAACATAGACGGCACCGGAAAAAGCCAGGAAGACATAAACCAGGTTTTGCTGAAATGGGCCAAGAAGTATAACGTAAAAGTTATCTGCACTAACGACTCGCACTACGTAGACCAGGAAGACTGGAACGCCCACGATATCCTGCTTTGCGTGAACACGGGTGAGGATCAGAGCACTCCGGTTGGTGATTTCCAGACCCGCTATTACCGCTTCCTGACAGATGACCAGAAGGTTATCTACGATACCGTAGATAACGTTCGCCAGAAGTATAGCCACATGCCCAACATCCGCCAGATGTTGCAGCGCATTGACGAGGCTGGTCCGAAAACCCGTTTCGGTTTCCCGAACGACCAGTTCTACTTCAAGACGCAGGCCGAAATGAACGAACTGTTCAAGGATGTGCCGGAAGCTGTAGATAATACCAACGAAATTGTAGACAAAATCACGCCTCCGAAGCTGAAGCGCGACATCCTGCTGCCGAACTTCCCGATACCGCCGCAGCACGCTGATGCCGATGATTTCCTGCGCCACCTGACTTATCAAGGTGCAGCCAAGCGTTATGGAGAGATTACCCCTGAGGTAACCGAACGTCTGGATTTTGAGCTGCACGTGATCAAAACTATGGGCTTTGCCGGTTACTTCCTTATTGTACAGGACTTTATCAACAAAGGCCGCGACATGGGCGTGTTCGTAGGTCCCGGTCGTGGTTCGGCGGCTGGTTCGGCGGTAGCTTATTGCATTGGTATCACCAACATCGACCCGATCAAGTATAACCTGCTGTTCGAGCGATTCCTAAACCCGGAGCGTGTATCCATGCCCGATATTGATATTGACTTTGACGACGTGAACCGCCAGCGCGTAATCGACTACGTAGTAGATAAGTATGGTAAAACGCAGGTAGCCCAGATCATCACGTTTGGTACCATGGCAGCTAAATCGTCTATCAAAGACGTGGCCCGCTCTACCTCCCTGCCGCTTGCCGAGGCCAACGAACTGGCGAAAATGGTACCGGACACCCCGGGCACTACCCTGGCGAAAGCTTTTATGGAGAACCTGGAGCTGGCTGCTATCCGTGAAGGAAATGATGCCCGTGCTGCCGTGCTGAAGCTGGCCGAAAAGTTGGAAGGCTCTGTGCGTAACACAGGTATACACGCCGCAGGTGTGATTATCGCCCCAGATGACATCACTAATTATATTCCGGTATCAACTTCCAAAGACGCCGACCTGCTCGTAACGCAGTTTGACGGTAAAGTGATTGAGAGTGCCGGTATGCTGAAAATGGACTTCCTGGGTCTAAAGACGCTTACCATCATCAAAGATGCGCTGGAACTGATCAAGAAAAACCATGGTGTTGACATCAACATCGACGAAATTCCGATAGACGACGAGAAGACCTACCAACTATACCAGCGCGGTGATACCATTGGTACGTTCCAGTTCGAGTCGGAAGGTATGCGCATGTACCTCAAGGATTTGCAGCCTACCAACATTGAAGACCTGATCGCCATGAACGCCCTTTACCGTCCGGGCCCGATGCAGTTCATCCCGAACTTCATTAACCGGAAGCACGGTAAAGAGGAAGTAGAATACCCGCACGAGCTGCTGGAGCCGATCCTGAACTACTCCTACGGGATCATGGTGTACCAGGAGCAGATCATGCAGACGGCCCAGATTCTGGCCGGTTACTCACTGGGTGGTGCCGATTTGCTGCGCCGCGCCATGGGTAAGAAGGACATGAAGAAGATGGCTGAGGAGCGTGAGAAGTTCATCAAGGGAGCCGCTGAGATCAACAACATTCCGGCAAAGAAAGCTTCTGAGGTGTTCGACGTGATGGAGAAGTTCGCCCAATACGGCTTTAACCGCTCCCACTCTGCCGCTTACTCGGTGGTGGCTTACCAGACGGGGTACCTGAAGGCCCACTATCCTGCCGAATACATGGCGGCGGTGCTGACCAACAACATGAACGACATCAAAAAGGTGACGTTCTTTATTGAGGAAGCCCGCAAACAAGGTGTAGCGGTATTGGGTCCGGACGTGAATGAATCTTTACTGAAGTTCAACGTGAACGAGCAGGGGCAGATCCGTTTCGGTCTGGCGGCGATAAAAGGTACCGGTGAAGCTGCCGTAGATGCCATCATCTCCGAGAGAGAAAAGAATGGCATGTACCAGGATATCTTCGACTTCTCAAAACGCGTGAACCTGCGCGCCGTGAACAAGAAGACCTTTGAAAGTATGGCCTTGGCAGGAGCATTCGACTCGTTTGGCCTGTACCACCGCGCCCAGTTGATGGAGGTGCCGGAAGGCGAAAACATCAGCTTACTGGAGAAGGCCGTACGCTACGGTAACAACTACCAGGCAGAGCAACAGGCTGCACAGCAGTCGTTATTTGGAGGAGGTGCCGCTGTAGCTGCACCAATGCCAAAAATACCGGAAGTACAACCATGGACACAGGCCGAAATGCTGCGCCGCGAGAAAGAAGTAGTAGGTTTCTATATCTCAGGCCACCCGTTAGACCAGTTTAAGCTGGAAATAGATTCTTACTGCACTTCGGCATTGGCTGATATCGCTAATCACAAGAATAAGGATATTAACGTGGCGGGTATGGTGTCGGAGGTGGTGATTAGAACCGCGAAGAATGGTAACCCGTTTGCGCTGTTCTCCATCGAAGATTATGATTCTACGTTGCAGATGGCCTTGTTCGGGGAAGATTACGTGAAGTTTTCGCCATACCTGAAGCAAGGTTTATACTTATTCATCAGGGGTAAGGTACAGCTGCGCTACAAAACGGAAGACCAGTGGGAACTGAAGCCAACCAACATCCAACTGCTTGGCGATGTGATGGACAAAATGGCGCAAGGCGTTCAGGTAAATATCAACCTGCAGCACTTTACGCCTAATGTTGCCGAGGCCCTGGAAGAAGCTATAGTTGCCAGTGCTGGCCAGAAACGCCTGGAGATAACACTGCATGTGCCTGATGAGAAACTGGCTTTGCCGACCTACTCCCGCAAGTATAGAATCGATCCGAAACTGTTCCTGACATCTATCAAAGATTTGGGCTTGGGTGAGTGTAAACTGATCTAGTAGATTTGAAAATTTGAAGATGAGGAGATTTGGAAATTGATCTTCTCTTCAGTTCAAGTATAAAAGGTGCGCTGCTTACGTGGTGCACCTTCTTTGTTTCCACGTTATGCTCATCTGTACATCCTTGTCCCCAACTCTCTACTAACTAGAACGTGGACGCCAGCAGCAGGAAAGATTCGGACAGAGATGTTAGAAACAGCAGCATTACCCTAAAAAGCATAGCCTAGCAACAGACCCAGGCGAAAGTCGTGTTGCAGAGGCTTACGATATTCTATCTGTTGCTTTGTATAATTGGTTTCGTTGGTCAACTCCTGATGAAAATACTTGCCATACCCCAGGAACGTATCCAAAGTGATGGCATTTGGAAATACCTTTTGAAAGCCCACCGTAGCGCCAGCACCATAACTCTTCCATCTTTCTTCTTCCCGGTCAGGTCTATAAAAAAAGAAAGGTGCTCCCCCTATGCTTGTTCCTTCTTTTGCATTGTTTCTTCGCAGGCGGTACTTAAGGTAAGGTGCTACATAAAACCCGTTAAGTGACTTTCCTTTCACATAAAATTTAAAATCCGCTGTAAGGGCATAAGCAGAAGTAGTATCCTTTTCCGAAAAAGCCAAACGTTTTGGGTAAGCCATTGCTGTTACAGCTCCTGAAAAATATGATGAGATGCGTCTCTCATAAGACACATTTACAGAGCCAAATAACAGAGGCAGTGTGTTTAGTTTAACTATGTTAGCTCTAAGATTTTGATCGGTTACTCCCTGCGCATCTTGTGCATAAACTGTAAAACTTGCCAAAAGCAACAGGAATAGAACTAACAAATAATGGATCTTCATCTATCTATAGAGTTAAGTCTCACCTGAGTTAAATTACTTACAGTTTAGCTATTACACCACATACAATCTTAGCCTAAGATAATATTAAATAACATAGTTTAATAATGCTTTTTATCCCCTGCCCTTGCATCAGAAACTTTTTAAGCTGACATTTGTTTATACAAATAAATTACACCCTATACTAGTGTTCTGCCGTAAGTATAATTGGTTTGAGCAGGACAGGTTGTCAGGAAAGGGAGTTTGGGCTGATATTTGCCAAACGTATAATTGTTACTATATTTATCACATAGAAATTAACTTATAAAACGCTAAAGTTATGGCTAACAAAGCAATAGAGATCACAGACGCAAACTTTGATGAGATCATCAATTCAGATAAACCAGTATTGGTAGACTTTTGGGCTGAGTGGTGCGGACCTTGCCGTATGGTAGGCCCTATCGTGGAAGAACTTGCAGGCGAGTACGAAGGCAAAGCCGTTATTGGTAAAGTTGATGTAGATGCTAACCCACAGGTATCAGCAAAGTTTGGTATCCGTAGCATTCCTACGCTTCTTGTTTTCAAGAACGGTCAGGTAGTAGATAAGCAGGTTGGTGCAGTTCCGAAAAACGCACTTGCTTCTAAATTAGATGCTCAAATAGCATAAGCTAACAAAGTATAAATTCATAGAAAAAGCCTCTCCTGTGCAGGAGAGGCTTTTTCTATTATGAGTTTTCTTTCTTTTTAGGAACTATACTGATGCTGCCGCTACGCTCGAGGCATGCCGTTTCTATATCGCTTATACTTCTGACATTCCCTTTGCTGCGTATTGCCTCTTCAAGATCATGTTCGGTTACGCTGTTATCACGCAGGACATCTTGCTGCACCTGCCCGTCTTTTATCAGCATCTGCGGCTTACCCTTTATCAAAAAACCAAGTTTACCTGAGGCATAATAAGACATTTTAGCTAAGCCACTATGCAGTAACACTAACACCAGCGACGCAATCAGGGTTTGGCCAAAGGGAGCATTGCCTGTAATGGCACGACTCAGGATAGAGCCATATATAATACCCAGAACTATATCAAAGGCGGCTTGTTTGCCAAATATTCGCTGGTTTCCTAACCTGATGATAAGTAACGCTGCCAAAAATACCACCACCGCCCTCAGCGACATCTGCCACCAGGTAAGGGTAGTTTCGTTAAGGCCAAGCGCTGTATTTATAAAGTCCATCATACTTGCCCAAAACGGACAGAGCAAGTACAGAGTTTTCGTTGCTTAACCCGCTCCGCAGGCACAGAGGTTTTTATCCAGCGTATAAATGGTGTTGTAATTGGCTTCTACCTCCTGCATCTGGTGCTGCAGCCGCGCATTATACTCCTGCACCTTCTGCAACTTCGGCTCGGTTATCTCTACTTTGTTCAGCTTATCCAGTGCTTTTATGTTGGTGGCAAACTCGTTGTTTTTTTCGTGCATGCGGCTCATGTAGGCATCAAGTCCCTCGTTGGCAGAGGCTACTGTTTTCAGGTTGCTTTCTATGCAAAGCTGCTCTTTCAGATACTTTAGCACAGTTTGCTCGGCAGCAATATTCAGTTCCTCTTTTTTCTTTAGCGCCTGCTTTAGCTTAAAGACTTCGTAGCGTTTGTTATATTCTGTTACGGCATCGCGTACTTTATCGCGGCAGGACTGGCACTTGCTGGCTGCGGCTTTCTCCTGCACATTGTTTCGCTGCGCAATGGTTTCGTCGTTAGCTGCTACCTCGCTTAGTTTCTGCACATCCTGGGCAAAAACTTCGCTGTACTGCTGCTCTTCCAGTTTCTTGATCAGGCGCATGATGGCCTCCCCTTCTACCGATGCTGACAAAAATTCTGCTTTAGGCAATTCTATGGCATAAAGTTTTGCCAGGGCTGCCTCGCGTTGCGCTGGCGTGCTGCCTGCCTTCTGGTCGTTCTCCAGGTCGCGCAAGGTGTTTACCAGTATCTTTCCGCTCTTCAGGTTGTGGTCGGCTTCCAGGTATAAATCGGCATTCGTAAGTATAGCCTGGTACTCGTTCCGGAAAATATTCTGGTAGGTACTGTTCTTCGCAAACTCCTTCTCCCGGGCATCCATAGTTCCTTTCAGGCGCTTATACTCCTGCACAATTCCAAACAGGTTTTTGGCATTTATTTCAGGGCTGTTGTTGCGGTAGTTCAAGCGGTACGTGTTCAGGTTCTGCTTCATCTCAGCAAATACCCGCAGATACTCTACAAAAAGCTTTTCCTGACGGTAGGTTTCGTCATTAACCAAGCCTGCATTATGTGCATTCTCTATTTTTTGCTTGCGCTTTTCTATCAGGTCCAGTGTTACTTCATCGCCTGTAAGCACATCCATTTTGTAGAGCGATTTATAGTTGGCAACCACCATGTATGGGTAATCTTTGTAGCCAATCATCTCTTCCAGCTGCCTGCGGTCCAGTTTGTTCGGGTTCTTGGAAAGGTAATCGGCTATCTTAACTGATTTAATATTCACAGCTTTTACATCGCCAGGCACAAAAACATAGATTTTTACTGAATGCAGACGTGTATCGAAATCCTGCCCTTCGTAAAGCCTGATGGTAGAACTGAACTTATACTCTTTCCGCTTGGTGCGGGTACTAAGCAGGTTACCGAACTCACCTACCAGCGATAGTACAGCCCCTGTTGGCGTGGCCATTTTAGAGATGTTAACCAACTGATTGGCCACCAGCCCAAAAATCTGGTCAGAGTCATCGTTAGTTACGGCCTTTGCCTGGATGGATGCATCTATACCTGTCTGGGCAGATGAAATAGGCAATTTATCTATGATACGCACCACTTCCTGGTGGTCGCTGACTTGGGTGGTGTAAGTTTTCTTATCTGAATTGATAGAGAAATTATAGAGCGGATATACAATCTCGTCGTTACCGAAAAGCTTCAGGTTCTTGAGCTGAGCTGTTATAAAAAGATACTCCAGCTCGTTGCGGTAGCGCTTTCGTTCTTTGCGCGCTCCTTTCTCCAGCTCGTTCAGCACACGTTCAAACTTGGTGCCGTTAAACAAATATAAGTCTGTAGAGAGGTACTGCCACTCGTCCGAAAACTCAAATTTATCGTTGTAACTATAGCCGAGGCGCGTTTCGATATTATCCTGAGCTACAGCCTGCTGGCACAACAGCAACAGTAGTAATGCGTAAAGTATTTTTCTCATGCACTATAAAGTCGTTTTTGCCACCAATGTTAAAAAAACAGGCGCTGGTACTGCAAAAACCTGAACGTTGTAGATTGATATTAAGTATGTTATTGTACAAATATACATACTGCATCCTTAGTTCAAAATTTGTAAAAAATAATAGCTTACCATGTATAAAAAAGTATTGTTTGGGCTGGCTACAATAGCAGGATTGGTGATAGCGCAAGCTGCCCAGGCACAGGTTCCCACTAAAGTCACTGCCACTACAGCCAGCACAAAAACGTTAACTGAAGAAGAGAAGATAACCCATCTGATTTCATATGTTAAAGCCATGAAAAACTGCAAGTTGGTGCGCAACGGCTCAGAACACATACCCGAAGAGGCCGCCGACCACCTGCAGATGAAGTGGAAAAAGCATAGTTCTAAGATTAGTAGTGCAGAAGAGTTTATAGAGCACCTGGCCACCAAGTCATCCATGTCGGGAGAATATTACATTATCAGGCAGGATGATGGCCAGGAAATGAAACTACAGGAGATACTTACACGCGAACTGCAGCGTATAGAACGTTAGATAGAGGAACCACTATACTTGCATCTGTAAATACCGGTTCATCCACACGCTTAAACTATAATTATATGCTGCAATTATTAGAACAATCTAAAGGAGACCTGGTTGCTTTTCAGTTATCTGGCCAGGTTGATAAACGCGACTATGATGTTATGCTGCCCCTGCTGGAAGAAAAGATAAAGCAGTATGGTAAGATTAACATCTATGCCGAGGTACAGGAGATTGAGGATATGTCGCTGCAGGCGCTTTGGGAGGACATAAGGTTTGACTTCAGGCACGCAGCCGATTTTAAAAAAGCAGCTATAGTTGGCGATAAGAAATGGCTTGATTGGTTAACTGTGCTGGCTACACCTTTTACTACAGCCAAAATAAAGTATTTTGAGCCTATAGAAAGAACCGCTGCCCTGCAATGGATTCAGGCAGAAGAATAGATCACATCAACTATATTAAACATAAAACAGGAAGCGCCTGCTAAAGTATAGCAGGCGCTTCCTGTTTTATACTTTGCCACCCACTACCATACTTGCAGACTATACTTGCTGCAGTAATTTTGCGCCATGAAGTATATTGATAAGCTCGCCTGGATAGAGTTACAGAACAGAAAAGTATTAAGCACCCGCAGCAAAGGCAAAGATGTTTATTACATACCAGGTGGTAAACGCGAACCCGGCGAGTCAGACCACGAGGCCCTGGTCAGGGAAATAGAGGAAGAACTGTCAGTTACCCTGGATGCAGCATCATTAGAATACGTGGGCACATTTCAGGCACAGGCACACGGGCATGCCACAGGCATAGAAGTTAAAATGACCTGCTACAAAGGTGCCTTTGCAGGTACAATTGCCGCCAGCTCCGAAATAGAAGAAGTTGTCTGGCTAACCCATGCTGATCGCTTCCGGTCTTCGCAAACAGATGTACTTATCTTTGATTGGCTTAAAGAGCAAGGCCTGATCGACTAAACATTTTATACTTTGGTTTTAACGGCAATGCATAACAAATTGCGCCTGACACGGCTATTTTATACTTGCATCTGTTACACCTAAATAGCTAGTGCCTACCAAGTTAATAACTAAGAAAGGTCTTTTACAGAAAAATATATAGTATTTATATAATATTCTAAACAAAATTTCGTTTTGCAGCTAATTTGGAATCGTAAAGATCGGATTATCAACTTTTTTATAGTTTGGCAGCCAATCTTTTACCATATTTGCAAACATAGTATTTCACTTTTATTAACAACATAATAAGTAAAACACATGAAATCTAACCTCTTTAAAGCATCACTTTCGGTATTGCTATGCGCCAGCCTAATGTCTTCTTGTGTATCTTCAAAAAAATACAAAGATCTGGAAGCCAGCAAAAAAGCAATGGAAGCTGAGCAAGCAGCAAACCGCCAGAAAGTAGATGAGCTAACAGCTAGCCTGAAAGAGCGCGAGCAGAAGCTTGCTGAAATGGAGCGTTCTATGAATGAGCAACAAAAAGCTCTGGACAACCTTAGAAACGATGTAAATACAGCACTGCAAGGCTTTAACCAGGGCGACCTGAAAGTAGAAGTTAGAGATGGTAAGGTTTACGTTTCTATGTCTGACAAGCTGCTGTTTGCGACTGGTAGCACTAAAGTAAATGCTGGTGGCCACAAAGCTCTTGACCAACTAGTAAGCGTACTGAAGAAAAACCAGGAAGTTGGTGTAACTGTAGAAGGCCACACTGATGATGTTGAAGTATTGCCAGGCACTAAGAAAATTGCTGACAACTGGGATCTGAGCGTACTGCGTGCAACTGAGATCACGCGCCTGCTTTCTCAGAAAGGCTTGTCTCCTGACAGAATTACTCCTGCTGGCCGAGCATACTATCAGCCTGCTGATACTGGCCGTTCTGCTGCTGCTAAATCTAAAAACCGCCGCACAGAGATCATTCTTACTCCTGACTTAACTGAGGTTTACAAAATTTTGGGTCTTCAGGCTCAGAAGTAATCTCTCTGAAGTATAAAATCAGAAAGCCGCTGTTCTTAACTGAGCAGCGGCTTTTTCTTTTCCTGCTGGTATACTTATACTTCGCTTTTCATCTGCTTTGCCTGATGTATGGCTTCATACAGTTCGTCGGCACGTTGTGAACCTAACAGTATAGGCTTCTGATTGTAAAAGTATAGCTGCACCCCCTCGTTACCCGATGTTGTATAAGCTTTTCCGTTGCTCGTCCACCGGATGCCCCAGCCTCCGTAGTCATAAATGGGGTTGTAGGCCACATACTCGTAATTGCGCAGCAAGTGCAGCGGCACCCGCACTGCCTTTAAATGGAAAGGCGAGAACTTTATAGTCAGCATACCCGGGTATACTTTGGTTGTCAGTTTCATGCTGTAAAAGAAGAGCGGCAGCCCCACCCCTACCAGCACTAAAAGTATAATCGCCTCGGCTATGGTTACAGGATTACTGCCCGGCGCCTGCCCCTCAAATAACTGGTAAGCAAATCCCACCCAGAAAATGGCAGCCACACCCAACACTACTACCCAAAGCCAGAACTGCCTGAACCGCTGCTGCTCCCGGAAAAGTATAGGTTGTTTTGCCATTGATCAGACGCAGGTATAAAAATTGCCATGTTATGGTTGATACGATAAACTTATACTTAGTAATGCGCCGGCACAGCAAAATTCTGAATAAAGAAGCTTTATAGTTTCCACTACTGGAGTATCTGTAGCCATTACTGGTGTTTATCGTCAACAATTCATTCTGGCAAACTCTATACTTGCTGGTGATAATACCTAATAGGGGCTAATGGCACAGCATCTAAAAAACTCTAAACAAGTTCAAAGTATAAAAGAAAAGCCGCCTGCTATAGTTGCAGGCGGCTTTCAATAATTCAGGCGAGGGTCATTTTATACTTTACCCTATTGCCTGCTCCAGGTCAGCCAAAAGGTCTTCTATATCTTCTATACCTACACTTAAGCGAATTAATGAATCACTTAAACCAGCTTTTAAACGCTCGGCACTTGGTATGCTGGCGTGTGTCATAGTGGCTGGGTGTCCGCAAAGCGACTCTACACCACCCAGCGATTCTGCCAGAGCAAAGTATTTCAGGTTTTCCAGCACTCGGGTAGCATCTTCTATTCTATCGCCTTTCAGCACAAAAGAGATCATACCACCATAAGCACGCATCTGTTCTTTTGCAACTTTATGGTTGGCGTGGTCGTCAAAGCCAGGCCAGAATACTTTCTCAACTTTGTCGTGGTTTCTTAGGTACTGCGCAACCGCACGGCCGTTCTCGCAATGGCGCTCCATACGGATGTGCAGCGTTTTAAGGCCACGAAGTACCAGGAAGCAATCCTGTGGGCCAGGTGTGCCACCGCAGGCGTTCTGGATAAAGGCCAGGCGCTCATGCAGCTGGTCGTCTTTCACAATTATAGCACCCATTACCACATCCGAGTGGCCTGCCATATACTTTGTAAGCGAGTGCATCACAATATCAGCGCCCAGGTCAAGCGGCGTTTGCAGGTATGGTGTAGCAAAAGTATTATCGGCTACCAGCAGCAGGTTGTTTTTCTTGGCAATATCGGCACAGCCTTTAATATCAATTATGTTCAGCAACGGGTTTGTTGGCGTTTCTACCCAAATCATCTTCGTGTTTTCATTCACCAATGCCTCAACCTTGCTCAGGTCGCTCATGTTAGTGAAATGAAACTTGATGCCGTAGTTCTGAAATATTTTAGTAAAAATGCGGTAGCTGCCACCGTACAGGTCGTTTGTAGAGATAACCTCATCGCCTGGGTTTAACAGCTTTATAATGGCATCTACAGCAGCCATACCCGATGCAAAGCAAAGGCCGTGCTTACCGTTCTCCAAAGCTGCCAGTGCATTCTGCAGCGCTGTACGGGTAGGGTTGTGCGTACGCGAATACTCATAGCCCTTGTGGTCGCCCGGCGAGCGTTGCACGTATGTAGATGTCTGATAGATCGGCGTCATGATAGCGCCTGTGGTTGGATCTGGCTCTACGCCAGCATGTATAGCTTTTGTTCCGAATTTCATGTAGTCTATCGTTTAAGTATAAACAGTATGCTGCAAGTTAGTAAATTTACTTTTCAGGATTAAACATACTTGTGCCGCGTGTTTTTAAGATGATTATCCTGCAGAAATTTTAAGCCATGGTATAGTATAGCCTGTGCCTTTATACTTTAGAATGAAACAACTTCAACTGCTGCAAAGCTTTGTACGTCAGAATGCCTCTACGTTTGTATCGATGGTACTGTTGGTAGCCGTGCCGGTGGTAGTGAGCTCAACGCTGGCTTTTTACCTGTACCAGTACCAAACCCTGCTGCAAAACCTCACACTGTGGCAAATGCTGTTATACTTTCTGGCTGTATCTTTTACCATGGCACTGGCGCTTACGCCAACTACTTTTGTGGCCCTGGTAAGCGGTTTTTACCTGGGCTGGAATGGCTTTCCGGGGGTGGTGGTTTCGTACGGTGTTGCCGCTTTGGTAGGCTATAGTTTAGCGCGGCTTATTGACCATGGAAAGATGATGGGTTTCCTGAACCGATTTGAGAAAGCGCGCAACCTGATGCAGGAACTCCGCGAACAGAGCTGGAGCCTTATTTTTCTTACCCGTATTTCTCCGGTTTTGCCCTTTGCTCTTATGAACTTTGTGCTCTCGTTGCTGCAGGTACAACGCAAAAAGTTCTTTGTGGCAAGTATAGTTGGTATGCTCCCGCGCACACTTTTCTTTTTTTGGATAGGCACACAGGCAAATGATATAATTAAATTATTGCAGAACCCCGACACCGGTACAAGCGGAAAGCTGCTCATGATAGGCCTGATAATCATTTCGATAGGTGGTTTATACTTTGTGTTTGATCGGGCTCTGAAGCGTGCGCTGCGTAATGCAACAGCTAAAAATTGAGTTTTTTTTCAGAGAGGTCTTGCGTCGGAAAGAAAAATGCCTTTACTTTGCATCACAATAACGGAATGGTCACGTAGCTCAACTGGATAGAGCATCTGACTACGAATCAGAAGGTTAGGGGTTCGACTCCCTTCGCGACCACCGAAAAAGCCTCTTAGCAGCACGCTGAGAGGCTTTTTTTATGTGCAATAATTTGCAAACTTCTGTGCAAATTCCCATTTCAGCCTTTCGTTCTTCTATTTTTTACTTATGTGTATAATTTAATTTGCATACATGTAATAGCTCTTAAAAGCTAGTCCTTCCCTCCAACCAAACCTGATCTTAACGGACTATTTTATTATTTCTATGAACTCACTGCTTGTGATTAGCAATCCCATTATAAAAGATTAAAGTGCTAAAAGTCAAAAATACCCAACAGTTGTCAATCTTTTCAAAATGGAAAAGGCTTACATCCTTTTCTCCGTCTATTCTCTAATCAAAACCATTAATCAGGCTATTACTCAACTGCTTACGTTATAAACTTAAACCAACAATACTCCCATCCTTTACAGGAAGTAACTACTGCAATTTTGGATTCACATCAACAAAGTAGTCGGTAGAAGTGAAACACATTTTTGGATTACATTTGATAGTGCATTTGTTGCTGTGCTTCGCATCAAAGGCACAGAACCTAGATGCATTAACTGAAGAGGCAGACAAAAAGCCTTGGGGACTTAGTGCTGGAATAGATGTGTATTACGCCTATGACTTTACTGAACCTAAGGATAATAAGCGGCTTTATACAACCCAAGCTTTTCGGCATAACGAGTTTAATTTAAACTGGGGCTTTATTCAGGCTGACTATGCCGCAGATCAGGTCAGGGCTACCTTCGCCTTACAAACAGGAACCTATGTACAGGCAAATTATGCTGCCGAGCCAAATGAGTTAACGCAACTGATTGCACAAGCCAATATTGGTGTGAGGCTTTTGAATAAAACCTGGCTTGACGTGGGTATACTACCCTCACACATTGGCTATGAAAACACTTTCTCTTTCAATAATGAGATATATACACGGGCTTTAATGGCCGAAAACTCTCCCTACTATGAGGCAGGCGCACAGTTAACTACTGCGGTTTCTGATAAAATAACTATAAAAGTGTTAGTCTTGAATGGCTGGCAAAACATCCATGAAACTAACCAGGCTAAATCTATAGGTTTTGGTATAAGCTATGTGCCTTCCGATCAATTATCACTTGGTTACAGTAACTATTACGGAAATGAAGCACCTGATAGCCTGAAGCCCAAAAGACGCTTTTTTCACAGCATGTATGCAAAGTATACTGTTATGAACAGGTTAACCTTGGCAGGAGGTGTAGATTACGGGCGCCAGGAGTTATCAGGAAGCAACAACAAGGCCAACTGGTACGCAGGAATGATTATTATGCGCTATCAGGTGTGCCCAGTATTTACAGTTGCAGCCCGTATAGAGCATTACAATGATGCAGCACAGCTCATTGTTTTATCAAATACCCCCAATGGATTTCAGACTTCAAGTGCTTCTTTCAATGTAGATTACAAACCTGCCGAGCAGCTTCTTTGGCGGCTGGAAGTTCGTGGTTACGATTCCAAGGATAAAGTCTTTTTAGGAAAGGAAGGAAACCAGGATAATAACCTTCTAATTGTCTCTTCCTTATCTGTCAAGTTATGAGAGTTGAGATACAGAATTTCTAATCTATTTTATAAAATTTAAATTACAGATAACCCTCGGCTACCTTTCGTTACAACTGTTGGTAACAGGGGCATACTTCTCTTTATCTGTTTATGAATTTAGACTTTCAACAGGCAATACCCTGAAATACAACTGTATAACTTACAACTATAATGGAGCATAGCTAACTTCTTTTAGTAGTTACCTGATGCATAATTATAGTCAGAAATATACCAGAACACCTGCTTCATTATCTGCATGCAAGGCTTTTAAATTCGCCCTTTTAGCCCTGATACCCGCTTTTTCTGGTATTATCGTAAAAGAACAACGAAACAGGTATTCATTTATGCATTAGCAATGTTTTATATCACAAACTGACGAAATCCTAACTTAAGACGCATTCGTTAAGCCATTCTGCAAATAAGGAGTACATCCTGATCGAACATAGTATAAAATGGAAAAACAAATAAGTGATCCGCATAAAGCACACAAGCTATCGACAGCAGGTCTTTTAATTGCTTTAGGCATTATTTACGGTGACATCGGTACTTCGCCACTTTATGTAATGAAGGCTATTGTAGGCAGCGTCCCGATTAACCAGACTTTAGTATATGGCGGTATTTCTTGTGTGTTCTGGACACTGACTCTCCAAACAACAATTAAGTATGTACTGCTTACACTTCAGGCGGACAACAGAGGAGAAGGTGGTATTTTCTCACTCTATACACTCATCAGGCGTCGTGCTGCCTGGCTCATAGTGCCAGCTATGATAGGCGGATGTGCACTATTGGCTGACGGCATCATCACACCGCCTATCTCTGTCTCCTCAGCTATTGAAGGTCTTAGAATCATTTATCCTTCCATTCCTACGGTACCCATTGTGCTTGCTATCATTACGGTTTTGTTTCTATTACAAGGTTTTGGCACCGAAATCGTAGGAAAAGCTTTCGGCCCGATCATGTTCCTGTGGTTTACGATGCTGGCTGTGCTGGGCGCAACTTCTGTGCTGCATCACCCGGAAATGATCTATGCTTTAAACCCAAAGTATGGCTATGAGATGCTGGTCAATTATCCAGGCGGTTTCTGGCTTTTAGGAGCTGTATTCCTTTGTACTACGGGAGCAGAGGCCCTATATTCTGACTTAGGCCATTGTGGCAGACCAAACATCAGGGTCAGCTGGATCTTTGTTAAAACGAGCTTAGTATTAAATTACCTAGGGCAAGGCGCTTGGCTCATGACACAAGAGGGCAGCCTGCTAAAGACAAATCCTTTCTATGGAATTATGCCAGCTTGGTTTCTGTGGATAGGTATAGCCATCGCAACTGTGGCCGCCATCATTGCAAGTCAGGCATTGATAAGCGGCTCTTTTACCCTAATCAGCGAAGCTATTCGTCTAAATCTCTGGCCAAAAGTAAGGCTATTGTATCCTACCAATATCAAGGGGCAATTGTATGTTCCAAGCATCAACTGGCTCCTGTGGCTAGGCTGTATGGGTATTGTCCTTTACTTTGAAGAATCATCTAACATGGAGGCCGCCTATGGACTTGCTATTACCATGGCCATGCTTTCCACAACTATATTGATGAGTTATTACCTTTTTACCAAAGTAAGGTCTTATCCTATTGTGGCAGCTTTCCTGACAATTTACCTGATCATCGAAGGCTCATTTTTGGTAGCTAACCTTGAGAAGTTCCCGCATGGCGGTTGGGTGTCGCTCTTTGTCGGCGGCTTGTTGTTACTGGTCATGTACATCTGGATCAAAGCTTTTCATATTAAGCATAGACTAACGGAAGAAGTACGCTTAAAAGATTATATTCCTGCTCTGAAGGATTTGAGTAGTGACAACACTATACCTAAATATGCTACTCATCTGGTATTTATGTCCAGTGCTTCCAGCCCGAGGCAAATAGAGACAAAAATTATCTATTCGATTTTCCAGAAGCGCCCTAAACGAGCCGATATTTATTGGTTTGTACACGTGGAAACGGATGATCATCCTTACACAATGGAATATAAGGTTAGAACACTGGCAGAACAGGACGTGGTGCGTATTGATTTTAAGCTCGGATTTCGCGTAGAACCGCGCATTAACCTGTTTTTCAGGAAAGTGGTGGAAGATATGGTAGCAGCAGGCGAAGTGGACATTACCAGTCGCTACGAATCCCTTAGTAAGCAGCACCGCATAGGCGACTTCCGATTTGTAGTTCTGGAGAAGTTTCTATCCTATGAGAATGACCTGCCGTTTAAAGAACGTAAGATTATGGAGTGGTATTTCTTTATAAAAGAGTACACGCTATCGGAAGAAAAGTGGTTTGGCCTCGATACTAGTTCTGTAAAGGTGGAGAAGGTACCACTCGTTATTTCGCCGGTGCAGGTACCAAAACTAAAAAGGGTCTATAGGTAATTTTCTTATCTGATTCTCTACACCAACTATCCTTTAATCAGGCCCTTTAGGTACACAACACAGCCTTCATAAACTTGATAAGCAAACTTTCTGTGGGAATGAACTAAAACCGACTTTATTTCTCCTTTTGCGGCATTCCCTGATGTTTGTGCATCGCACTATCCACTTTATCTGTAATAACAAATTGCCTTAGCTCTCCTTTTTCCCAGGCATTGGCCATTGGGTCAACTTTAGGCATAGGTATGTCTTCGCGGTTTTTCTTTTTTTCTGCCGTAGAAACATTAAATCGTTTATCCCGCTCTTCCACAAGTGCAGGGTGCACCTGCCCCTCCTTGGTAAAGCCCATCATAATCATAGGCGAGCCTACAGGCAAAGATCTTTGCTGGTCGGTGTGCCAGGTATGGATAGTTTTACCATAGGTTGATACCAGCTTTTCCATAAGCTCATGTTCGGCTACTTCAGGTATACCAGGCGCGATTAAGGTTCCGGATTTAACTTCATGGTGATGGCTGTGCCAGAGCTTCTTTTCTTCTTCCGGCAACGTCTTGAAGAGCTTCTCAGAAATTATATACTCCACCCCCATTATTTTAGCATCTTCTCCATTACCATCATAAATGATAGCCTGGTGCATGTCCTCGTTAAGCTGGCTTACATAATGATGCGCCTCCATTTGCGCATTTATGTTTCCGTTATAAAAGTGAAAGCCATCGAGGTAAGTGTTTATCTTTTTCAGTGGCGATTTGCTTTGAAGTATATCAGCACCCGTTTCCAACATCTCTGATTTGGCATCTTTTTCGGCGCCAGGTGTGCTCACATTTGATTCTGTATTTTTCCCGCCACAGAACATTATCGTACATGCTGATGCCAATAAGGCCACTCCGGTTAATACTCTCTTCATAGTATAAATTGCTTTCGTTGCTGATAAAATTAAACCAATGCGATAGATCACAAATGTCTGTATTGGTCTATACCTCTGTAAAGGCTGGCAAGTTTTTATACCTTTAATTTTAATGAGCAAATACTAACCGATGCTGCATCAGGCGGCTACAACATAGTTTGTAAGAAGGGATGAAGCAGAGATGTAAAGTAAGACACAGGCAGATGAGCAAAAGTTTATACTTCCTTCTTCTCCAGCAACCACTGAAGTCCCTGCCACCTGCCCGGGAAGAATTCGAACTCTAGTGGCAGATCAATATCAGATTTTATTTCTTCGAAAGATGATTTTATTCTTTCCTCCCGAATGCTAACATGTGGGCTTATACAGGCAATTCTACTTATTGGAATATGAAGCAGCCCCACAACCAGCTGTGTTAAAACAGATTTATATTCCTTTTCTGTCAGATCTTGAGTGTTTTCGGCAAAATTGAGCAGGAGACTCTTGATCGGGTAATCTCTTGCACTGGATACTACAGCCATTAAAGCTGAGAGATAAGTTAAAATGCTGTACTAGCTATACTTTAAAGCACAGGCATAAGAAATCATGAAGACGTTCTTACTAAAGAAGAGTTAAATGTCCTTAAGCTTAAGTAGTTCTTCCTCTACGCGCGGCGAAAGTATAGTAAGGAAAGTTTCTATAAGGCTTGCAGGTGCAATGGTGGCCGTATGCATCAAGGCGATCATCCCGATCAGGTGGCCTTCGCTGCTGCAAAGTGGTGTACCCATATAACTTTCAATTCCGAAATCGCGCAGGTACTGGTCTTCCGGAAATTGCTCCTGTACATCAAAAGGATAATAGCAGAACCCAAAGTGGATGATATTTTCGCAGGGTGTATTTATCAGGCTGTATTCGACAGGGCCAAGCATCTTACCCTTATGCACCAATTCTACACCGAATGCCATGTCAGGTCTCGCCTCTGATATTCTGCCTATAAGCACAAAATCTGTTTTAAAAGTCTCATAAATAAGCAGGCAAAGGTCCTGAAAGAAAGTATCCTTATCGTACTCGTTTACAAAAGCAACTGCCTTATCTAGTAGTTCTTTATCTTCTGCAGCCCAATCTTTCTGAACTGTGTAAACATACTTGTACTGCATTTATTCCTTCAGCTAATTAAATAACAGAGTCATCCTGATGTAAATCTATTGAACTTAAGGTAACAAAAAAAGAGGCTACAGCCTCTGAATTCAGATTTACTGTAGCCCCTATAAGTTTAAAATAAGCCTTTATTAAGTTTATGCTGCCATTTCCTCAGGCAAAATAAGCAGGTCTTTATAGCTCAGCAGTTTTTTTATATCGTCTCTGTCTACATGAAAACGGTCATGGTCCAGCTCTATTTCCTCCCACGACATTAAAATGCGCCAGGTCTGCTCTTTACCAAAATAAGATTTCTCTTTCTCGGTCATTTTGCGCGAATAAAACGCAGTTAATGTAATATCCTGCTCACGCTCCGGCACGCAAATACTAGTTTCGTTTGCATTTAGTATCTGAATTAGCTCCGCTGCTTTACCCTCGCGGGTGGGCATATAAAAATAAAGTACAGTATCAGGATAATCTTTAATCATTACATCAAGCTATTAATCATTTGTAACTGCAGCCACACCTATTCCATAGCTAAGGCTGCGACATTTTACGTGTTTGATTACAATACCCAACAAAACTCGTACAGAAAAAGTTACAATCCAAGAGTTATACATTAAGTCAACTATATACTTCGAAAAGTATCACTCAATCCTTCTACCGCAGGCTTCATCCTTCGCAAACACAAACTATAATACGTGAAACAAAACATCAATAATTTCATTATTTAATGAATATCATATAAATATCATCCAAATAAATAAACTAACAGAAATTGTAACTCAGCTCTTGGCAACTGCACAAGTTATAACTTTAACAATAACCATAATTATAGTTTTACCAAAACCAAAAATTAATATTATACTATTTTTAAATTATAAAAACCATAATAAAATATAGCACCTTCAGGTAGAGTTGTCTTTTTAGAAAAAGAATCGCGCAAGCTTAATAGCGAATTATTTACTACTTTTGCATTAGTAAATATTACACACTAAAAAGCTGATTATTATGGGAATGTATCCTGAATATATGGTTGCCCCTATCCGCGAAGACTTAACTTCTGCTGGCTTTGAGCAACTAATGACACCAGAAGAAGTAGAACAGGCGCTTTCTTCTAACACCGGAACTGTACTGGTAGCAATTAACTCTGTATGTGGTTGTGCTGCTTCTAAGGCACGTCCGGCTCTTAAAATGGCCATTGCAGCCGCTGATAAGAAGCCAAGCAAGCTGATAACTGTATTTGCAGGTATGGAGCAGGAAGCTGTTGCTAAAGCACGTGAGTACATGTTGCCTTATCCTCCGTCTTCTCCTTCTATTGCTTTGTTCAAAGATGGTGAGCTGGTACACATGATCGAGCGCTACCACATCGAAGGCAACGAGCTTAACCGCATTGTTGATAACCTGCAGGGCGCTTTCGAAGCTTACTGCTAATACAGCTAAACTTCTTTAAAAGTATAAAGGCCAGCTACTGTAGCTGGCCTTTATACTTTTATTATAGGTTATACTTTAAATACCGGCCTTAATAGCTCGCAGATCAAACCCTATATCGCGGCGATAGTAGCGGCCTTGCCAATTTATAGTTTCAGCAGCTTTGTTGGCTTTAGCCAGTGCTTCTTCCATGGTGTCGCCCAACGCTGTAACTGCTATTACACGGCCCCCGTTGTTTACCAGCTTATCACTTACAAGCTTGGTGCCTGCATGAAATACCAGCACATCCTTATCTACCTGCTCCAGACCGCTTATTTCCTTGCCTTTCTCAAAGCCTTCCGGGTAGCCACCAGAAACCAGGAATACTGTAGCTGCCGTGCGAGGATCTAGTTCCAGATTAAAGCTTCCTAGTTTATGGTCGTGCAGGGCACGAAAAAGCTCGAACAGGTCTGATTTGATGCGAGGAATGATTGCTTCCGTTTCCGGATCGCCCAGGCGCACGTTATACTCTATCACGTAAGGGTCGCCGTTCACATTCATCAGCCCGATGAACAGGAAACCTGTATAAGCTATGTTATCCTGCTGCAAACCAACCAGTGTTGGCGCTATAATACGGTCTTTTACTTTCTGCATGAAGGCCTCATCAGCAAACGGTACCGGTGATATTGCTCCCATACCTCCTGTGTTCAGACCGGCATCAGCCTCGCCAATGCGCTTATAGTCTTTCGCTTCCGGCAACAGCACATATTCTTTGCCATCGGTAAGTATAAACACAGACACTTCTATACCTTGCAGGTACTCTTCTATAACTACTTTGCTGCCGGCATTACCAAATTTCTTGTTGCGCAGCAGATCTTCCAGGGCATCAATGGCTTCATCAAAATCCTGGGCAATGATAACGCCTTTACCAGCAGCCAGTCCATCAGCTTTAAGCACAGCCGGGTAGGTATGGTTGCGCAGGTATTCTACTGCATCGCGGTAATTATTCTCGGTAAAAGCCTGATAGCGCGCAGTAGGTATGTTATGCCTTGAGAAGAAAGCCTTGCAGAAATCTTTGCTACCCTCCAGCATAGCGCCAGCTTTTGTAGGGCCAACTACCAGTACGTGCTTAAGATACTCCTTGCTCAGGAAGTAATCGTGTATACCTTCTACCAATGCGTTTTCCGGGCCAACTACAACCATCATAATGTTGAAGTCGGTAACAAACTTAGCTACCTCATCAAAGTTATGGATGTCTATAGAAGCATTGGTGTGGAACTCGGATGTGCCGGCATTACCAGGCGCTACAAAAACTTTTTCACAGTATTCGCTCTGGCTAAGCTTCCAGGCAATGGCATGCTCACGGGCTCCGGATCCTATTATAAGTACATTCATAGTTCTATAGTTATGCACTAGCAGCAACAGCTAACGCGATTTTATACTTTATACTTGGTATCAGGTACTGCTGCACAGCCTGATGCTGCGAATTTACCAATTTTAGTTTAAGCGCCTTATACTTTATACTTTAGTTGATGCCCGGAGCGCTAAAAAATAAGGCCGGCCACTATACAGCAGCCGGCCTTATTCTTATTTATACCTGAGCACAATTAGTTAGCGTACTCTGACAGGAACTTGATACGCATCAGGCGAAGGTCTTCTTCGGTAAAGTCACCCTCTCCCAGCTCTTTAAGTGCAACACTGATGTTATCGGTGCTGGCATTCATAAAGTAATCGTAGATATCTTCCTGTCGCTCCTGATCCAGAATACTGTTGATATAATAGTTCAGGTTTAGCTTGGTACCTGAGTAACAGATATGCTCAATCTCTTCGATAAGCTCCTGCATGGTTAGGTCTTTGGAAGAAGCAATTTCCTCCAGGTCTACTTTCTTATCTATCTGCTGAATGATGTAGATCTTGATCTTAGATTTGTTAACCGTAGATTTAACTACAACATCAGAGGCAGTTACTATATCGTTTTCCTCTACATACTTGCCAATAAGGTCAAGGAAAGGCTTACCAAATTTCTGAACCTTACCCATACCTACACCGGCAATATGCGCCAGCTCTTCTTTACTGGTTGGGTAAGTAGTAGCCATTTCTTTTAGCGACGGATCCTGGAAAAGCACGTAAGGCGGCAGGCCTTTTTCTTTGGCAAGCTTCTTACGCAGGTTCTTTAACAGGTCAAACAGTACTTCATCGTGGCCAGCAGCAGCCTGGGTTTCCTCTTTCTCTTCGTCTTCCTTCACTTCCTGCTCGTAGTTATGGTCTTTTGTTAACTGTATTTCGTGTGGTTTCTGAATAAAATCAATGCCTTTCTGAGTCAGCTTCAGTACACCGAAGTTCTCGATATCTTTTTCAAGGAACTCTGATAACAGAATCTGGCGCAACACAGAGCTCCAGAACTGTACATCCTGCTCTTTACCTGCGGCAAACACTTCCAGTTTATCATGCTCATAGCTGCTTACATGCTGGTTGCGCAGGCCGGTAAGTACAGCAGTCAGGTGGTCTATGCCAAAGCGCTCGCCTGTTTGCTGAACAGCTTTCAGAGCAAGCAACACTTCTTCCTGTGCCTCAAAGCGCTCTTTAGGGTGCAGGCAGTTATCGCAGAAACCGCAGTCTTTTTCGTAAGCCTCGCCAAAGTAATGCAGCAGTTGCTTGCGGCGGCAAACAGCCGAATCAGCGTAAGCGGCCATTTCCTGCAGCAACAGTTTAGAGTTATCGCGTTCTGTTACAGGCTTGTCTTTGTTAAACTTCTCCAGCTTGATAATATCATCGTAGCTGTAGAACATCAGGCAGTTTCCTTCCAGTCCGTCACGACCGCCACGGCCGGTTTCCTGGTAGTAACCCTCTATTGACTTTGGAGTATCGTAGTGGATAACGAATCTAACATCCGGCTTATCTATACCCATACCAAAGGCTATAGTAGCCACAATTACTTCGCATTCCTCATTCAGGAAAGCATCCTGGTTAGCCATGCGCACGTTGGCATCGAGGCCGGCATGGTAAGGCAATGCTCTGATATCGTTAACGCGAAGCAACTCTGCAATCTCCTCAACTTTTTTGCGGCTCAGGCAATACACAATACCACTCTTGCCTTTGTTCTTCTTAACGTACTGTATCAGCTGCTTCTTCGTGTTGTGCTTAGGGCGCACTTCGTAGTACAGGTTGGTACGGTTAAAAGAAGACTTGAACACAGATGCCTCGTCCATCTGCAGGTTGCGCTGGATATCGAGCTGTACTTTAGGAGTAGCAGTAGCCGTAAGAGCTATAATTGGCAAGTTACCTATCTGGTCAATAATGCCACGGATGCGGCGGTACTCCGGGCGGAAATCATGTCCCCATTCAGAAATACAGTGAGCCTCATCTATGGCAACAAAAGAAATGTTAGAATTACGCAGAAATTCGATGGTCTCATCTTTGGTAAGCGACTCCGGAGCCACATACAAAAGCTTTACCTCACCGGCCAGCGTTTCTTTTTTAACTTTATTTATTTCAGACTTCGATAATGTGGAATTCAGAAAGTGTGCATTAACGCCAAACGCATTCAACTGGTCTACCTGGTTCTTCATTAGCGCGATCAGCGGCGAAATAACTATAGCAGTACCCGGAAGCGAAAGTGCAGGCAATTGATAACACAATGACTTGCCCGCGCCTGTTGGCATAATTACAAAGGTGTTCTTCCCGTTGATAATATTGTTTATTATCAGCTCCTGGTTTCCTCTGAATTGATTATACCCGAAAACTTCCTTTAATTTGTTCTTGAGATTGACCTCTTTTAGTGACATGAAACTTGCAAAATAATTCTAGTTGCAACGCATCCTTTTAGAATACATTAACACAAATTTAACTTGAATATCATTAATAATATAACCTCGACAGCAAAAAAAGTCTTAATGGCAGAAGCCGAGGCAATCGCCAGACTGGCTGATTTTATCGACGAAGATTTTGAAAATTGCGTCGAAGCCATTTTGCAGATCAAAGGCCGCGTAGTTGTAACTGGTATTGGCAAAAGCGCAAATATTGCATCTAAGATAGTTGCAACTTTAAACTCTACCGGTACGCCTGCACTTTTCATGCATGCTGCCGATGCCATACACGGCGACCTGGGCATGATCCAGCCCGAAGACTTTGTTATCTGTATCTCTAAAAGCGGTAATACACCAGAGATAAAAGTTTTAGTTCCGCTACTTAAGCGCAAAGGTTCAAAATTAGCAGCCATGGTATCCAGCACAGATTCTTACCTGGCTGAAAGCGCTGATTTTGTACTTAACGCCAACGTAGAACGCGAAGCCTGCCCACACAACCTGGCCCCTACTACCAGCACTACTGCTGCACTTGCCTTAGGCGATGCCCTTGCAGTTAGTTTGCTCGAAGCGCGTGGCTTCAGCAGCGCCGATTTTGCACGCCTGCACCCCGGCGGCTCGCTAGGTAAACGCCTGTACCTGAAGGTAGAGGATATTTATGGTCTTAACAAAGCGCCAAGTGTACAGGAGAACGCCACCCTTAAAGAAATTATTATAGAAATTTCTTCTAAAAGGCTGGGAGCCACAGCTGTGGTTAAAGATAGCACCGCAGAATTGGTAGGAATTATAACCGATGGCGATTTGCGCCGTATGCTGGACAAATATGAATCTATAGATGGTATTACGGCAGTCGATATCATGACTCCTTCCCCACTCACGATAGAGCCTGACCAATATGCTGCCGAAGCATTAGCCATCATGCAAGATAAAAGTATAACACAATTAGTTGTAACCGAAGCCGGCAAATTCAAAGGCTTTGTACACCTCCACGATTTATTGAAAGAAGGACTTATATAGCAATGGACAAGAACACCTACGTGGTGATAATGGCTGGCGGCATTGGAAGCCGCTTCTGGCCGTTTAGCCGTACCAATTATCCAAAGCAGTTTCATGACGTGCTGGGCATTGGCGAAAGCATGCTCCAGATGACTATAAAACGCTTCAAGGACATCTGCCCTGTCGAGAATATCTTTATAGTTACCAACCGCGATTACGAAGCTCTGGTAAAAGAGCAACTGCCACAGCTAAGCGATAACCAGATATTGCTGGAGCCGATTGGCCGCAATACAGCTCCGTGCATTGCTTATGCTTCTCATAAAATTGCCCAGCTAAACCCTGATGCCAACCTAGTAGTTACTCCTGCCGACCACGTAGTGCTGAAAGAAGAAGCTTTCACTAAAGTGGTAAAAGAGGCTATAGAAGCAGCCAGCCAAGACGATATTCTGCTGACACTGGGAATAACGCCAAGCCGCCCTGATACCGGTTATGGCTACATTCAGTTCATAGATGATCAGGCTAAAAGTATAAAGAAGGTAAAAACCTTTACCGAAAAGCCTAACCTGGAACTGGCTCAGATGTTCCTGAACAGCGGTGACTTTGTATGGAACTCCGGTATCTTTATCTGGAATGTAAAAAGTATACTGCATGCTTTCAGAGAGTATCTACCTGAGGTTAACGAGATCTTTGAAGAGGGCAGTTCGCAGCTTAATACCGAAAACGAACAGAACTTTATCACAAGAGCCTATTCTCATTGCCGCAATGTGTCTATAGACTATGGCATTATGGAGAAGGTTGATAATGTGTATGTGCTGCTTAGCGATATTGGTTGGTCTGACCTTGGCACGTGGAACTCGCTTTATACCATTGGCCAGAAAGATGAGCAGCAGAACGTGGTAGATGGCGAAGTTATGCTATACGACACCAATAACTGCATCATTAAAACGCCAAAGGAAAGGCTGGTTGTGATACAGGGATTAGAAGGTTATATAGTTGCCGAGCACGACAATGTACTAATGATCTGCAAGCTTGAAGAAGAGCAAAAGGTTAAAGAGTTTATGTCGGATGCCAAGTCTAAAAAAGGCCCTGATTACATATAACTCTAAGCATAAATTATACTTCCTAAGCAAATAGAAAATCCCCTGCAGCAGTAACGTTGCAGGGGATTTTCTATTTGATAGCTATACTTACATAAAGTATAGCCTACGATTCTTTTGTAAGAGAAATATCGCCGGCCTTGATGCGCTGGCTCATGGCCTCGTAAAGTATAATACCTGTAGCCACCGATACGTTCAGCGACCCGATCTTACCCATTAACGGAATGCGCAGGCGAGCATCGGCTCGCTTCAGATACTCCGGCGAAATACCATCTTCTTCGCTACCCATAATTATAGCAGTAGGGCCGCTCATATCAACCTTATTATCAGTCAGGTTGTCGTCCGTTTTTTCGGTGCAGGCCACAATCTGTATACCTGAGTTGTGCAAGTACTCAATAGTATCTTTCAGGTTAGGTTCTCGGCATACCGGCACCACATGCAAAGCACCTGCCGATGTTTTTAACGCATCAGCGTTTATCTGCGCACCGCCACGGCTAGGTATAACGATCGCATCTACTCCCAAACACTCGGCATTACGGGCAATAGAACCAAAGTTTCTTACATCGGTAATGCGGTCAAGTATAAGCAGCAGTGGGTTTTTGCCTTTCTCGAAAAGCGATGTTACAATTTCCTGCAGCGGTGCATAACTGATTGCCGAAGTATAGGCTACTGCTCCCTGGTGATTTTTACGCGTAAGCTTGTTCAGCTTTTCGATAGGCACCATAGATACCGGCACATCCGAGCGTTTTGCCAGCTCGGTCAGCTCCTCTACAGTTGGGTTTTTAGCTGTTTTCTGAAGGAATATCTTCTCCAGCCCTTTGCCGGCAAGCATAGCCTCAATTATTGGCCGCAAGCCAAATATCATTTCTATCTTCTCTTCTCTGGGCTCTCTTGGTGCTCTCGGGCTGCCGTAGCGCGAATTTATATTTCTGTTATACCTGCTCTCCATTGTGCAACTGTGCTGTACCAGCTTTCCTCGTATTCGCGGTGCCGTTCCAGCTCATAATGATTTTCCGTAAAGGTATTCTGTTTTTTGTTAAAAACGAACTTGATGTAAGGCGACAGCTCAGATTCGCGGTAGATCCAGGTTTCGGTGTTGCCTGCACGTGCTATCTGGCTGGGCCTGCCAAACACAATATAGATCATGCCGCGGTCGGTAGCCCAACCTGCTTTGTGCGAAGTATAAAGTTTGTTGGCAAACTCCACACGCTCATAATATTGCCTGATAAGCTCGCGGGCTATACTTTCCTTGCCTGCTACTTTCAGCCAAAAACCATCCACAGCTGCTTTTGGGTCAGATGACTTGAACAATGTCTCGCGCTCGGTAGAAGTTGTAAGGTATATTAGCGGCTGCAGCATTTCCTGCGATTTTGTGATCATCGGAAAAGAGCCTTCTTCTACCAGTAAACCTTCGGGGTAAGTAGCATCTGGCTGCATCAAGTATAAACCTGGCTCCCGGAACTGTATGGTATCGGCAGAAGTATAGCTTAAAGTATCTACTACATTTATAGTTTGCGGCACGGGCTGCTGCCTTACCGACATGGGTGGCAATGCCGGAGGAAAAGTGGCATCGTAGCGATGAAAGATTACAGGTCCAGCTTCTCCATACTGGCGCATCAGCAATTTATCAGAAGTGGTAGTATAGTTTCTGAACAGAGGCCTTCCGGATTTAGCCTGCACCAGAAGATAATCTTTCTGTAGCATTTTTGGCAACAACGGCATCTTGTAAAAAGTAGAAAGGCGCTCCTGCCCCATCAGTTTTTGCCTTAGCCTCAGGTGCAGCACATTTGGCTCTGTCACAAATCTGGCTGGCAACACCAACGACAAGTATAAACTACCTGCATTTGCCGGGTTTAATTCTGCTGTATCTACTTGCAACGAGTCCTGCAGCAGCAAAGCATCTGTGGTAGCCTTACCTGCCCTTATTTCATACTGCAGTTGCATCGAGCTTTGCTGCACATCCAGCACATGGTTCACATCCTCAAACTTCAGGAACAGGTGCAGACTGTCAGCTAAAGTATAATGATCTGTCTGAAGCACTATTTCCGGCAGCACCGGCTTCGATACTTTCGTTTCCGGCACACGCACACGCGATTCGGGCCGCGGCGAACTGCAGGCAAGCAACAGCATGATGCAGCATAAGTGGATTAAGCTATTGAGCTTCATGAAGTATAGGGTTGAGAAAGTGCCAGAAAACAAAAAGCCGGACAACAACGGTTGTCCGGCTTTTTTACTGTTTAACTCTCTATTTTGTTTAACGGCGAATGCGCTGCAGATATTGCATGAACTGACCTTCCAGTTGCTTCGCACGTTGCTCATCTCCAATCTCTTGGGCCTGCATCACAAGTTGCTGCATAATATACAGGTTTGTCTGTATCTCCATGTCGTGCAGCGCACCTTTTGCCAGGTAATAATCCAGCGATTCCTGAGAGCTTTTTGCCATTTGGTCAAACAGTTGCTTGGCACGTTGCCCTTCGCCTACCTTATTCATCATAGAAATGAATTGTGGTGTGTAGTAATCAAAAGGAATAGTTTTTTCCGGCAGTTGTTCGAAGCAGTAATCAATTATTTCCTTCGCTCTTGCGGTGTTGCCCTCCTGCAGGTAAGCGCCAGCCAGTTTGCCAAACTTATCGCGTGCATTTGCTGCAAAACGGAAGTAATTATCGTCGTAGAAAATGCTTGGATCGTTGAAACCACGGAAGCTGAACTTCTTCATCAGGTTGTTATACATTACCTCTTTGTTCAGGTAACCAGCCGACTCTTCGCTTACTGTTTTCACAGGCACTATGCGGTAAGCAAGCCCATCCAGCTGGAAGTAATCAGACAAACCAATGAAATCTGAAGTGTTTACAGTGGTAGAGAAGTATACCGGACGCTCCCAGTTATTTGTAGCCAGCAGATCCAGTATGATCAGGTGTTTCTTCTCCAGGAACGACTTATTTGTAGTCCACTGCATGCGGTCTGTAATTTCAGCCTGCTTCTCTTTAGGTACAAAGCCCATTGCCTGTACTTTCGCCTTGTCTACATTCAGGAAGAAGTTCTTGGTAGGGAAAGACGTAAGCGTGTTTCCGGCTCCATACTGCACCTGCAATGCTGGGTGATTCTGTTTTACAAGAGAGATGAACTGCTGCAGGTCTATACCAGCTGCAACCTGAGGTTTCTCCACGTATGGCAGGTAATCGTTTGTGCCCTGGCGGTAGTTGCTATTTTCAAGTGACAGTGGCCAAGGAGCAGATTTGTAAGAAGGGCGCTTCATCTGATCGATGTACCAGTCGGTGTTCAGGTAGCTAAGTACAGCTACACGCACATCGGTTCTGTAGCCCTCTACTTCCTGCGCATACCATAACGGGAACGTATCGTTATCGCCGTTTGTGAAAAGTATAGCGTTTGGCGCACAAGAGTCTAGCAGGTTTTTGGCAGAATCTACAGAGTGGTAGCGGTTAGAGCGGTCGTGGTCGTCCCAGCCTTCAGCGGCAAGTATACCAGGTACTGCCAAGCATATCAAAGTAGCTGCTACGGCACGAGCCTGCTGGTTACGCAATACTTTCTGCAATACCTCAGCCAAGCCCAGCACGCCTAAACCAATCCAGATAGAGAAGGCATAGAACGAACCGGCAAAAGTATAATCGCGCTCTCGAGGCTCTATTGGCGGCTGGTTCAGGTAAAGCGCAATGGCTATACCTGTAAAGAAGAACAGCAAACCAACTACAAAAGCATCGCGCTCATTTTTACGCACCTGGTAAATCAAACCAAGTATACCTACTAAAAGAGGAAGCAAATAGAAGCAGTTACGGGCCATGCTGTTTGCAACACGATCAGGCACGCCATTTTGGTTTTTACCAAACCATAGCACACCAGCCTGCTGCACATCGCTTTCACGGCCTACAAAATTCCACAGGAAGTAACGCCAGTACATGTGGCCTAACTGATAACGCATCAGGAAGCTCATGTTCTGACCGAATGTTGGCATCTGGCCTTCGCGCAGGTCTACCCACTTCTTATATTCTTCGAGGTGTTGCGGGTTATCGCTGTAAATACGAGGCAGCAATGTTTTGTCTTTGCTATCGTAGATAGGCTCTACACCGCCGGGCACTGCTATGTACTTATCTGCACCTTTAATGTAACGAGGAGCTTTTTCTTTCTGATCTATTGGCTGTGCGTTGTACTGTGGGCCGTAAATCAAAGGTCTGTCGCCGTACTGCTCACGCTTCAGGTAAGACACAAAGCTCAGGATATCATCCGGGTCGTTTTCATCAATCGTAGGATCGTAAGAAGAACGGATCGGGATGATCATGTAAGAAGAATAACCGATCAGGATAAAGCTAAAGCAAAGTATAGCTGTGTTAAGTACACGGTTGCCATGCTTAATTGAGTAGCGGATACCAAAAATGATAGCAGCCAGAAGCAGTAACACAAATACTATTATACCTGAGCCAAAAGGCAAACCAAGCGAGTTAACAAAGAATACCTCCACGTTACCTGCCAGCGATGGCAAGCCAGGTATAACACCCCAAAGTATAGCCATTACTATTACAGCGCTGATCATGAAGGCAATTACGCCACCCCAGAAAGTTGGCTTGTACAGGCGGTAGTAATAAATAAAGGCAAGTGCAGGTATAGCTACCAGGTTCAGCAAGTGAGCACCAATAGATAAACCTATCAGGTATGCGATCAGGATAAGCCATTTATCAGACAGCGACTCCCCTACTTTAGATTCCCAGCGCAGCATAGCCCAGAAAACTATAGCCGTAAAGAAAGACGACATTGCGTATACTTCTGCTTCTACAGCCGAGAACCAGGCAGAATCAGTAAATGTATAAGCCAAGGCGCCCACTGCACCAGCACCCATAATCAGCAAGGTTGTACCGTTTGCTGGGGCCTCTCCTTCTCTTACCATCAGCCTGCGGGCAAGTATGGTAATAGACCAGAACAGGAACAGCACTGTAAATGAACTGCAAAGTGCCGACAGCAGGTTAACCCACCATGCTACTTGTGTAACATCGCCGGCAAACATAGAAAAGATACGGCCTATCAGCAGGTAAAACGGCGCCCCTGGCGGGTGCGGCACCAATAACTTGTATGAGCAGGCAATAAACTCGCCCGCATCCCAATAGCTGGCTGTAGGCTCCAGCGTTAATACATACACGGTTGTCGCGATCAGAAACACGATCCAACCGACCAGGTTGTTTATCCTCCGATAATCAGTCATAGCTAATTTTGATTCTGCCCCGAAAATAATAAATAAAGATTTGTTGAGGCGCACTTTTGAGATTTAATACAAAAAAAGCCGGCCTGGTAAGGCCGGCTTCTATACTTTATACTTCACAAGCAGTTATTTCTGTATAATCAGTCGCTTAGTTTCGATTGTTTTGTTGTTTACCAACAGACTGTAGAAGTATACGCCTGCTGGCCAGCTCTCCATGTTTAGCACCAGTTCTGTGTTATCGGCAGCAGTAAGCTCCTGGGTATGTATAACACGGCCAATAGTGTTCGATACACGGATCTTATAGTTGTCGTTACCAGAGTGGTTAAGCGAAAAACGCGTAATACCTCTCGATGGGTTTGGATAAGCATTGATGCTAGGCACACCTTTGATATCGCGGCCCGGCGCAAAAGCAGCATAAGTTATGGCACTGTACATGCTCTTGCCAATGCTGGCAGTTTCTACAGAATGAAACGACGGGGCAACTGCCGACTCGTATATTTTAGAACAATTATGTGCATTCTCGCTGATAATAAAAGCAGGACGCGCATTCTGAGCCGATACTGTCAGGCTTTTCTGCTTTTCCGGCATCATTTTCCAGACAGTGCTTCCGCCTTTATTTATCGGGGCCACCCCTGCGTTAACTTCATGTGCCATAGCGTGGCTTCGTGCAGCTGCAGCAAAGCTAAAAAGCTGCGCACCTGTCAGAGCAACCGCTATAACCATCTGAGTAAAAGTCTTCATTTATAATACCTCCTTTTGTAAAACTATACCCTTATCAATCAAAGATAAGTTAAAACCTCCTAACAGAAAATATATTTTTCAAAATATTTGTGAATGAGCAACATAAGTCATCCGTATATTGCTCAGGTCTTTCCTGTTCCTGAACATCCTGCAAGAACTATGCCTCTTACTTTAAATTTTCAACTTTAAAGCATTTAAAGGCACATTTATAGTTTTAGAATTGCACTGATTCTAACCTGATTCTTCTTTTCACCTCTGAGTTCGAGACAATACAGATATAAATTTAGTACAATATTGCTCTTAGCTACCACAGCTTATACTTTGGCTTTTAACAAATCATATAGCAGCTCAAGCCATAAAAATATACCTGATAGTAGAACTATACCTGCAAATCCGTTGTATCGTAATGCAAACAGTATAACTGATGTGCAACTACTGTTATTAGATGACGTTTAGTAAGACTAATTTAAAACTGGATTCTGTCAGATGAGAGCAATTTACTTGAAAGGCATTTTATTTTTACTAACCATATTTGCCAGCTTTTATACCCTTGCAACCGGTAATACTGATTTAGGATCAAAACTTATCTCCAGTATCGAACAGGCGCAAAAACAACCAACCTCTGATATTGATGTATTTGAGGGCATACCAACACCAACCGATATTGTTCTGAAATGGGCGGAAACTTCAGTAAAAACAAACCCTGATTCTGCTTATAATAAAATCGGCAGTGCTGTGGCTAGTAGCAACTTATCGCTGTACCCAAACCCTGCTACAGGTAATATTGTAACCGTGAAATTAGGAGACGAGAATACCACAGGAGCTATACTTAAAATAGCAGATCATAATGGCAATGAGGTACACCGAGAAATATTGAAAGCAGGCACAAACGAAACAGATCTTCTGCTCCAGTCGCTACGCATCAGGAAAGGGATGTATACTTTAACTATAATGCAAGGCAACAAAACAGATTCGCAGAAGCTGATCGTTCAATAATACTTTCAACTTTTAAGCAAAAACGGGAGCCGGAACTGGCTCCCGTTTTTGCTTAAGTATAGTATCAGATAATATAGGCTATCTCTTTAAAGGCAAAATAGCGCAGCTCGTTTTCAATTTCCACTGCCAGCTGGCCATCTTCATTTACGCCAACTATACTACCTGCCACACATTCGCCGTTAACCTCGAAAAAGTGTCGTTCCTGATAGCGATAAAGGGCCTGCAGGTACTCGTAGCGTAGTTTTGCTGTTTTACCGTTTCGCAACTCCAGGTAACGTTTTTCAAGCAGCTCAAGTAATCGGGCAATAAGTTTATCCAGATTGAGCTCAAAACCCAGCAACATAGCAAGCGATGTGGCCGTAGCATGCCCAAAGTGAAGTTGGTTTATGTTTAAACCAATCCCGACGATACTGTGTTGTAGAGAAGAGCTATTTATTGTGTTTTCTATTAATATCCCGCCAAGTTTCTTATCTTCAAGGTACAGATCGTTGGGCCATTTGATAAGAGCGTCTGTTGCACCATTTTCACGCAGCAGATCGAGCACAGCCAGCGAGACAGCTATGTTCAGATAAAACTGGTGCCTGACAGGAACAAACTTAGGTGACAGAATAACAGAAAGTGTAATGTTTTTACCGGGCGCAGCCTCCCATACGTTGCCCCTCTGGCCCCGCCCTTTGGTTTGTTGGTCCGTTATTACAGTACAACCTTCTGTGGCTTCATTTTTGAGAAGAAGCTGTTGGGCTTCTGTGTTAGTAGATTCACAAACCGGCAGAAAATACAGCTGCTGGCCCATAAACAGCGTATTAGGCAACATAGATTAAGCAAAATTTAATACTTTTGTACATCAAATTTAAATACCGCAAATGAAAAATACCAAGATTGAGGTTAATTCAGACACATTGGCAGACCTGGTTGTTAAAGGAATGCAGGAAAAGAAAGCTACCGATATTGTTGTCATTAACCTTAAATCGCTAAAAAATGCCGTTTCCGATTATTTCGTTATAGCATCAGCCAGCTCAGATACGCAACTGGACGCCATTGCAAGCTCTGTTGAAGAAGAAGTTTTTAAGGCAACCCGCCAGAACCCTTGGCAAAGCGAAGGCAGAACGAATAAGGAGTGGGTACTACTGGATTATGTAGACGTAGTTGCGCACATTTTCCTGAAAGATAAACGAGAGTTTTATGCACTGGAGGAGCTTTGGGGCGATGCCAGTATAAACCATGTAGAAACTGTCTAACAAAAACCTCCAGCCGAACAAAAACCGGCCGGGCGGTGTTTCTAATTCATCTGAAATCTAAAATTAAATGGCAGAAAACAATAATAAAGGGAATAGAAAGAAAAAGCCGATCATCCCGAACACTCCTCCGCGGCCAACCTTGCAGCTGTGGATGCTGGCGGTGCTGATTCTGCTTATTTTCGGATTAACATATTTAAACAAGAGCAACGCCTCTGTAGAAACCACGCAGCAGAACTTCGAAGAGATGCTGCTGAGCAACGATGTGAATAAACTGACCATCGTAAACGACAAGATCGTGGAAGTATACCTGAAGGAAGAAGCGCTACAGAACGACAAGTATAAAGAGGAACTATCAGACCGTGGCAGCTTTGCCATGGAACAAGGTCCGCATTATCACTTCCAGATCATTTCAGCCGAGACTTTTAAAGAAGACCTGGAGAAACTACAGGGCAACCTGCCTAAAGAACAGCAGGTAGGTTATACATTGGATACCCGTACCGGTTTTGCCGACTTCTTTTTACAGTGGGGCTTCCTGATTTTGCTTCTGTTCGGCTTCTGGTTCCTGATGCGCCGTGTAACAGCCGGTGGCGCAGGTGGCCAGATCTTCAACATAGGCAAATCTAAAGCAGCTCTTTTTGATGCTGAGAACAAGGTAAAGATCACGTTTAAAGATGTGGCCGGCCTTGAAGAAGCGAAAGAAGAAGTACAGGAGATTGTTGAATTCCTGAAGAACCCTTCTAAATTCACTATCCTGGGTGGTAAGATACCAAAAGGTGCGTTGCTTGTAGGCCCTCCGGGTACTGGTAAAACATTGCTGGCAAAAGCTGTTGCCGGCGAAGCTGATGTGCCTTTCTTCTCGCTTTCAGGCTCTGACTTTGTGGAGATGTTTGTGGGTGTGGGTGCTGCCCGAGTTCGCGACCTCTTCAAGCAGGCAAAAGCTAAAGCACCTTGTATCATCTTTATAGATGAGATTGATGCGATTGGCCGCCACCGTAGCCGTGGCCAGGTACCTGGTGGTAACGATGAGCGCGAGAACACACTAAACTCACTGCTTGTTGAAATGGACGGTTTCGCAACTGACTCAGGTGTAATTATACTTGCAGCCACTAACCGCCCTGATACACTGGATTCTGCCTTGCTTCGTCCGGGCCGTTTCGACCGCCAGATAAGTATAGACAAGCCAGACATCAACGGCCGTACCGAGATATTTAACGTTCACCTCAAGCCGCTTGCACTTGCCCCTGATGTGGACGCACGCAAACTGGCTGCTCAGACACCAGGTTTTGCCGGTGCCGAAATTGCCAACGTTTGTAACGAAGCTGCTCTGATTGCTGCCCGTCGTAACAAAAAAGCAGTAGACCAGCAGGACTTTAACGACGCTGTTGACCGTGTAATTGGTGGTCTGGAGAAGAAGAACAAGATCATTTCGCCACAGGAGAAGAAAATTGTTGCTTACCACGAAGCTGGCCACGCTATTGCAGGCTGGTTCCTGGAGCACACCGATCCGTTGGTGAAAGTAAGTATAGTTCCACGTGGTGTTGCTGCGTTAGGTTATGCACAGTACTTACCAAAAGAGCAGTTCCTGTACACTACAGAGCAGCTGATTGATGAGATGTGTATGGCACTGGGTGGACGTGCTGCTGAAGACATCGTTTTTGGTAAGATTTCGACAGGCGCTTTAAGTGACCTGGAACGCATCACAAAAATGGCCTACAGCATTGTAACCATGTATGGTATGAACCCTAAAATAGGTAACGTATCGTTCTATGATTCCAAGCAGACTGATATGGCATTCAATAAACCATACTCCGAAGCTACTGCCGAAACTATAGACAGCGAAGTTCGCAGCATTATTGAGGCGGCATACGAGCGTACAAAACAATTGCTCATGGATAAGCGCCACGAGCTGGAGCTTGTTGCACAGGAACTGTTGCAGAAAGAGATCCTGTTCCAGAACGATCTGGAGCGTTTAGTTGGCAAACGTCCGTTTGAAGGTTTAACTACCTACCAGGCGCACACTGCCGGCACCGATCGCAGCAGAACCAGAAGCGAAGTAGAACAGGAGCATCCGCTGGAGCATGGCCAACCAGAGTCAGAGTCTGAGCAAGAGCAAGGACAGCCTGTAAACGGTGCACCTGTAAACAACAATGCACCATCTACTACAAACCCTGACGATTCTTTAACCACAAGAAGAGCTTAGTAATACGCATGTACGAAGCAAAATCTAAAGAAATAGTATTAAGAAGAGTAAGAGAGGCGCTGGCTAAGTCAGCGCCTTTTCTGCCTCCTACCCCCGACTTCACATCTCCGCTGCACGCCGCACCCTCCGAGGACATGTCGGTTGAGTTTGCACAGAAGTTTATCGCTAACGCAGGTATGTTTTTCTACTGCGAATCTGAAGAAGATTTCTTCGATCAGTTATTCGTTTTCAAGAAAGAGCAGAACATACAGCACCTTTTTGTTTGGGAGCCTAATCTGCAGCACATACTGTACCAGGCAGGTATAGATTTCACAGCCAACGACGATACTTTTGTTCAGGATGCCGAAGCCGGCCTTACCACCTGCGAGGCGCTTATCACACGCACCGGAAGTTTGCTTGTTAGCTCTGCTAATGCCGGTGGCAGAAGGTTGGGAATTTATCCGGCTACACACATTGTGGTGGCAAAAGCCAGCCAGTTGGTAGCCGATATAAAAGATGGCCTGCAGATAGTGCGCGATAAGTATGAGAACTTTCCATCTATGGTTTCGCTGGTAAGTGGCCCTAGCCGCACTGCCGATATCGAAAAGACTTTGGTAATGGGTGCACATGGCCCTAAACAGTTAGCTCTTTTTCTAATTGATGACCTTCCGCATTAACAACCTGGAGCCAGGAAAGAAAGTATATTTTGCCTCTGATTTTCATTTAGGAGTACCAACTGCAGAGCACAGCCTTGCCCGCGAGCGTAAGATCGTGAAGTGGCTGGATACAGTAAAGCACGATGCAGCGGCTATACTTTTGCTGGGCGATATCTTTGACTTCTGGTTCGAGTATAAGCATGCCATTCCGAAAGGGTACATCAGGTTGCAGGGCAAACTGGCTGAACTGACTGATGCCGGTATACCTGTACTTTTCTTTACAGGCAACCATGATATGTGGATGTTCGACTACTTCCCGAAAGAGCTGAATATCCCGATCCTGCGCGAGCCGATCTCTACCAATTTTGGAGGCAAAACCTTTTACATTGGCCATGGCGATGGCTTAGGACCCGGCGATCATACTTACAAGATCCTGAAACGCGTGTTCAACAACAAGGCATGCCAGTGGCTTTTTGCGCGTATTCACCCGAACACAGGTATAGGCATTGCTAATATGTGGTCGCGAAAAAGCCGGATAAGCAACATTAAAAAAGATGAGCAGTTTTTAGGTGATGACGAATGGCTGCTGCAGTATTGCAAAGAGGTAGAGGCCAGCCAGCACCACGACTACTACGTTTTTGGACACCGCCACCTGCCGCTCGATATACCTATTAACGGAAGCAGCCGCTATGTTAACCTCGGTGAATGGGTCAATTTTTGCTCGTATGCAGTTTATGATGGAGAATCGTTAAAACTGGAATACTTTGAAGCTTAACCTATACTTTATACTTGTGCTGCTCTCAGCTATTGTGCTGGCCAAACCTGCTATTGCTCAAGGATCAGCACAAGACTCATTAAAGTATAGCCACAGTGCCAGTATATTATCTCCTGCAGCTGTTTCTACAGACCGCAGCGGCAACGTGTACTACCTGGGTGCAAGAAGGAATCTGGTAAAGGTGGATTCTTTAGGAAAGTCATCGCTTACATATTCTCCGGCAAGAGGAGGCCTTATTACAGCTATAGATGCATGGAACCCTATGAAGGTGCTGCTCTTTTATGAAGACAGGCAGGAGATCGTGCTTCTCGACAGGTTCTTACGCCCCATCGCAAATACAGCCTTTTCTGATTATGATGAACTCTCCGGAAGTATAAAATCCGCAGCACTTTCTGCAGACGACAGCTTTTGGCTATTCAACGAATCAAACTTTACACTTAGCAAGTTAGACACGCGCCTGCGCAGAACCACTGCCGAAACACCTTTGAACCTGATCCTGGATAAAGAGCGGTTTGATGTACGTATGCTGCGCGAGTACCAGAACATGGTATACCTCCTGGATTATAACACCGGCATTTTAGTATTTGATAACTTGGGCAACTATAAAAGGAGCATTCCCATTACAGGTATTTCATACATCGGCTTCCAGGGGAACAACTTGTACTTTGTGAAAGATGGCAAGTTAAATTTCCTCGACATTTATACACAGAAGAAACAAAGTATAACATTGCCTGCAACGCACAGCTGTACTTCAGCGCTCATATCAGGCAACCGGATTTACTTGTTCACGCAGCAACAGATGCAGGTTTATACCTGGCAGTAGAGATTTATTTAGCCTCGCCTGAGAAAAGCTTCAGCCCAACCACACCACTGATGATCATCAGGATGCAGATGATACGGACAGCATCGCGGGGCTCGTTCAGGAAAACGATGCCAAGTATAGCTGTTCCGGCTGCGCCAACTCCCGTCCAGATGCCATAGGCAGTGCCAAGCGGCAAAGATTTCATAGCCTGCGCCAACAGCACAAAACTCAGGATCATGACAATAACGGTAACTATACTTATCCCTATTTTAGAAAATCCATCGCTATACTTCAGGCCAAAAGCCCAGCCAATTTCACAAAGCCCTGCCAGGATCAGGTAAATCCACGCTGTATTCATAGTTGTTTCAATTTATCTGCAAATTACGAAATCAGGGCCAACTAAGCATATATTATACTTCATAAGCTATAGGCAAAAGCATCTCGTGCTGCACCAGTAGTTTTTTCAGTCCGCGGTTCTGCAGGTAATCTATAAAGTCAGGTCCGGCGGTGTCTATATTAATAAGCATAAGCGCAGGCACCTCTGTAAGCAGCACCACCTGGCGCAGAAGAGCTGTAGCTATGCCGGTACATCTTGCGCTTTTACTTACAGCTAATTGAAGTATAGCCCCGTTCTTAGGGTAAAAGATAATGTAGGCTTTCACTTCTCCCGAATCATCACGGGCTTCCAGCAATATTTTCCGATCTATACTTCTTTCAACTGCTTCAACAGCATTTTGCCAGGTTGGCTCCACATCCCAGAAAGTCTGGTATAGCTGCCAATCAGGTTTTGTGGCCTCTACTATAGTTATACCTTCCGGGGCAGGCACGCTTAATTTTAGCTCAGCATGATAACTTCTGAAACAATCAAGGGTGCGGGTAATTCTGAAGCCAATGCCCTGGTATACTTTAAGGGCAGGCTTGTTCTGGTTTATCACCTCTAGCAGGCACTGCTGCACGCCGATCTTACGAAGCTCAGGTAGCATAAATTCATAAAGCTGTTTTGTGAGCGCATGGCCGCGGTGTTGTGGCACTACACCTGTTCCGGCATTATAGGCTGTATACTTACCTGCCCACTCGCCCAGCCCTGTAAGTATAAAACCCACCAGTTTATCATCCTGAAAAGCGCCGCCGCTGTACACCAACTCTATACTTTCGCGCTTCAGCTTTGCTTCGAACTGCTCCTCATTCAGTTGTATCGGCACCAGGTAATCGGCAAAAGCTTCCAGAAAAACCTCGTGAAGCGCCTGCTTGTCTTGTAGTTTCAGCAGCCTGAAATTATAGTTTGCTCCCATACTTTATACTTGTTCTGTAGCTGCCCCGCCTTTATCTGAACAGCGGCTTATACTTACGCTGCTTGTATAAACAACTACTTTATAACCATGCCGTTAAACCTATTCAACTGCGTTTGCACCTAAGATGCATAATTTAACCTATAACGATACAAAACTATGAAAGCAGTAGTATTCCACAACCCCAAAGATGTACGGGTAGAAACCGTAGACGATCCCCGGATAGAAGATGCCCGCGATGTTATACTTAAAGTAACATCTACGGCTATTTGCGGTTCAGACCTTCATATTTACAACGGTATGTTTCCGCAGCCGCGCAACATGGTGTTGGGTCATGAGTTTATGGGTATAGTAGAAGAGGTTGGCCAGGGTGTCAAAAATCTTAAAAAAGGAGACCGCGTGGTGGTGCCCTTTCCCATTTCCTGCGGTACGTGCCATTTCTGCAACATGCAATTGCCAACACATTGCGAGAACTCCAACCCAAAAAACTACGGCCCAGAAGGCGCACTGATGACAGGCAAAGGAGCAGCTTTATTTGGCTACACAGACCTTTACGGCGGCTACAACGGAGGCCAGGCAGAGTATGTGCGCGTTCCTTATGCCGATTATGGTCCGCGCAAAATAGCAGATAACTTTACCGATGAGCAGGTACTTTTCCTGACAGACATCTTCCCGACAGGCTGGGCCGCTATTGACTGGGCCGATATGCAAGGTGGCGAAACAGTTGCAGTTTGGGGTTGTGGCCCTGTAGGCATTATGGCCATGAAATCGGCATGGCTTCGAGGCGCTAAACGTGTGATAGGTATTGACATACAGCCTTACCGCCTGGAGATGGCCCGCAAGAGTGCGAACGTAGAAACTATAAATGCCGCTGAGGTTGATGCTGTAGAAGTGATCCGGGAAATGACTGGTGGCTACGGAGCCGATGTTTGCGTTGATGCCGTAGGTATGGAAGCAGATCGCACCACACTTGAAAAAGCTTTGAATGTAGTGCAAATGGAAAAAGGCTCTATGAAAGTGCTGGAAAAATGCTTCGACTCAGTTCGTCGTGCCGGTACGGTAACGGTGGTTGGTGTTTATGGCTCACCCTACAACAATTTCCCGCTGCACCAGTGGTTCGACAAAGGTATAAAGCTAATGGGTGGCCAGGCTTGGGTGCATCGCTACATCGATCAGTTGGTATCACTGGTACAGGATGGCAAAGTAGTACTGGATGATATTATTACACACAATGTTCCGCTTAGCGAAGCTTCCCAGATGTACGATATCTTTAACAAAAAACAGGATAACTGCGTGAAGGTAGTACTGAAGCCATAAAACAAACCCTGTTTATACTATAAAGGGGCAGGCATAAGCCCTTTTATAGTATAAATATCTCTCTTCTTTTAAAGTATAAAATTCCACCCACCACCAAGGCAGTTGCAGCAGTCAGCCATACTTTATATACTACCTCCACATCTGCCAGATTATATACTACCAGCAAAGCGGCCACAGTTATACTTAGCCACACCATAGGGTAAAACTTTACCAAAGCAGCCTGTTTATACTCTTTCAGAAAATAACCACTATAGCCCATATACATCAGCGCAGCAAACGTGGTATAGGCCGCAGCCTGGTAACCAAAAACTGGTACAAGTATAAAGTTGAGAACCACGTTAGCTACACCTGCAACTGCCGAAATCCTCCATAGTTTGTTCGTGTTCTCCCGGTATACCAGCAGGTTTATTACAGCCAGATACATCGGCCTGAAATTATAGCCCATCAGGATAATAATAGCCAAAGGGTAAGCCTGTTGCAGTTCTTCGTTTCTGATGAGTAAGTGGAAAATCTCCTTAAGCCAGAGGCAACCTATAGTTGTTGCAGCCAGAAACATAGCCTGCAAGGCAAATGTCATGCGCCGTGCCTGCAAAGCCCCGTCTAAACCGGCACTTTGTTTATAGTATCGCAGATAAAACGGCGATGCAGCCTGTACAATGGCACCGGAGGCAATCATAAAGTATGATCCGAAAGAGGAAGCTACATTATACAAGCCTATTCTGGGAAGCGGCACCCGCAAAGTATCAAGCACTAATCTGTCAGAAGTATCGAGCAGGAAGAACGACATGTTGTGAGGAAGTACCGGCAACGAAATTTTTAAAGCAGACTTAATACGATACCACTTAAAATTGAAGATCGGCCAGAAGCCTTGCCGGAAATATATACTATAACAGTTAACTATAAAACCTGAAAGATGGCCGAAAAAATTGGCGTAAAACCACCCCATATACCCCATCCGGAGGTAGGCTATAGTATAAACATTAAGAATTACTGTTATAGCTCCCACCACAAACGTACGCGCACCCAGCAGCAATGGCTTCTGCGACAACTGGTAGTACAAACTGGCCTGCATATCGGTGTTGGCAAAAAGCATGGCAGGCAAACTATACAGCAAGGCAATCGAAAGCCGGTGCTCATGTGCTTCGGGGGGAACTGCAAAGTATAAGATAGCAATCATCAGCAGGCCATACCCCAACGAGTATAGCGAGATAAACCCATGCAACTGCCGCCATATCCATTTATACCTGTTCGGGTGCTGTGCATAAGTGTTCGTCATTACCACCGAAAGCCCCAGCGACTGCAGCATTACCAGAGCCGATGCGTAAGCTGTTACCACGCCGGCCACGCCATAGTCGGTGGTGCTAAGGTAACGCGTAATAATGGGCAGCACCAGTACACCGGCCAACCGCGGCACCTGTGCCGATAACCCATAAATAGCAGCATGTGACAGCAGTTTCCGGAGCATGGCTCAAAATTATGTTTTAAATTTCACCTCTGCCCTATTATTATTGCCGGTTTTAGATAGTTTATACAGCCATTTACACGGACTGCTGCACTAATTGCAGCAACTTGTTGTTGTCCTGCGTAGCCCAAATGGCATGAGCTAAGCAAAAGCTCAAAAAATTAGTATATTTGTTACTTATCAAGTTAAGAAAACAAGAATAGCATTAGCTATATAGGAGATATAAAACTGTGGGATGTAATTCATGTTCTAGTGGCGGATGCGGCACCAAACCGGGTGGCTGCAAAAGCAACGGCGGGTGCAGCACGGGAGGCTGTAACCGTTTAAACGTGTTCGATTGGCTCAGCGATATGGAGCTGCCTACCTCCTTCGAGGAGTTTGATATAGTGGAGGTACGCTTTAAAGGCGGCCGCAAAGATTTCTTTCGTAACATAAACAGGCTGGACCTTACAACCGGCGATGCAGTGGTGGTAGACGTACCTAATGGCCACCATATTGGTCATGTGTCTCTTAAAGGAGAGCTGGTTCGCCTGCAGATGCTGAAGAAGAAAGTAGACAACAACGAAGAGATCAGAACGATATACCGTATTGCGAATGAGCGCGATATGGAGAAATTTAATGAGGTGCGCGACCTGGAAACCGGTACTATGTACCGTAGCCGCGAGATTGTGCAGAACCTCGGCCTGAAGATGAAACTGTCAGATGTGGAATATCAGGCTGACAGATCTAAGGCTACTTTCTATTACTCTGCCGACGACCGTGTAGACTTCCGCGATCTGATCAAGAAGCTTGCTGAGGAGTTTAAAGTACGTATCGAAATGCGCCAGATCAGTCTTCGCCACGAAGCCGGCCGCTTAGGTGGCATTGGTTCCTGTGGCCGCGAACTATGCTGCTCTACCTGGCTCACCGATTTCAAGAGCGTATCTACAACAGCTGCGCGTTACCAGAACCTTTCGCTAAACCCAAGTAAGCTTTCGGGCCAGTGCGGGCGTTTAAAATGCTGCCTGAACTATGAGCTGGAAACTTATATGGAGGCGCTGAAGGATATACCAACTGTAAACCGACCGCTGCACACACAGCAAGGCGACGCTATACTTCAGAAAACTGACATCTTTAAAAGAATGATGTGGTTTGGCTACAAAGGCGATAATAACTGGTATCCGGTGCCTGTAGAGCGTGTTCAGGAAATCCAGACGCTGAATGCCAAAGGCGTAGTGGTTGAGACCCTGACACTGGAGGTAAAAGACGAGCCAAAACAGAATGAATTTGTAGCACAGGTAGAAGGAAGCCTGGAGCGCCTGGATGACAAGTTCAAGAGCAAGAAAAAGAAGAAGAAGAAAAAGGCGAAGCAGTCTGAGGCAAAACAAACGGAGGCCAATGCACCACAACAGCCTGAAGCATCGGCTGGCAGTGCGTTAGCTAAGGTTATGGCAACTGTTACAGAGGCTGCAGCTAAACCTGCCGGCCAAGAGCAAAAGCAGAGCAGGCCAAAGCCGCCGTTCAAGAATAAAAATAACAACCGCCGCGATAACCGTGAGCCTAAGGAAAACCGCGAGCCACGCACAGAACGTGAACCAAGGCAAACACGCGAGGGGGCACCAAATAACAGGCCAGCCAGACCAGAGCCGCAGGCCGGCACCGGGCAACAGGCAGCGCCAACTGGTGAGCAGCAGGCAAAGAAGCAGAAATCGCGCAGGCCATTTAAAGGAAAGAGACCAGACCAGCAAAAGCCGCGCACCGATGCATAAACTGATTGTAATGTTAGCAGCGGCCATGCTGCTGCTAACTTCCTGCGACCCAAACAGGGTATATGAGCAGAACACCGATTTTGAGCAAGGCAACTGGACCGTAGAGAATGCTCCTGTATTTGAGTTCAAGATAGAGGACACTAGCCAGCGCTATGATGTATACTTTAACGTGCGCTATGCCTTGTCTTACGATTACTATAACCTGTACCTGAAGCACCAATTGATTAGTCCGGATGGTAAACAGCTATCATCGCAACTGCACGAGCTGCTGCTGATGGACCCTAAAACAGGCAAGCCGCAAGGCAAAGGTTCCAGCGATCTGTTTGATTTGCAGGCACTGGCACTAAAGAATATAGCATTTAAAAAAGCAGGTACTTATAAGCTGGTACTAACGCAATACATGCGCCGGGATCCCTTGCCTGGCATACTGGCAGTAGGTGTGCGCGTTGCAAAAAAAGCTGATGCTAGGTAATTAGTTAAAGTATAAGCTTAAAACTACACAAGCCCTTTTGGTACAATTACCGGAAGGGCTTGTTGCTTTATAGGATTTCTATATACTTCTTAATCAAGAACATTACCTCAAGCTAATACATCACGTACAACAACGTACTTGCACCTTAAGTACTACCACGTCAGGCATGGTTTAACTACTTATAACATGCCTGTCATTTATTTACCACCACTTTGCTACAATGAAGATAGCTTTACAAACAACAGGATATATTTTAACCTTGTTGTCTTTCTTACCGCTCCTGAAAACCCCATTATGGTGGGTACGCATTTTTGATTTTCCGAGGATGCACATAGCTATACTTCTGACCCTTACACTTTCTGCGTTTGGGTTTATGTATGGCTTTCACAGCACTCATGAAATAGTGATGCTGGTCATCTGGATAGTGGCTATAGTTAATGAGGTACGCTTTATTTACCACTTCACCCCAATAGCCAAATCTGAGGCCTTATCTAATACACAGCTAAAGCCCCAGAACACTTTCTCGCTGATGATTGCGAATGTAAGGATGACGAACAAAAAGCATGAAAACTTCCTGAACCTTACACTTTCGCAGAATCCGGATATACTGGTAATAAATGAACCTAACGAGGCCTGGCATCAGAGCCTGCGCACCGAGCTGGATAAACTATATCCGTACTCCATAAAGAAGCCGCTGGAGAATACCTATGGCATGATGCTTTACAGCAAGTTTAAGTTACATAACAGCGAGGTAAGATTTCTGGTTGAGGACGACATACCTTCCTTCAAGACAACGGTTGAGCTGCCAAGCGGAGCCTTGTTCGATTTTTTCACGGTACACCCGCAGCCGCCACGCCTGCTCAGAAACACCGAAACGCGCGAAGCAGAGCTGCTATTAGTTGCCAAGCAGGTAAAAAAATGTACACGCCCATGCATTGTAGCCGGCGACCTGAATGATGTAGCATGGTCTAACACCACACAGCTGTTCAAGAACATAAGCGGTATGCTGGACCCTCGTGTGGGCCGTGGCTTCTACAACACTTACAATGCATTTATTCCGCTGTTCCGTTACCCCCTTGATCATGTATTTTATGATCCTGCTTTCCGACTGATACACCTGGAGCGCCTGCCTAAATTTGGCTCCGACCACTTCCCTATTTTTATCAGCCTTAGCTATGAGCCGCTAAAACAGGAAGCGCAGGACCAGCCAACAGCTACCAAAGAAGAGCACCTTGAAGCAAACGAACTGATAGAGGAAGGTCTTGAGAAAGGTGAGGAACTGAACGAGGAGAAAAAAGAAAACAGCAGCGTACATAAATGAAAAACCCGCTCATCTCGTGAGCGGGTTAAATCAGATGAATGTGTGCCGGGCGGCACTATATATTTCTAACTTAGATTTTCTCTACGTTGATTGCATTCAATCCTTTTTTGCCATCTTTCACCTCGAAAGAAACGCGATCGTTCTCACGGATCTCGTGTACTAGGCCAGTCTGGTGAACAAAGATGTCTTGGTTTGTATCGTCAGCGATGATGAAGCCAAAGCCTTTAGACACGTTGTAGAATTTTACTTTACCTGTTTGCATGATAATGATTTTATAATAATGCAACAAAGTTAATCATTACTTTGGAATTACCATCTATATCAATAAAAAATTGATAATCTGTTAACTAGCAAGCGTTTCTAAAGTCATAGCTCTCACAGAATACATCTTATGAGTTTCTTTCCGGGCCTGTAAGTCATCATATCCCTGAGTTGCTTCTCTTCACAGCAATAAATAAAAATAGTCCTATATATAGCTTTCCTTTCAAAGCCCCTGTTGCAGTCATAACCATGAGCAAAAAGTATACTTCTGATTGACTGCCTGAGACATATAAATAACCCTCTCCCACATGGTTCGTATAGCTAAAACGGTCTGCCACACCTAAAAACCCATATAATTACTAAAACAGGCAGCAGAACAGCAACCCGTTTTAGCCTGCTGTAACCACTACAGATAACAGCAGCAAGTATAGCTGGCAAAACAGGTAATGCTAAAGAACCTTTTAATAAACTATATAACTAAGGAGATCAGAACTATGAAAGAAAATGAGAAAAACCAGGGATCAACCCCATCCTCCGACACATCATCGGCAGGATCAACAACGAGCGGCATGTCCTCCTCAAATACATCAAATGAAGGTTCATCAGGGTTGTTTTCAGGATCTAGAGAATCTTCACGTACCTCTTCAGGTACAACATCATCCGGCTCTATGGGCACTACAGGATCTTCTACATCTGCAGGCTCATCAGGCAAATCCAGCGGAACAACATCTTCCGGCACAACTTCAGCTTCAGCAAAAGGTGGCAAAAGTACAGCTTTAGGCGCAGGCTCAGAATCTAAATCTACAACAGCCAAAGCTAAAACAGGCTCTACCAAAGAAGCCAAGACTTCAGATACCAAAACTTCAAAATCAACAAGTAAAAAATCAGGTTCCACTACTTCTGGCACATCTGCATCAAAGAGCTCACAAGGCTCAGAGGTAGGTAGCTATGGTTCGTTAAGTGCGCAGGGCAGCAGCGGTGAGCAGCAGGGTGGTTATAGCGGCTCATCGCAAGGTGGCGGCGACTATGGCACTCAGCAGGGCTACGGCCAGCAGGGCGGCTATGGTTATGGTTCCCAGCATGGGGGCTATAGCGGCCAGAGCGGTTATGGTTACCAGGGCGATTATGGTTCTTCGCAGCAAGGCGGAGGCATGCAACGCGGCTACGGCGATAGCACTGGTTATAGCTCCAGCGGACAGCAAGGCGGCTATGGCTCTTCTCAGGGCGGTTATGGCGGTGGCATGAGCGGCCAGAGCGGCATGGGTGGCTACGGATCTTCTGAGCGTGGCTATGGTGGCCAGGGCAGCTATGGTTCATCTCGCGGCGGTTCAGGCTGGGGCTCGGAAGGTGGTTATAACTATGGCAACCAGGGCGGCATGGAAGGAAACCGTGTAAGATACCAGGACCAGGATTATGGTGCTTCCAGAGGAGGCTTACAGGGTGGCCATCAGGATAGAGAAGGCGATGAGCAGGGTGGCAGCGTTTACGGAGGCGCCAGCGGAGCTTTTGGCACAGGTGGCAACTCTAACCAGGGTAACTATGGCAGCTACGAAAGTGGCCTTAGCGGAAACTACAGCAACTATGGCGGCGGCTACACCAGCAGCAACCGCAGCTATCACGAAGGTGCCGGCATGTCATCAAGACGTGGCAGCGACCAGGATGATTATTTTGGCTCTTCTCAGCGCGGATATAGCGGACAAGGAAGCGGCTATGGCTCATCTAAAGGCGGTTATGGTGGTGGCATGAGCGGCCAGAGCGGCATGGGCGGTTATGGTTCTTCTGAGCGTGGCGGATATGGTTCACAAGGCGGCTACGGTATGGAAGGACGCGGCTCCAGCACAACTGGCTCAGGCTCATCCAGAACAAACTATGGCCAGGGTGGCTACGGTTCATCTCAGGGCGGTTATGGTGGTTCATCAAGAGGTGGCGACTATGGCTCAATGGGCTACGGTTCATCCAGAGGTATGAGCGAGTACGACAGAGATGACTATGGCTCATCAAGAGGTTATGGCTCTCAGGGCGATATGCAGGGAGGCTACGGCCGACAAGGAGGCTATGGCTCTATGGGCGGATCTTACAACGATGAGTATCGCTCATCAAGCAGCGGCCGAAGTGGTATGCAAGGCAGCGGTTACGGCTCAGGCAGCCAGGGCGGTTATGGTTCGCAAGGTAGCAGCAGAGGTGGCCAGCAAGGTGGCTATGGCTCTTCTCAGGGCGGATACAGCGGCTATGGCGGCAGCATGAGCGGCCAGGGAGGCATGGGCGGCTACGGATCTTCTGGTAGCGGCTATGGCTCGCAAGGTGGTTACGGTTCAACTTCGTCAAGAGGTATGAGCGGCGGTGGCTACGGCTCACAAGGCGGCCAGTATAACCAAGGCAACTATGGCCAGAGCGATTACCGAGAAGGTGGTTACAACCAGGGTGGCCGTGGCGGCGACCAAAGCCGTTATGGTTCTATGGATAGCCGTACTTCTTACTACAGCGACAACCAGGGCTCTTCCTCGCGTGAGAACTATCGTAGCGACATGGGCGAACAAGGCTCATCTCAGCGTGAAGGTTCTTCATCAGGTCAGCACGGAAGCGATAGCGGTTACCAGACGCACCGCAGCGATCGTTACCGCCATCCTGAAAGAGACTAACGATAAGTTTAGCTGAAAAAAATCCCTCCTGTTCTTCAGGAGGGATTTTTTATGATCTATGTTCTGTAAAACAATGGGTATAATCTTCCGCAAAATGCCGGAAAGTATGAGCCGGCCTGCCAGCTAAACGTTCTACCGTATCTGTAACACGGCACCCGTAACCAGACTTGTATAAATTGTATAGCTCCAGCATAGCATTTGCCATCCATTCCGGTGTGTGGTGCGCTAGCATAGTTTGCAGTGCGGTGTGTTCAGGTATATCTACAAACTGTACTTCTTTCTTAAGCACTTCGCTGAAAATGTCTGCAATCTGGGTATGCGACAGCGCCTCGGGTCCTGTCACTTCATAGGCTTTTCCTTCGTGGTCTGCACCAATCAGGGCCTCTACTCCTACTGCTGCAATATCGCGGGTATCTACATAACTTACTTTACCCTCGCCGGTAGGCATGTAGAATTTACCTTCGTGTATTATACTTCCGGAGTTATAGTTAATAAAATTCTGCATGAACGAGGTAGGCCTCAGGTGAGTAAAAGCAATGCCGCTTTGTTCAATATCTCGCTCTATTTCGCGGTGCCAACGGCCTAGTTGTATGGCAGGCTCAGCATCGGCACCACTTGCCGATAACCTGACAATATGCTGTACATCAGCTCGCCGAGCTTCGTCTATCAGTATTCTTGCCTGGTCTACCTGGTCGCGGGCGTTAGGCGTGATAAGAAAAACTTTATCTACGTGTGTAAAGGCTGCATGCAACGAGCCAGGGTCTTCAAACTCCATCTCTACAACCTCTACATCCGGCAGGCGCCTCAGGTTTTCGCCTTTGATAATGGAGTGCACGCCTGCTCTTACTCTTATGCTATCCTGCATAGAAAGCTGTTTTACAACTTCCCGCCCAACGGTGCCAGTGGCTCCCGTTACCAATATTGTCTTATGCATACTTTTAATAGGTTACAACTGTCTATAACCTACTACGGCAAGCACCTGTTTTAAGGCTATACTTTGTAAGAGTGGTTAGGGCCGCTTGTTCTTAGCTTTAAGCGATACCTGATACAGTTTGCCTTTTTCATTGCCTACCAGCAACCTGTCCGGCGACAGGAAAAGAACAGCTTCTGCCTGCCCTGTACGGCCTAATGGTAAACAATACCGCCTGCTATTGAGAGTAATGCTTTCGGATGTCTCCGGCTCGAAAAGGTATAACCTACCATACCCTAGCAAAGCAAATTTACCGGCTCCGGCAGATGCATCGGCAGCCGTTATCGGCGACTTTACCCGCAGCTCTGCCTGGGGCTGTAAAGTATAATTCCCGGCGGTGGCAGGCAGTTTGTAGAGCTTGGTTATACTTTTAAACGCGCGGCTTTTTGTAAACAGGTAAAGAGAGTCCTGATAGTAGAAAAAGGCTTCCAGGTCGTAGTGTTGCTCTTTGGTATCGGGTGGAAAAGCATTTTGGTCGGCGAAACTGAACTGAATGGTATCGGTAACAACCATGTTGTTTTGTTGTACTTTATAGATGCGCAGGTCCTTCCGGTTGTTTAAGTTATTACCAAAATCACCGATATACAGGTTGCCTTTATCGTCCTGCGCCAGGTCTTCCCAGTCCTTGTTTTGTATACTTACCTGTTCCTTTTTAAGCAGCCTGCCATCCTTCGATACAAGATATAGTTCGCTGGGCGAGCCGCTGTCAGGGTGAGTCCAGATGGTGCTGTCGGGGCCATGCGCGAAACCAGAGCTCTCAAGTACAGTTTCCTCCAGCCGGCCAATTTTCTGCACCTTTACTTTGTAATCTTTCCTGAGCCGCACAAAATCACTGTTGCGGCGATCAGAGCCACAGCCACAAAGCGATGCCTGCAAGTATACATAAAGGGTGAAAAGCTTTATCAGCATAGAGTTGTTTCAGGTATTTGTTTATAGTTGAGCGAAAGTATAAATTATCTATTCACTTCGGCACCTATCACTTTTAATCGCTCCAGCACGCCCTGCTTATCCTCCCAATACTGGCGGCTGTATACTTTAAAGTATGGCCAGTGGCGGTTTTGCAAAAGCTGAGGCACATCGACATGCGAATGGCGCACCGAAAGATGGCTGAAGTATAGATCATCATCTGTCAGTAAAACAGCTTTATAGTGTTGGCTCTGCTTACAGGTCAGGTCGGCGAATGGCAGTTCCTGTTGCAGGTCTGGCAAATCAGCTTGTAAGCGTTCTTTTAGTAACCAGCCCGACGCAGGTGCTGCTGCCTTAACCGGAGAATATACAAAGCCGCCGTTGCTTACCGTTTGGGCATAGCTCAGGTATGCCTTCAGTAGTTTAGGACCCTGGTGCAGTGTGTTTTCTACCTGAAGCTGGGCTGCATCTATACTGCTTACAACAATAACCTGCTGCTTGGCGCGGGTAACGGCTACGTTCAGCCGGTTTTCGCCGCCTGCCTGGTTCAGGCTACCAAACTGCATCGTCAGCTTTCCTTTTTCATCGGGCGCATAACCAACAGAAAGTATAATTACCTCCTTTTCATCGCCCTGCATGTTCTCGATGTTCTTCACCAGCAGGCTTGCTGGCAGATTTATACCTTGAGCCAGGGCAGCTTCTTCCAGCAAGTCCAGTACCAGCATTTGCTGGCTATAGTTAAAGGTGATGACCCCAATATCCTGCTGGTTTTGCTGCAACATTTCAAGCACCAGTTTCACGACAGCCTCGGCTTCGGGCAAGTTTTTATTCTGATGCCATACTCCCCGAACCTTTACAAAACTGATTGCCGGCTGGCCTGCATTTATTTTATACCTGTCAGGGATCAGCTCCAGTTTGCGGCTATAAAAGTGCTGGTTCGAAAACTCTATAAGCTCAGGGTAACGGCTGCGGTAATGCTGTGTGAGCATGGTCTGAGGCAGGTATAAACTGCAAAGCTGCAGCAACGATTCGGCTGTTAACTCCTCAGCCTCCTCCCCGTCCGGGTTCCAGCGAGCCTGGTACAGGTCGGATGGTTTTAGCTGCTTTTCGTCGCCGGCCACCATTACCTGCCTGCCTCTAAGTATAGCCGGAATACCCGATTCAGAATAACACTGAGAGGCTTCATCAAAGATCACCAGGTCAAAACATTGCGCCAGCGGCAGCACTGCCGAAACCGTATCCGGAGAGGCCAGCCAACACGGCACCAGGTCCAGAATTTCTTCTGAAAACAGTGTAAACAGCTTACGGATTGGGTACATACTACGCTTCTTGATAACCTGCGCATACAGCCTGCGGTACGTAACGGCATTGCCCAAACGGTTATATTCTAAGTTAGTATAGGTTTGCTCACGAAGTTTCGACAACACAATCTCTTGGCTCAGGCGGTTCTTTTCCTGCAACAGCCGTTGCAGTTCCTGCTCCAGTAGCTCCATTTCGCCGCTCGAAGGCATACGTAGCTCGGAATGTTGTTGCTCCAGCTCATGTAGCCAGGCCAGTTGCACACTGTTTACAAACAGCGCTTCCAGGTCTGTAACATCCGGGGTAATATTATTCTCCAACAGAAGCTGCGCAACCTCACGCTCAGCTTGGGTAAAGGTAGCCTGCAAAGTATCGTGCGCCACCAAAGGCTCGAAGTGCTGTTGAAGCGCCTGAAGCAATTGTTTTCCATGTTCCGGCTCCTGCAAAAGTTGCTGTATCTGCGTTTCTGTGAGCCACTCCAGCCACTGGTTATAGTCTCGCTGAAGCTGGGTTATACTTTGGCTAAGCTGTAGCAGGCGCCCCGGCAGATCCGGTTGTTGCACCAGCTTTTCCGAAAACACCTTTGCCTGATGTAATTGTTTTAAAAGCTCCCGGGCCTGAACAGCCTGCTCTACATAATCCAGTTGCTGCAGTATGCTTTCAGGCGCAGAGTTTATACTTAGCGTGCTGTTTATACTTTGGTTGAGGCTTTGCAAAAGCTGTTCGGCCTGCTGCCGTAGCTGTAGCTTAACCTTCAACTTAGCTACTGCCTCCTCTGTCAGCTCCCAACCATACTGCTCCAGCGCATTCTCCAGCACCTTCTTTTCCGGAGAGAAAAAGCGCCAGTTTATACTTTTCAGCCACTTGCCCTGTTGCTGCTCATATACTTTCAGGGCCGCCTGCACTGCCTGTACTTTATCTGCCGGTATAGTTGCATCAGGCACAGGCGTAGCCAAGTATAAATTCCGCAGCTGAATTATCAATTGCTCCAATTCATTTGTATTAACTGATCTCTGGGCCAGAACCAGCACTATTTGCGCTGCCTCAGGCTGTGCCAGCAGCTTCTGCAGATCAGTTATGCAAGAGTGGATGTGTATACCTTTCGGCAGTTTTTCCAGCGTAAAATCAAAGCCACTGAGCTCTTTTATACTTTGCGCTGCCTGATTATACTTCCTGTTCAGCTCTTTTATGGCCTGCTCCAGTTTCTGGCGTTGCGGCCACCCCCAGCCCTGCATATTACGCCGGTTCTTCAGAGGAAAATCCGGGGCCTCTAAAACAGCCGCACGCTGCAGGTACTGGCGCAGGCGCGGTAAAAAATCGGTAATAGTGCTGGCGGTAAAATGCCTGAAATTATTGCCTAGCTGAATTTGTGGCGCAGATAAATTACTTTGCAGGTATATCTCTTTGGCCGACCAGCCACAACGACTTGTATCGAACAGCGCAGACTTAAAGGCCTCCAGTTTTTGGGTGCAGCGGTTTATACTTCGGCATACTTCCAGAAAAGTGCGGTCGGTGTAAATGCTGTTGAGGGCGAGGTTCTGTTTCCGGTACTCCTCTACCTGCTCTACTTGCTGCTGAAGCTGGGCATAAATGCTCTTCCGGTCAACATGGATGTCGTGCACCAAAGCAGCAAAATTGCCCATGCCTCTCGTAGAAAGTCGCTGGTGCACCACATCTAGCGCAGCCCGTTTCTGGCTCACCACCAACACTTTTTTGCCACGGGCTGTAAAATCAGAGATCAGATTACAGATGAGCTGCGACTTGCCTGTACCAGGCGGCCCCTGCACCACCAGCGACCTGCCCTGCTTTACCTGTTGAAGCGCGGCCTCCTGCGAGGCATCCATATCAAAAACCGTGAAAGTATGCTGTGCCTGGTTTGCTGTACTTATACTTTCGGAAAGCGCTGCCGGGAACAGGTCTTCTATTTCAGTTAAGCCATCGCGGAGCAGCAGCTCATCATAATCGGCCAGCAGGTAAGATGCAGCCTGTGGATAAATGCCTAAAACGGCCTCCTGCTCCAGGTGCAGCTGACCCGGTTTTAGCGCCTCCTCATAATCTGCTTTTTTATATTCCCTGAAGTGCTTCAGCCTATCATTAAACAGATCGCGACCAGTATGCACAGCCATGTTGCTCTCTTTCAGCAGCTCATACAGCTTTGTGCGGAACTCCAGCGAATGTTGCGGCAAAGTGCGCAGGTCCAGCTCCAGGAGCTGCTCTGCTACAGGTGTGTTATTATAATGAGCATAGGCCAGTAAAAAACTCTGGTTCACGTGTGGCTGCTGCGATGTATCCTGTACCAGCTCCCACTCGCGGGCAGCATTCAGCTGCAAAGCCACCGGGAAGAAAAGCAAGGGGCAACGTATAGCTGTTCCGTCAGAAAATTTGCCGTGCACAAAGGGCCAGCCAATGTATAACTCACGGCTGCCACGCTCCTCAAACACCATCTCCACCTTACGCTTTATGTTGCGCAGGCGGCGGCTAACTGGTTCTACCGGGGCAAAACGGCTATCGGCATAAGGGCTTATTATGATCCTTTTCTTTCCGGCAATCAGGTTTTGTATGATACTAAAGGCAGGCGAATTGATCAGAAAATCCAGCTCCTGAACATCCAGATGCATTTCTGCAGACAGGCGCATTTGTACCAGAGCTCTGTTGCCAGTGCCCAGGTTCAATAGTCGTCGCCGGTAATTTTTAAGGATGTTATTCATGTAAGATTAATGCTAACGCTAAACCCTTAACGGTAGTCTTCAGCAAAAAGAGCAAGTTAGTTCTATTTAAGATGAGTTGGAAGTACAGCCTAAGAAGCTTCAAAATCAATAGCTATACTTAAACAGACGAAATGGAACGTTAATCTGGGCAAATGCTTTAGGAGATACGCTTATCAGAAATACAAGCCGGCTATACTTTCTATTTTGCCTGCTTATACTTTATAGTGTGTAGCTTTGGGATGAAAAACCAGGCTTTGAAAAAAATTTAAAAAAATTTCGCAAAAAAGATGTTCTTCATTTTCTCTTCATCTTGACATTATAGTTTTGATGCATAAACTATAAATAAACAACACGAATAATGAAAAAACTATCCCTTGTAGCTATCGCTGTACTAAGTGCAGCCACTACTTTCGCTCAGACAAACACAACTAAAGCAAATACAGGCGTTCAGACTTCTGCAGAAGTATCAGCCAATGGACATGGCAAAAGCGTAAGCACTGCTTCTCAGACTTCTACTACTGCTGACGTGAACGGAAAAGGTACTGTTGTAAGCGAGGCAGCTGTTAAAGGTGACGCAAAAGCTAAAGCAGAAAAGCAGGAGCCAAAGGCTAAGCCTGAGAAAGAAACGAAGAGAAAAGAGCGAGCTGAAAAAGCCAAGAAAGAAAAAGCTGCCAAAGAAGAACAGGCCGCTAAAGAACTTGACAACCACGGCCAGGCTGTAGCAGAAGTTGCTCACAATGCTGAAGTAACTACAACTGCTAAAGGCCAGCTTGTAAAAGAAACAGCTAACAAAAACATTGCCCTTGCAGCAGAAACAACTACAGAGGCTGCCGTTGATGTGAAAACAAACGCAACTGCTACTACAGAAGCTGCTATCCAGGAAACTGTAAAAGTTGCCCAGGGCACGAAAGAGAAAGCCGGTAAGACTACTAGTGAAGTTAAAGCTCAATCTGAAACACATGGCCAAGCTGTGGTAGATGTGGCTCAGGGCACAGAAGCAACAGGTAAAGCTAAAGGCCAGGCTGTAAAAGAGGTAGCTACTGCAAAACGCCAGGAAAAGCCTGTGAAAGTGGAGGCTAATGTGGCTACTAAAACTGCCGCAAGAGCAACAGGTGCTGTAAGCGCAGGTCGTCCGGTTAATGCTGGCCGCCCGGTTAAAATCATAAAAGGAGCTACTAATACTGTTGCAAAGCCTGTTAATGTAGGCGTTGGCAGTGCTGTAAAAGTTGGCTCAGCCATTAAAGTAGGAAAACACTAAGCTTAGGTAATCTGATGAACAGGCCGCCTCTGTCATCCACAGAGGCGGTCTGTTTACACATTATAACTATAAAATGAAACAGCAAATCAGTTTATGGATACTGCTCGCGTTAACCATAATAACGCCTGCCCTGGCCAACCCTGCAGTTGCAGTACAGGCCGACACCACTACCCCTGCTGATTCTGTCAGTAAGAAAGGCTGGTGGACGCTGGGCCTTGAAACTGCAAACAATTCATCCTTCTATGGCCGTAATACGCCAACCCGTTATCCTTATGCAGCGGCTACGGTTACTTATACTCACCGCACCGGTTTGTGGGCATCGGCTACAACTTACCAGCTCTTCAACACCGAAGATTATATAGACGAAACCGATGTATCTGTGGGTTATAGTTTCAGCATGGGTAAGCGTGCAACCGGTACTTTAAGCTACTCCCGCTTTTTCTTCAGCGATAATACACCACTGGTAAAAGCCGTTACATCCAATGCAGCTACCGCTTATACTACCCTTGATTGGAAATATATACTCACTGGGCTAAAGACAAGCTACGTGTTTGGTGGCAGCAACGACCTGTTCGTAGTACTTGAAAACTCACGCTACATTCCGCTTAACCCGATCTGGAAGGGTAAAACTATAGTTGGCCTCGATCCGAAGATCAGCATTACATCAGGCACCCAAGAATTTTCAGAAACGCATACTACCGAGCAAAAGAAAAAGATAATCGGGAACCCTACAACCGGTGGTGGCATTCTGGATCCGTTGATACCTGGCAAAGGCGGCAATAACAACAATAATGGCGGCACCACCACCACAACAACAACCACTACCACAACAGAGCATAAGTTTAAAGTACTCAACTATGATTTCCAGGTGCCACTGGTGGTATACCTGGGCAGTTTTGAGGTAGAGCCGTCGTGGCGTTATTCTATTCCTGTAAATTTGTTAGAAGGCGACGAGTCTAAAGCTCAGTCATTTTACACGCTTAACATAAGCTATACTTTCTAACTTTGTAAACTAAAGTATAACCAACACAAGCACCCATGCACGTATTGATTGTAGAGGACGAAGCCAGCCTGGCAACTGAGTTGGTCCATTTTCTGTCGCAGCAGCACTACCGTTGCGACTGGGCCCATACCGGCCGCGATGCATCTGAGAAGATAGCCGTAAACCTGTATGATTTTATACTTCTGGACCTGGGCCTGCCCGATTACAATGGCCTTGACCTGCTGGAGGAAACAAAGCAATTAGACCATGACCCGGCTGTTATTATACTTACAGCGCGTGGCTCTCTGGAGGAACGCATAAAAGGTTTGGGGCTTGGGGCTGATGATTACCTTCCAAAGCCATTCTCGTTGCTGGAACTCGATGCCCGCATGCAGGCTGTCATACGCCGAAAATTCAAGGTGAAATCATCTATACTTTCTTTCCACGGTTTTAACCTCGACAGCACAGCCCGCAAGTTGAGTTACCAGGATAAAGATATATCGCTAACAAAAAAGGAATTTGACCTGCTGCATTACCTGCTTTTGCACAAGAACCGCATCTTAACAAGGCTGCAGCTAACAGAGCACATCTGGGGCAATATTCTGGAAGATGATTACGACTCCAACTACATAGACGTGCACATTAAAAACCTGCGCAAAAAACTATCTGCCCACATCCCTACCGACTGGCTGGAAACTGTGCGTGGTGTTGGCTATAGGTTAACAGTATCGTAATATGCGGCTTCAGACCAAGATCGCACTCTTCAGTGCTGCTTCTAAAATTGTTATCCTGCTGTTGCTGGTGCTTTCGCTGCCATTTATCATACATAGGGTGGCACTGCACAACACCGATGATCGCCTGCTGCAAAAGCGTGACAGGGTAATAAGTATGATTGAAGAGCAAGGTATCGGGTCTTTTATTTCGGAGGGCGATAATGGAGCCTATGGCAGCTATAACCTGCTTAAAGAAGAATTTATTTCGCTGGAAGAGATAACTTCGCCGGTACAGGTAGTAGACGGAATTGAAAACAGCCTGCGCAAAGTAGAAGGCGAGATTGAAGAATACCGTGTGCTTAGCCTCACCATCGAAGTTGACAATAAATATTACCTGCTGGAGATCGGCCGCAGCCTTGCCACCATTGGCGAAAACACCGACACGCTGCAGCAGTATGCTTTATACTTTCTGATAGCGGTGGTGCTTACTACTGTGTTTGTAGACCTTGCTTTCAGTAAAATCCTGTTAAAGCCTCTCCGCACCATTATCAAAAGGCTGCAGCGCATTGGTCATCCGGGCTCTTACGTTCCTGCCAAGCTAGATACTTCGACTGAAGATTTCCTTTACCTGAACAACACCATTAACAACATGATGGGGCAGATACAAGCTGCTTTCCTGAAAGAGAAGGAATTTATAGGCAATGTATCGCACGAGCTCCTCACACCTGTTTCTATACTTCAAACGCGCCAGGAAAACATGCTGGCCGACCCTACGGTACCCGAGCATTTGCTGGTAAAACTTGTAGAGAATCAGAAAACGTTACACCGCCTTAAAACAATCATCCGTACGCTGCTGCTCATTTCACGCATTGAGAACGAGCAATACCTGAAAAACGAATCTGTTGAGATAAACCAGCTGGCCAGCGAGGTAGCAGAAGAAATTGGTGAGCGCGCGGAGGCCAAAGAAGTAGACCTGAAGGTAGATGTAGAAGAGGGTTGGGCACTACAGCAAGGCAATGAGTCGTTGCTGCACACGATGTTGTTCAACGTTATAAACAATGCTATAAAGTATAACCGGCCGGGCGGAAGCATTGCTGTAACAGGCAGGGTGGTTGGCAAAGGCTACGAACTTTCTGTAGCAGATACCGGTGTAGGTATACCGGAAGAGCAGTTGCCGCATATTTTTGATCGATTCAAACGCTTTCATGCTGCCGACGGAGAGAGCCAAGGGCTTGGCCTGCCAATTGTAAAAACAGTAGCAGAATTCCATAAGATCAAACTAAAAGTACTTTCAACTCTGGGAGAAGGCACTACTTTTACTTTTCATTTCCCGAAAGCCTGACGCAACAAGTATAATTTTAACGCCAACCGGGCCGTTCCTCTCGTATTTAATAGCTTAGATTTGCTACCTAATATCTTTAAACACGAGTTGTTATGACAACGAAAAATACTGAACCTTCAGAAGAAAAATACCTGCACGGCTATTCCACCGAAGAACAAAAGCGCCTTTACAAGCAGGCGCGCTTCATGGAAAACAAAATCTATTCAGACATAGATTTCTCGATGGTAAATAACTTGCTGGAAGTAGGCTGCGGCGTTGGTGCTCAGTCCGAAATCCTGTTGCGCCGTTTTCCGCACCTGTTCCTTACCGGCCTCGATTATTCTGAAAAGCAGATTGAGCAGGCCGAAAAATACCTATCAACCATACCCTATGCCACCGGCCGCTACAACCTGCAGCAGGGCAACGCCATGGATATGAACTTTACTTCGCAATCGCAGTTTGATGGCGCTTTCCTATGCTGGGTGCTGGAGCA